>NZ_CP042839.1:1252500-2492500 GCF_008000875.1 Enterococcus sp. DA9
TTTCTACTTGATTCTAACACTTATCGTTTCCAAGGTGTAGCAATCTGAAATATTTTTTAGATTTTTCTGCTAAACCGTTTATGCGGACTTTCTAGTTCTTGATTGTGTCAAATGCCTGAGCTAAATCGTTTATGAGATCCTGACCATACTCAATTCCTACAGAAAGACGGATCAAGCCGTCCTTTATGCCAGCCTCTTCACGTTTTTCTTTTGGAATAGACGCATGAGTCATGACAGAGGGAATTTCTACTAAACTTTCTACGCCACCTAAACTTTCTGCTAAAGTAAATAGTTGGAGAGATTCAACAAAAGGAATAGCAGTTGCTTCATTTTTTAAAGTAAAAGAAACCATTCCGCTAAAGCCACTCATTTGTTGCTTAGCAATTCCATAAAGTTCATGATCGGGTAATCCTGGATAGTAGACCTTTTCTACTGCTGGATGAGAGAAAAGAAAATCAGCTACTGCAAAAGCATTTTTTGATGTTCCTCCATACGAACACTTAGAGTCTTGATTCCACGCTGAAGTAACCAGCTATCTTGAGGACCAAGAACGGCACCGATAGCATTTTGATAAAATCCGATCTGCTCAGCCAGCTCTTTATGTCTAGTAGTCACTAGACCAGCTACTACATCGCTGTGTCCGCCTAGATATTTGGTGCCGCTGTGGACAACGATATCAGAACCAAGATCTAATGGTCTTTGAAAATAAGGAGTAGCAAATGTGTTGTCAGCAATAACTATCAATCCATGTCGATGAGCCAGAGTGGCACTTTTTTCTAAATCAGTAATCTTTAGAAGCGGATTGCTAGGTGTTTCAAGATAAAGTGCTTTTGTATTGGGTTGGATGGATTGTTCTATTTTATCAAGATTGCTCGTATCTATGATCGTGTACTCGAGACCATTTTTAGTAAGAACCTTGTCAAATAGACGGAATGTTCCTCCATAGACATCATCTCCTAATAAGATATGATCGCCAGCTTCAAAAAGAGAAAAAACGGCATGAATCCCAGAAAGACCAGAAGAAAAAGCGAATCCTCGAACACCCCTTCCAAATCAGCAATCAGTTCTTCCAATGCAAAACGAGTAGGATTACCAGATCTTGAATATTCATATTGTTTAGGATGACCGACTCCATCTTGCCGATAAGTGGATGTTTGATAAATAGGTACACTGACAGCTCCTGTTGTGGAATCTTCACTGATGCCTCCGTGGATCAATTTTGTTTGAATGTGCATGTTTCTTTCCTCCTATAAGTAAATGTTTTTTGATAAATAGCGGTCTGCTGCGTCTGGAAAAATCGTAACGACACGATGACCAGGTGGTAAACGACGAATTTCTCTTAATGCTGCTGCAAAAGCCGCACCACTCGAACTTCCAACTAATAGTCCTTGTTCTCGTGCTAATTGCCTAGTATAGTTAAACCCTTCTATATCAGAGATTGTCTCGATCTGATCGATTGAAAGGGGAGAAAGAAACGGCGGAATGAATTCTACACCGATACCCTCAATTTCATGAGGGGCTGGATCTCCGCCATTTAATACAGAGCCCTCTGGTTCTACACCGATTATTCGAATGTCGGGATATTTTTCTTTCAAAAAGGTAGAAGTTCCAGCAAAGGTTCCACCGCTACCGATCCCCGCCACAAAACTATGGATATCTTCTTTGATTTCATGAAAGATTTCCGGTCCTAACGTATGATAGTAAGCAGCGGGGTTATCTTTATTTTCAAATTGAAGAGGCAGATAGCTGTTCGATATCTCTTCTGCAAGTTTTTTACTTTTGCTGATGGCACCGACGATTCCTTTCTCACTAGGAGAATGGATGATCTTTGCTCCCAATGCTTTCATCAATTGTTGTTTTTCTAAGCTGAACTTCTCTGGAACAACAAAAATCGTTCTTAACCGATGTGTGAGTGCGGCCAGAGCAATCCCAATCCCTGTGTTTCCGGCAGTCGGTTCGATGATCGTCGTTTTTTCATTGATTTTTCCTTGGGCAAGTCCTTCTTTGATCAAATAACTGCCCAATCGATCTTTGATACTTCCTCCTGGATTTAAATATTCCAGTTTTGCATAAATAGCAGAACCTTTAGGCATAGAATAGTGCTGATTGTCAAAGCGATAAAGCGGTGTAGAACCAATAGCTTCTGTAATTGTCGAGATAATCATATGGACCTCCTAAAAAAGATAATAAAAAAAGGAGCTGACTATTAAATCAGCTCCTTGAAAGACATAGAGAAAAATTGAGTAGACAAAAAGGTAAGTTACCTGGTACTCATTCTATGAAGGGCAATTAATAGACATGACAAATAGTATGCTGCTTTTACGCACCATACAACAGCAACGATTCCATTGTTTTTGGTTGCTGACTGTCATGTGTATCCCTCCAAGTAAAATTTTTATTAACGATAGCATGAAAAAAAATAAAAGTCAAAGGCTTGAAAGGAAAAATTTTTTGATAGTATCGTTTACCCGTATTTACTTTTTTTGTCAAATAGTCATGAAACCTTAAAAGATAGAGAATACTCTAGTTTTCTGACCGGTTGTCTGATACAATAAAGTTGATTATGATAAAGAAAAGAAGGAGCAAAAATAATGATCTCAGCAAGTGATTTAAGAGCCGGTATGACATTCGTTCAAGACGGTAAATTGATTAAAGTTCTGGATGCAAGCCACCATAAACCTGGTAAAGGAAATACAGTTATGCGTATGAAACTGAAAGATGTCCGTTCAGGCGCAACATACGATACAACGTTCAGACCAGAAGAAAAATTTGAAAAAGCACATATCGACACAAAACCTGTGCAATATTTGTACACGATGGACGATACAGCTTTCTTCATGGATTTGGAAACATATGAACAATATGAAATTCCTGTAGAAACAGTAGAAGAAGAAATGAAATATATCCTAGAAAACATGGAAGTAAAAATCCAATTCTTCGGTAGCGAAGTTATCGGTGTTCAATTACCAACAACTGTCGTGTTGCGTGTCGTGGAAACACAACCTTCAATCAAAGGTGCAACAGTTACTGGTTCAGGTAAACCAGCGACAATGGAAACTGGCTTAGTGGTCAATGTTCCTGACTTCATCGAAACAGATGAATTATTGGAAATCAATACAGCAGAAGGTTCTTATGTAAAACGTGCGTCAAAATAATGAGCTGACGAATTGATAAGAAGTTGAAAAACATAGCTTGGCCTCTTGAAAAGTGGATCATCCGATCTGCCTTTCAAGAGGTTTTTTGTAGAATCAGCCGATTGAAAAATAAAAAAGTATTTGTTTTATTTACACTTTGAAATACAATTTAATTGAAAGATGTGATCTGTCGAATATTTTGAAAGAGAGGAATCTTTATGGGATTCATCCTATTACTGTTTTTTTATCTTTTGATTTTTTTGTTGTGGGCAATAATTGTAACGCTTGCATTTCCAGAAGTGGCTTTGTACATAATTGTTGTTTTGTTTTCGATGTTCCTTCCGAATGAAATAGGTGGGCGATATATTGAATTATTGGAATTTTTTCAGCCTATCATCCATTATTTTCAACGATTTACAGAAGCGCATCTATCTGTAAAATTATTTATTCTTTTAAGCATTCCACTGAGTTACCTGCTGTTGTCTAGTCTATTACAATTTTATGGTATTTATCCATTGCAGATCATAGGATCATGTATGACGATCATTACTGTTTTTTATTTATTAAATGTTATTTTTCAATTAGCTTTGATTTGGAATATTTTGTTGACAGTTCCGATCTCTCTCGTAGCAATTGGTATCCGTTTAGTTGTTTATCATTCTTTGAATAAGTATTTTCGTAAGTGTACGTATTTATTCACTTTTTTACTCAAAGAAAAAAATGAAAAGAAAGATACTTCTGAGCATACGCAACAATCATCTGATCAAAATAGGAACAACGAAAAAACTTCTTTAGTAATCAACGAGCCTTTTGAACTGGAAGCTTATTTTAGGCTGATCTTAGGTGTAGATGAACAGGCAACAAAAGAAGAGATCAAACATGCCTATCGACAAAAAGTCATGAAGTATCATCCAGATAAATCCGTAGAAGAAAATGCGAAAGAAAAGTACGAAGAGATTATCGAAGCCTATAAATATTTGAAATAGTTTCAAATTGCCATGTTTCCTTTTATTTTCCTACTGCTTGTATAACCAAGACAGCGTTTTCTTTCTCTTTATATTAAAATAATATTATAATTAAATTAGTTTAAAAAGAGAAAACGGAGGCTGAATAATGGAGAAGCATACGACGAAAGAGACACAGAAAGAAAATAGCAACGTAAAAAAACAATTGAACTTTGCGGATAATCATGAATTTATGTTAGCTAGCCAGAATTGTGTCGCTCCCTTTAACCATTTAGAGATTATTCAAGACGGAAAAGTTATATGGAGCCAGAAAGCTTATGCATTTTTAGAAGAGGAATGTCCAAACTGTGCGAATCCAAGTCTTTGGGAAAATGCGCGATGTAACCATCAAACGGGTCTCTTTCGTGTCACTGAGCAAATCTTTCAGTTACGGGGATTTGATATGGCCAACCTCACACTGGTTCTTACTCCAAACAATAAATGGATTGTCTTTGATACATTGATGAGTATCGAATGTTCAAGAGCAGCGATTGAGTTTGCGGATCGCTGGTTTAATGAAAACGGGTATCCAGAAGTGGAGGGGAATCTTGCAGGAATCATTATCAGTCATTCCCATGTCGATCATTTTGGTGGCATACGCGGTTTGTTTAAAGACTTCAAAGTAGATCCTTCTGTTCCGATTTATGTACCTGAAGGATTTACGGAAGCTGCTATTTCTGAGAACCTTATGGTAGGGAAGGCCATGGGAAGAAGAGCAGTCTTTCAATATGGCTCTTCCTTAGAAAAAAGTCCATTTGGTTCCTTATCTGTTGGGATTGGACAAGGACAATCTACAGGCACGATCAGTTTTGAGCTTCCTACTTGTGAGATCACTGAAAATAAAATAATCGCTATCGATGGATTAGATCTGGATTTCCAATTGACCCCTGGCACAGAAGCCCCTGCCGAAATGAATACGTATATTCCAGCATATCAAGCGCTTTGGATGGCAGAAAACTGCACTTGTACGATGCATAATCTTTATACTCTGCGAGGGGCACAGATACGAGATGAAAAAGCTGGTCGAGATACCTTATCGAGGCACAACGGCGCTATGGACCAAAAGCAAAAGTATTGTTCCATGCGCATACTTGGCCGCGGTACGCCACTGAGGAGGAACCAGATGCTATTAACAGGTATTTACTAGACCAAGCACGGTTATATAAAGGAATTCATGATGAATCACTTAAAGCTGTCAATGCCGGGTATACCATAAACGAATTAGCAGAACAAGTCGCTTTGCCAGAAGAGCTGACAAACCAGTGGTATCTAAGACCATATTACGGAACGATTGCTCATAATAGCAAGGCGGTTTATCAAAAGTATATCGGTTGGTATGATTCAAATCCGGTGAATTTAAATCCGCTTCCTCCTGAACGGGAAGCGAAACAAATGGTAAAGTACATGGGTGGAGCAGAGGCCATCTTAGAAAAAGCACATGAAGATTATGAAAAAGGAAATTATCAATGGGCGGCAAAAGTTACGAATTTGGTCATTTACGCAGATCCTGAAAATAAAGAGGCAAGAGCGCTTTGCCGACGATCGTTGACACAATTGGGGTATCAATCGGAATCTGGGGCTTGGCGAAATGAGTACTTGACTGGAGCACTGGAATTAAAGGAAGATGTGGACTTGTTTTCAATTGAATCGGCTGATTCGTCAGAGTTATCGGCACAGATGAATGGAGAAATGTTGCTGGATTATTTAAGCATCCATACTATCTCGACCAAAAAACAACAGACGGGCATGGTAAAGTTCACAGATGATTGGCAACTTTCAAATGGTCAAATCCATTCATTGACAACGACTTATTTCATCGATTACTGGCAAGGAATTTTGACTTATTATCCTATTTCTTCAGACAAAGAGGAGGTCACGCTCATTTATGAAGGAAAAAGATTAGCATTCCTCCAGCAAATGCTTGATTCCTCGGGTGAACCACGAAACTGGTCCATGCTTTTTAAAGCAGATACAAACAACTATTTCAATATCATGGAACCGTGAAAATAGTTGAAATAACTCATAAATTTAAGATATCCGAACGATATGGAAGTAAAAAGGGTTTATCATCGCTAAACAGCGATAAACCTCTGCTGGTATGCAGGAATATTCTTCTGATAGTTCGGATATTTTATTTTTTGTACCCATTTTTATTTTTGTTTTAAAAAAATGTTTCGAAATATACTAGACAATTCAGAAAATTTTGTATAATATTATTCCAATAAAATTCAAATCTTTATCAAATGAAATTCCAATAAAAACGGAAAAAATGTGAAAAGAGGAATGAAAAAATGACAAAATTGATAATTGGCGGAGTCACAGCAAGCACATTAGCAGAAAAGTATCAGACACCTCTGTATGTGTATGACGAAGAAAAGATGAGACAAACGATGCTGTCATTCAAGCGAGGCTTTGTATCGAAGCATTTTGATACAAAAGTGCTTTACGCCTCTAAAGCATTCCAAACGATTGAGATGCTACGTTTAGTCCATGAATATGGATTTGGGCTGGATGTTGTCAGCGGTGGGGAAATCTATACCGCTTTGCAAGCTGATTTTCCTAGAGATGCTATTTATTTCCATGGTAATAACAAGACCCCAGAAGAACTGATCTATGCACTTGAAAATGAGTTGTTGCATGTTGTTGCCGATAATTTGATGGAAGTCGAGTTATTAGAAGAATTAAGCCAACGCTATTCTAAAAAAGTCGATGTCATGCTTCGGTTGAATGTCGGTGTAGATGCCCATACTCATGAATATATCGTCACTGCACATATTGATTCAAAATTCGGCATGAGCTATGAAAGTAAAGAGTGTCAGCAAGCTCTCCAATTGATAAAAGAAAGCAGCTATCTAGAGTTAGAAGGTTTTCATGCCCATATTGGGTCACAAATTTTTGATGTTACTGCTTGGCTAGCTGAAATCGACAAATTGACGAGTTACTTAACCGATTTTGAGCAACCACTTTCCTTGAATCTCGGGGGAGGATTCGGGATTCGTTATACACAAAATGATCAGCCAATCCCAATCGAAGAGGCACTAAAAAAGCTGATTGAATATACGGAAGAAGCTTTGGACAAACGAAAACTGACGATTCGTCAACTACTGATCGAACCAGGAAGAAGTATTGTTGGGGAAGCTGGTACAACACTATACACGATTGGCTTCATCAAAAAGACACCACATAAAAAATATTACTTTGTAGATGGCGGGATGACAGATAATATCCGCCCAGCTCTGTATCAGGCAGCATACGATTGTGATTTAGCAGAAAAATTGTCGGAAGAAAAAACAGAAAAAGTGACGATTGCAGGAAAAATGTGTGAATCAGGAGATGTGGTAATCAAAGAAACTTATTTGCCGAAAGCAAAATCAGGTGATCTTTTAGCTGTTTATTCCACGGGGGCTTACGGATACTCAATGAGCAGCAACTACAATCGAGCGACACGACCAGCAGTTGTTTTTGTCAATAATGGTCAATCAAGACTGGTTGTTCGCAGACAAGCATTTTCTGATCTACTAAGGGGGGAAGTTTCTTATGATCCTTCATAAATATAATGGCTGTGGAAATGATTTTATCTTATTAGATTACACAGAGGATACGAATTATAGTCAATTAGCCGCTTCTTTATGCGCAAAAGAAAAATATGACACAGACGGATTGATCGCCGTAAAAACCGATCCGTTGGAAATGATCTATTACAACAAAGATGGTAGCCGTGCCCCTATGTGCGGAAATGGTATTCGCTGTTTTGCTCGATATGTGAATGATCAAAATAGGATGGATGAACAGGAATTCAACGTAGAGACGTTAGCAGGCACAAGAAAAATTACGGTGTTGGATCCCTCACCTTTTTATTGCAGCGTAGATATGGGAGTGCCAGATGATTCTCCAGAAAAAATCAAAGCTGCACAATCTTATCCAATAAAAAACCAGGAAATAGAAATTGGTGGCGAAAAAGTAACGATCACTAGTTTATTTTTAGGGACGATCCATACCGTTGTTTTTGTTGAAAATGCGCGTGAGGAAGTTTGGAAAAAAAGAGGCGAACTGATCTGTCATCATCCTTTATTCAAAGAAAAAACCAATGTCAACTTTGTAGAAGTAGTCAATGAACAAGAATTGACCGTCCGTACCTATGAAAGAGGAGTAGGTTGGACACTTGCTTGCGGTACAGGTTGCTGTGCCTCTTATGCGGTTGCGAAGGAAACTGGGAAGATTTCAGCAGATCAGGTAGTCGTTCACTTGGAACAAGGAGACTTGATGATCTCTGGTGAGGATACGATACAAATGGCTGGTCCAGCAGTTCATGAATGGACAAGAATATTGGAGGAATGAAGATGATAAAAGGTTCGATCGTGGCGCTGATCACGCCGATGAATGAAGAGGGATCAGTAGATTATGCTGGTTTGGAAAAATTGATCCAATTCCATTTAGATGAACAAACAGACGGATTATTAGTTTTGGGTACAACAGGAGAATCTTCTACACTCACACAATCTGAGGAGGAGAAGATCCTTCAACTGACAGTAAAGAAAGTGGCTGGCCGTGTGCCGGTGATTGCAGGAGCTGGAACGAATAATACGAAAGAAACGATTGAAAAAGCGAAGCATTTTGCTTCTTTGGGCGCAGATGCACTTTTGGTCATCACTCCTTACTACAACAAAACAAGTGATGCAGGATTAGCTGCTCATTTCACAGCAATTGCAGAAGCTTCACCAATTCCGCTTATTTTATATAATGTCCCTTCTAGAACAGGCATGTCGATTCCAATCCATGTACTAGTAGATTTAGCAGAACATCCTAATATCATTGGTTTGAAAGAAGCCTCAGGAGATATGGCTTATGTGATGGATGCCGCTCGATTGATTAGCGAAAAATTCAGCCTTTACAGCGGAAATGATGATTTGATCCTGCCAGTAATGAGTGTAGGAGGGAGCGGTGTAATCAGTGTATGGGCAAATATCCAGCCTAAAATAGTCCATGAGTTAGTAAAAGATATGATGGACGGAAGATGGCAGCAAGCAAAAGAAAAACAATTAAATGCACTTGAGCTGATCCATGCCTTGTTCAGTGAGACCAATCCTATTCCTGTCAAAGCAGCTATGTCATTATTAAATTTACCTTCAGGACCTCTACGCCTGCCTTTAGTGTCCCTTTCGGAAGAGAAAAAGAAACAATTAGCTCAGCTTTTGCTAAGGGAAAGGACGGTTGAAAAATGAAAATCGGACTGATTGGCAGTGGACAGATGGGGAATAGAGTCGAAGAAGTTGCACAAGAAAGAGAAGACACGGTCCTTCTTTTACGGACGGCACCTAAAGAAGCAACTACACTTGCTTTTACGGAACTGCCAGAACTGCTTATTGATTTTTCTCATCCAGATAATTTAGAGATGATCCTTTCGTATAGCTTGTCTTGTCAACTTCCGTTAGTCATTGGCACGACAGGTTATACACAATCACAGTTCCAAGAAATGGAAGAACATGCCAAGCAGGTACCTGTGATGTATAGTGCTAATTTTTCGTTAGGCATCATGGTGATGAACCAACTGATCAAGCAAGCAGCTGCAATGTTGCAAGGCTGGCAGATCGAACTGATTGAAAAACATCATAGTCGTAAAAAAGATGCACCATCTGGTACCGCGAATATGCTTCTTCAAACAATCCAAGAAGTACAAAAGCTTCAGCCTGTATACAACTGGCAAGGACAAAAAAGAGAAGAAAATCAAATTGGTGTACACAGTATTCGTGCAGGTTCTTTACCTGGTGAACATGAGGTAATGTTTGCAGCTCCCGATGAAGTATTTACGGTCAAACATGAATCTTTTTCTAATCGAATCTTTGCTGCAGGTGCAGTAGAAGCAGCGGACTGGTTGAAAAATCAGCCACCAGGTTATTACAAATTAGAAGATTTATTAATGGATAAAGGGGTGTAAGAAACGTGGAAGCTCAAGAAATCATCCGCTACATTCAAACGGCATCTAAAAAGACGCCTGTGAAAGTCTATCTGAATGTAACCGAGCCAATCAAATTTAAAGACAGCAAAGTTTTTGGTGAAGGAAACAGCTTCGTTGTTTTTGGTGACTACGAGTCGATTGCTCCGGTTTTAGAAGCTGAAGCGGAAAAAATCATTGAAATCGAAATCGAAACTGCTGCAAGATACAGTGCAGTTCCTTTGCTGGATATCAAAAAAATCAATGCCCGTATCGAACCAGGTGCTATTATCAGAGATCAAGTGTCCATCGGCAACAATGCCGTGATCATGATGGGAGCGATTATCAATATCGGTGCAGTAATCGGTGAAAACACGATGATTGATATGGGTGCTGTCTTAGGTGGACGAGCGACAGTGGGCAAAAACTGCCATATTGGTGCAGGAGCTGTCTTAGCGGGTGTAATCGAACCCGCATCGGCTAAACCGGTTATCGTAGAAGATGGCGTGCTGGTAGGTGCGAATGCAGTGATTGTTGAAGGTGTCCATATCGGAAAAGATGCAGTCGTGGCAGCAGGAGCAGTGGTTTTAGAAGATGTGGCAGCAGGCACTGTTGTCGGTGGAATACCTGCACGTGTCTTGAAAATAAGTGATGATCAGACAAAAGAAAATACAGCATTGATTGCTGCGTTACGCGAATTATAGAGGAGATGGAGAAAAATGCGCGAAATAGATACCTGTATTGTGGGGGCAACCGGATTAGTCGGACAAACGATGCTCAAAGTGTTAGAAGAATATGATTTTCCAGTAGGACGATTGAAATTATTAGCGTCAAAACGTTCAGCTGGCAAAGTTTGTGTATTCAAGGGGAAGAAACACACTGTACAGGAATTGACAGAAACTTCATTTGAAGGATATGATTTAGCGCTATTTTCTGCAGGTGCTTCTGTATCCAAAGAGTTTGCGCCAATCGCAAGAAGTCAAGGATTATTTGTTATAGATAATTCCTCGGCATGGCGAGAAGATTCGGATATTCCATTGATCGTTCCAGAGGTCAATCTTGAAGACTATACATTGAATCGGCTGATTGCGAATCCAAATTGTTCAACCATTCAAGCGGTACTACCGCTTAAAGCTTTACAAGAAGCCTTTGGAATCCAACGAGTCAATTATTCGACCTATCAAGCAGTTTCTGGTTCTGGACAGAAAGGTATCCAAGATCTTTACCGCACGCAAAATGACGAGGAACCAGCTTTGTATCCTTATAATATTAGTCAAACGGTGATTCCAGAAATCGATCAGCCTTTGGAAAACGGCTATACCAAAGAAGAACAGAAAATGATAAATGAGACCCGTAAGATTCTGCATCAGCCTGATTTGCCAGTATCAGCAACCTGTGTACGTGTGCCAATCGAGAATGGACACGGAGTCTCGGTGGCCGTTCAGTTGCAAAAAGAGTTTACGATTGAAGAAGTTAAAGAGTGTCTCAGTCAGTTTCCAGGAATCCAATTAGAAGATGATCTAGCAGCACATAAATATCCAACGAGCATTCTTGCTAGAGGAACAGATACGGTTTATGCTGGGAGGATCAGAAAAGACACCTCTTTAGAGAACGGACTGTTGTTCTATACAACTGCCGATAACATACGCAAAGGAGCCGCTGCGAATGCCGTACAGATTGCTGCAGCTTTAATGCAGAAAATAGCGGAGGTGGCAAGATGAGTAATACGCTGAAAATAGCAAAATTCGGCGGAACATCGATGTCTCATGAAGAACAATTCAAAAAAGTCCGTACAATTGTTCTTTCAGATCCCAATCGTCAAGTGATCGTTGTTTCTGCTTTAGGCAAACGTACATCAGATGATGACAAAGTAACAGACTTACTTTATTTGATTTATGCCTACCTTCAGCATCATGTTGATTGGACACCCCTTTGGGAAAGGATCTGTGAACGTTTCATTCAAGTAAGAGACCTTCTTGACCTGCAGTTACCTATGGAAGAGGAACTGGCACGCATACAAAAACAACTGGAAGATGAAAAGATAACTGAAGATTATTTAGTAAGCAGAGGTGAATATCTGACTGCTCGACTGATGGCTGAGTATCTTGGTTACCAGTTCATTGATGCAAAGGACCTGCTGTTCTTTGACTATGATGGAAAAATCGATGAGGAAAAAACAGCACAGAAAATCACAAAAGCATTTAAAAGATATCCGAAAATGGTTGTTCCAGGATTTTACGGGGCAAACCCTGCAGGCAAAGAAAAATTATTGGGACGTGGGGGAAGCGACATTACTGGCGCGATACTGGCGAAGATGCTACAAGCGTCGAGTTATGAGAATTGGACAGACGTTTCAGGAATCATGATGGCTGATCCGCGAATCATCGATCATCCCAAAATCATCGAGGAAATCTCTTTTAGAGAACTGAGAGAGATGGCTTATATGGGGGCTAATGTTCTTCATGAAGCAGCTGTTTTCCCAGTTCAAGAGGCGGATATCCCCATCCAAATAAAAAATACCAATGATCCTTTCGCTCAAGGAACAAAAATATCGAATCACGAAGTGGAAAAGGAAAATGGATTGACAGGAATAGCTGGACGCAAGGATTTTCTTTCGATCACTTTATTCAAACGTCATATGTCCGATGAAATCGGGTTTATCTGGAAAGCAATGAGCATTTTTGCTAAACATGAGATATCAATCGAACATATTCCTTCAGGGATCGACAATATCGGAGTGATCGTCTCAGCAGAAGCGATTGCCGATAAATTATTTCTCATCACAAAAGAATTAAAAGAAACACTTGGCGTGGAAGAAATCGTCGTTATCGAAGACTTAGCTTTGATCTCTGTCGTTGGCGGACCGCATAAAGAATTGATCGGTTTATCTGGAAAAGTGTTATCGATATTGAATAAATTAGAAATTCGCACATCGATCTTATCACAAGGAGCACAGGAGTTGAATCTAATCATCGGTGTACCGAATGATCAGTATGAAACCGTAGTGAAGGGTATCTATGAAGGGATGGTGAATACGGATGCTGAAAGAATATCGAATGGCACTCCATCAAATTCCTGAAATCGGATTTCATGAATTCAAAACAAAAAAATATTTATATGAACAAGTAAAAAATAGTGGAGCCGTTATCCATGAAATCGGCGAAACAGGACTGCTTCTTTATTTTGATAATCAACAAGAAGAAACGATTGCTTTTCGAACAGATATCGATGCACTGCCAGTCAAAGAAGAAACAAATCTCTCTTTTGCTTCTAAGCATGAAGGGTACATGCATGCATGTGGTCATGACGGACATATGGCGATGCTTTTAGGGTTGACCGACTTTATAACTGAACACATCGAGGAGCTTATTTATAATGTAGTACTGATCTATCAGCCATCAGAAGAAATTTCCGGCGGCGCACAAAGTGTTATTCAGTCAGGATTGTTAGATAAATATGAAGTACAAGCAATATTTGGCTTTCATCTATGGCCTGGACTAGCGAAAGGAGAAGTTTTTTCTCGACCAGGACCTTTGATGGCACAAAGCAGTGAAACAGACATCATCATCAAGGGCCAGTCCGCGCATATTGCTTCTAGTGAAAAAGGAATCGATAGTCTGGAGGCAGCTGTACGATTTTTGAAGAATGTTTATGATTTTGATCGGCAATTACCGACAGAGTGGAATCATCTAATGAAATTTGGTCAAATCCAAGGTGGAACGATCCGGAATGTTTTAGCTGGAGAAGTTATTGTATCCGGAAGTATCCGTTCTTACAGTTCAGATATGCAAAATTATTTGAAGAGGGGATTAGCTCATTTAGCAGAACAGTTTCACTCTGCAGCTACTATTTCTTTCCGCTATAATGACGGCTATCCAGCTGTAATCAATCATAGCGGCTTATACGCAGCATTGTCGGATTCAAACAAACTACATGAATTAGAGGATCCAGTTCTTCAAGCCGAAGATTTTGGCATATATACGCAACAATATCCATGTGTATTTTTCTTTTTAGGTGTCGGTGATACCCCTGCTTTACATGATCCGACGTTCGATTTTGATATGGATGTTTTAGAAAATGGTGTAGAATGGTACAAAACGATTCTTTTTACAGAAAATCTTCTTGAAGAAATCGATAGCAGTTCAAAAGAGGAGCGAGTAAATAATGATGAATTTATCCAATCAATTTAATCCTAGGCTTTCTAGAATAGAAGTATCTAAAATACGGCAATTCGATCAGCAAATATCGTCGATACCAGATGTGATCAAGCTTACCTTGGGAGAACCGGATTTTCCGACTCCCGAACATGTCAAACAAGCCGGAATAACAGCGATTGAAGAAGACTTTTCTCACTATACCGGAATGAGAGGACTGGAGGAACTGCGGGAAGCTGCTTGTATGTTTCAGCAGCAGCGTTATGGATTAACTTATGATCCGCAAACGGAAGTTTTGACGACGGTTGGTGCAACGGAAGCGATTGCTTCTGCATTGTTATCTGTTTTAGAAGAAGGAGACAAGGTTCTTATTCCAGCGCCTGCTTATTCAGGATATCAGCCATTAGTGGAACTAGCTGGTGCTGAATTGATCCCGATAGATACTTCTGACACAGGGTTTGTCTGTCAGCCGGAACAATTTGAACGAGCATTTGAACAATATGGATCAGCTATCAAAGCAGTCATTTTAAATTATCCTAACAATCCCACTGGGACGACATTGTCTGCAAGCCAGTTGGAAGCAATCGCTGAAGTTTTAAAAAAATATCCGGTATTTGTTATAAGTGATGAAGTATATGCTGAATTGACTTACAGTGGAACGCATATGTCCATAGCTTCTTATCTTCCGGAACAAACAATCGTGATAAGCGGGCTATCCAAGTCACATGCGATGACTGGTTGGCGAGTGGGGTTTATTTTTGCTCAAAAAGCCCTTATTGACGAACTAATTAAAGTCCATCAATATCTGGTGACTGCGGCTACAACGATGTCGCAAAAAGCTGCGGCTGAAGCGCTAATAAATGGAGTAAAAGATAGCGAGAACATGAAAGAGCAATATCAAACACGAAGAGACTATCTGGTCCAGCAATTGGCGCCTTTAGGATTTGAAGTGACTCAGCCAAACGGTGCATTTTATTTATTTTGCAAACTCCCAGTTGTCATTCAAAACGACTCTTGGCAGTTTTGTGTAGACTTAGCGGAACAGGCAAAAGTTGCGTGTATCCCTGGCATTGCATTTGGCCCAGAAGGAGAAGGCTATATACGAATTTCTTATGCTAGCAGTATGGAAAACTTACATGAAGCGTGCAAACGGATCAAAGACTTTTTAACAGAACAGTGATTCATGAATTTTCTCAAAAAACAATCGGCATCTTCGCGGTATATTCTGCAAGCTACCGATTGTTTTTTAAATTTGGTTCAAATGAACGCGTTTCTTTTGATTCATAACTGATGTAATGTTAAGTTTAAATTGTTTAGAATGATTTTAAAAGAATATTCAAGGAGGTTTCATCAATGGAAAAAATCAAAGTTGTCATTGTAGGTGCATCTCATGGAGGGCATCAATCGATCTTGGAACTATTGACACGATACGGTGAAAATGTAGATATCACGCTATTTGAAGCAGGAGACTATGTTTCCTTCATGTCATGCGGTATGGAGCTGTATCTAGAAGACAAGGTAACAGATGTAAATGATGTACGTAATTTCAGACCAGAAAACTTTCCGCAATCCAATGTTCATATTTTAAATAATCACGAAGTAAAAACGATCGATGCAGATAAAAAAACAGTAACGGTTACTAGCGCATCAGATAACGAAACAAAAGAATATCCTTATGATAAATTGATCTTGAGTTCTGGTGTCAAACCAAACAATTTGCCAGTACCAGGGGCAGATTTAGAAAATGTGTACTTGATGCGTGGATACAATTGGGCAACCAAAATCAAAGAAAAATTAAATGATCCGGCTATTAAAAAAATCGCTGTCGTAGGTGCTGGTTACATTGGGATCGAAGCAGCAGAAGCAAGCCGAAAAGCTGGAAAAGAAGTCGTCTTGCTTGATGTGATCGACAGACCCTTAGGCACTTATTTAGATGCTGAAATGACAGACATTTTAGAACAACACCTAAATGAAAACGGTATTGAAGTTTTGACAAACGCCAAAATCGAAGCCTTTACCGGAAACGGAAAAGTGGAAGCGATCAAAACAAGTGAAAAAGAAATCCCAGCAGATCTAGTCATCCAAGCTGCTGGTGTGAAGGCAAATACTGAATGGTTAAAAGGGATCGTCGACTTAGATGAACGTGGCTGGATCCAAACGAATGAATACTTGCAAACGAATCTTCCAGATGTGTATGCAGTAGGAGATGCTACACTTGCTTATTCTATCCCAGCACGCAAAAAAATGCCGATCGCTTTAGCGACTGTTGCACGTAGAGAAGCACGTTATGTAGTAAAACATCTTTTTGAAGAAGTACCAAACAAACCGTTCGGCGGAGTCGTAGGTTCCTCCGCATTAAGTGTCTTCGACTGCCATTTTGCAGCAAGCGGATTGAATAGCTTCACTGCAGCAAAAGCAGGAGTAGATGTACGAGTGTCTTATTATGAAGATACGTTACGACCAAAATATGTACCAGAAGAACAAGGAAATCCAAAAGTGTCCATCCAATTATTCTCAGATCCAATGACCCATCAATTGCTAGGAGGAGCAGTATTATCTACCTATGATGTTACAGGTCAAGGAAATGTGTTGGCACTAGCGATCCAAAATAAACTGACTTTAGAAGAACTGGCAGAAGCTGACTTCTTCTTCCAACCAGGTTTTGACCGACAATGGAGCATGTTGAATCTAGCCGCTCAACAAGCACTAGGAGAAGAACCATTTGTAGAATAAGGAAACGAAATATTTGAAAAGAGGTTGTGACAGAAGTGGTCAGCTTCAAGAAATAAGAAGGAATTGACGGAAATTGCTTCTCAAATTTTTGTGAAATTTCGGCTTATTTCCGTAGAAGCTACTTCTGGAACACCGTGTAGGAGGTTGTGAAAAAGCTGCTCTGCATCAAGCAGTAAGAACAATCAGATAAAAATAGCACTCCATATTTTTCATCTGATTGGGTTTAGTGTCGTAGATGCAAGCTTTTGAACACCGTTTACCAAGAGGTTGTAAAATCAGTGTTTTGAACTGAGTATTAGAGAAACAAACGGCAAAATAGTTCCTCATATTTTGCCGTTTTTTGAGCGAATATCGAGGGTCAGCTGATTGAACACCCTTTGTTCGGAATAAGGAACTGTGACACGTCTCGTGTCACAGTCCTTTTTTTAGTGAAAGGATACATTTCTTCCTTGTATATTCCATGCGTGTTTGAGAGAAAGCATATATAATTTAATTAACAGATAGTTAGGGGGAGAAAGAATGGTTTTTTCAATCACAATGAAACTGGTATTCGGATTGATCGGCTTGTTATTAGTGGTGCGTTTGCTTGGGAAGAAATCCATGTCGGAAATCACACCATTTGATTTAGTCTATACGCTTGTTTTAGGGGGATCTTAGAAGAATCAACCTATGATGACAATGTCCATGTAGGTCATGTCCTATTTGCCATTGCGCTTTGGGCAGTAATGATTTATGGCATCGAACGTATCGTCCAAAAAAATGAAAAAGTCAATCGCTGGGTTAAAGGCGAGCCCTCTGTTTTAATCAAAGACGGCGTCATCAACATGACAGAGTTGGCAAATAACCATATCGAGATGGAGCAGTTGCGAGCAATCTTAAGACAGCAGGAATGCTTTTCTCTTGAAAATGCCAAACATGTTATCCTAGAGAATGCCGGTCAAATGAGTGTATTGAAAAAATCAGATGATGACAAAGCTTTGTCGATCCTGCTAGTGGACGAAGGACAAATCCAGCATAAAGTACTTCAATCCAATCAACTAGATGAATCGTGGCTTCTGGAGAATTTGAAGAAAGAAGGCTATGCAGACGTAAAACAGCTGATTTATGTCGAATGGTCAGAAGAAAAAGGGTTCTACGTACTAAACAAAGAAGATGTGATGCATGAATCTTACCGGATAGATGGATAGACAGAGGTTGTGAAATCAGCGCTTTGACTTGATACTCAAAACTAAGCGACTTTTTCGCAACCTCCACTAAACGGTGTTCAATCAGCTAATAATAAGATCAAAACGCTGATTGAACAGCCTCTCATGTCACAAACCATTTTTTTGTTTCTTTTAACTCAATATGCCGTACGTCTTCCCAAACTATCGGCTGATGGTCGATCATAAAATAATCTTCATAGGCTTCACCAATGAAATGACCTTCAACCTCATCTAAGAGTCTTCCAAATTCATCTGTTAAATTGAGCTGGATGATTACTGCTTTACGAGATAAAAAAGCTTCTGTCAGTATACTATCGATTTCTTGTAATGTCATTTGTTGTTTAGGGAGAGGTTGTTTGCGTGCTTCTTCTTCATTTTTTTTGATACCGTTGACTAGTTCTTCCATCGCAAAAGCGGTCCCCCATTTTAATCCAAATGGACGATCTCGATACTCGTTATAGTCAATGAATTTTTTTGCTGTCCGTCTCATCTTTTCCACCTTCTAATCCACTCATACCACCTGCATGCCCACCAACGAGAGAGCTACGTGCGATGGCGCGTCCTCCTTGCAAGAGACTATGCGCATGGATGATTGATTTAAAGCCGTATTTTTTTCTGATCGTATCGACTACAAAATCAACTTTCGCTTCATTTATCTGCTTCTCAGGATCTTCAAAAAGGTTAAGCTGTAAACCTGTCGCGTATACGAGGTTGGAACAGTTCACACCTATACGCCGAATATCCTGACAGCGGTAATGCTGGTGGAAAATGGTCAATAAAGCCTCTGCTAGATCTCTGCTAGCATTTGTCGCTTCGATTTTTATTTGCTGGTGAAAACCGGTCTTACCATTTGGATCAAGATAACCTAAGGAGTATCCTACCCATAAGCTGACTACTTGTGCTTTTGCTGCAGATCGTCTCAAGCGGGTGCCGACTTGATCGGCCATTTCTTTGATAACAATCTCGATTTCTTCTTGCCTCGTATAATCTCTATCTAGAATTTGACTATTTCCGATACTTTTTGATTTCGGTATATATTCTTGCCCTAAAAAACTTCGATCGATTCCCCAAGCATGGGCATAAAGCTGAGTACCGATGATCCCTAACGTGCTTTTCAAGTGATAATAATCCGCGTGAGCTAAATCATAAACCGAATGTATACCCATTTGTTTCAGTCGTTTTGCTGTTCGTTTGCCGATTCCCCAAAAGTCAGTGATATCTGAGATTGTCCATAACTTTTCTGGGACATCTTCATAACGCCATTCAGCAATCATTTGTTTTCCGTCTTTTGAGCCATTATCTAAGGCTAGTTTAGCAAGTAGTGGGTTATCGCCGATTCCTATAGTCGTGTAGATTCCGGTCTGTTCAAATACATCTTTATGGATCAGTTTAGCCATGTCGTACGCATTCGTTTTACCAAAGAGTGCCATGCTATTTGTTACATCAAGGAAGCTTTCATCAACGGAATAGACATGATGGTTCGCTTCATCTGCATATTTTTTATAGATAGTATTGATTTCTCTGTTTTTTTCCATATAATAGGCCATCCTTGGAGCAACAATATATAAATCACTTGGATAGGGGAAGGGTAAATCTCTGGCACGACTGATATTGGTGATGCCGTATGCTTTTTTTGCTGCAGGACTGGAAGCCAAGATTAATCCGCTACCCCGTGTTTCTGTCGAATCAGACGGATAGGACATTACTACTAATTTAGTTGTAAGGGGATCAAGATCCATTTCCACGCACTCTACGGAGGCGTAAAAAGATTTGCAGTCAATACATAAAATATCTCGTGAAGGTTCTTTTTCATAAACAAATACTGGATTTTGATTCGCCCACATAACAATCACCTCTTCTACATAATTAGAACACACGTTCCCTTTTCGTGTCAATAAAAAACAGCAATTTTCAAATGTGAGCCTTTTGCTCATGTTTGAAAATTGCTGAGAGGTTATTTCTACCTATTTATTTAGCTGTGTTCATTGATTTTTCTATCATACATGAACGGCTTCTGGATCAATCTTTGTTGTCCCATTTCCAATGTGTGCAACATAAAATTCTGGAGCATAGCCGACAACTTTCATATATTCATCATAGACATTGTTTTTGAAGGCAGGTATATTTTCTTCTTTGACAAGAGCAATCGCACAGCCGCCAAATCCAGCTCCTGTCATTCGTGCACCTAAGACACCTTCTTGTTTTTGAGCAGCGTCCACTAGTGTATCTAACTCGATCCCAGTCACTTCATAATCATAGCGAAGAGAGTGGTGAGAATCATTTAGCAGTTGTCCAAATGCTTCCAAGTTTCCAGCTTCTAATTCAGCTTTTGCTTTCAAAGTACGTTGATTTTCATAAACAGCATGACGAGCTCTGCGTATCAATGTATCATCACCGATTTGGTCAATAGTTGATTCAAATTCTTCTTCATCTAAGTCTCCTAAAGAAGAGATAGGCAAAGTTTTTTGCAGACGTGCCAAGGCTTCTTCGCATTCGCTGCGGCGTTCATTGTATTTTGAATCTGCCAATTCCCGACGTTTATTCGTATTCATGATGACGATTGCATAACCATCTAGTTTCACTGGGACCATTTCATATTTCAGCGTATTTGTATCTAACAAAATCGCATGATCTAGCTCACCGAAGCCGATAGCAAACTGATCCATAATACCTGAATTGACACCGATGAATTCATTTTCTACTTTTTTACCCGTTTGGACTAGTTCCAAACGATCCGTTTTTAAATCAAACAGATCTTCTAATACAACACCTACCAATAATTCTAATGAAGCACTACTGGAAAGTCCTGCACCGTTAGGAATTGTTCCTTCCACCAACAACTCAAATCCATGATCAATTGGGTGTCCAGCTTCTTTTAATTTAAGGACCATTCCTTTTACGTAGTTTGCCCAATTTGCTTTTTTATCATATTCTAGCTCATCTAAAGTAAAACTGATGACGCCGATATCATCAAAGTTTGTGGAATAAACTAATATTTTATTATCGTCTCTAGGTGCGGCGACGCCTTGCGTTCCATAAGTGATGGAAGCAGGGAAGACATGACCGCCATTGTAATCAGTGTGTTCACCAATCAAATTGATGCGACCTGGCGAGAAGTATTGTGTCGTTTTTTTAGGGCCGAATGTTTCGGCAAATTTTGTGTTTAAGCTTCTTTTGATTTCCATGATGAGTTATTCCTCTCTTGTTTTGATTTTGAATTCTGTCACTGTTTCAAATGCTGTTCCGGCTTTTAAATGAATCGAACCAAATGCTGAGAAGCGCTCTGCCCCTGGAGCTGTTTGAGTCTCAAATGTGATGCCGCCGTGATGTGCCAGTTTTCGACCACGCATTTCTGGTGTTTCTGGACCGAAATTTGCAGTGAAAATAACCATACTAGAAGCATCTGTAGCGATATCTACTTGGATTTTTTTATCCGGACTAGTCAAGCGAGCGGCTTCTTTATCCAAGCCAGATTCTTTTAAGAAAAATGGATGATCGATTCCGTCAACGAGTTCTTTTTGATCCAAATCACTAGCAAAAACGGACGCTAGTTTTTTAGGCGTTTGAAAATCGAAAGCATTCCCTGCAGTATTTTCTTTTACTCCTATAGGAATACTGTCTGCTCGTAAAGGAGCGTAAGCTTCACTGTTGAGCCAAAGCTCATGTTGATCGATCGCTTGAGAAGCATCTCCCGTCAAGTTGAAGTAGACATGATTTGTCGGATTGAATAAAGTATCTTGATCACTGATACCGCGAGTGGTCACCCGCCAGATATTATCTTGTGTCAAAGTATAACGGACTTCCACATCCAATGTACCTGGAAAACCATGTTCTCCGTCGGGACTTGTAGTAGTAAAAATGACAGAAGCTTCATTTTCGCCATTCAAAATGACATAAGACCATTTTTTTAATTCAAATCCAGGAGAACCACCATGCAGATTATGCCCAGTTTTTGGATCTATAGCTAATTGGTAAGTTTTTCCATTGAGAGAAAAGCGGCCATTTTCGATCCTCCCTGCGGTGCGACCGATAGACGCGCCGATATACGGGTCTTTTTCGATATATTCTTCAGCGGTGTCAAATCCCAAAACTAATTCTTGATCATTTGTTTTTAAACAAACGATCCTAGCACCTAAATCAGAGACAGAAAGTACTAGCTTGTTTTTATTCTCCAAGGTTATCAAATGATAACCTTGGCCGAAATCTTTTTCTGTAATCTTCATTTTCAAGATCCTTTCTTAATGTGAAGGAACTACTGCATCGTGAAGTTCATCTTCCATTGTATCAGCTGGAGCCAATTTGTTTTCTAATTCCTCAACGATTTGTGCATGTTTTTTCTCTGTCAATGTAATCTTCCAAGCAAAAATAATAGCGGAGAAAATCATCAAAGCAGCAGGAGCATAGAATGCATAAGCTTTGAAAGTCGTTACGCCATGAGCAGTGATATCAGCAGCAGTAGCATTACCAGTCATCCCAGAAGCGATAGCGACAAACCCTACGATCCCGTTAGACAAAGCACCAGCAATTTTATCTAGTAAAGGACGAATAGAGAGAGTAACAGCTTCATTACGGATACCATTTTTCCATTGACCATATTCAACAGAGTCTGTGATTGTCATCAAAGCGGATAAGAAAATCAATTGTTGAGGGAAGTAGAACAATACTAACCCGATGATAACGATTGGCAAACTTGAACCTGCGATCGTAAAGAAAAAGTAGGAAGAAATCATCATTGCAATCCCGCCAAGGTAAACATAGCGACGAGAGATGACGCGTGTAAGCATTGGGAATAATGGGACAGCTATTAAACCAAGTAAGGCAGCAACTAGACCAACAATCCAAAATTCAGTTGGTTGGCCAAGTACATATTTGAAGAAGTAGAACAATACGGCAGTCGTTGCTACATTAGCAATCGCATAAGCGATATAAGCAAGGGCAAGCCACATCAATTGATCGTTTTGAGCAACTGCTTTGAACACATCTTTGATTCCGGCTTTTTCATTTTGTTGACGGATCGCAGTATCGACTTCTTTTGTTCCCAAGGCAGTGATAATCGCAGTACCGCCTGAAATAACAGCGGCAATCACACCGAACCAGAACCAACCTGAAGCGCCTTCAATATGTTTATGAGTAACAAGATAGGTAAAGAAAGTAACGATAGGGACAACGACTAGTGTAGTACCATTTGCACCTAGAGAAGAGCCGAAACGAGCAAACGTAGCAAATTTTTCACGTTCCTTTGTTTCCGTGCTCAAAGCAGGAATCATTGACCAAAAAGCGATATCCTTGAATGAATAAAAACTATCCAACAAGATGAAAACGATTGCAAATAATATGATAAATAAAGTCGTATTATGAGTAGCTAAGCCAAAGAAATTGGTAAAGATTGCTACCAAGAGTACAGAACTAACAATACCACCGATAACTAACCATGGTTTGAATTTGCCATATTTTGTACGGGTATTATCAATAACGCCACCAATTAAAGGATCAAAAATAATTTCAACTAAGCGAATACCTACAACTAAGCTTGTAACTGTAGCAATCATTTTTGCATTCGTTGCCTTATCTGTTCCTGCAAACATCTGGCTTGTCACGAATACCATAAAATAAGTGCTTAATGTAACATAGAATGTGTCGTGTCCAAAAGCGCCTAAAGCGTAGGACATACGTTGGATCATTTTGCTTTTCATAATCTGTATTCCTTTCCTGTTCAATATATAATACTAAGTAAACCGGTTACAACGAATAACAAAGATCTTTTAATGACTTAAACTTAACAAGAAATCGTTTCCTTTTTAATATATTTCTGTGACTTTTATTTAACTTTTTGTTGCATTATACTAAAGAAGTAAGGAGGGGAAGAAATGGAGCAATCGATTTTTTTAAAAAAGGAACATCAACAAGTAGAAAAAGAATTGTATTTTGATTTTTGCGGCTTCTCTAAAACGATGCCGTTTCATTCTTTTGGTCCTGCTATTCGCAATGATTACATCTTACACGTCGTGATGGAAGGCAAAGGATCTTATCATGTGAAAAATCAACAGTTTCAATTGAAAAAAGGAGATCTATTCTTGATTCGTCCAGGAGACTCGACATTTTACTTATCAGATGGAGAAGATCCATGGATGTATTGCTGGCTTTCTTTCGGTGGACATGCGGCAAAAGAAATCATCCGGCAGTCGCTTTTCAGAGAAGACCAGTACACGATGGTCTCTTCCGATATACAAAAATATATCGACATTATTTTAGAATGCATGAAAGATACGGAAGAAACCTTGGAAAATGAATTACAGTTAACAGCACTAACCTACCGTTTTTTATCAGTCCTTTTAAAAGACGGCGGAAAGATCAGCGGTGGCGTACAAAAAGTTCATTCCTCTTTAGCTGTTGAGACAGTCAAATACATTGAGGCACATTACGCGGAAAATTTATCTGTTGAGGAAATCGCCCAGCATTTAGCTGTCAACCGGAGTCACTTGTCACGAGTATTCAAAAATCATATGGGTACCAGTATCAAGGAATATTTGATTGGGGTACGGATTAATCGAGGGGCGTTTCTTCTTTCCCTGACGGATGAATCCGTGGAAAGCATTGCCTATCAAGTAGGGTTCAATAGTCTAGTCGTATTTAGCCGAATGTTCAAAAAGAGTACCGGAGAAACGGCTACGAACTATCGTAAACGGATGAAAAACGAAAATTTCAAGAATATTGCTTTGGATACTTTGAAAAAACAGTTGGAAAAGCAAACTGCAGTCTCTTGGACGACCTAATTTGCTTGGACAAAAGGACAAGCATCGGCAAAAGAAACTTGTGGCGGTTATGCTACACTGTAAAACGAAGACTAAAAAAGGAGGAGAAGGGATGCGTACACTTATCATCATCAGCCATCCAACGATGGAGGAATCTCTGAATCAGCAATTTTTCAAAGAAGCTTCTTCCGGTTTATCCGTTACTTGGCATCATTTAGAATCAAGTTATCCAGATGGAAAGATAGATGTAAAGGCTGAGCTACAGCTTCTGGCACAGCATGATCGAATCATTTTCCAGTTTCCATTTTACTGGTATAGTTCCCCTGCTCATTTAAAAATTTGGCAAGATAATGTTTTGGAACAAGCAGCACATGTATTAGAAGGAAAAGAATTAGGGATCGTATTGACAACAGGTGTGGCGGAAAAGGAATATCAAGCTGGAGGGAAAGAAGAATATACGATCTCCGAATTTTTGAGACCATATCAGCGAATTGCAAACAAATTCCATATGACCTATCTTCCGCCATTCGTTTTAGCACAATTTATGTATTTATCCCAAGAAAAACGTTGGGAGAAGCTAATTGCTTATCAGCAGTATCTCTCATTGGAAGGGAAGCCATCGCTTACTCAACGGATTGACTGGTTTATTCAAAGAGTACAGGAAAATCAGAAAATGCAGGAAGAAGATTCGGAAAAACAAACATATATCATAGAAGCACTGACTGACGCAAAAGAGCAGATCGAAGACTTGACCTTTACCCTGCAAGAAATGAAAGGAACTTCATTATGACAAATGAATGGTTGATCCAACAATTAGATGAATTAAGTGAAAAATCAGAATATCGAGACCGTGCACTCTTATATGAGATAAAGAAACTGATGGCTGAGATAGATGAACGAACAACACAGTTGCAAGGAGAAATCGACGGACAATCTTGGAATCATCTCAACTGGTGAAATTTTCTTATAAATAACAAGGATAAAAATGTGCACAATGACAATTATTTGCTACAATAAGAATATGAAGCGTTTGATAACGCTGTTATACATAAAAATTGGTGGTGAAAAAAATGTATGATGAAAATGAGTGGGGAGAAAATGTTCGGATGACCCGAAGAAGACAGCAAAAACAGGCAGCACGTAAGCGGATGATCATGATTGGGGCAGCAGTTGCCGTTTTTTTGATCATAGTAGGAGGAATAGCGGGGCTGTATTTTCACGGGAAAAATTCGTCAGATGCAAAAAGCACGACCGTAACGGAAACAACGACAAAGAAAACAGATGCGAAACAAACAAGTGAGACATCGACTGAAACAAAAGAAACACAAACTTCTGAAGAAAAAACAGCAGATGATTTGTCAGAGCAACTCCAAGCAATCGTCAATGATTATTCGAAAAAGATGGAAGAAAAGACGCCTGTGTTGATTGAAGAATACCAAACAGAAATCCAGGGAAATCAGGAGGGCATAGCTGGTTTATCCGCAGTTGCTAACCAAAAAGCACGTGAGCTCCAAGCTATCTCCGACGAAGGGATCGGAAAGTTACGTGCAGCGTATCAGTCAGCAGATAATAAAGACGGTGTAGCCTTAGATACCTTGATCAATCAGCTATCGGCTAACTATACGAATCATGTCGCTAAGATTTCCGACATATATTTGCAGACGAGCGCTTCTCTTCAAGCAGAGTCAACAAGCACACAAGAAACAGCATCTTCTGAGTCTGAGACGATAGAATCAACAGAAGCTTCTGGAATGCAAGCTCGAACAACGCAAGACACAACAGAAAACACTGAAACGACTACTAGCAGTACGACGTCACAGGCTGCGACAACTGTTGTTTTGGAAGGAGAAGGCCCAAATCAAATAGCCGAACGAACTGGCGTACCAGTAGAAACGATTTTGTCACTGAATGGGATGAGTATGGATGACTATTTCCTGACTCCCGGTGAGACACTAAAATTGAATTGATAAAAGCAATAAAAAGAACGAAGACTCCCTTGATGGAAGCTTCGTTCTTTTTATTTGGCGGTTCTTTTTTCACGTATAAAGTAATGGATCGTCATGTAAAGCAAGAAAACGAGACCAATGATCAAAGAAATTCTAGTTTCAGGATTGATAAACATGAAAATCAACACGATAGCTAAAAAAGCAAGTGTCGCATAATTCGTGTAAGGAGACAGCGGCATTTTAAAAGGATGATCATGCATTTTATCTGCGTGAGTCTTTTTGAAGCGAATCTCACTGATCAAAATCACCACCCAAGGAACCATACCAGGTAAAATACTTGAACTGTATACGAAGACAAAGATATTTTCGGACTGGTTGATGAACATTGGCAGAAGATAGTTTAAGATCAAACCAATCAAGATTCCGCCTGAGATGGCTACGACAGGGTAAAAAGGCGCACCATGACGAGATAATTTCAGAAACTTTTTAGACATCTTTCCATTCATCGCAAGTGTATAGACCATACGGCTTGCACTGAAAATGCCTGAATTGCAACCTGATAATGCCGCTGTAATCACGACAAAATTGATCAACCCTGCAGCAAATGTAATGCCGATTTTAGAAAAAGTTTGGACAAAAGGCGAGCCAATCTCACTCAATTGATTCCACGGATAAATACTCACGATGATAAAAATGGCACCAATATAAAAAATCAAGATTCGACCGATAGTGGATTGAACAGCTTCAATGATCGTCTTTTTAGGATTCTCTGCTTCGCCAGCAGTCATTCCGATCAGTTCGATCCCTTGATAGGAAGCAACGACGATCGATAACGCAAAGAAAAAGCCTTTGACACCGCCAGTGAAGAATCCACCGTTTTTCCAAAGATTTGAGATCCCTACCGCCTGGCCATGATTACCAAATCCAAATAAAATCACCCCAAGACCTGCAATGATCATCAAAATGATTGTTATGACTTTGATGATCGAAAACCAAAATTCTAATTCGCCAAACGCTTTGACAGAAATAAGATTTGCCAGCATAAGAAATAAGACGACAATGATGCCGGGAATAATTGCTGGCAGATTGGGCCACCAATAATTCATATAAGATCCTACAGCGATTACTTCACTTATCCCTACGACAATATATTGAAAAATATTACTCCAAGCGGTCAAGTAGCCAGCCACAGGATGGATGTACTCGCTCGCGTAATTTGCAAAAGAACCAGTCGAAGGATCGACGTAAAGCATTTCGCCTAAAGCACGCATAATCAAATACAAAAAGAATCCTGCAATCGCATAAGCTCCCATCACTGAGGGCCCTGTCCAGCGTATGGTTGAGGAGGCACCCATAAACAGACCGACACCGATCGTTCCACCTAGTGCGATCATTTGGATGTGACGGGCACTAAGACTTCGAGTTAACTTTTCTTCTTCCATACAAAAACTCCTTTCGTTGTTGAGTCAACAGGAAAAATAATTAAACGTTTCAATAGATAGTTGTATTATTTTTAGGTTAGCCTTATTGAACTCTTGATGTGATTCTACAGAAAATTTTCATAAAATGCGAGGAAAATTCGAAAAAAACTTTTTCATCTTTCTACTTGTAAATGCTTTCCTTTTTAGTTAAACTATATTTAAATAAAAAGTTAGGGAAACCTAAAAAGGAGTGTAGGATTTGGAACGAACGGCCATTGCAATTCAAGACCTTTCAGCCGCTTATCAAGGGAAAACTGTTTTGAAAACCATCAATTTAACAATAAAGTCACAAAAAATCACTGGTATCATCGGACCAAATGGCGCAGGAAAATCAACATTCATGAAAGCATTGCTAGAGTTGATACCAGCTTCTACTGGTAAAGTCACTTTTTCAGGACAGCCAGTAAAATCAGTCCGTAAAAAAATAGCCTATGTGGAGCAGCGAAGCGAATTGGATCTTTCCTTTCCAATCGATGTGTTAGGCGTTGTACTTTTAGGGACATATCCATCTTTACGAATCGGACAGCGGCCCGGGAAAAAAGAAAAAGAACGAGCAAGACAAGCATTAAAAAAAGTAGGGATGGAAGACTATGCCAAAAGACAAATCAGCGAACTATCGGGTGGTCAGCTTCAGAGAGTTTTTATTGCACGAGCTCTAGCTCAAGGTGCAGAGTGGATCTTTTTAGATGAACCATTCGTAGGAATCGATGCATTGAGTGAACGAAAAATCTTTGACATCTTGCAAGAGTTGAAGAATTCAGGAAAAACGATTCTGATCGTCCATCATGATCTTCATAAAGTAGAAGAATATTTCGATGAAGTTGTTCTTTTAAATAAACAGCTGATCGCTTCTGGTCCAGTACAAGAAGTCTTTACATCAAAGAATCTTCAACTGGCCTATGGTGAGATCATCGGACATTTAGTAAAAGGAGGAGAGAAAAAATGATCCAATCTTTTATTGATGGATTGATGAATTATCAATTTCTACAATATGCTTTGGTCACTTCCATGCTTGTAGGACTGGCTTCTGGAGTCATCGGTTCCTTTATTATTTTACGTGGGATGTCTTTGATGGGAGATGCTATCTCTCACGCAGTTCTTCCAGGTGTAGCCATTTCTTATATGTTTGGTTTTAGTTACATTTTTGGAGCCACTGCTTTTGGGATGTTGACAGCAGCGGTGATTGGTTTCGTGACACAGCGGAGCCGATTGAAAAATGATACAGCGATCGGGATTGTCTTTAGTTCGTTTTTTGCATTGGGGATCATCTTGATTTCATATGCTCAAAGTGCGACAGACCTGTATCATATTTTATTTGGGAATGTCTTAGCTGTTAGGGAGAGCGATCTGCTGCTGACAGCACTAGTCAGCGGAATCGTCTTGATATTTGTTTTTTTCTTTTATAAAGAATTGAAGATCACATCATTCGATCCAACAATGGCAAAAGCTTATGGGCTGAATACGTCGCTGATCCATTATCTTTTGATGTTCTTTTTGACATTAGTCGCTGTAGTTAGTTTGCAGACGGTAGGAACGATCTTGGTGATTGCCATGTTGATCACACCAGCTGCCACAGCTTACTTGTTGACGAACCATTTATTGAAAATGATTATCACGGCTGCAGGGATCGGTATGTTCAGTGCCGTTGTCGGCGTATTTTTCAGTTATAGTTACAATTGGCCATCAGGAGCCACGATTGTTTTAGCATGTACCGCATTTTTTATCCTTGCTTTTTTATTCTCACCAACAAAAGGAATTTTATTTCAGAAAGGAAGCAGATAGATGAAAACAAAGAAATCACTCTTTTTGATCCTGGCAATTAGTTTATTAGCGTTAGTTGGCTGCGGAAAGCAAACTTCAGATCAAGCAGACGAAGTAAGTAAAGAAAAGCTGTCAGTCGTGGCAACCAATTCGATCTTGGCAGATATGGCAAAAGAGGTCGGAACAGATAAAATAGATATCCACAGTATCGTACCAGTCGGAACAGATCCGCATGAATATGAAGTACTACCAGAAGACATCAAAAAGGCAAGCGACGCAGATGTCATTTTATACAACGGATTGAATCTTGAAACAGGTAACAGCTGGTTCGATAACTTGATGGAAACAGCTAAGAAAGAAGAAGGAAAAGATTATTTTGCAGTTAGCAAAAATGTAGAACCTCTTTATTTAACTAGCGGTGAAGAACATACAAAAGCGGATCCTCATGCTTGGCTAGACCTATCTAACGGAATAAAATATGTGCAGGAAATCGCACGTATATTCTCTGAAAAAGATGCAGAAAATGCGACACATTATAAGCGAAATGCAGAAACCTATGTGGAAAAACTAAAAGAATTAGATACACAAGCGAAGGAAAGTTTTGCTTCTATCGAAGAGAACAAAAAATTATTAGTAACAAGTGAAGGAGCATTCAAATACTTTTCAAGGGCTTATGATTTGCCAGCAGCATATATATGGGAAATCAATACAGAAAGCCAAGGCACGCCTGACCAAATGAAAGCAATTATTGATCAGGTAAGAGAAAAAGAAGTGCCAGTTTTATTCGTGGAAACCAGTGTAGATCCAAGAAGTATGGAGCGAGTAGCAAAAGAAACGGGTTTGGAAATTTATGATAAATTGTTCACTGATTCTATAGCCAAAGAAGGAGAACAAGGAGATTCTTACTATCAGATGATGAAATGGAACATCGAAACAATCCATGAAGGTTTATCCCAAACAAAAGAGAGCTGAAAAACGCAAGGTCTGGCTTAAGGAGCGGACCTTGCGTTTTTTTACAAGAAACCGGAAAAAAATTATGATGTTTTTCGGCGTACAGATACCCTTTTTGAGAAAATTCCGTTATAGTTAGAGTAAGGAAGGAAGGTGTGGCTATGAATTTTACACGTAAAGATAAATATACGATTAAAGAAGAAGTATTTCGATTGATTAGCCAGCAAGAAAATACCGACAAGGATCAAGACCTTCAATTTCTTGAAGCAGAATTAGCTAAATTATTCATAGCAAATCAAAACGAGACAACAGAACCAGATGAAGAGCTGTACATAGGCAAATGGTTGTTTGATGAATTTCAGCCTTTAGATGAAAATACCGGTATCGGTTATTTTGTGTTCCTTTCTCCAGTCGGCTTCACACCTGGCGTATTAGTTAAACAAAACGACGAAATAACCGTCAAAGCATGGCCTGCTTTGTTTTCAGTAATCAAAGCAGAAGGAGTAATCAAAAAGATCCAGTCGGCCTATTATAAAAGTCAATTTATTGCCAACAGCAAATTAATGAATATGTTTTATAACCGTCTAGTAGAAATTGCCAGACCCGGGAAGATCCCGCAAACATTCACGTATACGCAGCAAAAAAATCTCTATGAAGAAGTACTGTATTCCCGTGATCTGTCTGAGTTTTCACCTTGGGAAGAGGTAAGACTCCATGAATTGTTAAGTACAAAACCAGTTTCTTTGAATTTTTTCAACGCATTGGATAACAAAAGAAAATTGATTTCGACAAATTATTGGGAAGTATTTGCTGCAAGAAAAAAATGGATGGAAGAAAAGAAGATTGCTGATCAGCAGATCCAGTTTGTCCAACTGAAAAAAGAAAAACTATATTATGGATTATACAGCCGTTAACAGCAAGCGAGGAAGACCATGACATTAAAAGAAGAAATCATACAAGAAAGCAAACGATTAGGAATTGACAAGATCGGGTTTACGACGGCGGAGCCTTTTGATTCATTAAAAGAATCGTTGGAAGAGCAAAAAGCAGCCGGCCACACTTCTGGTTTCGAACACCCAAATATCGATGAGCGTCTTTATCCAGAAATGACATTTGATCAGCCAAAATCAATCATTTCCATTGCTCTTGCGTATCCTACTAGGATCCATGAAGAAGTACCTAGGGATGAAAAACGAGGGCAATTTGCTCGTGCCTCATGGGGGATCGACTATCATGATATACTGAGAGACCGATTAAATCGATTGATCGAATTCATCCAAACAAGAGCAGAAAAATGGCAAAAAGAAGAGGAATGGCGTCTAGCTCCGCAAGTAGACACTGGGGAACTGATCGATGTCGCTGTAGCACAGCGAGCTGGATTAGGATTTATCGGCCGAAACGGATTGTTGATCACCGAAGAGTTCGGTTCATTTGTCTATCTTGGTGAGATCGTCACTAATATCGTATTTGAGCCGGATAAACCAGGAGAGTTTGGTTGCGGTGACTGTATGCGCTGTGTGACTGCTTGTCCGACGAAAGCATTGCTTGGTGATGGCAGAATGAATGCACAGCGATGTTTATCTTATCAAACGCAGACAAAAGGGATGATGCCCGAAGAATATCGGAAAAAAATGCGAAATGTCATTTATGGATGCGATATCTGCCAGTTAGTCTGCCCTTACAATCAAGGAAAAGATTTTCATTTTCATGAAGAGATGGAACCAAAAATAGATGAAGTATATCCAAAATTAAAGCCGATGCTGTCGATGTCGAATAAAGACTTCAAGCAGCAATTTGGGCATTTAGCCGGTTCGTGGCGTGGAAAAAAACCTTTGCAGAGAAACGCATTGATTGCTTTAGCTAATCTAGGAGATCGAACGGCATTGCCTGAGATTTCAGAATGTTTAACGGATGTCCGCCCTGTCATCAGAGGAACAGCAGCTTGGGCTATTGGACGTCTAGGAACAAAAGAGCCAGAAAAATGGCTTGATGTATTAGATGAAACATTAGCTGAAGAATCGGAAGAAGTCGTCATAAATGAACTAGAACATGCACAAAAATTATTGCGGAGAAAGTTAAAATAAAAAAATAGTAAGCATTATTCATTGTTTTTGTCCAGTAATTGTTGTAACAATTACTGGTTTTTTTGTATTTTTTACGTTTTTTAAGAGGATTTGATAAAAATCAAACATTTTTTTGCTTTTTTTTATGGATTATTGCAGTAAATATTACAGAAAAGATGTTTTTCATTCAAAAATAAAAAAACATAGAAAAACGATTACTTTGCTTATATAACAACGATCTGATGGTTTTACATCAAAAAAGTTTTTGTTCAAATGTTACAAATATTAAATAATTCGTCATTTTGTCATTAAATGTCATGATTCTTTTACCTATGAAATATTTCTAAATGATAAAGTTAATAGCGTCGAAAGAATAAAAAACGGAGAAAAAAGGAGTTTAATATGAATTCATTTAAGAAAATTGTTTTAGGTACAACTTTTGCTGCTGGTGCTACTGCAATGTTTGTAGGAACTACAAATGCTCACGCTGATGAAGTTTACACAGTAAAATCAGGTGATTCATTATCTAAGATTTCACAAAAATTTGCAGGAGACAACTCAATGATCGATGCAATTGCTGAAAAGAATTCAATTGCAGACATCAACCGCATTTATGTTGGTGAACAATTAACAATCCCAACTTCAAATGATTCTTCAGCAACAACAGAAAGCAACACAACAGAAAATACAGCATCTACAACTGAAACAGCAACGCAAGAACATACATACGTTGCACCTGTTGAAACAGTTGAAGTAGCTCCTGCTGCAACGGCGCCAACTTCAAGCTCTGCAAAAGAATGGATCGCACAAAAAGAATCAGGCGGTTCATACACAGCTACTAACGGACGTTACATTGGCCGTTACCAATTAGATGCTTCATACTTAAACGGCGACTATTCAGCTGCCAATCAAGAACGTGTAGCAGAACAATACGTAACATCTCGTTATGGTTCATGGGATGCTGCTAAAACATTCTGGTTAGCAAACGGTTGGTACTAAGCCGATAAAAGAAAAATGATGAAACCGAGAGTCTTGTTTATTCAAGTTCTCGGTTTTTTTTATGAAAAATAAATGATTTGTTTCCCTCTGCACAGCAGTACAAATAAAAACTCGGATAATGTATAATAAAGAAAACGCTTTTTTGTTTAGGGGAGGAGGAGGAGCCATGAGTACAAAAGAGAGTCTCGAATTAGAGGAAATCACAAGTGAAAATCCACTGTTATCCAGTATTCGATCCATTGTTGAAACAGCATTCTACGGTAATAATGTTCAAGAAGTTTTTGACAGGAAAACAGCTTATCAACTAGCAAAAGGGAGTCCAGGAACGATCATCACAGATATAACGGTCTCACATGCTGAAGAACAAGATTTACCAGCTGATGATAGGACACTAGTATTCAATGATGGGAGTATTGTAGGAAGAACAGCAAGTGCTCGGCGTATCTTTGAGGACTTGGGCAAGGAGCAAAGTAAATACGAGAAGATCTTGAGAGAAGCCGTGTATCAAAGTCGAAAGCGACAATTTTATCATACAAAAGTAATCGTTGGTCTATCTGAAGAATTTTCTGTACAAAGTCATTTGTTGATTCCAGAAGGATTTGAGAACAATTTGTATTCTTATATACTGAATTTTCAGCCAGCGAATGCGAAGACCTTGGCTACTTATCAAAAAACTGCGTCCTTTGATGAGGGAGATCTTTATATCTTTTGTGATCCCGAATGGACGCATGAAGCCTTTCCCAATGGACTCGTTTTATTTGATTCTCTCCATAATACAGCTGCTGTGCTAGGCTTACGTTACTTTGGGGAATTAAAAAAAGCGACTTTGACGCTTGCTTGGGCATTGGGGAATCGCAATGGTTTTATTGCCTGCCATGGCGGGATGAAACAATATACTAGTAATGATCAGACTTATACGATGGCTGTATTTGGGTTGTCCGGTTCTGGAAAATCAACGATCACCTTAGCAAAACATTCGGAAGGGCACTCTGTTACGATCCTACATGACGATGCTTTTGTTATTTCTAGAAAAAATGGTTTTGCTACTGCCTTGGAACCTTCTTACTTTGATAAAACACAAGACTATCCGTCTGATGATCCGGCCATTTCTTCTTTCCTTACTTGTCAGAATGTAGGCGTGACATGTACGAGTAAGGGAGAAAAAGTCCTAGTGACAGGAGATATACGAAACGGAAATGGGCGGACAGTCAAATCACGTTATGCGACACCAGACCGAGTCGATCATCTTAACGAAAAGATCGATGCTGTTTTTTGGATCATGAAAGATGATTCACTTCCGCCAATTATCAAGATCAATGACCCGGTTTTAGCAGCGTCTTTTGGTGCAACATTAGCAACAAAACGATCAGACGCGGAAAATATCACTACAAAAAGACAGCTAGATGAGCTAGTCATTGAACCATTTGCTAATCCTTTCCGTGTCTATCCTCTTAGGGAAGACTATCAAGCTTTTCGAGAGTTGTTTGTGAAACAGCAAACAGCCTGCTATGTCTTGAATACTGGATATTTCGATGATAAAAAAATCAAACCTGAAACGACATTGTCAATCGTTGAAAGAATCGTGCAACAAACGGCAGAACTCAAGTCGTTTGGTCCGTTTGAAGACATCCACTATTTACCTATACCAGATTTTCCTGTTTCTTTTGAGGATACGTCCTATAAAAATCTGGTGAAACAACGACTTGATAGTCGTTTACGATTCATTGAAGCTCAGATAGGAAAAGATCTCTTGCCAGATGAAGCAAAAGAAAGTTTGGAGAATTTGATTCAGAAATTGAACTAAAATAACAGCTTTTTCAAGAAGTAATCCATGCGCAATATCGCTCGGGATCCTTACTTGAAAAAGCTGTTTTTCTATGATGGATTTTTCGTAATATAGGTGGAGATGTCCTTTTGATAATCTTCCGTAGGCCAATGACCAGTATTTAAGAAGTTGGCTAATAGATAGCCGATATAAGGGCCTGTCGTCAAACCAGAAGAGCCTAGACCGCTAGCAGCCAGTAGACTTGGGTCATCTGGCAATACGCCGAAGAATGGAGAAAAATCTGACGTATAAGCACGGGTGCCTACACGGAACTCGTAGGACCAATTTTTTATCTGATCTGGATCAGCCAAGAACTGTTCTGCACTCTTAGTCAATCCCTCATAAGCTTCGCTAGTAGGAGCCAAATCCCATCCTTGATCGTTCTCATGGGTAGCACCTAAAAGGATCTTTCCATCCATGAAAGGAATGAAATCAGCTTCTCCGTCAAGCATAGCAACAGGCCAGTCTTGACTCATCTTATAAGATGTCTGAAATGCTAAGAGCTGCCCTTTTTGCGGACGTATATCTGCAGAATAGCCTAATTTTTTCAATAGAGGCTTAAGTGCAGGACCAGGTGTCAAGATTACGCGGTCAGCTGTGTATTCTCCAAACGGTCCCTTGACGAGCCAAGAATCGTTCTTCTTATGCAAGGTGACTTTTGCCTGGATCTGCTCGATTTGTTTTTGTACTAAACGCTGACCAAGATGTTCTAAATATGCTTTTCCATCCAGACGACCACCACCACTGATGCGTAGTGAAACTGCTGGCTTCAATAACGGAAGAGCTTGGGACGTCTGTTCAGGTGAAAGCCATTCGATATTTCCAATTTCTGGCGCTTCTTCTTTTCGTTTCTCCGCAAGAATAGCTAATTCAGCTAAATCTTGTTCAGGTCGAAGCAAAAGTGTCCCTGATTGTGCATAAATCGTTTGATCAAGTTGGAAATCTTTTATGAGTTTAGGGAAAAAAGCAGCGCCGTCTTTAGCCAGACGATACCATTGTTTGTTTCTGCGTTTTGACAACCAAGGGGAGATGATCCCAGCGCTTGCTTTCGTTGCCTGTCCTGTCCCTTCATCAAACAAAGCAACATCGAATGTTGATGTATCCAAGTAATTGGCTAGAGTCATACCAATGATCCCGCCACCGATAATGGCAATTTTTTCCATAAAAAAGCCTCCTTTTACAAACAACCATTTTCACACAAAAAAACGGCAGATGCAACACCTGCCGTATATGGAAACTACGCTTTTTTAGCAAAAAACAGAGAATAGACGAATCGAGCAAAGCTGATAAGAAGTAACAGCAATAAGACGCCCAACGCCGCTTTTGATCCTAATGTAGTAGACACTTCGTAATTATGGGAAGTATGATGCTGAACATAATTGATGATAACCGCTACTAATGAAGTAGCCACAGCACCAGAAAACTGTTGCAAGGTATTGAACATTGCATTCCCGTCTCCTTGCAGTTCTTCATTCAGCGCATTCATTCCAGTCGTCATCATATTGCTGTAAGACAAACCGATACCGACCATATAAAAAACATGACAGGCAATCAATACACCCAATGAAGCGTGTCCGATAAGCAGGAATAATACTAACCAACCAATCAAAGAAAGGATCAGTCCAGCAAAAATTGGCTTCTTCGGTCCATATTGATCCAGCATTTTACCAGAAAAAGGAGAAAGCAAAGCACCAACCGCTGCACCGGGAAGCATGGCTAATCCAGCGACAAAAGGACTGCTTCCTTGAACGATCTGAAGGAAATTCGGTAAGACAAAAGACACACCAAGTAATAAAAACTGATAAACCAAGAAGCCAATCAAAAACAAACGGAATGTTTTATTTGAAAGAATGGACAGCCGAATCAGCGGATGTTCCACTTTTTTACTTCGATAGTAAAATAGGAACCAGCCGATCCCGCCGATGATCAAAGCAATCCAACTAGAAAGTGTTCCCAACGTACTCAAAAATGTCAGACTTCCACTAAACAAAAGAAAGATTCCTAAAACGCTCCACCAATCCAAATAACCACTTTTTTGTACTGCCATCTCGGGAATAGCAAACCAGCCGATAATCAAAGAAAGGAGCAAAATGGGCACAAGAAACAGGAAAATATGATTCCATGTAAAATGTGAAGTCATAATGCCTCCGTAAGTGGGTCCAATCGCTGGAGCAATGGCCGTTGTCAAAGTACCGACACCCATCATCGCGCCTCGTCGATTGAGGGGGGCAAATGTCAAGATAATATGGAACATCAACGGAAGAGCGATACCTGTTGCTGCCCCTTGGAGCAATCGACCAAACAATAGAACCATGAAGGTAGGAGAGAAGAAATCGATCATTATACCTGCCAAGAAAAGCAGATTTGAAGCTAAAAAGAGTTTTTTGAGACTAAAATTGCGATTCAAATAAGTAGACAGCGGAACAATGATCGAAATCATCAAAAGATAAATCGTTGTTACCCATTGGACTTGTGCGGTCGTTAAATCAAACTGTCTGATAAGAGTTGGGAAAGTTACATTCATGGCCGTCTCGATCAATACGCCCGCAAAAGACATCATCCCTGTTGCAATTACTGCAGGTACTAAAAGCAGCTGTTTTTGTTTTGTCATTTACATCACCTCTAAAAAATTTCGTAAAAAAAGAGAGTGATTTCTATTATAAAAATAGAAACCGCCTCTCTCTCGACACGCCGAAACGTGTTATCTGTACGATTTATTTACTTAACTTATTCTAGCACAAACTGAAAAATAGTGTCAACACGATTAGCCAAGTCACTTAAAAAGAGGTATGATAATAAATAACTAAATGGAATTTCTCGGAGGAAGAAAAATGGAAAAAATCGAATGGCGTAAAGACAAGAGCTATAGTATGAAAAAAAGCCCGCAAATACTAGAGGTTCCTAAAAAACCATTCTTTAGCATCAGAGGGATCGGCGACCCGAATCAGGAAGACTTTAAACGAAGAGTAGCCTGTCTATATGCAGTCAGCTATGCAATACGCATGTCGCCTAAAAAAAATTGGCTGATTCCTGATTATCAGATGTATACTGTCTATCCATTGGAAGGACAATGGGGACTGCAAGAAAAGTATTTGCATGAACCAGTGATGAAAAAAGAACATTTTTCTTATCAATTGATGATCCGACAGCCTGACTTTGTTACAGAAGCGATAGCACAAGAAGCCATTCAGCGTTCTCTGAGCAAACTTCCGGAAGACTTGAGAGAACAAGTAGCATTCGGAAAGATGGAAGAAGGTCTTTGTGCCCAAATCTTACACATTGGTTCCTATGATGAAGAACCAGAATCCTTTGAGAAATTAGAAGCATTCATTGCAGAAGAAGGCTATCAAAGAACTTCTAAAGAACACAAAGAAATCTATATCAGCGATCCACGAAAATCTGCACCTGAAAAAATGAAGACGATTTTGCGTGTCAAAATAGAAAAAAGATAGCAACCTGAATAAAACCGAAAAATAAAAGTAAAAAATACCAAAATAAGAAGAAATATTACTTGTCTTTTGCTATAATCAATATTGAGAGGTGTCTAATATGAAAAAGAAACAGCGACAAGCATTGATCCGCCAAATGATTACAGAACAACCGATTGGGACACAGGAAGAGCTGCTTACACGGTTGCATGAAGCAGGTGCCGATGTGACTCAAGCTACGATTTCTCGAGACATCAGAGAAATGAAGTTAGTAAAAAGCCAAGATGAAAATAAAATAGTACGCTATACATTATTTAACCAACCATCTGTTTCTTTAAATGAAGAACGTTTGCGTACGGCAATTAGGCGTGAGGTTTTACGTATACAGTCTGTTCAATTCATGGTTATCGTATTGACTGAACGAAATGGCGCTGATGTGGTAACGAATTGGTTAGACGAAGTTGCTTATCCCGAAGTTGTTGGAACGATGGCAGGTGTAGATACATTCATTATTATTTGCCGCTCAGAAGAAGAAGCACAGCGATTTGCGGAAAAATTAGAAAAAATGAGGGAATAGATGAGGAGGACTTTTATATGGAAGATATGAAAGCGCTACAAAATGGATCGGATATTCGAGGGATTGCATTACCAGTTGAAGTTCATGAAGTCAATTTGACGACAGACAGGGTAGAAAAGATCGGCTGGGGACTAGCAAACTGGCTAAAGAAAAAGAAGAAATCAACTAATCCAACTAGAAAATGGACGATTGGGATTGGTCATGACAGTAGGATCAGCGGACCAGCACTAAAAGAGGCGTTGATCCAAAGTCTGAAAGAACAAGGGATACATGTCATTGATTTCGAATTAGCTACTACGCCAGCTATGTTTATGTCCACTCAATTTGAACAATTCTCATGCGACGCTGCGGTCATGCTGACTGCTAGCCATCTTCCCTATTATTACAACGGAATAAAATTTTTCACCTCAGAAGGAGGGGCAGAAAAAGAAGATATTGCTTATATCCTGTCACAGCAGCAAAAAATAAACAGTGAACAAGCAGGAAGTGTGGAAAAAGCAGACCTTTTGACACCTTATGCGCAAGATTTAGTCACAAAAATCAAAAAAGGGATGGGAACACAAGATGACAAACCACTAAAAGGTTGGAAAATCATCGTGGATGCTGGAAATGGTGCTGGAGGATTTTTTGCTGAAAAAGTATTGAATAGCTTAGGCGCTGATACAACAGGATCTCAATTTTTGGAACCAGATGGTCGATTTCCTAATCACATCCCCAACCCTGATAACAAAGAAGCGATGGAAAGTATCAAGCAGGCTGTTTTAGCAAATGAAGTAGATCTTGGAATCATTTTTGACACAGATGTGGATCGTTCAGCTGTGGTCAGTGCTTCTGGAACAGTCATCAATCGAAATAATTTGATCGCAGTATTAAGTACGATCGTATTAAAAGAGCATCCAGGGGCAAGGATCGTAACGAATTCGCCTACTTCTTCTCATCTACAAAAATTCATTGAAGAAAAAGGAGGTACCCAAATTCGTTATATTTCCGGCTATCGAAATGTAATCAATAAAGCATTAGAACTTAATCGTCTTGGGAAAGATACACAGCTAGCTATCGAAACAAGCGGTCACGCTGCATTCAAGGAAAATTATTTTCTGGATGATGGTGCATACGTCATCGCGAAGATCCTGATGCTTTTGCCAGAATTAAAAAGAAAAGGTATCACATTGGATGAACAAATCAAAGAGTTGAAACAGCCTGTAGAAGTACAAGAAATCCGACTAAAATTGTTCAGTGATGAACCACGCGAACAAGGAAACAAGATATTAGAAGAAATGAAGCGACTGTTGGAAGAAGAAAAAGGGATGAACTTCGACCCGGCAAATGAAGAAGGTATTCGGTATAATCTGCAAGAACCTTATGGAAGCGGTTGGTTTTTGATTCGCTTAAGCTTACATGAGCCGTTGTTAGTATTGCAGATAGAAAATGACGAGAGCGGAAAGAACCAGCTAGTGTTAGAAAAACTAGCAAACTTATTCGGACATTTTTCTGATCTTGAATCATTATCAGCAAAATAAACCAATCTTCTTGAAAGGTAGTTGCTTGGACAACAAAAAAAGTGGTAAGGTTAAACCGAGTGCTGGTAGGGTGGCCAGCAAAAGGAGGAAAAAAATGGTAACGAATATGGTTATTTTTTTAACAGTATTGGTCTATGGGGTCAACTTTCTGGTATATATGTATCTCAAAATCAATCATATAAAAGATTATTTAGAAAAGATTGCTATTTATTTTGGAACGAATATGACTCTGTTGTTCACGAGTGGCATCTTTTTGTTTTTTGGAAAAATAGTAGAAGACGGTATTCTGGTATTTGAATAAGCAGAATTTTTGTAGAAAGCGCCTTACTTGTCATACACTATAATTATAGCAAGTAGCAAATGGTCAATCGAAAGGAGCAGTACAATGAAAAAAGCATACGAAACAGCAATGATCAACCATGGCGGGCGCAATGGAGAGGTCGAGGCACCCAATGGCTCGATGCATATGAAAATCACTCCTCCGGGAATCCATGCAGAAGGAACAAATCCAGAACAATTATTTGCAGCAGGTTATGCTTCTTGTTTCAATGGGGCGGTACAACATATGATCAAAGAAGCAGGAATGACAGCAGAGTCCACAGTAAAAGCACGTGTCTCTCTTTATAATTTAGATGATGGCGGCTATCAGATCGGTGTAGTATTAGAAGTGCATATCGATGGCATCAGCGAAGAAGAAGCCCAAAAAATTGCAGAAGATGCGCATGAATTCTGCCCTTACTCCAAAGCAACTAGAGGAAATATCGATGTAGAAGTAACGATTGTTTAGAAGAATAAAGGAAATCGAACCAGACTAAAAACGTGAAAGGACCGCTTTTTGTCTGGTTTTTTTGACAAACAAAGCAGATGATTTGGAAAATAGACGATTATCGGTTATCATATTTTTGTACCAATCGGTAGGTAAAAAAGAAGCGAGGGAAAAAGGATGGAAAAATATCAAAATATTGTGATCGGTTTTGGAAAGGGCGGTAAGACTTTAGCGAAGGCGTTAGCTTCAAAAGGCGAATCGGTTTTAGTCGTTGAAAAGTCAACACGTATGTATGGCGGAACATGTATCAACATCGGCTGTATTCCTTCTAAATCATTGATTTTCAATGGAGAAAGAGGAATCGATTTTACAGAGGCTGTTGCTCGGAAAGAAAAATTGACGGGCATGCTTCGCGCCAAAAATTATCATATGATCAGCGATGAGGCGACTGGGACAGTGATGGACGGTACAGCACGTTTTCTTTCTAACCATCAAATCGAAGTGACGAATAATGGTGAAAAAGTAATTGTTGAAGGCGAACGGATTTTCATCAATACTGGTTCTGAACCAATCATTTTACCAATCAAAGGATTGAATACAAGTCGCTACTTGATTGATTCTACGCAAGCAATGGATCAGGAACAATTACCGGAAAAATTAGTGATCATTGGGGCTGGATATATTGGTCTGGAATTTGCATCAATGTTCAATGAATACGGATCTAAAGTTATCGTTCTTGATGCCCATCCTGAATTTCTTCCTCGTGAAGATGAAGACATCGCACAAATGATTTTAGAAGATTTGACGAATGCAGGGATCGAGTTCCACTTAGGTGTGACTGTCGATGAAGTAGCAGACCAAGAATCAACAGCTGCCGTTACCTTTACAGAAGATGGTCAAAAAGTAACGATTGAAGCATCTAAAGTTTTAGCAGCAACTGGCCGAAAAGCTAATACAGCTTCTCTTGGATTAGAAAATACAGATGTTAAACTGACCGATCGCGGAGCAATCGCTGTAGATGAATACCTTCGTACAGATGCGGAAAACATTTGGGCGATTGGAGACGTCAAAGGCGGACTGCAGTTCACTTATATCTCTCTAGATGATTATCGAATTATCATGGATCAGTTGAAAGGCGAGAATACACGAACAACGAATAACCGGAAAGCTGTGCCTTACAGTGTATTTATCACTCCAACTTTATCCAATGTAGGATTAACAGAAAAACAAGCCAAAGCTCAAGGCGTCAATTACAAATTATTCAAGTATATGACAAGCGGTGTTCCTAAAGCACAAGTATTAGAAGATCCTAAAGGGGTATTCAAAGTTTTAGTTGATCCTGAAACTGACTTGATTCTAGGTGCAAGTATTTATGCGGAAGATTCTCATGAAGTCATCAACTTGATTTCGCTAGCTATGAATGGAAAACTTCCTTATACGTTATTGAGAGATCAAATCTATTCTCATCCAACAATGAGTGAAGCTCTAAATGATGTATTAAAATAAATAACGAATGGAGAATTTATCATGTTCAACAACAAAAATACAGCAGTAGTTCTAACTGACCCGCAAGTCGAGTTCTTGAAACCAGCAGGCGGTGGCTTTGGTTTGACAAAAGATATCTTATAAAAATACAATACGATCGAAAATATGATTGAAATGGTGAAACAAGCAAAAGAAAAAGGATACAAACTCTTTATTTCTCCTCATAATTTTTATCCACATGACCATAAATGGCAATTTGGCGGTGCAGGAGAACATATGATGCTTGAGCAGCAGATGTTTGCTAGAAAAAGTCAATATGAACCAGTGGAAGAAGGTTCAGGAGCCGATTTTATCGAAGAATTGAAACCATATTTGGATGAAAATACGATTATCAGCTCTCCTCATAAAATCTTTGGACCAGAAAGCAACGACTTAGCGCTTCAATTGAGAAAAAATGGAATCGACACAGTAATTCTCGGAGGAATGAACGGAAACTTGTGTAGCGATTCCCATATGCGTGAATTGGTAGAGAGTGGATTCAATGTTGTGGTAGCGACAGATGCAATTGGTGCTCCTGGCCAAGAAGCAATGGATGCAGCGTTGACGAACTTTGGTTTTATTGCAGATCAAGTGATGACAACAGAGAAAGTATTAGAGCAACTATCATAAGATAGGAACTGCTTTTGTCCTCGCAGTTCTTGAATCAATGAACATCTAGCTACAAGAGAACAGTTTTATAGTGAGGGCTGTGTCAGATAATTTGGCACAGTCTTTTTTTAAACGATTAGGAAGATAAAATGATGATTTTATTGTATAATATAGGACTATGAGAGATGAAAAAGGAGAATATCATTGAAAACAAAGGAAAAGATCTTGGAAGCGACCAAAGATCTTATTTATAAAAAAGGCTATCATGAAACGTCAATCCGGGATATTCTAGCAGCTTCTGAGACGGGAAAAGGTCAATTTTATTATTACTTTTCTTCAAAAAAAGAAGTTTGTCTAGCGGTGATCCATGCGCATATGGACGTGTGGCAGACAGAATTGTTTGAAGACATCTTAAATGCTGGAAAACAGCCAGAAGAAGCACTAGAAGAAATGTTGGATTGGATTTTCGCTGATCATGAGGCACAAATCACTTATCATGGCTGTCCTGTGGGGAATTTGATTATTGAGTTGAGTACAGTGGATGAAGAATTCCGTCTATTGCTACTAGAATTAGTCAATCAATGGGTCAAGTATACGAAACAAAATATCTTGGCACTTTCTGAAGAAAAACTGTCCGATGCAGAGGCAGACCGTCAAGCCAAAGCGTTGATTGCTGAAATCCAGGGCAGTATCTTATTGTTGAAAGTCACACAAGATCTATCACTACTTAGACAGAATTTCCAATTGATCAAAGAAAGATTGTTAACTTCGCAAAAGGTTCTTTAATAATTAGAGGTTGTGACAGAAGTGGTCAGCTTCAAGAAATAAGAAGGAATTTACGAAAATTGCTTCTCAAATTTTTGTGAAATTTCGGCTTATTTTTCGAAGAAGCTACTTCTGGAACACCGTGAATCAGAGGTTGTGAAATCAGCGTTTTGACCTGAGTATTAGAGAAACAAACGGCAAAATAGTTCCTCATATTTTGCCATTTGTTGAGCTAATACCGAGGGTCAGCTGATTGAACACCGTTTACCCAGAGGTCGTGAACTTGCCGTTTCACTCTGAGTCACAAGGAGCAATTTCAAAAAACAGCTTCTCATGTTTGTTGAATATTGTGACTTGTGACCGAGGAGTTGGCATGAGAAAAACGTTTACTGGAGAGTTTGTCGCAACTTTTTTAATTCTCTATTCATTGAAAGCGTTTTGTTGGTATGAACTTCTTGTTGCAGTGTATGATAGATAAAAAGAGGGGGAGGTATTAGGATGTGTGGTCGTTATTTTTTTGATCTAGAGTCGGAGCTCCTTCAGAATTATTATCGAGAAGCCCAGAAGAAACAACCGGAACAGGCAGCAAAATTAGCAGCTGGAGAAATTTTTCCGTCAAATCTTGTTGTGACATTAAGAAAAAAGGAAGAAAACAATCTCACTCCGGAAATCATGAAGTGGGGATTTACCGGATTTAAAAAAGGACAATTGATGATCAATGCCCGGGCAGAGACAGTAGAAGAAAAAAAGACCTTTCATCAACCATTTTTGCAAAATCGTTGTGTTTTCCCAATGAGCGGCTTTTATGAGTGGAATGAAGAAAAAGACAAATTTATGTTTTCAAATAAGGAAAAAATAGTGTATATTGGCGGCTTTTATCGTAGCCATCACGATGAAAAAACGGCAGAATCAATCATAATGACTACTGAACCTAATCGCACAGTCGCACCAATCCATGACCGAATGCCTCTTGTTTTGACTGAAGAACAAATCGAACCTTGGGTAACAGATATTTCTTTTGCGCGAAAAATCATTACTCAGCAGATGCCTGAATTAGTAATGGAGAAGGTATAACAGATTCGATTTTTTAAAGAAAGATCGGCAAAAAACAAAAAAGACTTCAGCACAGATCCCAAAAACAAAGAGAACAGAAGAAATGCTCATAAGCTGCATATACTGCATCTATAGAGTCACAGTCGACCTTTCTAAGGTATAGCTTCTATTTGTTTTTTACTCGTGCTGCGAGTCTTTTTTTGTTTATACCTAACGATGTTTATCATTACGACTCTTTGAATTCTTGGAATCTAAAATTCAAACTTAACGACTGGTTGGCAGTTGTATATTCTCTGAATTTATAGATAAGAGGTTGCCATTTATCCACATTGATATGAGTTGGATCATGTAAAATCCCTTCTTCTACAAAAATAGCTACGATCTCACATTCTACAATAGCAAAGTCTTCTCTAGTTGAAATTCGTTGAACCAACGTTTCTATTTGAATCGGGCATTCTTTGATCCGAACAGTTGCAACTTCTTCACCTGCTAGTTTCGTGAATTTTCCCAATTGAAATTTGTCAGAGCAAAAGGAATAGCCAGCTTTTTGTTTATAATCGGGCATGATAGGATGGCCTGTCGTCTTTGCGATTTTCTCGATTTTTTCCCAAAGTGTTTGATCTGCAAGATTGAAGGTAACGGCATGTCCCACTTTTAAATTTGTATACCCTTTACTGTGCATGCTGATTCCAATGACAATCGTTTTGCCAAGTGTCCAAGTGGAGCTGATTGGCGTGAGGTTGTCATTACCAGTCATTTCATCCTTAGTCGTCATCAGCACGACGGGAAATCCGTAATAGAAACTTTCTTTTTCCATTTTTTTAAACATAATCCTCACCTCTGAATATAGTATACTAAGCTTATTCCTCGATGCTCATCGATGTGTGAAAGGAGAGAAAAAAATGGCTGGATTTCCTCATCTTCAGCAAACGACTAAACTCTTAGCAGATCATTCGCGACTTGAGATCCTTACTTTATTGATGGATGGAAGATTCCATACCGTGCATGAACTAGCAAAGAAAGCAAAAATAAAAGATCACACAGCATCTTATCATATAAAAAAACTTCATTCTCTTGATTGGGTGATGTCTTATAAACAGGGAAGAAATGTCTATTATCGATTATCATCTCTGGAAATCGCTGATTTGTTAGAAAATCTTATGGTAGTTAGTCCGGTTAAACCGATCAAATCATTTAATGAAAACAAAGAATATAGTGAATTAAAAGCAGGAAGATCTTGTTATCGGCATTTAGCCGGTGTGATAGGTGTAGTTTTTTTCAACTTTCTCCTTCACAACAACTATCTTGTGATGGAAAACCATCATGTGGAACTTACAGAAGAAGGCGTTTGTTATTTCAAAGACTTAGGAATAGATATTGACGCACTGAAAAAACAATCTGGAGTACTTGTGAAGCCTTGCTTAGATTGGACAGAACGAACATTTCATTTAGGAGGAAATCTCGGGAACGCGTTTTTCCGATGGTGTAAAGAGAAAGAATATAGCACATTGAATCCAGAAAACAGAGGTGTTCGCTTAATTGCTGAAGGGAATTTATTTTTCCAAAAATTTGAATCGAGCCAATAGGAAAGTCGTTTCTAATACAATAAAAAGGTTGTGACAAAAATCTTGTCGCAACCTTTTTCCTACGTATGTTTTTTATTTCTTGAATGGAGGTGTCCCATACATTTTTGGTGTTACTGGTTCTAATTTTGGTGCAGCGCCTTCGATCTTAGGTTCTTTCAACCATTGATATTCGCCTTCGCCGTCCAATGCTTTGCCGCTAGCCCAAGAACCTTCACTACTTTGGTCTCCCTCTGAGAAGTTATAGAAGTCATAAGCAATGTCTTTTCGTTCTTTGTCACGCGGGAAAGTACTTGGGACTAAGATTGAACCTTCTTTTTCTTCTAATTCTTTCACTGCACATTCCCATAGGTTTTGATGATAGCTATCTCTTGCAAGGAGAACAGACAGCATATCTTTTACGCCACGATCATCGATCATTTCGTAAATACGTGCTACTTGAAGTCTTCCTTGTGATTCGGCATTTAAATTAGCTCTAAAATCTGCTAACAAGTTGCCACTCGCAATGATATAGGCACCGCTCCATGGATTGCCCACGCTGTCAGCAGGACGAGGTCCTAAGCCAGCTACGATCGCGTGCTGTGGATTCATTCCAGAGATAATGGCACCGATTGTTGGATCTTTTTGCATCGCTGCTTCTTGATCTTCAACAGGCGCACCCTCTAATAAACGAGCAACCATTGTCGCCAACATTTCTACGTGGCCGATTTCTTCTGTTGCAATGTCCATCAGCATATCTTTATATTTTTCTTCTCCTCGGCAGCTCCAACCTTGGAATAGGTACTGCATAGCTACACTCATCTCGCCATATTGGCCTCCGATCAGCTCCTGCAGATATTTCGCGATTAATGGATTCGGACGATCTGGTTTTGCCTCAAACTGCAATTCTTTCTGGTGTCTAAACATCAAAATTCCTCCTAATCTTTTTTTAATACATTCTCATTCTGCTACGAAAGATTAAAAAATCCAAAGAAAACGCTCGCTAATTATATAAAGTGTTGGTATCATTAATAATTTTTCGATAATCACACCTTATAAATTGTTATTTTCAGAACAAAATGATATCGTTATATTAAAACCGACATCGGTTACATTAAAATTTGGAGGTAAAATATGAAAAAATTATTGTTTACAGGATTGTTGGCAAGTTCAGCATTGTTTTTATTAGGAGGATGCGGATCAAGTAATACAAGCGATGCCAGCTCAAGTGCAGCAAATTCTTCTGAAAAAACAAGTGATGGAAGAAAAAATATTGATTTCTGGTCCTTTTGGGGGTCGGGCGCACGAAAAGAAGCCATCGAAGAAATCATTGAGGATTTCAACCAATCACAAGACGAGATCCATGTAAATTATAAGTATCAGCCATGGGGGGATATTTGGACCAAATCTTTATCTGCAATAACGGCTGGAAATGCACCTGATGTTATTGTACAGGACATAAATTCCGTTGCGCAAAGAGCAGAAGCACAGCAAGCAACCAATCTCTCCGAGTATGTAGATAAAGATACTTCTAAGGATTTTTATCCCCAGCTTTGGGACACAGTAGAATATAAGGGTGATCCTTATGCCATCCCATTCAATACAGATACACAAGTCATTTTTTATAATAAAAAGTTATTTAAAGAAGCTGGGATCAGCGAACAAGATCTACCGACAACTTGGGATGAATTAGAAGAAACAGCACGTAAACTAGATAAAAAAGAAGGAAAAGAGTTTACGCGTATCGGTTTTTATCCATTATGGAATTTAGGTGCTGATGTATGGGCATTAAACGCAGACAACGGGACTAGTTGGTTTGATAAGGACGAAAAGGTCAAGATTGATACTAAAAACAAAGTGGAAGCCTTAGAATGGATTCAAGACTGGCAAGATTATTATGGAAAAAATACAATCAACAAATTAGAAGCAGAATTTGGTTCTGGTGTGTCTGATCCATTTATTTCTGGATTAGTAGCCATGCGCGCCCAAAACATTAATTATTACTCTAGCTTGATGGAAAACGCACCGGATGATTTTGATTTTGGCGTGATGCAGCTTCCAGAAAAAGAGGAAGGTTCAGGTCATTGGTCATGGGGTGGCGGATTCGTCTTGGAAGTACCATACGGAGCAAAAGATCCTGAAGCCTCTTATGAATTCATCAAATATCTTTCTTCTCCAGAAGTACAAGAAAAATTCGGCGAAAAAAGTTTTGATATCATGGCAAGTAAAACAGCCAACGAGAATTTAGTGAATAATGACAACCTAACGGACAAAGGGAAAATGATCTATCAAATGGCGGACGAAAACTTTAAAAATACGGTGATCACACCAGTTCCTTTAGATGCACCGGATTATACGACATTAGTGAATGAACAGATCGACCAGATTCTTTTAGGAACAAAATCAGCAAAAGAAGGATTGGCAGATGCACAAAAAGCAGTAGAGAACTTAGTCAAGCAAAATCAATAATCCGTTTTTGACTGTCTAGGTACAGAGGAGGCAAGAAAATTTGAAGCGTTTATCTATCCGAAAGAAAAAAGAAGCAAGATGGGCCTATTTATTTATCTCGCCTTTTATTATCGGTTTTTTAATCTTTATGCTAGGGCCTATGCTTTTTTCAGTTATTGGTAGTTTCACCGATTATAATTTGACATCCAAGATGAATTTCATTGGTCTAGCAAATTTCAAAAGAATGTTCGTTCATGATGATTTATTTTGGAAATCGTTATACAACACCGTTTATTTCGTCATCTTCAATGTACCGCTGACGACGATTTTCAGTGTGTTTTTAGCCACAGTACTCAATCAAAAAATCAAAGGAATCAGTGTATTCCGTACAGTTTTCTATTTACCGGCAGTCTTATCAGGAGTAGCAGTCTACATCTTATGGATGCAGCTGCTTTCTCCATCTGCAGGATTGATCAACACATTTCTGGGCTGGTTCCATATCCCTGGACCAGCTTGGTTGTTTGATCCACAATGGACGAAACCTGCGTTGATTTTGATGAAAATATGGAGCTCTGGAGGAGCAATGCTACTTTACTTAGCTACATTACAAAATGTTCCTAGATCTTTATATGAATCAGCAGAAATCGATGGAGCAGGCGTTTGGGGAAAGTTCAAAAGTATTACTTTGCCATTAATCACTCCTATTATTTTTTACGATGTGATCACCTCTACGATCGGTTCTTTCCAAATTTTTCAAGAAGCTTATGTCATGACGAAAAATGGAACAGGTGGACCTGCAAATTCCTTGCTTTTTTATAATCTGCATATGTGGAACAAGGCGTTCGTCGCTTTTGATATGGGATATGCGATGGCTATGTCGATGATCCTATTTCTGATCGTTTTGGTTCTGACCTTCGTCAATTTGAAGCTTGCACCTAAATGGGTCTATTATTCTGGAGGTGACGGCAAATGATGGATTATTTTAAAAAAACCAGTGTGAATCGGCAATCAAAAAAGATGCTAAGCTATGTGCTTATGACGATAATAGGAATTATTTTGCTCATTCCATTGCTTTGGATGGTATTTACTTCATTGAAACCGATGGAAGAAATCGTTCGTTATCCTCCGACCTTTTTCCCAGAAAAAATCGTATGGGAAAACTATCTGGATACGATTGCCGCATTTCCTTTTTGGCGCTATGCAAGAAATACGTTATTCATCACTGTGCTAGTAGTGATCGGTAATGTCCTTTCGAATTCTTTTATTGCTTATGGATTTGCGAAGCTTGATTTTCCTGGGAAAAAGCTGATGTTTGCTTTGGTTCTTTCTACGATGATGATCCCGGGGTTTGTAACGATGATTCCTCAATATGTATTATTCTCCAAGATCGGCTGGGTAGGTACTTATTTGCCCCTGATCGTTCCATCGTTCTTCGGCAATGCGTTCAATATATTTCTGATGCGTCAATTTTACTTATCGATCAATAATGAATTGATCGAAGCTGCTGAAATCGACGGAGCGAATCATTTGTATATTTGGAGTCATTTGATGCTTCCATTGACGAAACCTGCTTTAATCACGATTGCAATCAATTCCTTCAACGCGGCTTGGAATGATTTCTTAGGTCCTCTGTTATATATCCAAGATCAAGAAAAATACACGTTGCAGATTGGCTTGCAAGTTTTTCAGAACCAAGCGACGACACAATGGAATTATCTGATGGCAGGAGCAACACTTGTCTTGATTCCGACGATCTTGCTGTTCTTTTTTGCACAACGTTATTTCATTGAAGGAATGGATTTGACAGGAGGATCAAAAGGATGATGAATCGGTCGATTGGTAAAAGAGCCAATGATTATTTTTTAGAAATCATTGAATGGATTCCGCGTCTTATCCAGTTACAGCTACTGTGGTTCCTGTGCGTCTTGCCTGTTTTCACATTAGGAACGGCAAGTCGAACAGTTCTCTATATGATTTATTATTACAAAAAAAATGAAGAGAAAAAGCTCAGTTCATTATACTGGAAGAAGTTTCGTGAGAATCTTTCTCTTTATGGAAAGCAAGATAGTTTAGCAAGTAGTTATTTTCTTCTTTTATTCATCGATTATCGGATTTTCCATTATTTGGGTGGGAGAATTGGCTATACATTGATGTATACTACGTTGTTTTTGCTTCTATTAAGTGCTGTTCTTTTTAGTTACAAAATCTTGCTTCAACTGGAAAATCAAAAAGAAGTCTCTTGGATTGCAGCATTTTTCTTGTTTTTTAATGATTTTAAAAGTGCACTTTTCTATTTAGCAGGCACGTCGATACTTCTGATTGCATTATGGTTTGCAGGACCAGTCTACCTTGCTTTATTAGGTTTCAGCTTCTTGTTTTATTTTCAAGTCCTGCTTTTTATCCATCGTACGCAAGAAAAGGGTCTTAAAAAGGAGGAATAACATGCTGCGTTTGATTGCTAAAATCGATGATAGTATTATCAATAAGTTTGCTAAACAACGAGAAACGGACAATCGGAAAATCAATTTTTTGAAATTTATCAGTAATATCTCTAATGGCGGTTTTATTTGGCTGCTCCTTGCTACGGTTTTAGTTTTGATACCTGATACAAGAGAATATGGTCTAGCTATTCTTATAGGCAGTCTAATCTATTTTTTTGTTGGTCTACTTCTCATTAAAAAAACGACAAAACGGAAAAGACCTTATGAAAAAAATCGTCGGCTTGTCCTTTATACAAGTAAACCGAAGACTTCTTCTTTTCCTTCAGGGCATACGGCACTTGCTTTTTTATCTGTAGCAGCGTTGTTCGAGTTAAGTCGTATTGCAGGAATACTAGCTTTTCTATTTGCTTGTTTGATCGCTTATTCAAGAATTTTTTTACTTTTACATTATCCTACTGATGTTTTAGGAGGAGCTATTTTAGGAAGTGTTATCGGTATCTTGTGTGCTGCCGTTATCTGAATCAATTGCATGAATAAAGCATGAGTGCGTAAATACGCATTCGTGCTTTATTTTTTTGTTTTTCAAGGAAATAGTCGGAGATTATTTACCTGTCTTAATAACTTGAGTTCTGTTAAATGAGATTGTTATAAAATTTTATAATCTAATTTTAATAATAAGTGTTGTATAATTGGTGTTTTTTAACTAAAATGGATATTGTTTGATTTAAAGTTAAAATTAAATTAGATTATAATTAGATAGATGTTGTTTTTGGTGTTTGTTGAGAAAGAAGACACATGTTTTAGAAAGGAGTATAAGAATGTGAAAGGGGGTAAAATTGAAGCTTTTGCAGTTAGCAGCTGTCAGTCTGCTATTTGGACCGTATTTCCAGTCTGTCTATCATATGACAGCATTGGATGTAGCTGCTGAGTCAACAGAAGTGAAGGAGGATGAGGTATTTCTAGATGAGGATTATGCAAAAATCGAAGGGAGGTATATCGAAAAAGAAGAAACGTTTGAATGGCATCTGGCTTTTGAAAAGAAAGAGAGTGCGAACGAAGGATACGTTTAGCAATCGATACAGCTGCTGCCGGCATTGGTACTGTAAAAAACGTTCGGGGAACAGGTCTCTCCTCTTACGATGAAGATGGAGAAGACTTAAAAGTCGAGACAATCGATGGTCAAGAATGGTATGTCGGAAAATTTTATTCGAAAGAAGCTGAGACCGGCACATTGGTTTTTGAAACAGAAAAGATTCCAGATGTGAATGAAGGGGAACTACCTCTTCAAGTGGTGGTCGATGAAAGAATAGCTAGTCAAGAATTACAAGAAAATGAAACAGATACAGAGGATTCCGCTGAAAATCAACGTAGCGAAGAAAATGAAACGGAAGAGCTGGACGCACCAATCGTGCCCAGAGGTCAAGCACTCCAACGCATTCAACGCCGGTTATTCAACGGTATTTTAGAGCGTCTTGGACCAACAGCTACGCAAGATCCATATGAATATATCTATCCTAGCGGAATAGCTGAAAACGATCAGCACCGCTATCCACGATTTACAACGAATGACTATACGAAAGTATTAGGAAATTGGTCACAAAGCAATGAACACTATCAGGGAGAAAAAGGCTCACCATATGATGGAGAGAACTTAATCGATGATAGTGATTACACAATCGGGGGAGCGAACTGGCGAAATTACGACTATGCGGCTGATAATGGATCAGCTGCAAGCGAAGAAGATGTAAATGTGCCAGCGCAAACTGTTCAGCTTTGGGGAGATGAACGGAATTTTGAAAACAGTTACTTGGATTATAACGGGGCATATATCAAAAAATGGGTAGAACCAGTTCCCTCTAACAATCCAACGGCTGACTTACATCCTGAAGATGCAACGACACTTTATAACGTTTATCTAGATGTGATCGGAAGTGAGAAACAAGAAATCAGTCCAATCGATATCGTTTTTGTTCTAGATAAATCAGCCAGTATGAATGAAGGGACACTGGAAGGCGGAGGACAAAGTAAAAATGCGGCACTGATAGAAGCGGTAAATGAAATTAGTGAAAATCTGCTATCCGACCCAAATATGGATATTCGGATCGGTATGGTGAATTTTTATCATAATAGTACAGTCATCAATAACCAGGAACAAATCAGTTCGGACATCTTTCCGTTGACAAATGACATCAATCGTCTAACAGGTAGTGAGAATACAGCACTGAATCGTACACCCATCGGAGGAACGCCGCTTACACTAGGACTTAAAAATGGTTATGAAACATTGTATGCGGATAACGGCGGAGAAAATAGAAATCCAGAAAAGATCCTGATCGTCGTAGGAGCCGGAACACCCACCTTCAGTTATGCACCGATCCAAACAAGATCTCGCACAAGTATTTGGGGAGCTTGGAGCAGTTGGAGTGTCATGGGGGATAAGATTGCCATAGATCGTGGTGATTTGTTCAAAAACTTTGAAACCTTTTCTGGGAATACTTCTAATGCAGGATTTACTTATCCAGTTACCTATGCATCTGACTTTGACCGTCCTGTTAATGGAACAAATGTGCAATATCGTTACGGAGAAGTAAAAGAAGGTGATGATAAAGCAACTCACTGGGTTGGTACAGGAAGCGCAAGCAATGATACTAACGGTAGTCCAACTTCACAAGAAAAGTCGTCAGCCATCAATACTGTTGCATATCATCATTGGCTGAAAAACAAGTACCAAGAGAACCCGCCAAGTATTTTCTCCATTGGGTTAGGAATTGACGGAAGTATTGCCGGTAGACAGCGGCTCGATGCAATCGGACGAAATGTATTAAAAAACATTGCTGATTTAAACGATGATGGCACAACACCGCGTTATTACGATGCGAATAACAAGAATGACATCATTACAGCCTTGGAGGATATCTCCTCTACCTTCAAGAAAACGATCCAGCAAGCCACACTTTATGATGAAACTGGATTTAATGTTTCACCGTTTGGAGCTGGCAGATCGGCGGATATTCAGTTTTACCATCTAGATCCAGGAGAAAACGGCATGAAGTACCAAGAGCCAGAAATATGGGATGAAGCGCGTCATGGACAAGCGCCACCAGAAGTAGTAGCGACACCAACAACGTATGTTGGGCGAGAAAACCAAGCCTATAAATTTTCTCCAATCTCGTTAGGTGAAGGAGAAATGGTCAGAATCAAGTATCAAGTAAAATTGGATGCAGGAGCTCAAGACGGGAACTTCTATGCAGTGAACAATATGGCCTATATCCAAAACTTGGAGGATTATGAAAACGATGTTATGAACGGGCGAATGTATTTTCCAACGTCATCTATACGTTATGAGCATAAGGACCGGAATTTCCAAATAAGCAAGACGGGGCAAGATGGGGAACCTTTAGCAGGAATCGAATTTGCATTATACGATCAAAATCCGGATGCTGGAGAGGTCGAACCAATCGAAACAAGTAGAACTACAGCGGATGGAATGGCAATCTTCGAAACGAAGATCCCTGTGCTGGGGGATGAAACAGGTGCTGTCAGTGATATTTTCTGGATCAGAGAGATCGCTGGACCGCCACGTTATCAGTTAGTGGATGAGACGTATCAATTCCAAATCAAAAAATATAGTTCCAGCGGAGATACAGCGCTTGGTCACTATGAGTTGGTAGCAGCAAATACTTCAGGAGTAAGAGTTGGTGGAGAAGAAGGTAGCGATCCTGATTCTTATTATGAAGGCGAATACCACAAACTTTCAATTGTTCAAAATGTCAATGAGGACGAAACGGATTATGAAGACTTGTATGTCAAATTGGAAATGCGGAATGAATTCAAGCCAGTCCACATGAACATCAATAAATTAATTGAAGGAAGCACTACGCCAATCAATGGGGCAGAGTTTGAACTTTATCAAACCGATGGAAGCGGACTTGAAATTGGAACGCCGGTAGCTAAAGGAATCTCTGGTGCGAATGAAGCAGACGAAGAGAAAGGAATGCTCACATTCTATTCAGTAAATGAAAGTGGAGAATATTTGCTCGTGGAGGGTGAGAAAGTCATTCATCCTATTGGAGAACCAGATTCATTTATTCATATAGACAATGAAGAAAATGCCAACTATGCAGAATACAAAATCGTTGAAAGTCAAAGCCCAGAAGGTTTCAAAGAACCTGACGAAAACGACACATGGATCTTGCGACTGTACGATAATGAGGCAGGTACCATCCAGCTTAGACAAACAGGTGAAGCAAATTGGCAATATCTCACCCATTCAACAGACGAAGAGGGCCGATTATGGGTAGAATTTACTGCTTACAATACGTTTGATTATCGGGAGATCCGAGTTAGAAAATTAGATCATGAAGGCAATCCTTTAGATGGTGCAGGTTTTGATATCAGGAAAATAGGGGATTCTTCCTTCCCGCTGTATCGAGCATACACAGGCAACCCGTTAGAACCCGAAGAATCGAAACGTTTGTCTGAAATCGGTTACTTCTATCTTTATACAGTCGGTGTAGAGAAATATGTCGATTTAGAATACAGCCAGCCGCTGCGTTTATCTATCGGCGAATATGAGGTCTCAGAATCTGTTGCACCAAACGGGTATCAATTGTCTGATCAAGTATTCCAGTTTGCACTGAATGAAGAAGGGAAATTTGTCATTGGAGAGACAGTCATCGAAGACGAAACTGATCCGTTACCGGAGGGTTATGACATCATCGATGGTGTATTACAAGTAACCTTAGAAGATGAACTAGCACCAATCGATCTGGAACTTTTGAAAGTTGACAGTATAAGTAGTCGACGTCTTGAAGGCGCAGAATTTTCAATTGAGAAACAAAATAGTGCAGGAGACTATGAACTCATCGTCGGAGGCTTGGCACCAGATCCAAACGATTCTTCCCTATTCAATGCTTTGGATTTGACGGAAGGATTCTATCGGATCAAGGAAGTGAAGTCGCCGGACGGCTACAGGAAACTTCCAGGCTACTTTATTTTAGAAATTAGTTATCGTGAAGAACCAGAAGTGGAAAATGATCGGGTCGTTCCAGGAAAAGAAGCCGGGACACTAAAAGTTGAGGTTTCTTATTATCCAAACGAAGAAGCAGAGACTCCTGATCTGCAGCAAGAATTAGAGTATGAACTTTTGGATACGAACCGAATCAGGCTACAGCTTAGTGTCGGGAACGATTCTGAAAATCCATTGCCTGCTACAGGGGGATCCGGACGATTGTTCTATATCCTGCTTGCTGCATTCTTCGTGGCACTTGCCGGTGCAGCCTATGGTTTGCATGTCAGACAATCTAAAAAGGAGGGGCAAGGTAATGAAAAAGCTGTTGTGTTTGATGCTTCAATTACTTGTTTTACTGCCATTTGTAGCAGTCCTTCTTCCTCAAACGATGTCGGCAGAAGAATTAGGGGAAGACGTTGTGGAATTTGTATTGCATAAACGGATGATTCGAGATATCGATTATAACGACCAATTTGAATTCCATGAAAATGACGGTCTGGCTATCTCTGAGGAAGCGGGAAAAACAGCAGATATCATTTCGCAGACGGTCCCGCTAAATGGAGCGACATTCGCCGTTTACGATATGACCGATTATTATCATGACAAAAAAGCTGCTGAGAACATGACCTCTAGAGAATTCGTCCAGCAAATCGCTGAAACGAGCAGAAACAATATCCGTCAGTTGATCACAGAAGAAAGACTTGCCCAGGTTGGGGAGTCGGTAACGACTGGAAAAGATACGGTTGGTGGATTAGGAGATGGGATTGCACGCATCCAAGTACCTAAGAAAAACCAAGATCGAGATGCAGTTTATTTGATTTTTGAAGAATCAATTGATCCGGAAATCGGGTTGAATGTGGATATTGATCAAACAGCAATCCCGATTGCTGCTGTTTTGCCAATCTATCATCCAACAGAACCAACCGAGGAACTGCAAGAGATCCATATCTATCCTAAAAATGTCGGTTATTTAAGAGATCCATACTTTTTCAAGTATGGACGACAAAGAGGAACAACCGAAAAAGGACGCCCATTAGAAGGTGCTGTTTTTGCTCTGTATCAGATGATAGAAGGAGAAAAATATTATTTAGACATGGCTCCTGCGAATGACTTGAAAAATCAATGGATCAAACCAGCAAACAACGATCCTTTGAATGATAAAAATGTAAGCAAATTCATTTCAGATAAAGACGGTCTAGTCACGACAGGTCAACGATTTTTGCCCTCTGGTACCTATTATTTTGAGGAATTGAAAAGTGTAGAAGGGTACGAAATGGACAAAGCAAGTAAGCAAATCGAGGTCATTGTCCCTGAATCTTGGGTGGATGCAGAAGGACAGCCGCAATATGTAATGGTCAATGGGCAGAAGATGGCTGAATTGGAATCCGGAAAAGTTCCAGCCTCTGCCTATGAATCAGCAACACCACGCGTGTATAACGAGACCATAAAAGAAACAACGGACAAACCGAAAGAACCAAGTGGACCAAGCAATCCAAATCAACCTGTGAAAGGGTCCGTATTTCCACAAACCAATGAAGCAAGAACATTGATTTCTTTGTTAGGAATCCTTTTGTTGTTAGGTGCTGTTTTATTAATAAAAAAAGAACGGGGAGAAAAAAATGAATAAAAAAATGATGACCATGGGGATGAGTGCACTGTTGCTCGCAGCTGTAGGATTAGGAAGTTTTGGAAATGGAAAATTAGTTCACGCTGAAGAAGTCACGGAAAAACCAAGTGAAGTGACGATCACATTACACAAAAAAGCATTCACGACTGTGCCTGAAGAACGACCGAATAGCGGGTTGATATCAGATGATTTTGGTAATGAGAATCTTCCAGGCGTCGATTTTGAAATGTTTGATGTTACAGATGTCTATTATAATTTGCTGAAAGATGACCCTAGAACAACTGACATAGATGATGATGGGTTAGAACCTGCCGCTGCGATTGCTTTGATCCAATCAGATCACACAGCAGCATGGTTTGTATCTTATGGTATCGAAAGTATAGATAAGCAGACGACTGGCGAAAATGGTGAATCTGTTTTCAAAAATGTCCAAGTGACGGAAGAGGCACCTTCTTCGAGAGATAAAGTCTATCTCTTCTTAGAAACATATTCACCAGCTCATATTTCAAGAATCGCGTCTCCAATGGTTGTCATGATGCCAGTTATGATGCCAGATATTATTGGCGGTGTATGGGATGGAACCTCTTGGAAAGATACGTACAACACCGATGTACACTTATATCCTAAAAATGAAATCCAAGATTCTTCCAAAGAAATGAATGTAGATGAAGCAGACGTTAGAACTGTGACGATTCGCAATGAAAATGGTGAAGAAGAAACGATCCGATATGTTGACTTGGAAAAAGGAAAAACAGTTTCTTATACAATAACTGCACCGATTCCTTACTTTATTGATGAAATCAATGAGGACAATACAACAGTCATCACGCATTTCGCGATCACAGATACGCCAACAGAAGGTTTGAGTTATTTTGATCAGGAACTCCTTGTACAAGCAGGAGATACAACACTGATAAAAGATACTGATTATACAGTAACAAAAGCGGGTAACGGTTTTGCCGTGGAGATCATTCTTGAAACAGGAGGTATACCGAACACAGCAACGCTTGAAAAATTAGGGAATCATCGTGGCGGGGAATTAACTGTTACCTATGACTTGCAAGTCAACGCAATCATCAATGCAGATGAATTCCATAACAATACAGCATTGATCGAAATCGGTAGAGGTGACGAGTATGACTACAACGAACGTCGCGTGCCACCAGAAGAAGTAACGACTGGCGGGAGAAGATTTGAAAAGTTTGATGCTTCAAGCAATGCTTTACTAGACGGTGCAAGATTTGAATTGTGGAACGAAGAGAAAACTGCTTATGCTGTTTTCTATAAAGATGGCGTACGTCTATCTGTTTATGAGTCAGGTGCTGATGCAGAAGAAATCACAATCGATTGGGTAAGTGATAATAGTGTAGAGGCAACAGAATTTGTCTCAAATGACCAAGGATACTTCGAAGTTGTTGGATTAGATTACGGAACATACTTCATGAAAGAAACAGTAGCACCAGAAGGATATGTTTTACCAACAGGTGAAGCAGCTTTCACAGAGTTCAATGTAGAATATGGTAGCTATGATGATGAACTTGTGATTGTGGACTATGAGTATCCAGGAGCAGCACGCGTACCAAACGTAAGACAAGGATTTCTTCCTTCTACTGGAGGAAACGGGATCTTAGCATTCTTGCTGATCGGTCTAAGTTTGATGATTGGGGCTTACAGCTGGTACCGTAAATCTAAAATGAAGTCTGAAGTATAAGCAACAAAAATAAGCTGCAGCAATCGGTTTTTATAAAGGTTGCTGCAGTTTTTTTAAATAAGAAGGTGAAGAAAATGAAAAAGAAAACAGAGAAAAGACCTCAAACAAAAATCAGTATGTTATTACAATTATTCATGGCAGTGATGTTTCTTACAGGAGCTGCAGTTTTTACATATCCATTTTTAGCTGATGCTCTCAGCAATTATTTGGACCAAAGAAGGATCGAGAATTATCAAAAACAGCTTGCACGAGAGAAAGAAGAAAAACATGAGCAACGATTAGCAGTACAAGAAAAGAAAAATCAGGCGCTTGCTCGTACGGCAGCCATCCCAGGAATGGGTCAAGTCAAAGATCCTTTTGAACAAGCGGTTAGAGATGTCCGAAATCCAGGAAAAGAATACTACGAACAACATATGATCGGAGCAATCTATATTCCGAAAATCAATGTTAGCTTGCCTTTATTCGATGAAACAAATGATCTTTTATTAGATAGAGGAGCGACAGTTCTACAAGGTACCTCTTTTCCAATTGGAGGAGAAAATACACATTCCGTCATTACCGCCCATAGCGGTGTTGCTGAGAAAAAATTGTTTACAGATCTTGAAAAAATGGAGAAAAATGACCGTTTCTATCTTGAAGTATATGGTCAGATGCTCGCTTATGAAGTCGTTGAGAAAATCGTTGTCCTTCCAACAAAAACAGATACATTAGCAATCAGAGAAAAACAGGATCTGGTCACACTTATTACTTGCACACCTTATACTGTGAACACCCACAGGTTACTAGTGACAGGAAAGCGAGTCCCCTTTACAGAAGAAGCCTCTTCGAAGATGGAAAAGACAAAAAGATACCATCTTTATCGATTACTTGCGCTCTTATTAGGTGTATTGCTAATACTTACTCTTTTCGGTTATTGGGGTTATCGAAAATTTAAAAGACAAAAACAACCAAAGAAAAATAACAGATGATAGACCAATTATTAAGAATAACATAATAAATTTAAGCTGCTTGGAAGAGACAAAAGCGATTAAATCGCCTATTTCCAGTTTTTTTGAACGTTTTCTAAAATGACATTTTACAGGTAAGCCAACTTGTTTCACAAAGGCTTCTTTGATATTGTAGAAGCAAGAAGAAAGATGGAGGGATTTTTTATGGCAAAAATCATGGTAGTCGAGGATGAAGAAATCATTCGACAATTGATTATGGAAGAACTTGAGAAATGGCAATTCGAAACCTTTGGAACGACCGATTTCAACCAAGTATTTTCAGACTTTGAAAGAGAAGAACCACAGCTTGTATTGCTAGACATCAATCTTCCTGTTTTGGATGGGTATTATTGGTGTCAAAAAATACGTGAAGTATCGAAAGTACCAATTATTTTTATCTCCAGCAGGAATACGAATATGGATATGATCATGGCCATGAACATGGGAGCAGATGATTTTGTGACAAAGCCTTTCCAAATCGATGTACTGATTGCCAAAATCAATGCGTTGCTTCGCCGTTCTTATAATTACAAAGAATTATCCAGTGAGATGATGAGCCATAATGGTATTACGTTGAATGTCGACAACGGAAGTATGGAGATCAATGGAGAGATCATTGATTTGAGCAAAAATGAATACCGCCTGCTATTTATTTTGATGAAACACAACGGAAAGATCTTAAGCCGTGAAAAATTGCTGCGAGCACTTTGGGATGACGAGCGGTTTGTAGATGACAATACATTGACAGTGAATATCAATCGGTTACGCCGAAAAATCGAACAGGCAGGTATCCAAGGATATATCGAAACAAAAGTAGGACAGGGATATATCGTTCCCTGAAAGGATGAGCGGTTAAGATGAATTTCTTTAAATATTTGAAAGATCAGTGGACATTGATCTTGGGATGGCTGTTTTTTATTGCCTTAACGATCTTTGTGATGTGGCTAGCCCCAAATATCAAAGTGGATTTGAGCACGATTGCTTATTTAGCTTTGATCGAGGGCGTCTTTCTGATTTTTTATCTGCTAGGCGGCTACTTGAGCAAAAGAAGATGGTGGGGGAAGTTAGCTGACATACAAAAAACATCTCCTTTGCAAAATTATTTGAGTGGCGGGCGGACAGAAGAAGAAAAACTGGTAGAAGAATATATCAATCAGCTGATCCGCGAACATCAAGAAGTGATGCAATCAGCAATCAGCAATCAACAAGACCAAAAAGATTATATTGACTCATGGGTCCATGAGATCAAAGTACCACTTTCCGCTTCCAAGTTACTGGTTCGTTCGATCGAGTTCGATATTGACGATCAAAAGTATACCTTACTCGAAAATGAATTATCAAAAATCGACGAATACGTAGAGCAAGTCTTGTATTATGCAAGACTCGACAGTTTCTCGCGGGACTATCTCATCCAAGAGTATGGATTGAAAGGAATCATCCAGCCTGTGATACGCAGTCAGGCCAATTATTTTATCCAAAAAAATCTTCGCTACGAAATCATTGGTGAGGATCATACTGTTTTGACTGATGCTAAATGGGTCGCTTTTATCTTCAACCAACTGCTTAGCAATGCCATCAAATATACGCCGGACCACGGAAATATCATGGTGAGCATAAAAAAGGAAGCGCAAGGAGTCAGTCTTTCTGTTAAAGATTCAGGAATCGGTATTCCGGAGGAAGATTTGAAACGAATCTTTGATAAGGGATTTACTGGAAGAAATGGACGACTTAGCAAAACGCATTCAACAGGATTAGGCCTGTATTTGGCAAAAAATCTGGCAGAAAAATTAAGTATCCAATTGACGGCTGAATCAACTGAAGGAAAAGGGACGACAATGACTTTATTTTTCCCAATCTTAAATTTTTATAATGAAAAACGTTAGAAAATCGTTAGAAACGAAAAAAAACGCTTGTGTTGTTAACGTTTTCGCTGATAAGTTTCTTATCATGTGAAATAAAAGGAGATTGGTTATGGAAATTTTAATAGCATTAGTCCCTATGTTGGCATGGGGTAGTATTGGTTTAGTAAGTGGTAAAATTGGTGGCGATGCCAATCAACAAACACTAGGAATGACGATTGGTGCATTTCTGTTTTCTTTAGTTGTCTTTTTCGTTGTTAGTCCTGTAATCACCCCTTGGATTTTCTTGATCGGATTTTTATCTGGCTTAGCTTGGAGTGTTGGACAAAATGGACAATTCCATGGAATGAAGTACATGGGTGTTTCTGTAGGGTTACCATTGTCTACTGGTTTTCAATTAATTTTGAATACGATTGCGGGAGCCGTTTTCTTCCAAGAATGGACACAAACGAAAGATTATGTATACGGTATTATTGCTTTAGCTCTTCTTGTAAGCGGTGCGTATTTGACGGCACGACAAGATGACGAAGGAAAAATAGATACAGATAATAAAATGCTTGATTTTGGTAAGGGTTTTAGAGCATTGATCTTCTCTACGATTGGTTATGGCGTATATACGATCATTGTCAACTGGGCGAATTTGGATGCGATGTCAATTATCTTACCTCAAAGTATCGGAATGATCTTAGGTGCAAGCTTCTTTGCTTTCCGTAAAGTTAAAGTAGATCAATTTGTATGGAAAAACATGATCTGTGGATTATTATGGGGCTTAGGTAATATCTGTATGCTTCTTACAGTCAAATCCCTTGGTTTAGCTGTTGGATTCTCACTTTCACAAATGGGGATCATTATCTCTACTTTAGGCGGGATTTTCATCCTTGGCGAAAGAAAAACGAAAAAAGAGCTCATTTATGTTATTGTTGGTTGCCTTTTAGTCATTTTAGGTGGTATCCTTTTAGGGTACATGAAAACAGTTTAATCACTGTTTTCCAACCTAAAATGGGGAGGAACTTCAATGGATTTGTTTCGTAAGAAAGAGATCAATCTCAATCATACGAGTGAGATGAAAAAAGAACTAAAAACGTCTGATTTGATCATGCTTGGAATTGGCGCGATCATCGGTACGGGAATATTTGTGGTGACAGGGGTTGCGGCCAATCAAAATGCTGGTCCAGCACTGTCACTTTCATTTGTTTTAGCTGCAATCGTTGTCATTTTGTCTGGACTGAGTTTCGCAGAGTTTGCTTCGCGAGTGCCAGTGATCGGTGGGCCATATGCCTATCTGTATGTTGTCTTTGGTGAATTTGCTGCCTGGTTGACAGGGTGGTTGTTGATCGGGGAATTTTTGCTAGCAGTTTCCTCTGTGGCTTCCGGCTGGTCTGGCTATATGCAAGGTTTCTTGAAAAGCTTAGGGGCCGAACTTCCACAAGCATTAACTGGCGGGTACAATCCGGAAAATGGTACATACATTGACTTGATTGCGGTGCTCGTAGTGATATTCGTCACTTACATCGTGTCGCTTGAAGCCAAGAAAGCATTACGTTTGAATAATGTCATGGTATATGTCAAATTTGGTATCATCGCGTTGTTTATCATTGTAGGGATATTTTTCGTTAAGCCTGATAATTGGCAGCCATTCATGCCTTTTGGTTTTTCCGGTGTGCTAGATGGTGCAGCTCTTGTTTTTTTTGCTTTCTTGGGATTTGATGCTGTTGCAATGGCAGCTGAGGAAGTCAAAAACCCACAAAAAGATGTACCAAGAGGGATCATTGGTTCGATACTAATCGCTACGGTCCTTTATATCATCGTGACGTTGATCTTGACAGGAATCGTTCCTTATACTGAACTAGGCGTTAATGATCCAGTGGCCTTTGCCATGAGGTATGTAGGACATGGGACAGTTGGTGCAGTGATCGCTGTAGGGGCAATCTTGACGTTGCTGACGGTGACGATCTCGATGATGTATTCACTCGCTCGTTTGTTGTTTGCTGTCAGCAAGGATGGTTTGCTGCCTAAATTTATGACAGAAATCGATCAAAAGCATCGTACACCGAAAAAAGCGACTTATGCCGCTGGTGTGGCAGCCATATTCTTTGCCGGATTTTTCCCATTGAATGTATTAGCGGAACTAACGAATATCATGGCGCTTGCCTATTTGATGCTAGTTAGTCTAGGCTTACTGAAGTTAAGAAAAATGTTTGGCAAACCAAAAGCAGGAGAATTCAAAGTGCCATTCGTTCCGATCTTGCCAATCGTCTCGATCTTGACTTGTATCGTCTTGATGCTTCGTCTGCAGACGGTGACTTGGATCGTGTTCGGTATCGTAATGGTTATTGGACTGATTATTTATTTTGGCTATGGCTATGGACACAGCAAGATGAACGAGAAATAGATTCCAATGGAGAAGTTAGAAGAAAGATAAGAAAAACGCCCGTCAACAGTTTATTGAACTGTTGATGGGCGTTTGTTTTAGTAACAAGCAAAAAATGGTCTATTGGGTTAAATCCAAAAGTTTTTGTTTCAGATCTTCTTCCATGTGTCCAAGTTCTACTTCTGCATGACGACGTTTTTCTTTTCCTTCTTTTTGGATACGCAAAGTTTCTTGGATCGTTTCGATCAAATCGTTTTGTGTAGTTTGCAGGGTCTCAATATCCACGATTCCGCGTTCGTTTTCTTTCGCTGTTTCGATGGCTGAGATTTTCAGCATTTCTGAATTTTTCTTCAATAAGTCGTTTGTTGTTTCAGAGACTTGGCGTTGAGCGGTCACTGCATCTTTTTGACGAAGCAAGGTCAATGCGATCACGACTTGGTTTTTCCACAGCGGAATGGCTGTAGCGATAGATGCTTGGATCTTTTCAGCTAAGGCCTGATTTGTATTTTGAATCAAGCGGATTTGTGGGGCTTGCTGAATCGTGATCTGTCTAGCTAAGCGAAGGTCATGTGTACGTTTATCCAGACGATCTAGGAATTGTGTATAATCGTTGGCGATTTGGACATCCATCTGATCACCAGTTTCTTCTGCTCTTTTCATTGCTTCTGGAATGATCGTTGTTTGAAGTTCTTCCATTTTCAATTCTCCAGCAGCAATATAAATATTCAATGCATCAAAGTAGTCTTTGTTTTTTTGGTAAAGCTGTTCTAACATCAGATTATCTTTTAATAGTCCGTCTTTTTCTTTATCTAATTTCACTGAGATCTTGTCGATTTGTGCACCAATTTTTTGATATTTTGCTGTCACTTCATAAATCGATTGTTTGACCTTACCGAAGACACGTTGGAAGATATTTCCTTCTCCGGCACGCAGTTCATCAGGGTTGGCTTCTTGGAGACGGTACATCAGTTCAGTCAACGAATCTCCGACTGGGCCAATATCTTGAGCTTGTACGTGATTCAACATTGATTGTGAGAACTCACTTAATTTCGCTTGAGCAGCTGAGCCATAGCTGATGACAGACTGTGCATCATTGGCATCGATTTTTGCTGCCAGCTGTTTTGCTTGTTCTTGGCGTTCCGCCGGTAGTTTGTCAATTAAGCGAGCAGCTGTCTGTTGCTCTTGGAGCTGATCAATCTCCGCTTGTTGTGAAGTGGTCAGCGTGTCTGTTGGGGTTGAAAACGGGTTGTTCAATAAGTCTTCAAGTGTATCGTTAACTGGTGTGATATCTTTTGTTTCAGTCGGTTTATGATCCATAAAAAATTCCTCCTTGTCGTATCTGTTCTCGATTCTTACATGAATGTCTCTACTTTAGAAAAAGTACTCGAAACAACCAGACATCATCTGAATGTTCCGAGTCTTTTTTATGAACAAAAGAGTTACTCTTTTTGTTCTGGTTCATGTTTATTATCACGCTTTAAGCTTTGTTTCGCAACAGATATCTCTACGTCGATGTCGTCTAGGTCATCAGCGACGAATTTTTGATAATCTTGTGCGATCAAAGCGGATAGCTGATCGATGATTTGCGCGCTTTCTTCTAGTTTTTCATAGGTTTGCTTGTTTTTGATCTCATGGTCATTGATCTCATTATACTTATTTGTCAAATCAACTAGATTCGGCAGATGCGTATAAAGAAATTGACTTGCTTCATGCAGTCGATTTGGTTCCTTCACTAATTCTTTGAATAAAGCTTTTGCCGCTTTGACTGGGTCATGACGGAGATCGATTGCTTTAAGTTTGGCTGTCTGCTGCATGTTCACTTGCAACTGATTGATCTCATTTTTTGTTTGATTCATCGTTTGTCGGAAAAATGAGATTTCATTCGCTGTCATACCGCTTTTTTCATAGTGAGTCTCAAGTTCGTCAGTCAGTGCAGGGATTTCTTCTTGTTTGCCTTTTTTCCTGCGCGAACCGAAGAGCCCCCACAAAACTAAAACCACGCCTATCAATAAAAGTCCTAGAACAAAAGAAAAACCATTGTTTCGGACAAAGAGAAACAGCAAGACCAGTGCTAGAAGCCACGGCCAATTTCGTTTTATCATAATAAGCCCTCCAAGTCATTTATCGTTGAGTATTGAATTCTTTCCGTTATTCGATTACATTCTTATTTTAGCATACTGACTACTAGAAAGAGTATCGGACTAAAGAAGGATTTTCTATATTTAGAGAAAATCTAAGGTTTATCTATGGTAAACTAATAGGGAGTTTTCGAGAAAAATTGAAAAATGAAAAAAAAGCAGTTATGATTACAAAGAAAGCAGGAGAAGATATGCTGAACAATGAGCAATTTGAAGAAAAAACAATCAGTCGCAAAGAAATCTATAGCGGGAAAATTATCGATGTTGCTGTAGATGAAGTTCGTTTACCAGACGGAGGAACTTCGAAGAGGGAACTGGTATTTCATCCTGGCGGTGTTGGGATCATTGCTTTTGATGAACATGACCGCCTGCTCCTTGTCAAACAGTTTCGAAAGCCTTTAGAAAAAGTGATCTTGGAGATTCCAGCTGGAAAAATCGATCCAGGAGAAGGAAAAAATCCTGAAATGACTGCAGCCAGAGAATTAGAAGAAGAAACCGGCTATCGTGCGAAGTCGCTGAGCCATCTTACTTCGATGTATCTTTCACCAGGTTTTGCAAATGAAGTCCTTCATATTTATCATGCACAAGGAGTAGAGAAGGTCGAGAATCCTTTAGCTCAAGATGAAGACGAAGTACTGGAGCTGTATCATCTAACTCTTGAAGAGGCACAACAAGCGATGAAAGATCAGTTGATTTGTGATGCAAAGACGATTTATGCGATTCAATACTGGGAATTATTGACCAAAGGAAAGTAGAGGGATCGGCTTATGGCCAAAGGACCGCTTATTACGCGAAGCGAACTTCGCAAGCGACAACAAGCACAAGCAAGCGAGTCATTAAAAAAACAGCGAAAAGCAGAAACAGCTTATCAGCAAGAAGAAAAAAAGATTGCCAGCTTTTATCGTAAAGAAAGCAAAAAGAATAAACCAATCACGAAAACAAGGATCAGTGAACGAGAAAAGACGACCAAATGGAACTCTTTTTTGATGAAATCTCTTATTATTGTTATCCTAATGTTATGTGTGGTTTTTTTAGCAATCGCATTTATATAGAAAGAAGGAATTAAAAAGATGAAAATCGGTATTATCGGCGCAATGGAAGAAGAAGTAAAAATTTTGAGAGAGAACCTAAGCGAACCATTATCATGGGAACGCGCAGGCGCTTTATTTATTTCAGGTTCATTAGGTAACCACGAAGTGATTGTCGTACGTTCCGGTATAGGAAAAGTCTTAGCATCTATTACCACAAGTCTGTTGATCCAACAATACGGCGTGAACATGGTGATCAATACAGGTTCAGCTGGCGGGATCGGTGAAGGCTTACAAGTAGGCGACATTGTTATATCAGATAAAGTAGCTTACTTTGATGCAGATGCAACAGGATTTGGCTACAAACCAGGTCAATTACCAGGTATGCCTCTATATTATGAAGCAAGCACATATTTGCGCAGTGAAATGGCTAAAGCAGCAAAAGCAACGGATTTGAATGCAAAAGAAGGATTGATCGTTACAGGCGATACATTTGTCGATTCTCCAGATAAAATCAAAGAAATCTTAACGAATTTCCCTGAAGCTTTAGCTTGTGAAATGGAAGGAGCCGCTGTTGGACAAACGGCCCGTCAGTTCAATATCCCATTTTTGATCGTACGTGCAATGAGTGACACAGCGGATCACTCGGCGACACAAAGCTTTGACGAATTTATCGAAGACGCAGGCAAGCGATCAGCAGAAATGGTGATCGAATTTGTCAAACATCTCGTATAAGGAGGACTAAGATGAACGCATTGATTTCGATTGACTATACCTATGATTTTGTTGCAGAGGATGGAAAGCTGACGACTGGTGCAGCAGGACAAGCAATTGAAAAAAAGCTGACTGCCCACACAAAAAAGTTTATGGAGCAAAAGGATTTTGTCGTTTTTGCCATTGATGCACATGATCCAAAAGATTCTTTCCATCCAGAGAACCGCTTATTTCCTCCGCATAATGTGATAGGAACGAGTGGACGGGAATTGTACGGCTCTTTAAAAAATTTGTACCAAGAGCATGAGCAGCAGGAAAATGTTTATTGGATAGACAAACGGCATTATTCCGCTTTTAGTGGAACAGATCTAGACATTCGTTTGCGAGAACGTCAGATTACAGATGTTTATTTGACCGGCGTGTGTACAGATATTTGTGTGTTGCATACAGCAGTCGATGCGTATAATCTAGGATACAAACTCCATATTTTCAAAGATGCCGTGGCAAGTTTTGATCCTGTCGGACACGAATGGGCATTGAGACATTTTAAATCCACGTTAGGTGCAGAGATTCTATAAAAAAACAAAACTTTTTTAAAATAAAAATCAAAAAATAATAAAAGAAGAGCGTAAAACGAATCACATTGTTTTGTGCTCTTCTTTTATTTGTTATTTTTTATCAAACATATCATTTACACTCTAATAAATCCCTTTATTATTAACAACTAAAGTTATATTTTTCTTTTTATAAAATATCACTTGTTATAATTTTGTTTTTTATTGACAGCAAAAATAAATTAGGTAATACTTTAAGTAAACGCTTTCTAATTTGTTTCAGGAGGGATGGACTTGATAAAAAAACGAATAAAATACAGTGCACTAATGATGAATCTCCTCATGCTCAGTACTCCGATTTTGACTTCTGTCGTTGAAGTTGCTGCTAACGAACAGACTGTGAACGAAGAAAATGCACACGTGAACAGCGAAGAAACGTCAATATTGGAGGAAGAATCAACGGCTAGTGAAGAGAAGGATGTGGAAGAAGGAAATGATCCTATGATAAAAGAATCAGAAAATGAAAAGACAGAAAAGCAATCTGATGAAGTTCCTGAAGAGTGGAAAGGGGTAGTTTTCGGAGAAAGCACAAGTGCCAGCAGATATGCGATTGAACCATTAGAAGACGGCGTGCGGCTCTCTTCCACGAATAACGGCGGGAAATTCCAGTCAAGCGGATCAGATGGAATGACCTATTATTATCAAGCCATTCCGAAAGATACCAATTTTAGGATGCGGGCGACGATTGAAATAGAATCTTGGACCTATACGAATGCTCAAGAAGGATTTGCATTGATGGTGAGAGACACAGTACCAAAAGATCATTTGTTTGGGCAAGCATTTTATTCGAATTCATTTGCCATACTGGGCAGTCGGATCGAATATGTCTGGGACTCGGATAGACAAGAAGTGGTCAGCACGAACGGCAGCAAATATACGATGCGACTTGGATTGGGGACACGGGCAATCACAGGAATATCATCTGAAGATCCTCAAGCCGCGCCTGCTCCTGGGAGTGTCTCAGTGGAAACAACGCCTTTAGAGACTTCAGCAGGGCTCTTAGAAAAAGAAGCAGGTTCTTATAATATATTCGGAAACGGTCATGGGAATCTGTTTCCGGCTACGGATTCGATTACTAAACTAGATGTAGAGATGAAAAAAACGAACACTGGTTTAGAGGCATATTATTACGATCCTGAAACAGGGGAAGAGCTAGCTTCTGACATCATGTATGACTGGGAAAAGCTATATGCTTCCGATGAATCGGTTATCTATGCAGGATTTGCTGCAGCAAGGAATATGACGATCAAGGTAGAAGGAATCGAAGTGGCTTACTCAGATCCTGCGACAGATCCTCCTGGACAAGAAAGGCCCATTCGCTTGATTGATCCGATTTACACTGTGACCTCTAGTAATCATTCAGGAAACCAAGACCATACTATGTCCTTTAGAGCAAATGCTGACGGATTATTAACAATCAAAAATCAAGCAACAGGAGAGGTACTTGAGAATGCGAAAGACTTGGCAATCACTGCAAATCGGGAATTTGATTATCAGACAAAATTGATGGAAGGAACGAACGAATTTACTTTCAGTTTTACACCAGATAAAAACTATCCGCCAGAAGAATACGTAGAGATGGCTAGTTATGAAACAAAAGAGATCCTGCATACAGTTGATTACCGTAAACCTAAATACTCGACAGTTTATGTAACACCGGAAGGGTCAGATACAGGAAACGGAAGCAGACAAAATCCGTTATCTCTGACGCAAGCATTGAGATACGCATATGCTGGGCAGACAATCGTCCTGGCTCCTGGAACTTATTCCTTTGAAAGAGGATTGACGATTCCAAAAGGAGTTAACGGGACAAGAGAAAACCCGATTCAATTGATTGCAGAGAAAAATCCAGAAAACAAGCGACCTGTACTTGATTTTAAAGGAACTGGAAATGGGATGACACTGTTTAGTCACTACTGGGTTTTACGTGGGTTTGACGTTACAAATAGTGCTGCTATGCAAAAAGGATTGCAGATTTCTGGAAACCATAATTTGATTGAAGAGATCCATGCTTATCGGAATGGAAATACAGGAATCCAAATCAGTGGTAGCTCAAATGATCCTTTCGAAGCATGGCCAGCGCATAACTTAGTCAAGAACTGTACATCTTTTGAAAATGCCGACCCGGGATTTGAAGATGCCGATGGATTTGCGGCCAAACTGACAATAGGAGAAGGGAATGTATTTGACGGTTGTATCGCTTATCATAATGCAGATGATGGTTGGGATCTTTTTGCTAAAAATGAAACAGGTTCGATCGGGAAAGTAGTCATCAAAAACTCAGTTGCTTATCGAAACGGTTGGGTACCGGGAGTTGAAGGAGAAGGGAACGGTAATGGATTCAAAATGGGTGGTTCCTCTTTATCGGGCCCTCATGAATTGATCAATAGTTTGTCTTTCGAAAATCTTGCGAAAGGAATCGATTCCAATAGCGGAACAGATATTATCGTCAATAGCAGTACAAGCTTCAACAATGGTTCCTATAATGTGGCTCTTTATACCTCTTCGGCAGGAAACACAGACTTCCATGCTTCTGGTATCTTATCTTTCCGAACAGAAAATCTTGAGATGAGAGAGCAGATCCGCCCATTGAATCAAAACGAAGATCAAATCTATCACTCGTTGAACTACTATTGGAATGAACGAGAGAAACAATCAGAAAATACTCTTGGACATACCGTATCAAAAGATTGGATCGAATCTCTAAATACACATTCGCAAGAAGGGCAGCAGCCTGTTACGCGCTATGCGAATGGAAGCATCCATGTCCATGGATTGATGCAAATCAAACCGGAGAATCGTCAAACAAAAAAGGGAAGAGTAGATGGTCTTCCACTATCTGTAGGTGCTACTTTTGACGGAGAAACCTCACCGTCTTCGGAGTATCCAGAATATGCAATCGTACAAGAACCAAATCAGACAAAACCAAACGAACAAAATAATCCAATCATTATCCAAGAGGCAAATGGTGTGACGGAGAATGCAGAAGGAAATATCATCGAACTGAAGCCTTTTACAGTATCTGTGTCAGCATTCACACCAAATCAAGGAACGCCTGTCTTTGAAGATATGCGTTATTTCCCAGAAAAGATCCAAATCGTTGAAACACAGTCAAGTGCTCAATTTTCTAATCATACCGCTATTTTTTCAGCACCCTCAAAAGGAGAATATACGCTAGAAGTCACTTATCGTTCGGAAACATTTGATGGTGAAAAATGGGTTGCTCATACAGAACCTGTTACCCAGCAAAAAGCGATCACAGTGCGAGAAGCTGTCAGTGTGCCGCCGGGAACTGATGAACCAGAAGGGGAAAATCCAGGGAATGGATCGCCAAATGAAAAACCTTCTGATCCAGATGGGACAGCAAAAGAAAGGGAAAAAGATGGCGCTCAAGGACTTCCACAAACAGGAGAGTCTAATAGCCCGTTGTTAGCAGTAGCTGGAGGAATTTTGTTGATCGGTGTAGCTGCTTATGTCATGAAACAGCGAAAAAAATAAACGCACGGTATCCTTTTGATAAGGTAGAACAATTAGTTGAGGAAAGTAAAAAAAGAAGGAAGTGAGACGTCAATTCGTCCCGCTTCCTTCTATCATTTTTATAGATGAGATCCCACTTGCTGTGTTTGTTTGGCTGTTCTTATTTCTTGAAGTAGGACAGCTTTTTCACAACCTCTGATATACGGTGTTCAAAAGCTTGCATCTGCGGTAATAAGCCCAACCAAACGAAAAATAGGAGGAGCTATTTTTGTTTGGCTGTTCTTATTACTTGATGCAGGACAGCTTTTTCACAACCTTTTACCAGATTCGCACTCTTTTTTCTGGCGCTAGATACATAGCATCTTGTTCCGTGATACCAAATGTTTCATAGAATTCGTCAAGGTTTTTTGGTTGCACATTTGCTCGAAGTTTAGCAGGGGCATGAACATCGATTTGCAGTAAAAGTTGTTGGTATTCTTTTTTTGCTTTTGTACGCCAAATCGTTGCCCAATTGACAAAGAATTCTTCGATAGAAAGATCTGATTCTGTTTTTGCTGCTTCCAATGCACAGCTTAGACCGCCTGCATCCGCAATGTTTTCTGAAACAGTTAATTTTCCGTTTACTTTTCCGTCAGCAAAAGGCAGACCATCGAATTCTTCGATCATTGCTTGTGCTTTGTTTTGGAATTGTGCAAGATCTTCTTCTGTCCACCAATTGTTCAAGTTGCCATATTCATCAAACAAAGCGCCGTTATTGTCAAATGCATGGGAAATCTCATGAGCGATAACAGCTCCGATTCCCCCGTAATTAGCAGAGCTTGATTGTTCTAGACTGTAAAACGGCGCTTGAAGGATGGCTGCCGGAAAGACGATCACATTCCGGAATGGATGATAATAAGCATTGACTGTATCAGCGCTCATTTCCCATTCTGAACGATCTACCGGTTTGTTCCATTTGCTGAAACGATCTTTTAATGTGAGTTTGCTGAAAGCAAGAGTGTTTGAAAGCAAAGTACCACCTTGATCTGCAGGCACTGTTTTGAATTGGTCGAATAGTGCTGGGATCTTATCGGGGTAACCGACTTGGATACCTAAGTTATTTAATTTTATGACGGCTTTTTCTTTTGTTGCATCCCCAAGCCAGTCATTTTCTTCTAGCCGTTTTTTATAAACGGCAATCATTTTTTTCACCATTTGCTCTACATCTTTTTTAGCAGCTTCGCCGAAATATTTTTTCCCGTAGTAATCACCAACGACTTGATCAAATTGACCAGAGGCAAGATAATACGCTGCTTTTTTCTGAGGCATTGCTTCGTCTGTTCCAGACAATACGCGAGAATAGATTCCGCTGACTTGGCGGAATTCTTCTGATAGATACCCACTAAGAGAACGTACTGTTTTAATGATCATCCAGCTTTTGAATAAGGGGAAATGAGCTTCTGTCAGGATGTCATTCAAATGATCAAAGTACACTGGATCAGTGACGATCACTTTATCTGGGGTTGTCCCAATCAAACCAGTGACAAGTTTTTTCAAGTCAAGTTTATCTGTGTATTGAATAAATGTGTCAAAAGATTGCGGATTATACATTTTGCTGTAATCTGCGTTTTCTTCTGCACTTTTTACATGAGGAGCAATCAATTTATCAAATTGCACTGCTTGTTCTGTGATTGCTTCTGCCTGACTTTTTTCTTTGCCAGCAAGCTCCAATAATTGAACCGCCATATCAAAGAAAACGCCCATTAGTTGTGCACCGTTAGGATGTTCTGGTGCATAATACGTCTTATCTGGAAGAAATAAAGAAGGCGGATAAGCAAAGAAAGCATTCGTCTGTGCATTCTTCATATCAGCATCTACATCTAGATTAAATGGCAATGGTAGTGTATCCAACAACCATTCCGGGAATTGCTCATTCAATTCGTCGAAAGACTGCAATGATTCAACTTTCTCGATTACAGGCTGAAGTGGTTGAGCATGCAACTCATTTCTTCGGTCATAATCGTTTGCCAGTTGATAATAAGCAAGGAAATGTTTCATTTTTTCTGAAGATACTTTTTCTGGATGGGCAAGCAGATCGTCTGTTTCTCCCATCAAAAGTTGGTCGATCCCGTCAACTAAGTCTTGGAAACCGCCTGTAGCTGGTTTATCTGCAGGGATTTTTGCTGTTTTTTGCCATTCTTCATTGACTGCTTCATAGAAATCTTGTTTCAATCGTTCTTTGTTCATTCATCGATCGCTCCTTTTTTGTTTCGTGTGCCCATTATCTTACAAAATGAAGGAATTAACAAATAGAACATAAAAAAATTTGAAAATTCGGACAATCAAACTGATTTGTTTTTTTCAATCGTTCACTTATAATGAAAAAAAGGAGGCGATCCCAACTGAAACAAGTAGTGGATAAACCTTTCTATTTTAGAATAGATAAAAAAATCAAAAAATTAGCCAGCACCCAGCAACTACAATCAAAAAAAAGCGAACGGCTTTTTTTAGCACTGATTTTTGAAGATCAAAGTTATGTGATCATCGATCAATCAGGACATCCGATAGAATACTCTCCAGCAGAATATACCTATCAAGAGGGTATTTCTCGTAGCCAATGGAGACTGATCAATGAAGCACCAATCGAGTTCTCTCAATGGATCCACAGAAAAGAAGAGGTGCCTGTTTTGATCGAAGAAAAAAGGTCAGGAAAAGAACTCACAAATTGTTGGGTGGGATTGCCAGAAGAACGTTTTTTAAGGTATAAGAAATGGGCTACTCCTTCAGGTTATCTTTGCGGGACTTATGCGGCGGCGGTTTTACTTGCCTACTATCAAGACTATCGTGAAGAGTGGATGCTTCCCCTAGAGATCCGCAAGAAAAACACGTCTAACTCGATGGCATTGACAAAGGCGTTGCGTAGCCAAATCCAACCACTAGGCCTTCCTACGATTCCTTTTCAAGTCAGTACAGGGATTTCTAGTTTTTTAAAGAAGAATGGCAATCACGAGCGTGCACGAGCAACTCTTCTAGGTTCATGGCAGCGAGCCACAAAACGTATACGTGAAGGCAAGCCTGTGATGATTGGAATCTTGAAAGTACTTGGTAGTACTTACGGCAATCATTGGGTGACGGCGTATGCTTATTTTGAAACTGAAACAGGAGAACGTTATTACAAAGTACACGACAACTGGGGGGACTATCATAAAGTTATTCCTGCCAGTTGGAGTAACGGAACAGTTTCACTTCCTTAAGAATTTGCTGAAATTAACAGAAAATCTTGGAAAAATATGTTAAACTATCGAAGAATAGAGAAGTTTTGGGGAGGACTACATGAGTAATAAGTATCAGGATGACACGTTGAAGATTTTTAGTTTGAATGGGAATCGTCCATTAGCTGAAAAAATCGCGAAAGTGTTTGGAACAGAATTAGGTAAAAGCGTCGTGAAGCAATTTAGTGATGGGGAGATTTCCATCAATATTGAAGAAAGTATCCGTGGGGATCATGTGTACATCGTTCAATCAACGAATGCACCTGTCAATGACTACTACATGGAACTGCTGATTATGATTGATGCAATGAAGCGAGCAAGTGCGAAAACGATCAATGTCGTATTGCCTTACTATGGGTATGCTAGACAAGACCGCACGGCGAAACCTCATGAACCGATCACTGCGAAATTGATTGCTAACTTAATCGAAGAAGCAGGAGCAACTCGAGTACTGACTTTAGATTTGCACACGGTTCAAGTACAAGGATTCTTTGATATTCCTGTAGATAATTTATTTACGATGCCATTGTTTGCTCATTATTACCGTCAATTAGGTCTGACGGGAGATGACATCGTAGTTGTGTCGCCAAAAAACAGCGGCGTTCAGCGTGCACGTAGTCTTTCAGAATATTTGAACAGTACATTAGCCATCGTAGACCATGCAGATGATGCTTCAACGGAGGGTGGTTATGTGATTGGTGATGTTCAAGGAAAGACATGTATCATGGTAGATGATATCTTGAACACCGGAGCAACGCTTGCACGAGCAGCAAATGTATTAAAAGAAAACGGCGCAAAAGAAGTATATGCCTGTGCGTCACATGGGTTATTGTCCGATCATGCGAAAAGCATTTTAGACAATGCACCAATCAAAGATATTTGTATCACTGATTCTGTTTTCACAGAAGAAAATCGTCATCCGGAAAACTTAACGATCGTTACATGCTCAGAATTAATGGGTGAAGCGGTCAAACGCATCCATGAAAATACACCGATGAGTCCGTTATTCCGTCTGGAAGAAAAAGAATTCGAATAAGAAAAAAGACAAAAAACGAGAAGATCAATTAGCAATGAGAAGAGGGACTGTGACAAAAGTTGTGTCACAGTCCCTTTTTCCGAATAAACGGTGTTCTCCTGCCAACTCCTCGGTCACAAGTCACAATATTCAACAAACATGAGAAGCTGTTTTTTGAAATTGCTCCTTGTGACTCAAAGTTAAACGGCAGGCGCACGACCTCTTGGTAAACGGTGTTCAAAAGCTTGCATCTGCGGTAATAAGTCCAACCAAACGAAAAATATGAGAAGCTATTTTTGTTTGGCTGTTCTTATTACTTGATGCAGGACAGCTTTTTCAAAACCTCTTTTTCGCTACACTAAGTGCCTTTTAGGTAAAAGTAATCTCTTCTTTGGTATGTTCGCTGTTTTATGCTAGAATGTGCCTAGCGATAAATTGGAAGGGATGAATGAAGTGAAAACTATTTATTTGGATCATGCGGCAACTACCCCCATGCATCCGCAAGTAATTGAAGCGATGACGGCGATCATGCAAGAAACGTTTGGTAATCCTTCAAGCATACATGGGTTTGGCCGCCACGCGCATGAAAAATTGGAAACAGCAAGACAAATCATTGCAGATAGTCTGCAAGCAAAACCTCATGAGATCATCTTTAATAGTGGGGGAACAGAAGGGGATAATACAGCTATCTTAGAAACAGCGTTCTCGCGTCAAAAAGAAGGCAGACATCTAATCACTACAGCTATCGAACATCCTGCTGTTCTTAATACCATGAAATATTTAGAGACAAAGGGGTTTGACGTTACATATCTGCCTGTAGATGAAAAAGGGAATCTGTCGATCGAAGAGGTCAAAAAAGCGTTACGAGAAGATACGATCTTGGTCTCTGTGATGTACGGGAACAATGAAATCGGAAATTTGATGCCAATCAAAGAAATCGGTGAACTTTTAGCAGATCATCCAGCTTATTTCCATACAGATGCGGTACAAGCTTATGGAAACCAAACGATCCATCCAGAAGAATTAGGAATCGATTTATTAAGTATCTCTGCTCATAAAATCAATGGACCAAAAGGCGTCGGTTTCTTATATAAACGAGACGGAGTAAATATCCCTGCCTTGCTTTTAGGTGGCGAGCAGGAAGAAAAGCGGCGTGCAGGTACAGAAAACTTGGCAGGAATCTGGGGAATGGCAAAAGCAGTTGAACTGCTGTCACCTGAAGAACGTGAAGCACGTAACAACAAATATCAAGGATTCCAACAATTGATTCTTGATACATTAGAAGCAAACGACATCCCTTATCAAGTAAATGGTGATTTAACGAATAAACTCCCTCATGTGTTGAATCTTCGCTTGATTGGCGAAGCAAATGATTTGCTACTGATGAAGCTTGATCTGAACGGAATCGCTATTTCTACTGGTTCGGCTTGTACAGCAGGGAACATCGAACCTTCTCACGTATTAGAAGCGATGTATGGAGAAGATACGCCGATACTAAAAGAATCCATTCGTATCAGCTTTGGATTGGGAAATACTGAAGAAGACATCCATTATTTCCTTGATCAATTAGTTCGTGCTGTCAAAAAATAACTAATAAAGTCATTCTGATGTGGACAGATGTCTGAGAGAACGCCTTCATTTTTTAGGGAACTTAACTGAAAAACCTAGTAAAAATCAGGATAAACTTTTATAATAAAGAGAAACTAATTTTATCGAGGTGAAAATCATGGCATTTGAAACAACAGCAACTGTACTTGGCGCACCGATCAGCTATCGTTTGCATCCTGATGCAAAAAGATATACATTGCGCGATAATGGGTTTACAGAAACAAACGGAGGCAATTATCAATTGATCCGACCATTAGATGCAACGCCGCAAAGCAAAGAAGGCTTCAAACTGAAAATCACTGTATCAAAAGATATCCAAACATTGAAAATGTCGATTACTACAGCAAACGGACTGAAAGCAGTCAATATTTTCAAAGATCCGAAACAGAAAATGAGTCAAGATAAATTCTATTTTTTGATGGATGGGATGATCAGCCGAGGATTATTCGAAAAAGTCGAATAACCTGTGGATATAAAAAGACAACTAGTTTTGAAACGGCCTAATCGTTAGATCTCTAACTTTGAAAGGACGACACAAAATAGTTGTCTTTTTTATTTTTTCTGCTGTAAATCAGACTCTCGTCCACTCATCAATTGATTTTCCATGTTCATCCACTATTTCCAACCAACTATTTGTTCCGGCAAAGTACAACAGCAAGCTTGCCTCATTCACACTTTTTACGATGATATCTTCGATCGTGGTTGTGCCTGAAATCTTGTCTTTATAATCATCTCGTAGCTTTTGCCCATATTTTGCAGCATAACCTAATGAGCCGTCTTTATTTAAAGGAGGATCTTTGACGAGCGTCGCGCCTGCTTTGATCAGCAATTCATTTCGTTTGATCCAGTAAAGCGTTGCTTGACTTCCCCTGAAATCGACGGTAAAAGGAATCTCGCTGACTTCTTTTGACCAGCGATGACGAGCTTTTGCTGGTTTTTTCTTCGTATCTTCAGCGGCAGATGGCACGGAAGAATCGATTGGATAACCAAATGTACTTAGTATAGCAGCAATCTTCTCTTGGTGTTCTGCCATTTTCTTTCTAGCCGTTTCAGGAATCGAAGGAAACGATTCTTTGGCTATTGTAAGACCAGCTTTTTCTGCTTGTTCGGTGAGCATGTAGATCATATAATCGGCTTCTATATCCCAAGGAAGCTGGATCATGATGACGGTATCGATTGTTTCTGGTTGGACTGTTTTCCCAATTGCTGTACACACCTTTTGATGATAAAAGAGATAAAAAGCATTTTCTGGAAGCTTAGGCAGCTTGCGGCTGATCCAGATTGTACCCTGTGCCTGTTCAAGTACGATTTTGATTTCTTCAGGGGTAAGAGTGGTCTGAAAGTTGATTTTCATGACTGATGCCCTCCTAGTTTTTTCTTAGTTTAGCATGCTTGCTGATTTTTTTCTGCTAATTTTACTTTTTTAACAAAACTGAAAATATATAACGATGGTATTTGAACAAACAGCTAGGTTTCAAGGAAATAATCAAGTATAATTCTAGCTACGTAAGGACGATAAGTCTTAGAGGAAGTGGGGAAAGGATATGGGAGAAGAAAAGGAGCCGGTTTTACATTGGCGTAAAAATATCAACTTGTTTTTGACAGGTCAATTTTTATCTGGAATCACGAGTATGATCGTGCAATATGCAATCATTTGGTATCTGACGAAAGAGACAGGTTCAGCAACGATCTTGAGCTTTGCTACGTTATTAGGTATGATCCCGATGGTTTTGCTGAGTCCGTTTGCTGGTCCGTTGGTGGATCGTTGGGACAAAAAGCGATTGTTGATTTTGACAGATATCATTGTCGCATTATTTGCGATGGTCTTGGTAGTAGTCGGCACGATTTCTGACACATTTCCGTTGTGGCTAGTGTTTGTATCGTTGTTCATTCGTGCAATTGCTCAAACTTTCCAGATGCCGACGATCCAATCGATCCTTCCTACGATGGTCCCAGAAGAAGAGCTGACACGTATCAATGGACAGCTAGGCATGGTCCAGTCAGCGAATTTTATCATTGCGCCTGCAATAGGTGCGTTTTTATTTACAGTGATACCTATCAACTGGCTGATTTTGCTTGATGTGCTAGGCGCGGTATTTGGTGTGGGATTACTTGTTTTTGTGACGATCCCTAAGGTTATTTCGCAAGGCGAAACCATTCATTTGTTGACAGATACAAAATTTGGTGTGAAAAAATTGTACGAGAATAAAGGTCTTTGGCATATCATGCTCAACGGTGCTGTGTTCACGTTATTGTTTATGCCGGCTGCCAGTCTGTATCCGTTGATGACGATGGGCTATTTTGGTCAAAATGTAGGACAGGCGGGTCTTGTCGAAGTAGTCTATTCAGTAGGGATGCTTGCAGGTGGGGCGGTGATTGGCTTTTTTGGAAAATGGAAAGACCGGATGAAGCCGATTTTCATGGCTTATGTAGTCGTAGGTACCACGATTGGTGCTAGTGGATTGTTGCCGGGGACAACACAGGGATTCTTTTATTTTCTTTTACTGAATGCCGGGGCAGGTTTTGCCACACCTTATTTCAATACCTTACTGATGGCGATCATCCAACAGAGTTATGAACCGAACGTTTTAGGACGAGTCTTAGGTGTATTCAACTCATTAATGACTTTGCCAGGGCCGATTGGCTTAATATTTGCGGGCCCCTTGACAGATAAGATTGGTGTAGAAAAGATGTTTCTGATTGCGGGAATTGGTACGCTTTTATGCGGGATCGTTTTATTTTTGACACCCGTTGCTCGAAATTATGATAAAGAATTACAGAAAAAACTGGTGAAAGAACACCGTGAACAAGAAAACGAATAGAAAAGGAGCGGTGATAAAAATTTTCTTCCTACTTGAAATCAAGTGGTTTTTTCACAGCTTTTTTAGATGTTATGAGTTGCTCCGATCAGCAATTTTGTTTACTCTAAGGAAAAGGGAGGCAGGAGAAACATGAATTATTTTACGAGTGATATGCACTTTTTTCATGAGCGTTTACTAGGAGAAAATGACTTTGCTCCGCGACTCTTTGCAAATGTAGATGAGATGAACCAACAGTTGATCACTAGCTGGAATGCAGTAGTAAAAGAAACGGATCACGTCTATCATCTAGGTGATCTTGCCATGCATCCGCAATATGAAAAAGCAAATGCAGAAATTTTAGAATTAGTCAGTCAACTGCAAGGAACGATCCACTTGATCAAAGGGAATCATGACAGTCGTGCGTTCTTCCGTTATTTAGAAAAAAACGATCCTGGACTTTCTGATGGCAGTCCCAAATTTTATTTTTATGACGTAGGTGCTATCGTGAAGTTCGACCATCAGCAATATTACTTGACGCATTATCCAATGTTACTCGGACCTAACGACACCATTCGAAACCTTCACGGGCATATCCATCATTATAGTGTACCCATCGAAAACGTCGTCAATGTAGGCGTAGACGCACCAGAAAGAGACCTTCTAAAAGAAAAACTGCCATTCGGTACGCCATTATCCGAACAGCAAATCAAAGAAATATATGAAGCAAAGAGGTCGTGAAAAAGCTGACTTGCATCAAGTGATAAGAACAGGCAACCAAAAACAGCTTCTCGTGTTTTTGATTTGGCAGGACTTGTCCCCACAAATGCAAGCTTTTGAGCCTGCTGCCCAATTCTGTGTCACAAGGAACAAAATGGAAAAGCAGTTCGCTGCATGTTATAAAAGAATTGAAGTACCTGATTTTCAAAAATAGGATAAAAAGTCGTCCCTTTTTGGCGCGACTTTTTATCCTATTTTTTAGTAATACAGTCATATGTTGTAAGGAGGAACTACAAAATACAGTACACGAATTTCCCTTGATCATTAACTGCTTTTCTGACCGTGGCAGTACCATCATTCAATTTCCTAACATCATTATCTATATTATTGGAATAGACGATCAGGGTGTTTTCTTTTGTGTATCGGTTTAGCCAGTCAATCGCATAATCCACTGACTGATTCACGCCGATATGATAGAAATAATTCCCATAAATCGCTTTTGCTTCGTCCGTCATCGTGAAATCATGATTGAAGCCATAACCATTCCTGACAGAAGCAGCAGTTGTGAATGAACCATGGATCCTTAGATAAGAGGCGTGGCGATAGGTACCATTCTCTAATTTTATCAACGCATGATAATTATTGTAAAAATAATACCAGCTTGGTGTAGCTCGATTATAAGAAACATCTGCATTGAAAGGATTCGGTCGCGTCATTTCATATTTGTCATAGATACTGAGGTTCTCTGTATAGTCAAATCTTTGCTGAGTGAAGGCAGGCGGTGTATGGACGACTTGGTTGATCTGATAAGGATTGACTGGATGTTTTTTCTTCGTGATTTTTGTAAAAGAAGGATTATATCTTAAGTGATTGTTGTCAGTAGAGATATTGTTAGAATAAACGATCTCCAACGAACATTGGGTATAGGTATTGATCCAGTTCAGCACATGGTTCGGAACATCATGATCTTCAATCGTCTCTGGAATAAGCGGGATATTCCTGTCAGAAAATTTGGCTCTTGCTTCGTCTGTTAAAAGAAAACGGGTGAACATATCGAATTCTACGATGATTGTTCCAGAATGATTGCGCCCGAAAGTAAGACGTGTACTTGCATAAGGTCTCCCGTTATTTTTGTTCGTGGCGATGAAATGATAATCATTCCTTAAGGTGTATGAGTTGGAACCGCGGCTAAAAATGAAATCTTCGTCGTTGATGATTGTCCCAGCGTTTGACCATTGAATATTCTCCAGATAGTCTTTGTAGTTTGCAAAAAAGGGATTGATTTTCTCGACTTTTTGAGAACGAAAAATATCATTAGGTGTGATTCCTGGTTCAGTAAGCCAATTTTCTACCTCTAAATTAATTCCTAGGAAATCAGGATCGTTTTTATCAGTTAATTCATCGATTCTACCATCAGGTGTTGCGTTCATATAAGCTGCCCACACAAGAAGAGAGTAATACCAATCTATTCTAGCTGAAGTCCGATCAGGTTCTACGAATAAATCTCTTACTTTATATCCCTTTCCTAATTGCCCATGCATAAATGAGATAGCTGCTTTTCTTTGTGTCGCTGTCGCTTCTGGAACTCTTAAGATAGTTGATTGAGTATAATCGAAACGCTCATCATCCAAGACACCGTAAACAACGCCTCCAGCTTTTGCCTCAAGTATAGGACTATAATCAGTTGCTTCGATAGTTCGGATATATGTGAAGGTCTCTGGTTTTCCATTGATGAGATGAGTTTCTTCATAGATACCTTCTACGATCATCACATGATGAAGAAATACTGGAGTGATTCCAGCCCTTTTCCGTTCGAAAATGATCTCTCCTGGTTGAACGATATTCATCAGATCATATTTATGATAAGTCGGTACTTTTTCAAAAGTGATATTCTCCAAAGCATTTCCGATATTGAATGACCAGAGAGGCGGGTCTTTGGATAATTGTTCGGCTTCTTTACGAATATAGTGCTCATTGACGGTGTTTAGGTAATCACGCAAGTGGTCTTCTTCGGAAATCGCGGAATTGAATGGTTGGTTGTAATAATTCGAGGTGAACTCTTCAAATGCCTGATAGAAGGAAGCGTATTCATTTTTGAATTCTTCATAATACTCCTCCAATATCTGCTGGGTATCTGTATCAGCATGTACAGTAGTGATTGGGATGGCAAATGGCGAGTAAACAGGTAGTCAGAAACAATTTAATTTTTGATTTCAATGTAATCCCTCCTTGTTTTATGCTAGAATAATAACATATGAATTGGCGTGATGATAGCTTAAAAATAAAATATATCAGTTATTTAATATAGGCGTATATTGCACATAACACCAAAGAGTAAAATCAGCTATATCAATAATTGAGAACTGTTATCTTTAATGGAATAATTAGCGTTTAACTTAGGTTTTTTACGAATGAAATCAAAGGTGTTATATTTTATTTGGGGTTAGATAGTCTACAGAAGATACAATTTCTTGGTAGGGATGAGTATTGAATAGGCGTGTTGATTTGTATATCTATTTATTTTACTGCGTTATTATATTTTTTATTTGTTTATTTTTAAATAACAAATTGTGAGATTTTTTGTTTAGAGTTTTTTTGAAGATAGACAAGTATCAATCAATTAGAAAGGAGATGTGTAAATGTTACCACTAAAAAGTAAGACGTGTACGATCATTTCAATAATTTTGTTGTCAATTTGTTTCATTTCAGCTAGTTTTTATTTTCATCCTTCTATAGAAAATAATTTTCAGTTCTTAGTGTTCATAACATTTTGTTGTTGGAGTACTGGCGGTTTGAGTTTGGTTTTTTCGACAAAAATCAATTCTCAAATATTAAAAATGCTAGTCATTCTGCTTGATTTGATTGGTATTTATGGTTGGCTGATTTTTGCTAGATAAACTGTTCTGTTTTAGTTTGTTGTTTCAATAAAAAACGAAAATGAGGGAAAATAAATGAAACTAAATGTCAATTTAATCGGTTTATGTGTATCTATGTTAGTGTCGGTATGGTTTCTGATTGTGGGTCATTTATATTATGGATGGTCCCATGGTGTAGTATTAATGATTCTAATGCTTTTCCCCGGCTTAGCAGGTCTTTATTTTTCGACAAAGATCAAATCTGCGAAGTTAAAATGGCTGTTGTTAGTTATCAATTATCTATTTGCTACATATTTTAATGTTCTCCAATTTCTATTTATTTTGTTTCAAACTTTTTGAAGTCAGCAACGAAGCAAACAATTAAAAAGGAGCGAGTTGAATGTTATCAATAGAAAGTAAGAAAAGTAAGCGGGTATCGGTGGTTCTGTTAGTCTTCTGTATGATTTTGCTCAGCAGTCATCTATATATTCGTCATGAAGTGACAGGGTTTCTAATTGTCCAGTATTCATGCTGGATTTTAAGTGGTATCAGTCTAGCTTTTACAAGAAGAATGGATTCCATAAAAGTAAAATGGCTAGTGATTGCTCTCCATTTTCTTTTGACTTACGGAGTAGGGCTTATTTACATCATTGGGTGGATCATCGGGTGGATAAGTTTACCTAGGTGGGAGTTGTTGTTAGTATGTGTGTTGTATTTTGGAGCAGTCGTAACATTAGACTATCAAAAAAAGAAAAAAACATTCTACCTGTTCGGTCTAGGTCTACCGATGCTGATATCGATCAGTTCGCTTATTGGGATCCATTACTTGTTGGCTTTCCATTCAAATACTATTAAATCTTGGCTTGTTATCCCTTTGTTGCTTTTCATGATGATTTCCGGCTTGATTGGTCTCTATTTCTCTACAAAACTTGAAGATAATCGAATGAAGTGGCTGCTATTAGGGATGAATTACTTATTTGCTACTTATTACAATATTGTTCTTTTGTTTTTCTTATGAATCGAAACTGCCGTTCCTCTTTTGATCATGAGAATCACTGGAGTATGAAGATAGCGCTGTTTTTTCCCTATGATAGGTTATGTATTCGAACGCTGATAATTAAGGGATGAAATTTTCAGAAATATGACGTATAATGTAAAATACTGAAAAGTTGCGACCTTCAACTCGTAGATGTTTCAGAATCTAATTGAAATGATGGTGATATCATGACAGACAACAGCCAAACACGCGTTGTCGTAGGGATGAGCGGCGGTGTCGACTCATCTGTAACAGCACTTTTATTAAAGGAACAAGGATATGACGTGATCGGAATCTTCATGAAAAATTGGGATGATACGGACGAAAACGGCGTATGTACGGCCACGGAAGATTATAAGGATGTAGCGAAAGTAGCTGCTCAAATCGGGATTCCTTATTATTCTGTGAATTTCGAAAAAGAATATTGGGACCGTGTATTTGAATATTTCCTAGCCGAATACCGCGCAGGACGTACACCTAACCCAGATGTGATGTGTAACAAAGAAATCAAATTCAAAGCATTCTTGGACTATGCAATGGATCTTGGTGCTGATTATGTAGCTACGGGACATTATGCGCAAGTCACTCGCGATGAAAACGGTGTGGTCCATATGCTTCGCGGAGTAGACAACAATAAAGATCAAACTTACTTCCTTAGTCAATTATCACAAGAACAGCTTTCAAAAACGATGTTCCCTCTAGGCGGTATGGAAAAATCAGAAGTGCGGGCAATTGCTGAACGCGCAGGCCTTGCGACTGCTAAGAAAAAAGATTCAACAGGAATCTGCTTTATTGGTGAAAAGAACTTCAAACAATTTTTGAGCAACTACCTACCAGCGAAAAAAGGCAATATGGTCACTCTTGACGGTGAAGTTAAAGGGCAACATGCTGGCTTGATGTACTATACGATCGGTCAACGTCAAGGCCTAGGAATCGGTGGCGGAGGAGATTCGCAAGAACCTTGGTTTGTCGTAGGGAAAGATTTAGCGACGAACACATTATACGTGGGTCAAGGGTTCCACCATCCTGCACTGTACGCCACAAGCTTGGATGCAAGTGAAATCCACTTTACGACGAATGAACCAATGCCAAAAGAATTCAAGTGCACAGCGAAATTCCGCTACCGTCAACAAGATGTTCCTGTGACAGTTCGCTTATTGGATGATAACCGTGCAGAAGTCGTATTCGACGAACCTGTACGTGCCATCACTCCTGGACAAGCAGTTGTATTTTATGACGGAATGGAATGTCTAGGTGGCGGTTTGATCGACCATGCATACCAAGAAACAAAAGTTTTACAATACGTTTAAGCAATATGAAATGAATCAAAACAGCTATGGCTAACAAAAGAAACACCTTTTCTTTTGGACAGCATAGCTGTTTTTTTGCAATAAAATTAATTTTTATTCATTTTGTACTTGTAATTTCAGCGGAAACAGTCCATAATATCCAATAATATGAATAAAGTTGCTTTTTGGTAAGCAAGAGCAGTTGCAAAATAAAGGAAATATTTTGCAGGTGGTTTGTTCAATTTTATAAGTGAAGGTGATGGAAATGGAAAAGAAATCGACAGGTATTAGTAAGTGGGGACTGGTTGCTCTCGTTGTCAGTTCGTCAATCGGAAGCGGTGTGTTTGGAATCACGAGTGATCTGGCTAGTTCTGCCGCCCCTGGGCCAGCAATCCTTTCATGGATAATCGTCGGGATTGGTATTTTAGCTTTGGTATTATCGCTGAATCATTTAGGAGAAAAACGCCCAGATCTGGATGGCGGGATTTTTGGGTATGCAGAAGCTTCATTTGGGAAGTTAGGTGGCTTCATTAGTGGCTGGGGCTATTGGTTGTCTGCGTGGCTAGGAAATGTTGCTTTTGCGACGATGCTAATGAGTGCCATGGGAGAATTTTTTCCGATATTCAAAGGGGGACAAAATGTTCCTTCTATTTTATTTGCAAGTCTTTTTATTTGGGGTCTGACTTTATTAGTAAACAATGGGATTGAAGGAGCGAGCGTGATCAATACGATCGTGACGATCTGTAAATTAGTGCCATTATTCCTATTTTTAATATTTGTATTTATCGCATTTAAAGTGAATATATTCACTACTGATTTTTGGGGCAACGTATCTGTTAATCTAGTGAATGGATCAGGACAGCAAGGAACGATCTGGTTGCAGATCAAAGGTTGTTTGATGGTCATGATGTGGGTCTTTGTAGGGATCGAAGGTGCAAGTGTTTTAGCTAACCGCGCGAAGAAACGTTCAGAAGCCCAGCAAGCCTCAATCATTGGGCTGCTTTGTTTATTGTTTATCTATATCCTTGCTTCGATCTTGCCATACGGTGTCTTATCTCAAGAAGAGTTAGCAACTATTTCACAACCTGCTATGGCAAATATTTTAAAAGGAATCGTGGGAAATTGGGGAGCGGCACTGATCAATATCGGCTTGATCATTTCGATCATCGGTTCTTGGCTGTCTTGGACGATGCTCCCAGCAGAAACAACGATGTTGATGGCTCGAGACGGTCTGTTGCCGAAAGCTTGGGGAAAAACGAATAAAAAAAATGCCCCAACTTATTCGTTAGTTGTTACTGCCATCTTGACTAATCTATTCTTATTGACTTTCTTAGTTACTGATTATGCCTATCAATTTGCCTATTCTTTATGTACAGCGGCAATCTTGATTTGTTATCTGCTTGTCGGGATCTATCAAGTCCAGTTTTCTTTAAAAGAAGGAATCAAAAAACAAGTAGTGATCGGTGGGATTGCTGTAGTTTTTGAATTGATGGGAATCATTTTAGCAGGATTTTCTTATGTCCTTTTATGTAGTATTGCTTATCTTCCTGGTTTTTGCTTCTACTGGATCGCTTGTCGGGAAACCAACCATCAAATCACGGGAAAAGAAAAAGTAATGATTGGGCTGATTTGTGTGGCCGCACTGCTTTCAATCGGGTTGCTTGCTGTAGGCTGGATCAAGATATAAGGGGGAAAGAAACATGGAAATCGCAAATTTCGGTGTAGAAGAATGGCTAAATAAATGGGAGAAGAAAGCGGTATATGATATTGCACAAAGTTCGATCGAAGCATTGACATTAGACGAACTCGTTGGCTTAGACGGGACTAGCGTAAGTGAATTTTTCGAAAACCGCAAAAATGAACCATTGGACTATGGCTGGATCGAAGGATCAGATGCGTTCAAAGAAGAAGTCGCTTCTCTTTATCAAACCGTCGATCCAGAAAACATCTTACAAACGAACGGAGCGACTGGTGCTAATCTTTTAGCTCTATACGCGTTAGTGGAAGCAGGAGACCATGTTGTTTCGATGCTTCCCACTTATCAGCAATTATATGACATCCCCAAATCTTTAGGTGCCACTGTTGACTTTGTTCATTTGAAGGAAGAAGAAGATTGGCAGTTTGATTTAGAACAGCTGGAAGACTTAGTCAAACCTGAAACAAAGATCATCTGTTTGAATAGTGCAAACAATCCTACAGGCACATTGCTAGATCGGAAAATTTTAGAAAAAATCGCAGAAATTGCTCGTACAGTAGATGCATATGTATTGATAGATGAAGTATATGCGCCTTTAACAGATAATGGTGAATTCTTGTCGATCGTAGATGTCTATGAGAAAGGTATAGCAACCAATTCCCTATCCAAAACCTACTCCATTCCAGGTATCCGTATTGGCTGGACAGCTACTGGACCTGAGTTGGCAGAGGTTTTTCGAAAATATCGAGACTACACGATGATTTGCGGCGGAGTCCTGTCAGATGATCTTGCTGTACATGCATTGAAGAACAAAGAAAAAATCTTGGAGCGAAACAAAAAGATCATTACAGAGAACCTTGCGATTTTAAAACAATGGGTAGCAAATGAACCGAAAGTTGAACTTGTCGCTCCCAATTACGTCTCTACTTCTTTCATCAAATTAGCCATCGAAGAAGATGACCAGACATTTTGTATCAATTTATTAGAAGAAACAGGAGTACTATTAGTACCAGGAAGTGCCTTTGATTTGCCGAAGCATGCCCGACTAGGTTACTGTTGTAAAAAAGAAACCTTGGAAAAGGGATTATCCCTCTTATCTGAGTTCTTGAAAAAACAGGCCTAAACAAAAACACTGCAAGGACAGTCTGTGACAACTGTTCAAGCAGTGTTTTTCATTTACGCTTATTGTCTATGAGAAGGAGAGTGCTCTGAAGATATGGAGACTCCTGAAGCTTTTTCTTCTGCAGTTTCTTGCTGATGGATTTCTTGTGTATTGTGTCGTACAAGCAAGAAGTTGACTAAAACAAGAAGAGAAGTCGAAAGAAAGACGCCACGATAACCAAATGCACTGGAAACACTGGAGCCGATCATAGGTCCTACTACGTTACCAGTTGCTTGGAAAGATTGGTTATAACTGAAGATCCGTCCAGCAGCTTGATGAGGCGAATATTTTGTGATCAATGCTTGGACAGCAGGGAGCAGACAAGCATCAGAGATACCAATCAAAAAACGTAAGGCAGCTAATTGCCAAACATTCGTGACGAATGCCATTGGGATATAAACCAAAATCGCAAAACCCAAACCAATCGCAAGTATTCTTTCACTCCCAATCTTGTCACCTAAGCGACCAAATCTTGGAGCGGCTATCAAAGTAGCAATTCCAGGTATCGAAGCGATGATTCCGCTGATCAACGTAACATTCCCATGTCCATGCAGCAATTGACGAATGTACAGACTGATGATCGGACTGATGGAATTGTTGGATGCTTGAATGATCATCGTTGTGACGAACATACCGATGACGACGTGTGGATATTTCAAGTCTTTGAAAATCTGTTTGGCAGAAACCATGTTTTCTTTTTTCACTGGGACAAATTTTTCATGGACGAAAAACAGACTCAACAAGAAGACGAAAAATAAGATGATCCCTGTAATGAAAAAGGTAGGGCGATAGCCAAACGCTGAAGCAGAGATCCCGCCAAGAAGCGGTCCAAGTAATGTTCCTGTAACAGAACCAGTTGCTAAGGTTCCAAGAACTTGACCACTTTTTTCTTTTGGCGTCCCAGTTGCGACAAGGGCAGTGGCATTACTGATATAACCAGAAAAAATCCCTTGAAGCAGACGCAATGCGACTAATTGATACACACTAGTCACGCAGCCCATCAAAGAAATGACGATTGCCATTCCTAATGAAGCACGCAGCAGCATCAATTTTCTTCCTTTTTGGTCGGCTAATTTCCCCCACCAAGGAGAGATCAGCGTAGTCACCAAGAAAGTAGATGAAAAAGTCAATCCGCTCCAAAAGTTCAATTGTGCCGTACTATAATTACCTAACGTATCTATGTAAAGTGACATAAAAGGCATGACTAAACTAAATCCGATACCAGCCATAAATGTTCCAAACCATAAGACAAACAAGTTTTGTTCCCAAGTTTCTCTTTTCCTAAATAATTTTTCCTTTATTCTTGCAGCCAATTAGACTCCTTCTTTCTGAAAATTTTCATCTACGACTCTTTATTATAAACTACAATATGTAGTTTATCAATGAAAGTCTCTTTTTTCTCGTTCTTTTTCGTGGTAAACTGAAAGAGTGAAGGATTTATTTTATGAGAGGAAACATGGAAATGAAAAAAAGAAATCTGTCTCAAGAGAAAATCATCGACTGCTTTCGAGAACTAGCAGAAGAGATGGATGTTCAGCAAATAACCTTTCAGCATTTAGCAAAACGCTTGGATATCAAGGCTCCCTCGCTGTATAACCATTTCAAAAATATTCGTGATGTCAAAACAGCGTTAACAGCAAAACTTCTGCAGGAACTTAATGACCAGCTGCGTCGGGCTCTTGTGGGAAAAAGTGGTCAGGAAGCACTGCAGATCTATGCAGAAACTTATCGATCCTTTGCTTTTTCAAATCAAGCAGTGTATGAGTTGCTGATCAGTGTGCCCCACACCAATGAAGCAGTTTTATTAGAGGGAATCCATGAAACGAACCAGATCATTTTGCAGATCTTTGAGGCTTTTCAATTAACGAAAGAAGAAAAAGTCCACCGAAGCAGAGAATTACGTAGTATGATCCACGGCTATCTTTCCTTGCGTTTTTTAGGATACTTTACAAAAGAACCGACAATCGATCCAGAGGACAGCTATTTTTGGATGATCAATGACTTTATCGCTACTTTGCCTTAAACAATCAGATTCATTGGTACCATTTTCAAGATGTTCATTAAATGATCCTTTTATAAGAGAAAATTCTTGCAACTTTCTTGAAAAGTGACTAAGATGAGTCTAGAAAAGCTGAAAGAAGGAGCACGAGTATGTATCAAGTAATTACCATGTTCGGGGACAATGAGCCTTGGTGGTTTTTTGAAGACTGGGAAGAAGATATTGAAGCAGAAGAAACATTCGAGTCTTTTGAAGAAGCACGACAAGCGTACGAAAAACAATGGATCGCGATCCATCAAAATTATGAATATATCAATGCAAAAAGCAACTTTCTCAGCGCCTTTTGGAATGACGGAGATGAGCGCTGGTGTGAAGAGTGTGACGATGATTTACAGCAATACAAGGGACTTGCGTTGTTGAAAAATCATCAGCCCATCACAGTAGAAAGCAGAAAGGAATTTTATGAAACAACTAATTCTAGCGGAAAAACCAAGCGTTGCGAAAGACCTAAGCAAGGTGCTTGGTGCTAATCAAAAGCACAAAAATTATTATGAAGGACCCAAGGTGATCGTTACTTGGGCCCTTGGTCATTTATTAGGATTGAAAATGCCGGAAGATCTGAATAAGGAATGGCAGAGCTGGCAAATGGACACGTTGCCGATGATCCCTAAAAAACTAGGAATCAAACCACTTCCTAAAACAGGACATCAATTAAAAGCAATCAAGCAGCTGGCTCAACGAAAAGATGTCTCAGAAGCAGTCATTGCGACAGATGCCGGAAGGGAAGGAGAACTTGTTGCTCGCTGGATCTTAGAGTATGTGCATTTCAATAAACCAGTGAAGCGGTTATGGATCTCTTCTCAAACAGATAAAGCAATCAAAACAGGATTCAAGCAACTAAGACCTGCAAAAGAATATGATGCATTGTATGAATCTGCTCTTGCCCGGGCAAAAGCGGACTGGCTGGTAGGATTGAATGTGACCAGAGCCTTAACTGTGAAGTATGCGGACAATTTATCAGCAGGCCGTGTGCAGACACCGACACTAGCATTAGTGAGAGATCAAGAAAAGAAAATCGAACAGTTCCGTCCACAAACGTATTTCACGATCACGTTGCACGCTGGAAAAGAACAAGCCAAAATGGTTCAAAAAAATCAATTTGCTTTAAAAACACAAGAAGAAGCACAAAAACTTGTTCAATTGATCAGTACAAGCAAAGGAACTGTCACAGAAGTCCAAGAAAAATTAAAAACGGAATCTGCGCCGCTGCCTTATGATTTAACAGAGATCCAAAGAGAAGCCAATCAACGCTATGGCTATTCTGCAAAGAAAACATTAAGTCTTGTACAAAGTTTATATGAGACCCATAAAATCGTTACTTATCCGCGTACAGACAGCAAATATCTGACAAACGACATGAAAAGTACGATGAACGAACGACTGCAAGCAGTCAGCGACTTTGCTCCTGAGGTCAAGCAGTATTTGAAAAACGGAGCCATCGTCCAACAGACAAAAGTATTCCAAGACAATAAAGTGACCGATCACCATGCGCTTTTGCCAACTGAAAACCGAGCACGTTATGAAAAACTAAGTAATGAAGAGCAAAAAATCTATCAGATGATCGTCTCTCGTTTCTTAGGCTTATTTGCTCAACCACACAAAGTCAGTCAGACAAAAGTCACGGTTGAATTTGGTAAAGAACAATTCATTTTCCGACAAAATCGTGTCGTCCAAGCAGGGTGGAAAGGCGAAACGGAATCTGAAACGGAAACAGTCAAATGGGAAAAAGGAATGCGGATCAATCCTGATTTCACCATCAAAAAAGAATTATCTGTACCGCCTAAACCATTGACAGAAGCAAGCTTGCTTGGACAAATGGAAAAATACAGTCTGGGAACCCCGGCTACTCGTGCAGAGATCATTGAGAAACTGATCAAATCAGAGTTGATGGAACGTACCCCTCAAGGACTGCAAGTATCCCCTAAAGGTAAACAATTATTAGTATTAGTCAACCCATCTTTAGTGACACCGGATCTGACAGAGAGCTGGGAAAAAGACCTTGAAGCGATTGCTGCAGGAAAGAAACAAGCAGGAACCTTCTTGAATGGGATCGAAAAAGAAACAAAACGCTTGGTGAATGAAATCAAATCAAGCAAACAAGAATATCAAGATTTCTCGATCACCCAAAAGAAATGTCCAGAATGTGGGGCCAATCTGCGTGAGAAAAACACACGAGACGGCAAAATTTATGTCTGCACCAATTCAGATTGCAGCTACCGCAGAAGAAAAGATCCTAAAGTCTCCAACCATCGCTGCCCACAATGTCACCGGAAAATGGAAATCATCGAAGGCAAAAATGGTGCTTATTTCCGTTGTAAATACGACGGAACGACAGAAAAAATGCTTGATAAAAAAGAGCAGAAGAAGAAAATGACCAAACATGAAGAACGTCGCTTGCTGAAAAAATATGCACAGGCAGAAGAACCAGAAGAAAGCCCATTAGCAGCAGCACTAAAAGCGGCAATGAAGAAGTAAGAAGATGGAGGTTGTGACAGAAGTGGTCAGCTTCAAGAAATAAGAAGGAATTCACGAAAATTGCTTTTCAAATTTTTGTAACATTTCGGCTTATTTTTCGAAGAAGCTACTTCTGGAACACCGTATATCAGAGATTGTGAAAAAGCTGTTCTGCATCATCCTGCATCAAGTAATAAGAACAGCCAAGCAAAAACAGCTTATCATGTTTTTGAATTGGCTGGATTTATTACCGCAGATGCAAGCTTTTGAACACCGTTTGTTCGGAAAGAGGGACTGTGACAAGATTTTTGTCACAGTCCCTCTTCATTAAAAAAATGTTTACTTCATTTGACGTATATTATTGGTGAGGCTTCAATTCATTTGGCTTCACTTTTTCTGTTTCTCTAATAATATAAACAGGACGTTGTTTCGTTTCTAAGAAGATTTTTCCGATATATTTCCCGATGATTCCAAGACATAACAGTTGGATTCCTCCGATGAATAGGAAGATCGAGACCATGGAAGGCCATCCTGATGTAGGATCACCAAACAGCAATGCCCGCAAAATAATGAACAAGATCGCAATACCAGAACCGACACAAGACAAAGCGCCGATAAATGAAGCAATCGTCAATGGCGCATCGGAGAAGTTCACGATACCATCAATCGAGTAGTTGAACAATTTCCAGAAGGACCAAGATGTTTCACCAGCTACACGTTCGCGGTTTTCATAAGAAATATATTCTGTTTTGAATCCGACCCAACTGAATAATCCTTTTGAAAACCGGTTGTATTCTGTTAGTTCTAGGACAGCATCCACCATTTGTCGGGTCATCAAACGGAAATCACGAGCGCCATCGACCATTTCTGTATCGCTGATTTTATTGATCAACTGGTAGAATTTTTTCGCAAAGAAACTGCGGATTGCAGGCTCACCTTCACGAGTCGAACGCCGGGTGCCGACACAATCGATATCAGAAGTAGTGATTCGTTCAATCATCTCAGGAAGCAGTTCAGGCGGATCTTGCAAGTCAACATCCATAACAGTCACTAAATCTCCTGTAGAAGCTTGTAATCCTGCGTATAGAGCCGCTTCTTTCCCGAAATTTCTGGAAAATGAGACAAAGCGGACATAAGGATAAGCTGCAGCTAGCTTCTTGATTGCTGCTAACGTACCGTCTTTTGATCCATCGTCAATAAATAAATATTCGAACTCATGGGCACCTTTGAATTTTTCAACCTCATCAAAAAAAAGAGGAACCGTTTTTTCTTCATTGAAACATGGGACAACAATTGATACTTTCATCGTTTCTATCCTTTCAATCGTATGTTTATATATGGTTTACATTCAAAATTTAATAAACCTTAAATAACACCTTTTAAATTTGATTTTACGTAAAAGAACAGGTATTCTTTTGGTAAACTACCGTATTTAGTTTACCATGTTTCCTCGGTTTATCAAACTTTTAAGAACAATTTTTAGTAGTTGGCAAGTAGTTTCGGACAGAGAAAAAGGAGGAAGCTCCAGTCTGTTGGCCAGGAGCAAACAAAATGAAAATACACACACCTATCGGCTTTCTATGGTTAGATGCAGATGAATCCGGGTTGACTGCCGTATCTTTTCAGCCAATTTTGGAAAGCAAATCAGCGAATCAGCAAATTTTAACGCGCACACAAGAACAGTTTGAAGAATATTTTGCGGGAAAAAGAAAAGAATTTGAAGTTCCTTTATCTATAAAGAGAGGTACGCCTTTTCAGCAAAATGTCTGGAAAGCTTTGTCGACCATTCCTTATGGAGAAATCCGAACGTATAAAGAAGTAGCCGTTGCTGTCGATAGTCCGAAAGCTGTGCGAGCGATTGGACAGGCAAATCGAACCAATCCATTGCCAATCGTTATTCCTTGTCATCGAGTGATCGGGCAAAATGGAAAACTGACAGGATATATGGGAAACGCAACAGATGGAGTCGAAATCAAACGCCAATTGCTGCTATTAGAAGGGTATCTGCAAAATTAAAAAACAGTTGTGATTTGAACATTGTTCCATGCGAGAATCACAACTGTTTTTTCGTGTTTATTCTAAAGGTTGATCAGCCAAATAAATAGTAAAGCCATCACTGTTTGGAGAAGCCCGACAGCCAATCCGTAAGATAAGAAACGTGTACCTTCTTTCATGAATTTTGCAAAGTCTAAACGCAGCCCAATTGCCGCTAAAGCAGTGATCTCAAACCAGCTACTGATAAAATGTGCCGATTGGTCAATAACTACAGGTAAAGAAAACAAGCTGTTGACCAAACAAAAGATCACAAACCCTAATACATACCAAGGAAGCGGTAATTTTCGTTTTTTCTGCGTATCAGTCGGTGTTTCAAACAGAGCTGGTTGTTTCTTGTGCATGAATTTTTCAAACAAATAGACAACAACAACAAGCATCATGATACGTAGAATCTTAAACAACATGGCAAATTCGACAACAGAACTGTCAAGCAAACTTGCACCAGCGACTACTTGACCCACAGATTGGAGTGTACCACCCAAAAGTGCGCTTTTTTCAATGAGATTTCCGCCGAATAGCTGTAATCCAAGAAAAGGGAGGGTCAACATCATCACAGTACCTAGTAGATTGACCAGTGTGATGATCTGTCCTTTTTCTTCCTCTTTTGCATGGATGGAAGGGGCGATCGAAGCAATAGCAGAAGAACCACAAACAGCGTTTCCTCCAGCCATCATCAAAGAAGAAGTATCGCTGAATTGCAGTTTCTTACCAATCAAGTAAGCACCGATGATAGTGATTGACATCTGTAGTAACACAAAAACAATTCCTTTTACACCAATTTGAGCAATCGTTTGAGCGGTGACAGTTGCACCTAGTAAAAAAACAGAGAATTCCAATAGTTTGCTTTCAGCGAATTTTGTGCCGATTGCTAGAACAGGCTGTTTAAAAAAAGTATTTCCTAATAAAATACCCAATAAAATAGCAATAGTCGCTCCACCTAACTGTGGCAGATAAATAGCAAGAAGCCGGCTGACGGCAGCGATGGCAAAAGAAAGCAGTAACCCGGGCAAAATCTCGCGGACCGCTGAATCCTTTACAGATTTTATTGGATGTGACAATGATTTCATTTGATTGGTTCCTTTCGTCAATAAATACTAAAAGCATACTCGAACATAGTAGCACTAAACCAGTATTTTGACAAAAGAATAAGAGGCCGTGAAAAAAAGTCTTGTCACAACCTCTTGTTTCGAATAAACGGTGTTCCAAAGCCAGTTTCTCGGTATTAAGCTAAATTTATGCAAAAATGTGGAAAGCCATTTTCACAAAATTTTTCTTACTACTCGAAACTAGGCGGCTTTTTCACGACCTCTTGATAAACGGTGTTCCAGAAGTAGCTTCTTCGGAAATAAGCCGAAATGTTACAAAAATTTGAGAAGCAATTTTCGTAAATTCCTTCTTATTTCTTGAAGCTGAACACTTCTGTCACAGCCAATCGAATCAATTATGAAGGGATTTTTTTAGAAACAAATTTTCCATGTTTGCTATGTTCTTTAGTTAAGAAACGTACGTAATGAGCAAGCACGTAGAAGACAACTACACTTGCAAACAGACATTCCGCAATTTTTAAGAAATCTAATACGCTACTATAAATACCTAAACTGTTGAAGTAATGAACAGTGGTAAATAGAGCTGTTGCAGAGATAACAAGTGGGAATGTAAAGGCTGCGTAGCTTGGATAAAAACGAAGCTTGAACAAGCGTGGCAGCATAGACAGCACAACGAAATACAATACTTGAGATAAAACGAACAACGCTACGACAAGATAAAAGTTAGGTTCTGCAAAGTTTTTCAGGTAACCTGTCAGGCAAAGAGAACCAGGTGCTGCAACGATCGTAATCAGCGGACGTGTCGGATGAGCCATATTTCTTACGAAAAAGACGCGTTTGATGATGATTGGCAATAAGAACGCATAGCAGACCAATGAAATCCAAAAGAAGATTTTTCCAATAAGTGGGAAGAAGTTCCCAGCAGTTACAGTGATGACCCCAAACCCAACATAAATGATAAACCAGCTTGGATAAATTGCTTCAATAGAAAGATCAGCTTTGATGACATGGTGATAATTGAAATAAAAGACAAGTATCACTTGGAAAATAACTGCGCACAACCAAATGAATTTGACAATCGGTGCAATACTTTCATATGAAACAAAATAAGTACAAATAACCATGAGTGACATCGTAAAAGTTGGTGAAACGGAGGCGATGATCGGATCATGCAACGTTTGTTTCGTATGCTCAAATAAGATAAACAATTTAACAAAAATGAATATCATAAGAATCATTGAGATACCGCCAGTTAGATTGCCTAAAGCGACATGGTGATAGTCTTTAAACAGATTTCCAAGGGAAGCTAACCCAAGGATCAACCCGCAGATCGGGATCGGAATAATTTTCAAAAAGTTCTTCATATATATATTCTCCTTTTTATTTAATAGATTTTAGTACCAAGATGAACGAATACATTGTAAAATGAATAGGTCTGTATGATTACGAGCAAAGCAGACAGCTGATTATCTTGTCTGAGTTACTAGTTGGATCAGCAACTGTTTTGTTGTACATTTCTATTATAGATGGTTTTTTGTATATTTAAATCAAATAGTTTTTATAGTAATTATCATAAAAAGTTATGGAAGTGGTGCCATGTTTAAGTTATTAACGACTTTTCGAGCAGTATATGAAACAAGAAATTTTTCTAGAGCAGCAGAAGTACTGTTTTTATCTCAGCCAGCCGTCTCGAATCAAATCAAACAATTAGAGCGGGAGTTGAATATTGATCTTTTTCAGCGTAATGGCAGAAAAGAGATGCTTCCAACTAAGCAAGCCGATTTATTATACGAGCGGACGCTGGTTTTATTAGAAGAATGGGAAGAGACCCAGCAAAAATTGCTCAATGAACAAAATGAAGAAGAAGTATGTCGGATCGTTGCTTCCCACACATTTGCTGTCTATCTTTTGCCTCAGTTGATGAAACATCTGATCAAAAGGTTTCCTAAAGTGCATTTTGAGATCGAGATCGCGAATTCACATGAATCATTAGAACAAGTAGCGAAACATGAATCCGATTTTGGTTTTATCGAAAAGCCATTAGAGACTTCCGGCGTACAAAGGTACTCTTTGATGGAAGACCAGCTAGTCATTGCTGGGGACCCAAAAAGTAAATTGTGGCTTGTAAGAGAAGCAAATTCTGGCGTTTTTCATTACACACAACGTTATTTTGAAGAAATGAACATCCAAGATAAGAAAATGATCGTGAAAAGCAATGATGTGATCGTTGCGTTGCTGAAGGAAGGCATCGGACGCTCGATTTTATCTAAGCGCTCTGTGCCAGAAGACGTGCCAATGATTCCGTTGAATTTCCATCGGTATTTTTATTTCATCCAACGAACCAATCTAGTTTCTGATCAGCTGTTAGAGATTGCTGAAGAGATCCTTCGATACAATGAAAGCACAGAAACTTCTCACAGCGAGGAGAATCTCAGCTGAAAGATAATTGCATGTATCAAAAAAAGTTCTATGATACACTAAAGATAAGCAGTAGGCTTTTGCCTTTCGTTTGCTCAAGCAGCTGCACAAACGGAAAGTTAATTTTTCCCAAATGTCTGTGGAAAGACTTTCCATTATCTAACTGGACCGCTATAATAATCAGCAGTATGGTTTTTAAGAAAAGGGATGAAACATGGAAAAAAAATTAAAAGCTTCGAACGATAATCGTATTGATTATGGCGTGATTTTACCAGTCTTTCTGTTATGTTTGATTGGTCTGCTCTCATTATATGTAGCACTTAGCCATGATCCGAACAATCCAGCAGTCTTGAAAGGCGTAGGGATGCAAGTTGTCTGGTATTTAGTTGGGGCGGCAGCAATCGTCGTCATCATGCATTTGAATTCCAAATGGATTTGGAAACTGACTCCTTACCTTTATGGCTTGGGGTTAGTAGTAATGGGACTCTTACTTGAATTCTATGACAAGAATTTAGCCGATTCTACAGGTTCTAAAAACTGGTTCCGATTCGGTGCGTTCACTTTCCAGCCAGCAGAGCTAATGAAGATCGCGTATATCTTGATGATGGCGCTGATCGTGACCAAACATAATACGCAAGTAAAAGAGCGGACGATGAAATCGGACTTTTGGCTGATTGGGAAGCTCTTGATCGTGACGATACCGGTTTTAGCGTTGATCATGGCTCAAGATGACTTTGGAACGATGCTCGTCTTCCTTGCCATCTTCGGCGGGATATTCTTGATGTCTGGGATCTCTTGGCGCATCATCGCCCCTGTAGTGATCTTGGCAGTAGTCGTTGGTGCAGGAACGATTTTCTTAGTGACGACTGAAGGCGGAAGAGACTTGCTTTACAAAGTTGGTTTCAAATCTTATCAATTTGCACGTATTGATTCATGGCTGGATCCTTTCCATGATACGTCTGGGATGAGTTATCAGCCGGCACAAGGACTTTTGGCAATCGGCACCGGTGGCTTGTTTGGTAAAGGATTCAATGTAAGCAATATTTATGTGCCTGTTCGTGAGTCCGATATGATTTTTACCGTTATCGGTGAAAACTTCGGCTTTATCGGTGGTGCATTCGTCATTTTCTTGTATTTTATTTTGATTTATCGTATGATTCGGGTGTGTTTCGATACGAATAATGAATTTTACGCCTATATCGCAAGCGGTTTGATCATGATGCTGCTGTTCCATGTCTTTGAGAACATTGGAGCAAACATCGGATTACTTCCTTTAACAGGGATCCCATTGCCTTTCATTAGCCAAGGAGGATCTTCGATTTTAGGGAACATGATCGGTATCGGGTTGATATTATCGATGAGATACCAAAATGAAGCACCTGCAAGATCTTCAAGGAGGTAAGAAAATTGTACACCTTTTACTGGTACCCGAAATGTTCAACATGCAAAAAAGCCAAAGCGTGGTTAGACCAGCATGGCGTTAGTTATCAAACTGTTGATATGATCAAAGAAGTACCGAAGGCCTCAACGATTGAGACTTGGCTAGAAACGAGTCAAGTACCGATCCGTCGCCTGTTCAACACAAGCGGGATGAAATATCGGGAACTTGGACTGAAAGATCAAGTAGGCGAGTTTACGGCTTCAAAAGCAAGCCAAGTCTTATCGACAGATGGCATGCTGATCAAGCGTCCGCTGATCGTGCAAGAGGACCAGCTTGTTGCAATTGGATTCAATGAAAAAATTTATGAAGGAGAACTGATATAAAATGGCAGGCAAACATTTGAAGAAAAAGGACAACCTTTGGATCTTATTTAATGGAAAAGAATACTGTGTTGGTTTGACAAATGAAGCGCAAGAAGAACTCGGAGACATCACGTTTGCCAATCTGCCAAAAGCAGGACAATCGCTAAAGAAAGATGAACCTCTGATCGAAGTCGAAGCGGAAAAAGCGGTCAATGAATTTGCCAGCCCGCTAACGGGTACAGTTTCTTCTGTGAATGATAAAATCGGTGAAGATATCAATATCTTGAATGATTCAGATGAAATGAATGCGTGGATCTTAAGTTTCAAAGATGTTGATCCAAAAGAATTTGACGAATTATAAAATCAGAAAATCACTTGAAAAAAGTTGACACTGATTCTTCCAGTTGCTATAATCATAAACAATCCTATATGAAATGAGAAAGCTTTGAAAAGAAGAGTACATGTCACGGACGTTTGAAGAGAGCCCTGTTTGCTGAAAATGGGTAACGAAAATGAGATGGAAGATGGTCTTAGAGCAGAGTAAGCGAGCGTAAGCAAACTTACTACGGGAGTGCCCGTTACAGCGCGACAGTATACGGAAAGAAGCTAAGTCCAAGTACTGGAAGAGGCTGTTATTGCGAAGTAACAGTAAATCAAGGTGGTAACACGGAAGTTCAAGCTTTCGTCCTTTTGCTTAAGGCAAGAGGGCGAAGGCTTTTTTGTTTGAAAAATCATAAGAGAAAGATGTGAATGGCATGTCATTAATCCAACTAACGAATGTCAAAAAGACATTCAATGGGAAAAACGGAAACATCCAAGCCGTCAATGACGTTTCACTAAACGTTGAAAAAGGGGATATTTATGGAATCGTCGGTTATTCTGGCGCAGGAAAAAGTACATTAGTTCGACTCCTGAATGGACTTGAGCTTCCCACGAGCGGCGAAGTGATCGTAAACGATCAAGATATCACAAAATTAAAAAACAAAGAATTACGTACATTCCGAAAGAAAATCGGTATGATCTTCCAACATTTCAACCTGTTATGGTCAAGAACTGTACTTGAAAATATCCAGTTGCCGTTAGAATTAGCTGGTGTACCAAAGAGCAAACGCAAAGAACGAGCAGAAGAATTGTTGCGTTTAGTCGGGTTAGAAGGACGCGGACAAGCGTATCCTTCACAACTTTCCGGCGGACAGAAACAACGTGTCGGTATCGCACGAGCATTGGCAAATGATCCTGAGATCTTGCTTTGTGATGAGGCTACGAGTGCATTGGACCCGCAAACAACAGAAGAAGTATTAGACTTATTGTTAGCAATCAATAAGAAATTGAATTTGACCATCGTCTTGATCACACATGAAATGAATGTGATCCGCAAAATCTGCAACAAAGTCGCTGTGATGGAGTTGGGGAAAGTCGTAGAAGAAGGAGACGTATTGACTGTCTTCAGACAACCGAAAAAAGAAGTAACCAAACGTTTTGTACAACAAGACATCGAACCAGAAGCTGATTCGACAGAACTATTAGCTGAACTCATCAAAGAAAATCCAAGCGGCCGTTTGGCAACTTTGACCTTTAGCGAAAGAAATGCCAACGAACCAGTTATTTCCCAAGCGATTCGACGCTATAACATTGATGTCAACGTCGTATACGGGAAAATCAAACAAGTAAAAGAAGGTTCCTTTGGTTCATTGACTGTCTTGATGACAGGTGAAACCAAAGAATTAGATCAAGCAGAAGTGTTCATTAAAGAACAAGGAGTAGGAATTGAGGTGATCCATCGTGGATAAAAGCTTTTCAGAAACATATCTAGATTTTAAACAAATCAATCCGGAAACGATGAATCAGGCTATCCTTGATACACTATATATGACATTGATCTCAATGGTCTTAGTGACGATCATCGGATTAGTCTTGGGATTGATCCTTTACTCTATTGGGCGCAAAAACAAACCGTATGCTCGAATCATTTACGGGATCGTATCAATCATTAGTAATATTTTCCGATCAACACCATTTATGATCCTGATGGTTTTGATTATTCCATTTACTAAAGCAATCGTAGGCACTATGCTAGGTGCGCAAGCAGCCATTCCAGCTCTTGTTTTATCCGCGGCACCATTTTATGCCCGTCTAGTAGAGATTGCTTTTCGTGAAGTCAGCCCTGGCGTACTGGAAGCAGCAGATGCAATGGGGGCAAGTTACTGGGAAATCATCTGGAAGGTCTTGATACCTGAAAGTATTCCCGCGTTGATTTCTGGATTAACAGTTACAACGATCTCGATGATCGGATTTACTGCAATGGCCGGTGCGATCGGCGCAGGTGGACTTGGAGGTCTTGCTTGGCAGGAAGGCTACCAGCGTGGTAATCTGACAGTGACATTTGTTGCGACTTTAATTATTTTATTAATCGTATTTATCGTTCAAGGAATCGGTGATTTCTTAACTAAGAAAACAGACAAAAGATAATAGGACATAGGGGGATATAGGATATGAAAAAGAAGATTTTGGGATTTGCAGCAGCGCTTTTGCTGACTGTAGGATTAGCAGCATGCGGTAACAACAGAGACAGCAAAGATTCAGCAAATAAAGCAGACGACACGACATTGAAAGTCGGCGCTTCACCGACACCGCACGCAGAGATTTTGGAACATGTGAAACCATTATTGAAAGATGAAGGAATCGATCTTGAAATCGTCAAATTCGATGACTACGTTTTACCGAACCAATCTTTGGAAGAAGGCGACATCGATGCCAATTACTTCCAGCATATTCCTTATTTGAACAAAGAAATCAAAGAAAAAGGGTATGACTTTGTCAATGCCGGTGCTGTCCACATCGAACCAATGGGCTTGTACTCTAAAAAAGTCAAAGATGTTTCTGAACTAAAAGATGGTGCAACGATCATCACTTCGAATTCTGAATCAGACTGGGGACGCATCATCACGATTTTACAAGATGCTGGGCTAGTCAAAGTCAAAGATGGAGTAGATCTGGAAACAGCAACATTCGATGATATTGCAGAAAACCCTAAGAACTTGAAGTTCAACCATACGATCGACCCATCACTTTTAGCTTCTACGTACCAAAATGATGAAGGTGACCTAGTCGCAATCAATGCAAACTTCGCTTATGGCGCAGGATTGAATCCATTAGAAGATGCCGTATTACTTGAAAAAGACAACTCTCCTTACGTGAATATCATTGCGACTCGCAAAGGTGATGAAGACAGTGACAAAATCAAAAAACTGATTGAAGTGCTTCACCGTAAAGAAGTCCAAGAATGGATCACAGACAAATGGGGCGGCTCTGTTAAACCAGTAAAGGCTGATGCAAAATAAGGAATGAAACAAAAAAGATGAGAAATAAGTCTGTAACGGCTTATTCCTCATCTTTTTTATACCTATTCTAATTTAGAAATCAAAATTGTTTAATAATCAATAAAAGATATTTGATTTTAGTAAGGAAGATCATTGCGCTTCATTCTCAATTAGTCTAAAATGAGTGAGAACGAAAGAGAATTTGGGGGTATAATGCATGTCTGTCTTAGAAATAAAAAATCTACATGTGTCGATCGAGGAAAAAGAAATCCTTAAAGGCGTAAACCTAACAATGAAAACCGGAGAAATTCACGCCATCATGGGACCTAACGGCACAGGAAAATCAACCTTATCTGCCGCTATCATGGGCAATCCAAACTATGAAGTAACAGAAGGCGAAATCTTGTTTGACGGAAAAAATGTTTTAGACTTGGAAGTAGATGAACGTGCACGACTTGGCTTGTTTTTAGCTATGCAATATCCAAGTGAGATACCAGGTATCACGAATGCGGAATTCATGCGTGCAGCAATCAATGCGAAACGTGATGAAAACGACAAGATCTCTGTTATGGCATTTTTGAAAAAGTTAGATGAAAAAATGGCTTTATTGAATATGCCAGAAGAAATGGCTGAACGTTATCTGAACGAAGGTTTTTCTGGCGGGGAAAAGAAACGGAATGAGATCCTACAATTGTTGATGTTAGAACCAACATTTGCGATTTTAGACGAAATCGACTCGGGTCTGGATATCGATGCTTTGAAAGTCGTTGCTAAAGGAGTAAATGAAATGCGCGGAGACAATTTCGGTGCATTGATCATCACCCACTATCAACGATTATTGAACTATATCACGCCTGACGTCGTCCACATCATGATGGAAGGTCGAGTAGTCATGACAGGAAATGCTGACTTAGCTAAACGCCTGGAAGCAGAAGGCTACGCTGGAATCAGTAAAGAATTAGGAATCGACTATAAAGAAGAAGAAGCGTAAGGGGGAGCAAGAATGAAAGAAAAAAACTGGCTCGATTATCTTAACGCGGTAAATGATTTTTCTTTAAGTAAAGGCGAACCTGATTGGATGAGAACCTTCCGTCAAGACGCACTAGCGAAAGCAGATGAACTGCCATTGCCGCATATCGATCGGGTGAAATTCCATCGCTGGTCGTTATTCGATGTGAAAGAAACACAAACTATCAGTGAAACAGGCACGATTCCGGCATTTGATGCAATGAAAGATAATCCTGTACTTGTCCAACAAGGTTCATGGACGATTTTTGAACAACTGCCTGTGGAATTAGCAGAAAAGGGAGTCATTTTTACCGATTTGTTCACTGCAATGATCGAATACCCAGAACTAGTCCAAGAATATTATATGAAAAAAGCAGTAAACATGGACGAAGACCAATTGACTGCACTCCATGCAGCTTTTATGAACAGCGGTATTTTCCTGTATGTGCCTAAAAATGTCGTGATCGATGAACCACTAGAGTCCTTATTCATTCAAGATGGCGCATCTGATGAGCACTTCTTCAAGCATGTGTTGATCGTGGCAGATGAACATAGTGAATTTTCTTATCTGGAACGTTTCCAGACAACCAAAGAACAAATAGCAAAATCATCAGGTAATATCATCGTGGAAGTCATCGCTAAAGCTGGTTCAAAAATCAAATATTCAGCTGTAGATCAATTAGGAGAGAATATTACTTCTTATATGAATCGCCGTGGGCACATTTTACGAGATGCTTCTGTCGACTGGGCAATTGGTGTCATGAATGACGGTCATGTGATCGCTGACTTTGATTCAGATTTAGCAGGAGAAGGTGCACACGCAGAAGTCAAAATCGTGGCAATCAGCTCGGGCAGACAAATCCAAGGAATCGATACACGAGTAACCAATAAAGCCCCTCATACGATCGGGCATATTTTGCAACACGGAGTGATCCGAGAAAAAGGAACATTGACCTTTAACGGTATCGGCCACATCCTGAAAGGGGCAAAAGGTGCAGATGCCCAACAAGAAAGCCGTGTCTTGATGCTTTCTGACAAAGCACGCGGTGACGCGAATCCTATTCTTTTGATCGATGAAAACGAAGTAACTGCTGGGCATGCTGCCAGTGTAGGACGAGTTGATCCAGAAGAAATGTACTATCTGATGAGTCGAGGATTGCATAAAGAAGAAGCAGAGCGCTTAGTGATTCGAGGATTCCTCGGTTCTGTCTTAACAGCAATCCCTGTAGAACAAGTTCGGAAAGAATTAGTCGAAGTAATCGAAGGGAAGTTGAATGGATGATCGATGCTAAAAAGCTACGCAATGATTTTCCTATTTTATTTCAAGACGTCAATGATGAACCTTTCGTTTATCTGGATAATGCAGCGACGACCCAAAAGCCAAAACAAGTGCTCCAGTCATTAGCGCACTATTACGAACACGATAACGCCAATGTTCATCGCGGTGTCCATACGTTAGCAGAACGCGCGACCCATGAGTATGAACAAGCAAGAGAAAAAGTACGAGCGTTCATCCATGCAGAAGAAACAGCAGAAGTTCTATTTACTCGTGGTACGACGACAAGCTTGAATTGGGTAGCCAGAAGCTTCGGCGACCGCTATATCAAAGCAGGAGACGAGATAGTGATCTCTTACATGGAACATCATTCTAATATTATCCCATGGCAGCAGTTGGCAAAACGAACAGGTGCCGTCCTGAAATATATCGATCTAACAGAAGAAGGCTTCCTGGATATGGAGGATGCAGCAAAAAAGATCACGAACAAAACCAAAATCGTCTCCATTGCTCATGTATCCAATGTCTTAGGTGTCATCAATCCTGTTCAAGAATTAGCTGAACTTGTCCATGAAAACGGCGGGGTCATCGTAGTAGATGGTGCACAGTCTGCCCCGCACATGACCATTGATGTTCAAGCACTAGACTGTGATTTCTTTGCTTTCAGCGGACACAAAATGTGCGGACCAACAGGTATCGGTGTTTTATATGGTAAACGAAAATGGTTAGAAGAAATGGAACCTGTTGAATTTGGTGGCGAAATGATCGATTTTGTCGAATTATACGACAGTACATGGAAAGAACTACCTTGGAAATTCGAAGCAGGGACACCAAATATCGCTGGCGCTATCGCATTCGGCCATGCAATCGATTATTTGCAAGAACTCGGCATGGACAATATCCATCGATATGAAGAAGAACTAGCCGCTTATGCGTTGCCAAAATTACAAGCAATCGATGGATTGACTGTTTATGGTCCGCAAGACCCGAATTTTCGGACAGGAGTCGTTGCGTTCAATTTGGATGGGTTACATCCACATGATGTCGCGACAGCTTTAGACATGGAAGGGGTAGCCGTTAGAGCAGGTCATCATTGTGCGCAACCGCTATTGAAGTACCTTGAAGTATCAGCGACTGCTCGCGCCAGCTTTTATTTCTACAACACGACGCACGATGCCGACCGTTTAGTTGAAGCAATCATGGCAACAAAGGAGTTTTTCCAACATGGGACTATCTAAATTAGACAATTTATACCGTCAAGTGATCTTGGATCATTCTTCCCATCCGCATCATCGTGGAAGCTTGAACGACTCGACAAGCAAGATCGAATTGAACAACCCCACATGTGGAGATGTGATCGAATTGCAAGTCGATGTAAAAGACGGAATCATCAAAAATATCGCCTTTGACGGCAGCGGCTGCTCCATCAGTACGGCAAGTGCCTCGATGATGACAGATGCCGTCATTGGAAAATCAATAGAAGAAGCAGAACATTTAACTGTAGACTTTCTACAGCTTGTCCAAGGAAAAGAAGTCCAAGATCCCGACCAATTAGGCGATGCTGCTATGCTTGGTGGTGTAGCTAAATTTCCCGCTCGGATCAAATGTGCGACACTTGCTTGGAAAGCACTAGGAAAAGCAATGGAAAACGATGGTACCGCAGCTTTCCATCATTACCACAAGAAAGAGGAGTGAGAACATGGGCGTACCAGAATTAGAAGAATATAAATTCGGGTTTCACGATGATGTCGAACCGGTTTTCAGTACAGGAGAAGGCTTGACAGAAGAAGTGATCCGTGAGATGTCAAGAATCAAAGGCGAACCAGAATGGATGCTTGAATTCCGTCTGAAATCTCTAGAAACATTCAATAAAATGCCAATGCAAACATGGGGACCCGACCTTTCAGACATCGATTTCGATGCCATCAAATATTACCAAAAACCAAGTGACAAACCCGCTCGTGACTGGGAAGACGTACCAGAAAAAATCAAAGATACATTTGAGAAGATCGGTATCCCAGAAGCAGAACGAGCTTATCTAGCCGGTGCTTCCGCACAATATGAATCAGAAGTCGTGTACCATAATATGAAAGATGAATTCGAAAAATTAGGAATCGTCTTTACTGACACTGACTCTGCTTTGAAAGAATACCCTGAATTATTCAAAGAGTACTTTTCAAAACTTGTACCGCCAACCGACAACAAATTAGCGGCGCTGAATTCAGCCGTATGGTCAGGCGGGACCTTTATTTACGTGCCAAAAGGCGTCAAAGTCGATGTCCCATTACAAACGTACTTCCGGATCAATGCGGAAAACACGGGGCAATTCGAACGTACGCTGATCATCGTTGACGAAGGAGCAAGCATCCACTATGTCGAAGGCTGTACGGCACCTACTTATTCAAGTAATAGTTTGCATGCCGCCATCGTAGAAATCTTTACAAGAAAAGATGCGTATTGCCGTTACACCACGATCCAAAACTGGTCAGACAATGTGTACAACTTAGTAACCAAACGAGCAAAAGCATACGAAGGCGCAACCGTTGAATGGATCGACGGAAACCTAGGTGCAAAAACAACGATGAAATACCCAAGTGTTTACTTAGATGGAAAAGGTGCACGAGGCACCATGCTCTCTATCGCCTTTGCAGGAGCAAACCAAATCCAAGATACGGGTGCAAAAATGATCCACAACGCACCAAACACTTCTAGTTCTATCGTCTCTAAATCAATTTCAAAAGACGGCGGCGAAGTAAACTATCGAGGACAAGTAACCTTTGCCAAAAACAGTGCGGGTTCGATCTCTCATATCGAATGTGACACGATCATCATGGACGAATGGTCGAAATCCGATACGATCCCATTCAATGAGATCCACAACAGCCAAGTCTCTTTAGAACACGAAGCCAAAGTCTCAAAAATCTCAGAAGAACAACTCTACTATCTGATGAGCCGAGGCCTGACCGAATCTGAAGCAACTGAAATGATCGTCATGGGCTTTGTTGAACCATTCACCAAAGAACTTCCAATGGAATATGCAGTCGAACTCAACCGATTGATCAGTTATGAGATGGAAGGGTCTGTTGGATAACAACTAATTAATTGATCGAAACGTTTATATTAAAGCGTTTCGATCATTTTTTTATTTATCAGTATATTAACTTAAAACAAACGACCGTCCAGAAATAATGAACTGAACAGCTAATATTATCCATTTGTCTGATGAATCTAAAGACTTGAATGTTTACTACTAGATTGTTCAAATCCTAGTAGTAGCTCAAGCAACATTTTTTAGTCACTACTTTGAGTGCGAACGACAATAATAAAATGTATGAAAGGGAATGGGGATAATTTTCTTCCCTTTTTACTAAATACATTCTTTTCCGTTATTAGAGAGGACTGAGCACTCAATATAATCCTATTCGTTGATTATGATGCCAAACAAACTTGCGAAGGCTGAGCTTGCTAGTGAGTAACCTTTTTAGAAATGGAGCGAGATAAATTCACTTCTTCCATTTGTTCGAACTAATTGGGCCGTCGGTAATGAGTATCACGATTAGAATAAACGATTGGATTCACTTTGACTTGGCGGGTAGCGAGTCTAGCACTTAACATATTATTTACTGATCCTGCATTAAGCTTGAATTTAATGGACTAACTAATGATAGCAATATCGTGATAATCAACAAGTAGTAATAAATGAATTTTCTCTGCGGAAATTCTAAACTCAAAATTATCTGTCAGCCAATTTCAGTTGGCTTTTTTCTTCTTATTTGGAGATAAAGAATTTTTCAACATATCCTCTTTATAATTTTTTGGTTAATTTTTCCGTATTTTTCCAAAGTTTTCTAGCCTTGGTTGCTGCTATTTCTTCACACCATTGCGTCAGGTATCACTATTTGGATTTGGAACTGTACTCCCAGAATTAATGGGTACCTTTAATTTGATTTTTTATCAAACGCCGGAAGATGCTGTCTTTAAAGCCCTTGGGGTAGAATAGACAACTTTTTATTAAGCTAATATCTTCAGAAAATTAATCAATGAACTTAACTTCATAGTTTAAACAGAAAAAATTAATTGCTTAAATAACTTTTCCATTTGCTGGTTTGACCACGTACCAATCTATATTACTTACTAGATTAGTCGTTAATCTATTCGGATCGAATGGGCAAAATATTTTTGTGTATGTTCGTCCTTGATTATGATTCCAAAAAGAATCATTGGGAGGCTGTGGCGTAAATATTATACTATAAGCCAGAAATACCTATATTTAGTTATTTCTGGATTTTTTGATAGAAAAATAACAGAAGAATAATACAAATAGCCTAATACTAGAATAGTTAGTCATTTTTTTTACCTATCATTCTGAACTTTTTTATTTAGGAACTTTCATCTCAAAGCTTTTTCAATTAATTTGTACCCCTGTTTTTTTTGATAAGATCATGTGCATTGTTCTATCTCTACGTTCATCTCCTACTTAATGCCTATCTGGCTCCTGAGGGCTTCTTTTTAAGGCGTCGTCATAGTCTTGGCTGAGGATTTCTTGGTAATCTGAGGGAATGGCTTCCCAAGAGAGCAGGCGAACGTTCATGACGTGTTTTCCTTTGTGTTTGATTACAGCATGATTCTTACCTTTTTCTACCTCTCCAGCGTGAAAAGAGAGCCATGTACCATGACCAAAGATATCATTACATACCCAATGTTCGATGGAATTTTCCACGTATCCTACAGGGAGTGTGGTATAGCCGATTTGTGGTTTCAAAAAAGGATTGAATCGATCAACCGTTTCATTTTTGTATTGATAATTGATAAGAAAAAGATAGACCAAAAAAAAGACGAGAAGAAAGAAAGATAGTGCCTTTTTGAGTGATAATGGTGGTTTTGATGAATAAGATTTCTTGTTAACAAGAGGTTCGTCTGGCAATGTTGGTTCTATTGATTCGGTAGCTGATTCAATAGAAGGAAAATCAATCGGCAGACCTAAAGTCTGATGTAAAAGTGACAGCATTTCAAGATCTGGCATTGTACGAGAATTTTCCCAACTAGAAATCGTTTTATCGGAAACACCAATTTTTTCGCCTAATTCTTTTTGCGTAAGGTTACAATTTCTGCGGTAAGTTCGTATTTTTTCTCCGATGTTCATCTTCTTCTCCTTTCGATTCTACAGTATATAGATTTATTCTACATGACCTATACACTTGATAGATACGTTTTTTTGATGAAAAACGGTATGATTTTATCAAAGAATCATTTAAGTAAGGGAGAGTGGTGATAATCAAAAAAAAGTTCACAGTTTTACTCACAATCATAGTGACCGGTATCATGAGTGGTTTTGCCTTGGTTAGTATAAATAAACAGGTACTCTATCGGACAAATGAATTTTTCCATCAAACAGATACTTATACTCCGATTCGATTGCCACAACATTTTATTGGGCAAGAAGAATATGAGCAGCTAATCATGGTATTTGAAAATGTCTCATCAGAAACTGAGCTTTCTTATATGAAAAAAACAGTAAATGAATCCGATGAAGTAGATACATCTTGGAACTTCAAGATACAGCCAAAGCTTGAAATGACATTGTATTATCAAGGGGATGTCAAATCTTCTCACGAGAAGGTACCCTATTCTAATACCTCCTTTCGCGTAACGTCCATTGAAGAATCGATCAAAATAAAAGATTTTGAAGGTGAATTTTTCTTGATGACGAGAGAAAAAGAAGCCTATGAACGGTTCATTTTACTATTTGTGGAACGATACAATCAAGCATTTCACACTGATTATGCCACTAATATTTTTGAAGACTTTGAAAATAGCTATTCGTATTCGGTTATTTCAAGTACAGACGTATATAATTATCGAGTGTATTTAACTATTGGATTGATTCTTTTATTCCTTTTGTTATCATCCTTTTTCTTATTGATGAATAAAGAAATCAGTTTATTGTTGAATAATGGCTTTTCATTACATCAAGTATTGTGGTGTTTATTGGGGAAAAAGAAAATCATTATTACATTCATAATTGCAGGAATCATTGGTGGTTTTATTTTTATGTATTATAAGGAGCAATTTCTTTATTTGTTCCAGATGTACGTTTTCTTGTTCAGCGGAATATATGGTATCTCTTTGATTTCTCTTTTATTAGTTGAAAAAATCGCTTCGTTAAGAGAAGCGTTCAACTATATCCAATACATTCTTTTTACATTTGGATTGTTATTTTCTCTTCTTTTGACCGTTGCCAATGTCGAATTAGCAACTATCGTTTTTTCTTCTTCACAGTTAGCTGTTTCCCATGAACCACCAAAAGAAATCGCTGGTGAGGACTATCATGTATTTTATCCAGTAACCATCGGGAAAAACCACGTGGATTTTATTTATTCCAATCGTTTTGCATCAGCAGCAGATCAGGAATTATATGAAACTTTGAATAAAAACGGAAGTATATTAGTCAATGTATCAGATTACTTGAATGAAGAAAACGAACAGTTTGGCAGAGGGATAAAAATAAATCTGAATTATCTTAAGAAATTTCCTTTGATTGATGTCTCTGGAAGGTTGATCCAAATAACCGAAGAAGAAACGCACCCTGTTATATTGATCCCTGAACGATATAGACATACAGATTTAAAAAATGACCTGGCGCAAATAACAGAATATTATCAAGAAATCAGTGAAAAAGAACCAAAATTTCTATTTATAAAAAACAATCAACCCATTTATACATTTATTCCTTCTATCCCCTGGATCGAACATTATCCGGTTGTTGAAATACTGACATTGAAAAACAGTACGTATTGGGAAAGAAATATTCTCAGCGGAGAAATCTATCCACTGTTAAAGATCAAGATAGGCTCTTTGTCGAAAGAAAGGTTATTTGAGCTGATTGAAGAAAGTCAGTTACGTGATAACTTGCAGTTATCATTTCCGTATACTCAGACTGAAGAGATAGCTGTCAAAGTGTTAAGCAGATCATTTCATTACTTGATACAGATATTTTTACTCACTTTCTTTTCTTTCTTCTTGTTGAGCTATGTCATGTTATGCATATATTTTGTCTACAATTGTCGGAAAATCGCTATCTTTCGTTCAAGTGGTTATTCGCTCTTTGAAACGTATAAAGATTTCTTCATGATGAACCTCATCAAATGGGGAACGACAAGTGTAATCTTCCTTTTTCTTATAGAAAGAGAGCCTAAATATCTTTTTAATATTTTTTTCTTTAGCTTCATTGATTTTATTCTTTCAGTTGTTTTTATTTTGTCTACAGAAAAGAAAAGTCAGTTATTGCTGATGAATGGAGGTTAACAATTGGAGCCGTTGATAGTGATAAAAGGTGAGAAAAAAATCATTCGAAACAAAACGATTCTTCATTTGGATCGTTTCACTGCGGATGCTGGGGATCTTGTGACTGTTGTTGGAGAAAGTGGAGCAGGTAAAAGTACGTTATTGAATATATTAGGATTGAATGATCAGTTCAGTTCAGGACAATTCTATTTGTTCGATCAAGAGATGAAACAATTAACTGGAAGAGAGAAGCGCTTGATAAAAAGAAATACCATATCTTTTCTTTTTCAAGATTTTGGGTTGATTGAATATGAAACAATCGATTTTAATTTAGATATTGGATTGAAGTTTTCGAATTTAAATGTTTCAGATAAGCGAACAGCAAAGTATGAGGCATTGAAAAAAGTAAATATAAACAAGAAACTAAGTACGCCTATCTACACATTATCTGGTGGTGAGAAGCAAAGAATCGCCTGTGCGAGAGTCTTATTGAAGAATAGCAAAATCATTTTAGCCGATGAACCAACTGGATCATTAGATAAACGAAATAAGGAGCAAGTCGTTGAAATCTTATCGCAACAGGCTTCCCAAGGTACGTTAGTTATCGTGGTCATGCATGATCCATATCTGACCAAATAGGAAACAAGAAGATCATGCTTTAGAAAACAAATGAAAAATCAATTTTTTTCAATAAAAACAACAAAAAAATGTCTGGAAAATCGAACATAAAAGTGTCTGATTTGAATATCCCAGCAGCGGAAGAAGAAAAACAAAATCGATAACATTTGTTCTAAGAATTAGTTACGTTAAATACGGAACGCAAGATAGACTTGAAAAACGGTAACAAAAGAAGTAGTATATTAAGGTGTGATGTGCTACTTGACATTTATTCTGCTGAGCGAACTTTCTGGATTGTGTAGCCTTATATCTATTCAGGACGTATCGAGCAGATTAGTAAAGGTGTTCTTGATGATTTTCATCTTGAACACCTTTGTTTTTAGCAATTCGCAAAAAACGAAAAGTAGGAGAATTGATAAATGAAAAAAAGATTTTTAGCACTTGCCATCGTACTAGGCACTGGCTTATTGTCAGGCTGTACGAATGCCGGTGAAAAAACAGCCGTTAGTTATAAAGGCGGTACAATCAGCGAACAAGAAGTAATGGATAGCTTGAAAAAAATGCAAGGAGCAGATTCCGCTGTGCAACAGTTGATCGTTTATCAAGTATTTGAAGATAAATATGGAGATGACGTATCAACCAAAGAAATCGATTCCCAATATGATCAAACAAAGAAACAATTGGGTGATTCATTTGATTCACAATTGAAATCTGCAGGTTACACAGAACAAACATTCAAAGACAGTATCAAACAAAGTCTAGCCTTTCAAGAAGGTCTAAAGAAACATATCAAATTGACCGATGAAGATTTAAAAACGGCTTGGGAATCTTTCCATCCAGAAGTGGAAGCTCAAATTATCCAAGTAGCAAGTGAAGATGATGCAAAAGATGTGAAGAAAGCTGCTGATAAGGGAGACGATTTCTCTAAATTAGCCAAAGACAAGTCAACTGATACTACGACAAAAGAAGATGGCGGAAAAGTGAAATTTGATTCCACTACTACAACGGTTCCGGCAGAAGTCAAAGAAGCAGCCTTTAAGTTGAAAGATGGTCAAGTTTCTGATGTGATCACTTCTACCAATGCTTCAACTTATAATACGGAATATTATGTGGTTAAAATGGTGAAAAACCAAAACAAAGGCAACGACATGGATAAATACAAAAAAGAATTGAAAGAAATTGCAACAGACACAAAATTAAGTGACAGTACCTTCCAGAATAAAGTAATTGGCGAAGTATTGAAAGACGCTAATGTAAAAATTAAAGACAAAGACTTTGAAAATGTTTTGAGTACATTCACTTCAGATTCTAGTACAGCAAGTAGTAAATAAGCGGTATAAATAAAAAATATGAACTATTTAAATCAATAAAACTGTTCATCTAAATCTTTTTATTAGAACTAAATCAACAGTAGTTTAATTACTACTTGATTTAGTTCTTTTTATTTTAAAAATTTTTTTTACTTAGAATCCAGCGACCCTAGATATTTTTCTGTATAATCTTAAATAAAGAAAACAATATCAAAAAATGCACGTAGAAGTAGATAAATGGAGTGGTTTTGCAAATTTCTTTTATTTCTAGAAGTTATTCACGTATACGGATTTGTTTTTCTCACAAATAAAAAGGCAGGAAGTACAATGGATCATTTGTATATAAAATATATTCATCAATTTTCCGTTTTGGTGTTAGGCACACTAATTATAGCGGGGATTGTCGCATTTATTATTCAAGGTCGTGACATATTAACAGTACATCAAGAGTTTTTCAGTTATGCATTTGGTATTCCTCTGATCGCTATAAGGTCTGATAACAAAAAGTGGAAGAAACGCTATTACATTCTCTTGCTATTTTTGTGTTTTTATCTGCCACCTAAGATTTTTATTTTATTAGGTATACAATGCCTATCATTTTCTTTTATTTCCTATATCATTGTTTTAATTTTCCTCAGTTTCATATTATGGGTGTTTTATCTTGTCAAAAAATAAATGAATGTTTCATGAACAGTACTTCATCACAGCCTAATTTTTTTCTTTATGCTATCGTTATATTAAAGAAATCAATCAGAAGGGAAAGAAAGTGATGAAAAAAGTTTTATTAGTGGTAAACCCCAGTTCAGGCGGTGAACAAGCAAAGGAATTTGAGCAATTAGCGATAGCAAAATTGGAATCGGTGTTTGATGAAGTGGTCGTCTTGCATACAAAAAAAGCAGGGGATGCAAAAAACTTTACTCGCGAAGCGGCTACGGAAGGGTATCATAGTATGTTTGTCATGGGCGGAGATGGAACAGTCAACGAAGGAATCAGTGGAATCGCTGAACAAGAACATCGGCCAAATTTCGGATTTTTCCCATTGGGTACGGTGAATGACTTGGCTCGAGCATTAGGGATACCGCTAGAACCTGAGGAAGCGATCAATCATTTTTCGATTGAATCAGTCAAGCCATTGGATATTGGAAAAATAAATGACGACTATTTTATGAATGTCGTCGCAATTGGCTCTATCCCTGAAGCAATCAATGATGTAGATGCGGAGAAGAAGACGAAATTTGGAAAACTAGCTTATTTCATGTCAGGAATCAAACAGTTAGCTTCCACACAATCCTACTCGTTTCACGTAGAAGTTGATGGAAAGAAGAAAGAAATTGAGAGCAGTACCTTGCTGATAGGACTAACTAACTCAGTCGGCGGTTTTGAAACATTACTTCCAAATGCAAAAGTGGATGATGGTAAGCTCCATTTGGTTTATTTAAAAGATTCTTCTTTGATCGATACGCTTAAAACATTGCCAGACCTATTAAAAGGAGTAGATGAATCTACGAAAAATCTAGCCTATCTTACTTGTGAGCAATTAGTTGTGTCATTAGCTGATGAGGAAGAATTGACGACGAATGTTGATGGGGATGAAGGGGATAAATTACCTGTGATAATCAAAGTGTTACCCTCACATTTACAGGTTTATTGTTAAAATGGAGGTTGTGGCCGAAGAGTTGTCAGGAGAACACCGCTTGTTCGGGATAAGGGACTGTGACAAGACTTTTGTCACAGCCTTTTTCCTACGATTAGTCAAGTAAAAGGTGCAAGAAAAATAGCTCGTAAACGAAAGCGACAAAATCAAGGCACACCAAATAAAGCCCCGTTCGTAAAAAATTTTCGATCTGGGCAAAGAAGTGGTATACTGTAAGTGGTTTAGTTAATGGTCCACTGAGACCGCGTACGCATAGTCGTACTCTGTATGTGCCCTAACCATAGCGTGCATACATTTCAGAAGCTTGTTCATACAAGCAACTGTGGCAACCTTCTCTTTCTTAGGGATAGGTTGCTTTTTTAATTTGTAGTAATAATCGACAATATGATTAGGAGCTGCGCGTTGCTGGCGAATCATATTTCGAATGGTGAAGAAAATAATTTTCCGTGCTTTGGGATTACCACGCTTATTGATGCGGTCTTGGCCAGTATACTTACCTGATTGATACCGTCGGATGTCGATTCCGACAAAAGCATTCAATTGTTTATGGGTTTTAAATCGTGTGATATCTCCTAATTCACCGAGCAATAAAGCGGCTGTGAGTGCGCCAATCCCAGGGAACGTTTGGTACAACAAAAAGCAAGGAGAGCCTTCGGCTTTTTTGATCATTTGTGTCGCCAGTGCTTCTTTTTGTTCGAGTAAATCTTGGAGAAGTTCGGCGTAATAGATTGTTTTTTGACATTGGATACTGTCTTTTTCAACAGCTGGATAGGCACACTGTGCATAGTGGATGATTTGATCTGCCTTTTGCTCGGCACGATTCGCGGAGATTTTTTTCCGTGTTTCGTTGATCAGTTTATTTTTTATTTTTGTCCGAGTAGATGCCAATACAAAATCTGGATGGGGAAAAAGACGGATCAATGTCAATGCGTAAGGGGTCAGCCTGTTTGAAAAGAACTGTTCAAGCTCTGGAAAAGTCAACTGAAGACAGTTGTGTAAATCCATGCGCAGACGAGTGATTTTCTTCTCAATTTCTTGATAAAAACGGGCTAAATCGCGCATCTCTAAGTAAAAATTGCTTTGTACTTCTTTTGGCTGACGTTGACTTTTAAGATGAGTCTGTGCGAGCCGATGGGCATCCGATTTATCTGTTTTCCAACTGCGTAAGGTGCTTTCTTCCATCTGTTTTTTCGCTTCTAACGGGTTTAACAAACAGTAAGAAAAGTGATGATCTTGAAAGAACTTTTCGACTGGTCTGGAATAAATCCCCGTTGCTTCAAAAACAATCAATGGACGTTCAGGCAAGTGCTGGATCTCTTCGAGTAATGCATGAAATCCTCTTTGAGTGTGTTCAATCTCGTCTTCAAATAAGCAGGTGTCGTCTTTGTATAGGACACTGTAGCTGTGTCCCATTGAAACATCTAATGCAAGAATGTAAGGCATTTGTTTTCCTCCTTTTTAAGTTTTGAAAGAACTTTACTGCTTCATTTCGATTCCAATTTCCTATACACGGGCTCATGGCCCCAACATACGTAAACCTGATTCTAAAATGACAGTAAAGAAGTTCGGTTTTTGATAGGGACTCGTAGTCCTCAAGGCTTTGTTCGAACTTTCTTTCACTCTTCACTATAATCTAAAAATAGAAAATAGAGGGGAACATCATTCGTCAATGATGTTCCCCTCTAATCTTAGTATGTTTTTGTACAAAAAAGAAATTTTCACCTAACAGAAAAATTTTCCATAAAAATACATATTTAAATATGAAAGTACAATTACAAATAAATTAAAACGTTAAAATAAAATTGTCAAAACGTCAGAGAGGATGGTGGAGAATGAATCAATATGTAAAAAAGCTGATTGCGTCGATTTTGTTTGTCTTCCCTCTCTTGATGGTGACATCCGTTTTTGCCGATGTAGAGAAAACAAGCGAATCAACGCAATCAGAGAATCAAAGTTTTGACAAGACTACTTTTTCAGAAGAATCAATTACTTCTGAAACTACAGAATCCCAAAGTGAGGCGCCTACTTCTAATACAAGGCAAGAAGAAAATAAGACAAGTGAGACCTCAGAAGTAGCTGAACAAACGTCTGATAAGCAGTGAAGAGGTACAGGTTAGAGTTGTTTCAGCGGATGGGTACAGCGAAGCTGCCACAACAGAAGAACTGACGCAGCTTCTCGCAGACGAATCAGTAGCTAAGATTCGTTTAACTCAGCCTTTGACTTTAGACAGGGAATTGGAGATCAAGCGAGATATCGTTATCGATTTTGGCGGACTTGCTCATAATTTCGGCACACATCACATCTATATCAATGAGACACCTCAGTCGATCGAGTTTCAGAATTTTAAAGGAACGGCAGCTCATCCAGGTGGGTTGATACCAAATATCGATGGAAATGCCATTATCATTGCTTATATGTCCGATTTTTGGGGAAACAGATATCATTTTACGGGAGAAATAAAATTTACCGGGACACTTGACTTATATGATGGTTCTAAATTAGGCCTGATTTACGCCCCTCGTGCAACTGTCACATTAGATGGTGTTTCCGGTGTATTGGATGTCCAACCAGTGAAAGAAGGGATGAATGCCGCTCCGGGTAAAGCTTATTTTTGTAGAAGCTATCAGCTAAATGTAATCAATGGTAGTCAGCTTTATGGACCATATCTAGGAAAATTCTATGGTTTTCTAGATTCAGGTGATGAGACGGGCAGTGGAAAAACAGCACCAGGACTCCATATCTTGAGTGGTTCAAAGGTCTCTCTTGACTATGATCGGGCAGATGGCGTCAGCGATGAAGGAGAGGCTGTCGATACGCTACCCGGGAATGTCACATTTAAAGTCAGTGGCTCAGGAAGTGAATTTTCGGTAAATACAAAGATCAATATTACCAACGACAACAATCGCGGAATTATCCAAATGAGAGGCTCAGGATCAAGAGTCGCTGTGTCGAATGATGGGAAAATCACAATCAATACAGCAACTACTGGCGGATTTCGCTTGCAAGGAGATTCTAGTCAAATCCATGTATCAAGTGGTGGACAAATCTCGGTCAAAATGGCTGGAGATGGCGACCAACCTGGAAACAATGGGATGCGTTTTGTAGGGAAAGGACTTTCTTTGATCGTAGAAGGAGCCGGATCAGTCATCGATATTGATAAGCAAAGTGGTCGTTCTAGCGCAGTTCGTTTTGAGAACGGTACGCAAAAACTAACAGTAACTAATGGAGGCTCATTGAAGGTAAGAAATGCAGGGGATGGCAAATCTTATGTGAACAGACTCAATCAAGGAAACCAAGCGATCCAATTTTATGACGCTTCTGGTTTTCTAGAAAGTCCAGGGTCAGCTGATTTTACGGTTACTGGAGAAAAATCAAATATCGATATACGCGCAGATTCCGGAGCTACCGTAGATACAACTGGAGATATTGATTTGAACTTTATGGCTGGCGAAAAAACTTATTTAGTCATGGTCGGGAAAACTGGGGAAGATAAGACTGGCATCATCAGTGGGGATGTGTTGAATGTAGACTTAGAATCTCCTACCTATTTCGATTTCCAAAACAAACGGATCGGAAGCGAGACTAATGGCATAGGTGGCTGGGTATTTCAAGGAAATGGCGATTCTTCTTTGAAGATCGCTCATTCAGAAATTGCTTTATGGCGAAAGGCAGGAGCAACGTTCGATAACTTTGAAAAAGATCCGGATTATTTTTCTGATATGACAGACTTATCGATCAATGGAACCGACTTAGGTAATTTTGTATCAAGCCCTAGTGCAGGTTTAACAAATGAATTTGCTCAGACAGGTGCCGGAATGAAAAATTATAATCGAATCAGTGCCAATAACCAGCTTCCGATGATTGAATCCTTAAGAGTACCAACGAATGCAGATAAAAAAATCTATGGGCATGTCGTTGTTCCCGAAGGTGTCGAGGCAAAGCCAAGAGATGCTTGGACAGGCGAAGTAGAAGTGACTTTACGTATTACTTATGCAGATACGACGAAATCACCTGTAGAAATTACTGCTCTCACACAAGGACAAACAGATGAAAATGAAGGGGCAGGATATAATCCGTGGGGAGAAGGCGAACAAGGCGGTTTGTTTGAGGTTCAAGTACCCAACGAAGAAAGACTAACAACGGGGGATCAAGTGCAAATAGTTGCTGCTAAAAAAGTAAGAGGCGGCCAAGAAGTGACAGAACTGGACTCTGCCAAAACGACAGTCGATGTGATTCCTCCTGAGCCTGCTAAATTAAGTACCACATTGATCAATGCAGCTTCTCGCTCAATCACAGGTACAGGCGAAGCAGGAGCTTTGGTTTCATTGAAAAAAAATCAAGCTGTTTTGTCCGAAACAACTATTGATGATACAGGGAAATTTGTTCTTTCTATCCCAGAAAATCAACTTTTTGCAGGAGATGTATTAGAAATTGTATTAAACGACCAAGCAGGAGAAGCTGCTGCTAAGGGTGTGCAGAACAAGCCAAGTACCAACGATGAAATTGGGAATCACAATCCAAGTGATACGCCAGTTGTTTATCATGATGCCCCGCCTTTTGCACCTGCTACGAAGATTGTAGTAGAAGGTGGTCTCTCATTTCTTGCCCCTTCCAAACTCGATTGTGGTCAGATCAAAGCAACTGGGTTGACGCAAGAAGCATTTGGCCAAATGGATATACAGGAAAAATTATGGATTTATGATCAGTGAGAAACAAAAAGTCCATGGATCTTAACGATAAAATTATCTCAGCCTTTCACAACCGATGCAGGATTTTCTATGCAGGATGTCCTATATTTCAAGAAAGCTGAGGAGTATCAATTAGTGAATGAAGAAGAACTGGAAATTGTCAGAGGACAAAATTCAACGAATGTGCAAACAGATTATTCAGAATATTTAAATAATGGTCGGGCGTTTAAACTTGTCTTAACCAAAGAAAATCAGATAGCTGGTAATTACTCAGCAGAGATGACATGGACATTAGCAGATGCGCCGACAGAATAAAGATCAAGGAGGATGATTGATGAATCGAATATGGAATAAAAGTCATCGAAACAACTGCTCTTTACTTCTGATCCTTCTCCTTGGATTCATCCTTTGGCAGACACCTGTCCATGCCTCCGAATTCAATTTTGCGGTAGATTTTGAATTACCGGCTAATCAGATTGATAAGAACAAAACATATATAAATGTAAGGATGGAGCCTGGGAAAACACAGGAAATCCCCTACACGGTCTTTAACCGAACAGATAAATCAGTAACAGTTGAGACATTGATCCACTCCGCTACGACGAATTCAAACGGTGTGATCGAATATGGAGAATCAAAAAGTAAATTTGATGAAACATTAAGTTATGATATGAAAAACTTAGCAAAAACAGTAGGAGAAATAACTGTTCCTCCTCAAAGTGCGGTCACTGAGACACTTTCACTGAAAGCTCCAGAAAAAGAGCTGGCTGGTGTGGTCGCAGGAGGAATCACGTTTCAAGAAAAAAAAGAGAACGTTTCTAACAAAAGTACAGTTGGTGTCGTCAATCAGTTTTCTCAAGTGAAAGCAATCTTGATTCGAAATAGCGAAAAAGAGTCTTCCCCAAATTTGAAATTAAAAAAAGCTTATGCGGATCAAAGCGATGGAAGAAATGTGATTAAGGCGAATCTTCAAAATCCAAATGCTTCTTATATGTTCGGCTTGACTACATCGGTTGAAATCTACAAAAAAGAAACAAAAGAGCCTTATCTTTCAATAAAAAAAGAAAAAATAGATGTAGCACCCAATACAAATTTTGATTTACTTGTCCCATTAGAAGGAAAAAAATTAGCTCCGGGACATTATCAAGCGGTTGTGAAGGGTGCTTGGAAAGAAAAACGCTGGAATCTCCATACCGATTTTGAAATAACTGATGATGCAGCGGACCAATTGAATGAAAAGGATATTGATTTAAAAAATCAGCCAGAAACATTTGACTGGCGATGGCTGATACTTGTTGGAGTCATTCTTATTGGCTTATTTGCTGGATTATTTATTTTAAAAGAAAGAAGGAAAAAGAAATGAAAAAAACAATTGCATTAAGTACCGTTCTAGCTGGAAGTCTATTATTATGTACACAAAGTGTTTTTGCTGAGAATAAGAGCTCAGCCACTACAGAAGGAACGATTTCTGTAACAAAACCAGATGCCGCAAATCCTGAAGACGTTGTTCCAGTTCCTCCTGTTGATCCAAATGATCCCGATACGCCGTTTACACCTGACGAACCAAATCAGGGAACATCCGGATTACTGACGATTGACCAAGCTCCAGATCTTGATTTTGGAACAATCAAGTTAGGTACAGCAAAAACAGTATATGCTGCATTACAAAACGGAACGGACAGTACAGGGACAGCAACACAAGTACAGAATTTCGTACAAGTAACGGATAAAAGCGGAATTTATGCCGGTTGGAAACTATCAGTCAAACGAACAGAATTTATTGGTACAACATCTGATACGAATAAACTAACTGGTTCAAAGGTGAAATTCAAAAACGCCGTGATTCGAAATAGCGCAACTAATAGCAGTGGAACGCCATCTACTATTTCTGGTACTGGCGCTGAAGGAATTGAGATCCCAGCAGATCAGGCAGTAGATCTAGTAACTGCAGGAGCAAATGAAGGGATTGGCACATGGATTTATTCATTAGGAGAGAATGTGGAACAAGGGAGACAATCAGTGGAATTATTTGTTCCTGTATCCAATTATGCCGTAGACAACTACGTTTCAACATTCACATGGTCGTTAACAGATGCTCCTACAGAAGGGAAAGCGTAAAATCAAATCAATGACTTCAGGGAGTGGAGCCGATTCAAGGCCAACTCCCTGAAATCTGCTATGCTTACGTCTCAGCTCTTATTCATCAACTCGAAGCAGTTTTTTGGAAGTCATGGAAACGTTCCTTTGTCTTTTCAAAGATCTTTCGACCAACGAGTAAGGAGTCACCATTGAAAAATTCTAACACATAATGAGCAGAATCAATTTTCTGCAATTGCGATAAGTTGATACAGTAAGATTTTAATAGTAAAAAGTAAGCATACTTTTCCAACTCTGTCTTCAATTGTTTTAAAGAAGTATTCACTAATTTATCTTCTGTAGTTGTTTTGACCATAACTTGGTTTTTCAAACCTTTGATACTTTCAATATATAAAATTTCCCGAGGATACAGGACGAGACTTCCACCTTTTTGATCAATAAAGATTTTATCGACATTTACGATTTGCTGTTCTTTCCAATTGATCTGTTCTAGCACTTGACGAATTTGTTCAGATAAATTCCTGTCTTTTCTGATATATCCAATCGGAAGGATTTTCCGATTGATGATCTCTACTGCAAAATTCGTATAAGCGGTGAAAAAAACAATATTACTATGTGCATTTTTTTTACGTATTTGTTCGGCGACATCAATACCTGTGAGTGATTGCTTCAAGTCGATATCGATAAAGAAAACATCGTGATTATCAATAGTGCCCAACTGGATCAACTGATTGATTTGAGAGATAGAAGTGAGCTGCACGATATTCTCGATATGATGATTGACCAATTCTTTGATGATCCATTCGCTGTGAAACTGGTTATCTTCTATGATAAAATACTTTTTCATATGCAGGCTCCTATTAAAAAAATATGTGTACATTTTGAAACAAAACAAAGGAGGAATAAGATGGTCGCAACAGTGACACTTTATTTGACCTTTACTTTGATTTTAGATTTAGGTATCTATTTATTCTTTTCGAAACAACTGCTAGTAAAAAACAGCTTTGGTTGTATAGCTTTGATGGTGGTGACACTTTTATTTCCTATCCCTAAAGTGAGCTTTCCTTACCTAGTTGGCTTATTATTGATGTTTCTTTTTTATTTTACTACGAAAAACCTGTTTATCAGCTGTTTGATCAGTAATCTTTTTTTTGCTATCACTGGACTCAGCTTTTTTCTGGTTTTTGATCTGATGGATTATTTAGGAAAGAGACATCTTGGAACAGCAAGTTTTTTTGCACTACTTAACGCATTTATTTTCTATCTATTAGTAAAAAGTATAGACAAACAGACGAGATTTCTCAACTTGCTTTTTACTTATCCAACTGAACACTATTTTGGAGGTATTTGTATTTTATTAAGCTGGGGCGTGATTTACTTGGTATTGGGAAGTGTTCACTTCCGCTCATCTAATTATCTGCTTCTATCTCTTTTGTCGATAGTCATCAGTTTTTTTTCTTTGTTTTTTTCCATTATGTTGATCAGTTTCCAAGTAAAAGAAAGACAACATCAGGAATCGCTTCAACTGTATCAAATAAATGAAGAATATTACCATCATCTAGAGGAATTCAAACATGATTATAAAAGTCTACTGTTTTCATTAAAAATTACTCTTCAGGAAAATAAAAAAGAAACGTTGGAATTTTTAGAAATCTTAGAAGATCATTCTGCAGCTATTTTTGAAAAACCGCAAATACAACAGCTAACAAATATTGTATCCCCAGCTGTCAGGGGTGTCTTTTTAAAATTTCTAGAAAAAGCAGAATCGGAGAAAATCCCGATCCAAGTAGTTATTCCTGTCGAAGTGAAAACAATCCCGATTGATCTGGTTGTTTTTATTCGCTGTTTATCTATTTTTATTTCTAACGCATTCGATCATCGTGTAGCCGATCAGAGTCCGATTACGATCAATCTGCTGGAAGAAAAAGAGGGATTACGTTTTAGTATAGCGAACAAGGCAAATCCGACGAATTTGACGCTATCGGAGATGGTCAAAAGAGGAAAAACCTCTAAAAAAAATGGCGGGTTAGGTCTATACAGTGCGAAAAAAATGTTGGATGTTTACGAAAATACAGAACTAAAAATCGAATTTTCAAAACAGAATCACTATTTTTTTGTAGAAATGTATCTGGCATCTAGAAAGAGCAAATCAGCCTACTGACTTACTGTCAAAGGATAAGCTTGAGGAAAGTCTACACGGAGATAGAGACAACAACACAGCATATTCAAAAGAAACAGAAGCGTGATGACCGTTGTCACCCTTCTGTTTCTTTTGCTATGTAGTTAAACAAAGTAGTTGACACTTCCGCTACTTAGTATTAGTACGAAAGTATACTTCATGATACTAAGTAGATAAGAAGTGAAAAGCGGAACCCACGATCGTCAAAATGCTAACTGCTTTGCTTACACCAGATAAAGGGAAGAGCAATATCGCTTATTTTAGGCGTGGAGAAGCAAGAAAATCCCTACGATCACACAAAAAATGCTGACCCAGCAGTTAAGAGAGTTAGAACAAGATGGCATTGTCCATCGAAAAGTCTATAACCAAGTCCCGCCTAAAGTAGAGTACTCGCTCACCGAAGAAGGAAAATCATTAAGAGAGATTCTAATAGCGATGTCTGTTTGGGGAGAAGAACGTATCGAAAAACAAAAAGCCTCAGGGGAAGAAGTCACATTACTGCATACACATGGTGGCTACCTAAATTACTGATTTCTATGACATTTATTTTAAATAAAAGAAAACAGGAGTTTTTTTAAAAGCATCATCTATTTTTATGTAAAAAAATGGTATGATTAATCAAGTAAGAAATGATTGGAAGAAGGCAAGCAAATGAATAGCATGGAAAAAGTTAACCAGTTTAGAGATGAACGTAATTGGCGACAATTTCATAACGAAAAAGATTTGGCTATTTCTATTTCTTTGGAAGCATCTGAATTGTTAGAACTTTTTCAATGGAAAACGCCGGAAGAAGTAAAAGAAACACAATTAGAACGAATCAAAGAAGAACTGGCAGATGTATTGATCTATTCATACATGATGGCAGACAACCTTCAGATGGATCTAGATGAGATCATTGAAGAAAAATTGATCAAAAATAATTTGAAATATCCTGTAGAAAAAAGCGCAGGTGTACGAAAAAAATACACAGAGTTGTAGAAATGTGTCATTCGGCTGTTGGAAAGAGCAAAAGAAAAACAGTAAAATGAGTCTGGAGGGAGAGAAAATGAAAAAAAAAGGAAAAGCAAAAAGATGGCTAGTCAATATCCTCTTGTTCCTCTTGTTATTAGTAGGACTAGCTTTGATTTTCAATGAACAGATCAAGGATTATCTTGTCAGAGAGACAGGAGATAAATATGCTATAGCGAATGTAACAAAAGAAGATCTGAAAAAGAATAACGATAAAGATGTCAGTTTTGACTTTGATGCGGTAGAACCAATGACGACAGAAGGGGTCATGAGGTCGCAGATGAGAGGAACAGATCTACCAGTGATTGCTAGTATCGCAGTCCCTTCAGTTTCAATCAATTTACCGATTTTCAAAGGCTTGGATAATACGTCACTACTTTACGGAGCAGGAACATTATCTCCAGATCAAGAAATGGGAAAAGGAAATTATGCCTTAGCAAGCCATCGTGCAACGAACCCTGAATTGCTGTTTACACCGCTAGAAAATTTAGAGATGGGTGCCAAGATCTATTTGACAGATTTAGAAAATGTGTATACATACAAAACATTTTTTAAAGAAAAAGTTGCTCCTACAGATACCCAATTACTGAATGAAGTCGAGGGAAAAGAAATTGTCACACTAATTACTTGTGGCGACATGGACGCCGTCACGCGACTAGTTGTACAAGGAGAACTGGAAAGTGTTACACCGATAAAAGATGCGACAGATGATATGAGATCTGCTTTCAATCTAGAGACAAAAACATTTTAGGATACTGGGACATAAGTCGTTACAGATTAAAAACAGCCAAAGGATATGAATCGATAAGGAAAAACCAATTTGCTGAAAAAAAGAGGAACGCAAAGAGGTGCATCTCTGATTTGGTTGTTTTCTAGATAGACTTGTGTTCCAGTTTTTTTATTTTTTATATGAAAAGGCTTGCATAAATAAAAATTCGATGGTATGATGATTTTGAATAAGAAATGGATTGTTACTGTACGGCAGGCAAAACCAGAATTCAGCTAAGAAACAGTAGGCGAATTCTAGGTTTTTTTATTTTTCTTGAGAGGGCGAAGCAAAATGAAAATTGATAAAATTTTGAATAACAATGTCGTCATTTCGAAAAATGGATTCGGGGAAGAAGTCGTTTGTATGGGAAAAGGACTAGCTTTTCAAAAAAAGATTGGGGACGAGATTTCGCCAGAAGCGGTCCAAAAAGAATTTGTTTTAAGAGATTCTTTTGCTAAAAACCAATTCCAGCAGCTGATGGCTGATATTCCGGCAGAGGAGATCGAATGGGTCAAACAAGTAGTCGAACTGGCTGAAGATAAACTAAAAGTTGAATTTTCGCCTAATATTTATCTGACATTGACCGATCATCTTCATTATGCGATCACACGAGCAAAAGAAAATATCCAACTGCCTAATCCATTATTATTTGAAACAAAAAAATTTTATCCGAAAGAATATCAAGCAGCGAAAGAGGCTCTTTTGTTCGTGAAACAAAAGACGGGTGTGGAACTTTCTGAGGATGAAGCCGGTTTTATTGCCTTTCATTTTGTGAATAGCCAACAAGGAAACGAAGACATGCAAGTGACGATGACCGCTACCACAATGGTAAGAGATATACTGAGTATCATCAGTAAATTCTTCGGCATCGTGTTCGATGAAGAATCTTTGAATTATCAGCGTATCATTACTCATCTGCAGTTTTTTGCCCAGCGTTATCTCAAAGGGGAAGGATCTGACGAGCAAGATGAATTTCTCTACGCATTAGTTCAAGGAAAGTATCCAAAAGCGTTTCATTGTGTCGAACGGATCAATGAGTATCTTCGACAAACGCAAAAACAGGAAATGAGGATCGCAGAGCAGATTTATTTAACGATTCATATTCAAAGAGTAGTAAGTGAGAAAAAAAGCATCCAATCATAAGGATTGTTACTGTATGGCAGGCAAAACCTGGATTGAAAAAATAGGTTCACGAATGTTTGTGACTGTTTTTTTCAATCTGGGTTTTTATTTTTTAAATAAAAAAGAAAGAAGGAAAAAACAATGGATAATCAAGCAGTTGGTCGTCGTGTATGGGAAGCGGTAGGAGGACAAAAGAATGTCAAAAGTTTAGTACATTGTGCTACCCGGTTGCGATTCAGATTAAAAGATGAATCTTTAGCAGATACGCAAAAGTTAAAAGAAGACCCGGACGTGATCCAAGTCGTACAAAGTGGCGGTCAGTATCAAGTAGTGATTGGCAGTAATGTAGCAGATGTTTATCAATCGATCGTGGATGAGGAAGGTCTTGCAGTTTCGGAGGATGGAAAAGAAGAGTCCAAAAATATTTTGAATCGTCTGATCGATATTATCTCTAGTATATTTACACCTTTTCTAGGGGCGATGGCAGCTGCCGGGGTATTGAAAGGATTCTTATCATTGGCAACGGTGATGGGCTGGCTGACAGCTGATAGCGGTACTTATCAAATATTGTTTGCTGCAGCAGATGGTGTCTTTACCTTCTTACCTGTCATGCTTGCTTTTACAGCAGCTAAAAAGTTCAAAGCCAACCAGTTTTTAGCAGTAGCAATTGCTATGGCACTTGTGTATCCAGCTATCACAGCAGTTGCTGGTGCGGGAGAAGCTATCAGTTTCTTTGGGATCCCAGTGATTCTTTCACCATCTGGTTATACTTCTTCTGTCATACCAATCATTCTAGCCGTATGGGTTCAAAGTAAATTAGAGCCATTCGTAAAAAAAGTGATTCCGCAATTTCTGCAAATGATTTTAGTTCCGCTTGTCGTTTTAGTAGTGATGGTTCCATTAACATTTCTTGCTTTAGGACCAATCGGGACGGTTGCCGGTAATGCTTTAGGCGGTCTCTTCAACTCGATTTATGGATTTAGTCCAATCGTAGCAGGTCTAATCATGGGAAGTTTATGGCAAGTATTCGTGATGTTCGGCATGCATTGGGGATTCGTACCGATCATGTTTTTGAATATCGAACAATATGGGTTTGATGTATTGATGCCAATGCTTCTTCCAGCCATCTTGGCACAAGGTGGGGCTGCTTTAGCTGTAGCATTGCGAACAAAAGATACGAAACTTCGAGCATTAGGGATTTCTTCTACAGTGACTTCGTTATTTGGAATCACTGAACCAACTGTGTATGGTGTGACATTACCTTTGAAGAAACCATTCATTGCCGCTTGTATTTCTGGAGGTATTGGTGGAGCTATTATCGGATTTTCCGGAGTAAAAGCTTTCTCCAGCAGTTTGGTCAGCTTATTGACGATTCCGACTTTCATTAGTACGGTGGATGGTGTAGAGTCAAATGTGACAGTAGCAGTAATAGCTACAGGAATTGCTTTTGTTCTTGCATTCGTAGGTACATTGATTTTAGGATTTGACGAACAAACACAAGACAATCAATTAGAAAACAAACATGCGAATGCAGGAGAACCGATTACTTCAGCACGGCATACCTTAAAAAGTCCTTTAACGGGTAAAGTACTGCCATTGAGTGAAGTACCAGACCAAGTTTTTTCTTCTGGCGTGATGGGAAAAGGTATCGCTATTGATCCAGAAGTAGGAGAACTAGTTGCACCTGCAGACGGAGAGATCACGACTATTTTTCCAACTGGACATGCTGTAGGGATCACAACGACTGACGGAGCGGAGATTTTGATTCATATCGGGATGGATACAGTAGAATTAAATGGGAATGGCTTTGAGATCTTAGTCAAACAAGGGGATCTCGTCCAAGCAGGAGATTTATTGATTCGTTTTGACATCGAAGCAATTAGAGCAGCTGGCTATAGCGTAATCACTCCAGTTGTCATTACGAATACTGATGCATTTGCCGATATACTTGAATTAGACCAAAAAGAGATTATTGCAAACGAAGATGTTCTGGCAATTGTAAAATAAGGAGGAAATCAGGATGCAATCACGTTTTTCAGAAAAATTTTTATGGGGTGGAGCAACTGCTGCCAATCAATTAGAAGGGGCTTATGATCGAGACGGAAAAGGGCTATCCGTTGCAGATGCTATGCCTGGAGGTAAGCAGCGCTTTGCGATTATCGGCAGTGAAGAATTTGACTGGACGATTGATCAAGAAAAATATATTTACCCGAATCATCGAGGAATCGATCATTACGATCGTTTCAAAGAAGATCTTGCCTTGTTTGCGGAAATGGGATTCAAATGTTATCGTTTTTCGATTGCCTGGACACGAATTTTTCCAAATGGAGACGAAGGTACTCCTAACGAAGCGGGATTAGAATTTTATGATCAGCTGATTGATGAGTGCTTAAAATATGATATTGAACCTGTGATCACGATTTCTCATTACGAAATGCCTCTTCATTTGGCAAAAGAATACGGTGGCTGGAAAAATCGAAAACTGATCGACTTCTATGAACGATTTGCTCAGACAGTATTAGAGAGATACAGCAGTAAAGTCAAATATTGGATGACTTTCAATGAAATCAATTCGGCCTTTCACTTTCCAGCTTTAAGTCAAGGATTAGTAAAAAGCAATGGAGCAGGAGAGTACCAAAATATTTTCCAAGCATGGCATAATCAATTCGTTGCAAGTAGCAAAGCCGTAAAAATCGGCCACGAATTGCGTTCGGATATCCAAATCGGCTGCATGATTATCTATGCAACAACTTACAGCATCGATGCCAATCCAGTCAATCAGGCAGCAACAATGATCCAAAACCAAGAATTCAATTTTTTCTGCACGGATGTCCAAGTACGTGGAGAATACCCTGCATACACAGCGCGTACCCATAAAAAATATGGAGTCGATCCGGAAAAATTAGAGCAAACGGAAAAAGACTTCCAGTTGCTAAAAGAATATCCAGTGGACTACATCGGATTTAGTTATTATATGTCTACGGCAATCAATGAGACTGATCCACAAGCAGCAACTTCAGAAGGGAACTTGCTGGGAGGAGTAAAAAATCCGTTTCTTGAGGCAAGTGAATGGGGCTGGCAGATCGATCCAGAAGGGCTGAGAATCGCATTGAATGAATTATACAATCGTTACCAGAAACCATTATTCATTGTTGAAAACGGTCTTGGAGCCATTGATCATATGGAAGAGGATGGCACGATTATTGATGATTATCGGATCGATTATTTACGTCGTCATATCGAAGCGATGGCTAATGCAGTAGCAGACGGTGTAGATTTGATGGGCTATACGCCTTGGGGATGTATGGATCTTGTCAGTGCATCAACAGGAGAAATGAGTAAACGTTACGGCTTTATCTATGTGGATCTAGACGATGAAGGAAATGGGACACTGAATCGATCAAAGAAAAAATCTTTTGATTGGTATAAAGAAGTAATTGCCTCAAATGGCGTAAACTTGTAATTAAAGCAGCTGAATGAAAAAGAACACACTTCTCACATGTGATTTGTGTTCTTTTTTTATTTTTTATGTGCTATTCTTTTAGTAATAGTAAAGCAAAGGGTGACGTTATGAAAAGGACACGTGTACTATACTTGGAAGTCGCAGATAAAATTAAAGAAGATATTTTCTCAGGAAAATATCCAGTCGGTTCGATGTTACCGACAGAAAGTGAATTAGAAGAACTGTTTCAAGTCAGCAAAATCACTGTCCGAAAGGCAATCGAACTGCTGGCATCAGATGAATATGTCGCAAAGAAAAGTGGTCGTGGGACGACGGTTCTAAGCAATCGTCCTTACAATCGATTATCCAAAGCGGCAAGCTTTACGCAAATCTTGGAGAACTCCCGATATGAAGTCCGGAAAGAAACGCTGGATTTGCAATTGGTCCATATAAAGAAGGAAGATCCTTTGTTTTCCTTTTTCGGTGAGCAAGCTGTTTGTTTTAAGCGCTTATATTATTTGAACAATCAGCCTTATATTTATTTTGTTCATTATCTTCCACAAGAAATGATGCAATTCAGCAGAGAAGAATTTGGCAAAGAATCTTTGTATCGTTTGCTGACGAAAAAAGGATATACTATTGACTCATTTTCTGATGATTTCTCGGCAGTATTTTTAACAGAAGAAGAACAAGGAATTCTGAAAACAGACGCACAGATCGGCATCAAACGGATACGGAAATCGTCTACGCAAATTGGGGAAATGATTGAATATTCGGAGGCGGTCTACCATACGGAGCTGCATCCTTACCATATTGATTATGAAACATAAATAAAAAAAGAGGTTGTGAAAAAGCTGCCCTGCATCAAGTAATAAGAACAGCCAAACAAAAATAGCTTCTCATATTTTTCGTTTGGTTAGGCTTATTACCGCAGATACACGGCTGTTTCTGGATTACCATTTATTCTGGATAAGGGGGTGTGGCACGATTTTCAGAAGGAATCTATGAACCAATCACTGTATTGATTTTAGCTTCGATGGTAACCCCATTCGGCTTGACGATCGCTTATTTCTTAGGGAAAATCATTCGTAAAAATATATTCAATCGTCAAGAAATCGATACATTGAAGACCGCTTTTCCTATGGGGATCTGTCAGATCACAGAGGGATGTTTCCCTATCGTATTGAACGACTTGGCACGCAATGTCATAGCAACGGGAGTCGGTGGGGCAGTAGGTGGCGGATTAAGCATGTTTTGGGGCGCAGATAGCCGTATTCCGGCATCGGGAATGTTTGCAGTCGCTACGATGACCAGACCATGGGCATTCATTGGTGCATTGTTAGCTGGTTCTTTTGTCACAGGAATAACCATTTTATTATTGAAAAAACCAGTAGATCCGAATGCAGAAATCATCCAAGAAGAAAAAGAGGAAGAAGACATATCTTGGGATGATTTGACAATTAGTTAGGAGAGGCAGAATGGATTACAAGAAAAAAGTACAATAGATGTACCTTGAGGCAGGAATGGTATGAAAGAATCAGAGTTAGAAAGAATCGAATATACAGATTTTGGTTTAGGAGCGATCGAAACTGTCCAGAGCATCGGCAACCTCCTTGAAATGACGATGAAGGAAAAATGAGAACCTTTCGTTGTCGAAAAGGTCTGGTATACCTTATGTCGAAGGAAAGGAAACAAAAAACTTTCCTGTACTATTCCAAAAAGGAAAGAAAGTTATTATACAGTAAAAAAAGAAATTATTCTTCATGCTAGAGATCAGTACACGTTCGAGCCCAATATCAAACACTAGTTCCAGGCAGGCGCAACAGGTGCGGTTATCACTGAATTTTCTTCCAGCAGTGACGATTCAAGTGATATTTTTACAAATCCAGCTATTTATCGTTAACAAAAAGATTTTTAGGAGAAGCTGATGAACAAAAATGATCAAATTTTGATCGTTTAGTTCGTCGGCTTTTTTATTTAGAGAAACATCATTTATCAGTGAAACATAACACGAGAACAAAATGATTTTTTCGTTAATAAAAGAAACAAGTATTTGTTGTTTAAAATAATACACGTTATTGGCATATAGGACGAAATCCCAGTATCTTCTATAAGTAAGTCATTTCATATCGATGAAAACACGTTATTTATTTTTGTTTTATCTATAAAATAGCTGAAAAGTGATTTTTTTCTAAATACTATATATAGTGGTGTCTATCCTATATACCACTAAAAAACTACAAAATCTAGTCTTTTATTTTAAAAAAACACGTGTAGAATGAAGATAGACTTTTGAGTTAGGGAGTGTTTTTTTATGAAACTTACTGTTTTTTGCGGTTCCCGTTTTGGTAATAAAGAAAGTTACAAATTTATTGCGCAAACGTTAGGAAAATACATGGCACAAGAAGAAATCGAACTGGTTTACGGTGGTTCATACTCCGGGATTATGGGAGTGATTAGTAAAACAGTACTGGAAAATAACGGAAAAGTCACAGGTATCTATCCGAATGGGCTTTTTGAAACTGAATTGCCTGGAAAAGATGTTACTACATTTATTCCTACAGAAACGATCGATGAAAGAAAGGTATTATTATTTGAAAAGGGAGATGCTGTCCTCGTTTTCCCTGGAGGTCTAGGTACATTGGAGGAATTCTCACAACTTCTTTCTTGGATAGCAATCGGTCTGACGCCTGACAAGCCAATCGGAATATTGAATATTGGCGGTTATTACAGCGGCTTGCAACAATTATTAGAAACTTTTGCAAAAGAGGATTTTATGGATAAAAAATGGTTGGATCAAGTAATCTTTTCCAACAATCCATTGGAACTGGTCAATGAATTACGAGCAGTATCTATTAAAAATCAGTTATTATTGAAGGAGGCAAAATAATGAGTCAAATATATTTAGCAGGACCATTTTTTTCAGAGGAGCAAATCGATCGAGTAAGTCGTATCGAAAAAGCGTTGGAGGAAAACAAAACAGTCACAAGTTTCTACTCTCCACGTCATCACCAAGAAAGCAATTATGAACTATTCAGCGCTGGATGGGCGCAGGAAGTATACGAAAAAGATATGGAAGAACTGACAAATGCAGAATTTGTTGTTGCTATCCTTGACTTTGAGCATCAAACAATCGATCCAGGAACGGCTTACGAATTAGGTGTGGCAACTATGTTGAAAAAACCGATGATCATTGTACAAGAAGAGACGGTACCTACGAACTTGATGATTACACAAAGTCTCCATACGTATTTAAAATCAGACCAAGCTGTACGTGAATATGATTTTGAAACATTGCCTGTTGAAACTTACGTAGGCGAGTACTTATAGAAGAGGAAGGGTTGTATGTCAGTGATTTTGATTTCAGGAACGATTGGTGCAGGTAAGAGCAGTTTGACGGATATGCTTGCAAAAGAGATTGATTCTAAACCATTTTATGAAAATGTCGAAGATAACGAAGTATTGCCGCTCTTTTATTCAAATCCTGAGCAGTACGCTTTTTTATTGCAAATCTTCTTTTTGAACAAGCGATTTTTAGCAATGAAAAATGCTTTAGTGAACGATGACAATGTGCTAGACCGATCCATCTATGAAGATAGCCTGTTGTTCCATCTAAACGCTGATTTAGGTCGGGTAACGGATATCGAAGTACAGCAGTACGATAGCTTATTAGATACGATGCTAAACGAGTTAGATGATGTTGCTCCAAAAAAACGGCCTGATTTGATGGTCCATATCAAAGTTTCTTTGGACACGATGCTAGAACGTATCAAAAAACGTGGGCGTGACTATGAACAGCTAGAAAGCGATGAGACGTTATATGCCTATTATGAAACGTTGAACACCCGCTATAATCAATGGTATGAAGATTTTGATGTATGTCCTAAAATACAAGTGGATGGGGATAAATTCGATTTTGTAGAAAATCCAGAAGATGCAAAAAAGGTGATCCATCAGATCCAAGAAAAACTAGCTGAATTGGAAGGAAAGCCTGCTGGAAAATATTTTACGGATAACCAGCATGCAAAAGGTCAAGAATTAGGCTAAAAATAAAAAACCAAACGACGGGAAAGAAAAATTACTACGTGATGTAGAATAAGCCTTTCTATCGTTTGGTTATTTTATATTCAAATATTTGAAATAAATAAATCTTTACTCTTTGATTTGTAAACTGAAATGATCCACTGTTTGTTTTACTGATGAAGCTTGATCAAAGGAAGAAGCTGAGTTTGAAGTTCATAAAAATCAGCCATAGTGAGTTTTGCTTGGATTTGTTTATCTTCTTCTACTTTTTACATAATTTTGAACAGGATAAGATTCAAATGTTTTAAATGAATCTTTGACTAGTTTGTGACAGTTGTCGCATATGCTCAAGCTTCCTTGGTCATTAAATTCTGTATGGATATTTTTGTTGTTATTACATGTACAATAATCAGGACTATCGATCATCCATTTCGTCTCATTTACAATCATCTTGCTTCTTTACTATAGCAGAAAAGAAGGGGAGAAACAAAAGAAGATCCAACAGACGGCACTATAGACTGTAGATGTTGCCATCCTCATCCTTCAAACGGTAATTACCGATTTTGGTAAATGTGATGGTTGCTTCTTTTTTATTTTCTTTTCCTGAAATAATATATTCGTCATCTTTGGTAGTAATCTTGATGTCTGTCAGCACTGTTTTTTCTTCAGATGATTCAGAAGAATCAGTTTCTTGTGTCTGATACGTGCGTGTCCATTCCATTTTTTTATCTGTAAATGTCAACTGTCCCGCGGATAAATCCATATCTTTACGTACTTTTAGCGTATATACACTGTTAGTGATATCTGCTTTTTCCGCTTTTAAGACAGAAGAATCGGTTGTTTCATCCGAGGATTGGTCAGAGCCGCCAAACAAATTACAGCCAGTCAATGTCAAAAGTCCCGCAGACAAAATAAATAGTACGATTAATTTCTTCAAAATACTTCCCCCATTTGATAGGATAAAGAAATTATACCATTGGAAAGTAAAACTTCAAACGGATGGAAGAGAAAAACGCACAAAACACCCACAAATAGAGTAAATTTTAGAATAAAATTTTAAAAAGGCAAAAAATTCGCCATTTTCGGAAAGCGTTTTAAAAAAGTGTTGCAATCTTTTAAAAAAATGCTATATTAAAAATGAACCGGTTCAAATACTTGTTTAAGTATAATTAATAGTGAGAGGAAGTTGCTCTACTGAAGACTTTAGTTATATGGATATTGATGACAAGCAACACTATGCAAAGAAAGCGGTCATCATAATCGAACAACAAGAAAGAGAAATCAAATGTAACTGGCAGGAGTGAGAATGTATGGCATCGATCCGTGACGTGGCTAAGATGGCTGGTGTTTCAGTGGGAACAGTTTCCCGTTACTTGAATGGTCAGCAACTGAAGGAAAAGAACATGAAAAAAATAGCAGAAGCGATTTCAGCGTTGGACTATAAAGAAAACATCATTGCTAAAGGGTTGAAGAATAATCGAAGCTTCTCTATTGGACTTTTGATAAACGGGATTTCCAGCCGTTTTGGGTCGGAAGTTGTCTCAGGGATCGAAAGAGTAGCTGAAGAAAATGGGTATAGCTTATTATTAAGCGGGTTTGCCGATCAGCCAGAAAAAATTGAACAAAAAATTGAATACCTGATGAAGCATGTGATCGATGGGCTGATTGTCTTCTTATCCGAAGAAGAGTGGTCTGGATTTGAAATGCTCACAAAAATGAGTATTCCAGTTATCGCATTGAATTGCCCAGAAGGACCAGCAGGTATTGATACAATATTAGTGAATGATCGAGAAAGTGTAGCAAAAGTGATCGCTCATCATGGTGAACAAGGACATAAAAAAATCGGATTTATTGCTGCCACTCAAACAGACTACGTAGCAAGAGAACGTTTAGCAGGAGCAAAAGAAGCGGTACAAAATGATCCATCGATCCAATTAGAGGTCTTTACAGGAGACTATTCTAGAAAAAGTGGCTATTATGGGGCAAAAGAATTATTAGAAAAAGGAGTAACAGCGATTTTTGTCAGCAATTATAATATGTCGATCGGTGCTATCGAATGTTTCAATCAAGAAGGTATCAGAATCGGGAAGGATATTGCGTTTAGTCATTATGATTATTTGGATAAAAACGATTTGAGCATCCTTCCGAAAATCACGATTACACCACCAACAGATAAAATCGGGGAACAAGCCGCAGAACAGCTGTTGAAACGAATCAAAAAAGAAGAGGAAGAAAATGAAAAAGTAATTGTGATGGAAAATATCATACATGGAATCAACTAAAACGAACTAAAAAAGGAAAAGAGGTGCTTTGATGAAAAAATATCAATTTCCAGCAAATTTTTGGTGGGGTTCTGCAGCAAGTGGCCCACAAACAGAAGGAAGGATTTCAGGTGATGGAAAAGGAGAGAACATTTTTGATTATTGGTACAAAAAAGAACCGCAAAAGTTCTTTGACCAAGTAGGACCTGAAAAAACTTCACAAGTTTATACGAAGTATCAAGAGGATGTACAGTTGATGAAACAGACTGGGCATAATTCATTTCGAACATCTATCCAATGGAGCCGCTTGATACCTGATGAATCTGGAACAATCAACGAAGAAGCCGTTCGTTTCTATCATCGTTATTTTGATGAGTTGATTGAAAACGGTATCGAACCCTTTGTGAATCTGTATCATTTCGATATGCCGATGTATCTGCAAGAAAAAGGCGGATGGTTGAACCGAGAAACGGTTGAAGCCTATGAAAAATATGCCAAAAGTTGTTTTGAATTGTTCGGTTCGAAAGTAAAAAAATGGTTTACTCATAATGAACCAATCGTTCCAGTCGAAGCAGGTTATTTATATCGATGGCATTATCCAGAAGAGTCAGATATGAAAAAAGCGATCCAAGTTGGCTATCATGAAGCGTTGGCCTCAGCGTTAGCCATCAAATCTTACCATGAAATGGAGCAAGGTGGTGTTATTGGTATCATCTTGAATCTGACACCAAGCTATCCAAGAGACGAATCAAACCCTGAAGATGTTAAAGCAGCGCAAATAGCAGATGCGTTCTTCAATCGTTCATTCCTTGATCCAGCTGTAAAAGGCGAGTTTCCAAGTGAATTGATTGAGATAGTAAAAGAACTTGATCTCATGCCTGTGATCCATCCAGAGGATTTGACGGTCATCAAAGAAAATACAGTAGATCTTTTAGGTATCAATTATTACCAGCCACGCCGGGTAAAAGCAAAAGAAACACCAATCGATACTAAAAACGGTCCAATGCCTGAGGATTATTTCGACAATTATGAAATGCCTGGTCGTAAAATGAATCCTTATCGCGGATGGGAGATCTATGAACAAGGAATCTATGATATTTTGATCAATGTACGAGATCATTATGGAAATATCGACTGCTTTATTTCTGAAAACGGTATGGGTGTAGAAAACGAAGCACGATTTATCAAAGAAGATGGCATGATCCACGATGATTATCGGATCGAATTTGTCCAATCTCATCTGAAATATGTCCATCAAGCAATTCAAGAAGGTGCCAATTGTTTAGGCTATCATATGTGGACATGTATGGATAACTGGTCATGGACCAATGCATATAAGAATCGATATGGCTTTATTTCAGTAGACTTAGCACAAGATGGAAAAAGAACAATCAAAAAATCGGGTCACTGGTTCAAAGACGTATCAGATAAAAACGGATTTGAGGCTTAAGAAAGAATAGTTGAGAGCAAATGCGTGAAATTCTCCATTCTTACCATTTTGTGAAAAAGAAGTTCAATTATTTACGATCTTTTTCAACTTTTTTGTCTTTCTATTTCATTTTTTGTATATAATAGAATAGTCAAAATTAAATAGGAGTGGAGGAAAGCATGAGGAAAAAAAGACCGTTTCTTCTCTTTTGGTTATTCGGTTTTTTCTTACTGCTTATTTTATCCGCAGCATTTTCAGGAAAAATGACAGCAGATCTTGCTCAGAAAGAAACAGAAAAAATCGTAGCAAGCAAAGAATCAGTAGATAATTTCAAAAAAGAATTCTCAACTTATTGGTGGGCGGAGTATAAAATAACTGCCAATTACGAAAAAGGCGAATTGGACATCTATTTGCCAAAAGGAAAAGAAGAAAATCAATTTATTAATATCGATGACGTACTTAGTGCGATTTCTCTCAGACAATATCAATTTAAAGACAAGCATTTGACCGTTTTGCTTTTGACTCATGATGGCGACAAAGTAGCCCGTTTGAAAAATGGAAAAGTGATCACCGCTTATTCTGAAAAAGTAGACAAAAAAGTGGTCGCCGATCGTTTAGCGGAATGGAAAAAGACAAATGAACAAGTCAAGAAAACAACTGTCTCTTCTCAAAAAAACGAGTCGACAGGAACAAGTCCTTCAGATTCTGGCAGTGGACAAACGATAACGGGAAGTGAAGAAAATCAAGCCTCAATTATTACGAATGAGTCATCACAAGGACAATATCAATCCTATGGACAATGAAAAACAGAGGTTGTGAAATCAGCGTTTTGACCTGAGTATTAGAGAAACAAACGGCAAAATAGTTCCTCATATTTTGCCGTTTTTTGAGCTAATACCGAAGGTCAGCTGATTGAACACCGTGTATCAAGAGGTCTTGAGCTTGCCGTTTAACTCTGAGCCACAAGGAACAATTTCAAAAAACAGCTTCTCATGTTTTATAAATATTGTGACTTGTGGCCGAGGAGTTGGCAGGAGAACACCGTTTAAAGAAGAAGTTGTGAAAAAGCTGTCCTGCATCAACTAAACAGGAGCTGCGACAAGACTTTTATCACCTTACTGTTTCAATCGCTTATATCACAGCGGTTTTATGCTGTGAAAAGTGCACGGAATAATCTTTAGAAAGAATAAAAAAATCTTAAGATAACAACTTTTTTAGGGAATTTTCATTTTTCAGAAGCAAAATAAGGAAAAATGTGAATAGAGAGAAGTGATATACGTGACACAACTTAAAAAATTGTGCCAAAATCGTTTAGCAATCGTTTTGACAGCTGTTTTCTTTTTCTGGATGAAGACGATTATTGCTTACTATGCAGATTTTTCGTTAGGTGTGGAAGGTACGATCCAGTACTTTATCTTGTGGATCAACCCGATTGCAACTACCTTATTGTTTTTTGGCCTTTCTTTGTATATTAAAAAGCCAAAGCCAGCATTAGCCATTCTTTTGATCATTGATATTTTAAACACGCTTTTGTTGTACTTGAACATTATTTTTTATCGGGAATTCACAGATTTCATTACAGTCAAATCTGTATTGGGATTTTCGAAAGTGTCGCAAGGGTTATCAGGAAGCTCCTTTTCTTTGATGAAACCCCATGATGTCCTCTACTGGCTGGATATTGCTACGTTCATTGGGATACTGGTTTGGTTGACGATCAAGAAAATACCTATCAAAAGTCAACCTGTCAGCAAACCGATGGCTATCGCTGTGACCTGTCTTTCAGGGCTTATTTTTTCAGGAAATCTAGCGCTGAGCGAAGCCAACCGTCCACAATTGCTGCAGCGAACATTTGACCGTTCATATATTGTCAAATATCTAGGAATCGATGCGTATACTATTTATGATGGAATCAAAACAGGAATGACTAGCAGTGTTCGCGCGCATGCAAGCAGTAATGGGATTGATGAAGTTTTAGATTATACAAAGAAACATTATGCAGAGCCAAATCCCGAAACATTTGGGATCGCTAAAGGGAAAAATGTGATCGTTCTCCATTTAGAAAGTTTCCAGCAGTTTTTGATTAATATGAAGGTAGACGGACAAGAAGTCACACCGTTTTTAAATAGTATTTTCCAGAATCAAGCAACGATCAGCTTTGATAATTTTTTTCATGAAGTAGGACAGGGAAAGACAAGTGATGCTGAAAATATGTTGGAAACTGGCACATTTGGTTTACCTCAAGGCTCATTATTCACAGAACTTGGGTCAGATAATGTCTTTCAAGCCGCACCAGCGATCCTTGGACAAAAGCAAGGCTATACAAGCGCTGTTTTCCATGGGAATGTAGCTAGTTTTTGGAATAGAGATCATGTATATAAAAACTTAGGTTATGACAATTTCTTTGATCGATCTTATTTTGATGAATCAGATGAAACGCTAGGTTATGGAATATTAGATAAAGATTTATTCAGTGAATCTGCCCAATATCTTGAACATCTACAACAGCCGTTCTACACGAAATTCCTTTCCGTAACCAATCACACGCCTTATTATACGGATGATAAGAATTTCGATTTTCCATCTTTGAACACTGGAAATAGCACAGTAGATAACTATGTTCGAACGGCACATTATTTGGATCAGTCATTGGAACAATTTTTTACGTACCTGAAAAAATCCGCTATTTACCAAAATTCGATCTTTGTGATTTATGGGGATCATTTTGGCATCTCAAATACAGATAATAAAGACTTAGCAAGTGCTCTTGGAAAAGACCCAGATACATGGAATGAATTTGACAACGCACAAATGCAGCGTGTGCCATTAATGATTCATATGCCTGGTTATACTAAAGGGTCAGTCAATCACGAATACGGTGGAGAAATCGATGTTTTGCCGACATTACTTCATCTCTTGGGAATCGATGATAAAGACTATCTCCATTTTGGTACGGATTTATTATCTCCTCAGCATGATCAAGTAGTGGCTTTTCGAAATGGGAACTTCGTGGCACCCAAATACACCATCTTAGGAGGAAAAGCTTACAATAACCAAACAGGAGAAATCATCGATACGAAAGCAGCAGGAATCGACGAGGAAATTTCCAAAGATCAGGAAAAAGTCAAGTCTGCTTTAAGTCTTTCAGATAAGCTGAATCAAGAAAATCTCTTGCGTTTTTATGTGCCAAACGGATTTGAAACGATCGATCCGAAAAAATATGACTATAAAAATGAAGCAGAACGTAACATAGCCATCGAAAAGCAAAAAGGCGAACATTCGACAAGTGTCTTTTCAAAAAATGGCAATAAAACAACAACCAACTTATATCCAGTAACAAGAACAGACGTTGAACAGCAAAAAGATAATCAATAAACAATCAAACCAACCTTCAGTAGTTAGACAACATTCTAATGCTTGAAGGTTGGTATTTTTTATGAAAAAAACATTTTTTTATTTTTTTCGTGTATTTTTCCTTTTTAACGTATCTATTTATTGAATGTGGAAAAATTTAAATTAAAAAGGAGAACTATTATGTATGATGGTGAATTGATCAAGAAACTTCGAGTCAACAAGAAGTTGACACAGTCCCAATTAGCGGAAGGAATCTGTTCTAAGACTTCTCTAGTCGGGATTGAGACAAATTCAGTGAAAAAAATGTCATTTGTAACATTGAGATCATTTTTAGAGCGAATGAACATGACACTTGCAGAATATGAATGGATGCGAAACCAGCTGGATGAACCAATAAAGTTAAAGAAAAAAAGACGAATGCTAGATCGGGTACAAGAAGACAGCTTTGATCCTTATAAAGAGATCAGCAATAACCGTAGGCATTTTAAGAAAACAGAAGATCTGTATTATTTGGTTTTGAATCTTCACATGGTCGAAAAAACAGAAGTATCTGAGACAGAATTTGAATTTTTACGTTATGAATGCCGAATCATTGAAGGATACTTGATGCAGATACCAGACTATGGTCAATTTGAACTATCTATTCTAGCTGATTTTCCTTGGATATTCAGTGATCGGTTCATTGAGAACAATTATTTGAAAATCAAAAAAAGAATGCGACGATTAGCACAGTTGAACAATCATGAGCAGTATCTCTTTACTTTTTTAATGAACCTGACTTCGTTTTATATAGAAAATGGTCGGTTGAAAAAGGCACGTAGTGTGAATGAAGATATGAAACGGAGCTTAGCACATAAAGAAAGAAGTACAGTGATCTATGAAACATTGATGGCAGATTATTATCAAAGATTGATTTCTGCTGCTTTAGGGGAAAAAAAGACGAAAGACTACCAAGAATTCTTCACAGTGCTCGAATATATGTTAGGAAAGAATCAACGGAGGTCCTTAGAGAAAAAACTGCTGGCCATTGCTGAACCCAGCAACTAGACCAGCAGTTTAGAATTTGTATCACTTCGCCGCTTTTTCAGACGGTTTGTTTATATCGAATGGCGGGAAAAAGCGGGCGATCTCTTTTACCGCAGCATCACGGGAATCAGAAGCGTGAATGATGTTTTCAGTCCCCGGCAGCGCGTAGTCTCCTCGGATCGTACCTGGAACAGCATCGGCAGCTTTTGTTGCCCCAACCATCTTACGGACGATATCGATCACTTCCTCGCCGACCAGCACAAGATAAACGACAGGACCGGAAGTCATGTAATCGATCAGTTCATCAAAAAAACTGCGCTCAGTCAAGTGCTGATAATGTTCTTTTGCTAATTCAGGAGTCATAGTTTCAAACTTCATTTCAGCAATGGCCAGTCCCTTTGCTTCAAAACGTTGAATGATGCTTCCGACTAAATGGCGTCTCACGCCGTCTGGCTTGATAATAACAAGTGTTCTTTCCATAACAGCACCTCGTTTCCTACTATATTTCTATTATAGCGGGAGGTGGAAAATGAGACAAATAAAACCGCGTGAGACAGGAATATAACGTGTGTATTTTAAAAAAAGTATGAAAAACATGGAAAATTGATTTGACATCCTCTTTTTTAGTTGTTATATTAACGAAGGAAAACCGAATAAGATTTGTTAGGTGAGGCTCCTATACAAACATAGGCTACTGCCCAAAAACGTCGAGAGACGCCAATGGGTAGAACAGGAATTGTCGAGATAAGGCTTTTCATAAGGTAGCTAAAAGCAGGTATCTGCTTTTTACGTTGTACAGTGTCAAAACTCAACGATGAGATCTGAGAAGCTTTTTTTAATATGCTTTTTCAAACCTTTCGCTGAGTATTTGGCGAGAGGTTTTTTTGTTGCCGCAAATCCCCATCGGTGAAAAATAAAAAGGAGGTGGTCTAATTGGGAAAATAACTATTCGAAAAATGATTGGAAGTCATGAATTAAAATTACTTAGTAAAGGAGATGAGAACAAATGGATGACAGTCATTCGAAAAACAAGGATCTAGAGGAAAGGCCAAGGCTATTATCTATCTGTTCTCAGCCCCTTTCAGTTTTTTCTCTATCGATCCGATGAATAGCTAAAGACCAAAAGCAGCGAGAACAGCTGTCTTTTGGACACAAAGGAGAGATTGAGATGGAAAAAAAGAAAGATACACAAAAAATCTATGCAGCTTTTGCTGGAAAAACGAAACAAGAATTATTTGAACTATTCCATGCATCAGCAAATGGATTGACAGAAGAACAAATCGAACGTTCAAGAGAAAATTACGGTGAAAATGCGATTTCATATGGCAAAAAAACACCATTCATCGTAGAAATATTGAAAGCATACATCACGCCATTTACATTAGTGTTGATCGCATTAGGAATTATTTCATTCATCACGGAATATGTATTAGCAGCTCCTGGAGATAAAGATCTTTTCGGTGTAGCCATTATCTTCACTATGGTTATCGTCAGCGGGACAATGACGTTGATTCAGTCCGTACGTTCCAATCAAGCGGCTGAAAAACTGAAATCACTTGTGAAAGTAACGGCAGCTGTAAAACGTAATGGAAAGTACACAGAGATTCCTATGGAAGAAATCGTCTGTGGAGATCTTGTTCGGCTTTCAGCAGGGGATATGATACCAGCGGATATGCGTTTATTGTCCGCAAAGGATTTATTCATTTCCCAAGCAGCATTGACAGGGGAAAGCTATCCAGTAGAAAAGCATGCGAAAGTATGTGAAGACGATCAGCAAAGCGAAACAAGTTACGAAAATCTTGTCTTTATGGGAAGTAATGTCATAAGTGGAAGTGCGGAAGGAATCATTGTTTCTGTTGGAAATGAAACACTATTTGGTCATGTAGCAGAAACGCTATCTGAAAAACCAATTCAATCAAGCTTTGAATTAGGCATCCATAAAACATCCATGCTACTGATCAAATTTATGTCATTGATGGCTCCAGCAGTTATCGTCATCAATGGGCTTACAAAAGGGGATTGGCTAGAAGCTTTTCTTTTTGGACTATCTGTAGCAGTTGGTCTAACACCTGAAATGCTTCCAATGATCGTTACGACGAATTTGGTCAAAGGAGCAAGTGTGATGGCCAAAAAAGGAACAGTGATCAAAAATTTGAATGCCATCCAAAACTTTGGTGCAATCGATGTGTTATGCACGGATAAAACGGGGACATTGACACAAGATAAAATCATTCTTGAATATCATATGGATTGTGAAGGAAATGAAGATGATCGTGTTTTGCGCCATGCGTATCTAAATAGCTACTATCAAACAGGGCTGAAAAATTTGTTAGATGTGGCTATCATTGATGAAGCAACAGAAACTTTAGATACAGATAAGATCAATTATCAAAAAGTGGATGAAATTCCTTTTGATTTTGAACGTCGTCGTATGAGTGTTGTGGTTGCTGATCCAGCTGGTAAAACACAAATGATCACAAAAGGCGCGATTGAAGAAATGCTGAACATTTCTAAATTTATTGATCTTGGCGGTACTGTTACACCATTAACAAAAGAACGAAAAGAAGCCGTACTTGCAAAAGTACAGTCACTTAATGAAGATGGCTTACGAGTGATTGGTGTCGCACAAAAGACCAATCCAAGCGTCGTTGGAGAATTTTCAGTCAAAGATGAGTCAGACATGGTTTTGATTGGTTATCTTACTTTCCTTGATCCACCAAAAGAAACAACGAAACAAGCGTTGAAAGCTCTGAAAGAACATGGTGTAGCTGTAAAAGTTCTGACTGGGGACAACGAATTAGTTACACGTTCAGTGTGCCGTCAAGTAGGTCTAGAGATCAATGAATTGGTTACCGGTGAGAAAATCTCGGAAATGAGTGATCATGAATTAGCACAAGTAGCTGAAGACCATGAAGTATTCGTAAAATTGAATCCTCAGCAAAAAGCACGTTTGACGACAGCTTTACGTAAAAATGGTCATACTGTCGGATTTTTAGGAGATGGTATCAATGACGCTCCTGCAATGAAAGTGGCTGATATCGGTATTTCTGTAGATACAGCTGTGGATATTGCGAAAGAATCTGCAGACGTGATCCTTTTAGAAAAAGATTTGACGATTTTGGAAAGAGGCCTTCTTTCTGGACGAGAAACTTTTGGGAATATCATGAAATATATCAAGGCTACAGCAAGTTCTAATTTTGGCAATATGTTTTCCGTGCTGATTGCAAGTATGTTCCTGCCATTTTTACCAATGCTGCCTTTACAACTTCTGTTTTTGAATCTAATCTATGATGTTTCCTGCATTTCCTTGCCATGGGATCGGATGGATAAAGAATATTTGGACGAGCCAAAAAAATGGAATGCATCTAGTATTGGAAAATTCATGGTTTACTTTGGCCCAACAAGTTCGATATTTGATATTACTACTTACTTGTTGATGTATTTTGTTATTTGTCCTGCTGTAGTTGGCGGAAGTTTCCATACATTGGATAGTTCACAGCAAGTGATTTTCATCGCATTATTCCATGCAGGATGGTTTGTCGAATCACTATGGACACAAACCTTAGTGCTCCATGCACTGCGTACACCGAAAGTACCATTTATCCAAAGCAACGCAACATTTGCCATGTTTGTTATCACTACATTAGGAATTATTGTCGGTTCTGTCCTTCCTTTTACAAGTTTTGGTGCTGAATTAGGCTTGATGCCACTTCCTGGCAATTACTGGTTATGGTTATTTGCTACAGTCATCGCTTATCTGGCGCTTGTGACAGCTGTGAAGAAAATCTATATCCATCGATTCCAAGAACTCTTATAAACGAGAAGGCTGGTTCTTTGCTTCTGTTCTTTTTGGACCAGTCGTGCTAAACTATGTGTATTGTTTTGGAAAGGATTAATGTATAGATGAAAGGTGCAATATTTGATTTAGATGGTTTGTTAGTTGACACAGAAAAAACGTATCGTGATGGCTGGCTTTGGGGATTTCAGCAATTTGATATCCATATCCCAAAAGAAATCGTTGACGCTTGGGGCGGAAAAAACTGGAAACAAAGTTTTGATATTTTAGTGAAAGCAGCAGGTAGCCCTGAAAAAGTACAGGAAGTCCGAGCGAAGCGTGAAGAATATTTTTATCAACAGCTGACAAGCGGAGCCATCCACTTAAAACCATATGCAAAAGAAATATTGGCAGACTTAAAAGAACGTAATATGAAACTAGGCATTGCTACGACCACTGTTACGAAAAGAGCAACAGATATCTTGGATCACTTTAAAATAGCTGATTACTTTGACACGTTTACATTCGGAGACGAAGTGTCAGAGAACAAGCCTTCACCGATTCCTTATCTGACAGCTTTGGAACGAACAGGATTAGAAGCTAGTTCAGCCTTTGCAGTGGAAGATTCTTTAGTAGGAGCAACAGCTGCTTCACGAGCAGGATTAGGCGTTGTTTTGATACCTGATTCCAGTTTTGTCCGAAATTATACCGTCGAAGAAAAGGAAAAATTGAAACTTCTTGCGGAAGGAAAAGATCTTCGAACTGTTATTGAAATGTTAGATAAAAAAACAGAAAAATAAATATAGAAAAAATAATTTGAATTTCGTGCTTGACTTTTTAGTTTTCCTCATGTAGATTAATCCCAACAACAAAATATCGATTTCGTTGAAAAGGAAAGTAAGTTTGGAAACTTTGCAGAGAGGCTCTGGCTGGTGAGAAGAGTCAAGTAAGAAAAGCTGAAAATGGCCTTGGAGAATAATTTGTCGATAAGTAGGCAAATTCGGAACTGTTCGACCGTTAAAACGAACGCCAATCTCTCTTTTTGAGATGTTGGGCTTGAGGGAAGGAAACTTCCGAAAAAAGGTGGTACCGCGATACGTCGTCCTTTTACTGACATAGTTTATGTTAGTAAAAGGACTTTTTTTTGAATATTATTTGCATTGAAATGGTAAGTACGATAGAAGAACCTTTGACAGAGAGCTTCGGTAGCTGAGAAGAAGCAAGGAACGACTATTGGAAAATGGCCATCGAGCAATTCATCCCGAGCATAGATGTAAGGCGATGACGGCTGCGACCGATATCTTGCTAGAGTATGATCGTACTTGAAGAGGAGTTGTGTGTGAACACAGCTTGAACATGAGGTGGTAACACGCAAAAAAGCGTCCTCAAGAAAATGACATTTTCATTTTCTTGAGGACGCTTTTTTTAGATAAGGAGGAATTTTAATGATTGAATTGCGAGATGTTTCTGTATGTTTCAAACAAAAAGAAAAAGAGATCCAGGCAGTAGATTCTGTAGATTTAACGATTGATAAAGGCGATGTTTATGGAATCGTCGGTTACTCAGGTGCAGGGAAAAGTACGTTAGTTCGTGTGATGAATTTGCTGCAGAAACCAACAGCAGGAGAAGTCATTGTCAATCAGACGAATTTGAGTCAGCTCTCTCCCAAAGAATTGCGAAAAGAAAGAAAGGCCATCGGTATGATCTTTCAGCATTTCAATCTAATGGAAAGCCGAACTATTTTTGACAACGTTGATTTTTCTTTAAAGTATTCTGGAAAATCGAAACAGGAACGTCGTCAAAAAGTGAATGAACTACTGGAACTTGTCGGTTTGGAAGAAAAAGCATCTGCTTATCCTAAACAACTGTCGGGGGACAAAAACAACGAGTAGCAATCGCACGAGCTTTGGCGAATGAACCTAAGGTATTATTATGTGATGAAGCAACCAGTGCACTTGATCCGAAAACGACCCTTCAGATCCTTGCATTGTTAAAAAAATTGAATCGCCAGTTAGGTTTAACAATCGTCCTGATCACTCATGAGATGCAAGTTGTCAAAGAAATCTGCAACAAGGTAGCGGTTATGGAAGATGGAAGAATCATTGAAAAAGGTAGTAGCATCCAGATCTTCAGCAATCCTGAAGAAGAATTGACCAAAGATTTTATTCGAACAGCTACTCATCTTGACCAAGCATTAGAAACGATCATTGCCCATTCTGCTTTTGCCGATCAGATCGCCAATAAATGGCTGGTGGAATTAAGTTATATTGGAAATCAGACGAACGAACCTCTAATCGCTCATCTATACAGCAAATATCAAGTAACAGCGAATATTTTATATGGCAATGTAGAGTTATTACAAGAAACGCCGTTAGGGAGTTTGATCGTTACTTTAGCTGGAGAAACCAAACAGCGGCAAAAAGCATTGGATTATTTGATCAAATCTGGTGTAAAAATAAATATTTTACAAAAAAACGAATTAGATAGTCGTATCAAAGTGATCGAAGGAGGAAGATAAAATGACTGATTTCTTTAAAACATATTTGCCCAATGTTTATTTGATTCCGGATGAATTTGTCGAAGCGACGAAGCAAACACTATATATGTCTTTTTGGACAGCATTCATTGGCGGGATGATCGGAATCATCTTAGGTGTGACGTTAGTAGTGACACGCCCTAATGGATTACTAGCTAACCGTCTGCTATTTGAAATACTTGATAAGCTGATCAATATCATTCGTTCCATCCCTTTCATTATCTTGCTTTCTCTTTTAGCATTGACTACTCGTTTCTTAGTTGGAACGACGATTGGTGCGAAAGCAGCTTTAGTGCCATTGATTTTTGGAGTTGTTCCGTTTTTTGCTCGTCAAATCGAGAACGCACTGCTAGAAGTTGATCCTGGGGTGATCGAAGCGGCAGAAGCGATGGGAACCAGTCCAATCGGTATTATTTTACGTGTGTATTTGTTAGAAGGTTTGCCTGGTATCATTCGGGTCTCGGCGTTGACTATCATCAACGTGATCGGACTGACTACCATGGCTGGAGCAGTAGGTGCAGGCGGATTAGGGAATCTTGCTATATCGAGAGGGTATAATCGATTCCAAACAGATGTAACGATTGTGGCTACATTATTGATTCTAATCTTAGTTTTTTTAAGTCAATTTATCAGTAATCAACTGATTAAAAAAATTACACATTGAAAGTGGAGGAGAAAAAATGAAAAAAATTATTCGTTTTGTAGTCATTACATTTGTAGCAATTATTTTGTTGGCAGGGTGTAGCCAAGGAAAAGCAGATACAACTGACAAAAAAGAAACTACCGTAAAACTAGGAATTATTGGAGAAGATACAGATGTATGGGACAACGTGAAAGACCGTTTGAAAAAGGAGAACATTAATTTGGAATACGTGAAATTTACAGATTACAATCAACCAAATGCGGCTTTAGCAGATGGATCGATTGATTTGAATTCTTTCCAACATCAATTCTTTTTAGACAATTACAATAAAGAACACGGAACTGATTTAGTATCGATCGGAAATACTGTCAATGCACCGCTGGGAATTTATTCTAACACTTTGAAGGATGTAGCTGATATCAAAGACGGAGCAAAAGTAGCAATCCCTAATGATGTTACAAATGGCGGCAGAGCTCTTCTGTTATTGCAAACTGCTGGATTGATCAAAGTGGATAAGGCAAAAGGACAAGCGCCCACTGTTTCTGATATTACCGAGAATAGAAAAAATCTAGACATTTCTGAATTAGATGCTTCCCAAACAGCACGTGCTTTGTCAGATGTAGACATTTCAGTGATCAATAGCGGTGTAGCTGTAGATGCTGGATTTAATCCTGCTTCTGATGCCATCTTCTTAGAACCAGTGGATGACCATGCACGTCCTTATGTGAATATCATCGTTGCAAGAAAAGAAGATGAAAAAAATAAAACGTATCAAAAAATAGTAGACGCTTATCAAACAGAAGACACAGTCAAAGTAATCGAGAAAACATCAAAAGGATCAAGCGTGCCTGCATGGGAAACATTCGGGAGAAAATAAGAAAAATGACTAGCATAGGAGGAATTTTTTATGACAACAACAATCTCAACAAACCAATTGAAGGATCTAATCCAATATCGTTTACCAGAATATCAAGCACTTGCTCTAGATATCCACGAACATCCTGAAGTAAGTAACTATGAGTTTTATTCCTCAGCAGCGTTGATTAAACAATTAGAAAAAGAAGGGTTTTGGGTAGAAAAAGAAGTAGCTGGACACCGAACAGCCTTTGATGCACGTTATATTTCCAATAAACCCGGACCCACAATTGCCTTTTTGGCAGAATTCGATGCTTTACCAGGTATTGGTCATGCATGCGGGCATAATTTGTTTGGTACTTACTCCGTATTAGCCGCCAGCATAGTGGAGCAATTTATTGATGAAACTGGTGGAGAAATCCGTGTATATGGCACCCCAGGGGAAGAAGGGGGCGAGAACGGATCAGCTAAAGGCAGCTTTGTTCGAGAAGGTTTTTTTGAGGATGTCGATGTAGCGTTATGCGTCCATCCAGCTTTTCGTTATGGGAAAACGACAGAATCTTTAGCGAATGATCCAGTCGACATCAAATTTTACGGTGTCGCTTCCCATGCAGCAGCAGCACCTGAAAAAGGAGTAAATGCTTTGGAAGCATTGATCCAAGTGTTTAATGGAATCAACGCTCTACGCTTGCAATTGCCAAAAGATGTCAATATCCATGGGATCATTACAGACGGAGGAGTAGCTGCCAACGTCATTCCAGATTACGCTGCTGGACGTTTCTATTTACGTGCAGGAAATCGGCAAACATTAGATAAAGTATATGAAAAAGTGGAAAATATCGTACGAGGTGCTGCGATAAGTACGGGCACGACTTTTGAGTTTGGATTGTTCCAAAATGCAGTTGATGATGTCATCGTTACTCCTTCTTTTGATGACTTATTCTTCCAGCATGCAAAAGAAGCAGGTGTTCCAGATGAAGAAATAGAAACGGAACAAAGAACAAGTCTCGGTTCTTCTGATGTAGGAAATGTCAGCCAAGTCATACCAACAATCCAGCCTACGGTAGCAATCTCTGAGACATATATTGCCGGACACACAGAAGAATTCAAAGCTGCTGCTAAAAGTGACAAAGGCCTTGCTTCTATTGCGATTGCAGCAGAACTACTCGCCAATACAGCTCTTGATCTGTTGAAAGAGCCAAAGCTATTAGAAAGAATCAAGCAAGAACATCAAGAAATAGTAGCAAGAAAAAAACAAGAGGGTGCTACTTTCTAGTAAAAAATAAACTTGTGTGTGAAAGTTATAAAAATAATTTTCAGAAAAATGAAAAAATATTTTCTTTTTCATTGACAAATGATCTTATGGAAGGTAAACTTCATACAAGTCAACTTTTCACGCAGTAGCGGTTAGGTGTTTTGTTCAGAAAGTCGGTGGTCGCTGTGAACCGATCAAGCCTAATTGACGAATTACATGGAAAGTCCATACATTTGAATAAAAGTTTGAAAGTGAAAAACAGATCTGTTTTTAATTAAGGTGGTACCGCGGAGTCATTCGTCCTTAGTTTAAAACAGGTCTTTTTATTTTTATAAAGGAGGAATAGCGGATGAATTGCGGCGGAGTAATCCGATATCTTAACTTTTTTAGAACATAAGAACAACTAAAAAAGGAGAGATTATCATGGGAAAAAAAGGAACACCAAGTTTTTTAGAAGCAACACTTGTATTAATGGTTATTGTTTTAGGCATTGCGATTGGCGTTGTCGGATTAAAGGTCTCACCTAATATCACGATCTTAGCAGCGATCGGAATGGTCATGTTGTATGCAGTGATAAAAAGATACCCGACAGATTGGCTGCACGAAGGAATCATCAATGGCATCAAACCAGGAATCATCCCAATCTTTATTTTTATTTTAGTAGGTTCATTGATTGCTGTATGGATACAAGCAGGGATCATTCCAACTCTAATGGTCATTGGGTTCAAATTGATCAGTGTCCAGTGGTTTGTCCCTTCTGTATTTGTTGTGTGTGCAATCGTAGGTAGCGCTGTAGGGAGTGCCTTTACTGTTATGTCAACGATTGGGATTGCATTTTTCGGTATTGGGACAACACTAGGCCTAAATCCAGCGCTGGTTGTTGGAGCTATTGTTTCAGGTGCCGTTTTTGGAGATAAGATGTCTCCATTATCCGAATCAACAAATCTAGCAGCAGCTATTGTTGATGCCGATTTGTTCAAACACATCAAGCATATGATGTGGTCAACTGTTCCGGCATTTGTTGTTTCTTTCTTTTTATTCATGATTTTAGGACACACAAGTAAAGCCGCAAGTCTTTCATCTATTCGTGAAGTGACTGATGTTCTAGAAGCAAACTTTACTATTTCAATCTGGTCACTGATTCCTTTATTTTTAATGTTACTGTGTGCATGGAAAAAGGTGCCGGCAATTTTGACGATTTTGTTGAATATCGCTGTAGCAGTAGGAATGATTTTTATTCAAAACCCACAAACTTCCTTAACGAAGTTGGCTGGGGTCATCGAATCAGGGTTTGTTTCAAATACTGGAAACCAACAAATCGATTCACTGCTTAGTCGCGGAGGAATCGAAAGTATGATGCCTACTGTGTCATTGATTATTCTAACTTTGTCATTAGGTGGATTGTTGATCGAATTTGGCTTGATCTCAACCGTGATGGAACGAGTATCAAGAAAGATGACGAACACACCAAAATTGATTTTTACAACATTGATGACAAGTATCGGAGTAAATATTTTTATTGGTGAACAATTCCTATCTGTTATTCTGCCTGGTAATGCATTTAAAGAAACTTATGAAAAAGCAGGATTTGATCCAACTGTATTAGGTAGAACGCTAGAAGATGGTGGAACAGTAATCAACTACTTAGTGCCTTGGGGAATTGCCGGAAGTTTCGTAGCAAGTACATTTGGTATTCCTACACTCACTTACTTGCCATTCGTATTTTTCAGTTTGCTTTCTCCTGCGTTTTCGATGGTCAGTGCCTTCACAGGTTGGGGAATCTCAAAAAAATTTGTGAAACCGCAAGAAGCAGTAAGCAAGACAGCGCAATTAGAACAATAAAAACATAAAAAGGGATTGTGACAAGACTTTTGTCACAATCCCTTTTACGAATAAACGGTGTTCAAAAGCTTGCATCTGCGGTAATAAGCCTAACCAAACGAAAAATAGGAGAAGCTATTTTTGTTTGGCTGTTCTTATTACTTGATGCAGGGCAGCTTTTTCACAACCCCTTATTCACGGTGTTCCAGAAGTAGCTTCTTCTTATTTCTTGAAGCTGATCACTTCTGGAACATCCTCTTTTTTTATTTGGACGGATAATGGTCATTCCATTTCTTTGATCATTTTTTTCATTTTGTCGATCTCTTCTTCTTGTGCCTGGATGATTTCTTCCGCTAATTTTTTTACTTCAGGATCTTTTAAATCAGCTCGTTTACTTGTCAGGATAGCGATAGAATGATGAGGAATCATGGCCTTCATCCAAGCTGTGTCGTTGACAGTAGTTTGGCTTCGTACCATAAACAAGGAACCGGCAAAAACAAGAAGACTAGCGGCTAAGATCATAACATTTATCTTTTTGTTTTCATACATTTTCCACATGAACAACAGCATGATGACTGCCATGACTGCACCCATCATCAACGCCATGAATACTCGTGTACGACTGAAGAAGATATGATCGAGCGCATAGACATTCAAGTACATCATACCAAACATAACTACCGTTGAAACACCGATCATCAACAAAAACTTCCAATACTTTTTCATTTAAAACAAACTCCTTTTTTTCATTCCTTTCTTCTATCATGTCATGAGCATGGAGAACAATCAATTATTTTGCACAGAGGGTTTTTGAACACCGTTTACCAAGAGGTCATGAGACTGTTTATTCGGAAAAAGGAGTTGCAACAAGACTTTTGTCACAACTCCTTTCTTCAATAGTTCCATCTATTCCACATAAATAAAATAAAATTTTCTATCGATTTCATTCATTCGTCAATACGAACGCATCATTCTTTTTTTGATAACTGAAATAAATGAACAGGTAAAGCAGGCCAGTCAATACAGTTACCCCAATGGAGTTCGTGAACAGGATACCAAGGAAAATCAATCCTAAGACAGCTAATGCAAAAAAGCTGATTCCTTTATCCCATAATGTTCCTTTTCTTAGTGCCAGTACAAAGGATGCCGCACTGATAATGATCCAGATCAATAATACTGTATACGAAAGGGAACCTGCCAGATAGCCAAATAATTTGTCACCGACAAAATAAGAAAGAGCTACACCAAGATAAAGAACACTGGTACAAAATAAAACAGCACGTTGCGGTACTTGATGCTTGTTTAAAACAGCTAGTTTTCTAGAGGAACCTTTTCGATCCTTCAAACGGAAGAACAAAATTCTTGAAGATGCATACACACCCGAATTGATAGATGAGAACAAAGCAAGGACAATAACAAAATTGACGATATCCGCTGCAAATGGGATATTCATTTTTTCAAATACCATCACAAAAGGACTGACATTCGTGCCTGCTAAAGTATTCCAAGGAAAAAGAATCAAAAGCAAAAACAAAGGAATGATGTAAAAGGAAATGATTCTTCCCATGACACCTTTGATGGCTTTAGGAATCGCACGTTTAGGATCATCTGCTTCGCTTACCGTGATAGCAATCAGTTCAGAACCGCCGTAAGAATAGATAACTACAAGCAAAGAACTGATGATTCCCTTCATACCATGAGGAGTAAACCCACCATGGTCAGTCAATTGCTGAAGGGTAGGGAAAACGCCTGTGCCCAACATTTGCTGACCGACAAGATAAGTAGCAAAAATGATTAGTAAGATAATGACACTGATTTTAGCAAAAGCCAGCCAATATTCTGTTTCTGCGAATAACCGTACCGAATAAAGATTGATGATCGTAGTTAAAACAGCCAACATAAAAACAAATACCCAGGCTGGAATGTGCGGGAACCACAACTGCAAAAAGGAAGCAGCTGCAACAGCTTCAGCGATGATATTGATAATCCACATAGACCAGTAGACCCAATCAGTAAAATCAGCAGAATGAGCACCTAGATAAGGGCGTATCAAACCAGATAATCCGTGATGCGTGTCGCCACCGCTTAAAACGATTTTTCCCAGACCTTTCATCACGATATATAAAATCAGCCCGCCAATCAAAAAAGCAATCAATACAGAAGGGCCGGCGATCCCAATCGCTTCGCCACTTCCTTTAAATAGACCTGCACCGATTGCTCCACCTAAAGCTAACATGGTGATATGTCTGGAGCTAAGTTGTTTTTTCAATTTTTTATCTTCCATAAATGACCTCTTTCTTTTAAATTCACAATCAAAATTTATATTAAGAATAAATAGCAATATTTAACAATGACTAATGATAACAAATTTTCAGACAATTACAACTATTCAGAAAACTTTTAGGCGAATTTTAATAGAAGAATGATTTATTTCATCATATTTTCATACAAATGTTAAATTTTCATACAAATATAGGAAGCGTTTTACTGGCTTTTTACTATTTAAACAGGCTATCATAGGAAAAAGTGACAGAGAAAGTGAGGCGGAAAAGATGAACAAAAATGACGTACTGCTAGTTGCAAAAAATAAATCACTTTATTTTTTGCCTTCCATCCGCTCTTTAGATGTTTGGTCCGGAAAAGATTTACTACAGTCGGAATTCATTAAATCAGCTAGACAACAGTTGGCAAATTATCAGCTGATCGTTTTTTTAGATTATGGATTTAATATGGAGATGGCTCGACGCGTGCGCCCATTTACCAATGCAAAAATTGTGTTATTTTTTTGGAATCACTTCAAAGCAGAACACGAGGCGATGCTGAAGCAGGCACAAGATGAACCGGCAATCGATGAGATTTATCATTTTGATTTTTTGGAAGCAAAAGAACTTGGGCTGAAACATAATAGTTCATTTTATTCGAAACATATGGATTTTTCTTCTAGCGAACCAAAGACGGATCTATTTTTTGGTGCAACGAATAATGGGAGAAAAGAACGAGCAGAAAGCTATAAGCAGGAATTTATAAAAAGAGATGTTACGACCAACTATTTCATTCTTCCACATCGAGGGAATGAACAACCTGGATATCTTGCTTATGAAGAGTACCTGAAAAAAACAGGGGAATCGCGCGGGATTCTGGAACTGTTGCGGGAGGGTCAGCAAGGAGTGACTTTGCGGACATTTGAATCTATGTATTTTCAAAAGAAACTAGTGACGGATAATCAAGCGATTGCTCATTATCATTTTTATCGTCCTGAAAATATTTTTTTGCTTCGAGAACGTGATTTAGATGAATTACCGGAATTTCTGCATACACCTTTTAAGCCAATCCCATCAGAGCTATTGGAATTTTATGATGCAGAAAATTGGGCAAAACGATTTATCACTAACGATTCCACTATTTATGAGCAATACGAATATGACCTCTCCTCTGTTGAAAATAAATAAAAAACCTACATTTTGAAGAGATTATGTACCGAAACAAACAAGCACAATTCTTATGGCATCATGAGAGTTGTGTTTTCTTTTTGATCTTTCATTGGGCTTAAAAAAAGAGAACCAGCTGCTGATTCAGCTGATTCTCATCAGAGAGCCTTTTATTCTGCGCCAAGGATTCCTTCTTTTGCATGGACTAATTGGGTCAAAAAGGCACAATATGGTGTAGCAATATCATATTTTTGTCCTTTTCGCCAAACGGCACCATTGATGTAGTCGATTTCAGTCAAACGATGGTTTTTGATCAGGTCTTGGTACATAGATGGGTAATGCAACCCGATGTTGTCAGGATCATAAGTAGAAGCAATATGTTGGTACACTTCTTCTTGATCTAATATGATTCCTTCTTTTGCTGCGATAGAAGCAAATTCAGATACGATTGTTCGAACCATGCTCTCTGCCGTTTTTTGCGCGCCTAGTTCAGCAATATTACAATCCAAAATCGTGCATAAACCATTCAATGTTCCATTTACACAAGCTTTTCGCCAAATGGAATAACGAACATTATGGCTATAGATCGGATTTAATTTTGCTTCTTGAAAGACTTCTACAACTTTTTTTGTAAATGCTTCGCCTTCTGGTTCCAAGTTCTCTAGTTCGATTTCTCCATCACCTAACAATGTGACTTTTCCGGGACCAGCTAGACCAGCTGTCCACATCGTGATCCCAAATAAGATATTTTTCTTTGGCACATATTTTTCCAGTACATCTTCATGACCTAATCCATTTAGTAAACACAAAACATAAGTATTGTCAGTAATAATGGATTGGATCGAACGAAACATATCATCTAATTGATTTGCTTTTGTTAATGCTACGATCAAGTCCACGTGTTCGTTGCTTTCGATGATTTCTTCTGGTGAATAGATTGGCAGTTTTGCGACCACTTCTTTACCGTTAAAGTCAGCAATCAACCCATTTGTACGAATGGCTTCAATGTGTGCAGGCCAACGATCGATCAAGAGGACCTCATTTCCGCTTTGATGTAGCATCAATCCGATTCGGCTGCCCATTGCTCCGGCTCCAGCTATTGCGATTTTCATGTTTTTTCTCTCCTTTATCAATGAGTTCCCTTTTAGTATATAGAAAAATGGAAGAAAATAGCATTGTTTTGTTTGAAAAAAATGAAAAAAAGTGTCTTACTTAAGAAGAAAGTGAGGGATACAGATGGATATTTTGGCGGCAATTGATTCATTTAAAGGAAGTGCTTCTTCATTTGAACTAAATCAGGCAGTTCTAAATGGCTGGGAAGATCGTAAAGGAAGAAAAATCAATGTGCCGATTGCAGATGGCGGAGAAAATACTGCAGAAGCAATCTATTACGCGCTCGGGGGAACATGGCGTACCATTGATGGGATGGATCTCTTATTCCGTCAGCGAAAAATCAGCTATTTATTGACAACTTGGCAAGGAAAAAATACCGCAGTCATCGAATCTGCACAAGCATTGGGGTTAGATCTACTTGATAAACCAACGGATCAAACTATCCGACTTGCTTCCAGTTATGCCTTAGGAGAACTTATCAAAGATGCACTGCTTCAAGAAGTAGAACAAATTATTGTCACTTTAGGAGGAAGCGGGTGTAGCGATGGTGGTCTAGGATTACTCCAATCCTTGGGTGCTTCTTTAGAAGGGTACACAGAAGGAAATCCTTTATTATCTACTAAAAAACTTCATTTTGATCGAAGAAACGTTCTTGTTTCTAAAGTAAAATTGATTATCGCTGCAGATGTTACCAATCCATATACAGGTCAACAAGGAGCTGCTTGGCAATTTGGAAGACAAAAAGGAGGAATAGATACGACGCTAGCTTTCTTAGATAAACAAGCAGGAAAGATTGCTCAGCAAATAAAAGATTTCTGGGAGGTGGATTTAGATGATATTCCAGGAAGTGGAGCAGCAGGCGGTATTGGTGGAGCCCTTTTTTTGTTGGGAGCGAAGATGGTTTCTGGTTTCGATTTAGTCAGCCAAATCACTGGATTGGAAAAAAAGATCGAACAAGCAGATGTCATCATTACAGGAGAAGGGCGGATCGATCAGCAAACGATCCACGGAAAAGTTCCATACGGTGTAGCAGTGCTTGCAAAAAAATATCGAAAACCAATCATCGCTATTTGCGGAAGTAGAGACCAAGAGCTAGAAGGACTTTCTGATTTTCTCCCAATTGTCTTAAGTATTCATTTGGGTCCAATAGGTTTAGAAGAAGCAATGGAACACAGGCAAACATTAGAAAAAACAAAAATCTTAGGACAGACACTTAGCAGATTTTTCACCATCCTCCCGAAGTAGTTGACAAAATCATTTTCTTTATGCTATCGTAATTTCAAATATAGGACAAAGTGAGGGATCCGTGCATTGAAAAATTAAGTCGATTGATGAAAGCTGCATTCAGACTGTACCTTGTGGAGACAAGGGAGCAGTGTGCAGATTTTCGGGATTGGCTTGGTTTTTTCGATGTATGGGTCTTTTTGTGTGTACCCATCCCTTGCATCCTCTTTAGCCAGTTCTGAAAATAGGACTGGTCTTTTTTTACGAGGTGATGGAAAATGTCTAAAATCGAAATAAAAAATCTGACATTCGGCTACGACAGCCAAGGCACATTATTATTTGAACAAGCAAATCTAAATTTTGACACACAATGGAAACTAGGACTTATCGGACGAAACGGTCGAGGAAAGACAACTTTACTGAATATTCTACAAAACAAACTACCTTATCAAGGGCAAGTAATCCATCAGCAAGAATTTGTCTATTTCCCGCAACAGACAAAAGATAAAGAACGTTTAACCTATTACGTGTTAAATGATATTACGGATTTTGAGATATGGGAAATCGAAAGAGAGCTCCAATTTATGCAAACAGATCCTGAAATCTTATGGAGAGAATTCAGCACACTATCGGGGGAGAGAAGACAAAAGTCCTATTGGCACTTTTATTTGTGGATGACACTCATTTCCCGTTAATCGATGAACCAACGAATCATTTGGATATCTCTGGTAGAAAACAAGTAGCGGCTTATTTGAAAAAGAAAAAACAAGGCTTCATCGTGGTCAGCCATGACCGGGGATTTATCGATGAAGTAGTGGACCATGTTTTAGCAATCGAAAAAAGTCAACTGGAACTTTATCAAGGGAATTTCTCTATCTATGAAGAACAGAAAAAACTTCGTGATGAATTTGAAATGGCTCAAAATGAAAAATTGAAAAAAGAAGTCAGTAGGCTAAAGAAAACAGCAGCTGAAAAAGCCGAATGGTCTCGTTCCCGAGAAGGAGATAAAACAAAGAAACAAGTCGGATTCATCGATACTGAATCTAGACGAGTGAATAAAGGAGCAGTGGGTGCTGATGCTGCACGGGCGATGAAACGATCCAAAGCAATCGTGAATCGGATGGAGACCCAGATCAGCGAGAAAGAAAAACTATTAAAAGATATCGAATATATCGATTCTTTGACGATGAATAGCCAAGCGTCTCACCATAAGCGACTTTTAAGCGTAGAAGATCTTCAATTAGGGTATGAAAATCTGTTATTCGAGCCAATTCATTTTACAATCGAGCCTCATCAGCGGGTGGCGATTTCAGGTCCTAACGGTGCAGGAAAGTCATCCATTATCCATTATCTTCTGGGGGCATTCAACGGCAAGGTTATAGGAGAAAAATCCCAGCCAAAACATCTGAGCATTAGTTATGTACGCCAAAATTATGAAGACAATCGAGGAACGTTGGCGGAATTTGCAGAGAAAAACCAAGTAGACTACCAAGCATTTTTGAACAACCTCCGAAAGCTTGGGATGGAAAGAGATGTTTTTCATAACAAGATTGAGCAGATGAGTATGGGCCAACGGAAAAAAGTGGAATTGGCTAAATCTTTATCACAGCCAGCTGAACTATATATATGGGATGAACCATTGAATTATTTGGATGTCTTCAATCAAGAACAATTAGAACAACTGATCTTGAACGTGAAACCTGCCATGTTACTGGTGGAACATGATCAAACCTTCCTGGATAAAGTATCTACTGAGATTATTTCTCTTGAGAAAATCTAACCCTTGTAATCTCAAGAACAACAAGGTATGGTTAAGGGGAACTTTGCCAACGAAGGAGAAAATCACATGCTTTATGTAACGAGACACGGAGAAACAACTTGGAACGCACAAGGATTAGTTTGCGGACGGGCAGATGTGCCGCTGACTGAAAAAGGACAGATGCAGGCACAGAAACTAGCAGAAAAGGTAGTAGATTTGCCTGTTCCAATCACGAAAATCATCCATTCCCCTCTTCAACGAGCAAGAGATACAGCACAAGCAGTTGCTGATCGTCTCAGCTTGCCGCTGACCGTTGATGAACGATTGGTAGAAATGGATTTTGGGGATTATGATGGATTGCCAAGCAAAGATGAGAACTTTCAAAAAGCACGTTTAGCATTCGCTGTACGATTCCCAAATGGGGAGTCAGTCTTAGATGTGTATGCACGGATCGTTCCTTTATTGAAAGAATGCATTGAAGACGAAGAAAATGTCTATCTGTTAGTTTGCCATAATGCCTTGATAAGAGTGATCAATGCTTATTTTCATCCGATGCCTAATGAGGGGTTCTTTACATTCATGGTAGATAATACAGAATTGGTTTCTTATGAGTAATTATGTGTTTGTGTTATTTAAATAAAATATTTCAAGGCACTGCTTTTGCTTAGCAGTGCCTTTTTTTAGGTTATGACAATTCTTTTGGTAATATAAACTCAACCTTTAGAAATGAAAATTAATTATTTTAATAAAAGTGTTGAAATTTTATTTCTTTAGATATATACTCTAGTCATAGAAATGAAGACGGATACAGAAAAAGAGGGATAATATGTTTGGCTTTTCAATATTTATGAACGATTCTTTGTCAGAAGAGAAGAAACAGTATATCCGCCAAATGGCATCCAATGGCTTTGTCGGTATTTTCACTTCCATGCATATACCAGAAGATGATGTTTCGGCATATCAAAAGCGATTGATCGAACTAGGAAGCGAAGCGAAAAAGAATAAACTAGAATTGATGGTCGATATTTCAGGAGAGGCATTGGAACGAGCTGGTTTTTCATTAGAAGATCTCACGCCTTTGAAAGCAATTGGTGTAACAGGTTTAAGAATGGATTATCATATTTCCAATCAGCAGATTGCCGACTGGTCACATCAATTGAAAATCAGTTTGAATGCTAGCACGATCACGCCTAAAGATATCGATGAATTGAAAGAAGCAGAAGCTGATTTCTCACAGATTGAAGCTTGGCATAATTATTATCCACGTCCCGAAACAGGGCTGGACAAAGAATGGTATCAGAAAAAAAATCAATGGCTCAAAATTCAAGGTCTCCTTGTCCAAGGTTTTGTACCAGGAGATACAGAGTTGAGAGGCCCACTATATCAAGGATTGCCGACTTTGGAAGAACATCGCGGGGTCCATCCTCTTGCAGGCGCTCTAGATCTATTAGCAAGTAACACGGATATTGTTTACATCGGAGATGCAGGTCTGTCAGAAAACGTTCAGGAGCAATTTGCTTCTTTCCAAAAAGAACAGACAGTCTTGCTCCATACGGAACCTGTAGATGAAGAATTTTACGAATATATATTAGGGAAGCATACGAATCGGCAAGACGATGCAAGAGATGTCATACGAAGCGCAGATGCACGTTTTCGAGAGATTCCGTCTATCCCAGCAAGAAATACAGCTACGCGTATGAAAGGGTCTATTACTTTAGATAACGAAAAGTATTTGCGCTATATGGGTGAGATCCAATTAACTAAATATGATTTGCCAGCGGATGAAAAAGTGAATGTAGTAGCCAAAGTTATCAAAGAAGAGCTACCATTGATCAACCAAATCAAAGCTGGTATGAACTATCAATTTATAAGAAAAGAAGGAAGATAAAAATGAGCAAAATCAATTTAGAGAACCTAACAACGGAACGCAGAAACCAAGAAACTTTTGGATTAGATGAGATGAGTATTTCTCAAGCCGTTCAACTAATGAACAAAGAAGATCAGAAAGTGGCCGCTGCGGTTGAAAAAGAACTGACAAGTATCGAACCAGTGATTGCTAACACGATTGAATCCTTTAAAAAAGGTGGACGCCTGATTTATATGGGAGCCGGAACAAGTGGAAGACTAGGTGTGTTAGATGCTGCTGAATGCGTACCGACATTCGGTGTAGAACCGGAAATGGTCATAGGTCTAATTGCTGGTGGAGAAGAAGCAATGACTGTAGCTGTCGAAGGGGCCGAAGATTCTTATGAGCTAGGGCAAGAAGATCTAATCAAGCTGAATTTGACAAAAAATGATATAGTTATTGGTATCGCAGCTAGCGGTCGTACACCATATGTGATCGGTGGATTAGATTACGCAAAATCGATCGGTGCTGTCACAGGAACGATTTCTTGCAATAAACAAGCCGAAATCAGTAAACACGCGGATTTCCCAATCGAAGTCGATGCAGGTCCAGAATTTTTGACAGGCTCTACTCGATTGAAGTCAGGAACAGCACAAAAACTGATCTTGAATATGATTTCTACTATCAGTATGATTGGTATAGGTAAAGTATTCAATAACTTGATGGTCGATGTCAAACCAACAAATGAAAAACTAATCGAACGCTCAAAACGAATCATCATGCAAGCGACAGAAGCTGATTACGAAACAGCTGAAAAGTACTTTGAAGAAGCAGATCAAAATGTTAAGCTGGCTATCGTCATGATTTTGACAAATAGTGATAAAGAGGAAGCTCAAGCAAAATTAGCTGAAGCAAACGGATTTGTAAAAGGGACCTTATGAGGGGGAAAAGACCATGGCAAAAAACGAACTGACTTTGGAAGAACTGGCAAAACAAATTTATAAAGGGGCAGGCGGCATGGGCAATGTAGAAAGCATTGTCCACTGCATGACTCGTGTGCGTATGAAGATCATCAATGATGATCTTGTAAATGTCTCTGAATTAAAAGCGATTCCAGGAGTGCTTGGTGTAGTAGAAGATGAACAGCTTCAAGTCATCATCGGACCTGGGAAAGTGAACAAAGTAGCACAGCAAATGGTTGATTTGGCAGGCGTGAAATTAGGAGAAAAACTTCCTTCTGTAAGTGCAGCTACAGCAAATTCATCAGCGTCTGGAAAAGACCGTGTAAACGAACGGGCACAAGAAATGAAAGCGGCACAAAAATCGAAACAAAAACCATCTAAAATCAAATCGGTATTAAAAGACATTTCTAATATCTTTGTGCCAATGATTCCTGCATTTGTCGGTACTGGGATCGTGGCAGGGATTGCCGCAGTTTTAGCAAACTTAGTCACAGCCGGAACACTTGATGCAGCAACATGGCAACAATATATCGATGTGATGAACATCTTGAAAAACGGGATGTTTAGCTACCTAGTTATCTATACAGGTATCAATGCTGCACAAGTTTTTGGTGCAACACCAACTCTTGGTGGAGTTATCGGGGCCGTTGTGATGCTGACAGGGATGAATCCGGAAGCACCACTGAAAAACTTATTTACTGGTGAAGCTCTTGCAGCTGGACAAGGTGGGATCTTAGGTGTCATCTTCGCTGTTTGGCTATTGTCAATCGTTGAGAAAAAACTGCATAAAGTAGTACCTGATGCGGTAGATATCATCGTTACACCAACTCTTTCATTGATTACCATCGGTCTGATTGAAATTTTCTTCATCATGCCTTTAGCAGGTTTCATTTCTGATGGCATGGTCGGTGGGATCAACTGGGTACTTGGCGTTGGTGGAGCATTTGCCGGCTTCGTTCTAGGCACATTATTCTTGCCGATGGTTATGTTCGGACTGCATCAAATTTTGACTCCAATCCATGTGCAAATGATTGATGAAACTGGTCGTACGCTATTGCTTCCAATTCTTGCGATGGCTGGTGCAGGACAAGTGGGTGCAGCATTGGCATTATGGATTCGCTGCAAAAAAGATAAAGAATTAACAGAAATGATCAAAGGAGCTTTACCAGTCGGGATCCTAGGAATCGGCGAACCATTGATTTACGGAGTAACATTACCTCTAGGACGCCCATTTATTACTGCTTGTATCGGTGGAGGTATCGGCGGGGCAGTGATCGGAATGATCGGAAATGTCGGGGCTATCGCTATTGGACCTTCAGGAGCCGCTTTGATCCCATTGATCTCTGACGGTAAATGGTTAGGCTACATCCTTGGATTATTGGCAGCTTATGCTGGTGGCTTCGTTGCTACATTCTTCTTCGGTATTCCTAAAGACCGTTTAGAAAAAGAAGAATTAGCGACTGAAACAGCCACAGTAAATGAAGTGCCTGAAAAAGCAGTACCTCAAACTTCAGCTGAAAGTGTGACTATCCTCTCATCAGTTGCTGACGGAACAGTTGTTTCTTTAGATAAAGCAAGTGATCCAGTTTTTGCACAAAAGATGATGGGTGAAGGCTACTTTGTAGAACCAGAAAACGGACATATCCATTCTCCAGTTACTGGGGTAGTCAGTTCTGTCTTCCCAACGAAACACGCTATTGGGATCACAACGCCAAATGGTTTAGAAATCTTGCTTCATATGGGAATCAACACAGTTGACTTAGGCGGTACGCCATTTGATGTGAAAGTAACAGAAGGGCAGCAAGTGACACCTGATACGCTTGTAGCAGAAGCTGACTTAGAAGCGATCAAAGCAGCAGGCAAAGAAACATCCATGATCGTCTTGGTAACCAATATGGATCGTGTAAAAAACTTTGTCTTGGAAAAAACAGGTAAAGCAAAAGCAAAAGCACCTGTGATGGATGTCAAAGCTTAATATGATAGAAACAATAGAAACGAAAGAAGAAGCTGAAATCTATTTTTCAGCTTCTTCTTTTTTATTATTTATTGTTTTCTGCTAAAATCTGATAAATTCGTGTCACATCAGATGGTGTTCCCCGTAATTCATAATCTGCCAAGAAAGGAAAGCCAAATGTTTGTGCATATTGTTTGGCTGTTAGACAATACTGATTATTGAAGTTTTTATTCCCGCTACCGACTACACCAAGACAAAGTTTATGATTGTCTTCATGTTCCAGATATTCACGCATCGTTTCGGTCAAGATTTCTGTATCACCGTTATCTAAACCATTTCCGCCGTCTAAATAAGTAGGAACGAAAGTAAAAAATGGTTCTGTTTCTTTCGTAAAATCACTATTTTCATGGATTTCTTTTAAAGTAACTTCAGGATTGACAGGATCTTCTGCATGCATTTTTTCAGCATATTCTGCTAGATGTTTGGCAAAGGCACGCGTATTTCCTGAAATCGATATATATAAAATGTTCATGGATCATCCCCCAATTCTTTCCTTTTAGTATAGCATCTTTTTTTAGTTTTTTGGTGGTGTAATTTGGAAAGGGACTAGGCGCTTTGCTTGTATAATGAGAAAAAAGCCGGTAGAATTATATTTCTATTAAAGTTTTTATTAATTAAGTAAAAATAAAAAAGGTTTGTTATACTTTTTGATAAAAGCGGTTTTATTTTGGAGGATGCTTACATGGATACAGAGCAACAGAAAAAAGGAATTGGTTTAATTCCACTTGCTGCCTTAGTAATTGGTTCAGCGATTGGAGGTGGCGTATTTGGTATTATGACGGACATCTCCGGATCGGCTGGCGGCCCAGCTATTTTCAGTTGGGTACTCGTAGGAACAGCAATGTTGATGCTCTCCTTATCGATCAATAATATCAATAAAAAACGTCCAGATTTAAAAGGCGGGATCTTTAGTTACGCAGAAGAAGGTTTTGGCCGTTTCGCTGGTTTTATCAGCGGTTGGGGTTACTGGCTCACATGCTGGTTAGGCAACGTAGCTTTTGCAACATTGTTGATGAGCGCATTAGGATATTTCTTCCCAGTATTTGAAGGTGGGCAAAATTTGGCATCGATCGTGATGAGTACAGTCTTCTTATGGGGATATGCATGGCTAGTGAATCGGGGAGTCGAAAATGCTAGTTTCGTCAATGCTATCGTCACATTCTGTAAATTAGTGCCATTATTTTTATTTATTGTAGTAGCTATCAGCACGTTTTCGATCCAACAATTCATTGATAACTTTTCTAGCGACATTATATTGAATGCGAATGGACAGCCGATCCCGTTTTCCAGTCAAGTATTGAGTTGCATCATGGTGATGCTTTGGATATTTGTTGGTATTGAAGGAGCCTCTGTCGTAGGTTCACGAGCAAAAAAACAATCAGATGTTGGGAAAGCAACGATTCTAGGGATATTCGGCTTGATTATTATTTACGTCTTGGTTTCCATGCTTCCATATGGGACAATGACGATGAATCAGCTGCAAACGATCAAGGCGCAGCCTGCTATGGGCTATGTGTTTGAAATGATGGTTGGTAAATGGGGAGCAGTCGTGATCAACGGCGGTTTGATCATTTCTTTAGTTGGTGTTTGGCTCTCATGGACGATCTTACCGATTGAAACAATGGGAAACATGGCTGAAGACGGACTTTTGCCTAAAGCATGGGGAAAACTCAACAAAAATGGGGCACCAACTTATGCTATCGTATTGACGACGTTATGTACGAATGTCTTTTTACTTTCATTATTATTCACTGACAGTGCTTATAACTTTGCTTACACACTTGGTACAGCAGCTATTTTCTTCACGTGGCTTTTCTTAGGATTGTACCAAATGAAACTTTCTTATCAGCGGAAAGAATGGGTCCAATTTTTAGTAGGGCTTTTAGCAAGTGCCTTTCAAGTATGGGCTATGCTAGTCGTAGCCTTTAATGAAGTAATGCTTGTTCTTGTTCTTTTCTTGCCAGGCATTTATTTTTATCTCAAAGCACGTAAGGAGCAAAACGAGCCTGTACAACATATCCACTTAGATAAGATTTTACTTATAGGTGTGACGATGGTCGGAGTGATTGCAATGGTTTTATTTGCCACTGGGATGCTTCACGTATAGAAGTATAAAAGAAGTATAAGGAGAGGTTGTGAGCCTGTCGTTTATTCAAAAACATACTAGGAAAGGAGCTGTGACACAAATGTTGTCACAGCTCCTTTTTCAGAATAAACGGTGTTTAAGAGACAGCCAATCGGCAATAAGGCTGAACGTCTCTTTCACAACCTCTTTTTTGATGACTCATCATACATTTTTTCGCTTAAATACGAGATATCCTAATGCTAAGAACAAAACGATGTAAGCTAAATTACCGAACAGCATTTGATTAGTAGAAAGATGAGTCAATTGCTTCATGATCTCTTCGTTTCCAATTTGGTTTTGCAGATTCAACATACTGATCGGATTCCATTTGATCCACTCCCATTTTTGGATGAGTGCGATAAGGATACCAGATATGATTGACGAAGCAAAATAAAAGACGATTCCTGCTGAGATGGATGCACCGGAACTATTGATAAAGCAAGCAATCATCAACACTAAACTTAAAATCAGCCATAAACCGATATAACTACCCAAAGTATAAGTGAACAAGCTTTGGATCAGTGTTTGACCAGTAGAAACCTTCTCCGTGAAGGAAATCGAAGGGAAAAGAATCAGTTTCATCAACACAGTGACAATAATAGCTAAAAGGTATAAATAAACAGAATAAATAACTAATGTGATCCATTTGCTTACTAATATTTCTCCTCGAGAATACTTTCTATAAAGGAGATTTTTCAATGTACCATATTGTGCTTCTATCGAAATGATCGTGCTTGCAGCTGCAATCATGATAAAGACAATCCAAGATGTGGCACTAAAAAGCTGAGCAGTCATTTCAACTGGATCAATGATCGTCGTGTATTTTTTGGCTAGAAGTGCTGTTCCTATGAGCAAAACAACTAATAGAACAGATAAAACAGCAGTTGACTTTTTCTTGATCAATTTAAATAATTCTTGTTTTACAAGCAATGTCATTTTTCTTCTTCCCCCTTTACTGAATCCAGAATTTCCAATAGAGAAGATTCCAAATCATTCGTCAGATGCTGGACGTCTGTCACATGGATATTTTGTGCAGACAATAACTGGATCACGGTTCCTAATAATTCTTCGTTTTCTTTTAAAAGCTTGATTTTATCAGAATCTTCCAAAGTATATCCAGCTTCTGTCAAGATCGTTCGAGCAGCTAGATCATTCGTTGTAGAGATAATGATGAAATCTTGCGCTGCTTGGTTCAATTCAGCCATTGTACATTGCTTGATGATCTTTCCTTGATTGATCAGGATCAGCTCATCCACCATTTTTTCAAGCTCACTGAGTAAGTGACTGGAGATCAAGAAAGAGGTGCCTTGAGTAGCTAAGTCGGTAATGATTTTTCGCACATCTCTTGTTGCTTGTGGATCCAACCCGTTCATCGGTTCATCTAAAATAACGATAGAAGGATGGTTCAGTAAGGCAAGAGCAATTCCTAGCTTTTGTTTCATTCCCAACGAGTAAGATTTCGCTTTTTTGTGAATGTACTTTTCCATCTTGAGCTGATTCACGATAGTATCGATAGCAGATACATCGTTTGTTTCAGAGAATAACTTCAGATGATCATAGCCTGTTAAGAATGGGTAGATACCCGGATATTCGATCAATGCTCCTACTTGTTCCAACCCTTTATGACTAGAGGGAGAAATCTCATTTTCCCCAATACGGATTGTTCCATCTGAGTAATGGATCAGTCCTAAAATAGCTTTCATGATCGTTGTTTTTCCAGCGCCATTAGGACCTACTAATCCAACGATTTTGCCAGGGGATAAGCTAAAACTGACATCGCTGAGGGCTTGTTTGTGACCAAAGTTCTTGGATAATTCTTGGACCGAAAGACTTTTCAAAAATATTCACTCCTTTTCTATAGATAGTAAAAGCATACACCAGATGAGTGGAGAAGTCGCTAGGTCATTGGACTTATTTCTTATTTTTTCATAAAAAAATTGAATATTAAATAAAAAGGCTTATTTTTTCTGATCAGTACTTATTCCAAGTGTCTAGTGGCCGCTAGTAATCTTGATGCCAATGATACTGATGAGTAGCATCCCCACAAAGAACCAAGTGGAAAGATTCAGCTTATCATGAAACAAGACCACACCAATTATGACCGAACCAACTGCGCCAATCCCTGTCCAGATAGGATAAGAGAGACTCATCGGCAAACTTTTGATTGCCTTTGATAAAAAGTAAAAACTAGCAATCATTCCAATCACTGTGTAAAAAGAATAATTGATTTTAGAAAAACCATCACTCCATTTCATCATCGTTGACCAGAATACTTCCAAAATTCCTGCTATGATTAATTCCATCCATGCCATACATACGTTCCTCCTTCAATATAAAAAATACACAAAAAGAGGAGAATCATCCCTTCAAAGACCTAATGGAATGATCATCCTCTTTTTTACTACCCGGTGGCAGATCGTATATCTTTTTCTGTAGTATAGCACTCCTATCCAGATATCGGCAATCTCATACTTTTTAGTAAAGTGTAACAAGCATTGACGGATATATCGTTAGCAGAAAAGAAGATGAATGCTTTGCAATTTCATAGAAAGGAGTTGTTATTTATTAATCATTTAAAAAAACAGTAACTAGACCTTATTTTTATATATTAGCAGGCAATAAATTAAAAAAAGTTTTACCTTACAATAAGTAAGATAATTTTTGTGATAAAAAAATAACGAAAAATATTTAAAAATAGTGTCTATTTCGTGAGAAAACAACTATATTTTTTATGTGTTTTGCTTTATAATTAAAAAAATATTGTCATTTTATGGAGGAAAATATATGGAAAATTATCTTAGCCTTTTAGGCGTCTTGATTGTTATTCTCGGGTTTGCATTTAAATTAGACTCGATATTGATCGTAATGGTTGCTTTAGTTGTTACAGCTTTGACTGGCGGTCTTGGCATTCAAGGAATGTTAGAACTTTTAGGTACAAGTTTTGTAAACAATCGCGGGATGGCGATTTTTATCATCATTATGTTGGCAACAGGAACGCTTGAAAGAAATGGTCTGAAAGAATCAGCGGCTTCCTTGATCAAGCGATTCAAGAAAGTATCTGCTGGTATGATTGTAGATATTTATGGGATCTTTCGAATGATCTTTGCGGCTTTTAACGTGAGTTTTGGTGGAGTTGCTGGATTTGTTCGTCCAATCATTTTACCGATGGCATTGGGGACCATCGAATCAAAAGGATTAGAAGTCCATCCTAAGCATGAAGAAGAACTAAAAGGTATGGCTTCGGCTATGGAAAATGTCTGCTGGTTCTTTGGCCAAGTACTATTCATCGGAGGAGCAGGGGCGTTGCTAGTCCAATCAACACTGAAAGATCTAGGATATGACGTAACATTGGGACAGCTTGCTTTAGTGGAAGTTCCAGTGGCTATCACGGCTTTAGTTGTGGCAAGTGTCTACTTCTATCTTAAAGAAAAGAAATTAGCGAAGAAATATTATCTAGGAAAGGGGCAATAAGATGGACTTTTTTACAAATCCTGATATTTTATTAGGCGATAAATTACTGGAGATCCTTTATATCGTGATGGGACTCGTATTGATTTACACTGGAGTAAGAAATTTAACAGATAAAACCAATCCTCATCGTTATGGGTCAGCCTTTTTCTGGACGGTCTTAGGGGTAGTTATTGCAGGAGGAAGATGGCTTCCGGCAATCGTGAACGGTGGCTTGATCTTTGCGATGACCATACCAGCAATTGCTAAGAAAGTCAGCAAAGGAGAAAGCCGGCTTCCATCAAAAGAATATATGGAAAAAATGTCAGACAAACTAGGAATGAAAATCTTTATTCCGGCTTTGAGTATCGGTGTCTTTGCGATCTTGTTTGCTCTATTTACCAATTTAGGTGCTTTAGTCGGCGTGGGCGTCGGTGTTTTTGCAGCCATGCTAATCTTGATGTTCTTTTCTCGAGATAATCGACCAAGTACATTTTTAGATGATGCAGCAGATATGCTGGGCACAGTAGGGCCGTTAAGCATGTTGCCAATGCTTTTAGCTTCTCTAGGTGCGGTATTTACAAGCGCTGGAGTTGGGACAGTGATTTCCAATGCAGTAGGTACGATCGTTCCAGAAGGAAATGTGAACATCGGCATCATCATTTACGCTCTTGGCATGGTGATATTTACGGTAATCATGGGGAATGCATTTGCGGCCATCACCGTGATGACGGTTGGGATCGGTGCACCATTCGTATTTAGTCATGGAGCGAATCCAGCGTTAATAGGAATGGTTGCATTGACTTGCGGTTTTTGTGGGACCCTGCTGACACCGATGGCTGCTAACTTCAATATCGTGCCTGTAGCGATGCTGGAGATGAAAGACAAATACGGAGTGATCAAAAACCAGTTGTTTATTGCGTTATTTATGCTAGTTTTCCAAATTGCTTATATGATTCTATTTAAATAATAGAAGAGAGGGGTTGTGACAGAATAATTGTCGCAACCTCTTCTAACATTGTAGTGGAACACTATTTTTTTATAAGAATATATTAAGTTTGATCTGTTATGTTATTTAAACTATTGTTTCCTTTATTTACGCTGTGCAAGGAAAATGGTATGATAAAAGATAACCATATGTTAAATCAATCGGACGGAGGAACAACAGATGAAAGTACTAGTAACAGGTTTTGATCCATTTGGTGGGGACAAAGTGAATCCAGCCTATGAAGCAGTAAAAAAAATGCCAGATGAAATCAGCGGTGCTGAAATCATCAAAGTGGAAGTACCGACCGTATTCGAAAAAAGCAGTCAAGTAGTCAAAGAAGCCATCCAACAGCACCAGCCAGATGTCGTGATCTGTGTCGGACAAGCAGGTGGACGGTCAGCAGTCTCGTTCGAACGTGTCGCAATTAATCTAGCAGAAGCAAGAATCCCTGATAATGAAGGAAATCAGCCATTCGATACGGCTTTAGAAGAAAACGGTCCAGCCGCTTACTTTACCTCATTGCCAATCAAAGCAATGACAAAAAATGTACAAGATCATGGTCTACCAGCGTACATCTCTTATACAGCAGGAACATTTGTCTGCAACGATATCATGTATCGTTTGCTTCATTTGATCGAAACACAATTCCCGGCAATTCGAGGTGGGTTCATCCACGTGCCATTCTCACCCGATCAAGTGATCGATCGTCCAGTGGGTACACCTTCTATGTCTTTAGAAGACATTGCTTCTTCTTTGACTTATGCAGTTGAAGCAGCAGTAGAAAATAAAGAAGATATTTCCGGAAATGCCGGAACAACTCACTAGTTTAGCAAGAAACACTGGCTGGTTGCTAACGTTATGTTAGTAGCCAGCTTTTTGTAATTAGAAAGGAAAGAAACAGCCGTGGAAGAATGGCAATCCGTCTTTGAAGAATGGTTTCCAAAAGAAATCAGCAAAAGCTATCCCATCAAAATTTCTAAACAATACACAAGCAGTCAACGTTGGGAGATCTATGCAAAATTAACGAAAAAACAGCGGGAACTAGTCGATAAGCACCGCCGATATCTAATCAGCTCTCGTTTTATGGAAGAACATTATTTAGTTGCAACAGATTGGGTGTTTTCTGACTTCAAGATCAATCCGTTTTTTCGAACAAAACGAAGCCAGCAAAAATTGTATTGTGAGTGTGGTAGAGAATTAAAAGTGCAATACATCGTTAAATCGCCAAAAACCGGAAAGATCCTAAAACTAGGCATCAACCACTTTGCCGATCACCTGCATGTCTCTCCGACAGTGGCAGCTTCGATCCATCAGGGAATGACAAAAGTTGATCTGGCCTTAGACGAATTATTATGGCTTAAGCAGAAGAATATCGATTTTCCTGAAGGACTATGGCAAAAATACTGTTTTGTCTTGTACCAAAATCGTCGGATGAAACAGCCATATTTACCGGATCTTAATTGTCAAATTAAGTTAGACAAATCATCAATACTTACGTAACTCAAAAATACTTCCAAAGGTGTTCGATAATCCAGTGATTTTCTAGGAATATTATTTCGTTTAGATGTGACAGATTGAATAAAAGATTCATCTACTGAATTGAAATCCATAGATTTCAATAAACCATCTCTACGTAACAATCCGTTAGAATTCTCGTTTAGGCCTCTTTGAGACGGTGTTCCTGGATCAGCGAAATAAATGGCAATATCATTGGCATTACTGATTTGTTTCCAATTTGAAAATTCCTTTCCACAATCAAAAGTGATGGATTTGAATAGATTTTTCGGTACAGATTCAAACCAATGATTTAATTTTTTTTCAATATCAATCGCTTGTCTACCACACGGTTTCAATGTAATGATAACTTTTGATAATCGTTCAACTAAGGTAATTACAGCACTTTTATGTTTCAGACCTACGATAGTGTCACCTTCAAGGTGACCAAACTCATTTGAGAATTGGCTATAATCTTTTTCACGTTCATGAATAGAGCGGCGGAAAGCTTGTTTTCCACGCCTTTCTTGATGTCCATTCGGTTTACGCTTGCCTTTCATCGGTAAGTCAGAAGGATTAAATAGCCCCTTTTTGAACATACGATAAATGGTACGAGCAGAACAACGAATAGGAAACGCTGCACGACCAACAATCACATCGGGTGTCCATCCTTGAACAACCTTTCTTTGAATATATTCTGATTGTTCCTCGGGTAAAACAAGCGGGCGTCTACCACAGTTTGATTTGTTTTTCTTATACTGTTGATAGTATTCTAAGGCTGATTTTCCTTGCTTGAAGAATAGGTATACTTTATGGATCGTTTGTCTTGAACGATTCAAGCAATGCGCAGTTTTCGCAACAGATTGATTTATTTTGAAATAAGACTCTATCATTACAAGTTCATCCGTTGTAAGATGGGTATAGGTCATTTGTACTCACTCCTTATAATTCTTTGGTCAGAACTATTTTGAGTGTAGCACAAATGGCTTTTTTAGTTGTCTAGCTTAATTTTACAATCGGCGGGATATAAAATTAGCTCAGCGACTCGCAGAATTTCGCCAAGTAGAAATGCCGATTTACATAGCGGATTATCAAGCATTGGAAAATGAAATCAAGAAAATAAGTGAACACATCAATGGGCAGCCAAAAAAGCGACAGATAAAAAAAGAACTATTTGACGACTTTGCAGAAGAATTAGTAAAGGATGTAGAAGAATTCTTGATCAACTATCGCGCATTTTTACGTAAAGATTGGCAATCCATCGTATATGAAGAAGTGCCAGTACATCCTAATGCTTATTTTGAAACATTTATTTCCGTGTTGAGAAAGACAAAACGTCAACGAACACCAGAAGTCACTGCTCAGATGGAATATTTTGCGAAAAACCAACGATTCATCCAACCAAAAATCTATCTATTTATTTGGAAGCAATATTGTCGCTATGGTTTTACAGAAGGGTTCTTCGACAGCATTCCTCGGATAGTCAGAAATGGTTTTTTAAAAGTATTGCGTAAAGAACGAGAAACTATACAATCTGCTGATAAGAAAGACCGTACAGTCTCAAAAGAAAAATGGCAACTAGTAGTGAAAGATATCCAATCTGGAAATGTGCAAGAGACAATCGACAAATGGAAAGGAAAACATTATCGTTTTACTGAAGCTCAGAAACAAGCGTTGGAATATTATCAGAAGTTAGAAGAATCACTGCGTTTCAATGATGAGGCAAGAAAGTATCTGAAGGAATTACTATAAAAAAATAGAGGCTGGGACAGAAGCGTTTAACTCCAAGAAATAAGAAGGAATTCACGAAAATTGCTTTTCAAATTTTTGTGAATTTCAGCTTATTTACGAAGGATTTGCTTCTTCTTCCGCCGTTTATACGTGTTTAGAGCGTGAGACAAAAGTGTTCTTTACTTTTGTCCCACGCTCAGTTTTTTTATGCGTGTTGTTGTGCGTTGTAGTATTCTTCTTCCATTTTTTGCATACGTTCACGTTCTTTTTGGTTATACCAAGGTGAAACGGTAAATGCAAGGACATCATTCAGCAAGTAAACAGAGCTGTTCACGAACATCGCCAAACTTGCAGATCCATGCGTAAATGAAATATACCAAAGGACCATTTGAGCAAGCCCTGAAGCTAACCACCAGTAATATTGGTTGTTGTAACGCAAGAAACTGATGATACCAGCAGTCAAGCTAATAGAAAAAGCAATGGCATCTACCCACGGCCGAGGATCATCTGTATAACGACCAATCAGGAATCCTGAAACAAGATAGACAAGGAAAGTACTGATGATTGCGATAAACCAGCTTTTTCCAGTGAATTTTCGGATTTTTGAAGCCATATTATGATTCCATTCTTTACTTAACAATACGGGGATATCCAATGTGATCATATAAGCAATCTGTTCACCGATACTTAAATAGTTCTTTGCTGAAAATCCAACGATAATAAAACAAATCGCAGACAAAATACCTAAAATACCGTTGACTGATTTTGCCGCATTGATGGATAAAATACACAATACACCAAGCGTGGTACCGATAAATGTAATAACGGACAGCCAAGTGATGGGACTATTGACAAGAGTCATGACCTGGCAGCCAAGACTGAAAAAGAAAAGATAATAATTTTGTTGCGGCCAGCCTTTTAGCTGATGAGCTAAAAACTGAAAATATGACTTCATGTATGAGGACTCCTTAAGACACTAAATGTAGTGTGTTCTGTATTTACTAACACAATCTATTGTATGCTTTTCTTGAAAAAAAACTAGTCTTTCAATTATAAATAATTTGTGTTATGATAATTTTCTGTTTGTTTTCTTGAAAATATAATTTCTTACTTTCATTTATTATATTGGGAACAGGAAGAGTGTCTTGGAGGACCTACTTTCTGTTTTTTTTTGCCTTTTTTCTTATAAAAAGAAAAAACAGCTATTTTTTTCAATCTGACACATTTACAATGGAACTGGAGATTAATATAGATCCGAGCTTAAACGAAGAATAGGAGTGCTCATATGAACTTTACAACGATCCATCATGTAGCCATCATTGTTTCAGATTATCAGAAATCACGTGATTTTTATGTTAATAAATTAGGATTTGAAGTAATCAGAGAAAATTACCGCAAAGAACGAGATGACTATAAATTAGATCTGAAACTAGGAAGTGCTGAATTGGAGATTTTTGGAATTGCTAATGCGCCACAACGACCAAACTATCCAGAAGCTTGTGGCTTGCGTCATCTTGCTTTCAAAGTAGACGATATTGAAGAAACAATTGCAGAATTGCAGTCCTTTGGGATCGAATCAGAACCGATTAGAGAAGATACCTTTACAGGAAAAAAAATGACGTTTTTCTTTGATCCAGACGGATTGCCATTAGAACTGCACGAATAAAGATAACAAAATTGTCACTTTTTTTTCGTTTCATTCGATTTTTCATTCGTTCATTTCTTGATATTCTTTAAAAAAAAGAAACAGGAGAATGAAGAATGAAAAAAATGATGTTTGGTGTTGCTGCCCTCATCGTAATAGGGATTACCGGTATGACGGGACTGCTCAATGCCGCTTTTCACATGGATGATATTAGTGACCAGGAATATCGGATCTCATTGAAAAAAGCAGCAGCAATCGTAAAAAACGAAACAAAAGAACATAACATATCTGCTATTCATTTTACAGTTGAAAAAGATTTGGAGAATCCTACGAATGCAACATATGAATACCAGTTTTTTTGTGAAGGACAAGTCATAGCAGTCAATCCATCCACTGGGAAAACAACCGTACGAAATGACACGGAAAAGGCCGCAGAACATCTTTTTGATATAGAAAAAACGGAAGAGTTCAAACAACCGCAAGCAGCGATGAAGGAAGCAGTCAGCTACTACGGGGAAAAAGCAAAAGTGAAAGAGTGGACACTTCTAGTCAAAGATGAACGTCCTTATTATAAAGTCCGATTAATAGATGGAGAACAGGACCGTCAGGTATGGATATCTGCATAGAAGAAGGATATTGCTTCTCTTTTTTACAATATAAGAGTAAGCTAAGAGAGTAAAGATGAAAGGAAGTTGAGATAACATGGAAAAAATGAAATGCCCTAATTGCGGAAAAAAATTTGCATACGAAGAAGTCAATAATGTAGTCGAACATAATGATAAAGAAATGCCAGTCGTCTGCCCTTATTGCCGAACTGAAGCGGCAAGAATCGTTACTCATGGTTATTTCATCACTGAAAAGATTGAAGATTTTTTAAAATAACGATTTTGCGATTTCTTTTTCTGCATGTTAGAATGGAGAAAAGGAGAAGAAACTATGATTCGTTTTGCGAGAAAAGAAGATGCTCCAGAAATCGCCCCATTGATCTTAGTGATTCTAAAAGATATGGAACTGCCATTTTTGAAGCAGACAGGGGAACAAAAGACTTTAGAGATTTTAGAAGAAGCAATCACTGATCCAAATTATCGTTACAGTTATTCACGAGGTATCGTAGAAGAAATAGACGGTAAAGTTGCAGGAGTTGCTTACGGTTATACAGATGAAGAAGAATCAATCATCGATCAGCCACTGGTACCTATCTTAGAGAAATATCAGCTAGATGCGTCTACACGTTTGTTCATTGATAAAGAAACGTTTCCCAACGAATGGTATTTGGACTCTATCAGTGTATCAGAAGATTTTAGAGGACAAGGCATCGGTTCGCGATTATTAGAAGCATTACCTAAATTGGCGAAGAAAGCTAATCGCTCCGTCATCGGTCTAAGTGTGGATGAAAAAAATCCAAAGGCTAAAAAATTATACGAACGCCATGACTTCAAAGTTGTCGGTCAGCGGATGATCAGTGGTCATCTTTATGATCATATGCAAAAGAAATTAAATTGATTTAAATTGTCAAATAGTGAAAAATAATAATGGTGTAAAGAAGAATGAACGTTACTAAAAATTGAATAGGTTTTAATAAGGTTGTGACAGAAGTGGTCAGCTTCAAGAAATAAGAAGGAATTTACGAAAATTGCTTCTCAAATTTTTGTAAAATTTCGGCTTATTTCCGAAGAAGCTACTTATGGAACACCGTGAATCAGAGGTTGTGAAAAAGTCGCTTAGTTTCGAGTATTAAGAAAAATTTTGTGAAAATGGCTTTCTACATTTTTGCATAAATTTGGCTTAATACCGAGAAACTGGCTTTTGAACACCGTTTATTCGAAATAAAGGACTGTGACACGATTTTTGTCACAGTCCTATTTGCTATCCGTTGTAAAACTATATTCGACTCCGAATGAATCTTTCAATCTTGTTTGGTTATCAGCTGCCCATGTAAATTCCTTTTTGTAATCTTTTCCGATTAGATAAGTTTTTTTATTATCAGAATCGATTTCCACTCTTCCATTTTTGACTTTCCTGTTGAAACTTTGCAGTAACTCTGGATTTTCAGTAGAAATAGTTTCGGAAGGAAAGTCTTCTTTAATCATTTCAGCCAGTAACAGTCGATCGGTTTCGCTTAACAATTTTGTTGGAGAGGTATTTAAATTTATATTTTGTTTAAATTCTTTACTGATTTCTAAATACCCATTATCTAAAATATAAGTTCCTCTAGTTTGTAAGGTTCCATTAGCTGTAATTTGTTCTATTGTGACATGAGTTATTTTATTGTAATTCGAATTGCAACCGCTGATTATGAATAATAATAACAAATGCGATGTATAAATAGTTCTTTTTAATAACTTTTTTTTCATATGCCCCTCTCCTTTACCTTCTTTTTTTCTGATATTTTACCATATTTGCGAAAAAATAGTAATATAATTGGAGTTTTGTTTGGTATGCATAAAAATTCAATGTATAATGAAAGTGTAAAAATATAAATGGAGGTTTTTTATGATTAAAAATGTTTTTTATCTAGCTGTTTTTTGCTGTTTTATTAAGTAATAACTGTGTCCATGCTGAAGAAAAAGATTTTAGCTATGGTGAGGATGCTCCTTCTCACATTGTAGAAACTACTATTTTTGATTTTGATCAAATGAAGTTTATCACTATTTCCCCACAAGCTATATTGACTCGTTATTGGACAAGCGGATGGACAACGACTGGAAATCCTGCCCCAGCTGTTGCATTCTTCCAATCTGGAGCCTATCGAGGTTGGCTTGGAAAATATAGGGAAATGCCCCTTTCAAATGGAACTCGAGGTTATTATGAGGGATATTTTTATCACCATTCCTTACCTTTACCGATTCCTTCAAAAATAAATATCAGGAAGGAGATAATATAAGTGAAAAAATTTAAGAACTTATTTATTTTAATAATGGCTATATGGGGATTAACCGCTTTTTCACAAAAAATCCATGCTGATACAAATGATTTAAATGCTGAGCAAGTAATGAGTACTATCAATAGCAGAGGTAGTAAAGTTATCTACCACACAAGACGATCGGCTACTTTAAGCGGTCTAACAAATACAATTATATATAATGATGGTATTTATTGTGGGCAATTATATTTACAAACTTGGTCTTACGACAAAGATTTTGCTACAGGAAGATTTTGGTATGTAGGGATTATATAGAGGAACAGTCAGATCGAATGGAGGATGTCCTATCGGACGATTAAAGTCTTAATATGTGTTATGAGAATATAGAAGGATAAAACAGCACTTTTTTAGTTCATCATCAAGAGTGTTTGAATACCTCCGTCTCGAAGGGAATTTTGATATTTCCTATTTTTGATAAGAAATATTGGGAGTCGTTACTCGATCAAGTAACGACTCCCAATATCGTAGATTCTTAATTTTGACTTAGAGTTGGAGATTGTTTATTGTTAGCTTGCTTTCATTTTTTCTAGTTCACATCAAATCGATAGGATAAAGGCTTTTCTTTGCTTTTGTCTTTACGGTAGAGCCAGTAATCTAAAACCGCAGCAATACAAATACAAACTGGAGCATCTTCATCATTTGAGACATCCAATACATAGTAATCTCCTGAAAAAAGTGTTGCTTTATCCATTTTCATGATTTGCTGATTGAAATGATGGATTTGATATTGATGATTATAGATATCACCTTGGACTGTCCAGTGAAGTCTACGAATATAATAAAAGTCACCGGGCCAATTGAATATTTTCTGCATGGTTCCCACCTTTTCGAACTCTTTATACAGCTCAAAACGCGTACCGAATGTCAGGCTTATCTGCTTGATGTGAGCAACGAGATCGCCATTCATGGCATAAAGAGACAATGCATCGCCCTTTGTTCCCCAGCGACCAACCATCAAAAACAGGGAATGTCCTTTTTCGTTTTTGACAATTGTCCGAGTTGCACGTCCAAGCTGCTTTTCCTGAATGAAAAATTCTGACATCTATATCCCTCTTTTCTAGATAAAACTACAAGTCTTCTGCAATCGCGCGCAATATGGCTTTTCCTACGCCAGATTCAAGGTTGGTGTCCGTTGTATATTTGGCATAATCTTTTACTTCGATTTCTGCATTTCCCATTGCGAAACTGACTCCTGCTACTTGCAGCATGCTGACATCATTGAAGTTATCGCCAATCGTCATGACTTCTTCTAAAGAAATCCCACGCTCGTGAGCGACATGGGCAACAGCAATTCCTTTTTGAGCGTTTTTATGGTTCACTTCGATATTGTTTTGACCAGAGGAAGTAACGGCTAGATCGCCTAAAAGAGAAATCTGCTTTCCAACTGGACCTAATACAGCTGGCCCTTCTGTATGAAAACAAATAATTTTTAAAACTTCCAGATTCTTTTCTTCCAAAATAGCACGAATACTGTCCACGTATGTGATGTGCAATAACTCCAGCTTAGCTGAGGCCATGGCAATCGCCATTTTATACGTAAGGTGAGGTAAATGGGTAGCCACCATGGAAGCAAAACTTTCAATTCGTTTCGCTTGATTTTCAGAATAAAGACCATCGTTGGTTGCTACTTCATAGTAAATACCGTTAGCATCTAGAATATCTAAAACAGAGATTGCTTGATTATTTGGAATCGACACGGTAAACAATGAATTTCCTTCTTTATCAAATACCTGTGCCCCGTTCAAAGTGATCATCGCACAATCGATTCCTACCTCATCTAAAGCTGCGCGAGCTTCTTGATAGTTTCGACCAGTAGCGACCATGAACTCAACACCGGCATCATTTGCAAAACGTATCGCCTCGGCATTTTCAGGAGAAACACTCATATGGGCATCTAATAATGTGCCGTCCATATCTGATGCAATTAATTTGATCATAATGATTATCGTTCCTTTCTGCTTCTTGTTCCTAGTTTACCATATTAATCAAGTGCTGAGGGTGAAGATTGTCCCTTGTGATTGAAGAAAATGTGAGTTATTCTTTTTATTAGGAGGTGGAGTTTTTGAAAGAAATCATTCATAACAGTTGGCAAGAAGTTTTGTCCTCAGAATTTTCAAAAGATTATTATCTGCATCTAAGAGAATTTTTAAAAAAAGAATATGCGTCCCAAAAGATCCATCCAGATATGTATCATATCTATGAAGCATTGGAATTGACTCCTTATGAAGAAGTTAAAGTGGTGATTTTAGGACAAGATCCTTATCATAGAGAAAATCAAGCTCATGGCTTATCTTTTTCTGTGCAACCTGGCGTAAAGATCCCGCCATCGTTAAGAAATATCTATAAAGAGCTTTATGATGATCTTGGAATCGCACCTGTTCAACATGGAAATCTAGTGTCATGGGCTAAACAGGGAGTCCTTTTACTCAACACCGTTCTTACCGTTCGGGAAGGGCAAGCGTATTCTCATCGCGGGAAAGGTTGGGAAAGATTAACAGACACGATCATTGAAAAATTAAATGAACGGGAAAAACCAATCGTGTTTATCTTGTGGGGGAAACCGGCACAAGAAAAAATCAAAATGATCGATAAGAGTCGCCATATCATCATAACATCTCCACATCCCAGTCCGTTATCTGCAAGTCGTGGCTTTTTTGGTTCCAAACCCTTCTCGAAAACGAATGATGCGCTCCTTGCGTTAGGAGAAGAACCGATTGATTGGCAACTGCCTGAAACAGTGTAATAAAACAGCGCTTTCCTGTTATAGTGCAGTTCGTTTTGTATGTGAAAAACTTAATTTTTCCAGCATTTTTGACTGATACAGATAAAATAAACTGTTCTTTTTTTCTGGAATAGTGTATGATAATACATATAAAAACGTCTGGAGGTCATCTTGTGGAATTGTTTGATAGTTTAAGATTTAAGATTGTTCGCCGTGGGATCAAAATCGTTTTCCCGGAAGCTACTGATGCTCGTATTTTAGGCGCAGCTGCCCGGTTGAAAGCAGAAGAACTTGTGGAACCCATTTTAGTAGGGAACGAAGAAGAAATAAGAAATGCAGCGCATGCCAGAGGAATCAAAACATCTAGCTTTACGATCATCAGCCCTGATAATTACGATAAGTGGGATGAAATGGTGGATACTTTTGTTGAACGCAGAAATGGAAAGGCATCCAAAGAACAAGCAGAAAAGATTTTAAAAGATGTGAATTACTTTGGTACGATGCTTACGTATATGGGGATTGCAGACGGAATGGTCTCTGGAGCGATCCATTCGACTGGCGACACTGTTCGCCCAGCACTTCAGATCATCAAAACAAAGCCTGGCATCAGTCGGACAAGCGGAGCGATGATCATGGTACGTGGAAGAGATCAAGAAAAATATGTCTTTTCGGATTGTGCGATCAACGTGAATCCAACTGCGCAAGAATTGGCTGAAATCGCCGTAGATTCTGCAAAAACAGCAGAATTGTTCGATATCGAACCAAAAGTAGCAATGATGAGCTTCTCGACAAAAGGCTCAGCGAAATCGCCAGAAGTAGACAAAGTAGTTGAAGCAACTAAAATCGCTAAAAAACTAGCGCCACAATACATGATCGACGGCGAATTGCAATTTGATGCTTCTTATGTTCCTTCAGTTGCACAACTGAAAGCGCCAGATTCAGAAGTAGCTGGTCAAGCAACAGTCTTTGTATTTCCAGAATTGCAGTCAGGAAATATCGGCTATAAAATTGCTCAGCGTTTCGGTAACTTTGAAGCAATCGGACCAATTCTACAAGGCTTGAACAAACCGGTTTCTGATTTGTCTCGTGGAGCAAATGAAGAAGATGTATATAAATTATCGATTATCACAGCAGCACAAACATTGATTGATTAACAAATACACGCGAACTAGCCAAAAACAGCAGCTGCTGTTTTTGGCTAGTTCATTTTTTCTTTAAAAAAACTTCATTACGCGATATACTGGCAAAAAGAAAGAAGAGCGGGAGAAGATGAAAAATGATCGAACTATCAGGATTAACAATGACAGAACAATTCGCAGAGGCAATTGGTCATTCCGCAATGCCAGGTGACAATCTGATATTGACTGGTGATCTAGGTGCGGGTAAAACAACGTTGACGAAAGGAATTGCCCAAGGATTAGGGATAACGCAAATGATCAAAAGTCCGACATACACGATTATTAGAGAATATAGTCAAGGACGGATTCCGTTGTATCATATGGATATTTATCGGGTAGCAGCTAGCGGAGCAGATTTAGGGTTAGATGAATATTTTGAAGGTGATGGGCTTTCCGTTGTCGAATGGGGAAATCTATTAGAAGAAGCACTGCCGGAGGATTATTTGGAACTGATTTTAGAAAAAAGTGATACAGATTTAGAAAAACGGTATGTGAAACTAATCTCATACGGGGAGCAAAGTGAAACCTTCAAACAGCGAATTCTAGAAAAATGGGCTGAAAATCATGAGTGAAGAAGTTGGGATCATCTTGCGGGAAGCAGTGCCAGGAGATGCAAAAGACATTCTTTTGATGATGGGACAAGTCAATAAGGAGACAGAATTTTTAGTTTTGGATGAAGCAGAACTCCTGTTACCACCAGAAACCTTAGAAGAAGAGTTGGATTATATATACGAAAGCAATAATAATTTATTGCTGCTTGCAATCTATGAAGGGACGATTATTGGAACAGCATCTGTCAAGGCAGACAGTCAATTTCGTTTGTCTCACGTGGGAGAAGTCGGTATCAGTATTCTGCAGGAATATTGGGGAATGGGACTAGGCACTCTTATGCTAGAAGAAATCATCAGTTGGGCGAAGGAAATGGGTGTACTTTTTCGATTGGAGCTTGACGTTCAAGTTCGTAATGAAAGAGCCGTACACCTTTACCGAAAAATGGGCTTCCAAATCGAAGCGGTCATGCCTAGAGGGGCAAGAACAGATCTAGGCGAATTTTTAGATGTATATAAAATGAGTTATTTGATTGAATAGAAGAAATAGGAAAAGAGTGAGAAACTGTCATCCTTTTGAGAAGGCAGAAAAACACACGAAGGGACTATGACAAAATACGTGTCACAGTCCCTTTTTCTGAATAAACGGTGTTCAATCAGCTAACCTTCGGTATTAGCTCAAAAAACAGCAAAATATGAGGAACTATTTTGCCGTTTGTTTCTCTAATACTCAGATCAAAACGCTGATTTCACAACCTCTTGGTAAACGGTGTTCAAAAGCTTGCATCTGCGGTAATAAGTCCAACCAAATGAAAAATATCAGAAGCTATTTTTGTTTGGCTGTTCTTATTACTTGATGCAGAACAGCTTTTTCACAACCTCTTCCTTATACGGTGTTCTCCTGCCAGCTCCTCGGTCACCAGTCACAATATTTAATAAACATGAGGAGCTATTTTTTGAAATTTCTCCTTGTGACTCGGAGTGAAACGGCAGGCTCACGACCTCTTTGTGTGTTTCATAAGTATTCTTTTACTTTATAGTCACAAGTTTTTTCAATGGATCTGTCCCGAATTTTTTTTCTTGATAAAGCAGGATTTCCGCACATGCACGACTATCTTCCAATGCATCATGGTGATGATCTAATTGGATGTTCAAATTTTCGCACACAGTGTTCAATCGATGATTTGGAAATTCAGGAAACAAGCGACGGCTACTTTTCACTGTACATAAAGAAAGATAATTAGGCTGTTCAAGATGATAATAATCTAAGCATCCCGCTAAGACCTTTGTATCAAAAGCAGCATTATGTGCAACGACTAAACGATTTTTTTGAAAATATGGTTGGATAGTTTGCCAGACTTCTGGGAATTTCGGCGCATTGCGTACGTCTTCTTGATGGATTCCGTGAATTTGGACATTTCGCCAGAAAAAAGGAGTCTCAGGCTGTATCAATGTATAGAATTCATCAACGATCTGGCTGTTTTTTACCATGACTAGCGCAAGAGAACAAGCACTATAAGGCTGATGATTGGCAGTTTCAAAATCCATGGCAACAAAATTCATTTCTGTAAAACCTCCTTGGGAAATTACTGTAACATACTTTTGAAAAAAGCAAATAAATTTAACAAAAAACATAGAATTTTTTATGTAATATTTGTTGAAAAAAGCTAGTTTTTGAACTTATTCCTTGTGATTTGGAGTTAGATAGGGATCATGACTTCTCGGTATTAAGTCAAATTTATGCAAAGTTGTGAGGAACCATTTTCAAAAAAATTTCTTACGACTCGAAAGTAGGCGACTTTTTCGCAACCTCTCCACTAAACGGTGTTCAATCAGCTGACTCTCGGTATTAGCTCAAAAAACGGCAAAATATGAGGAACTATTTTTCCATTTGTTTCTCTAATACTCAGGTCAGGACGCTGATTTTACAACCTCTCCACTAAACGGTGTTCAATCAGCTGACCCTCGGTATTAGCTCAAAAAATGGCAAAATATGAGGAACTATTTTTCCATTTGTTTCTCTAATACTCAGGTCAGGACGCTGATTTCACAACTTCTCAATAAACGGTGTTCAAAAGCTTGCATCTGCGGTAATAAGTCCAACCAAACGAAAAATATGAGGAACTATTTTTGTTTGGCTGTTCTTATTACTTGATGCAGTGCAGCTTTTTCACAACCTCTTAATAAACGGTGTTCAAAAGCTTGCATCTGCGGTAATAAGCCTAACCAAACGAAAAATATGAAGAGCTATTTTTGTTTGGCTGTTCTTATTACTTGATGCAGGACAGCTTTTTCACAACCTCTCGATAAACGGTGTTCAAAAGCCAGTTTCTCGGTATTAAGCCAAATTTATGCAAAATGTGGAAAGCCATTTTCACAAAATTTTTCTTAATACTCGAAACTAAACGACTTTTTCACATCCTCTTTATTTCAAATCTAATTCTACTGGACAATGATCACTGCCCATAATATCCGTATGGATCTTTGCATCAGCTAGTCTTGGCTCTAAATCTTTGCTCGTCAAAAAGTAATCGATCCGCCAACCAGCATTGTTTTTTCTTGAATTGAATCGGTAGTTCCACCAAGAGTAGACACCTTCCTGGGTTGGATAAAAATAACGGAATGTATCGATAAACCCGTTATCCAACAGTCGAGAAAGAGCCGCTCTTTCTTCTGGAGTGAATCCAGCATTTTTTTGATTCGTTTTCCAGTTTTTCAAATCAATCTTTTGATGAGCGACATTTAGATCCCCACACACGATGACTGGTTTTTGTTTTTTTAGATTTTCCAAATAATTATAAAAGGCTTCTTCCCATTCTAATCGGTAATCTAAACGTTTTAATTCGCTTTGAGAATTTGGCGTGTAACAGGTTACAAGAAAGAAATCGGAATATTCCAAAGTAATCAGACGGCCTTCTGTATCATGGATATCGATACCCATTCCGTAAGTGGCATTCAATGCTGGTTTTTTAGCAAAAATCGCTGTGCCGGAATAGCCTTTTCGTTCTGCGTAATTCCAATATTGATAATAACCTGGAAGATCTAAATCAATTTGTCCTGCTTGGAGTTTTGTTTCCTGCAGAAAGAAAAAATCGGCGTCTAACTCATGAAAAACTTCTAAAAAATTTTTATTTACGATGGCACGAAGCCCGTTTACGTTCCAAGAGATAAATTTCAATAAAAGCACACTCCTTCGAATTAATTTCCTTACCTTTGCGATACTATTGTACCTCATTTTAGTAAAAAATGGTGTAAGATGAAAGTAACTAAATGATCCAGGAGGAAAGTCGATGAAGATTGGTGTAATCGGTGTAGGGAATATCGCAGAAAAAGCATATTTACCAACTTATGCGAAAAAACAAGGAACACTTGATTTTTATTTTGCAACAAGAAATAAAGAAACAAAAGAAAGAATTCAAAAAGAGTACGGGTTCCAACATCTATATGAAACGATCGATGAGCTTTTAGAAGAAAAAATCGAAGCATGTATGATCCACGCAGCAACAAAAGTACATTATGAATTAGCCAAAAAATGTCTAGAAAATGGTATCCATGTTTATATTGACAAACCACTGAGTGTCCATCTAAATGAAGTTCGTGAATTGCAAGAATTAGCTGATAAGAACCAAATAATTTTGATGATCGGTTTCAACCGACGCTTTGCTCCTATGGTAGAAGAATTGAAATGTATCCCAGATAAGCGGTTGATCCACCTGCAAAAAAATCGAATAGCGGCAAAAGAAACGACAGAATTCGTCCTTTATGATTTGTTTTTACATCTTATTGATACAGCTGTGTATTTATTAGATGAACCCATTTTGAGAACAAAATACCAGATAAGAGAAACAAAGGAATTTTTGGAATATGCCATTTTACAATTAGAAACACAAAATCAAACGGCTATTTTAACGATGGATTTAGCAAGTGGCGCTAATATAGAAAAATATCAAGTAACAAGTAAAAATGGTACTTATGAAGTAAACGATCTGACCCAGCTTGTCATTCAAGATGCTGATGGAAAAAAAGTGAAAGAATTTGGCGACTGGACAAACACGCTAGTCAAACGCGGGTTTGAGCCAATGGTAGAGTCCTTCTTTTCTCAGATCCGTTTAGGTAAATCGGAAACAGAATTGCTTAAACAAAAAGAAGTTGTAAGAAGTCATGAATTATGTGAGGAAGTGCTTAAAGATCACTACCGTCATCAACTTTGAACAAGACTGGCAAGATTGTATTAAGCGTGATAGAATAATGAGGACGTTTGAGAAAAGAAAGGAAAATCCTCAGTGAATAAAGAAGAAATAGTTGAAAGCTTAGCCACGATTACTATATTGTTTGATGAACCATTGATGAACTATACGTTTACGAAAACAGGTGGACCAGCTGATGTCCTTGCATTCCCGAAAAAGCAAGAAGAAGTAAAGCAAATCATCGATTATTGCCGAATCCATGATATACCTTGGATGGTATTAGGAAATGCAAGCAATCTGATCGTTCAAGATGGCGGGATTCGCGGTGTAGTCATCATGCTGACTGAAATGAAACAGATTCATGTCAAAGGAACGATGGTCATTGCGGAAGCAGGTGCCTCACTGATTGATACGACTTATGCAGCTTTGGCAGAATCATTGACTGGATTTGAATTTGCTTGCGGCATCCCGGGAAGTGTCGGTGGAGCGGTTTATATGAATGCAGGTGCGTATGGCGGAGAGATCAAAGATGTTTTTGCTGAAGTGGATCTTTTGCTTGAAGATGGAACATTGAAAACTTTGACAAAAGACGAAATGGTATTTTCTTATCGTCACAGTAAAGTCCAAGAATTACGTGCTATCGTATTGGAAGCTCGATTCAGTTTGCAAACAGGGGATTATGAAGCAATCAAAGCAAGAATGGATGAGTTGACCGAATTGCGTCAATCAAAACAGCCATTAGAATACCCTTCATGCGGAAGTGTCTTTAAGCGCCCAGTTGGACACTATACGGGTCAGCTGATCCAACAAGCAGGATTGCAAGGCCTGAAATGGGGCGGTGCACAAGTCTCTGAAAAACATGCTGGATTCATCGTCAATATCGATCATGCGACAGCGACAGATTATATTGAATTGATTGCGCACATCCAAGAAGTAATCAAAGAAAAATTTGATGTGTCTTTAGAAACAGAAGTGCGGATCATTGGAGAAAAACAAGCAATATCAGAAACAAGCAGAAGTTTAGCCAATTAATAAGTAATGGAACTTAAAATAAGTAAAAGAGCAGGACGGTGGCCGCCCTGCTCTTTTTTGTGGTTGTTTACGCAAATGGCGCAAATCTTGTACATTTTAACACAATAAAACAAAAAATATAAAATATTTCCTCATAAATTTTTCCATTTTTTGAAATATTCTCAAAAAAAAGATAAAAAATGAGAATAACTGATGAAAAAACAAGCGTAATCCATCATAAAATCAGTATAGGTGAAGAGATGAACTTTCATCTGCATATCAAGTAATTGGTATGAGGCATTTTTTGAGGTGTAGGATATGAAGTTGGATTACCTTATAGAAGAGGAAGATAGAGAAAAACTGCTGCTAGCTAGATATTTAGAATTTGAGAAAAAGAATTATGTAGTGCTACCTAAGTTATATGAAACATTAGGTTTGTCTAAATTTAAAACAAGAAATTATATCATAGAATTAAATAAAGAATTTACTGAATTCAAAACAAAGCCAGAGATCCAAATTTCAGAAGAAGCAGAGATCCATGTCGAACGTCTGAATTTGACGGATATCAAAAATTTAAGAAGAATCTACTTTCAACGATCAAAAATTGCTCGACTGTTAACGGAGATCGTGGATTCAAAAGTAACGATCGAAAAATTTGCAGAGAATCATTTTTAAGCATATCAAGAGCCTATGTAAAAAGAAGAGAATTAGTCTCTTTTCTTGAACAGCATCAAATAAAGTTAAAGAAAAACATATTAGTTGGGAAAGAAATAAACATACGGAACGTATTATTTGGGGTATATTTCGGGGTCTTTAATGGTTTTTCTATGCCATTTAGAGAAAGCGTCATGAATGAAGCAAAGAGTATCGTGCAATATTTTGAATATCTGTTCAATTTAAAACTGTCTGCAACAAAACGAATCAAATTCAATTTGCTAACCACTATTAGTTTGTTGAGGGCCTATGGGAATCAACCAATCGGAAAACGTTTCTTTTCAGATGAATACTTTAAGAGCTCAGAAGGAATGAAGATCATCAAGGATTTATCACATATTTCTTTTCTTCATATCCCTAAAGAGCAGATCATTGATGAGATTTCTTATATCATGTTGTTTTTGATCACGGAAGAAGAATTTGAATTAGATGGCGCATTTGGACTTGCGGAAGCTCATTTTCATGATATCCACATGATTAGTCAAAAAATGTCAGTGGAATTGATTGATCAATTACCATTTTCGATTGAAATCTCTGAAGAAGAAAGACTATATATACGAAAAGAACTTCGTATGGGTATGATGCATGTCAATCGAAAAAATTGGATATTCGACTTTGAGATGACTAGCTTTACGTCTAAAAAGCAGCTACAGTTTTTCTTCGAGACGTATCCAATATTCAGTACAGCAATCCAAAAGGTCATACAAGAGAATAAACGCTATTTCTTGGGAAAAGATGAACGTTTCATGATTCGCTTATTTTATGATTATCTCTTTTTATTGGTCGGTATTTGTCCGGTATCATATTTTGAAGCACCGATTCATGTCTGTATTGATTTTTCGCAAGGATCTGCTTATACCGATTACATTATTTCTCAAGTGAAAGGATTTAAAAATTACAATATTGTGATTGAGAGTCGAATCACTTCTCGTACGAATATTTATTTATCTGATTGTTTACTTGAAAAATTTAATAAAGAACAGATAATTTGGAAAAATCCACCGACTCCAGATGACTGGGAATATTTTGGAAATATCATCATCAGAGAAAAAAATAGACATTTAACTGAAAAAATCAGCTAGTATTTATGGATGGCAGCTTTGTCTCACATATTTATTAGATGATTTATGTTTTTTTCAAAGAAAAGGTAACTAGATATAACTAGATATATTACTTAACAAAATTAAAAAGTACATAAGTTATTATTCCGATTTTCTTGAAACAATAAAAAATCAAAAAAAATACTCTCCTAATAGTCCATCTTCTTTTGATTTTATTTATATAATGAAATCATCTTATGAAAATTACTACTTCATGTTTAGACAAGAGTAGGGAGGACTAAGAATAAATGTGTTCAAAAAGACGTTCAAAACAACTAAATAAACACGCTTGTCGTTTAGATAAGGAACGGTCGTGTTCTGAAAAACACTACGTTAAGTTTATGATGCGCACGATGCTGATCAGTTTATCTGTAGGTGTCTATATGCATGTACCCGTTCAGGCAACGGCACAAACCATCAAGGTCGTACGTACCTCTGTTTCTGAGACCACTGATTCCCCTATCACTATTACTCATACTTTCACTGATGCAAATGGAAAACAGCTACTTCCTGCATTGACTTCCTATAATAAAGTCAGTTATCCTCCAACGATAAACCACTACTGGTTAATTCCTAACAAAACATTATGGACATCGGAAACCGGAAGCAGTGTGCCGCTTTCTATCTTTTCCGATATGACTGATCCTACAAAAGGTGATCAGTTAAAACAGATCACTGATATTTTGAATCATGCTTTGACAGATATAAAGGACGGTGGAAGCGCACAAGTTTCTTATGTATATGAAAAAGATTATTCACAGTTTGAAGGAAAGAAAATCGATGTTCTGGCAGGGACAAAAGTTTCGATATCTGATCTGGTAGAAAGGCTGAAGAACGCAGATGGAACACAAGGAGATATGTCCAAAGTAATTTCAAACAATGGGAATATCGTGGATACGACTAATACAGGAACATCTACTATTTCCTTGTCCTATTTTGATCCAATTGCTTTAAAAACAAAGACTGCATCTGCTGTGATCCATGTTCGTGCTGATCAAACAGCTATCAAAGGAAAAGATCTTCACTTAAGAACAGGAGAGAGTTACGCCACTAAAGATCTTGTTGAATATGTAACAAAAAGCGATGGAACTTCAGGAAATAAAGAAGAAATCAAAATGAACGGGACAGTAGATACTACAACTCCGGGAGAATATCCCGTTGTATTAACTTATATAGACTCGAAAACATCAAATGTGGCAGAAACAACAGCTGCAGTTTATGTAGAAGCATCTGCTGCTTCATCGACTGTCATCACTCATTTTATAGATAGTCAAACAAATAAAGAACTTCAAGCAGAAACACATATGAGTAGTGTAAATCGTATTCCTGATTTGCGCCTACCTGCTGAATTTTCTGATCGAGTGCCAAATATAGATTTATCGACTTATGAACAAGACGGAAAAGTCACTTCTATTTCTGATTGGATGCAAGCAAACGGATTAGACAGAAAAAGTCACTGGTCGGAGATCCTTGAAGTACTTCACTCAGAACTGATAAATAACAGGAAGCAATCAGGAGGGGAAATTACCTTTACTTATGTTTATATACCAGACAATCGTTCATTAGAAGGCCATAATCTTATTGTTCATCCAAACGAAAAAATAAACAAAGAAGAGTTGATCCAATCAGCAACAAATTCCTTAGATAAACCCGTACCGTTAAAGGATGTATAGGTTACAATCAATGAAGTACCATTGAAGGATGGTTATTTGACCAAACAAACAGGTGATTTTACGATTATGTATAGTTATCATGACCCGTATTCACTCCAAGAACTCCATGCTCAGTCACTATTACATGTTTTACCATTAAACAAACAGATAGATCAAAAAGAACAAAAAAGACAAGAAGAAAGCTTGTCAGAAAAAAACAACAAATGGCTCATGCAGTTTCTCCAACAGGGAAAGTAAAACAAACAAGAAGCCTAGAGTTAGCAAGAATATCTAGAAAAATCTCAGAATCTAATAAAACGATAAGGCAAGAAGCTCATTTGGCCCCACAAGTTTCTGGATTGGAAAATGAAATTTTAGAGCCTAAAATAAAACAACAATCAGAAAAAGAATTTGTTGCTAAACAGTCGGAAGATCAGAAGGAATCAGATGACCAGAAGGAAACGAAGAAAAAACGCTTGTCAACTATTGATTCTACCGATGAACATCCACAGCCGCAAGTACCACTTCCTAGTCCGGGAACACCCGCACCTGGTGGAGGTATTCCTTCTTCTGCTTTAGGAGATTTCATGCGAGGTATGGCAGGAACATGGGTATACGCTAATCGAAATGAATTTGACGCAGATGACTGGTTCTGATTTATATCTCTATCTGTTATAGTCAAATAAGTAGCTGAGTCATATGTTATTTGGCATAATGGAGACGAGGAGGGATAGAAAAATGTTAGATAAAACGTTACCTTACGCAGAAATCTGGATGACAAGACCACTTCAACAAAATGTTCCAATCACGCCTTTAGCGGAAGGTTTTGAATTTCGATTTTATCAAAAAGAAGATGAATCTGCTTGGGCGGAGATTGAAACTTCCGTTGGGGAATTTCAAACGACAGATGAAGCACTTGAGTATTTTCAACAAAACTTTGCTCCTTATCCTGAAGAACTTGAAAGAAGGATGTTTTTTGTAGAGACAAAAAAAGGAGAAAAAGTAGCAACCTGTACCGCTTGGCGAAAAAAATCAAGAGAGCAAGTGTATCCGGTTTTTCATTGGTTAGCAGTGAAACCAGATTACCAAGGAAAAGGGCTCGCAAAAGCATTGACTGCCAGAGTCTTGCAAGAATTTCCTACCCTCCATACGGACGGACCAATCTATCTTCACACACAGACATGGAGCCATCAGGCGATTGCTCTTTATAAAAAAATGGGTTTTACTTTTATTGCTGAAAATCTAGACGGCGCACCTAATCCAGATTATGAAAAAGTTATGCAGGTTTTAAGTAAATTAGATAAATAACGAAATGGTGAAATAAGTCCTCAGTATTGGGATAAAAAACGAAATAGTCATTCCTCATATCTTACTTTTTTGAGTTAATACTATCGGATAACTAATGGCATGCCATACATTCAAAAAAGAAGGGGCAGTGACAAAAGTATTGTCACTGCCCCTTCTCTTGTTTTTTAGCATGTTTTATCGTTTGATTTTTTTAGGAATAAAATTCTTGATGAACGTAAATTTTTGGTAATCGTTTCGACTATAGAGGTAACCAAATACACTGAAAACAACTGCTCCAATAAAATTAACAAATAAATCCTTCATAGTATCCATGATTCCCACGTCTAAGTAACCATTTTGGATGATTGTTTTATCTGTTTTACCATCTGCATTTTGACTTTCAATGATTGTCCGAGTGATATCTGGAACATGATAGACAGTGTTTCCATCTTTACTTAACTCCACACTATTGATTTGCTGGATGATCGTATCTTTTTGCATATCGAATTGCAGTAATTTATCTGCTGAAAATTCCACAAACTCCCACATAACACCAACTGTCATCGAAAAACAGAAGGAAACGACTGCTAGTAATAAAGGAGTTAAGTTCATGGTTTTTGTATTTTTATTGAGCAAATAAACAAGGGAAAAGCCGACACCCCCAGCTAAAAATCCGCTGAATGCATGTAGAAAAGTATCCCACATTGAAAAATAGCCATAAAAATCACTTAACTCACCTAAAACTGTTGAACTAAAAATAAAAGATAACAAAATGATTTCTAGCATATTTGGAATCTGTATCTTTAATATCTTTTCCAGAAAATAAGGGATTTCAAATAAAATTAGTGTCAGTAATAAAAGCATTGTATTTCCCCAGTGTTGGTTCCAGACCTGATCCACTAGCATAATAACGACGATGATACGTAATAAAATATAGATTCCGTTTGTGATTCTACCTGCAGTTTTTGTACTGTTCGTAAAAAAGGTTTTCAAATGATTCATAAAATAACTCCTTCATGTATATCCTTAATTATACTAAGAAGCGTGTGTTTACCAAAGCTATGTGACTTAAAGAAAAACAGAGTTGATATTGTGAAAAAAATCACTTAATATAGTATAAGAAGAAAAGGGGGATACAAATGAAAAAATTAGTTGCTGGTTTATTAACAGCCGTTGCACTTCTTGCTATGAGCGCATGCGGCGCAGATCAGAAAAATACAGCGCAGACAAGTTCTAGTACGAAGGAATCTGCCGAAGTATCATCAGGCGCTTCTGAACAAGTATATACAGATCCAAAAGAAATGAAAGAATCTTATGATGTCGTGATTATTGGAGCTGGTGGTGCAGGGATGGCAGCAGCTATCGAAGCAAAAGATGCTGGGTTGAATCCAGTAATTTTGGAAAAGATGCCTGTTGCCGGAGGAAACACATCTAAATCATCAAGCGGTATGAATGCTTCAGAAACAAAATTTCAAAAAGAAGAAGGAATCAAAGACTCGAATGATGCCTTCTATGAAGAAACGCTAAAAGGTGGTGGAGGAACGAATGATAAAGAAATGCTTCGATACTTTGTCGATCACTCTGCTGATGCGGTCGATTGGCTAGATCAAAACGGTATCAAACTGGACAACTTAACGATCACTGGAGGGATGAGTGAAAAGAGGACACATCGTCCGTCTGATGGCTCGGCTATTGGTGGATACTTAGTGGAGGGGTTATTGAATAACGTCCATGAGCGGGAAATTCCTATTTTTGTCAACGCAGATGTGACAGACATTAAGAAAAATGGGGAAACGGTCAATGAAGTGACTGTACATGTTCAAGGAGAAGAACCAAAAGAGGTCACCGGAAAAGCAATCGTAGTTACCACAGGCGGTTTTGGTGCCAGCAAAGAATTTATTGAAAAATATCGTCCCGATTTAGCTGATTATATTACGACAAATCAAGAAGGATCAACTGGAGATGGTATCACCATGATTGAAAAATTAGGTGGACAAACCGTTGATATGGATAAAATACAAATTCATCCAACTGTGCAGCAGGATGAGGGGGTCTTGATTGGTGAGGTTGTTCGCGGAGAAGGAGCAATCTTGGTCGATCAAGAGGGGAAAAGATTTGTCAATGAAATGGATACAAGGGATAAAGTATCTGCAGCAATTACAGCATTGCCTGAAAAATCAGCTTATTTGATTTTTGACCAAGGCGTGCGTGATCGTGCCACAGCTATTGAATTTTATGACCAAAAAGGATATGTCACAACTGGAAAGACAATGGAAGAATTAGCAGAAAAAATCGATTTACCAAAAGAAACACTAGCAAAAACAGTTGATGGATGGAATACGGATGTTGCGGAGAAAAAAGATGCTCAATTCAACCGTGCCACAGCCATGGAACATGACTTATCGTCTCCGAATTATTATGCGATCAAAATCGCACCAGGAATCCATTACACGATGGGCGGTGTGAAAATCAATACGAACACTGAAGTATTAGATAAAGAAAACCAGCCAATTAGGGGGGTATATGCTGCTGGTGAAGTCACAGGTGGCTTACATGGAAACAACCGGATCGGTGGAAATTCAGTTGCGGAGATCATTATTTTTGGGCGACAAGCGGGCATACAAGCAGCTCGATTTGCTTCGGAAAATGAATGAAATAGAACGTAAATAAAAAGAGGTTGTGAAATCAGCGTTTTGACCTGAGTATTAGAGAAACAAACGGCAAAATAGTTCCTCATATTTTGCCGTTTTTTGAGCTAATACCGAGGGTCAGCTGATTGAATACCGTTTAGTGAAGAGGTTGTGAAAAAGCTGCCCTGCATCAAGTAATAAGAACATCCAAGTAAAAACAGCTTCTTATGTTTTTAACTTGGTTGGACTTATTACCGCAGATGCAAGCTTTTGAACACCGTTTATTCGGAAAAAGAGCGTGGGACAAAAGTAAAGAACACTTTTGTCTCACGCTCTAAACACGTATAAACGGCGGAAGCAGAAGCAACTCCTTCGGAAATAAGCTGAAATTCACAAAAATTTGAAAAGCAATTTTCGTGAATTTCTTCTTATTTCTTGGAGTTAAACGCTTCTGTCCCAGCCTCTTTTTTGATCAGCATGATTTTATTCAGTTATCTTCAAAATGATTTTTCCGATGTTTTTGTTTGCTTCCATATATTCATGCGCTTGTTTGACTGCGCTGAATTGGAATGTACGGTCAATGATTGGCCGAATCTTGCCATTTTCTAGAAAAGGCCCAGCTTTTTGCATAAAAGTTTGTGCGAGCTCTGCTTTATACTGATCACTTCTAGGTGTCAATAATGTACCAAGCAGTTGGACACGTTTCCCAATCAATACACCAAGGTCTATCTCAGGCACGATGGTCCCACCTAGCATACCAATCAAGACCCAACGTCCATCAACGGCTATAGAAGCTAAATTCTTTTCCCAGTAAGAAGCGCCGATGAAATCCAAAATAACATCGACTCCCCGACCTTCAGTGATTTTTCGTACCTCTTCTTGAAAGTCTTGTTTTTTATAGTTGATCAATTCATCTGCACCAAGTTCTTTACAAAAGGCGAGTTTTTCTTCTGATCCTGCAGTAACGATGATTTTCGCGTGAGAAAGCTGTCTAGCTAATTGGATCGCTGCTGTTCCCACACCACTTGCTCCTGCATGGATCAAGACAGTTTCGCCTTCTTGTAATTTTCCAAGCCAGTAAAGTGTTTGATAAGCAGTCAAAAAAACTTCTGAGATTCCAGCAGCAGAAACATAGTCTAGCGTATCAGGGAGAAGGATTGCACGATCGGCAGGCATCACAGCATATTCGGCATAACCACCTAGATTGACTAATCCGTATACTTTTGTCCCAGGAATAAAAGTGGAGATATCACTTTTATTCTCAACTACCTCTCCAGCTACTTCGACTCCCAAAATAGGGTAGGGAGGTTTCAAAGAGACTGATTCTCTTTTCATAATATCTGTTCGATTGACAGCTGCTGTATGGACTTTGATCAGTAATTCGCCTTCTTTTGGTTTAGGAACAGGCACTTCAATTTGTTCTAATACATCTACAGAACCAGGATGCTTGATTGAAATGGCACGCATGGATCTATTCCTCCTTTGCCCATTCTTGGAATGCTGCATCCAATTCTTTGCTGCCTTTGGAAAGTACAAGAGTAGTACGGGAAATATCCGTTTCTTCCACTAGAGCGGCAAGTACAGCAGCAACTGTAGAGCGAGTGATCTTTTTTGATGCCTTCTCATTAGGCTTAGTTAATTGAATGGAAGTAACTTCTTCATCGTTAGTCAATGTGACTGGTTGAAGAATGACAAAATCTAAGTTAGTTCGTTTCAGCCATTCATCTGCATAATGTTTAGTAATATAATAATCTGTCATGGACTCAGGCCATTTTGCTGGTTCATCTGCATAAACAGCACTGACCATCAGATAGCGAGAGACATGCGCATTTTCAGCTGCGATCACTGTTTTGATTGCGCCATCCAAGTCTACTTGCAGAAGATTCTTTCCTTGAGAGCCGGCAGCAAAAATCAATACATCGATGCCTTTGAATGCTTCGGTCATTTTTTCCACGGACCAAGTTAAATCAAAAGAGACATACGAAACATTCTCTTTTTTTACTAATGTTTGGGAAGCGACATCTCTCACCCCTGCAAAAATTTCATGGGAACTTGAAGCTAAATCTTTTATCAGGTGTCGGCCAATTTGTCCGTTTGCACCTACAACAAAAATTTTCATTTGGATCATCCTTTCGACGTCAAATCTTTCCATTCAATAGTAACACCAAAAGAGAAAAAAATCAGAGATCGGCTACGATGACTATCAGTTAGTAAGAGAAGGGTACTTGAAGTATCTTAACAAGACATTGCATACTGCTGCAGTCGCAAGACCTGCGACGATTCCTTCAGGTATACCACTTGTAAAAATAACCGCTAGAATAGCTGAATAAACAGCATTTAAATTTGTTCCGATGACTTTGGCATAATCTTGCTGGAATAAAAAGTAGATCATATTCATCACTAAAATCGTATTGGTCAATGAACCGGAAAGTCCAGCTAAGAATAAAGAAACGGAATCTGCTTTTTGTTTCATTAGTTTGCGCAGACCTTTATAAACGAAATAAGGAACCACCCCAATCAAGATACGAGGAATAAACGCGATCAGCAAGGCTTTCCAGCTTCCATGTTCTGTTCCGATGACTGGGATAAACGGAGAAAAGACAAAAGACAAAGGTGTTTGGATAACTGTGCTACGGATCATGCTGATCAGTCCAAATATACCGCCAAGAAAAGCACCTAGTCTTGGTCCTAAAACGATCGAAGCAATGATTACAGGAATATGCATGGTTGTTGCATTGATTGGACCGATAGGGATAAAACCTAAAGGCGTAACAGCTAATAAAATCAAAATAGCTAAAAACATCGCAGTTAATGTAAAGTTTTTTGTATTTTTCATAAGTACTCCTTTTTTCTAAGCATTTCTTTCATTAAGAGTCAGCATGACCTGTTCGATGATCGTCTGAATATAAGCTAAGGCACCTTTTCCAAAATCTCCACAAGCTAAAAGAGATTCTCTTGGTTCAATTTCCTGATAGCCGACAGATCTCAATGTTTCCAGATTACGCTGAGTGATCGGGTTTTGATACATATTCGTGTTCATGGCAGGGGCAATCAATTTTGGTGTTCCCACTGGAAGCGCCATTGCGACTGTTGAAAGAAGATCGTCTGCAATGCCATTTGCTAGCTTGCCGATAATGTTTGCTGTAGCAGGCGCGATGAGAAACAAGTCAGCTTGTTTTGCTAGTTCGATATGATTGATTACCTGCGGATTTGATTCTTGCATGACGTCTGTATGGACTGCGCGCTTCGACAGAGATTGCAAGGTTAATGGCGTGATAAAATGTGTGCTGCTTTTAGACATAATCACATCTACCTGGGCACCTAATTTGACGAATTGACTTGTAAGATCAGCGCTTTTGTAAGCAGAAATACTTCCAGTAACGCCTAGTAAGATCTTTTTCATTTTGATTCCTCCAGTCTAATTTTCTCAGTAATCAATGCAGCAATCTCAGATTTACTTTGAGCTTCTTCCACTGTTCCATCTTTAGATAAGAGATAGCCGTGGTGTGTCTCGCTATGGATTTCCGTCAAATCATTTGCGAAAATAAAATCAGTTTTGTTATTTATCAGACTATTTTTTGCGACTGCCAGAAGAGATTTCTTTGGTACATCTACTAATAGTTTGAAACCAATGATTTTTGCTTTTGGCTGCCATTCACGTAGATAAGAAATTATTTTTGGTGTTTTCTTCAAAACGAGCACAAGATGCTCGGTGTCAGAAGAGATCTTTGAAACAGTGGTATCTGTCTGTTCATTTTCCTCAAACCAATTGTCCAGTTCTTCTTGCGTTGAAGAAGTGGGTAGGTTTTTTGCCAGCTGTTCTTCTGAAAAACTAAAAGCAGGAGTAAAATCACTGACTGCCATACTGTGGATAATCGCATCGTAGTGTTCTTTTTTCGTTAGTGCTTCTAATTGTAAAAATAAGTCCAGTGCAGATTCGATCGTATAAATCGTTATATTGGAGTGTCTTTTCGGTTTCAGTGCTTGTTTCGTAGTCACGTAATCGATTGTGGTATCCGGATTGGCAGCTAAATAATCAGCTAATGCTTGCCCTAATCGTCCTGTCGAATGATTTGTAATAGCACGTACTTGATCGATTTTTTCAGTCGTTCCTCCAGCTGTGATTAGAATCTTCATTTATGGTCACCTACATTTACTAGTGTTCTTCCTTGGTGTGTTCCAGCAAGTAGTTTAGATGCTGTTTCAGGCAATTGATCCAGAGTAATCTCTTGGACGACCAGTTCATCTGCAATCTGCAAATCCGCCATCTGTTGCCATAAAAAAAGACGTTGATCTATTGGTACATTGACAGAATCAATTCCAATCAACTGGATGTTTCGCAGAATAAAAGGCAAGACAGTCGCGTTTAGTTTGATTCCCCCAGCATTGCCACATAAAGCTACTGCACCGTTATAAGAGATCAATGGAAGAAGACTACTTAGCTGCTCGCCACCTACTGTGTCGATGACATAGTCGATTTGCTGTTTTCCTAAAGCTTTTGTTGTCTCTGGCAGAAATTCATCAGGTCGTACGACTTGAGAAGCACCTAGACTTTTTAGCCATGTGACAGACTCTTCTTTTCTGGAAAAGGCAATGATTGACTGGAATCCTAGTTTATGTAACAGGGCTATCGCTGTACTGCCTACACCGCCAGAAGCACCAGTAACGACAACTTTTTTATCGGAGGTCATACCTTGACGGATTAAAGCGTTCACACACAACATAGCAGTAAACCCTGCTGTACCAAAAATCATCGCTTGACGCAGTGTCATATTTTTCGGTAGAGGGACTAACCAGTCTCCTGGTACTTTTTGGTATTGGCTGTAACCGCCTGGATAGGTGACACCAAGCCCAAAACCAGTAGCAAGTACAAGATCTTCTTTTGAAAAACGTGGATTGTTACTTTGGACGACAATTCCGGATAAATCAATCCCTGGAGTCATCGGATATGTTCGTATCACCTGACCAGACTCGCTCATTGCCAATGCATCTTTGTAATTGACATCAGAATAGGCAATTTTTACCAAGACTTCATTTTCAGCCAACTCAGTAAATGTCAGATCACTGATTGCTGTATGGAAAACAGGTTCCTTTATTACCTGAAAAGATCGAAAAGCGTTCATTCGTGAGACACTCCTTTTAAAATTTTCTTTTATCATACCATAAAGCCTACTCTTTTATTCTTGTTCTTCCGTAAATTTAGACAAAAATTAGGTGAAAAATAAAGAATCAAACAACTAGAATTTATTCCAAAAGATAAAGAAATATTCAGCAAAAAAAATTTTACAAAGGGTTGCCTTTTTCAATAAATTTCGTATACTAATACGAGTGGTAGTAAACAGGAAGTTTACTATTAGAAAACTTCGATTCGGAGGAAATTATGGAAATTGGTGAGAAGTTAAGAAATTTGCGCATCCAAAAGAATTTGACACAAGAAGAACTAGGCGAACGCACAGATTTGTCAAAAGGGTATATTTCCCAGTTGGAACGAGATTTAAGTTCACCATCAATGGAAACATTCTTTTCTATTCTTGAAGTCTTAGGTGTGACTCCAGAAGAATTTTTTCATCAAGAAGCAGCGAATCTGCAAGTTGTTTATTCAAAAGAAGATCATACGGTTTATTTCGATGAAGAAAACGGGTATGAATTGGAATGGCTCGTGGCTGATTCGAATGAAAAAGAAATGGAGCCTGTCTTGCTGACTTTTGAAGGTGCAGGAGAATATAAGACGTTTGAACCTTCATTATCTGAAACGTTTATTTTTGTATTAGAAGGGGAATTAGAGTTAAGCTTAGGAGAGACGGTCTATGTGGCAAAAGCAGGACAGTCGATCTATTATCAAGCGACAAAACAACATCAATTAAGGAATCATCTCAAAAAACGAACAAAAGTATTGATTGTTGCAACGCAATCATATTTGTAATATAGGGGGTAAAAACGTGGGGAAACCAATCATTTCATTTGATCAAGTAGGGAAACGCTATGATGATGAAACAGTATTAAAAAAAGTAAGTTTTGAGATCGAACAAGGAAAATTTTATACACTGCTTGGTCCTTCCGGCTGTGGCAAAACAACGATCCTACGTATTATAGCTGGATTCACCGAAGCTACAGAAGGGGACATCTATTTTGAAGGGAAACGGTTGAATGATTTGCCAGCTAATAAGCGACAAGTAAATACAGTCTTCCAAGATTATGCACTTTTTCCTCATATGAATGTTTTTGATAACGTTGCTTTTGGATTGAAGATCAAGAAAATGTCCAAATCAGATATCGAAAAGAAGGTAAAAGATGCTTTGCGTATGGTCCAGCTTCCTGGATACGAAAAACGGGAGATCAGTGAAATGTCTGGTGGTCAAAGACAGCGTGTAGCGATTGCACGAGCAATTGTAAATGAACCGAAAGTATTGCTACTAGATGAACCGTTATCGGCGCTTGATTTGAAACTACGTACAGATATGCAGTATGAACTGCGGGATCTGCAACAACGATTAGGAATCACGTTTATTTTTGTTACTCATGACCAAGAAGAAGCGTTGGCAATGAGTGATGAGATTTTTGTCATGAATAAAGGGAAAATCGTCCAAAGTGGTACACCCGTAGATATTTATGATGAGCCAATCAATCATTTCGTTGCTGATTTTGTTGGGGAGAGCAATATCGTGGACGGTGTAATGATCGAAGATAATCTAGTTGAGTTTGTTGGTAAGCAATTTGAATGTGTCGATGGCGGGATGCGTCTAAATGAACCAGTTGAAGTTGTTTTACGCCCAGAGGATTTGACGATCACGACACCAGATAAAGGAAAACTAGTCGTAACGGTCGATACTCAGCTGTTTCGTGGTGTCCATTATGAAATCATCTGTTATGATGAACAGCAAAATGAATGGATGGTCCATTCAACGAAAAAAGCTAAAGAAGGAAGCAAAGTAGGATTGGCCTTTGAGCCAGAAGATATCCATGTCATGCGTTTCAACGAGTCTGAAGAAGAATTCGATGCACGTCTTGACAGCTACGAAGAATAGGGGGGACAAGAATGAAAACAATGCGCAGGATCTATTCCGTCCCTTATATTTTGTGGCTCGGTTTATTCGTGATCGCGCCTGTATTAATGATCATTTATCAATCTTTTTTTGATATGAATGGGCAATTCACGCTGAATAATTATCTATCTTATTTTACGTCGGGGACATCGCTTTCTATGACGATCAATTCTGTATGGTATGCATTTTTGATCACGTTTTTCACGCTGATCATCAGTTACCCGACTGCTTATTTTTTAACAAAACTGAAGCACAAGCAATTATGGCTGATGCTGATTATTTTGCCTACATGGGTGAATCTGCTGCTTAAAGCTTACGCATTTATTGGGATTTTCAGTGTGCACGGCAGCGTGAATCATTTCTTTGATTTTATCGGGATCGGGCCGAAACAGATATTATTCACAGACTTCAGTTTTCTGTTCGTGGCAACGTATATCGAGATTCCATTCATGATTATGCCAATTTTCAATGCATTGGAAGAGATGAATCCTTCTTTGATCAGTGCTAGCAGAGATTTAGGCGCGAATAGCTTTGAGACCTTCCGACGAGTGATTTTTCCGTTATCATTAAATGGTGTGAAAAGTGGTGTTCAAGCAGTATTTATTCCTTCTCTTTCTTTATTCATGCTGACTCGTCTGATTGGCGGAAATCGGGTGATCACTTTAGGAACGGCTATCGAACAGCATTTCTTGGTTACACAAAACTGGGGGATGGGTTCTACAATCGGTGTGATTTTAATCATTGCTATGTTTATCGTGATGCTCCTGACAGGCGAGAAGAAAAAAGGAGGTCGCTCATAAATGAAAAAATTTAAATGGTCGTATCTTTATTTAGGGATCGTTTTTTTATTCTTATATGCACCGATCTTCTATCTGATTTTTTATTCCTTCAATGAAGGAGGAACGATGAACAGCTTTACAGGATTTACTTGGGAAAATTATGAAGCTGTTTTTGAAGATACACGTTTGATCATTATCGTATTGAATACGTTCATGCTGGCTTTCTTATCTGCATTGATCGCCACGATCATCGGGACATTTGGGGCTATGGGGATCTATTATACGAAAAAACGACGTGCACGGACAGCGTTGTTGAGCATGAATAACATCTTATTAGTCTCTCCTGATGTTATTATCGGTGCTAGTTTCTTGATTTTCTTTACACTACTAGGATTCGGATTAGGTTTTCAGAGTGTATTGCTTTCCCATATTGCTTTCAGCATTCCAATCGTCGTCTTGATGGTCTTGCCAAAATTGCAGGAAATGAACGATTCAATGGTCGATGCGGCTAGAGACCTTGGTGCTAATAATTTCCAAGTAGTCAAAAATATCATTTTGCCTTATCTTTCTCCAGGAATCATAGCTGGATATTTTATGGCATTTACCTATTCTCTTGATGATTTTGCGGTTACGTTTTTCGTCACAGGAAATGGCTTTACGACGCTCTCAGTAGAGATTTATTCTCGTGCAAGACAAGGAATCAGTTTAGAAATCAATGCGCTAAGTGCGTTAGTTTTCTTGTTCTCCATGATATTGGTCATTGGATACTACTTCATTAGTAAAGAAAACCGTCCAAAACGGCTGAAGAAAAACAGAAGAGTACGCGAGGGGGTGGCACGGCTGCGATGAAAAAATTACAATCTCTGTTTTTAGGTATTCTCATCATTATTGCGGTGCTGCTGCTTGGTGTTCGTCAACTTGAAAAAACAAGTGGCATGAGTGGAGCAAAGGTACTTACCATCTATAACTGGGGAGATTATATCGATCCTAGTTTGATCACGAAATTTGAAAAAGAATATGGATACAAAGTGAATTATGAAACATTTGATTCTAATGAAGCGATGTTCACAAAAATCCAGCAAGGTGGGACAAACTACGACATCGCTATACCAAGTGAATATATGATCCAAAAAATGATCAAAGAAAAACTAGTACTTCCATTAGATCATTCGAAGATCAAAGGATTAAATAATATTGATCCACGATTTTTAGACTTGGATTTTGATCCAGATAATCAGTATTCGATTCCATATTTTTGGGGAACTTTAGGGATCGTATATAACGATAAATTCTTTGATGCAGATCAAATTAAGCATTGGGATGATTTGTGGAAGCCGGAATTAAAAGACAGTTTGATGCTGATTGACGGTGCACGAGAAGTTATGGGGCTTTCTTTGAATAGTTTAGGCTATTCTTTGAATAGTAAGAATATGGCACAGCTGACAGAAGCAGCAAATAAATTGAATCATTTAACGCCAAATGTCAAAGCAATCGTGGCAGATGAGATCAAAATGTATATGATCAATGAAGAAGCCTCCGTGGCAGTGACATTTTCTGGCGAAGCTGCCGATATGATGTGGGAAAATGAACATTTACATTATGTGATCCCACCAGAAGGTTCCAATCTTTGGTTTGATAATATCGTTATGCCAAAAACCGTGAAAAATAAAGAAGGTGCCTATGATTTCATCAACTTTATGCTAGAACCGGAAAATGCGGCACAAAATGCAGAGTATATTGGTTATTCTACACCAAATGAAAAAGCAAAAGCGTTATTGCCAAAAGACATTTCGTCGGACGAACAATTCTATCCATCTGATGACACGATCTCCCATCTTGAAGTCTACGAAGATCTAGGATCGAAATACCTAGGCATCTATAATGACCTATTCTTAGAATTCAAGATGTATCGGAAATAGCGAGAAAATAAGCAAATTTGCATAACTATAATAAAAAGGACTTAGTTTTGATGGGAAATTTTTCAAAATTAAGTCCTTTTTTATGTGGTTGAAACGGGTATGATCATTTTAAGGAAGTGATCTAAGATGAAAGGACGACTGAATAATTATCATATTAGAAAAGCTTTATTGTATTCCACAAACAAATTACTAAGAATAACAAATTAGTTTTTGTTTGTTCTTATTCCCTATTGACTTTTCTTTCAAACATGCTATTCTAATTTTATTCTAATAGTATCCGATGAGAAGGAAAGTAGACAGAAAATGGTTCAAGAGAGGCTTTGGTTGGTGTAAAAAGCTAGAAGTTGACTGTCGAAAATGGCCTTAGAGGATTTTTTGTCGAAAGGTAGGCAAAAACGAACAGTCTTTCGTTACCAAGACCACTGATTTTATTGTCAGGCTGAGAGAAAGAATGTTTTTTCTGAAAAAAGGTGGTACCACGAGTATAATCGTCCTTTTACTAGTATTTGCTAGTAAAAGGATTTTTTTTTACAAAAAACAAAGAAAAGAGTGAGTGAAATGAGCAAAAATAGACCATTTACAGTAGATCATGTCGGAAGTTTCTTACGCCCGCAATCGATCAAAGAAGCAAGAAAAAAAGTTCAAGAAGGCTTACTTTCAAAAGAAGAACTTCGTGCAATCGAAGACCAGGAAATAAAAAAATTAGTGGAAGACCAAAAAGCAGTCGGCATCAAAGGAATTACAGATGGTGAATTTCGGCGTGGATTTTGGCATCTTGATTTTTTAGAAGAACTAAATGGTATCGAAGGCTATGTTCCAGAAACTGGATATAATCAAACATTCCACGGAAAAGCAGCACCAGCTTATAATATTCGGGTAGTAGATAAATTATCTTTCAATCCAAATCACCCATTTTTAAAAGATTTTGCTTTTCTGAAAGAAGTAGTGGAAACAGATGATACTTTTGTTGCAAAAGCAACGATCCCTAGTCCCACGATGATTTTACGACAAGAGATCCTATCTAATGATGGTTCTTCAAAAATCAAGGAGATTTATCCTGATCTATCTGATTTTTATGAGGACTTGTCCTCTACTTACAAAGCAGCGATTCATGCTTTTTATGAAAAAGGTTGCCGTTACCTGCAATTCGATGATACAAATTGGGCGTTTCTAGCTGATCAAACTAAAAGAGAAGCACTTCTTCAAAAAGGAATTGATCCGAAAGAAATGGCCCATATTTGTAGAGAGATTATCAATAACGCACTGGAAGACAAACCAGAAGATTTGACGATCACAACACATATCTGCCGCGGGAATCACGCTTCTTCTTGGCTGTTTTCCGGTGGATATGAACCCATTGCAGAAGAGTTGTTTTCAACAAATTATGATGGTTTCTTTTTGGAATACGATTCTGACCGAGCAGGAGATTTTACTCCTTTAAGACATTGGAGTAACAAAGAAAGTAAAGTTGTTTTAGGATTAGTTACTTCTAAGTTTCCAGATTTGGAAGATACGGAGAAAATAAAAGAACGAATAAAAGAAGTACAACAATTTGTACCATTGGAAAATCTAAGTATCAGTCCTCAATGTGGGTTTGCTTCAACAGAAGAAGGAAACCATTTAACAGAAGAAGAACAATGGAAGAAAATCCAATTATTGCAGCAAGTCGCAAAAGAAGTTTGGCTATAAAAATGTGAGGCTTGGCAAAAAAAAGCGTCCCAAAAAGTCGGCTTTTCATGGAGTGGAGAAATCCACTCTTTTTTATTTACCTTTTATATTATTTATTTGTTAAATAAATAGGAACAAAAAAATTAAATTACTTAATACACACATTAGGGATCATTCATTGAAGGATCAGAAGACAACGAGGATGGCGAAAAATATGATTACAATAGAAAAGTCGTTCTAAACAAATCAGTTCCTAGTATCACACAACGCAAGCCAGTCGATTTGGTGAGATTAGAGGAGTGAAAGCAAACTTTATTATATAAGAAAAAATATTCGAAAGGGATGCTAGTTTAGGTACTAGTGCTGATGAATTAATATGATGCCTCGTAATATTAGGCGTAGTTACTCTAGAGACATCACTATGGACTATGATTTGTCTCAGAGTCACAACATGTTTTTTTATGAAAAGAAACAGCTAAAATAATTAAATTGCGCAATGTTTAAACTTTCTTAAACTATAACCTAATAAATGTGAAGAAATAATGCACAATTTCTTCACATTTATCTTCTATTCTATGTACATACCAACCAACAACCCTATATACTTTTTCATTTTTACTCCTCAAGTAAAAATAACTCCTAGACCGCGGCTACCCACCGCGGTCGTTTTTTTATTCTTCAATCAAAATCGCTTTGATACCCAAACCTGCCAAGATTCGGGCAGAAGTATAAGTATTCAATCCTCTTCTGAAAGTAATGTAAACTTTTTTATCTTTTGGGATTTCATTGATTCGATCTCGTAACTCATTCATTGGAATATTTTTTGTTGCCGAGATACTGCCAGAAGGTGCTTTATTAGGTTCACGTATATCTAAAAAGAACGCTTCTTTCAAATCGTTTTCGGGTATATCACTTGCTTTGATCGTTTCTACGATATTCGTCATTTGATTGATTGCGACATAACCAGCTATATTCAACGGGTCACGGGTAGTAGAATACGGTGGAGAGTAAGGCAACTCCAAATCAGGCAAATCAAAGACTGTCAAGTTTCCGGTGATCGCTATAGAAAGTTCTCCCATCCGTTTATCGACACCTTTTTCTCCAAATGCTTGTCCACCTAAAATACGACCGCTATCTGCATCAAAAATCAGCTTTAGATTTAATCTTGTAGCTTCTGGATAGAAATAGGCATGGTCAAAAGGAGTGATAAAAACAGTTTTATAATTTGTTATGCCTGATGCTTTTAATGCATGTTCTGTCATTCCCGTATAACTTGCTGTATGATCAAAGATTTTTGCGACACCTGCACCAATATATCCGCGATAGCGCATAGGCGTACCATTTAAAATATCTGCCAACATATGTCCTTGACGATTGGCCGCACTGGAAAGCATACTTTGGATCGGCTGACCAGTCACTACACTAGTCGTTTCGATAATATCGCCAATCGCATAGATGTCCGGCAGATTAGTTTGTAACTGGTCATCAACAATGATCTGGCCTGTATCTGATAATTGTATGCCGGCTGCTTTCACCACTTCATTATTCGGAGAAACACCAACAGCAAAGATTAGCATATCAGCAGAAAGGACGGAGCCATCTGATAATACTATTTCTCGACCTTTATCACGGATCTCAGTAACTCTTGTTTCTAAATGAACGGCTAATCCTTCTTTCAGCAATTTGTCATAAACTAAATCAGCAATTTCTGGATCATAAGGGAAAGCGACTTGTGGCAATTGATCGATTAAAGTCACGTCTAAGCCGCGATGCTTGAAATTCTCAGCTAATTCCAGACCCATAACACCTGCACCAAGAATGACGACATGTTGTGGATTTTTTTCTTCAAGGAACGATTTGATTCGATCCGCATCCGTCACACTACGGAGGACAAAGCCGTTTTCTGCTTCAAAAACTCCGGGAATATCCGGATAATCTGGTCTAGCACCAGAAGAGATGATCAACTTATCGTAATCTGTTTTTATTTCTTCATTTGTGGATAGGTCTTTAACTGTTAATTGCTTAGTAGAAGGATCGATTGCTGTTACTTCGTGTTTAGTAAAGACATCGATGTTGTTTTTTGTTTTCAATATTTCTGGTGTACGTTCGATCAGCGAGTCACGGTCCGTGATCACACCACCTAAATAATAAGGCAAAGCACAACTTGCGTAAGAAATATTCTCTCCGCGTTCATAGATAATGATTTCATGTGCTTCATTCAATCGACGGAAACGAGTGGCAAATGAAGGACCGCCAGCTACACCGTCAATGACAACAACTTTCATAAAAACATCTCCTTTTCTATGTTGATCGTACTATGTTATGGCAAAAAACAGCAAATAATTGTGCCGGAAAATTATTGTTTATTTTGTCAGTAGAGAAAAATAGTAAGAAAAAAGAGAACGGTTTCGCTATGTTTCTGCATAAAAAAGAAAGAGGCTATGACAACAGGGCTGTCACAACCTCTTTCCATTGGCTTTTAATTCTCGTATTCTTCTAATTCCAAGCTTAGTTCTTCCCATTCCGACAATTTTGTTTCTTGATCTTGTCTAGCTGATTCTAAAGCTTGGTTCAGCTCATTGAGTTTTACGTGATCTTCCAGATTTTCTGGTGCGACCATTTCTTGTTCCAACCGATCGATCCATTCATCGATCCGCGTCATTTCTTCTTCAACCTGAGTGATTTTTCGTTGAAGGCTACGGATAAGCTTTTGCTGTTCTTTGCTCTGGTAATAATCGGATTTATTCGTAGGAGCAGGAGCGGATTCTGGCTCATCTTGTGCCAATAATTCGGCGATTTCTTCTTCTTCTTGTTTTTTCTCTAAATAATAATCATAGTCTCCAAGATAGACTTTACTGCCATTTTCAGAGAGTTCGACGACTTTTGTCGCGATCCGATTGATGAAATATCGGTCATGGGAAACAAAAAGCAGTGTGCCATCGTAATCGATCAATGCATTTTCTAATACTTCTTTGTTGTCAATATCTAAATGGTTTGTTGGTTCGTCCAAGATCAAAAAATTTTCTTTGTTCATCGCTAGCTTGGCTAAAGCAACCCGTGCTTTTTCACCGCCGCTTAACAGAGGGATTGGTTTTTCTACATCTTCGCCAGAAAATAAGAAAGCACCTAAAGCACTTCGAATGTCTTTTTCAGGAGTGGTAGGATGCTCATCCCACAATTCTGCTAGAATCGTCTTGTTTGTATGCAGATCAGCTTGCCCTTGATCATAATAGCCGATGGTGACATTTGTCCCTAGCGTTTCTTTGCCACGGATAAAAGGGATCTGGTGGATGATCGATTTCAGCAACGTCGATTTTCCGATACCATTCGGACCTACTAGAGCAATCGCTTCTTGTCGGCGGATATCCAAATTGATTGGTTCAGATAAGGTGACATCATCATATCCGATAGCGGCATCTTCGATTTGCAAGACAACATTTCCAGAAGGTTTTTCTATACTGAAAAGAAAGTTTGCTTGTTTCTCATCCCCTTGAGGACGATCCAGACGTTCCATTTTTTCTAATGTCTTTCTGCGACTTTGCGCCCGTTTAGTGGTAGAGGCACGAACAAGATTCCGAGCAACGAAGTCTTCTAATTTGTGGATCTCTGTCTGCTGCTTTTCATAAGCCTTCCATTCACTTGTCAGCTGTTCTGCTTTCAAGTCTAGATACTTCGAGTAGTTGCCTTTGTAATGGCGCATTTTTCTTCTGCTTAGTTCATAAACTTCATTGACTACTTTGTCTAAGAAATAACGGTCATGTGAAACAATCAGTAATGCACCGGTATAGCTTTGCAGATAATTTTCAAGCCAGGAAAGCGTCTCGATATCTAAATGGTTCGTGGGTTCGTCTAGAATCAAAATGTCAGGGTGTTGCAAAAGCATGCGAGCTAAAGCTAAACGTGTACGCTGTCCACCTGATAAAGTATCGATTTTCTGGTCATAAAAGGAAGAATCGAATTTAAAACCATGCAATACGGAACGAATTTCATTTTCATAACCATAGCCGTTTCGATCCGAAAAATCGTGTTGCAGCCGATCATATTCTTTTAAATAAGAAGTATAAGCGGGTGTATCTGGCGTACCTTCGCTAATGAAAATCTCTAGTTCACGCATCCGCTGTTCCATTTGTCTAACTTGTTCAAAAGCTTTCAGCATCTCGTTCCACACTGTTTCATTGGAATCAAGTCCTGTGTCCTGAGCGAGGTATCCGAGAGTCGCTGTTTTATTTTTAGCAATCTTTCCATCATCTGGTGCTTCAATTCCAGCAATGATCTTCAATAAAGTCGATTTTCCAGCGCCATTTCTGCCAACTAAAGCGACACGAGCGCCTGTACTGATTTCTAAATGTATGTTTTCAAATAAGACTTCTGCACCAAAATGGCGAGCAATCTGATTGGCTTGTAATAATATCATGGAATCCTCTTTTCTACTTTGTGAATTCTCCTCAAATAAAAAACTATTTTTCAATTAGTAGTCTACCATAAATTCCATCATACTGCGAGATTTGCAGAAATGATAAATAAATGAATAAAGAATAAAATTTCACAATATCTGAGCAATGAAATTGATTTTTTCCTATAAATACTGCTATGATGGAGAAATCAAAGATGTAATTAGACAATACGTGGAGGTCATTTCGTGAAAGATCATATTATTCCAAAGGCGACAGCTAAAAGACTGCCTTTGTATTATCGTTATTTAAGGATTTTAAATAATGCTGGAAAGAAAAAAGTGTCTTCAACTGAATTAAGTGAAGCCGTTCAAGTAGATAGTGCAACGATCCGTCGAGATTTTTCTTATTTTGGCGAATTAGGAAAACGTGGGTATGGGTATGATGTAGAAGATCTTATGCACTTTTTTGCGAAGACATTAAATGAAGATCAATTGACAAATGTTGCGCTGATTGGTGTAGGGAACTTGGGAAGTGCTTTACTAAAATATAAATTCCATCAAAGTAATAGCATACGTATCAGTTGTGCTTTTGATGTGAATGAAGAAATCGTTGGACGCATCGTAGACGGTATCCCCGTTTATCCAATGGAAGATATGTCGGAACAAATCAAGATCCAGCAAATCGAAGTAGCGATTTTAACGATTCCCGCTGAAAGAGCACAAGAAGTAGTCAATCAGTTAACGGAAGCAGGAATCAAAGGAATCTTGAACTTTACCGCTGCTCGATTGAATGCTCCGTCAGATGTATTGATCCAAAATGTTGATTTGACGAATGAATTGCAAACCTTGATCTATTTCTTGCATTCTGACGCAAATGCGCATTCCGAAAATACAGCAGAATAAAAATAAAAAGCGATTGAACAAATGAAGGCAAAACTTTCACTTGTTCAATCGCTTTTTTCTGTTTGGATAATGTTTATTCTGTTCGAAAGAGTTCTTCATAAGAAAGAGAATCATCTTCTGCTGTCAGTTCATCTAGTAAATGCCGGATTTTTTTAAAGTCGATGAACCGCGCTTGCCGAGAGATCTCTTTTCCATGATGAAAAACCAGAACAACTGGCGCAGTCAATACTTCAAATCTGCTAGCTACTTCTGGCGTTTCGAATGCATCCAAATGAAGTGCCGGAATATCATAATGGGTGAGCAGCTCCTCCAATCGTGGACGAACAGCGTGACAAACACTGCAATTAGGCATCGAAAGATAAACGATGGCAACGGATGATTGTTGCAGTATGTCTTGAACTTCAGACAAATTAGTGGTTTGTTTCATTTTCATTCTCCCTTTTGTGATAGAAGTGATATGTACGAGACCTTAATTTAATGGGAATAATAGAAAAAGTCAATTGAAGTGCTTCGATAAAAAATAAGAGTTGTGTAAAAATTGACAGAGCAACTTGTTTTTTTTTGAATAAAAGCGTATATTTGCAAAGCGAATGAACTAGAAATGAAAAGGAGGAAACTCATGTTTTCTTTTATTCCCAATTCGGTTTTGCAGATGAGTACGATTTTCTTATCGATCGTTATCGAAGCATTGCCCTTTGTACTATTAGGTTGTCTTATCTCAGGCGCCTTACAAGTATTTTTGACCCCAGAACGTGTGAAGCGATGGCTTCCTGAAAATCGTATATTCTCTATTTTTACTGGTTCGATCTTAGGATTTTTCTTTCCTTCATGTGAATGCGGCATCGTACCTATCGTTCATCAGTTTGTAAAAAAAGGCGTGCCGGTTCACACAGCATTTGCTTTTATGCTGACAGCGCCAATCATTAATCCCATCGTGATTTTTTCCACGTTTATCGCATTTGGCAATTCTTGGCAGATGGCAAGCTGGCGAGTGATAGGCAGCTTTTTTGTTGCACTTGTGATTGGTGTCTGGCTTGCCTATTTTCAAAAAGACGCTGTATTGAAAGAAAAAATCTCCTCTAAAGTAGCCGAAGATCACCATCATCATGCCCATGAAGAAGAACACAGTGATAAGAATGAGCCAAAAAATCGGCTGTTCCATCAAACGGGGCATGTGTTGACACATTCAATCGATGAATTTTTTGATACAGGTCGTTATTTGATTATTGGTGGGTTAATCGCAGCTGCGATGCAGACTTATTTACCAACTAGAATGATGCTAACGCTCGGCTCAACAAAGATTTTAGCCATCATTATCATGCTGTTATTAGCTTTTACGATGTCTCTTTGTTCAGAAGCAGATGCGTTTATCGGGTCTTCATTGTTAAGTCTGTTCGGCACAGCACCTGTAGCTGCCTTTTTGGTCTTTGGTCCAATGGTCGATATCAAAAATCTATTGATGATGAAACGATATTTTACAGGACGTTTTATTCTATCGCTGATCGGACTGATTGCCCTTAGCGTTGTTGGATTCACATTATTTATTTAGGAGGAAAAATATGCTGCGGTTTTTGATTTTATCTGGCTATTTCGAATTGATGATGTATTTGCAAGTCTCTGGCAAACTTGATCAATATATCAATGTCCACTATCGTTATTTAGCTATTCTTTCGATGATTTTATCCGCTCTTTTGGCTTTAGTTCAGCTGTATTTGTGGGTCAAAAACGGAAAAGCAGAGGAAGAGACGCACAAGCATGATCATGATCACGACCATGGGTTATCGAAACCTTATCAACGTGGGATCGCTTATGTACTGCTAGCTTTGCCAGTGATCGTTGGTACATTGTTTCCAACAGTTAGTCTGGATACTACGATCGTAGAAGCCAAAGGATTTAATTTTCCGGTAAGCAAAGAATCAGTAGGGGACCCGGAGATGCAGACGCAATACCTAAAGCCAGATACAAGTATTTATTTCAACAAATCAGACTACTTAGACCAAATGAATGAACTGAAAGAGAAGTATGGGGATAAGCAGACTATCGAGATCACAGATGAAAATTATTTAGAAGTCATGGAGCTGATCTATAATTACCCTAGCGAATTCATTGGCAAAAAAATCAGCTATGAAGGATTTGTTTACCAAACACCGAACGATAGCAATGCAGATGTCTTCTTGTTCCGCTTCGGTATTATCCATTGTGTGGCAGATTCAGGAGTCTTTGGCTTGTTAACACATATGCCTGAAGGAGTAACGGTTAAAAATGATGAGTGGTATAAAATAGAAGGAACCATCCAATCGGACTATTATCAACCATTCAAGCGTGAAATTCCATCTGTAGTTGTGACAAACGCAGAGAAAGTCGCTGCTCCGAAAAATCAGTATGTGTATCGTTCTTTTTAAAAGAAAAAAATAAATGAACATAGCTCAGACAGTTGACGTGTAAGTACGTCGGTTGTCTGGCTTTTTTTGTATGAGATATTTGGCTATTTGATATGTTTTGTAAAATGATATTTATTTTAGAAGTTGCATGCTGAATGTAGTTAATAGCGGTTTCAAAGGTGTTGGAAAAGATTGTGAAGAGAATTACAATTTATTCCTAACATGTATGTTGAAAAGTTGTATGAAATGATTTTGATAGTAAAATATCGAGTGGAGGTAATTTGTATGATAACACGTATATTTATTTTGGATGACAGTTTGGTTTTTGAAAAAATGATAGAAGATATTTTGGAAGAATCCAGAAATTTACTGATTCCTTGGAATTTCGAGATAATCAAGGGATTGAACGTCATGCAGTTTGTTGAATTTGTCAAAAACAATGACATTCGTTCATCGGATATTTTTTTTCTTGATATCGATTTGAACGCTTATCACAGCGGGATTGAACTAGGAGAAATGCTTAGAGAAAAGAACGCGAAGTGTAAAATTGTTTATTTGACCTCTCATCCGAATAAAGCAATAGCTGTTATTAACCGAAATATTACGCCTAGCGGGTATTTGATAAAAGAATTCACTTATGAAAAAAATAAAAAAACATCCAAAGTTACTTATTGAAAGAAAAAGAGAACGAGCCTGTTCAACAAGCGAACAAAAAAAAGTGGACGTCTGTTCGTTATGGCAATAGCGATCATTATATCCATTACGATGAGATTCTTTATCTAATGAGCATGCCAGGCTATAAAAATAAGATAGGCTTGGTATTGAAAGACGAAGAGACACTCATAAACGGCACAATAAAAAAATATAAAAAAACACTGGAATATGAGTATTTATGTAAAGATTTAAAAGCCTACATCATTAATACTGAAAACATTGCATCTATTAGCCGAGTAAATGAAGTAGTAACGTTTACGAATGGAGAACAACTAGAGATGGGTAAGAGAAGTATTGATAAACTAAAGAAATTTATTCAAGAAAAGATAAGGAATGAATCATTTTAAAAAATTAAAAATAAAGGATCATATCTCACTTTTTAGTAAACAGACTTAAGTTAATCATGCAAGTTCCTTCTTCCATTTTGTTTCTCTAATACTCGGACCAAGATGCTGATCTCACCCCTTCTACTAAACAGTGTTCCAGAAGTAGTTTCTTCGAAAAATAAGATAGGATTCACAAAAATTTAAGAAACCATTTTCGTGAATCCTGTCTTATTTCGTGAAGCTAATCACTTCTGTCACAACCTTTTCTTTTTTACACTTCGTTTATTTAAAAAGCCGTTTTTTTCGTTTCAACATGATGGCATCACGCTTTACTTTGAAGTTGCGGATGTTATGGTTAAAGACTTCCGATAATACGAGACCTAAAGCAATTGCTCCAGCTATCATGATTGCTTGGACCGCATAGTGAGCTGCTTCTTGATAGGATTCAGTAACGAGATTCCGAACCGCTTGATAAGCCAAACCACCCGGAACTAAAGGAACCATCCCAGGAATATTGAAAATCGTTACAGGCATTCTCAAACGCTTAGAGAAAAGATCACTGATGAATGCAACTCCTAAAGAGCCAAGCAATGAACCGAAAGCAGCAGATCCGCCCATTTGAACACAGATCCAGTAGATCATCCAGCCGAAAGCACCAGAAAGACCACAACAAATCAATGAACGCCTAGGGACATTTGTAACAATGGCAAATGCCGCAGTCGCTAAAAAACTAAAAGAAAATTGAATAAATATCGTGCCCATACTCGTGCTCCTTTCTTAATAAAAAAGCTGGAAAATAAAAGCAATCGCAAAACCAATCATCGTAGCAGTCATCATCGCTTCTGTTCCGCGAGAAACCCCTGACACATAATGACCAGCTAGCAAATCACGGATAGCATTCGTAATTTGAACCCCAGGAACCAAAGGCATCACACATCCGATAATAATTAAATCCTGATTGCTTCCTAAGCCAAAACGAACACTGTAGATAGCAGCTATGCCAATCAATAAAGAAGATAAAAATTCCGATAAAAATTTGATTCTAAAAAATTTCAAACTATACAGATAAACTGCGTATCCCCATCCACCAATAATTAAAGTCACAGGCAAATCGGTCATCTTTCCGCCGAATAACACCATGATCGTTCCACTGATAACTGCCGCACTAACGATCTGCAACCAGACAGGAAAGAACGAACGGTCTCGGTCGATTGCCTGCAATTCACTGTAAAGTTCTTCTAATGTTAGTTCTGAAGCAACATACTTACGTGAAAGATCATTCACTTTTACTACTTTTTCTAAATTGATCGAACGGTTGGTGATTTGTTCCATTCGAATGGTCGAGGTACGATCAAGACCAATAAAGAGACCAGTCTGCGTGACATAGCTGACCAAACGGAAATTTCCAGAAGCTAAAGCAATTCGACTCATCGTATCTTCTACCCGATACATCTCTGCATTGCTTTCCATCATGATTTTCCCAGCGAGTAGACAAGTGTCTAGCAGCAGATCTAATTCTTTTCCCGTCATAGCATCTTCTCCAATAATTGATTGATTAGTTTTATTTTACTACAAAACATATCGGAAGCGTAAAGAATAAAAAAACTTGAGGAAGGAGTGAAAGAGGCGTATACTGTTTTTGTATCGCGGGTGTAGTTTAGTGGTAAAATCCCAGCTTCCCAAGCTGATGTCGCGGGTTCGATTCCCGTCACCCGCTTAAAAGAGGCTGTGAAAAAGCTGCCCTGCATCAAGTAATAAGAATAGTCAAGCAAAAAAGCTTCTTATGTTTTTGACTTGGTTGGACTTATTACCGCAGATGCAAGCTTTTGAACACTGTTTACCAAGAGGTCGTACAGAAGCCGTTTAGTTTTGAGTATTAAGAAAAATTTTTTGAATGATAATAAATACCTTGTAAATAGTGTTTTGTGATTGAGTAGAGACGATGAATCCGTCTCTTTTTTGTATTCTTAAGCCGTCTAAAAACTGGTTTTATTTTTTTACTGTTTCTATTTCTTTCCAGTATTTATTTATAGGGGAACATATGTTAAGATTTAGGGAGCTGTTAGTAAAGGAGTAAAGAAATGAGCAAAAAAACAACCAAGGCGATCGTGGGGATCGTCGCTGCTGTGATTGCAGGGGCACTCGGTATTTCCACCACACAAAAAGATTCAGATATCTTCCAACAAATTACAACCATTTTTGATTCCACACCGCAAGCTTCTCAAGTAGCGGATGTGCCAGAATATGATGGAAAACATCAAGAAATAGAAATCAATGGGAATCAGCCGGAGTTTACAAAAGAGGATCTTAGTCTTTCCAAAGGGACATGGGAAAGCTATTCAAATATAGACAAATTGAACAGAGTAGGACAAGCCAATGCGATGTTGGGAAAAGACTTGTTTCCTACTGAAAAGAGAGAACCTTTGTATATTGATCCGACAGGTTGGAAACAAAAGAAATTAAGTGACGGACAATGGTTATACAACCGCAGCCATTTGATTGGTTTCCAGTTGACTGGTCAAAATAATAACATTAAAAACTTAATGACAGGGACACGTTCGTTGAATGCTCCGTACATGCTTGCCCACGAAAATGATATTGCGGCATATATCAAGGAAACAAATCATCATGTACGCTATCGTGTCACTCCTCATTTCGAGGGAAATGAACTGGTAGCAAGAGGTGTGCAGTTGGAAGCAGAAAGCATTGAAGACAAAAAAATTGAATTCAATGTCTTTATCTACAATGTCCAAGATGGCTACACCATCAATTATGAGACAGGGCAAGCAACGAAAACGAAAAATTAGTAGCAGCAATTCGAATTTTTTATGAACTTTATGAAAAAATTGTGTAAAAACATACTTTCAAAGAAATATAGCGTATACTTTATGGAAAGAGGGCTTTTGAAAAAGCCACAGAAAAAAGGAAAAATCAGACAAATCGTGTTTCTTAATTTATTCAGAAGTTTGGAATATTTGTTTGTAGTTTTCCCTTTCTTCGAGTAAAATAAGGGTGTAGAAGGTAAGCTGGAATTACCTTGCGGGAAAGAGGTGTAGAATCATGGGTTTTACAGATGAAACCGTACGTTTTGGTTTTGACGATAGTCGCAAAAAAGAAGTGAGCGAAACATTAGCGATTGTTTATCGGGCTTTGGAAGAAAAAGGCTACAATCCAATTAATCAGATTGTCGGCTACTTGCTTTCTGGAGACCCGGCCTACATTCCTCGTTATCGTGATGCACGAAATTTGATTCGCCGTCACGAACGCGATGAAATCATGGAAGTAATTGTCAAAGACTACCTCTCAAATCATGGAGTGAATTTATGAGAGTAATGGGCTTGGATGTCGGTTCTAAGACAGTAGGCGTTGCTGTGAGCGACCCCTTTGGCTGGACAGCTCAAGGAGTAGAAATCATTCGAATCAATGAAGCAGAAGAAGAGTTTGGCTTTGATCGGTTGAAGGAATTAGTGGCGCAGTACGAAGTAGACCGTTTTGTAGTTGGATTACCTAAGAATATGAACAATTCCATCGGACCAAGGGCAGAAGCTTCCATGTTATATGGAGAGAAGATCAAAGAACTATTCTCCTTGCCGGTTGATTATCAAGATGAACGACTAACCACTGTTCAGGCAGAACGTATGCTAGTAGAGCAGGCAAATACTTCAAGAGCGAAACGAAAAAAAGTCATCGATAAATTAGCAGCTGTGATGATTTTACAAAATTATTTAGACGGCTCAGGTAAGCAATTATTTTAATAATAAAAAGAAAAGAGGTAATCTTATGACAGAACATAACCATTCCCACGAACACGAAGGACACGAACACATCACATTGGTGGATGACCAAGGAAATGAAACATTATACGAAATCTTGCTAACAGTTGACGGACAAGAAGAATTTGGACGTAACTATGTTCTTTTATATCCAGCTGGTGTTTCAGAAGATGAAGATGTAGAATTACAAGCTTATGCATACATCGAAAACGAAGATGGAACAGAAGGCGAGTTAGAACAAATCGAAACAGACGCAGAATGGGATATGATCGAAGAAGTATTCAATACATTCATGGCGGAAGAAGAAGAATAGAACAAAAGAATCGATAAGGTGTAAGAAAAGCTGGACTCTCTGAAAAGTAGAGCCCGGTTTTTTCGTTTAGCACTACCTTTCCTTAAAAAGTAGAAAAGCTTTTGAAGCCTCGTTTGTTTCTTTTAGTGTATAACAAAAGAAAAGAGTAAAAATCGCTAAAAGATATAAACAAGAGAAAGGAAATACAAGATGATTGGTCTGATTTATTTTGTGGTGATCTTTCTGGCGAACACAGTTGGCGCTATTTCCGGGATGGGTGGAGGCGTGTTGATCAAACCGATTCTTGATCTTATCGGTGCCCATTCTGTTGCAGGGATTTCTTTTTACTCAACAGTTGCGGTATTCACGATGTCCATTGTTTCGACTGTGCGACAAGTATCAAGCGGGAAATCACTGAATTGGCAGATTGTCGGTTGGGTATCTAGTGGAGCTGTTGTTGGAGGAGTAGTCGGCAACATTGTATTCGAAGTTTTTTTACAGTTATTTGAAAACGAGAAGCATGTGCAACTGATCCAAATTTTTTTGACGATATTGACCTTGGTTTTTGCGTTCTTCTACACCAAGCATCATCAGCCAAAATTTCATTTGACGTCATGGACTTGGTACCTTATATGTGGGGTGGTTCTGGGCTTTTTAGCTAGTTTTTTAGGTATTGGTGGTGGACCAGTCAATGTTTCTTTGTTGATGCTGATGTTTGCATTGCCAATAAAAGAAGCAACACTATATTCTCTATCTACGATTTTCTTTTCTCAACTGGCAAAATTGGTAACGATTGCTTTAACAAGTAGCTTTATGCGCTTTGATTTATCTATGTTGTTTTATGTTATCCCCGCTGCTATCATTGGAGGTTTGTGGGGAGCAAGATTTAGCAGGATTTTGTCTCCAAAAAAAGTGACCTTTATTTTTCAAGCGATTGTCATCGTGGTTCTTTTGATCAATCTTTACAATGCTTTCGTCATCTTGCAAACATTAGAAGGATCTGGATTCAAGCAAGTCAAAATCACTGAAAAGTCTTTTTTTAAATGAAAAAAGGAGTATACTATGATAAAAAAATTCATTTAAAAAAATAGAAATTGGCTGGTGATTTGGATGTTGCGGGAAATGCGTTTAGGAGATGCAGAAGCACTACGAGAAATCAATGCGGAACAATTAGGGTATGATGTACCATTAACCGTTACGGTGAGACAAATGAAGAAACTGTTGAAGGAGCCAGAAAAAAATTTTTTCTTGGTTTATGAAGATCCTACTTCTAAAAAAGCAGCTGGCTATGTACAAGCGGAGTCCTATGAATCGATTTTCAGCGATCCGATGTTCAATATTATGGCACTTGCTGTGTCTAAACATGCTGAAAAAAAAGGAATCGGAAAGGCCTTGATGACTGGCGTAGAAGAAGAAGCGAAAAGACGAGGAATATCAGCGATAAGACTTAATTCTGCAGAATACAGAGTAGAAGCACACCGATTTTATGAACGCATCGGTTATCATTCCGATAAAATGCAAAAAAGATTTTTGAAAATCCTGTAAATTTTTATCAAAAAATACCTGGTCATCAAGCCGCTACTTGATGATCAGGTATTTTTTTGACTAAGAAAGTAATTGCATCAAGAAACCTGAGATGATCAAAACGATGGCACCACCAAGCCGATTGCCCATTTGAGCAAAAGCAATAAGTTCCATCCGATTAGCTGCAGATAAGACAGCTACATTTCCTGTACCACCCATCGAGTTGTTGCATAAGCCAGCAGTAATAGTTGATTCGATTGGATATAAACCAAACAAACGACCGACAAATCCTGAAACTACTGAAATCGCGATAACACTTGTCAAACATAAGACAACAAATTGCCATGTCAAAGCAGAAGCCAATACATTCAGATTCAATAACGCAATACCGATACCGGCAAGAACAGCTGCTGTCAAGTTTTTGACAATCAAGTTGTTGAACATGATAGCTGCATCTTCGTAATATTCTGGTAATAGGTTTGCGATTTTACAGATAACAACGATAATGATCATGAATGCGTAAGCATGGACTTTAGGAACAAAATAGTTACCGATTTGTCCTAAGATGAAGAAAGTCAATGATACCATCAAACCGACACCTAATTGTGGAATGGAAGGTTTTACATTTCTAGGTTTTCCATCGCCAAGGTCGCCTTTTTCCATTAATTTACCATTACCGTTGAATTTTGGCATTGATTGTCCCGCACGAGCAACTAACGCTGCACCAATGATAGCTAGGACATTTGTCATTGCTGTCGCAGGAATCAGGCGGGAAATGATAGAAGAAGCGTCCGTACCTAAAACATTTGCATAAATCGTCGATAAAGGTACAGCTCCGGCTCCAACACCACCAGCCATTGCGGGCAATGAGATATATAAAACGGAATTTGCAAAACCATTTCCGATAAGCATACCTACGAGTCCTACGGCAAAAAAGGAGACGACCATTGAAATAAGTGCAACGGGAATAAAACGAACAGAAGCTTTCATCAATAGATTACGGTTCATACCAAGGATGCTACCAGTAATCAAGGCAGCAATATAAAAGTCTAAAAAGCCCATATTGCTGACAAAGTTTTCTGTGGATTTTACTACATACTCAGGTAAGATCCCAAATGTAGCAATCGCGGCAGAGGCAAAGATCGCAAAAACGGAGCCACCACCTAAATAACTTTTGACGATAGGGATTTTTGTTCCGATAAAATGAAATAAATTACCGAAAATGACCAAAACAGCGATTGGGCCAATCATATTCGTCGGTAATTTTCCTAAAGCCATTGCAATGATCAGGACAAGGACCATGATCAAATAAAGGGGCAAACTTACGCCGGTAATTTTTGTTGACCAAAACCCTTCTTTTTTCTTTTCCTCAACTGCAGTTGCAGTTGTTGTTTTTTGTGCCATTTTTACAGATCCTTTCTTATTCTGTATCGTATGAAAAAAGCCAAAGAGAAGCGGCAAAAGAGCAGTAGTTGGCTGGCTGCTGTTTTGCCGCAGTCGCTTTTTTCTTTTTAGACGTCATACAAAGTTTCTGTATGTTCTTTTACTATAACAATCTTAATCTTCTAAAGATTTATATTCAGGAACCCATTTAGCAGATTCAACAGCTTCTTTGATATCCGTGATTTCTTCACGATTCAATTTTTGTGCAACAACTGATTTTGCGACAGTTTCAGCAATCGTTTGAGAGAATTCAGTGATTTTTGCTACTGGAGGCAAGATAGCTGCTCCTGGTTTTGTTACATCAATGATTCCGCCTAATGCTCGACTAGCTTGAGAAATGATTTCAGCATTTACTCGTGTAGCTGTTGAAGCAATCAAACCAAGCCCTAAACCTGGGTACATCAACGCATTATTTGCTTGACCGATTTGGTAAGTTACACCGTTATATTCCACATCAGCAGCAGGGATACCTGTTCCAACTAAAGCTTTTCCGTCCGTCCATTCAATCAAATCTTTTGCTTTTGCTTCTGCCAATTTTGTTGGATTAGACAAAGGCATGATGATTGGACGTGGGGTATGAGCCGCCATTTCTTTCACGATTTCTTCAGTGAATGCTCCAGGTTGGGTAGAAGTACCGATCATGATCGTTGGATGGATTGCTTTTACAACTGCTTCTAAGTTTGTCAATTCATCAGCATTAGTGAATTCTGAGCGTTTACGAGCGAATGGGATTTGACCAGGAGTCAACCCTTTTGTATCTTCAAACAATAAACCCTGTTTATCTACTTGATAGAAATGTTGGCGTGCTTCTTCTTCAGGTACACCTTGACGGATCATTTCATCTAAAAGGATGTTTGCGATACCTACACCAGCAGTACCAGCACCAAATGTCAAGATCGTTTGATCTTTCAATTGCTCACCTGATATATTCAATCCACCTAATACACCAGCTAGTACAACGATTCCTGTGCCTTGGATATCATCATTGAAAGTAGTGATTTTATCTTCGTATTTTTCTAAAATCGTTGCAGCATTTCCTCGTCCAAAATCTTCCCAATGTAATAACAATTCTGGGAATAATTCAGTAGCTGATTGAACGAATTGATCAATGAATTCGTAGTAAGTTTCGCCTTCTACACGAGCATGACGATTCCCTAAGTATAATGGATTATTCAATAATTCTTCGTTATTAGTACCAGCGTCAATCGATACAGGCAAGACTTGTGCAGGATTGATACCAGCCGCAGCAGTGTAGACCATCAATTTACCGATAGCGATGTCAACACCGTTCACACCCCAGTCACCCATACCTAAGATTCCTTCTGCATCTGTCACAACGATCAAACGAATGTCGCGTCCATCTGCTGCGTTTTTCAAACTTGCTTTGATATTTTCTGGTTCGTCGATTGAAAGAAATGCAGCATCTTGTGGTTTCAAGAAAATTTCGTTGTATTGTTCGATTGAATCCGCAACGACAGGATCATAAACGACAGGCATGAATTCAACTAAATGTTCGCCCATCAATTTATAAAACAATGTCCGGTTCGTATTGAATAGATTCATTAAGAAGATACGTTTTTCCAAATCGGTCTGTTTGCTTAAGTATTGACCGTAAGCTTGGACAGATTGTTGTTCCAATGTTTGGACAGTACTTGGAAGCATACCAGTGATTCCGTATTTTGCCCGTTCTTCTTTTGTAAAAGCTGTTCCTTTATTTAGAAAAGGATTATTTAATAAGTTTAGCCCTGTAAGCATGAATGATTCCTCCTAAGTTTTAATACAAACGAAGTATAGGAGTCAGATGAGGATATAGTCAAAAAGAGCAGGTATAATAAATTTTATTTATATGAGTAATAGAGTCAAAAGAAATCAAAATAGCGGTATTTGTTCTTTTTATATCAACAATCCTTGCTTGATTACTATGCGTATCTCTTATATGCTAAAGAAAGAAAAGTAGAAGAATAAAAGATATGTTAATAAATAGAATCTCTGAAGAATAAATCACGTGATCGTGACGATAAAGTTCACTTACGTCAGGTGATAAAAAATACATAAGTAGAAAACTAAGAGGAGGATCAGAAAATGAAAGAAGTTCAATTGATCAGAAAAAGCGAACTATCAGAAGGTGGTTGCAATGCATGCGGCGTAGTAGAAGCAACAAGCTATACATTAAAGCTTGGTGCCAACAAAGCGATAATCTCTGAGTTGACAGTAGGCGGTCTTGTGGACAGTCTGGCGCTTGCTGAAGGTTTTATTGGAGAAGATATTTATGAGATGTTTTCAGAAATCCGTCAGTTAAAAAAAGGGGAAAACTGCATAGAGGTTCATCATGAGAGCCCGAATGTGAGATTCAAACGTGGTGATAATGAGATGATCTTCAATAATCATGTGTCCGATCACACCGAGCTATATGGAATCGTGAATCAAATACTAACTGAGCTTTTTGGATTGGGACCTTATGCGTTCAAGGAAGAAAACGGTAATCCAAAATTAAACGAAGAATGGCAAGAAACGATTGAAACACAAAGAAACAACCCGCACTTATTTCAATAGGCATCCACAGTATTTCGTAAAAGGGACTTTGACACGACTTTTGTCAAAGTCCCATCGTTTTTTATCTATTTGTGTTCTAAACATTTCTTTCAGAGTAGTAACAACTGGAATGACTGAAATGTAAACAGATTATTTGCCTGTATCAATACGGAAGAGTAATATAAAATGTGTAAACGCTATCATATTATTCATTCAATTTTTTATAGAGGGAAGGCATTGAAATGGAAAAAACGTATCAAGCAGGTACAAATGAAGGAATAGTGGATTTTATCAATATGGAAGATTTAGAAATAGCCGCTTCACAAGTGATTCCAGCTGGTGGTTATGGTTACATCAGCAGTGGTGCTGGCGACTTATTTACTTATCAAGAAAATGAACGGGCATTCAATCATCAGCTGATTATTCCTCATGTATTAAGAGATGTAGAATTACCCGATACAACTACACATTTTGACGAAGAAACGCTGACTGCACCAATCATCATGGCACCAGTTGCTGCTCATGGCTTAGCTCATGTGAAGGCGGAGAAAGCTTCTGCAAAAGGTGTAGCAGATTTTGGGACGATCTATACAGCAAGTTCTTACGCTTCTTGTACATTAGAAGAGATAAGAGAAGCAGGCGGGGAGAAAGCACCGCAATGGTTTCAATTTTATATGAGCAAAGATGATGGGATCAATTTGGATATTCTTGAAGTGGCCAAGCGTAATGGAGCAAAAGCAATCGTATTGACAGCGGATGCAACAGTTGGCGGAAACCGTGAAACAGACCGCAGAAATGGGTTTACCTTCCCACTGCCAATGCCGATCGTTCAGGCTTATCAATCAGGAGTAGGCCAAACGATGGATGCTGTGTACAAATCTTCCAAACAGAAGCTTAGTCCAAAAGATGTAGAATTTATTGCTGCTCATTCTGATTTGCCAGTCTATGTGAAAGGTGTCCAGTCAGAAGAAGATGTCTATCGTTCATTAGAATCTGGTGCTGGCGGAATCTGGGTATCTAATCATGGCGGCCGTCAACTAGATGGTGGTCCAGCAGCGTTTGATTCGTTGCAATATGTGGCAGAAGCAGTAGATAAACGTGTACCAATCGTGTTTGACAGCGGTGTACGACGCGGACAGCATGTTTTCAAAGCAATCGCATCAGGTGCAGATCTTGTTGCTATTGGCAGACCCGTTATTTATGGATTGTCTTTAGGAGGAAGCACAGGAGTCCGTCAAGTGTTTGATTTCTTTAAAACAGAATTGGAAATGGTCATGCAATTAGCTGGAACACAAACAGTAGAAGATATCAAAAAAATAAAATTGCGTGAGAATCGTTTTATTTAAGATACAAATGACGAAAACAATAGGAGTGCGGCAGTTGATGCCGTACTCCTATTTGTATGGGTCAGAGAAGCATTAATAGAATAAGTTGAAATGAAAAAAAGAAAATTGAAATGTTTTTTCATACTTAATAAAAAAATAAGAATATTCATGTAAACGATTTTATTGCTTTTTTCTCTTTTATACAAAAAGGGTCAGAATTTCAAGTAAGCGGATGAATTCATGAGGATTTTTTGCATGCTGTCTCTACTATACCTAGGTCACTAAGAAAAAGGAGTGATTTATTATGAAAAAGAACATGATTGGGACATTATTACTTTCAATACTTCTTCTAGGCGGCTTGGCAACCCCAGCTTTTGCTGAAGGTCAAGCAACTTCAAAAGGAGATATTACCTTTACTGAGCCAACAAATACTGTCGTACCCCTTGATCCTGCTGATCCTTCTAAACCAGTAGAGCCGGCAGATCCGGAAAATCCAGGAACTGGCCAGACAGGTCCTTTAACACTGGATGTAGTGCCCGAATTGCCGTTTGGTACACACGAGATTGAAAGCGGAACAAAAACATATCAAATAGACGCTTCAAAAAATGATACACCTTATCTTCAAGTATCAGATCGTCGAGGTGTAGGTGCAGACGGGCAAGCGCAAGGATGGAACGTGACAGTTTCGGTTTCAGATTTTGTAAACGGTTCACAAGTTTTGCAAGGGGCTGAATTGGATTTTGGGACATCCACTGTGAAAAGTACCTCAGATAACGAAGCCACTGCACCAACTAGTCAAGCTGTGACTGGATTGAGTAAAGCAAGTGCAGCGACACCAATATTTACAGCAGCAAAAGACCAAGGTCTAGGAACATGGCTTTCTGTTTATGATCCAGCAAATATCACGCTGAAAGTACCTAAAGCAGCAGCTGGAACATTCACGGCTGATTTGACTTGGAACCTCGTGGCTGGCCCAGTAGCATAGAATATGAAATGAATTCAACAAACTGCGGTGAAAATACTATGGGTGAAGAATCTTTTTACCGCAGTTGTTGTTGAAAGGATGTGGTGGACAATGAATCAAAGTAAACGACTGTTTGTTTCGTTTTTTTCTATTTTAAGTCTATTTTTCATTTTTCCGTCAATCAGTCAAGCAGAGGATTCAGCAGGAGACTTTGGGATCAAACCGGTATTTCCAGAGAATCAAATAGATAAAGCAATCGGTTATTTTGATTTATTAGTGGCACCGGAACAAAATCAGACACTGGAAGTAATTATCAGCAATTCTTTAGATCAAGAACGAACATTTGAGGTCTCTGTTAATCCGGCGGTAACGAGTGATGGTGGAACGATCGATTATAGTCAAAAAAATCCAACGCTAGATGGGACCTTGCCGTTTGATGTCCGTGACGTTTTGACCGTTGCCATAAAGGAAGTCAATGTACCAGCGCATGCTGAAACAACTGTACCTGTAGAAGTAAAAATCCCAGCTAAAAGCTTTAAGGGACGTGTATTAGCGGGTATTCATGTTTCACCTAAAGAAGAAGCTGAAACAGAAAATGCTACAGAAGGTGCACAAATAAAAAATCGTATTGCTTATAATCTCGCAGTCGTTTTACAAGAAAGTCAAGAGACGATAGAACCGGATCTGAAACTTTTATCAGGAGATTTGAACGAGGTCAATGCAAAGCCCACTGTCCAGCTTCGTTTCCAAAATCCTCAGCCTACGATTATCAGCAATTTGATATTTACGAGCAAGATCTATTATGAAAATCAGCTTTATATTGAAAATACGTCTAATGCATTTTTAGTTGCACCAAATTCGAATTTTCACTTGAATCTTGATTTAGCTGGTGATAAAGCAAAAGCCGGCGATTACCGCGCAGAAATCATAGCAAAATCAGGTGACAGTAATGAATGGCGATTTACACAAAACTTTACGATCAAAAAAGAAAAAGCACAGAAAGTAAATGAAAATTCCGTTTTTGCAGTACAAGAACAATCTTTCCCATGGCTTTATGCAGGATTGGTTGCTGCAGTTCTTGTATTACTGTTGATTTTGCTGTTTTTGTGGATCCACAAGAAAAAGAAAAAAGGAGAAACAACACGATGAGGTGATTTCGTTGAAAGCATCAATCTTATTAGGAGGTATTATTGCAAGTTTGCTGTTCTTCAGCTGGCAAGAGCCAGTCCAAGCAGATACCAAAAGTTCAGGCACGATTACATTTTATGATCTAAGTCCAGTTCCGCATCCAAGTGGTTCAGTCAATGGCACATCAAAACAGCAGACACAGCCATCGATTTATAAAGAGGCTAATCAACATGGCGTATTTCCGGAGACGAATGAACAAAGGATCCGTTTTCTTTATTTGATCATTGGTATAGAATTATGGCTTCTTGTGTGGTTGTTGTTATGGAGAAGAAAGGAAAAGGAGGATGAACATGTTGCTACAAAATAAATTTACATTTTTTCGCTCCTTCTTTTTTACTTCGCTTTTTGTTTTAAGTATATTTATCTTTTCACCTTCGGCAGAAGCTGTTGGAGCAACGCCTCCTACCATTTCTTATGATCCGTACACATACGAAAATATCGTACCTCCAAATGGTGGACGTAGTGCAGTGAATGGCGGGAAGCTTGTCCAACTAACTGGGGCTAACCAGTTGCCTAAATTGACTGCTACTTATTTAAACGATGGTTCAAATGATCCTTGGAAAGGTGGCACGGTCCGTTTTCATTGGGAAAGTCATGTGAAACTAACAAATGTACTTGATTTGGTGAATATCACTGCACAAGGTTTTGCCTTCGTTGCAATCATTAATTTACCGGAACATGTATCAAGCAGTGATGTATTAAAAGCAATTGACTGGAACAACGCCTACTTGTATATTGCCGGTGCCCCCATCAAGGTTACTAGCGGAAGTTTATTATCAGCAGGAAGCCATACTTTACGTTTTGGGATGGGTTCGTGGGATACAAATACTCTCCTGCCAGATATCATCGCTATTATTACGCGAGGCGAGTTCAATGTTGACGATGTCCCGCTTCAATTTGATATTACAGCTAATGTCGCGAAGATGACAGAAAACGGAGATAAATATGATACGAGTCCAAACAAAATTTTGACCAAAGGTAAATTACAACCTTCTATATCTAAAAAAGCTATTTTTTCTGTTGATTTTTATGACTCGAATAATATTATCCAAGATCGTATGTTCAATTCGATCTTAGCTCCAGCTGCAGGTAGATTTTATCCTAAATTAACTGGTGGAAAATTGAATCCAGGAGCGTATGCATTTTCTGCAAGTGCAGAGATAAATACGTGGAATAGTTACATTTCACCAAGTGATTCAACAGGAAAATATAATACATTTGCTGATACTACAGAATACGTGGATGGGAATAACCAGAACCTTCCAGGCTCAACCAATAATCGAACACTAACGATGGGGTTGACTGAAGGACGTTTTGATCAATTACCGTCTACTCGCTTTGATCGTGTAGTCAATTATTTTACAGGAAAAAACGTCACACAAGGAGCAGCGCTGACTCATACTCCAGCAAGCACAAGTGGATTGAATCAGTCAACCAATATTGTATATAGCGGGAAAGATGCGCAAGGTGGATTGCTTTCTCCCGTTGCTTTAAAGGTATTGGAGCAGTATAAGCTAGACGGTACGGTTTTACCAACAAATTTAACAGCTGATAGTCAGTGGGGAAAGCTCCTTTCTCCTGCGCCGTACCAAGTCATGGCCAATTGGTCAGCAACTGAATTAAAAACGGGGTCGATCCATTACAGGCTTTATTCGAAAGGAACCCAAAAATTAGCGGCAGGATGGACAGATCAACTTTTCCAAACGATCTCATCAAATAATGGCGGCACAACTACAGCTACTTCTACACTACCTGCATTGGCTTCAGGGCAATATTATTTTGATTATCGCTTGGTGGACGATGTACTTACTAACCTGTATCCTTCTTTTGCGTACAAATGGCAGTCTGAACAAGCGGGAATCACCACTCTTCCCCAAATAACAGTGGCTAATTTTCCATCAGTGAGTGCAGACAGCCAGCTAAAAAATCTTAGCAGACAACCGGATGAAGGAACCCCATTATCTGCACTATCAGGGGATACGATACAAAAAAATGTGACATTCACGTTGACAAAATCTGGGGATGCGATCACCGACAAAAAAATCACGATCTCACTTCCAGAAAATACTACTTATATCAATGGTACCTTAAAATTAAATGGTACAACTGTCGCAGATACCGGCGTTCAACAAGGAGTATCTGTCCCAGCAGATTTATTGAGCAAAGTCGGCGATACTATTCATCTTACTTACAACTATCAATTAAATACTGTAGATACTTCTGTGCAATCTGTCAGCATACCGACAAAGGCAGCTGTACTTTCTAGCAATATTACATTAGCAGATGGTGTTAAGCTTCCTAATCCAGTTGTCCAAACATCTTCCAAAACAATTCTTGTCCCCAAACAAGAATTGACATTAGTTGATGTACCAGATGATTTTACATTTGGCAACGATCTCCCCAAACCGTTGAAGACAAGTTATTATGAAGCAAAAGGCGATTTTTCTTTTGATGTACGGGATACTCGGCTTCCAAGCACGTCTCCTTGGCAACTGACAGGTACATTGACTTCTTCATTTAAGAATGATCAAGGTCAAGAATTAAGCGGAACAAAATTGTACTTTAATCATGCTGGATCAAAGCAATTGATCCAACAAGGACAAAACACGATGATTTATCAAAGTGATGGCACAGCTAAAGGAGAGGTTCTCGTTGACTTTCCCGATACCGATGGTTTACTCTTAGAGGTAAATAGCAGTACGAACGCTCAACCTGGCGTAAGGTATCAAGGCACGATCACATGGGAACTGTCAGCTGGGCCAATCAGCTAAGTGATCAGAATTTGTATGGATCTGTGACAACTGTCGCAGATCCTCTTTTTCAAGGATGAGAAGGAAACTTCTGCTGTTAAAATCAGAAATGCTTGGAGGAGTGGACTTGGAACTTTTCAGTTTGCTTGAAAAAAATGAACAACGGCAAATCAAACTTTTTCAACTTTTATTAGAGGAAAAAGGAGAGATCTCTGTTAATAACGTACTAGCCCGCTTATCAATCGATCGGTCTACCTTGAAAGAAGATTTATTTTATTTACAAGCTAGTTTGGAAAACATCGAACAACTGGAAATCGTTATCCAAGAAGGATACATTTTATTGATCAGACATGGCAATATAGCAGCTATCGATGTTTATTATCATTGCTATTTGCGCTATTCTACAAAATATCAAATCCTTCTTTATCTGTTAGAATATGGCTCATTTGATCGGCAGAAACTTGTTATGGAACTTAATATCAGTTCGGCTACTTTGTCGCGTAGAGTGAAGGAATTAAATGATTCTTTAAAAGAGTTTCATTTGAAAATAAAAAGCGGGCGTTTGACTGGCCCAGAAAATCAAATCCGCTATTTCTATTTTCAATTATTTTGGTTTGGTCGCCCCTACCTTGAAAATAAAAAAGAATACAGCGATTTATCAGGAAACACTTTTTTAGATCTGCTACAAAAAGAGTTCAGTTTTGCCATTACAGAAGAAGGGCGACTGAAATTTGAAATATGGCTTTCCATTATGAAGAAACGGATGCGCTGTACGAAAAAAGCCAAACCAGATTATAGTAATCTTCCTGTTGGATTGTTTCAAACGACACAATTTTTATTGGAGCTTCATACATTTTTGACCCGTTATTTCTTTCAATATGCCTTTCCTTGGGATCAAAACGAAACGTTGGTTTTTTATCTTTTCATGATCAGTAACTTTACATTAGATACACATAATTCACATGTTCAGGAATTTTTGATAAGCGAAAAATACTAAGATGACGTAGTGGCTCAATTGAATCGAACGTTTAAACAATCGATAGAAGAATATTTTTCTTTCTATGCTTTTCCAGAAGAGATTTCGCAAAAGATTGCGTTAACAGTGATGCAAAATCACGCTCATTTTGCCTATTTTAGAGGATGGATGAATATTTTTGGTCAAGAAGGATTGAAACAACGGTTAACTGAAGTAGAAGATAAACAATTCCTTGTTTTATGTGAAAGGCTGGTCAGACAAACATTTGCTATTGTGGATTTTACTGAAGCAGACGAGGAAAATGCCCGTTTTGAATTATTTGCTCGCTATGCATCTATTTTACGAACGCTAATCAAGCAATTGGAATTGCGTTTGCAAATTGCTTATGATCTTCCGTACGAAAGGCTAATGGCGGATATCGTGAAAGAAATCATTCAAGAACAGTTGTTGAATACGATCAAATATGATTTAGTGGAATACGAGAAAGACAAGCAATATGATGTTATTTTGACTAGCCAATTGAAAGAATACCCGTCACAGAAGTCCGCTAAAGTTTTTGTATTTACGAGTAATGAATTTAACTATGATTTTCCCTATTTGAACCAATTTTTAAAAGAATGCTATTTAGAAAAATTGAATTTAAGGATGAATAAAACATGAAAATCGTGATCATTGGTGCTTCCCATGCAGGCATCACCGCTGCCCTAAATCTACGCAAACTTCAACCGGAGGCAGAAGTTCTGTTGATCGATGAAAATCACAAAGATGGATTAGGCTATGTTTCAAATGGGATCAATCTTTATTTAAAAGGAAAGATACATAGTTTAGCTGAAGCTGCAAACAACGAGCGGACTCTTCAAGCAAGTGGTGCAAAACTGATCACCGAATGGAGAGTAACTGAACTTGATCCAGACAAGCATCAGCTCATCCTCACTTCTGAGGAAGGAAAAAAAGAAACCCTAACCTATGATAAACTAATCGTGGCAACAGGTTCATCTCCTGCTACTTTATATAAACAAACTGAAGCTGAAAATGTCTACACCTATAAAAATCTAGTGCAATCTAAACAAGTACTTGCCGCTTTGAAAGAAGCAAAAGAAGTAGTGATTTTTGGTGCTGGTTATATTGGGTTAGAATTAGCAGATGCTTTGAGAAATAAGGGACATATGATTCATTTAGTTGATTACATGCCGAATGTTTTATCAAGATATTTCGATAAAGATATGATTGGCAGTTTTCAAAATCAGCTGAAAAACAAGCAAATCAACTTTCATCCAAATGAATTTTTGATTGATTGGAAAAAATCAGGAGAAGAAGTAGTATCCGTACAACTTTTGTCTCAAACACTGAAGGCAGATATCGTCATTTTTTCTGCTCAAACTTGTCCAAATACGTCATTGTTAAAAGACAAAGTGGCATTGTATGAGGACGACACTGTGATGGTCAATGAATACCTGCAGACAAGTGATTCGGATATCTATGCGATTGGCGATATCGTTCCAGTCAGTTTTGACAAAAAAGAACGGCATCTCTTTTTGCCCTTAGTTACTCGAGCTGTACATATGGCGAGAGCGGTAGCGTTGACTTTGTGCGAGCAGCCGACTGCTTATGATCTCAAACAAAAGATAACAGCAACGGTCATTACCGACCACTTTTTAGGAACTGTTGGGTTGACAGAAGACGAAGCACCATTTTTGGAACAAAGTGCCTGTTCTTGTTCAGGAGAGTTTGACCTATTTCCACAATACTATGAAGAAAATAAAACAGTAAATGCAAAGCTGATCTATCATCCAGATACATTAGAAATCATTGGCGGACAGCTGATAAGCCAAGAATTTTTATTATCAGATTTGAACTTGCTTGCTGATATCGTGAAACAAAAAACCACGATTCCACAGTTAGCAGTTGAAAACTTTGGATTTTTGGCTGAATATACCCCACGTTTTCACTATCTCAATGAGTTAGCTTTTAAAGTACTAGCTAAGAGAGCAAATCGCAATAGAGTAGAAAAAAGACCGTGAGAAACATCACGGTCTTTTATTATGTGAAATGCTATTTTTATAATAAAAAAACTGAAAACTACTAACTAAAAAGCGTTTAGACATCATAAGAAGAGATAATAAAAAAGCGAAAATGTATTTTGAGCATAATATTCGCCAAAAATTTATCAAGTGATAAAATTATTGTATAAAATAATTATTTCAAGAGGAGGAATTAAATGTTTTTAGCATTAAATGAAATTATGCATTCAAAGTTACGTTACGCATTAGTTGCAGGGGTGATGTTTTTAATCGCCTACTTGGTATTTTTTTTGACCGGGTTAGCTTATGGCTTAGCTCAAGACAATCGAACGGCGGTTGACAAGTGGGAGGCAGATTCGATCGTTCTTTCGAAAGATGCAAATTCAAATCTAGGGATGTCCATGATTACTAAGAAGACCGCAGAAGAAGTCGAAGGTGGAAAAGTGGCCTATCTTGCCCAAACTCCAGGAGTCGTGACTAGTAAAGACAGTACAGATGAAGGAAAAATCAATGTTAGCTTCTTTGGTATCGATAAAGATCAGTTCATCATGCCGAATCTTGTTGAAGGAAAAGCTTTTAATAACGATGATGAGGCAATAGGCGATAGTAGCCTGAAGGAAGAATATGGTCTAGCCGTAGGAGATACGGTCAAGTTATCTGGTAGTGATAAGACGTTTAAACTAACTGGTTTTACGGATCATGCCAAGTTTAATGTTTCACCGGTTCTTTATACGACCATCAATGCTTACCAACAAATCCGTTTCGAAAAAGAAGACACAAGTGAGAATGCACGGATCAATGCAATAGTTGTCAGAGGAAAAATCAACGATTTACCTGAAGACTTGGAACAGATCAAAATTTCTAAATTCATCAATGAATTACCTGGATACAATGCACAAGTATTGACTTTTGGGTTTATGATTGGCTTTTTGATTGTTATTGCGGCTATCGTGATCGGGATTTTTATTTATGTACTGACGATGCAAAAAATCAATATCTTTGGTGTAATGAAAGCCCAAGGAATCACGGGAGGATTTATTGCACGCTCTGTAGTGGCACAAACATTCATTTTATCCTTTGTTGGTATTCTTCTTGGTCTAGTGGGAACAGCGGGAACATCTCTTGTTCTACCTGATGCGGTTCCATTCCAAAGCAATTGGCTATTTTTTGGCGTCATTAGCTTGTTGATGTTGGTAGTGGCTGTGTTAGGCGCACTATTTTCTGTTCGGACGATCGTGAAAATCGATCCGCTGAAGGCCATTGGATAAGAAGGAGGAAGAACATGAAAGCAATAGAATTTAAAGAAGTAGAAAAAAGTTTCCAAGATGGCGACCAAGTAGTAAAAGCATTGAAAGAAACAACAATGAGTATCGATAAAGGGGAATTTGTTGCGATCATCGGTCCTTCGGGATCAGGAAAAAGTACCTTTTTGACTTTAGCAGGCGGATTGCAGACACCTAGCAGCGGCTCTGTATTTATCAATGATCAGGAATTCAGTAATCAAAAAGAAAGCGAACGCGTTAAACTCCGTTTCAAGGAAATTGGTTTTATTTTGCAAGCATCAAATCTGGTTCCTTTTCTGACAGTAAAAAAGCAGTTGTTATTAGTAGATAAAATCAAACATGAACATCGGCAAAAAGAAGCAAAAGAATTATTTGAGCAGCTTGGCGTGGATAAGCTGATCAACAAGTATCCAGAAGAACTATCTGGTGGTGAAAGACAAAGGGTGGCAATTGCTCGTGCATTGTACAATGATCCGTCTATTATTCTAGCAGATGAACCAACTGCCAGTTTGGATTCAGAAAAGGCAAGAGAAGTAGTCGATATTTTGGCAAAAGAATCAAAAGAAAAAAATAAAGCAACGATCATGGTGACGCACGACACACGGTTGATTGACAAATGCGATAGAATATTTATGATGGAAGATGGTGTATTGAAAGAAAAAGAATAACCAAAAAGTAGGTGGAAAAATGGTCCATCGATACAATAAAGACACGCAACAAAAATTTTAAAAGAAGCGGCTGACTTGTTCATGTCCAAGGGCTATCTTGGTACTTCAACAAGAGAGATCGCACAAAAAGTTGGGATCACCCAGCCCAATCTTTATCACTATTTTAGTGATAAAGAAAAGTTATATACAGCAGTATTAGAAAAGCACTTAGAAGATGTTGGGAAAGCGTTGAGAGAAATCGTCCAAACAAGCGAAACGAGATTTCAAGTGACGTTGACAAAAATGGCTCAATTTTTGATTGAGACGCATCTTGTTGATTTATTTCTGATGCTTCACGACCTTGAAAGCAATCTTTCCAATGAAACGAGAGATCATCTTTTCTTTCTATGGAAGAAAAATTATCGTGAACCATTTGAAGAAATTTTTTCAACAAACCAATCCGTGTTAAGAAACGGGATTACCAAAGAAATCGCAGCAAGGCATTTTTTCTTAGTGTTGGCACCGTACATCACTCGATCAAAAAGACCTGTAGAAGAACCGCTAAATGTGGCACAATTGATCGATTTATATTTGAATGGTGTATTAGGACAAACGTAAAGCTGTTATATGTGGAGAAAAACAGTTAGGTAAAGAAACAAGATATGACGAAAATCGTTGTATCTTGTTTCTTTTTTATACGGCTAGTTTTTCATGCATAAAATTTTGTTATTCTCTCATAATTATCATGGGATATTTTATTTATTATTTCATTCTAATTGAATCGTTATCAAAAGGGATTTAACCAAAAAGTAGTTTTTGTTTACTTATAAATAACGTAAACAATATAAAAGAAAACGTTTGCAAACAGAATTACAGAATGTTACTATTTAGTTGTAATTATAAAGTCAATGTTTCTGGTGCGTTTGTTCTGTCGGCGATCTAGGAGGTGTTTTTATTTAATAACACAAATAATTAATTATTTGTAGAATGAAAGAAACTATTTATTTGGTGGATGAATCATAACGAATAGACAAAAGGAGGTTTCAAAATATGTCAAAAATGAAAAAAATCAGTTTAGCCGTAATGTTATTTTCTTCGGTGATGTCTGTCACATCTCCGTTATTAGGACAAAAAGACTCTGTCTATGCCGAAGAAACAGCTCAAGTTGTTCCAGCAAAAGAATACCGGAATGTCATGTATTATGGAGATTGGTCCATCTGGGATGGTGAAGGGAAATTTCTTCCTCAAGATATTCCAGCGGATCAGCTAACACATTTGAACTTTGCCTTTTTAGATTTTGATAGCGAGGGGAATCTGACATTTACAGATGCAGATGCTGCTGTAGGTGCATCTTTAGAACAACCTGGCGTAGGATGGAACACACCAAGTTCTGGGATTTTGAATGCAATCCAAGATTTACGCGGCAAAAATAAAAATCTAAAAATAGGCGTATCTTTAGGCGGATGGTCAAAATCAGGAGACTTTTCAGAAGTGGCAGCTGATCCAGTAAAACGTAAAAATCTAGTAGAAAATATCACGAAATTTATTAAGTATACCAATATGGATTTTGTCGATGTCGATTGGGAATATCCAGCTGATGTCCGTCAGCCAGATCTAGTAGATAATGTAAACGATGAAGGAACACCACATGCCAAACCGGAAGACAAAGAGAATTACATCACGCTTTTAAAAGAGATTCGCGAGTCAATTGATCAACAAGGAGAAAAGTTAGGGAAAACATATGAATTATCTGTAGCGCTTCCTTCTTCCAGAGAAAAATTAAATGATGGGATTGACATTCCTAAATTATTCTCTGTGGTCGATTTTGCCAATATCATGACCTATGATTTGAATGGGGCATGGAGTCCCAACAGTGCTCACCATACGGCACTATATGGCAATCCAGCTGATCCTAATTATGAAGAAGGTCTTTCTGTCGATCAGACAGTCAAATTTTTACAAAAAGAAGGAGCTCCTTCCGACAAAATCGTGATTGGTGCAGCTTTTTATACACGCGGCTGGCATGAGGTAGAAAGCGGGGATAACAAAGAGCTACCTGGTTTGTTCCAATCAGCAAAAGCAAGCAACCAAGATGCCGATCAAACACCTTCTTACGGTGCCAAAAACAAAAACGATCTCGTTTCAGGAAATGGTGGTAGAGCTGGCGGCGTCTGGCCTTATCGGAATATCGCTGATTTGATTGATCAAACAGCAGACTTAAAAGAATATTGGGATGATGTAGCGAAAGCACCTTATATGTACAGTAAAACAACAGGAGAATTCTTTACTTATGACAATGTCAAATCTGTCAGCTACAAAGCAGAATATGTAAAAGAAAATGAATTAGGTGGAGTAATCTCCTGGATGCAATCACAAGATAAGGAAACCAACAGTAGTAAGAGAGACGAGCTGACTAATGCGATCAAACAAGGATTATTCGGTGACGAAAAACTGTCAGAACAAGAAATAGTTTCCTCCCCGTTAGCGATTGATGTGGATATTTCTACTTATAGTGAATATGGTGCGAATGGTTATAACATCACTATCAAGAACAACGAGCAGCTTAACGAAACTTCTAGTGTATTGAGTGCAGTGGAATTAGCCCAAGAAACAATCAAATTCCCTAAACTATATATTCCAATCCATTCAGCTGAAAGCCTAAGTGCCGGAGATTACAAAGCTGGAACAGTAACGATAGAAAATGGGTATGTCGTGATTGATTTAGCTTCTGTATATGACGGTAAACATATCGAGCCAGATGCTTCTTATGAATTTAGATTAAGATCAAGTGATGAAAATCCAACAGTCGATCGAATTGGCCATATTGCGTTAGTCCAAAGAATCGGAGATGAAGGAGCGGAAATCAATCGGCAAGTCATCTATGGAAAAGAACTGATACCGGATCCATCCGATACGCAACCCCCATCTGTACCCGAAAATCTAGCTGTTTCAGATATTCAAGGAACACAAGTTACTTTGAGTTGGGAAGAATCAACAGACAATAATCAGGTGGCAGGTTATTACATCTATCGTGATGGTCAGCGTGTAGCACAAACAGCTCATACTCGATATACAGATACAGGTTTGGAGACAAATACACCGTACACTTATACAGTCAGTGCATTTGACGCTTCTGGAAATGTATCTGAGAAAAGCTTGCCGATAACGATCACAACGAAAAGCGAAGACCCTGCTCCAGGATACGAAGAATGGAACCCAGAAAAAGCTTATGTCAAGGGAGACATCGTCACTTATAAAGGGAAAGTTTATCAGGCAAAGTGGTGGAATCAAGGGGAAGAACCAGGTTCTAATGAGTGGGGCGCATGGGAACTGATTGGTTAAATTTGCTGTTTATTTGAAAACACGGGGCTGTGACAAAACGTTTGTCGCAGCTCCTTTTTTGCGTACTTAAGCTGATTTTAAGTTTTGACCCTTAGTCTGGATCTACGAGGTGAGAGTCAAGCATGAAAAAAATAATTGGAGCTTTTGTATGTGCAATCATTATCATTATTATCTGTTTTCAAATAGATGTTTTTGGTCAAAAAAAGATAGTTGGGCAAACAGTCAGCAGTACGAACAGTACGGTTACAAAGACAAAGGAATCATCTGATGACACAAAACAAGAGACATTAGTCAAAATCGGAAAAAATGACCGTACACTATATACAGATGACTCGCTAACGACCCCATTAGCAACTATAAACGGCGGAGAACTGACGGAGTTTCTTTCCGAAACAAAAAATGCTTATCAGATCAAGACAAATGATGGCTATACTGGATATTTAGCCCTCGAAGATGGAACCAAAGTCACAAAGAATATACAAACAAAACCGAAAGAGTTATCTGATGCAGTGATTGTATTAGATCCTGGGCATGGCGGAAATGATACTGGGGCATTAAGCAATGATGAACAAACAGAAGAAAAGGATATAACATTAAGTACAGCCATAAAAGTAAAAAAGGCGCTAGAGGATGCTGGAGCAACGGTTTATTTGACCCACACTACAGATGAATTAGTACAGCTTGGAGATATATGCGACTACAGTGAAGAAAAAAAGGCAGATGTCTTTATCAGCTTACATGCAGACTCTACGGAATATGCGAATGAAGCAACTGGGATCACGACATATTATTACTATGGACAAGAGGAAACATTAGCACAAACAATCGCTGATTCCTTCACTGATCTGCCTCTGGATTCAAGAGGAATCTCCACTGGGAACTATCAAGTTCTTCGAGAAAATCTTCAACCTTCTATTTTAATCGAGATGGGTTATATGAATAATGATGGTGATTTAGAGGAATTAGTAACAGACAGTTATCAGCAGCAGATCGCTGCAAGTTTGACACAAGCATTGACCACCTATTTTCAGCAATAAATAAGGAAAGAGGTTGTGACAGAAGTGGTCAGCTTCAAGAAATAAGAAGGAATTTACGAAAATTGCTTCTCAAATTTTTGTGAAATTTCGGCTTATTTTTCGAAGAAGCTACTTCTGGAACACCGTTTAAGAAAGAGGTCGTGAGCCTGCCGTTCAGCTCCGAGTCACAAGGAGCAATTTCAAAAAACAGCTTCTCCTATTTTTCGTTTGGTTGGACTTATTATCGCAGATACAAGCTTTTGAACACCGTTTAAGGAAGAGGTTGTGAAATCAGCGTTCTGATCTGAGTATTAGAGAAACAAACGGAAAAATAGCTCCTCATATTTTGCCGTTTGTTGAGCTAATATCGAGGGTCAGCTAATTGAACACCGTTTATTCGGAATAAGGGACTGTGACACGACTTATGTCACAGTTTTTTTATTTTTTTATTAGCTTCAACGCTTTTTCTGTATTGGCAAAGTGAAGTTTGGCATATTTTTCAAGCATAGGCATGCCGCCTTTTTCTAATAGTTTTGCCGCTATTTGATCAGATTTCGTTCCAGCTCCTGAGGGAAGGGTGATTCCAGCTTCAGCTGATGCTTTGTCTAACTCTTCTAAAAAGCTGGCACGACTGATGATAGAAGCAGCAGCAACAGCTAAATGATATTGTTCTCCTTTAGTAACGAAGTACAGTTTTTCTTGCAAGTGATTTTTTTCTAAACGCGCATATTTTTTAAAATTTGCTTCTGGCGTAAACTGATCAATCAAAATCGCTTCTGGTTTTTCTGGTGCGATCTTTTTTAGCAGCAAATGGATTGCTTGATTATGCAAAGCGACTTTCATCCGAACAGCATTGTATTTTGGCTGGATCTCATTGTATTTTTCTGGGGGCAAGACAAGTAGTTTGTAAGGGATAGTTTCTTTTAAGACATCAGCAAGTTGGATGATTTGGCTATCTTTTAACTCTTTTGAATCTCGAACACCAAGTTTACGTAATTCTGCAAGCTGATCACGTTTCACATAAGCAGCACATACTGTTAGTGGACCGAAATAGCTGCCATTTCCGACTTCATCGCTACCTAAAACGGATAATTGACTGATATTTTTTGGCAAAGAAGAGACCGTTCTTGCTGGTTTGGCCTGCTTATCCTGTGCCTGTCCCCAGCGCTGAGCTTCCGTTTCTGCGTTTGCCCCTTGGAACATCACTTTTCCTGATGTGTAAGCAGTGATGGTCGTCCCGTCTTTTTTAGCAGCAAAGATAGTATAAGGAATCTGTTTATTTAACAAATAAGAGCGATAGTGTGCTTTCATTTGACTAAGTTGGTCGTTCGTTGCTTTGATAATGACGTTGCTCATAAAATTCTCCTCGTTTTTATACATAAATCTATACCGCAACTCCTGACTTTTCGTTTTCTAAGAGGTTGCGAGACATAGCATTTTTTTAAAGTTTATCATATAATAGTTAAGTATGTGAAAAATATTTGTGGAGAACGGTGAAAGAACCAACTTCATGGTACACTAAATAAAACTTTCATCAAATAGGAGGAAATGATTCGTATGGCGCACGAAAAAACACGCTACAAAGCAGTGATTGCCAACCAAACATATACTATTATCGGACGGGAAACCAAGCATCATATGGATATCGTAACGAAGCTGATCAATGAGCAGTTAGCAGAATTGAAACAATTATCACCACAAATGGATAATGAACAAGCAGCGATCTTGATGGCTGTCAATGCGCTTTCGGATCAATTGAAGAAACAAGAAAGAATCTTGGAGCTAGAAGAAGAAACAGCAGAATTAAAGAAAAAAATGATCAAATTTACAGAGCTTGAAAATCGCGTAAAACGCATGGAAGCAATCGAGAATGAAGCTCGAGAAGTACTGAAAGAAAATGGTCAAGCAGATTATACTATTAAAAATCATGTGGAAGCACAGCAGATTTTAAATGAAAAACGAAAAGGACAAATCAAACAAAAATCTTCTAATTAAGATCCTTTTATCAAAATAAGAAAAATTTAAAAAAGTTAGAAGAGAAAGGAACGTAGCATGCTGAGTTTGCTGATTTTATTTTTATTGCTAATTGCGTTTTTTTCTGGAGCACGTCGCGGGTTTGCTTTACAAGTCATATTCGCAATCGGATATGTGTTGTCATTTATTGCTGCCCAGCATTTTTACAAACCATTAGCAAGTCATTTGGAATTATACATTCCATACCCAGCTGTCACCCCGACATCAAAGTTAGCATTTTTTGATCAAGTATTTGCCTTTCACCTAGATGAAGCTTTTTATGCAGGAACGGCTTTTCTGATCATTTTGCTGATTGGCTGGCTGATCACCCGATTTGTGGGGGTCTTTGTCCATGGATTGACATATGTGCCGATCTTGAGACAGGTAGACTGGATTGCAGGAGGTATCCTGTCACTAATCATGGCTTACGTTACTATATTTTTGATTTTGCAGTTACTTGCCTTTGTTCCATTAGATGTGGTCCAAAATCAATTCGGCGAGCATAGTTTCGCTCGTTTTATCGTTGAGAGAACGCCCTTTCTTACCAACAAGATGTATGAGCTTTGGGTAACGAATATTTTGAATTAAGGAAAATAGGGCTAGAAAATATTTTTTTAGAAAAACTTTTACAAGAATGTTTTGTTTTTTGTACACAGTAGTTTATTTAAGAAGGCTGCGCAACGTATGTCCGGCACAGCCCTTTTTTCATAGTGAAAGATAAGGTGATAAAATGAATAACCGAATCCTTGAAACATTGGAATTTGAAAAAGTCAAACAGATGGTCAAACAATTTGTAGTGACTGCACAAGGAAAAGAAGAACTGGCAGAATTGGTACCAGTGAGCGAGAAACAAACGATCACAGAATGGCTTCAAGAAACTGAGGATGGGTTGAAAGTACAACGTCTGCGAGGCGGGATTCCTATACCAAAACTTGAAAATATCCGCCCTCATATGAAACGGATCGAAATCGGGGCAGATTTGAATGGAGTGGAGCTTGCACAAGTTTCCAGAGTGTTATCTACGACAAGTGAATTGCATCGGTTCATTGATGATCTTTCTGACAGTGAAATTGAATTTGCGCGTTTGTATATGTGGGCAGATCAGCTAGTCACGATTCCTGTTTTAAGTCGCCGTTTAAAGGAAGCAATCGATGAAGACGGACGCGTGACCGACGATGCTTCTCCTGAGCTAAAAATCATAAGACAGAACATTCGTCGCAGTGAACAAGCTGTTCGTGAACAGTTAGACGGAATCGTCCGCGGGAAGAACGCAAAATATTTGAGCGATGCAATCATCACCATGCGAAATGACCGCTACGTTATCCCAGTCAAACAAGAATACCGCGGTGTATTTGGCGGTGTAGTCCACGATCAAAGTGCTTCAGGACAGACTTTATTTATTGAACCAAAACAAGTGGTGGATTTGAATAATCGTTTGCGTCAATATCAAATCGCTGAACGAAATGAGATTCAACGTATTTTAAGTGAACTTTCTGCAGAACTTGTTCCACATCGTCAAGAAATCATCCACAATGCTTATGTGATTGGTAAAATGGATCTGATGAATGCAAAAGCACGATTTGGTAAAGAACTAAAAGCCATCGTGCCGGGAATCAGTGAAGACAATCATGTCGTCTTGAAACAAGCAAGACATCCGCTGATCGATCAGGAAAAAGTAGTTCCTAATGATATCGCAATTGGAAAAGACTATCAAGCCATCGTCATTACAGGACCTAATACAGGTGGGAAAACGATCACGTTGAAGACTTTAGGTCTGTTACAGCTGATGGGGCAAGCAGGGTTGCCGATTCCTGCAGGAGAAGAAAGCCAAATCGGTATTTTTGAAGAAGTATTTGCGGATATAGGAGACGAACAGTCGATTGAGCAAAGTCTATCGACCTTTTCTTCTCATATGACGAACACTGTAGATATTTTATCAAAAGTCAATGAAAAAAGTCTGGTACTATTTGACGAGCTTGGTGCAGGAACAGATCCGCAAGAAGGTGCTGCTCTAGCAATCGCGATCTTAGATGATCTTGGTAAAAAGTCTGCTTATGTGATGGCAACAACACACTATCCTGAATTGAAAGTTTATGGATACAATCGGGCAAATACGATTAATGCTAGTATGGAGTTCGATGTGGATACACTAAGTCCAACGTATCGTTTACTGATCGGTGTGCCTGGTCGGAGCAATGCGTTTGAAATCTCCAGCCGATTAGGTCTTGATACAGATGTTATTAATGAAGCAAAGCAGTTGATGAATGATGAGAGCCAAGATTTAAATGAAATGATCACAGATTTAGAGAATCGCCGGAAAATGGCAGAGACCGAATATCTGGAAATGCGTCATTTTGTTTCTGAGGCACAAGAACTTCATCATGATTTGAAAGAAGCTTACAGCTATTTCTTTGAAGAACGTGAAAAAGAAATAGAGAAAGCAAAGAAAAAAGCAAATGAAGTCGTGTCAGAGGCGGAAAAAAAAGCAGAAAAAATCATTGCTGATATTCGTAAAATGCAACAGCAGATCGGGCAAGGAAATGTGAAAGAGCATCAGTTGATCGATGCAAAGACCCAATTAGCAAATCTACATCAAGAAGAAACATTGAAGAAAAATAAAGTATTGAAGAAGGCGAAAGAACAAAAAACATTAAAACCGGGAGACGAAGTGTTGGTTACGACTTACGGCCAAAGAGGGACGCTTTTACGTAAAAACGGGAATCAGTGGCAAGTAGAAATCGGTATACTAAAAATGAATGTGTCCGAAGACGAACTGACGCCTGTTGCTCCTCAAAAAGAGCCGACACAACGAGTTGTCCATGCTGTACGCTCTGAATCTAGCAGTCATGTGCCGAATCAATTGGACCTTCGAGGAAAACGATATGAGGAAGCGCTAAGTGAAGTAGATCAGTATTTGGATTCTGCCATCCTAGCAGGTTATCCTCAAGTGACTATTGTCCACGGAAAGGGGACAGGCGCACTTCGCAAGGGAATTACTGATTATCTTAAAAACCATCGGAGCGTCAAAAGCTTTGAGTTTGCACCGGCAAATCAAGGCGGAAATGGTGCAACAATTGTTAAATTTAAGTAAAACTTACTAAAGGTAAGCAGATGGTTCGCTATCCAAGGATAGAAATGCTATACTGGTCATAGATTTTAAAAATGGAGGTCTTTGATATGTCACAAGTAATTACAGATAAGACATTTAATGAAGAAACAGACAAAGGACTTGTATTAATTGATTTTTGGGCAACTTGGTGTGGCCCATGTCGTATGCAGGCACCGATTTTGGATCAATTGGAACAAGAATATGATGAAGAAGAATTCAGAATTGCTAAAATGGATGTGGATGAAAATCCAGAAACTCCTCAACAATTCGGAATCATGAGTATTCCAACATTAATGTTGAAAAAAGATGGTCAAGTAGTAGAAAAAGCTGTTGGTGTTCATTCAAAAGAACAACTACGTCAAATGATCGATCAATATTTATAAAAGCTTAAAGCAAAAATAAGCTGAGGATGGGACTGAATTCAGTTCCGTCCTCGGTTTTTTTGCGGTTGAGTTAAGGTTATTCAAATTAACATTTTTTGAGTATAATTACGTTGTCAGGCTGGATTGTTTTTTTGACAGACATGCTATAATAACTTTAATTGAATATGAAGGGGAGTACCAGATGAACGAACGAATCAAAAACAAACTAGCTTTACTTCCTGATCAGCCCGGCTGTTACTTGATGAAAGATAAAAATGGAACGATCATTTATGTCGGAAAAGCCAAAATATTGAAAAATCGCGTCCGCTCATACTTTACTGGCAGCCATAATACGAAAACGGAACGGCTTGTTAGTGAAATTGAAGACTTTGAATACATCGTTACAGAATCGAATATAGAAGCTTTGCTCTTAGAAATCAATCTGATAAAGAAAAATGATCCTAAATACAATATTATGTTAAAGGATGATAAAACCTATCCTTTCCTTAAGATAACGAATGAAAAATATCCCCGTTTGGTGATTACTCGCAAAGTACTAAAAGACAAAGCACTGTATTTTGGACCATATCCAGATGTCGGTGCGGCGAATGAGACAAAGAAGATTCTCGACCGATTATTTCCTCTGAGAAAATGCAAACCTAGTCAGACGAAGGAGCCTTGTCTTTACTATCATTTGGGGCAATGTCTGTGTCCTTATTATTTCGACGTAGATCCGAAAGTCTATACGAAAATCGTTGATGAAGTGAAAAACTTTTTAAACGGAGGACACGAAAAAATCGAGTCAGAGATCCATCAGAAAATGGAAAAAGCTGCTGAAAACATGGAATTTGAAAAAGCTGCAGAATACCGAGACCAGATCCGTGCTATCGAAACAATCATGACTCGCCAAAAAATGACAAATACTGATTTACTGGATCGAGATGTATTTGGTTATGCGATTGATAAAGGCTGGATGTGTGTCCAAGTGTTTTTTGTAAGACAAGGAAAGTTAATTGAACGAGATGTTTCAATGTTTCCTTTCTATAACGAAGCAGAAGAAGATTTTTTGACTTATATTGGTCAGTTTTATCAGGAAAATGAACATTTCATTCCTAAAGAAGTCTTGATTCCTGATACGATCGACAAGCCAAGTGTAGAAGCTTTGTTGGATACGAAAGTTCTACAACCGAAACGAGGCGAAAAGAAAAAATTAGTGGAATTGGCGAATAAGAATGCCTCAGTTGCTTTGAATGAACGATTTGATCTGATTGCTAGAAAGCAGGAACGGACGATCGGAGCAGTGGAACGTTTAGGAAACGCAATGAATATCCCGACCCCAATACGCATTGAATCATTTGATAACTCTAATATCATGGGGACGAATCCTGTGGCTGCGATGGTCGTATTCATTGATGGAAAACCAGCAAAAAAAGAATATCGGAAATATAAAATAAAAACAGTCAACGGACCGGATGATTATGCATCGATGAGAGAAGTCATCTATCGCAGATATTCACGAGTGATTCGTGAAGGGTTGCCTTTACCTGATTTGATCTTGATTGATGGAGGAAAAGGACAAGTCGATGTAGCAAAAGATGTCTTAGAAAATCAATTAGGAATCGATATTCCTATTGCTGGTATGGCAAAAAACGATAAACATAAAACAAATGAGTTGCTATTCGGTACAGATTTGGCTGTAGTACCACTTGAACGAAATTCACCTGAGTTTTTCCTGCTCCAGCGGGTCCAAGATGAAGTCCATCGATTCGCAATCACTTTCCATCGGCAGCTGCGTAGTAAAAACAGTTTTGCTTCCCGATTAGACGAAATTGAAGGGCTAGGACCGAAACGAAAAAAAATGTTGCTTAAAGAGTTCAAATCATTGAAAAATATCACAGCAGCTACGATAGAAGAATTACAAGAAATCGGACTACCGAAAAATGTCGCACAAAACGTATTTGATAAATTACATCAGGAATGAGAAAAGGGCACTTTACAAAGAAAGTAAAGTGTCCTATCATTTTAATTACAACAACAAGAGAGTATACGTTTTGTTGGTAAATAATAAATCGCTTACATCTGGTGTCTTAGGATATATGGATTTATTGAAGAAGGAGTGAAGAAATGTTAGAAGTCAAGAATCTTGTTAAAACTTTTGGGAACTACACAGCTGTCGATCATGTCTCTTTCCAAATCCCAGACGGAAAAATCATGGGGCTGATTGGTCAAAACGGTGCTGGGAAGACAACGACTTTTCGTTTGATCTTGGATTTTTTGACACAAGACCAGGGAGAAGTGTTATGGAATGGTCATCATCTTGGGGAGAAAGATTATGATATCATCGGCTATCTTCCAGAAGAACGAGGACTTTATCCAAAAGTAACGATTCAAGACCAACTGCTTTATTTTGCAGAACTTAGAGGGAAATCAAGAAAAGAAATTGAACCAAAAATCGATTTTTGGATGGAAAAATTTCAGGTAAAAGGGAAAAAGACGGATAAAGTAAAATCTTTGTCTAAAGGGAATCAGCAAAAAGTCCAGCTTATCGCCACATTGATCCATGAACCTAAATTGATCATTTTGGATGAACCATTTAGCGGGTTAGATCCGGTAAACGCGGAATTACTGAAAGATGGAATATTGGAATTGAAAAAACACGGTTCGTGTGTCATTTTTTCTAGCCATAATATGGATAATGTAGAAAAAATCTGTGATCATTTGATCATGCTGCGAAACGGAAAAATGGTTTTGAATGGAAAAGTCCATGAGATCCGTGAATCATTTGGCCGTACGAAGTTATTCTTGGAATCTGGGTTAAGTCAACAGGAAGTAGAAGAAATCGAAGGCGTGAAAAAAGTGATCCTTCGTGAGGATAATACATTAGAGATCACATTAGAAGATCCTGAAGCTGGGAAAGAAATCTTTACTCGTGCGACACAATTCGGCTATATCCCTATGTTCAACCAGCAGCCGCCAACTTTGGAAGAGATTTTCAAATTGAAAGCAGGTGAAATCGATGCGTAAGTTTTGGATTATTACCAAAGATGTCTATTTAAAAAATGTCAAGTCGATTTCTTTCTTGATTATGATATTAGTCCCTTTCATCATGCTAGGTATTATTTATGTAGCAGGAAACTTTGCCCAGCAAAATAGTGATGTCAATAAAATCGGCGTATTGGCTGATAATGAGCAAATCAGTCAGCAATTGAGCCAAGTCAAAACAGATGATTTTGAGTTCAAAGCAGTGGATTCTGAAGAAAACGCACAAAAAGACCTTTCGAAAGAAAAAATTGATGCTTATTTAGTAGTCTCAACTGATAAAGATAAAGTAAATGGGACGCTTTATAGCGAAAATTCATTGGGACAAAGTACACAACTGCTGATACAACAACAATTGACTGGCTTGCAATCGATGCTTCGAGCAAGCGAATTAGGTATTTCTCCAGAAGAAGTGGCAAGTTTGAGCCAACAGGCAAGTTTGACTCGGCAAAAAGTCAACTTTGATTCAAAAGGAAAAATGTCGGTAGGAGAAGATAATTCGACAGTCCAATATGTTGTCAGCTATGTGGCGACGATTGTCTTGTTCATTATCATTCTGACTTATGCACAAATCATTGCACAAGAGATTGCTTCTGAAAAAGGCACGCGGATCATGGAAGTGATCCTGTCCAGTACGACTGCACAAAAGCATTTTTACGGGAAACTAACTGGTGTTTTGCTTGTTGCATTAACGCAAATGGCATTATACGGCATTATTTTTGGTGTAGGATACAATCAATTCAAAGATATGGAAATGGTCAAGAATATATTGGACGGTATCTCATTAGATAATTTGATTGGACCATTCTTGTGGTATTCTCTTCTATTTATGATCTTTGGCATTTTGATTTTTTCTGTTTTGGCAGCTTTATGTGGCTCTTTGGTCAACAAAGCAGAAGATACAGCAAAAGCAATCTTGCCAGTGACTTATTTATCTTTAGGCGGATACATGCTTGGGTTGATATTAGGTGCGTCAGATCCAAATAATATCGTTATTCGGATCACTTCGTATATTCCATTTTTATCTTCTTATATTATGCCGGTTCGCTTGGCAAATGAGACAGTCGGTATGGGTGGAGCATTGATTTCCTTGTTGGTACTTGTAGCCGTGACATTCTTATTGATGATCTTGTCTGCAAACATGTACAAATCGAATGTACTCGTGTATAGCGAAGGCGGATTATGGAGTTCATTGAAACAATCGATTTCAATTATGAGAAATGAACGAAAAAAAGCATAAAATATAGAAAAAATATAGAAGGAAGCTGGACATTTATTGTTCCCAGCTTCTTTTTTGTATAGACCTATTTCTATTTTTTATTATATTGGATATATATTCATTGAAAATAGCGTATAACAACTTTATAATGTTGAGTATACCAATTTTTGGAGGCGTTTTAATGGACCGCTATTTAGATTTACTTTCAGAGAAGTTCCCTACAACGGAAGATGTCATCACGGAAATCATCAATCTCGAAGCAATTTTGCAGCTTCCAAAAGGAACAGAGTTATTTTTGAGCGATATACATGGCGAATTTCCTGCTTTTGATCATATTCTGCGTATCGGTTCAGGAAATCTTAAAGAAAAGATCAAAGACCTTTTCTCTGAACAAATGACGGAAACGGAGATCAGCCAATTCACTATTTTTACGGCTTATCCAGAATATGTATTGACGACTGATTGGTACAAAAAACAAGATAAATCCCAGCTGATCCATCGTTTGATCGATCTTTTACGGTTTACGACAGTCAAATACACTCGATCAAAAGTTCGAAAAGGATTGCCGAAAGAATATAGCTATATCATTGAGGAACTCTTGTATATCGATGATCGTATCAACGGGAAAAAAGACTATGTAAAAAAAATCATTGAACAACTTGTCTTGATGAAGGAAGAAGAAAAATTTTTAACAAAACTTGCGCAGACGATCCAAAAATCTGTCATCGATCATTTGCATATCGTGGGTGATATTTTTGATCGGGGAACTCAAGCAGCCAAAGTAATGGATCGAATCATGGATTTTTCCTCTGTAGATATCCAGTGGGGGAATCATGATATTTTGTGGATTGGTGCGTATTGCGGCTCTGAGGCATGTTTATTGACGCTTTTACGGATTGCCGCACGCTACAACTATTTATTTGAATTAGAGAAAGAATATGGATTAAATTTACGTCCATTATTTTCTTTTGCCCATCAAACCTACCAGAAGAATCCTGTATTTACCCCTAAAAACAGGAAAGATCTATCTGAAAGAGAACAAGAAGAATTAGAAAAGATCCATCAAGCACTTTCTATCCTCCAATTCAAATCAGAACATCAGTTGTTGGATCGACGACCTGAATTTAAAATGGACGATCGTAAATTGTTGGAAAAAATCAACTATGAAGAATCAACAATCGATTTAGAAGGTCAGCTCTATGAGTTGAAAGGGACTTGTTTTCAAACGATCCAGCCAGATGATCCTAAAAAGTTCTTGGAAGAGGAACAAAAAGTGATCGATAGTTTGATGTATTCATTCCAGCACTCGTTAAGAATGCAAAAACACATGACGTTTTTGATCGAAAAAGGGGGAATGTATCTCACGAATAATCAGCATGTACTGTTTCATGGCTGTATACCTGTAGATGAAAAGGGGCAGCTCTTAGCATTTGAATTAGACCAATCTTATCGCGGAAAAGAATTACTGGGATTTTTTGAAAAACAGATAACTGAAAGCGCAAAAGATTTGACTGCAAAAGAAGATTTGGCGACCGATTTGATTTGGTATGCGTGGAGCGGGCCATTTTCGCCTTTATTCGGCAAGAGTAAAATGGCCACTTTTGAGCGCTATTTTCTCACAGAGCCTCATACGCACGTCGAAAAAAGCAATCCCTATTATCACTTGCGAGATGAAGAGTGGTTCAGTGAAAAAATTTTGGCAGAATTCGATGCAAAAGAAGAAGGTTCAGCAATCATCAATGGGCACACGCCAGTAAAAGTAAAAAAAGGAGAGTCACCGATCAAAGCAAACGGAAAAGCATTTGTTATTGACGGAGGTCTATCCAAAGCTTATCAAAAAACAACCGGGATTGCTGGCTACTCACTATTATGCAATTCTTACGGTTTCCAAATCGTGACACATTATCCGTTCTTGCCTATTGAACAGCAATTTGCAAAAAAATCTGATCAAACGAATGTAAAAAAAGTAATCGAGCAGCAGCTCCCACGCAAACTTAATCGGGATACGACAAAAGGAATGGAATTACAGCAACAGATTACTCAGCTCCAAAGGCTGTTGGACTATCGAAAGGACGATTGAGAAAAATGCTAGCCAACATTGCTCAATAGACTAAAAAGCGACTGCAACAAAAGGCGTGTCGCAGTCTCCTTCGGAATTAGCTCAAAAAACGGAAAAATATGAGGAGCTATTTTTCCGTTTATTTCTCTAATACTCAGGTCAGGGCGCTGATTTCACGACCTCTTGGTAAACGGTGTTCAAAAGCCAGTTTCTCGGTATTAAGCCAAATTTATTTAAAAATGTGGAAAGCCATTTTCACAAAATTTTTCTTAATACTCGAAACTAAACAGCTTTTTCACAACCTCTGATTCACGGTGTTCAAAAGCTTGCATCTGCGGTAATAAGCCCAGCCAAACGAAAAATATGAGAAGCTATTTTTGTTTGACTGTTCTTATTACTTGATGCAGGACAGCTTTTTCACAACCTCTTTCCTTAAACGGTGTTCTCCTGCCAACTCCTCGGTCACAAGTCACAATATCCAACAAACATGAGAAGCTGTTTTTTGAAATTGCTCCTTGTGACTCAGAGTTAAACGGCAGGCTCACGACCTAATCAGAAAAACGATTAAAATTCATTCACAAAGAAATCGAATAAACGCTGTTCAGATGAATCTACACGATGAGAAAGTTCCGGATGCCATTGGACACCAAGAATTTTGTGCATATTATCTTTACTTTGGACTGCTTCAATGAGTCCATCGTTGGAAAAGGCGATGGCTTTTAACAAAGGAGAAAGATCTTTGACTGCCTGATGATGATAGGAATTCACAAAGTATGAATCAGGGAGAAGGTCACTTAATAAACTGTCCGAAACGATTTTGACTTCGTGAGTCGCAAACTGCGGGGCAGTGGGCTGTTGTTCGTGTTTTACGGACCATTTTGGATATAATGAAAGATCTTGATAAAGTGTTCCCTCCAACACGACATTCAATAGTTGAAGTCCTCGGCAGACTGCAAAAATCGGTTTTCTTTGTTTCAATGCTTCCAAGATCAATGCCTGTTCGAATTGGTCTCGTTGAATATTTGTTTCCGTCAGTTTTGGATGAGGGTCTTCCATGTAAAGTTGCGGACTAACATCCTGACCGCCTGCAAGAATGAGTTTGTCGATTTTCTCAATTAGTTGAGGCGCTGAATCTGGAGACATGACTGGCAGAATAAGAGGCAATCCTTGAGCATCTAAAACTGCATCCACAAATCCCTGCGGTGTATAGCTTACTTGATTTCCTTGGAAAGTATCTGTCGCTCGAATCAGTTGATTCCCGGCAATGCCGATGATTGGTTTCATTTTTATTCCCCCTAAAGTAGACTAATTGTAACAAGGATTTAAAAAAATTTAAACTATGTAAGACTTGCCCCTATACTTATCTGTTCTTGCTGTGTTACTATCTGTAAAGAGAATTTTCGTGTGAAATTCATGACGATAGTTGAAAATATTGCTTAATTTGTTATAATAAAAAGTAAGCAGAAATAAAAAGGTTGGGCGTAAGCTTCAAGGATCTAGTTCTTCAAGGGGTGAGAAGGACATTTTATTGAAGGGGCCTGCCTATACTAAGTTATCTTTAGAGGTACATACTTTCAATGAAAAAAGAAAGCATGTACCTCTTTTTTAAATCGAAAGGAAGTGAAGCAAGTGTTAGAAGCTTTGGAACAAATCCGAAAAGCAGAAGAAGAAAATGAGAAGCGTGCTCGAACCCTACGGCAGCAGTTGAAGACCTATGCAGAAGAAAAAGAGCAAGAATTGGAGATAATCCAAACGAACAGTCGGCAACAGCTGAAACAGTTGGTAGAAGAAAAAGAACAATTCGAAAAGCAAGAATTAGAAAAAGAAAAAATGAAATTGAAAGCAGAAGCAGACAAGGTGCAAGCAACTTTGAAAGACCAATATCAAAAGCATCAGAGTCAAGCAATCGGTGCAATCATTGAAAGGGTGAAAGAAACTTATGGCCGTCACTAAGATGGAAAAAGTGACCCTCATTTCAGATAAAAGAAATCAGGAGAGGATTTTACAAGCAGTACAAGGAATCCAAAATGTTGAAATCCGGGATCTGTATCAAAATAGAACAAACAACCAGTGGGTAGAAAAATATTTTCCAGATACCACGATTATTGATAAAGAAGCAAAATTAAGCGCTTTAGGCAATCGGCTGAAAGACATCCAAGAAGCTATCCAATTCATACAACACCACGGCGATAGCCGTCAAAAGAAACTCCATTTGAAACGTCAAGAACTTTCCTTACAAGACTTGGAAGCAAATTATTCCGAAGAAAATTTCATGAATAAATTAGAAGAAGTCCTTGATTTAAAAGAAAAGTGGGAACAGCTAACTGAAAAACGTGATCGTTTAGAAGAAGAGGAAGAATGGCTTCTTCATTGGCAACAGCTGGATATTGCTCCAAGTATGTATGCAAGTAAGACGACCATTTTTGAGATGGGGACTGTGAGTGCAGCAAATTTTGAAAGTTTCAAGGAAGAACTAAGTAAGCTTGATGACGTTTATATGGAAGAAATAGATTATACGCCAAAACAAGTTTATCTTTCGTATGTTGCTTTAAAAAAATCAGCTGCTGCTATAGAAGAAATTGCTGGGAAATACGGGTTCAATAAAGAAACGTATCCTTATGAACAAAATCCTAAAGAAAAACTGCAAGAAACCAAACAGCAATTGTCCGTTGTTCACGAGCACCAAAAGAAGATAACGACAGCGTTAGGTCAGTGCAGCGGCTATATCCAAGAATTTGAATGGGTAGAAGAAGTCACACTTGCCGTTGCAGAACGGGAAAAAGTAAAAGAACGGTTTATCCATGCGACTTATCTGATCGTTTTGCAAGGTTGGGTAGATGCAGAAGAAAAACAGAATTTGATGCATGTGTTAACCGAAACTGTATCAGAAGAAGATATATATATTAGTTTCGAAACACCAAACTCAGAAGAGATTCAGCAGGAAGTCCCTACTAAATTGAAAAACCATCCGCTTATCGAACCTTTTGAATTGCTGACTGAAATGTACAGTCTGCCAAAATATGAAGAAGTAGATCCAACGCCTTGGATGACACCATTTTATCTTGTCTTCTTCGGGATGATGGTCGCAGACGTTGGTTACGGATTGCTGATGCTCATTGGGACAATACTAGCTCAAAAACTACTTGTTTTACCACGTGGGATGAAACGTTTCGTAAAATTTTTTGAGATTCTCTCGGTACCATCGATCATCTGGGGATTGATCTACAGTTCATTTTTCGGACAGGCATTACCAAAAGAACTATTTGGCATCCGCTTGCCTTTCCCAATCCTATCTACAACGGATGACGTCAATACGATTTTGATTTTATCCGTGATTTTCGGTCTGATACAGATCTTGGTTGGATTATTTGTGGCAGCAAAGGAAAATATCAGGAGAAAAGATTACTTGAGTGCTGTCAGTGATGGATTTGCCTGGCAAGGGATCCTGATTGGGATCGTTATTGCATTGATTGGTGCCATGTTGATAAAAAATACAGCATTTGTTTATCTTGGCGCGGGGCTATCGATCATTGCTGCTTTATGTATCTTAATCGTGCCGATTATCCAATCGCCGTCTAAAGTCAAGGGTGCTGCCAAAGGAGCGTATAATCTTTACGGATTGACGGGTTATATCGGTGATTTAGTCAGTTATACACGTTTGATGGCATTAGGTATTTCAGGCGGAAGTATTGGCGCGGCATTCAATATGCTGGTTGCTTTCATGCCGCCAGCCGCTCGATTCAGTGTAGGGATCCTTTTGATCATCGCTTTACACGCACTGAATATGTTTTTGACACTGTTGAGTGCCTATGTCCATGGCGCACGATTGCAGTATGTCGAATTTTTTGGGAAATTTTATACAGGAGGCGGACGTGCCTTTGACCCGCTGAAAACGGCGGAAAAATACGTCAACATCAATCATAAGAAAAAAAACAATAAATAATTGGAGGATTTTTATACAATGATGGATTACTTAATTAGTCAAAATGGTGGAATGGTATTTGCAGTATTAGCGATGGCAACAGCGACGATTTTTTCAGGGATCGGTTCAGCTAAAGGTGTTGGAATGACAGGTGAGGCAGCAGCAGCGTTAACAACAAGTCAACCCGAAAAATTCGGACAGGCTCTGATTCTGCAATTGCTTCCAGGTACGCAAGGGTTGTATGGATTCGTTATCGCCTTTTTGATTTTTATCAATTTAGGAAATGATATGTCAGTTGTACAAGGATTGAACTTTTTAGGCGCTTCTCTGCCGATTGCTTTTACAGGCTTGTTTTCAGGTATCGCCCAAGGGAAAGTTGCAGCAGCAGGTATTCAAATTTTAGCGAAAAAACCTGAACATGCTACAAAAGGAATCATTTTTGCTGCGATGGTTGAAACATATGCGATTTTAGGTTTCGTTATTTCCTTCCTATTAGTATTGAATGCCTAAGCATAAAGGAGGAAAAGCAGATGAACGCCATTGAAAAAATCATCTCTCAGATGAATGAAGCAGCAGAGCAAGAAAGAGCGGCGTTAGAGCAAGAAGAGCGAATGAAGATCGATCAAAACTTTGAACAAAAACGTACGCAAATCGAAACAGAACATCAAAAACAAAAAGAAAAACAAATCGAATTACTTGAAAAAAAATACCGTCAGCTTAGGAATCGCCAACAAGTAGAAGTACGACAAGAAAATTTGAATGCGAAGCAGGAATTTTTACGACGATTGTTTGCAGATGCAATAGCTGAAATGGAGAATTGGGATGAATCTGAACAAATCCAGTTTATCAAAAATTCATTGTATTCATTACCTTTGACAGGCAAAGTAGCATTCATTGCTGGAGAAAAATCAGCAGCTTATCTTTCTCAGACATTGCTGGATGAATGGAACAATGAACTTCCCTTTACGATGGTTTTAAGCGATGAATCTGTTGCTGGTCAAGCTGGTTTTCTGATAAACGATCAAGGAGTTCAGTATAATTTTCTTTTCAGCAGCCTTGTACAAGATATCCAAGGAACGATGAGTTTTGAGATTGCCAATCAATTATTCGAATAAGGAGGGATCAGTGTATGGAATACCACGAACTAAATCCCTTGATTCGCGGAAGAGAGCTTGAACTTTTGTCCAATGAGACATTTGAACGGATGATTCAAACCAATTCTGTCGAAGCACTTGGTGAAATATTGAAATCCACGATTTACAGTCCATATATCTATGACGGATATGAATATGACTTCGAACAGAATCTTTTAAAGGAGCAGAGCCGTCTATTTCGCTGGTTAAAGGAATCAGCACCGGAGCCTGAAATCGTTTGGATCTACACGATGCGCTATACTTTCCATAATCTGAAAGTTTTAACAAAGGCCGAGATGACAAATCAAAATCTGGACTATTTGTATATCGACGATGGGTTTTATTCATTAGAAACCTTGAAGGATGCCGTTCATACGCAAGTTTCAAATGAACTCCCTGAAAGCATTATGGACAGTATACGAGAAGTCCGCGATTATTTTGAAGAGTCTACCATTCTTCAGGGAATCGATGTGATCTATGATCGGCAGTTTTTGACAGAGCAGCGACGGCTTGCCGATAAGCTAGGATATCAAGAATTGCTGAAAGAAGTCATTGCTTTTATTGACTTGACCAATATCACAACGATGGCTCGAGGAATATTGCAGAAAAGAACATATGGGTTCATGACGACGGTGCTTTCCAGTTCGGGAAGTATCGAAAAAGAAGTATTTTTGAACTTTGTAGATAAAGATATGGAAGCTTACACGAACTTTCTATTAGAGACAGATTATGCTGAGTTTCTGCGTCCTGTCATCCGTGAGGGAAATCTTGATCTCGTAAAGCTTGAACAGTTGAAAGATGATTATCTAAGTTCATTGTATCAAGAAGCACAAACCCAGGCTTTCGGACCACTGCCACTACTAGCCTTTTTGAACGCAAAAGAGGTAGAAAGCAAAAACCTTCGTTTACTGGTTATCGGCAAAAGAAGCCATTTTGAACCAGAAACAATCAGAAAGCGGGTGAGACAAGTCTATGACGCATAAGATCGGTGTAGTTGGCGACAAAGATTCTGTTTTGCCATTCAAATTGTTTGGCTTTGATGTTCGTTATGGTACAACCAAGCAGACCGTTCGTCAGGCAATTGAAGAAATGGCAAAGAATGAGTATGGCGTGATTTATGTCACGGAGCAATGTGCAGCACTGAGCCCAGAAACGATCGAACGTTACAAAGAACAAATGATACCTGCTATCGTATTGATTCCCAACCATCAAGGATCATTAGGGATTGGGCTGGAAGAAATTCAAAAAAACGTAGAAAAAGCAGTAGGTCAAAATATCTTATAGTATGAAAAGGAGATAGAAATTTTGCAAATTGGAAAAATCATAAAAGTCTCCGGACCTCTTGTAATGGCTGAGAACATGTCTGATGCCAGTATCCAGGACATGTGTTTAGTGGGAGATCTAGGAGTTATCGGAGAAATTATCGAGATGCGTGGCGATGTGGCGTCCATTCAAGTATATGAAGAGACCTCAGGAATTGGTCCAGGCGAACCGGTTCGTTCTACTGGTGAAGCTTTATCTGTTGAATTAGGACCAGGGATCATTTCACAAATGTTTGACGGAATCCAACGGCCATTAGATACCTTTATGGAAATCACACAAAGTAATTTCTTAGGACGGGGAGTCCAATTGCCTGCATTGGATCATGAGAAAAAATGGTGGTTCGAACCCACATTAGAAGCCGGAGAAACGGTTAGTGCTGGCGATGTGATTGGAATCGTAGAAGAAACAAAAGTTATCAAACACAAAATCATGGTGCCAAATGGGATAAAAGGTACGATCAAAACAATCGAAAAAGGATCGTTCACTATTGATGAAACCGTATGTGTCGTTGAAACTGAAAATGGTGACAAAAACTTGACGATGCTCCAAAAATGGCCAGTCAGACGTAGTCGGCCAATCAAAGAAAAATTAAACCCTGATGCACCGATGATCACCGGACAGCGAGTGATCGATACGTTCTTCCCAGTGACAAAGGGGGGAGCAGCAGCTGTTCCTGGTCCATTTGGTGCAGGAAAAACAGTCGTTCAGCATCAAATCGCAAAATGGGCCGATGTGGACATGGTCGTTTATGTGGGATGCGGTGAACGCGGAAATGAGATGACGGATGTTTTAAATGAATTTCCTGAATTGATTGACCCTAATACAGGAGAATCATTGATGGAACGTACGGTATTGATTGCCAATACATCTAACATGCCGGTAGCGGCTCGAGAAGCTTCTATCTATACGGGAATCACGATTGCGGAATATTTCCGTGATATGGGTTATGACGTTGCTATCATGGCAGACTCCACTTCGCGATGGGCAGAAGCACTTCGTGAGATGAGCGGACGTTTGGAAGAAATGCCTGGTGATGAAGGTTATCCAGCTTATCTTGGTTCCCGTCTTGCGGAATACTATGAACGATCTGGAAGAGTCATTGCTTTAGGATCAGAAGGTCGCGAAGGAAGTATAACCGCAATCAGTGCTGTATCGCCTTCTGGAGGAGATATTTCGGAACCAGTCACACAAAATACATTGCGGGTCGTAAAAGTATTCTGGGGACTTGATTCGACTTTAGCCCAAAAAAGACATTTTCCTTCGATCGATTGGATCCAAAGTTATTCTCTTTATTCAACAGAAGTAGGGAAGTACATGGATCATATCCTTCAAGCTGACTGGGCATCCATGGTCACTGAGGGCATGCGTATTTTGCAGGAAGAACAGCAGCTGAATGAAATCGTGCGTTTGGTAGGGATTGATTCCCTTTCAGATAATGATCGTCTGACATTAGAGGTGGCAAAATCCATTCGTGAAGATTATTTGCAGCAAAATGCTTTTGATGATGTCGATACATTCACTTCAAGAGAGAAACAATTCAAAATGTTGAAGATGATCTTGACCTTTGGTGAAGAAGGACGCCGTGCGTTGTCGTTAGGTGCTTATTTAAGTGAGATCATGGACGGTACCGTATCGATTCGTGAAAGAATCGGACGAAGCAAATATATCCCGGAAACAGAATTAGAAAAACTAGATCAAATTATCGGTGAAATCAAGCAAACGATGCAAACAATCGTTTCAGAAGGAGGCATGAGCAATGATTAAAGAATATCGTACGATCGGTGAAGTCGTCGGTCCATTGATGGCGGTTGAAAAAGTTGCTGGTGTCAAATATGAAGAATTAATCGAAGTCCGTATGCAAAATGGGGAGATTCGTCGTGGACAAGTATTGGAAGTCCAAGAAGATAAAGCAATGGTCCAAATATTTGAAGGAACAAGTGGTATCAATTTACGTGACTCTTCTGTACGATTTTTAGGACATCCTTTAGAACTAGGTGTATCGGAAGACATGATCGGTCGAGTATTCGATGGCTTGGGACGTCCAAAAGATAATGGACCAGAAATCCTGCCTGAAAAGCATTTGGATATTAACGGAGAAGTAATCAATCCAGTAGCTCGGGATTACCCAGATGAGTTTATCCAAACAGGTATCTCTGCAATCGATCATTTGAACACATTAGTTCGTGGACAAAAATTACCAGTATTTTCTGGTTCTGGTCTTCCTCACAAAGAATTAGCTGCTCAGATCGCGCGACAAGCAACGGTACTTGATTCATCAGATGATTTCGCCGTAGTCTTTGCTGCTATTGGGATCACTTTTGAAGAAGCAGAATTTTTCATGGAAGATTTTCGACAAACTGGTGCAATCGACCGTTCTGTCATGTTCATGAATTTAGCAAACGACCCTGCAATCGAACGTATTGCTACTCCTCGTATGGCTTTGACTGCTGCAGAATATCTTGCTTATGAAAAAGGAATGCATGTATTGGTTATCATGACAGACATGACCAACTATGCAGAGGCATTGCGAGAGATTTCTGCAGCACGGCGAGAAGTTCCAGGAAGAAGAGGCTATCCTGGGTATCTTTACACGAACTTAGCTACTTTGTTCGAACGAGCAGGAAGGATCCGCGGACTAAAAGGATCAGTTACTCAAATTCCGATTTTAACAATGCCAGAAGACGATAAGACTCATCCGATCCCTGACTTGACTGGTTATATTACAGAAGGCCAGATCATCTTGACTAGAGAGCTTTACAAGAGTGGGATACAACCACCAATTGATGTACTTCCGTCTCTTTCGCGGTTAAAAGATAAAGGAACTGGACCCGGAAAGACAAGAGAAGACCATGCGGCTACGATGAATCAGCTTTTTGCAGCCTATGCACAAGGAAAACAGGCAAAAGAATTAGCCGTAGTTTTAGGAGAATCTGCTTTATCTGATGTAGACAAGATTTATGCGAAGTTTGCTGAGCGGTTTGAAAAAGAATATGTCAATCAAGGATTCTACACGAACCGTTCGATTACTGAAACACTTGATCTAGGGTGGGAACTGCTATCGATGTTGCCAAGAACCGAATTAAAACGAATCAAAGACGACATGCTGGACAAATATCTGCCAGAAGGGAAGTGAGTTCTGATGGCACGATTGAATGTGAATCCGACCCGCATGGAATTGACCCGATTGAAAAAACAGTTGACAACTGCCACAAGAGGGCATAAATTATTAAAAGATAAGCAAGATGAACTGATGCGTCAATTCATTCTGTTGATTCGAAAGAACAACCAACTGCGTCAAGAAATGGAAGAGTCCATGACAGAAGCAATGTCTGATTTTGTATTGGCAAATGCTTCAATCACGGAACCTTTCATCGAAGAATTGTTTGCTTTGCCGGCGGAAAACGTTGATTTATCTATCGTAGACAAAAATATCATGAGTGTAAAAGTACCTGTGATGAATTTTGAATATGATGAACAGCTGACAGACACCCCTTTGGAATACGGGTATTTGAATTCCAGTGCCGAACTGGATCGGTCAATCGATCGGTTTACTACCTTGCTTCCAAAACTTTTGGAACTGACAGAAATCGAAAAAACTTGTCAGCTAATGGCAAGTGAGATCGAAAAGACACGTCGGCGAGTCAATGCATTAGAATATATGACGATCCCTCAATTAGAAGAAACAATCTATTATATTCGTATGAAGCTAGAAGAAAACGAGCGCGCAGAAGTAACAAGGTTGATCAAAGTAAAAAATATGGGTACCACTGACTAAGTGGTATCCTTTTTTAAAAGAGGAAAACGATGATTAAACAAAACAAACAAATAAAGAAACGCTTGCCGGCCGTTCAGCTTCTCGCATTAGGATTTTTTCTCCTGATTTTAGTTGGCGGTGGTCTACTTACCCTGCCATTTTTTAGTAATAGTGGGCATGGGACAAATTTTATCGATGCGCTTTTCACTGCAACTTCTGCCGTCTGCGTGACGGGATTGACGACATTGAATACAGCAGAACATTGGAACAGTGCTGGTCAGTTTTTGATCATGCTTTTGATTGAGATTGGCGGTCTTGGTTTTATGATGGTTCCGATTCTATGCTTTGCATTGATAAAGAAAAAAGTCAGTCTCAGCACACGTATCATATTAAAAGAAGCGCTAAATCTAGAAGAAGTATCAGGTGTGATGAAGCTCATGCTTTACATCCTGAAATTGGCCTTTGTGATCCAATTGATTGGTACGGTTGCTTTATCTTTTGTATTCGTGCCTGAATTTGGCTGGTTGAAAGGGATCTGGTACAGTTTGTTCCACGCAATCTCTAGTTTTTGTAATGCAGGGTTTGATTTGTTAGGAGACAGTTTAGCCAATCACCAGCAAAATGTCTATTTGATCATGGTGGTATCAGCTTTGATCATTTCTGGCGGATTAGGCTTTATCGTTTGGCGTGACTTATTGGAATATCATCAGAAAAAGAAGATGACGATTCATTCAAAAATCGCATTAACCGTTACAGGTACCCTTTTATTAGGCGGTTTCGTTGTGTTCTTTTTCACAGAACACAATGGGGCAACACTAGTGGAAGGGAATATGTTTCAACGATTGGCAAATACTTTTTTTATGAGTGTAACACCTAGAACGGCTGGATATTATTCAGTTGATTACCTCCATATGAGTCATGCCGGTCTGATCTTAACGATGTTTTTGATGTACATTGGCGGAACATCTGGGTCGACTGCCGGCGGATTGAAAACAACTACGTTAGGTGTGTTGCTGATCCAGATGCGTTCGATGTTGAAAGGACGTACGAGAGCGGAAGCATTTGGCCGTACAATCCGTCAAGGCGCAGTGTTGCGAGCACTCACGTTGTTTTTTATCACGTTGACACTGTGTGTAGTCGCCATCATGATTTTATCAGTGACTGAAACGATACCTAAAACTTCTGGCATCGAATATATTGCTTTTGAGGTCTTCTCTGCATTTGGAACAGTAGGACTTACGATGGGATTGACGCCAGATTTGACTGCAATAGGGAAATTGATCATTATAGCGCTTATGTACATTGGACGAGTTGGGGTATTGACTGTGGTCTTCTCTCTGATGACAAAAGCACAAAGAACTCAATCAAAATACAAATATCCAGAAGAAAGTGTCATGATTGGATAATTTCATCTTCTGACAGAAATCTAGTGATCTAGCAAAATAAGAAAATAAAATATAAGACAAATTTTTTTGCTGTTTGGTTACTTTAAGTGCAAAATGTTCATTTGCTTTTTGAGGCACTATCCGTTGTTGAACTTCGGGTAGTGCCTCTTTTTTATCGAAAGGAATCAATCAGCTATGATTCCTTTATTTATCAATAGATTATAATTCATATTTTTTTATTTTTTCTTTTACGATACTTAGTCCAGAAGCTAAAATCTCAAGGTTGTTTGAAGATAGGGAAATACGAACGAATGCATCCGGTTGCGCTCGCGTAGTAAAGCGTCGGGAATGATAGAGTCGGATGCCGTTAGACAGAAAGTCATTCTCAATCCTCTTAGGATCAATCTCAGGATCAACTGGAAGAATTCGATAATAAGGAACACGATTCGTTGGTTTTTCTACTTTGAAAAGAGAATCAAAAAGCTGATTAGCTCTTTTCGTAAGATTTAATTTAGTTTCTAAGATTCTATTTGCTTCATTTGAATGGAGGATTTGAGTGATGACCTCCACATCTAATCCAGAAGTTTTCACATTTATATTAAAAATTGCTTGTTCTATCTTGCTTTGGACATGTACTGGAGCTACAAGATAAGCAACTCGCAATCCAGAACAAATAAATTTTGTCATTCCAGCTAAGTAGATTGTTTGGTTAGGTAACAATTTTTGGAAAGGAGGAATGATCTTATGTTGATAATAAGTTGTTAAAAAAGAATGAATATCATCTTCGATAACCCATAGGCCTTCTTTTTCAATTACTTCGGCTAATTGCTCTCGTCTTTGGTGAGAGATTTGAAACCCTATAGGATTATTGCAAGAAGGCATAAGAAAGACACCATGGATCTTCTTTTTTCTACATTCCTGAATCAATATATCAGGTCGCATTCCTTGCTCGTCAAAATCAATTGGAACGATCTCTAAATGATATAATTGAGCCAATTCAATGAAATTAGCGTACGTATATCGGTCTGTTGCTATTCTATTACCTGGAGAGAAAAGTGCAGAAAGTGTGATAGCCAATCCATTTTGAACACCGGAAACAATAGACAGAGATTCTAAAGACGGAATGACTCCTTGAGTTTTTAACCAATTTGCTGCAGTAGTCAATTGAAAATTTGTGCCTTTGGGATCTTGGTAATTAAGCAAACCAACAAGATTTGGGTTATTACCAGTTGATTGAATAAACGGGACAACGAGTTTATTACATTCTTCAAAAGAACTAACCAGACCAAAATCAATGATATGTTCGGTTACTTCATTGGTAGAGATGGTAATGGATTCAAAGACATTGGGAGAAATAAAAGTGCCACTTCCAATATTCGTATACAGCAAACCTTTCTCAATTCCGTATTTATAAGCCTTGCCAACGGTAGTAAAATTTAAATCTAAATAATCAGCTAGCTCTCTTTGGGAGGGTAACTGAGTGTTTTTCTGTAATTTATTCTTTAAAATATCTTGTTCTAATTGTTGAATCAACGATCGATAATAAGGACGCTTCAATTTTTGTTTGTCTGGTCGCCAAGTTAACGGGTAGTTGTCATAAGAATTAATAGGCATTTTCTCCACTCCTTAAAATTGTATACCATACAATTTTAACATTGATTGTATTGATTTTAGAAGTTAATCTTTTGTGAGGAGGGAATTGTCTATGAAAATTATTAATTTTGAGGAAGTAGTAGCTTCTTTTAGTTTTGAAGAAGCGATCCAAGTAATGAAAAAATGTTTCTTTGATTATGAAAGTGGTAAAATCAGCCAAAATCCTCGATTGGTGGAAATTTTACCGGACGGAAAAGACAAAAATGTGTTTGCGATGATGCCTGCCTATTTGGGAGAGAATAGATATTTTGGAACAAAAGTCATTACCGCTTTCCCGGATAATCATCAGTATCATTTACCTTCTCATTTAGGAGAGATTTTCTTGTTTGATGCTCAAAACGGACTACCCAAAGCATTGATAAACGCAAATGCAGTCACTTGGATTCGAACAGCTGCTGTATCTGCGCTAGCAACAGATTACTTAGCAGATCAGCATGCAAAAACACTTGCTTTAATTGGAGCTGGTCAACAAGCATTGTCGCATTTGGCTGCGATTTCTACCATTCGTCGCATCACTACAGTGTTTGTTTACGATATTTTAGAAGAAAGACGAAATGCTTTTATCGCTAATGCTAAAAATCAGTACCCTAAAATGACGTTTATAAATGCGATATCAGTAGAAGATGCAGTACGCTCAGCGGAAATCATTTGTACGTTGACCCCTAGTAAAGAGGCATTTCTTCAAAAAGAGTGGGTAAGGGAAGACGCACATATCAATGCTGTGGGCACGTTTACTCCTGATACAAGAGAGATAAGTACACCATTGATGGAAACTTCTCAAATCTATGTAGATGATTACTCAGCTGCCTTAACAGAAAGCGGAGACCTACTTATAGCCATGTCAGAAGGAGATTTAGAGGAATCTTGTATTGTTGGTACATTAGGCGAATTAGTTTCTGAGAAAAAAACACTTTACAAAAGAGAATCGAGTCCGACGATTTTCGACGCAGTTGGTCTAGCTGTTGAAGATCTTTGCTGTGCAGAATATATTTATAATAAATTAGAGAGAGGATCTTTAAAATGAACTTAGATTATTACGTAGTTGATGCATTTGCAGATGAGGTGTTCAAAGGAAATCCAGCAGCAGTGTACGTTCTAGAAGAATGGCTGCCAGAAGGTACGATGCAAAAAATTGCCATTGAAAACAATTTATCTGAAACAGCATTTACAGTGAAGAAAAATCAAGGATTTGAGCTTAGATGGTTTACGCCAGATCGAGAAATCAATCTTTGCGGTCACGCGACATTAGCAACAGCATTTGTTTTATTTAACTATTACAAAATACTTGATGAAACGATTAAATTTTCTACTCAAAGCGGTAATCTATTTGTGACAAGAATTGAAGATTATTATTACATGGATTTTCCTAGTATTATGCCAAAAAAAGTACCAATATTGTCTGAATATGAAGAAGCGATAGGGGCTAAGATTAAAGAAGCCTACTTAGCACGTGATTTATTTTTCGTATTAGAAGATGAAAAAACGGTGGCTAAATTGCAGCCAGATTTCACAAGTATCAAAAATTTTGATTTAGGAATAGGGGTCATCGTGACAGCAGAAAGTGTACAAGAAGACTTTGTTTCTAGAACCTTCTTTCCAAAATTAACAATCAATGAAGATCCAGTATGTGGATCAGCACATTCTAATCTTATTCCTTATTGGGCAAAAAGAATGAGTAAAACAAAATTGTCAGCTTACCAAATGTCATCAAGGGGCGGGTATCTAGAGTGTGAATTAAAAGAAGATCGTGTGATAATAGGAGGAAAAGCAGTTTTGTTTTCTAAAGGTACCTCGTTTATTTGATTTCTTTCAAATGAACTAAAAATAAATAAGTGGAGAGTGGCAGCTTTATAGCTACAATAGTTGTTAAAAAAAGACGCAAACTTTTTCAATTTAAAAAAAGTTTGCGTCTCATTTTAATTATTGGCGTTTGTTTTTTGTTCAATCAATAGCAAAATGCCCCCTACTAACTATCCTCGGATGACTTCGATTTTATAACCATCAGGGTCAATGACAAAGTAGTAAGAAGGCGCAGTGCCAGGTAATCCTTTTAAGTCAGTAATTTCAAGACCTGCAGCTTTATGCTGTTCATGTAATTTTTCTAAATCATCAGCTGCAATAGCTATATGACCATAACCATTTCCTAAATCATAGGCACCATGATTGTAGTTATAAGTCAACTCTAATTCATAGTCATCCCCAGGAAGTGTCAAATAAACAAGTGTAAATTTGTTTTCTGGAAAATCACGGCGGCGGCTTTCTTCAAAACCAAATGCCTTTTGATAAAATTCGATTGATGCTTCAAGATCTTTCACTCGAACACATGTGTGAGCCATTTTCATAGATTCATCTCTCCCTTTCCTTTTATTTAATCATAACAAAAAGAAGTAAGGAAATAGTTGATTTGTGCTTGTTCATGAGAAATTTCTCATGTAAAATGGATAGAAAATAAAACTGTTAAGGTGGAAACTATTCATGGATAAACCAATTTTTGGTGAAAAAAAGCAATTTGCTGATTATCAAACCCGTTATGCAGCATATATCGTCATAGAAAAAGATCAGCAGATTGCAGTAATCGAGGCTCCAAATGGTGCTTTTTTTCTTCCTGGCGGGGAAATTGAAGGAGATGAGACGAAAGAAGAAGCAATCGTTCGTGAGCTAATAGAAGAAATGGGGATTGCGGCAGAAATTGCTTTCTATCTGGGAGAAGCAGATGAGTACTTTTACTCGAATTATCGTGCAACTTATTACTATAATCCAGGATATTTCTTTGCTGCTGATTCTTGGAAGCGTATAGGAGAACCCACAGAAAAGACCAATAAAATCTGGTGGGTCAGTCCTCGAGAAGCACTTGATAAATTGAAACGTGGCAGCCATCGATGGGCAGTCGAGAGATGGATCGAAAAAATAATAAATAAAAACTGAAAGAAAGCGAGTAGACCAGCTTTCTCTCAGTTTTTTATTTATTACAGAACGTATTTTTTGATTGCTTCAGCTACACCGTGTTCGTCGTTCGATGAAGTGATGACATTTGCTGCTTCTTTGACAAGAGAAACGGCATTTCCCATAGCTACTCCTAGACCAGCATATTCAATCATGGATAAGTCGTTCTCGTTATCCCCTATAGCCATGATTTCATCTTGGTCAATACCAAGATGTTGTCCAAGATTCGCAACTGCCGCACCTTTACTTGCTTCTTTATTTAGTACTTCGAAGTAATAGGGTGCACTTTTGACCGTTGTGTATTTATCACGGAAAGTTTGCGGTAAACGTGCAATTGCTGCGTCTAAAATTTCTGGTTCGTCGATCATCATCATTTTGACGATGTTCATGTCTGGTGTCATTTCTTCAGGTGTTCGATATTTTAGCGGCATCTTGACTAAGCTTGCTTCGTGTATCGTATAAGCGCTGATATCTCGATTAGGTGTGTAGATTGCTTTGTCATCAATCGAATGGAGATGACTGCCAACACGGCGTGCCATCACTTCGATTTCTAGAAAATCTTCATGAGTCAGACCGTGACGGGCGATGATTTTACCTGATTTTGTTTGTTGTACGAGTGCCCCATTATAAGTAATAACGTAATCATTATCTTGAAAAAGGTCCAGCTCGTTTAACTGTTCTTGGACACCTGGTAAGGGGCGACCAGTACATAAAACGATTGAGACCCCTTTTGCAACAGCAGCGGCAATCGCTTCTTTTACTTCTTTTGTTACTTCTCTTTTCTCATTTAATAAAGTACCATCGATGTCGATAGCGACTAGTTTGATAGCCATAATTTCCTCCAATATATTTTAGTTTATTTCAATCAATGCGCCATTACGGATATGGCTGGCAAATTCTTGATAAGTTTCATCAAATAAATCATAATGATCACGCAAGGATGGGTCAACCATTTCTTTTGGAAAGAAAAATCGCTCATCTCCTTGTTCTTGTCCCGCTAAAGCGGCAACAAGCTGACTAACCTGTGATAATTCTATCAAAGTTCCGTCATTTCGCAAAATCTCGATTTGCGTGCGATGTCTGCCTTGTTCTGGGCGATAAAAATCATAAGGCAGATCGTAGCTAGAGTTGACAGCAGTGTAATAAACAGGGTTATAGCCGACCTTTTCTACTAACAAAGTGAGTTTTTGAATCAAATTTGAATCCCGGTTGCCAGAAAAAGTGGCGGATTTCAGTGGTTTACGATTCAAAAAACGTTTAGCTAAATCATTTAAAATAGGATCAGCAGATTCAGACCATTGAGTAAAGTAAGTACCCAAGACCCCATCATCAAGTTTGAGGTATTCTTCTAAAGTAAAGCTTCCGTCAAGAAATGGCAAGAGTAGTTGAGAGTGTAGTTCAAAACTGCTGGCATCTTCTTGATACAACTCGTGCGCGCGATGAAGCAGATGCTCCAAGATCACTTCCATACCACGGGAAACAGGATGGAAGTACACTTGCACATACATTTGATATCGGCTAACGATATAATCTTCCACTGCATGCATGCCGCTCATGGAAAAGGCGATCCCGCCTTCATATGGACGAATCACACGTAATATTCGGGTAAGGTCAAATGTTCCATACTCCGTTCCGGTGAAATAAGCATCCCGAAGCAAATAGTCCATTCGATCTGCATCGATCTGGCTGGAAATCATTTGGACAACTTGCGGATTAGAGTAGGTTTTTTGGATCACGCTCGCTACTTTTTCAGGAAAACCTTCTTCTACTCGGTTAAGGATCTGATACACCTCTGTTTCTGGAGAAGTGATGATCTCTACAGTGATAGCCTCGTGATTCGTATGGAAGATGTGCTCGAATGTATGAGAGTAAGGACCGTGACCGACATCATGCAATAGTGCCGCACATAAAGTTACCAGCCGTTCCTGATCATCCCAGCCTCCGTTGCCTATCTTTTCTTTTGGAAAATTTCGAGAAAAGATATCGCAAATTCGTCTTGAAATCTCATAAACACCTAATGAATGGGTAAAACGGCTATGTTCTGCTCCGTGAAAAGTGAAAGAAGCAGTGCCTAATTGTTTGATTCGTCGCAGACGTTGGACTTCTTTCGAGTTGATCAAATCTAAGATTACTTGATGCTGGACATGGATATAGTTATGGACTGGGTCACGAAAAACTTTCTCCATAGGCAGCATTTGATATTTATAAGGGGTTGTCATATTGTAGCTCCTTTATGTTATTGCGTTGTTCCATTCTCTGGATTTGGTTGTTCCATTGCTCCAGCTGGATTTCTTTTTTTAGCCAGTCGGTAGAATCCAGTAAATCACTTGCAGAATACAGCTTTTCAAAAGCTTTTGCAAATGCTTCTTTGACTTCTTCTACGAGAAGGGGATGGTCAAGCAGTTCTTCAAGTGTTGCCATTGTGGCAGGATCAACTGCAGGATAGCCATTTGTACCAAAGCCTTCTTTTAAAGCAGATTGATAAAATCGTTTCATGACTTGCCCGCGCTTTTCCTGATTACCGTTGACACTTAAGTACATCATAACAGAAATCCCATTTTTGATGCGACGCTGAGCGATGCCGGCAAATTTTTTGCCATGGATGCTTAAATCATAAGTTCCAGGACAATAAGAATGGGTGATTTCGAATGCTTGAATCGGTGCCTTAGGAAAGGCGTATTTAGTCAATCGAAGCATTTGCTCGTAAGCTTCATCGATGGTTATTTTTTTTTTGTCATTCTGGGGGAAAATCAAAGAAATATTCAAAATCCCTTCGTCTGATACGATTCCTAATCCACCTGAGTTTCTGATTATCGGAGCATAACCTGCATCTTTCAGTGTTTGGATCCCGTCTCTAAGAAAAGGTGTCCGAACATCTTTCATACCTAAGATGACGGTGCAGTCATATTGCCAGAAATGCAAAAAGATCTGCTGGTGTTCTTTGGAATATTCCGTTAATATATCTGTTAATGCGAAAGGGGAAAAGTCGTTTTTTTGATAAATGTGCTGATCTAGTCGAATCGCAGGGTTCATTCAACCGGCTCCTTTTTATAAATTCATATTTTCTACAATATTATACTCTAAATTCAAGGAGTTGTTTTGGAAAAAAGGTTTTCTGTAAAAATGGACAAGTTGGTTGACAAAACAAAAGAAACTAGGAACAATGTAGCTATGAGAAGTAAAGGAGAATGAAGAATGGAATTATCACAAGGAACACCGATTTCGATCAAATTGCGTACAAAAGTGAAACAACAAGGGGAAATGCAAGATTTTTATTTTGATTTGAAAGGGCAAATGGTGACGATTGGCGATACGCTGTACATACGGTATAAAGAGATGCAAGAGGAAACAGGCGATGAAATCCCTGTAACGATCAAATTAGTTCCAGATGGTCATGTACAGCTGATTCGTGCAGGAGAAATGCGAATGCGTTTGAAATTTGGTTATAAAGAACGGTTAGAAACAGCCTACCGAACACCATACGGTATGATTCAGATTGCTACCTTTACGAAAGAACTGCATGTAAGTTTGAAAGACCGTCCCACAGCAGGAAAGGTTCGGATCGATTATGATTTGTTCATGGGACTAGAAAAAATCGGCGAATATTATTTGACATTGGATTTTACAGCGTAAATATAAAAGAAAAGTTTGATTTTTTGTGTCTGATTTTGTATGATAAGGAGTAGACTGTGAAAGGACGTGTCCTGATTGGAAATTAGTGTATTTGAAGGTGCAAACAAAAGCGAATTATCAATGATCGAAGTAGCACACGCGATCTTAGAACAACGTGGCGATGTCATGGATTTTTCTGATTTAGCCAACCAAATCCAAAACTATCTTGGTAAATCAGACAGTGAAATTCGTGATTCACTCGCACAATTTTATACTGACTTGAATATTGACGGCAGCTTTATCTCATTAGGGGATAATCGTTGGGGCTTGCGTTCATGGTATGCTATCGATTCGATCGATGAAGAAGTAAACCATGGAATGGACGAAGAGGATGAAGATACTCCGCGTCGCCGTAAACGCAAGAAAGTCAACGCCTTTATCAATGATGATGAAGACGCGATCGATTACAATGACGATGACCCAGAAGATACAGATCTGACAGAAGAAGACGACGATGATCTGTTTGATGACGATGATGATGAAGATGAAGAAATCGCTGCTTATAATTCTGACTTGCAAGAAATTGGAGCAGATGACCCAACAGATGATGAAGAAGACTTGCCTGGGAATATCGAAGAAGATTTAAGTATCATAGACGAAGACGATGATGATGAAGACTATGAAGAGGAAGAATTTTCTGACTCTGAAAAAGAATAAACATCATTTACTGTAGAGGCTGTGACGGAAGTGGTCAACTTCAAGAAATTTCCACTTATTTCCGAAGAAGCTACTTCTAGAACACCGTGTATCAGAGGTTGCAACAGAGACGTTGAAGCTATCAGAATAAGAAGGTGTGACATGATTTTTGTCACACCTTCTTTTTTGTATATAAAAATTCAAAGTAAATACATAAAAAATAAAATAATTGAAACTTTTAGCGTACCTTGTACGTCATATTAAGTGAGGCGGAAAGGAGTGGAGAATGATTTTTACTGGATATAAGAAAAAACGGCAGATTGAAAAATACCGTCACCTGCTGAATGGACTCATCGAAACTGATTATCAAAAAATGTTCCGTATCACGATGAATTACGTACATGATAAAGAAGAGGCCTTAGATGTGATGCAAGATAGTTTCCATAAAGCACTGAAGTATTTTGAAAAAGAAAAAGAAATCGAGCATTTTAGTGCATGGTTTTACCGGATATTGATCCGCACGGCATTAGATAGTTGGCGCAGACAAAAAAGGACACCTGTTGACTTATTTGAAATTCAAGATATCCCGCAGCAATTACCTTTAGAAACTTCCGTTGCAGAACTTCATATGATTTTAGATAAAATAGACAGTCCGGAAAAAGAGATTCTGATCCTTTACTTTTTTGAAGGATTTCGTTTGAAAGAAATTGCGACTATCTTAGATATGAACGAAAACACAGTTAAAACAAAAATGTATCGTTCACTGAATGTTTTACGTCAAATCCTAGAATGAAGGAGAGAAGACCGCTATGTATTCTCAAAAAGAAAAGTTAAAAAAACTAAAGAAAACTTATAAAGAACAAGAAATTCCAAGAGGGCTTCAAGAGGAGATCCGCCAGCGTTTTCTTATCGAAGAGCAATCATTCATAAAAGCAAGACGGAGAAAAAGACGCCTCCAAGGGTTCGTAGTATCTTTGGCTATCGTGATGATTACAACAAGTAGTCTCCTTTTTAATAGTCAAGTTCGAAGCTTTGCAGAAGACTTGCCAATTTTAGGATCAGTCATTGAATTGATCTTAGGTGAACGTTTTACTGATCAATCTGAAAAAATAGATATTCAAGTACCGAAGATCCATACTCAAAATGAGAAAGAAAACAAAACGATTCATGGATTAAACCAAAAATACTTTCACGAAGGACAAGCAGATTTTAAAAAAGCTGAAAAAGAATATGGAAATCTTGAAACGGATCATTACCAAGTTCTGGGTGATTATCAGAAAATCGTAGACGATGACCGGTTTCTTGTGATCGAAAGACAGATTACCCAAACAGCAGCGGATAGCCACGTTGAAAAAAGATACGACACGATCGACAAGAAAAACAGTGTCCAGCTCTCACTTCCGCTGTTATTCAAAGATGACACCTATCTATCTGTTTTGACAAAAGAAGTCAAGCGGCAAATGGCCGAACAAGTCAAGGAAGATCCGTCTAAGTACTATTGGACTGAACAAGATATTCAAGAAGGAACGATAGAAAAACCAACACTTGTTACACCAACACGAAGTTTTTATTTGAATAAAGAGCATCAATTAGTTCTGACTTTTTCTCAATATGAAATTGCTCCTGGTTATATGGGAACACCAGAATTCGTCATTCCCAAGTCCGTGACAAAAACGATTTTGGCATCGGAAAATTATTTGGATCATTAGGCGAGAAGTAGTTGCGACTAGCAGTTTCAAATTTTTACAGTTATTTTCAAGTAAGTAATTAAGAAGAGAAAGAAGAAATATAGTGAAAAGAAATTACTTAGTTATCAGTATCATTGCTTTATCCGTGCTTTTATTTTTCGAAGTCACTTCGGTCGCATCATTGATCAGCGAAGAGAAAGGAAAAGTAACTTCATCGGAACGCTCATCACAATCTTTCAAACAATCAGAACAATCAACGAATAAAAACAAGTCGACTGAAACAGCTAGCGTCAATGAATCCACTCAAGAATCAGTGAAATCAACACAAAGTCAATCAACTGAACCAGAACCAACACAAGAAAGTACAGAAGCTGTCCAAGATCCGACTGTCAAAAGTATTGCCATCAGTTTTGATGATGGACCAGGAGCAGCGACAACACCACAGCTGTTGCAAATACTTAAAGAAAAAAACGTACACGCCACTTTTTTTGTTTTAGGAGAAAATACGGCGCAACATCCTGAAATTGTGAAGCAGACAGCTGAAGCAGGACACGAGATCGGCAATCACACGTATGATCATCAGGATCTGGCGGTGCTTTCTGCCCAGTCGATCACAGAAGAAGTGGCAAAAACAGACACTGAGATCAAAAAAGCCACTGGTAAAACCCCCACTTTCGTTCGTCCGCCTTATGGTTCGATCACAAGTGTAGGAGCAAGTGTTATCCAGCGGCCAATCATCGAATGGTCGGTCGATTCAGAAGATTGGAAGACAAGAAATCCTGATTTGATTTTGCAGAAGATCCAAGCAACAGTATACGATGGTGCAATTATTTTATTCCATGATATTTATCCTGAAACGATTCGTGCCGTTCCTCAAGTGATCGATTATCTGCAAGAGCAAGGGTACCGCATCACGACAGTGGGGGATTTATTAGGACATCCAACGACTGTCGAGAATTATTATGGCAGAAACGATCATCGGCCAGTCCAGTAAGTGAAAACAAGTATACTATAATAAAAAAACTGTCCGCTAATTTTTTTGGTGGACAGTTTTCACTTGAAAAGTAAAGAAGCAAACATTCGGAAGTTATGCTAAAATGGCAATAGAACGCGTCCTGAGGGAATCGAACCCTAATAGTTGTACACATTCAAGGTATGTCAGCATACAATAGGAGTGATATTATGTTGAAGGCTGCTATCTGCGATGATGAACCTAGCATTGCTAACTATGTAGGTAATTTGTTGCAAAATTATGATCCAGATTTATTTGAACCTTATGTATATTATGATTCGTCAAAGTTGATCAAACAAATGGATCAATTAAATTTTGATATGTATATTTTAGATATTGAATTTCCAGGAAAGAATGGAATGGAGGTAGCAGATTTTATTCGGCAAAATGATTTCAATGTTCCGATTATTTTTTTAACGAGTTATCGAGAATATATGGAAGAAGTCTTTAAATTACATACGTTTGATTATATTCTGAAACCGTTGGAACAGAACTATTTTTTTCAAGTAATTGAAAGGGCTATCAAATATTTAGGAGTTTTAAATAATAAATTTGAGTTTTCCTATAGAAAAACGGATTATCGAATCGCGTTAAATGACATTTTGTTTTTTGAAAAAAATAGACGTCAAGTATTCATCAATATGACATCTCAAAACAAATATGTAGCAAATATGTCAACTTCGGAGATCATTGCTAAGTTGCCATCAACATTTGTTCAAACACATACTTCATTTATTATAAATATGGAGCATATAAGAGAAATAGGAAAAAACTATGTTCGATTAAGCAATTGCGAAAATATCATTGAATTGCCTATAAGCAGAAAGTTTAAAACAGACGCTCTAACAAAGATACTTATGCGAAAGAGAGATTTATTCTAATGGAAGATGAGTTACTTCGAAATATTAGTCTAATAATGTACGTTTTTTTGCTCGATTATTTTTTCTCTGGAGTGGCAGTAAAAAAAGTAAGACTTTCTTGATAAATTTAATTATTTGTACGATTATTTTATTCAATTTCCTTTCGAATCTTTTTTTACCGTTTGAATATTTACCTTATATTAATATTTTCTTGAGTCTTTTTGTAATTGCGAGTATTGCGAAGAAATATTTTTTATCAGATAGTGAGATTTTCTTTTGGATGTTGTTTCTACTAGCAGTTAATTTCATCTGCGAATCGGTTTCCGTCAAGTTGATTCAGTTAATAATTTTGAATCAGGTAGAAAATACAATTACTCATTATTCGATCCTATTTAGCACTAGTCTCACGTTACTTATCGAAATTTTATTTTTCTTTGGCATGCGACTATTCCTTTCACGAAAAGAAACGCTACATAATCAAATTAATACTATATCTCTCTTAACAATGAGTTCAATTCCGATTATTTCAAGTATCATACCTTTCGGGTTTCTTATGTCAGAAGTAAACATGGCCATCAATAGAAGGATAATAGATATTTTTATAACGATGGGAATTGTAATCATGAATATTTGTGTTTTATACCTTTATCACAGTATTTCTTTTCATCAAGCACATATCAATCAAATCTCTCTAGAGAAGAAGGCGCTTGAAATCAGAAATAAAATATGTGGAGGAAATTAAAAAGAGCCAAGAGAATCTGAAACAAATTAGACACGATTTGCGAAATCATTTTTTAGTTCTATCGGGGCTGTTAGAAAATGAAGATATTTCTTCAGCTAAGAAATATCTGAGGAAGACGATGAAACAACAAGAAATGATTACTGACTTTTATACTTCGGATCCTATCTTGAATTATATTTTAAATGAAAAACTGACTATAGCAGAACAATCGGAAATTCAGGTCAATACATCGATTTTTATATCAGAAAATGTAAAAATTGATTATGATATTATAGCAATCATTGTGGGAAATCTAATGGATAATGCAATCGAAGCATGCACTCGAAATAACGGAAAAGGCAAAGATATCACCGTGATTATTAAGCAGTTTAAAAGTGATCTTTTCATAGAGATAAATAATGCTTATTTAGTCAATGAGAGATATACAAGAAAGGAAAGACAGAGTGCTGGTATAGGTACAAAAAGTATAAGATCTTTAGTCGAGAAAAATGGTGGAATCTATCATACTTGGACTGAAGCTGATAGATACTTTGCAAGCATCGTATTGTTTGATGTTTATGAATAGAGACTACAGAATTTAAAAGTTAGTCTGTCTGGTTTTCCATTATTGGAATTTAAAGTATTTCTGTTTTTTCTATGCGTTGTGTAAAGGTGATTAGTGTCATTCCAATAATCAGAGCGATAAAAACTGACAGTATAAATGTTAATATTGTGTAATTCAATACACCTAAAACGACAATATTTGAAACACCTATAATGTTTATAACAGCAGTGATAGAGGTGGTTTTATATAATTCAGCTATTTCAATTCTTCTCAAAATCTTCAATTCCTCCGTGATAGTGCTCTTAATGACAATGCGCCGGTGATGATTAACCAAATACTAACTGTTAGGATATTTTTTAGTTGAATAAATCCAGAGCCAAAAAAAGAAGTACGAATCAAATTGGCTGTTGGGACAAAAGGTAAGAAATCATCGACATTTGAGCTAAAATCAATAAAGCGACAGACAGGACAGAAAAATGAATCGCTAGACCAAATTTTAGGGATGAAGCAAGAAAAGACATCAGGATTCCTGGTAAAGAAGCGAATCCCCAGATAATAAAATCAGCCAATAGGAGATTGAATCGGGAAACGGGCAGTGTTCTTTGATAAGAAACGATCCCATTTTGCTTAGCAGTGCTTACTATCTGTGCCGATAAGACGCCCCCAACAGCAATAATCCCAAGTACTATTGCACCAGAGGATAAATAGACAGCGGTTGTATCATCCATTGTAGGAATTAAAAAAGTGAGTCCGTAAACAATTGCTAATGATAGTAGCAGTTGGGCCACTGTAAAGACTGGCAAAAGTACCTTGTATCTTACTAGACTCCATCTAAGTAAAGCGTATAATTGAAATAATCAACTATCGGAAGGGCGTGAATAGGAATCGTAGCTTTGCTTATTTTTCATTCGTTAATCCTCCGTATGTGTTTTCTAATGTTTGAGGTGATAAGCTATAGTTCGTTACTTCTCTTGATGAAATCTTTTCATTAATCCATATCATTGCATCAACTACTTGTTCTTGTGACAAAGTGACATCGTAACGTAACTCACCCTTTTGTAAGATACAGCCAATATTTCTAGGTAATTCTTGCATTTCAAATTCCTTATCAGAGAATAGTACAAGGTGCATTTGGATCAACGTTTTTTCTAACGATTCGCGAACATACGCATCTTTAATCAAAGTTCCCTTATCAAAGAGTAGATATCTATCTGCATATTGATCTACTTCGAGTAAATTGTGAGTTACCACAATTACAATGTGTCCTTTTTGAGCTAATTTTCTTAAGGAATTCCAAATGATTTTTCTTCTTATCGGATCAACATCATTTGTAGGTTCATCAAGCAGTAAGATTGGTGGAGGGGCAACAATAGACATGGCAAATGAAGTAAGCCTTCGCAATCCGCCTGATAGTTTCTGCCCTTGTACATGTGCCCATTTCGAAATTTTAAGTTCTTGCATAATCTCTATAACGTGAGTCTGGGTATCAGATTTATTCAATCCTCGTATCCTTAAAATAGCTTCAATAGACTGTTGCATGGTAACCCCATCTAATGGTGCATGAAATTGGGGCATCATTGCTGCAAATTGCCTAGCCATTTTCCAGTTTTTATCTAAAGAATGGCCTTGAAAAGTAATACTACCGGAAGTAGGTTTTGTTACGCCTATGATTTGATTTAAGAAAGTTGTTTTTCCTGCACCGTTGTGTCCAGTTACAGCAACAATTTCTCCAGGGGAAAAAACGATAGTTATATTTTTATTGGCAAAATTACTACTATTTTTATATTTTTTTGAAAGAGAATGGATACTTAAATGATTGTTCATAGTAAAATCACGTCCTAAAGTAGTTGATTGTTGGTATTAACCACACTAAAAGAATGAATATATCTGCACCCATTCCTAGAGCAAGGATTAATTTCGAATGGCAAGTCTTGTTATCAAACAAAAAAGGATCATCCCTAATCATGTTTAAAGTTATACGTATGTCAGTTATACTGTAGACTCGAAATTGCCAAGCATTAAGATCGTCGAATCAATGTTTTATCACCAAATTCGATAAATTAATAATAAAACAAAAATACGTTCAACAATCTAAATGATACAATTAACCAAGTAGCTGTAATATTTAACCTTATTCAAACTTTAGTGTATAAACAAGATGATTTAACTTGAAAATAAAGTTATTCATACAAAAGAGATGAATCAACAAAAAATTAGAAGTGTTAGAATATGTCCATAAACAAAAGGGATAAAAGTCAATTATATGTACATTTTATGTTGGAGTGAATAGATTCTGGTGATTTAGTCGAAATGTGATTGATAAGTGGTTAGATGAACAGGTATAATAAGTGCGTATCTACTTTAGCATGTTGTTATGGAAGACATTCAAACATCAGCATTTCAAAAATAAAAGTGACTTGCGTAACGTTGAGGGTAGGAATTAATGGGTAGGCAAATTTTAGGAAAAGCAAAAAAAAAAAGACACTTTCCGTCTCTGGTAGAAAGTGTCGTGAATCCTACTATAAAAAAATAGAACGCGTCCTGAGGGAATCGAACCCCCGTCTCAAGAACCGGAATCTTACGTGATATCCACTACACTAAGGACGCAAGCACTGGGATAATTGTAACTAAACAGATAAAAAATTACAAGGGGATTGGACAAAAAAATGAAATTTGAGCAAAATTTTTCACAAAAACAGCAGCAGACACAGAAACTAGCCATGACGCAACAGTTGCAGCAGTCCATCCAAGTTTTACAATATAACAGTGAAGAGCTGTTGGCATTCGTTGAGAACCAAGCAATGGAAAACCCATTGGTGGAAGTTGTTGAGCCGGAATGGCAGCCAGATTACATAAAAGCTTCTTCATCTTCTTATGATGGAGAAGAGACAAATTACCTAAATCAGATTCCTGATACAAAAGGGTCTTTATTTGATTCATTGATCGAACAAGCCCACTTGAATTACCGAGATACTTTTTTAAGGAAAATCGTTCTTTATCTTGTAGAATACATCGATTTGAACGGATTTTTGACGATTAGTTTAGAGGAAGCTGGAAAAGAGATCGGAGCGACGCCTATCCAAATGCTCGATGCGTTGACACTGATCCAGCAATTAGAACCAGCTGGAGTAGGTGCACGTAGTTTGCAAGAATGTCTCATGCTTCAAACGGAACGGGATGATTATGCGCCGGAACTAGCCTACATCGTGCTAGAAGAATGTTTTGAGCAATTGGTGGAGCGAAAATGGAAAGAGATTGCGCAGCGTTTTTCTGTTGATTTACACGCTGTTCAGCAAATATTCGACTATTTGCAAACGTTGAGCCCAAGTCCTGGACGAATTTTCGACCGTAGTAGCGAATTGTACATTATTCCTGATGTCCGGGTATTAGTGGACGATGGAAATGTACAAGTCATCTCAAACCGAAAAAAACAACCGAATATCCGATTTCAAGAGACCTACTTCAAGCAAATGTCACAACAAGCAGATAAAGAAACTGAAAATTATTTAAAAGAACGGAAACAGGAATTCGAATGGTTGAAGAAAACGATCCTCCAACGCGGGGATACAATTTTGCGGGTTGCTCAAGTCATTGTTTCTCGGCAAAAAGCTTTCTTTATCGACAAGGAGCGGCCCATCAAACCTCTTACGTTAAAGGAAGTTGCGACCGAGATAAATGTGCATGAATCTACGGTCAGTCGAGCAGTCAACGGGAAATATTTGGAAACAGATTTCGGTGTATTTGAGTTAAAGAAATTTTTCACTGCAAGAATCCCTACTAACGGTGCAGAACAGACAGAAGATCTTTCGGCAGATACTGCGAAGAAAAAGTTGCAGGAATTAGTTGATCAAGAAGACAAAAGCAAGCCGTTGTCGGACCAGAAATTGGTTGAATTGCTGAAAAAAGATGAGATAGCGATCTCAAGACGGACAGTAGCAAAATACCGTGATTTATTAGGAATCCCGAGTTCATCAAAAAGAAAACGTTATGATAATTAATCATCCAAAAAATCAGAAAAAGTATTTTACTTTTTCTGATCTTTTTAGTTGAAAAACGAAAGCAAAACTGTTAGACTAACAGTCGTGAGGTTGAGATTTCCCTTTATTGATGTGAAATTCGAAAAGTTAATTTCTTTTTTTTATCGTATATGGGTCGTTTTAAGTCTACATTGGACGCAAAGTGTCCAACTAAGGAGATCGCTATGCTAGATGAAATAAAAATGATTGAATCTGTTGCACCAGATATTATCGAAGTGTTGCAAGAACGCTATAAAATTTTACGAAATATCTATTGGATGCAGCCGATTGGACGTCGAAGTTTATCAGAAAGTATGGGGATAACAGAACGAGTATTGCGAACAGAAACAGACCTTTTGAAAAATCTGAATTTGATCGATACCTCAAAAAGCGGTATGACGCTGACAACTAAGGGTGAAGAAGTTTATCAAAGTCTTGAAAACTTCATGGATCAGCTTTTAGGTACGCATCAAACCGAACAACAGTTGGCAGAATATTTTGGTAATCAGCGCTGTATCGTTGTTTCAGGAAACAGCGAAGAGCAAACCAAAGTGGCTGATGCATTCGGCGAAGCGCTGAGTGAAGCCTTAGACCGACTGCTTCCGGAAGGCGAGAATATCATCGCTGTGATGGGAGGAACCACCATGGCAGTTGTAGCAGAACAGTTGTCTAATCTGGAAAATAAAAAACGGCATAACCTATTTGTCCCTGCAAGAGGCGGGATCGGTGAAGCGATAACTGTACAGGCAAATTCTGTCAGTGCAAGAATGGCTGCCAAAGCAAACGGAAACCACCGTGCACTTTATGTTCCGGAGCAATTAAGTCTGGCAACTTACAATTCTTTACTCAATGAGCCATCTATCCAAGAAGTCTTAAACTTGATTAGTGAGGCGAATTGTGTTATTCATAGTATTGGGCGTGCATTACACATGGCAGCACGTCGAAAGATGACTGAAAAAGAATTAGTCATGCTGAAACAAGCAAATGCTGTAGCGGAATCCTTTGGCTACTTTTTCAATGAAAAAGGTGAAGTTGTTTATAAGGTCCCTAGGATTGGCATAGAATTGCAAGATTTGGCGAAAGTCCCAATCATCATGGCGATAGCGGGCGGAAAATCAAAAGCCAAAGCAATTCGAGCTTATATGAAAAATGCACCAAAACAAACGTGGCTCATCACTGATGAAGCTGCTGCAAACGAGATTTTAAAAGGGGTAACCCTTTAAAATAAATATTTTTTTGATTTTCATAAGGAGGAAATCTTAAATGACAGTTAAAGTAGGTATTAATGGTTTTGGACGTATTGGACGTCTAGCATTCCGTCGTATCCAAGATGTAGATGGAATCGAAGTAGTAGCAATTAACGACTTGACAGATGCTAAAATGTTGGCACACTTGTTAAAATACGACACAACTCAAGGACGTTTCAACGGAACAGTTGAAGTTCATGAAGGTTCATTCAACGTAAACGGAAAAGAAGTTAAAGTATTAGCTAACCGCAACCCAGAAGAATTACCATGGGGCGAACTAGGCGTAGATATCGTTCTAGAATGTACTGGTTTCTTCACTTCTAAATCAGCAGCTGAAAAACATTTGACAGCTGGTGCTAAACGCGTTGTTATCTCTGCTCCTGGCGGAAACGATGTTCCAACAATCGTTTATAACACAAACCACGAAACATTAACTGGTAAAGAAACAGTTATCTCAGGTGCTTCATGTACAACTAACTGTTTAGCTCCTATGGCTAAAACATTGAACGACAAATTTGGTGTTGTTGAAGGATTAATGACAACTATCCACGCTTACACAGGTGACCAAATGACTCTAGACGGACCTCATCCTAAAGGTGACTTCCGCCGTGCACGCGCTGCTGCTGCAAACATCGTTCCTAACTCAACAGGTGCTGCTAAAGCTATCGGTTTAGTAATCCCTGAATTGAACGGTAAATTAGACGGAGCTGCTCAACGTGTTCCTGTACCAACAGGTTCATTAACAGAATTAGTAACAGTTCTTGAAAAAGAAGTAACTGTTGACGAAATCAACGCAGCAATGAAAGAAGCTTCAAACGAATCTTACGGATACAACACAGACGAAATCGTTTCTTCAGATATCGTTGGTATGACTTACGGTTCATTATTTGATGCTACACAAACTAAAGTAATGACAGTTGGCGACAAACAATTAGTTAAAACTGTTGCTTGGTACGACAACGAAATGTCATACACTGCACAATTAGTACGTACTTTAGAATACTTCGCTAACTTATAAGATAGACAAACGTACAAGTGTAAATGATAGACATGTACATTTAAAAGCGGGGAAGCAATCGCGCTTCTTCCGCTTTTTTTGATAATAAGTTTATTCAGGAGGAAATAAAATGGCTAAGAAAACAGTGAAAGATATCGATTTAAAAGACAAAAAAGTTCTTGTCCGTGTTGACTTCAATGTTCCTTTGAAAGACGGCGTGATCACTGACGACACTCGTATCAAAGCAGCATTGCCAACAATCAACTACGTTTTAGAACAAGGCGGAAAAGCAATCCTTTTCTCTCACCTTGGACGTGTAAAAACAGAAGAAGATAAAGAAGGAAAATCTTTAGCTCCAGTTGCAAAACGTCTAGGCGAATTATTAGGTAAAGAAGTAACATTCGTACCTGAAACTCGCGGAGAACAATTAGAAGAAGCAATCCGCAACATGAAAGATGGCGACGTTGTCGTATTTGAAAACACACGTTTTGAAGATGTTGATGGTAAAAAAGAAAGCAAAAACGATACAGAGCTAGGTAAATACTGGGCTTCATTAGGTGATGTATTTGTTAACGATGCTTTCGGTACAGCTCACCGTGCGCATGCTTCTAACGTAGGTATCGCTTCAACTGGTATCCCAACAGTTGCTGGATTCTTGATGGAAAAAGAAATCAAGTTCATCGGTGAAGCAGTAGAAGAACCAAAACGCCCAATGATCGCAATCCTTGGTGGCGCAAAAGTTTCTGATAAAATCGGCGTAATCGAAAACTTGATTCCTAAAGCAGACAAAATCTTGATTGGTGGCGGAATGACTTACACATTCTACGAAGCAAAAGGAATCAAGATCGGTAACTCTCTAGTAGAAGCTGACAAAGTAGAACTAGCAAAAGAATTGATCGAAAAAGCAGGCGACAAACTTGTCTTGCCAATCGACAATGTCTGTGCACCAGAATTTTCAAATGATGTAGAAACACAAGTAATCGAAGGAGACATTCCTGACGGTTTGATGGCTTTAGACATCGGCCCAGCATCAGTAAAATTATTTGCTGATACATTACAAGGTGCAAAAACAGTTGTTTGGAACGGACCTATGGGTGTATTTGAAATGAGTAACTTTGCTAAAGGTACAATCGGTGTTTGTGAAGCAATCGCTAACTTAGAAGGCGCAACAACAATCATCGGCGGAGGAGACTCAGCTGCAGCAGCAGAACAATTAGGTTTTGCTGACAAATTCACACACATCTCAACAGGTGGCGGCGCAAGCTTGGAATTGCTTGAAGGTAAAGAATTACCAGGACTAGCAGCAATCAACGATAAATAAACAGCCAATTTTGCTCTATTCTGACGAGTAATCGATCAAAAGGTGAAGGGAGTTTTCATGACTCCCTAGCCATTTTTCAATAAATTAAGGAGTGTGTTCCTCAATGCGTAAACCTATTATCGCAGGTAACTGGAAAATGAACAAAACTGCATCCGAAGCAAAAGAATTTGCTGAAGCAGTAAAAAACAAAATCCCTTCAAATGACAAGGTTGATTCAGTCATCGGATCTCCTGCATTATTCTTACAAGAATTAATGACATCAGCTGAAGGTACAGAACTAAAAATCTCAGCACAAAACTGCTACTGGGAAAACTCAGGTGCGTTCACTGGTGAAACTTCACCAGCAGCTCTTGCTGATCTAGGTGTTCACTATGTGATCATCGGACATTCAGAACGTCGTGAATATTTCCATGAAACAGACGAAGACATCAATAAAAAAGCAAAAGCTATCTTTGCAAACGGTATGACACCAATCTTATGCTGTGGCGAATCTTTAGAAACATATGAAGCAGGCAAAACTGCTGAATGGATCGAAGGACAAATTACAGCTGGTTTAGCTGATCTTTCAGCTGAGCAAGTGTCAAACATGGTGATTGCTTATGAACCAATCTGGGCAATCGGTACTGGTAAATCAGCTGACGCACAAATCGCTGACGAAATTTGTGGTGTTGTACGTCAAACAGTTGAAAAACTTTATGGAAAAGAAGTATCAGAAGCTGTTCGTATCCAATACGGCGGTTCTGTAAAACCAGAAAATATTGCTGAATACATGGCAAAAGAAAATGTTGACGGTGCTTTAGTCGGCGGCGCAAGCTTGCAAGCAGATTCATTCTTGTCATTGTTAGACGCTGTAAAATAATTGATGAAAATTTGCGAAAAATGCAAGAAATGTTTGCACTAATGAGCAAAATTAACTAAAATCGTATATGAGGGAAATCCCTTAGGAAAAAACAAACTCAAAGGAGAGACAAAACATGTCAATTATTACTGATGTTTACGCTCGCGAGATCTTAGACTCACGTGGTAACCCAACAATCGAAGTAGAAGTATACACAGAAAGCGGAGCTTTTGGCCGCGGAATGGTTCCTTCAGGTGCTTCAACTGGTGAATACGAAGCAGTTGAATTACGTGACGGAGACAAAGCTCGTTATGGCGGTAAAGGTGTAACTAAAGCTGTCGACAACGTAAACAACATCATTGCTGAAGCAATCATTGGCTACGATGTTCGTGACCAAATGGCTATCGACAAAGCTATGATCGCTTTAGACGGAACTCCTAACAAAGGTAAATTAGGTGCGAACGCTATTTTAGGTGTTTCTATCGCTGTTGCACGTGCAGCTGCTGACTACCTAGAAGTACCTTTATACCACTACCTAGGCGGATTCAACACGAAAGTATTGCCAACACCAATGATGAACATCATCAACGGCGGATCACATGCTGATAACTCAATCGACTTCCAAGAATTCATGATCATGCCTGTTGGCGCTCCAACATTCAAAGAAGCTCTACGTATGGGTGCTGAAGTATTCCACGCATTAGCTTCAATCTTGAAAGCTCGCGGATTAGCAACTTCTGTTGGTGACGAAGGTGGATTTGCTCCAAACCTTGGTTCAAACGAAGAAGGTTTCGAAGTAATCATCGAAGCAATCGAAAAAGCTGGCTATGTACCTGGTAAAGACGTTGTTCTTGCTATGGATGCTGCTTCTTCAGAATTCTACGACAAAGAAAAAGGCGTTTACGTACTAGCTGACTCAGGCGAAGGCGAAAAAACAACTGACGAAATGATCAAATTCTACGAAGAATTAGTTTCTAAATATCCAATCATCTCAATCGAAGATGGATTAGACGAAAACGACTGGGACGGATTCAAGAAATTAACTGACGTATTAGGCGACAAAGTTCAATTAGTTGGTGACGACTTGTTCGTAACAAACACTCAAAAATTATCTGAAGGTATCGAAAAAGGAATTGCTAACTCAATCCTTATCAAAGTGAACCAAATCGGTACATTAACAGAAACTTTCGAAGCTATCGAAATGGCTAAAGAAGCTGGCTACACAGCAGTTGTATCTCACCGTTCTGGTGAAACAGAAGATTCAACAATCTCTGATATCGCTGTTGCAACAAACGCTGGTCAAATCAAAACAGGTTCTCTATCACGTACTGACCGTATTGCTAAATACAATCAATTACTACGTATCGAAGACCAACTTGGTGAAGTTGCAGAATACAAAGGTTTGAAATCTTTCTACAACTTGAAAAACAAATAATTCTTTTCTAATGAAGATACATGATCGACCGATTGAAAGATAGACGAGCATGATCACTTAGTTAAGTAATCAGACTCTCTACCTGCTGATTTCAGCAAGTAGAGAGTTTTTTTGTTGTGAAAATCATTTGATGAATAAATCTCTTTTTTAAGAACAGAAAAATCGGGAGAGTACATAAATTATTATAATAACAACTGTTTATTTATATATATCATATAAACCCTATTATATAAATATCCGTATTTATTAAAAATAACTCATAATTTTATTTTTGTAACTGGCTTCTGTATATAATATTTACAAATATCGATACGAGACAATCGTATCGAAAAAAATCAGTGATCAAGAGATAACATCGTATAGGACCTTTTAAGGATAGAACAATAAGAGAGGAGGAAGCAGTCTTCGTTTCATTCATATCCTTTTACGCTCGGATAGGATGATTCTCTTCAAAAAGGGGATGGCAATCTTCCTCTTTCGATAAAAATCATTTGAACAGGGAGACAGAAAAATGAAAAAATTTAGATAATTACAATGATAAAAATTATAAATATGGGATAACTACAAATATTTTTGGGATGGATCCGACTTACTGTTCTAAAATCGTCTGGCAAGCTTACTGGTATGCTTCGGCTGCCGTGCAAGTAGGAGGGATGTATCAGCCGCTTATTGCTTTGCCATACGATCTTCCTGATTATTTTGATGAAAGAGCGATCCATATCTTAACATGGGAGAATTGATGATGAGAAGGAGGATTTCTAAAAAAAGAAATTACTGTTCTAAGATTTTTATTTCGATAGGTTTACTGTTAGGGGGTACATGGCTCTATCAATTTCCAATCAAGAAACATATAGCTACACGAGCACTGTATCAATTATTAGAGGAGGAATACCAATTAACCGATTATGATATTTTTATTTCAAGAGTGGTGAAAGATACGAAAAGTGGTAGAGGCGGTGTCAGTATTTTTTTCATGGTAAGGAATAGTGTGTATGTGTATGAATATGACTACTCTCTTGAAGAAAATAATTGGCTACGTGGTTATTACGTAAGTAGGAGTAGCTATAGATCATGTGATACTCTTATTTTCAATGATGAGGAATAAAATGATTTGACTATAGAAGAACAGTTCAACGAAGTAGCTTCTCTTGTTTTTTTACTTGGTTGGATTTACTAGCGTAGAGGCAAGAATTGGAAAGCCATTTACTTGGAAAAGGGGAATGTGACGCTGCTTTTGTCACGCCCTTTTTTTCTGTGGCCTCTCTTATTTGTAAATCTAGGTGCACTCCAATACAATAAAAGAAACAGCAAAGGAGAAGATTAGATGAAAAAAGAAGAAAAAATTGCGATTTTACAAGAGATCATCCGAATAAAATCAGTGAATGGGAACGAAGGCGAAGTAGCAGCTTATTTGAATAAGATTTTGGAAAAACATGGCATAATAGGTGAAATCGTTTCTTACAGTAATGGTAGAGATAATCTGATTGCTCAATTCCAAAAAGGGCAATCAGGAAAAGTGTTAGGCCTATCTGGTCATATGGATGTCGTGGCGGCGGGGAATGAATCGTCTTGGACCTATGCGCCCTTTGCAGCAGAAATCCATGGGAATCGTTTGTATGGACGTGGTGCTACAGATATGAAGAGTGGCTTGGCGGCGATGGTGATTGCCATGATCGAGCTCAAAGAGTCAGGAAAACCATTTAACGGAACAGTCAAATTATTAGCCACTGTCGGAGAAGAAGTGGGTGAATTAGGTGGGGAACAGCTCACGAAAGCAGGCTATGTGGATGACTTAGATGCCTTGATCATCGGAGAGCCAACTAATTACAGTTTGATGTACACACACATGGGATCAATCAACTATACGGTCATCTCGCACGGAAAAGAAGCGCATAGCTCTATGCCAGACCAAGGCTATAATGCGATCAATCATCTAAATGAATTCATTACGAAAGCAAATGCTGAAATGAATTACCTCGCTGAAACAATCGAGAATCCCGTCTTAGGAAAAACAATCCATAATGTCACGTTGATCAGCGGCGGCAATCAAGTAAACAGCATTCCGAGCCACGCGCAGCTTCAAGGGAATATCCGATCGATTCCTGAATATCCAAATGATAAAATCATTACATTACTGCAATCAATCGTCAAGGAATTGAATCAAGAGACAGACTACCATTTGGAATTGACGATCGATTACAACAAAATACCTGTCAAAGCTGATCCAGATTCTCCTTTGATTCATTGCATTCAGCAACAATTCAGTCAGCCATTACCTTTAGTTGGAGCGGCAGCAACCACAGATGCAGCCGAATTTACAAAAGCTGACCACTCCTTCGATTTTGTCGTCTTTGGGCCTGGTGTCGTTACTTTGCCTCATCAAGTAGATGAGTATGTCGAGCTCGATAATTATTTAGATATGATCGAAAAATATCAAGCCATTATTTTATCTTACTTAGCGTAAGTTTTTTTAATCGATGAAAAATAGAGCCAGATGAGCAACTTTTTGCTCATTTGGCTCTGTTTGTTCATCCTATTTTTCTCTTGGAATATATCAAGCGCTGCGGCAACATAGTGATGACTAATGTAACAACGACGATAGATAGCAGACGGTCAAGGTAGTCTGTGCCCGCCTGTACCAAGATCACACTGATGGTTTGATCGAAACCTAACCCATGTAACAATTGGACGATCATGCTAGATCCTGAGGAAGTGATTCCGCCAAATAACTGAACGGTAATGCTCGAAGAGACAATCGTTCCAGGTACAGACAAAATCAAAGCGAGTAATAAAAGTTTCAAACGTTTTTTATCTTTGTCGAGATACCTTGGTAAAATCAATCCAGCCAACAAACCTGTGAGGATTTGGATCGGTGAATAATACAGTGAAAAAATATCTGTAGTCACCCCGCTTAATACCCCACTGGATAGTCCTGTCAACATTCCTGGTATGGGACCAAGTAACGCGCCAGCAAAAATCGTTCCAATAGAGTCTAGATAGATTGGCAAACGAAGCCATAAAGCAATCGTTCCTCCAACATAATTGATCCCAATACACAAAGCCATCATTGTAAGTACGCGAGTTGCCATCTTGTTTTTATTCATTTTGTCAGCCCATCTTTAACCTTTCCAAATCTTTCATAATCGTTTCTTCTTGTGCATTTAAAAGAACGGTTAAAAACTTTTGGAAAAAAAGACGAGTATCTACTTTTGTCATAATTTTACTGTTAGCAGGTTTCTGCCAAAATTCATAACGGTCAACCAATGTTTGTCCACGACTTAGTCCTTCAGTTTCTACAGCAGTGAAGCTTTTAAAGCCTTCACAGATGGACTCATCGATAAAATAAGCAACAGCTAACGGATCATTGATGACACACCCCAAGATTCTTTCTTGTTTCCAGTGAAAGTCAAAATAAAAACGAGTGATCGTTTTTAGATACTCTCCCTCTTCAGGATTCATTTGGCAGCAATATTCAAGGATAGTCGGTGTCAAGACGATTTCTCTTGTCACATCTAACCCAACCATTTCTATCGGTTGTTTGAGCTTCTCGAATACATAAGAAGCTGCTTCAGGATCACACCAGTAATTGTATTCAGCAACTGGTGAACAGTTACCATGGCTTTTGTAAGTTCCGCCCATTGAGACAAAACGATCCATATGTTTTCCAACAGATGGATTGTTTTTCAAAGCAGAAGCGATATTGGTCAAAGGACCCAAAGCAATGACTGATGTATCTGTTTTTTCTTTGAAATAATCAGCCAGAAAATCAACTGCATGGAGCGATTCTGCCTGTTTTGCTAAGACCATCGGGAAATTTGTGTCCCCTAATCCATCCAACCCATGAGTGTCTTGCGCACTAATGAAAGGTTGCTTCAAAGGTTTTTCCATTCCTTGATAAACAGGAATATCTAAACGATCACAGCGTTCCAAACATTTCAGCACATTCTGCGTACCGATATCTACAGGGACATTCCCGCAAACAACGGTAATAGCAACTACTTCGATATCAGGGGATTTGACAGCTAGTGATAAAGCTAAAGTGTCGTCGATCCCTGGATCGCAATCAATAATTACTTTTCGCATTATTTCCAATCTCCTTTCTTTAGAGATACTTAGTTTTTTATTCTGGGAAGTTTCCGAACCAGTCCAAGACGAGCGTCTTGTTTATAATGCACGAAATTAGTATACTGGCTTTTATTGTGAATGTAAATGCTCTCTTACAAGTAAATCTATTGAGAAGAACTTTAAGTAAATGATACAATGAAAAGGAAATGGAATTTACGTGTGCCGAAGAAAAAGAATCCTATTGATCGGTATATTGTATAATAAATAGATTATAGTTTGGCAGAAAGCGGCGGGTGTACGATGGTTATTTTTTATTTCATTCTTATTCTGATAATTATAGGAATCAGTTACCATTTTCTTTCTTATTTTTATGCAAAGAAATTAGTAAGAGCGGGAGTTCAGAGAGGCTATGACTGGTATGAAGACACTGGGCACCGCTTGATGGATCCTGCTGCAGTCACGTCAGTAGAAAAAAAGCGACAAAAATTAGAAGAAGAGTGTGAAAGCTTCTGGGAACAAGGAATACCGAAAACGATCAAAAGCTATGACGGGTTGAAACTAGCTGGACAGATGTTCATCCAACCAACTCAGCAGAATAAATGGGTCATTTGTGTACATGATTATCGAAGTACAGGGAAAAGAGATATGTCTCATATAGGTAAAAGATATGCAGAGAAAGGATTCAACGTTCTTATACCCGATTTACGTGCGCATGGAGAAAGTGAAGGAGAAATCATCGGAATGGGATGGCTAGACCGGCTAGATTTAATTGCATGGATCCAACTCATCTTAGATGAACAACCAGATGCATCCATTATTTTGCACGGGGGTTCAATGGGCGCTTCTACAATTATGATGGCAAGTGGTGAAAAGCTTCCATCTGCAGTCAAAGGATTTATCTTAGACAGCGGATATGTTTCTGTTTATGCGGAATTTCGGTACATGTTAAGTAAAATCACGGTCTTTCCTAAAAAAATGATTATGAGATATGCGAATCACTATGCTCAGAAATACGCAGGTTATTCTTTAAAGCAAGCATCAGCTACAAGACAGCTTGGTAGTAACCATTTGCCTTTGTTAGTCATCCATAGTGAAAGAGATCATTTTGTTCCTACAGAAGCAGCATACACGATTCAAAACGCTACGGCAGGGGACAAAGCATTACTGCTTGTTCCAGAAGCAGAACATTTGGAAGCATCGATGAAAGATCCGAAGACCTATTGGACAGTGATTTTTTCATTTATTGAACAAAGAATAACGATGGATTGATTTCCTCTTCCTTTTTGTAAGCAATCCGAGGATAAATAATTGTTTATAGACCAGGAGACTGTTAAAATAAGGTAGGAATAAAAAAATATCAGTTATTTGAGGAGTGCGGCATATGGAAATCAAAGAGGAAAAAAATCGTCTTGCTTTATTCAATGATGAGCAACAAGAAATCGGAGAAATGACATGGTCGGATGCGGGGCCAGACATCATGATCATTGACCATACATTTGTCGATCCAGCATATCGTGGTCAAAAATTAGCTGAAAAGCTAGTGTATACTGGAGTAGAACTAGCAAGACGTGAAGGGAAAAAGATCATCCCTTTATGCCCTTACGCAAAAAAGAGTTTGAGAAGAAACCAGAATATCATGACGTCTTACGCCAATCATAATAATAACAGCTGAAAGTTTTGCACTTTCAGCTGTTTTTCCATTTATATAGAGTTGTCACGGAGTTTTATCTATGATAAAGTTAAAGAGACGATATCTTTTGGGAAGGAGGCTGCTATATGTATAATTTAATTTTGGGAATCGTGATCGTTTTATCAATTGTTATGGTCATTGCGATTATGATGCAGCCAAGCAAGCAAAATAGTGCAGCGAGTGCATTTACCGGCGGTGCGGATCAACTATTCGGCAAACAAAAAGCTCGCGGCTTTGAAGCTGTCATGCAGCGATCAACTGCAGTCATGGGAGCTGTCTGGATGATCTTATTATTTGTCCTAGCATTTTTATCTTCGAAGTAGTCGAATAAGCCTCTCGCACAACGGCGGGCGGCTTTTTTTATTGCAAAGAGAACGCTTAAGAAGAAGTTATGAAAGAAACTATGGTAAAATGAGGCGAAAGAGGTGAAACGAGTGAAACAATTACCAAAACCCCTTTATGCAAAACATGGAAAACGAGCAGTTTTGCTGCTTCATGCGTACTCAGGAAGTCCAAATGATGTCCGGATGCTCGCACGGTTTTTAGAAAAAGCAGATTATACAGTCTATGCGCCGCTATTTAAAGGACATGGAACGATGGAGCCATATGATATCTTGCAAGAAAAAGCAGAAATCTGGTGGGCAGATACTAAAAAAGCCATCCATTTTTTACAGTCTGAACAGTTTTCTGATATTGCCGTATTGGGACTATCAATGGGTGGCATCTTTGCTGTACGGGCACTAGAAGAAGAATCAGTAATTGGCGGCGGTTTTTTCTGTTCGCCCCTGTCTCCTGTAAAAACAAACGTGCCTGAAAATTTTGAAAAATATGTACGTCAAGTGCTGAAGATAGCAGGCAAATCTGAAAAAGAAATCAATGAAAAAGCAGTGTCTTATCGCTCGTTAGCTGAACATCAATTAATGGATATACAAGACCAAGCAGCAATCGCAGAAAGTAGACTATCAGATATCCAACAGCCGATATTTTTAGCTCAAGCTGGGAAAGATGAAATGATCGACCCAAATGGTGTATTTGAAACGGCACGCAAATTGAGCCGCCAACGGGTGACACTTCAATGGTATCCTGAAAGCGGTCATGTGATTACAGTTGGCACAGCAAGACGCGAATTAGAAAAAGACGTGTTGGAATTTTTAGAAAAATTACCTTGGAATGAGGAATAAATATGACAAAAGAAACAATAAAAGAGAAAATTCTCTTTTTCATGGAAAGCAGTCGCAAACGTAGTTTTTCTATGGAAGAAATCGCTGAAGGTCTAGGCTTTCAAAAAAGCGATGATTTTAAATTACTAGTACAAACGATTGCTCAAATGGAAAGAGAACAGAGTATCGTTTTCAATAAAAAAGGAAAAGTGAAACTTCCTTTAAAACCAATCTTGGTCGAAGGGACATTTCGGGCAAATGAACGAGGATTTGGATTTGTAACGATTGATCCCGAAGAAGATGATATCTATATCCCGAAAGAAGCGACTGGCTTTGCAATGGATGGGGATACCGTAGCAATTGATATCATGAAGCGAGCAAATACAGATATGGATCGCGGAGCAGAGGGAAAAGTAGTGGAGATTCGAGACCGAGCGACTACTCAGTTAGCCGGAGAATTTGTTGCTTATTCAGACGAAGAGATACAGGAAACGGATCTTTATGGTGTGGTCATCCCGAAAGATAGAAAGCTTAACCAATTCAAAGTGTATGCAGCGGCAGAGGGAGTTCGTCCAGTTGACGGAAGTATTGTACTGATCGAACTGACCCATTACCCTGAAAAAGGGTATGCGACTAGTTTAGAAGGGATAATCAAGCAAGTGATTGGTCATAAGAATGACCCTGGCATGGATATCCTCTCGATTGTCGTGGCTAACGGTATTCCTACAAAATTTCCTGATGATGTGTTGTCTGAGGCAGATGAAGTTCCAGACCAGATCAGCGAAACGGATATTGTTGGACGCAGAGATTTAAGAAATCAGCTCATTGTTACAATTGATGGAGAAGATGCAAAAGATCTAGATGATGCAGTAACGGTAAAAAAATTAGAAAATGGTAATTATTTTCTTGGAGTACACATTGCAGATGTATCTTACTATGTGACGCAAGGCAGTCAACTGGACAGAGAAGCATACGAAAGAGGAACAAGTGTCTATTTGACCGATCGAGTGATTCCGATGATCCCACAACGTTTATCCAATGGTATCTGTTCATTGAATCCCCATGTTCCACGACTCACCATGAGTTGTGAAATGGAGATCGATCCAAATGGACAAGTTGTCTCACATGAGATTTTTCCAAGTGTGATCCAAACAACAGAACGGATGACCTACACAGCTGTCAATCAAATCTTAGAAGATCAAGATGAAGAAACGATGCAACGCTATGCTCAGCTCGTGCCTATGTTCCAAGAAATGGGTGAATTGCATCGAATCCTTGAAACGATGCGAATCAAACGTGGAGCGATTTCTTTTGAGGATCGTGAAGCGAAGATCCTTGTTGATGCTGAAGGACATCCAAATGACATCCAGCTAAGAAGCAGAGGGATAGGTGAACGCTTGATCGAATCCTTTATGCTTGCCGCCAACGAAACAGTAGCTGAACATTATAATAAATTAAATCTTCCGTTTATTTATCGAATCCATGAACAGCCAAAAGAAGAAAAAATGCAGCGCTTCTTTGATTTTGCTTCAGCTTTGGGCATTCTGGTACGAGGAACGAAAGGAACGATCACACCAAAAGATTTACAGCATGTGATCGAAGGAGTAGAAGATAAACCAGAAGCAGCAGTTATCAATACTATGTTGCTAAGAAGTATGCAACAAGCACGCTATTCAGAAGATAATTTTGGACATTATGGCTTAGCAGCAGATTACTACACACATTTTACATCTCCTATTCGGCGATATCCCGATCTGATCGTCCATCGGCTGATCCGTTCCTATAGCCAAGATAAAAGTGAAAGCATTCAAAGTTTATGGGCTGAGGAACTTCCTGAAATTGCAGATCATAGTTCTAAGATGGAGCGTCGCGCAGTAGAAACAGAACGTGAAGTAGATGCGATGAAGAAAGCAGAATTCATGATGGACAAAGTGGGAGAAGAATTCGACGGGATCATCAGCTCTGTTGTGAAATTCGGACTGTTTATCGAACTGCCGAATACAGTAGAAGGATTGATCCATATCAATGAATTGAAACAAGACTACTTCCATTTTATTGAAAATCATTTAGCACTTGTAGGTGAAAGAACCGGTCTGACTTTTAAAATCGGACAAAAAGTGCGCGTAAAAGTAGTCAAAGCTGATCCAGATGAACGAGCAGTGGATTTTGAACTCGTTTCCGCAGAAGAGGTCACTGCGTTGGAACGTCCAAAATCACGCAATGGAAAATCTGGAAAACGAGAAGGAAAACAAGCAGGCAAACGCTCAGAAAAAAATGGCAAGAAGAACAAACGATATAGTGATAGTAAGCAAACGTTCGGTAAGAAAAAAGGGAAAAAGCCATTTTACAAAGGTGTCAAAAAGAAGAAAAAGAAAAAATAAAATGAGTTGGAGGAAACAGCTATGCCAAAAGGCGAGGGAAAATTAATTGCACAAAACAAGAAAGCTCGCCATGATTATTCGATCATCGACACGATGGAAGCAGGGATGGTCTTGCAAGGAACGGAGATCAAGTCGATACGAAACAGCCGGATCAATCTGAAAGATGGATTTATTCGTGTCCGCAACGGGGAAGCTTTCTTGCATAATGTTCATATCAGTCCTTATGAACAAGGAAATATTTTTAATCATGATCCGTTGCGCACGAGAAAACTATTATTGCACAAGAAACAAATCGTTCGTCTTGAAAACGAATTGAAAAACACGGGAATCACTGTTGTTCCTTTAAAAGTCTATATTCGTAACGGCTATGCCAAGGTATTGATTGGTCTGGCAAAAGGGAAAAAATCGTATGATAAACGGGAAGATTTGAAACGAAAAGATATCGATCGACAAATTGATCGAACATTAAAAAATTTCTCTAGATAATTTCATTATCCTTTTTCGCATATTCGGTGCTTTTGCTTTTACTTAATGATAAAATTTGTTAGCATTTAATCTGATAAAACATGATTATCACAGGTTTTTTCTTAGATCAGGAGCACCGTGCATGGGGAAAAATTCGCTTCGTTTTTGACTGAAATAAAAAAGTGTCTAATTTTCATGAAAATGTTTTGAATTTTCTGTTTCATGGTGGTATGATACCGTGTGGTTAGAAACCGATTGGAAAAAACCAGATACGCACATGAATTGATTTTATGTGAATTTCGGGGAAAAGAGGTGAAATGGATTGGATGAACGCTCGCTAACGTTCCACATTGGACCAATTTGGTTTGATGGTACAGTTTGTATAATGGTGTTACTGACCTGTTTGATTGTTTTCTTCTTAGCTTACTTTTTTACAAGAAATCTTAAGTTGAAACCAACAGGCAAACAAAATGCGATAGAATGGGTCATTGATTTTAGTCGAGGAATCGTAACAGATAATCTGCCTAGAAAAGAATTGAGCAATTTCCATTTGTTGGCATTTACATTGTTTTTATTTGTTTTTGTTGCAAACAACATCGGTTTAGTAACAAAAATCGTCTTACCTAACGAAACAACACTTTGGAAAAGCCCGACAGCAGACCCGTTTGTTACTTTAACTTTGGCATTTATAATGATCTTACTTACTCACTTATTCGGGGTGAAAAAGTTAGGCTTCAAAGGATATTTCGTAAATTCGTTCTTGAAACCCTATAGTTTTATGTTTCCGATGAAACTGATTGAAGAATTTACAAACTTATTAACACTTGCTTTACGTCTTTATGGGAATATTTATGCGGGGGAAGTTTTGCTAACCTTGATTGCAAAAATGATGACAAGCTTAGGCTGGTTCTCATTACCATTAGCAATTCCATTAGAGATGGTCTGGATCGCGTTCTCCTTGTTTATTGGGAGCATCCAAGCATTTGTCTTTGTTACTTTGTCAATGGTTTATATGAGCCATAAGATTGAAGTAGAAGAATAATACTCGGTTAAAAAACAAACTACTATTTATCTATTTTAGGAGGAAAACAATTATGAATTATATCGCAGCAGCAATCGCAATCATGGGAGCAGCAATCGGAGCCGGTTATGGTAACGGTCAAGTTATCTCTAAAACAATCGAATCAATGGCTCGCCAACCTGAAATGTCTGGTCAATTCCGTACAACAATGTTTATCGGGGTAGCTCTAGTTGAAGCTGTTCCTATCTTAGGGGTAGTTATCGCCTTGATTCTAGTTTTTGCCGTTTAATTGAATCAGTATTAAGGCAGAAACAACATCGTTTGTTACTGCTTTTTTACATGGAAACTAGAAATACTCCAAAGAAAGGAAGGCTCGCCTATGCTGAATCAATTGGCAATTGCAGAAGTTGGCAATGCGATGTTAGGTAACATCATCGTTGTCAGCGGCTCATTTTTGATACTACTGGCTCTCTTGAAGCACTTTGCTTGGGGACCAATCAGCGATATTTTGAAAAAACGTGAAGACAAGATCGCCAATGATTTAGATTCTGCAGAACAATCTCGCATCAACTCAGCGAAAATGGAACAAGAACGCGAACAACAATTGTTAGCCTCTCGTTCTGATGCAGCTGATATCATCAAAAATGCGAAAGAAAGTGGAGAATTAAGCCGCCAAAATATTTTGAAGGATGCTCAAGAAGAAGCAGCTCGTCTAAAAAGCAAAGCCCAAGCTGATATCACTGTAGAACGTGATTCAGCGCTGAACTCTGTAAAAGACGACGTTGCAGAACTCTCTCTTCAAATCGCGGAAAAAATCTTGAACAAAGAATTATCTCCAGAAATGCATGAATCATTAATCAATCAATACATTGAAGGTCTAGGTTCTTCAAATGAAACTAGATAAATATACAGTAGGAAGACGTTACGGGAAAGCTTTATTTGAACTGGCGATCGATTCAAATCAAGCAGAAGAAATCTATCAAGATCTCGTAAGTTTACGTCAAATCTATGAACAAGTACCTGGATTAGGGAATATGTTAAGTGATGTTCGTCTAGAACCTCATGAAAAACGAGAAATCATGGACAAGCTTGTCAGCGGTTATGATGGGATCGTTAAAAACTTTTTAGAAGTTGTTTATGAGTATAACCGAATGGATGACCTTTTGTTCATGATCGAAGAATATGAACGTCGATATGATGAACATCAAGGGTTACTATTGGGAAGTGTCACAACAGCAGTCCCACTTTCAGACGAACAACGAATACAATTAGAAAAGAATGTTGCAAAAACAATGGACTATCAATCAGTTGAATTAAAACAAATCGTTGATTCTTCTATTATTGGTGGCGCGATTGTTGAAGCCAACCATCGAGTAATCGACGGAAGCATTCGCACGCAATTAGAAAAAATGCGTAATCAATTAAATAGATAGTACAAAGAGGTAGGTGAATCGAATGGCCATCAAAGCAGAAGAAATTAGTGCCTTGATTAAAGAACAAATTGAAAATTATCAAAACGTGCTTTCAGTCGAAGAAATCGGTACCGTAACTTATGTAGGTGACGGGATCGCTCGTGCACATGGTTTAGAAAACGCGATGAGTGGTGAGTTGCTTGAATTTTCAAACGGCTCATACGGAATGGCGCAAAACTTAGAGTCAAATGATGTAGGTATCATTATCCTTGGCGATTTCGAGTCCATTCGTGAAGGAGATAAAGTAAAACGAACAGGTAAAATCATGGAAGTTCCAGTTGGAGAGGCCTTGATTGGTCGGGTAGTCAATCCGCTAGGTCAACCAATCGACGGACTAGGTGAAATCGTTACTGACAAAGCTCGTCCAGTAGAAGCGATGGCACCAGGCGTTATGCAACGTAAATCTGTTAACGAACCAATGCAAACAGGGCTAAAAGCGATCGACGCCCTTGTGCCAATCGGACGCGGACAACGTGAATTAGTCATCGGTGACCGTAAAACAGGGAAAACTTCTATTGCGATCGATACGATCATCAACCAAAAAGGCCAAGATATGATCTGTATCTATGTAGCAATCGGACAAAAAGATTCTACAGTTCGTACACAAGTTGAAACATTGAAAAAATATGGCGCAATGGATTACACAATCGTTGTGAATGCCGGTGCGTCTCAACCAGCACCATTGCTTTATATCGCACCATATGCTGGTACTGCAATGGGTGAAGAATTCATGTACAATGGTAAACATGTATTGATCATTTTTGATGATCTTTCAAAACAAGCTGTTGCTTATCGTGAACTTTCCTTGCTACTTCGCCGTCCACCAGGTCGTGAAGCTTATCCTGGGGATGTTTTCTACTTGCACTCACGTTTATTAGAACGTGCAGCAAAATTAAGTGATGATTTAGGCGGCGGTTCAATGACTGCTTTACCATTTGTTGAAACGCAAGCTGGAGATATCTCTGCTTATATCCCAACAAACGTTATTTCAATCACTGACGGACAAATCTTCTTAGAAAGCGACTTGTTCTACGCAGGTACTCGTCCAGCGGTTGATGCCGGACTATCTGTCTCTCGTGTAGGGGGTTCTGCGCAAATCAAAGCAATGAAAAAAGTTGCTGGGACTTTACGTCTAGACTTAGCAAGTTATCGTGAATTAGAAGCATTTACACAATTCGGTTCTGATTTGGATGCGGCAACACAAGCAAAACTAAATCGTGGACGCCGTACAGTAGAAATCTTGAAACAAAAACTGCATGCACCGCTAGCTGTTGAAAAACAAGTAGTGATTTTGTATGCCTTGACGCATGGATTCTTGGACAGTATCCCTGTAGACAGTATTTTAGACTTCGAACATGAATTATTCGAATATCTGGATACCAATCATTCAGATATTTTTGAAACAATCCGTACAACAAAAGATCTTCCAGAAGAAGAAACGTTGAACAGTGCGATTCAGGAATATAAAGACATGTTCTTAGCTACAAAAGGAAATAATTCCTCTACAGAAGATAAATTGAAATCCATTCAAAATGCATAGTGAGGTGAGATGAATGGGTGCTTCATTAAATGAAATCAAGACACGTATCGCTTCAACGAAAAAAACGAGCCAAATCACGCGGGCAATGCAGATGGTGTCTGCTTCTAAGTTGACAAAATCTGAAGCTTCTTCACAGAAGTTTCAGGTTTATGCAACAAAAGTAAGGGAAATCGTTACGCATTTGACTGCTACTCAGTTAAATGATATTGCCTCAGAAAATCCTAGAGGGGATATCAATTACAACAGCATGCTGCTCAGCCGTCCTGTGAAGAAAACCGGTTATATCGTCATCACTGCAGATGGCGGTCTGGTCGGTGGATATAACAGTTCGATATTGAAACAAACGATGTCTATTTTAGAAGAAGACCACCAATCACCCGATGATTACGTGATGATCGCAATTGGCGGAACTGGTGCAGACTTCTTTAAAGCACGCGGTATCAACCTAGCATATGAGCTGCGCAATTTATCTGATCAGCCAAGCTTTGATGAAGTCCGCAAAATCGTAAATATGGCAACAACTATGTACCAAAACGAAGTATTCGATGAATTATACGTATGTTATAACCATCATATCAATTCGCTAACTAGTCAGTTTCGTGTAGAAAAAATGCTGCCAATCTCAGACTTAGATCCAGAAGAAGCAACGACTTTCGAACAAGAATATATTTTTGAACCTTCAAAAGAAGAAATCTTGTCTCAGTTATTGCCTCAGTATGCTGAAAGTTTGATCTACGGTGCGATCGTTGACGCCAAAACAGCAGAACATGCTGCTGGTATGACAGCAATGAAAACAGCAACTGATAATGCTGCTAATATCATTGATGAGCTGACGGTTTCTTACAACCGTGCAAGACAAGGGGCTATTACCCAAGAAATTACCGAAATTGTTGCCGGAGCTTCGGCACTAGAATAGTATTGAGATTGGAGGAAAAAAGATGAGTTCAGGCAAGATTGTTCAAGTAATCGGTCCCGTTGTCGACGTGGAATTTTCTTTAGACCAATCCTTACCAGATATCAACAACGCATTAGTTGTTTATAAAAATGACGAAAATAAATCAAAAGTTGTTCTTGAAGCAGCATTAGAATTAGGGGACGGAGTGATCCGAACCATTGCAATGGAATCAACAGATGGTTTACAAAGAGGAATGGAAGTCATTGATACAGGCAAAGCAATCTCTGTTCCTGTAGGTAAAGAAACATTAGGTCGCGTATTCAACGTACTAGGAGATACGATCGATTTAGAAACACCTTTCCCAGAAGATGCGGAAAGAAGCGAAATTCATAAAAAAGCACCAGCCTTTGACGAATTAAGTACAAGTACAGAAATTTTGGAAACAGGGATCAAAGTTATCGACTTGCTTGCCCCATATTTAAAAGGTGGGAAAGTTGGACTATTTGGTGGTGCCGGTGTTGGTAAAACCGTACTGATCCAAGAACTAATCCATAATATCGCCCAAGAACACGGTGGTATTTCTGTATTTACCGGTGTTGGTGAACGTACTCGTGAAGGTAATGACTTGTATTATGAAATGAAAGATTCAGGAGTTATCGAAAAGACAGCCATGGTGTTCGGTCAAATGAACGAACCACCAGGTGCACGTATGCGTGTTGCGTTAACTGGTTTGACGATTGCGGAATATTTCCGTGATGTAGAAGGCCAAGATGTACTGTTGTTCATCGACAATATTTTCCGTTTCACTCAAGCTGGATCTGAAGTATCAGCCTTGTTAGGACGGATGCCTTCTGCGGTTGGTTATCAACCAACATTGGCAACAGAAATGGGTCAATTGCAAGAACGTATCACATCTACGAAAAAAGGTTCGATTACATCGATCCAAGCCATCTATGTGCCAGCCGATGACTACACTGACCCGGCGCCGGCAACAGCATTCGCCCATTTGGATGCGACAACCAACTTGGAACGTAAATTAACAGAACAAGGGATTTATCCAGCGGTAGATCCATTGGCTTCTTCTTCAAGTGCTTTAGCACCTGAAATCGTGGGAGAAGAACACTATAAAGTAGCAACAGAAGTCCAACACGTATTGCAACGATATCGCGAATTACAAGATATTATTGCTATCTTAGGTATGGATGAATTATCCGATCAGGAAAAAGTGTTAGTTTCTCGTGCCCGCAGAGTCCAATTCTTCTTGTCACAAAACTTTAACGTGGCTGAACAATTTACTGGTCTTCCAGGTTCTTATGTTCCTGTAGAAGAAACAGTGAAAGGATTCCGCGAAATCTTGGAAGGCAAATACGATGATCTTCCTGAAGAAGCTTTCCGAAGTGTTGGCCGAATCGAAGACGTCGTAGAAAAAGCGAAAACACTAGGCTACTAGAAAGGGGTGCCCCATGGATCAATATTTAACAGTAAATGTGGTAACTCCTGCCGGTTTGGTCTATGATCACCATGCAGCTATCGTCGTCGCACGTACGACAGCTGGTGAGCTTGGGATTTTGCCTAAACATGCACCGATCATCGTTCCTTTGACGATTGATGAAGTTCGTGTAAAACGGACAGATTCAGATACCCATGTCGATTGGATTGCTGTGAATGGCGGAATCATGGAAGTGCGTGATAATGTTGTTTCAATCGTTGCTGATAGTGCGGAACGTGAACGGGATATCGATGTATCTCGTGCGGAACGTGCAAAACAACGTGCAGAACGCCAGATCGAAGAAGCAAAAGCAAAACAAGATACGAACGAATTGAAGCGGGCAACTGTTGCGTTGCATCGAGCAATCAATCGTATTAAAGTATCTAAGCACTCATAAAATGAGAAGCGGATGTTTATCCGTGTATCAGAGGTCGTGAGCCTGCCATTCAGCTCCGAGGTCACAAGGAACAAATTAAAAAAAACAGGTTCTCATGTTTGATGAATATTGTGGCTTGTGACCGAGGAGTTGGCAGGAGAACACCGTTTATTTAGAATAAAGGACTGAGACAAGACTTTTGTCTCAGTCTCTTTTTTTGCATATTTTTTCCCTTATTTCCTAAAAATGTAAGGGTATTCCTCTATTTTTAAGTATACTTGTTTTTCCTTTTATACATTTTATGGTATTATCATTTTATTAGTTATTATAAAAACAACTGTTAGAAAGGACGTCATTATGCAAGTATACGGAATTGATGCGATACTTCGAATCGTGAGTCATTTGGCGTTTATCTACTTAGCCTTCTGGTCTTTACGTTCGTTACGCATTGAGACTTTTTTTAGACCAATGCATAATACGCAAATTAGAATGGCAATCGTACTTTTTTCAATCTTTTTAGGGTACACTGCAAGTAATTTTTTCTTAGAAGTTATCGCTTTATGCCGAAATCTTTTCGTTAGCCTGTAAATTTTAAAAAAAGGTACTATTTTAAAAGCAAGGGTGTTATAATAGAAAAGATTTTGAGTAAGTGTATGCTCATTGGAATTTTTTGGAGGGAACAACAACATGGAAGAGATCATCGTAAGAGGTGGCAATCAATTAAATGGAACAGTAAGAATTGAAGGAGCTAAAAATGCTGTATTGCCTATTTTAGCTGCCAGTTTGTTAGCAGAAGAAGGTATTACGACATTAGACAACGTTCCGATTCTTTCTGATGTCTTCACTATGAATCAAGTGATTCGTCACTTAAATGTAGATGTAGATTTTGATGAACAAAAGAATCAAGTAACAATCGACGCTTCAAGACAATTAGAGATCGAAGCGCCTTATGAATATGTTAGTCAAATGCGTGCTTCAATCGTTGTGATGGGACCGCTACTTGCTAGAAATGGACATGCAAAAGTGGCTATGCCTGGTGGATGTGCGATTGGTAAACGCCCAATCGATTTACATTTAAAAGGATTTCAAGCTTTAGGAGCAAAAATTATTCAAAAAAACGGCTATATTGAAGCAATTGCAGATGAATTGATCGGTAACACGATTTATTTAGATTTTCCTAGTGTAGGTGCTACTCAAAATATCATGATGGCTGCCGTAAAAGCAAAAGGAACAACCATCATTGAAAACGTAGCTCGCGAACCAGAAATCGTTGATTTAGCAAATATTTTAAATAAAATGGGTGCTCATGTCTATGGAGCGGGTACTGAAACAATGCGTATCGAAGGCGTTGATCATTTACATGCAGTCAACCATTCAATCGTACAAGATCGTATCGAAGCTGGTACCTTTATGGTCGCTGCTGCAATGACAGAAGGCAATGTACTGATTGCTGATGCTATCTCTGAACATAACCGCCCATTGATTTCTAAATTGATCGAAATGGGTGCAGAAATCATTGAAGAAGAAGGCGGAATCCGTGTCATCGGACCAAAACATATCTTACCTACAGATGTAAAAACGATGCCTCATCCTGGTTTCCCTACAGATATGCAAGCTCAAATGACAGCCATCCAATTAGTGGCAGAAGGTACAAGCGTAGTAACTGAAACAGTTTTTGAAAATCGGTTCCAACATTTAGAAGAAATGCGCCGTATGAACGCCCACGTCAAAATCGATGGAAATGTAGCAATCATGGATGGAAACCATGAATTGCAAGGTGCGGAAGTGTATGCAACAGACTTGCGTGCAGCAGCAGCATTAGTTTTAGCTGGCTTGAAAGCAAATGGAATCACACGTGTCCGTAACTTGAATTATCTAGATCGTGGCTATTATAACTTCCATATCAAACTACAAAAATTAGGTGCAGATGTTGAACGTGTAGACATGGATCAAACTCCTGCTGAAAAAACAGCACAAACGATTGCATAAGGAAGTGGCTGAATGAGTAACCAACGATATATCTTATTAACTCTGATAAAGATTTTAGTGGTGATCTTATTACTTATCCTTCTTTTTGTAGCCGGAACGATGATTGGATATGGCGTCATCGGTGGTGGCAATCCATTTAAAGTATTTCAACCAAGCTTGTGGATTCATATTCGAGACTTTTTTCATTGATAATTAATTACGGTGGTTCTAGTCGATAGGAAATGAGCTATGAAGCAGCATAGGATAAAAGAAAACAGAAGGGAACGTTGACTTTAGTCGCGATCCCTTTTTTTAGTAAAAGAAAAGAAGGAATCTAGTTGATGAAGAAGATATTGATTTATTTAGTTAGAGGATATCAGCGCTTTATTTCGCCTGCATTTCCTCCTAGTTGCCGCTATTATCCAACCTGTTCTAATTATATGATAAAAGCAATTCAAACTCATGGTGCGCTAAAAGGGACGGTAATGGGAACGGCTCGGATCTTACGCTGTCATCCCTTTGTCAAAGGCGGTATTGACTATGTACCTTTGACCTTTCAATTAACGAGAAATAAGAAAGATAAAAAAGAACCAGATTATGAAAAGGTTGTGAAAAATACGGGTAGCACTGAGCAATAAAGAAATAATTTGGAAAATAGCTTCCCATATTTTGCAAAATTGTGAGTTATTGCCGAAGTGCTGGATTTTGAACACCGTCAAAAAAGGTTGTGAAAAATACGGGTAGCACTGAGCAATAAAGAAATAATTTGGAAAATAGCTTCCCATATTTTGCAAAATTGTGAGTTATTGCCGAAGTGCTGGATTTTGAACACCGTCAAAAAAGGTTGTGAAAAATACGGGTAGTACTGGGCAATAAAGAAAAGAGAGAGTGACTATCAAAGCAACGACTTCATGACTACATATATGGAGGTCAAAAATGATCGAAGAACTCAATAAGATAGATTTACCATGGTCCTTGTTATTAGATGCAGATCCTGATAAAGAAAAAGTTCAGGTATATGTTTCAAAGGGGAACGGCTGGATATGGAAAGAAAAAGAAAAAACAATAGGTATACTGATCTATATAGTAAGGGAAAAAGAATTCGAAATCGTTAACGTAGCTGTAGAACCTTCGCATCAAGGAAAAGGGATTGGTGGGAAACTCCTTGAGACAGCTTTTCAGGAGCTTTCACAGCTCGCTTCCAGTCAAACTCAGATCATCATACGAACCGGCAGTACTAGCAGTGCTGCGTTACATCTCTATCAAAAAATGGGCTATGTGGAGATTGGTCGAGTCAAAGACTATTTTATCCATCATTATTCTAAACCGATTTTTGAGAACGGAGAACAATTGCGAGATCAAGTGATTTTAGCAATTCACTTACACAAAACCAGCTTTAACGAATAGACTTGTGATCCGAGAAAATGCTTTCAAATACTAAACATATACATTACAATAGCTTTAGCAAGCAAAAAGGAGAATATGTTTATGGGGATATTAGTTTTTGATTTTGGCGGGTCGGCTGTCAAATATGGTTGTTGGGATAGTAAAGATGTCAAAGGCAAGGGCCAATTTGCAACGCCCGAATCTTGGGAAGAAATGAAAGCGCAATTATTACAAGTCTATAAAGACATGTGTCTTTCTTTTGAGATTGAAGGAATTGGGATCAGCTCACCTGGAGTAGTGAATAATGAGAAACAGGTAATTGAGGGAATCAGTGCGATCCCTTATATTCATGGCTTTAATATTTTTAGAGATTTGGAAACTTTGTTTCAACTTCCGGTAACGATTGAAAATGACGCCAACTGTGCCGGAATGGCTGAGTTTTATGAAGGAGCTGCTCGTGATTATCAAGATGTTGCTTTTGTCGTGGTAGGAACTGGGATTGGTGGGGCGATGTTCACGAAAGGCCAAATCAATAAAGGTGCACATCTTTATGGTGGAGAGTTCGGTTTGATGTTCTTAGAGGGCGATCAGACATTTAGTAAACTTGGTACAGCCGTACAGATGGCTTGGCGGTATTGTGAACGCAAAGGAGTCGATAAGAATACTTATACCGGAAAAGACGTCTTTGAATTAGCAGAAACTGGGGATGAAATAGCAAAAGAAGAAGTTGAGAGTTTTTATACGTACCTTGCAAAAGGTTTATTCAGTATCCAATTTTCATTCGATCCGGAAGTTATCGTATTAGGCGGTGGCGTTTCTGCAAAGGATGGGCTCATCGATGAGATCCAAAGTAGAATGAAGAAGTTGACAGATCAATTCGACCTGCATGATTTCGAGCCACAGATCCTATTGTGTGAATACAGAAACGATGCTAACCTTGTAGGCGCAGCGGCCAACTATATCGCTATAGGTCAAGGGGAGAATTAAAAGCTTTAGAGAAGTCACTTCTTGCATAAAAGAAGATGAAATGGACAAGAGATTTTTGCCTAAGGAATGTTTTATTGGCTGCAATATGATAAAATGTCTGAGAGGTGAAAATGATGTCAAAAAAAAATAAAGATATTGAAGTACGTATCGAAGAAGTAAAAAAAGATATCAAAGGTAAGAATTATGAAGTCACTCAGTTATTTATAGGAAAAAAAATGATTGGTGAAATTTTAGCCTATGGACCAAAAGAATATGAAATTTTCTTTGGTGAAGAAGATTTTGGAAAAGAAAAAAGTCTTGAAAACGCGATAGAAACAGTGATTCGTCACTGGAATCTGCACGAATAAAAAAATATCAAAAAAACTTTCAATAAAGGGTTGCAAAAATCTGGAAAATTAGGTATTATAACTAAGTCAGGTTGATACAAACCTTTCGGAGGAGTAGCGAAGTGGCTAAACGCGACGGACTGTAAATCCGTTCCTTAGGGTTCAGTGGTTCGAATCCACTCTCCTCCATTCATTGGGGTATAGCCAAGCGGTAAGGCAAGGGACTTTGACTCCCTCATGCGTTGGTTCGAATCCAGCTACCCCAGTATAGCACAACCGTAGGCTCTCGTAAGTTCGAGAGCTCTTTTTTTGCTTTGCTACCTTGTTCCTTGAAGATTCTGTCAAATTAAGATAGAGTTAAGTTAACAAAAAAAATTGGAGGGGTCAAAATGAAGTGGAAAGAAAAAGTAGACGAAGCAGCTGAAAAGTTATATGACTTGGTCAAATCAGAAAAATACGATATCGAAGTGAACATTCTTAAAAAAGGTGAAAAAGCAGTCCATGTAAAATCAAAACGCCCAACGAATCATACCAAAAAATGGATGGCTAAAAACCGCTAATAATAACAAAAGATCCATAAATCGGCATTTTCAGCGATTATAGGGTCTTTTGTTATTTTCTCAATAGGACATATCTAGAAAATGAATTCTATTAATAGGAATGGGAAGAAGGATTTGTACCTACATCATCTGTTTATGGATAGAATCCTTTATCTTTTTCAGTTGTGAATCAGGTATATACCAGTTATAATAGAAGAAACGAAAGGACGGGTGTACGTTATGTCGAATCAATTACCTGTATATATACAGATTCATGACCAATTAAAAAATGAAATCGAACAAGGTATATGGAAAGTCGGAGACCGTCTTCCTTCAGAAAGAGAATTAGCAGTGAAATTCAATGTCAGCCGTATGACGTTGAGACAAGCAATTCAAAACTTGGCAGATGAAGGAATCTTAGAAAGAAAGATCGGTTCGGGTACATATGTTGCGCGAGAAAAAGTACAAGAAAAGATGTCTGGCGCGACAAGTTTTACAGAAATCATGGAATCGCAAAATAGAGTACCTTCTAGTCGAACAATCTCTTACTTTTTGACTTCGCCAAGCTCAAGTGAAATGGAAAAACTAAACTTGAGTAAAGATGACACGATCTTGCGAATGGAGCGTATTCGTTTTGCAGATGATGTCCCTATTTGTTTTGAAGTAGCCAGTGTTCCGCAAAAGCTGATCGATGGCTACAGCAAAGCAGAGATTACTGAATCGCTGTATCGCACATTAGAAGAAAAAGGCGGGAAAAAAATCGGTCCAGCGAATCAAACGATTACTGCTGTATTGGCTTCTGAGAAAATCGCAGACTATTTAGAGGTGAAACGAGGAGATGCAGTTCTTCGTTTGCGTCAGATTTCCTATTTTGATGATGGTACGCCATTTGAGTATGTGCGTACGCAATATGTAGGAAATCGTTTTGAGTTTTATTTGGAAAAATAAAAAACAGGTGATCCCTGATTCCTTATTCGAAAAAAAGAGAATCAGAATCACCTGTTTTTATCTATGATCAGTTATCAGTTGCTCGTGATAAGAAACAGGACCTTCTTCAAATTGGACTTGTCCGTTCAGCAGCTCAATGATGGATTCTTTAAAGCTGTCAGCATTTTTTTCATCCACTGCACAGATGACGATGACTTGATCAGTGTATTGGATTTCTTTTATGAAAAAATGCTGTAGTTCAAGATAATTTTGTAATTTTCCTAGTTGCGGATACGTGATCACTACGGAGATCTCCTGTTGCAAGGTACCTTCTACGATTCCAATGTCGGACAATGCTTGAGAGACCGCATGAGTGTATGCACGTATCAATCCGCCCGTGCCGAGTTTCGTTCCTCCAAAATATCGAGTGACTACTGCAGCTACATTGATCAGTTGATTTTTTTTGAGGACTTCCAACATCGGTACGCCCGCCGTTCCACTTGGTTCGCCATCATCGCTGCTACGTTGGATCTCATTTTTTTCGCCAATGACGAAGGCGCTGCAGTTATGGTTTGCTTTCCAATGTTCTTTTTTGATTTCTTGGATGAAGTTTTTCGCTTCTTCTTCTGATTCTATTCGTTTAAGAGAACAGATAAAGCGTGATTTCTTGATTTCAATCTCACTTTGTCCATTTTCTTTGATTGTACGATAACGTTCGATCATCTTGTCACCTCTTTTTTTTCGGTTGCTTTATTCAGTATAAAGAAAGTTCTAGGTTGTTTCAACACTATAACGGTTGCGCAATTACTGTAGTATGCGATAATAAAGACAAAGGCAGGTGGATCCGGGGATGAAGGAACGAATGAAAAAGTATGATGCAATTATGCATTATTTGAAGAACAACGGCGGCTCCCAAGTAACATTAACCTTTACTCAATTTGATGAACTGTTGTTTCCCAGTAACGGACTTCCCAAAACAGCCAGGGAAATCACAGATTGGTGGGCAAATGACTATAGACATCCAGAAAAGGGTGCCTACGGCTGGTTAAATGCAGGCTATGAAGTAGTGGTCATCAATTTGGATAAAGAATATGTCGTATTCAATAAATTAGTGAAATCTAGCTGGCTATTTGATTAAATAAACCGTGTTTAGAAAACGTTGACAAATTTCTTTCTTTTTATATAATAGAGTAACAAACGCTAAGAAAACGTTTGCGTAGTCTGTTTTAAAAAGGAGAGAAAAGTATGGCTAAAAAAACAATCATGCTTGTATGTTCGGCTGGTATGAGCACAAGTTTGCTAGTAACAAAAATGCAAAAAGCTGCGGAAGCAAAAGGAATCGATTCTGATATTTTCGCTGTGTCAGCTTCTGATGCAGATAATAATCTTGCAAATAAAGATGTAGATGTACTGTTATTAGGACCTCAAGTTCGCTTTATGAAAGCTGATTTTGAAAAACGTCTGGAACCAAAAGGCATTCCTTTAGACGTCATCAATATGGCTGATTATGGAATGATGAATGGCGAAAAAGTATTAGACCAAGCAATTACATTGATTGGTGAATAAATAGATTATATAGAACTATCAAACAAGCAATCAAAAAAAAGATTGCTTGTTTTTTCGTATATTTTTTTAGGGCGAATGATATGAATCATTTTTGGGGCAGAAGGCTTCTTACGAGAGAGATTGAAGCAATGGATTGTGAGGAGGGAAACTTACCAAATTATAAGAAGATCGCAGCTGTAGAACGTTTAGGTAACAGGATTCTTTGTCATCGTTGTGGAGTGAAAACGCCTTTCTTTGAGGGACAGCTTGCAGACTATGGCTATTTTTGCATACATTGCCTGTCTTTAGGGCGATGCGACAGTCAACAAGAGTTATATTTATTTGATCAGCCAAAAGCAGAATCTCGAGAAGTCGTCTTTTCTTGGACAGGACAGCTTACTGAAAAACAAACGGAAATCGCAGATAGGATACTTTATCATTCAGAAAAAAGACACCATCTTATTTGGGCAGTAACAGGTGCAGGAAAAACAGAAATGCTTTATCCGATTTTAGTGAAAACGTTAAAAGCTGGAGGAAGAGTAGCCATTTGTACACCGCGAATCGACGTTTGTAATGAATTGTTTTTACGTTATCGTCCTGTTTTTCCAGAAGAAACAATCATGTTACTCCATGGGAATACAACAACAGCTTATACCTTTAGTTCTTTTGTTATCTGTACGATTCATCAACTATATCGTTTTTATCGATCCTTTGACTTATTAGTCATTGATGAGATTGATGCTTTTCCTTATAGCGGGGATGCTGGGCTAGCTCACGCTGTGCAAACAGCAATCAAATCAGACGGTCGATTCATCTACTTAAGCGCCACGCCTGATGAAAAGTTACTAAAGGAAATCAAGCAGACATTTGAGATCCACAAACTTGCCTTGCGCTTTCATCGGCGCTTGCTTCCTGAACCCGTACTTGTTTTCATGAATAATTGGCGACAAAAATGTGGGAACAAAAAGAAAATCAACTCTTTGGTGCGGATCATTCAGCAACTAATCAAAGAAAACCATATCCTTTTATTTTGTCCAAGTATTACGATGATGCATCGTTTAAAAGTCACACTGCAAGAAGCTTTTCCAGAATATGAGATAACAGATGTTTCTTCACAAGACGATCAACGGGCAAAGAAAGTTCAGAAAATGCGAGAAGCAACATACGAGATACTGTTAACCACGATGATCCTAGAACGAGGAGTCACATTTGAAAGAATCTCTGTCATCGTTTTAGGAGCAGATCATCCAGTTTTTACTAAATCCTCTTTGGTGCAAATCGCAGGAAGAGCCGATCGTAAAGGTCCTTATACGAACAGTCGAGTCTATTTTTTCTATGAAGAAAAAACTTCAGCTATTCGAAAAGCCTGTCAGGAAATCAAAGAAATGAACGAAGAAGGGAAGAAGATGCTGTGAGATGTAGTTGCTGCAGTAAAGACATCATCCAAAATTTAACATTCAGCGAGATCATCGGTGTGTCGAAATATAGACTTCCTCAGACCTGTTCAGTTTGCCGCACACAATTCCATTTATTGGAAGCAAAAGGTTGTGCAGGTTGTCAAAAACCAATCCATTTGACATACGAGGAGACGAAAAAGAAAGCAAAGACTAGTTTCGTTTTCTGCAACGACTGTCAAGAATGGAAGAAGAAATATCCTGCATATGATTTTCAACACCGCGCCTTTTTTACGTACGATGAAAAAATGCAGGCTTGGATCAATCGGTACAAGTTTATGGGAGACATCCGATTAGCAGGGACTTTTGCATATAAATGGACTCAGATAAAAAAAGATTACCCGGCATATATTTATTGTCCAATACCTTTATCTGAAAAAAGGTGGCTAGAAAGAGGATTCAATCAAGTAAGCGAGATGTTGAAAGCAGCAAAAATTCCTTTTCAGATGCTGCTCAAAAGAGAGCAACATCTGCTTGCTCAAGCAAAAAACACGCGAAAGGAAAGATTGGAGATGCCTCAGCCTTTTGAGCTTGCTGTACCTCTTTCTAAGATACAACATAAAAAATATTGATTATTGACGATGTCTATACAACAGGTCAGACACTTTTTCATGCAGCAGATTGCTTGCAGACCGCACAGCCAAAAATCATCCGAACCATTTCTTTGGCAAGATGAATCAGATGTGGAAATTTGATAGCGATTTAATTTGCAAATAACTTAGAGTTCGATATAATAGAATTAAGAAGAGGGAAAGAGTGGTCCTTCTCCTTCTTGATTGTGGTAGACGAAAGGGGTAATTTTTATGTTTAGATATAATGTACGCGGCGAAAATATCGAAGTAACTGAAGCGATTCGCGACTACGTTGAGAAAAAAGTAGGCAAACTAGAACGCTATTTCAGTGACGCACCCGATGCTACGGCGCATGTGAACTTAAAAGTTTATACAGAAAAAACAGCAAAAGTGGAAGTAACGATCCCATTACCTTATCTTGTATTACGTGCCGAAGAAACTTCTCCAGATCTATACGCAAGTATCGATTTGGTTGTTGACAAATTGGAACGCCAAATCCGCAAATTCAAAACAAAAATCAATCGTAAATCCCGTGAAACGGGCATGAATACTGCAGATGCTGCTGTTTTATTCAATGGAGAGGAAGAAAACGAAAACGATTCTGAATTAGATATCGTACGTACAAAACGCCTTTCATTGAAACCAATGGACAGTGAAGAAGCAGTCTTACAAATGAACATGCTGGGACATAACTTCTTTATTTTTGAAGATGCAGAAACAAATGGTACAAGTATCGTTTACCGCCGAAAAGATGGAAAATACGGATTGATCGAAACAGACTGATCATCCATACTTAAATAACATCAAAAACTTGCAGCAGCTGTCAATAGCTGCCGCAAGTTTTTTTGAGTTCGTCTCTTTTTTAGTTAAAATATGAATAAATTATGAAGTTCTTACTTTAATACGATTAAGATATTTCAATTATCTATAACTAATGATAAAATAAAAAGTAGAGTCTACATAGTCTGGATAATACACAGAAGGAAAAGGAGATTACACAACGCATGGCCAATTTGATTCGTTCACTTATCGAAAATGATAAGAAAGAACTAAAACGTTTAGATAGCATTGCAAAAAAAGTTGAATCATACGCTGACCAAATGGCAGCATTAACTGATGAACAATTACAAGCAAAAACTGCTGAATTCAAGAGCAGATACCAAAAAGGAGAAACATTAGATCAATTACTTCCGGAAGCTTTTGCAGTCGTTCGGGAAGCAGCAAAACGTGTATTGGGGTTATATCCATACCACGTACAATTAATGGGTGGGATCGTGCTTCACGATGGGAATATCCCTGAAATGCGTACTGGTGAAGGTAAAACCTTGACTGCAACGATGCCGGTGTATCTGAATGCGTTGACTGGCGAAGGGGTCCACGTAGTTACCGTCAATGAATATTTAGCAACCCGTGACTCGACGGAAATGGGCGAGCTTTATAATTTCTTAGGATTGACAGTTGGGTTGAATATCAACTCAAAATCTTCGGATGAAAAACGCGAGGCTTATAATTGCGATATCACTTATAGCACGAATAATGAATTAGGATTTGACTATTTGAGAGACAACATGGTCGTTTACCGTCATCAAATGGTACAACGTCCGCTGAATTATGCCATTGTCGATGAAGTTGACTCGATCTTGATTGATGAAGCGAGAACGCCGCTGATCATTTCAGGGCAAGCAGAAAAATCAACAGCTTTATATACAAGAGCAGACAACTTCGTGAAACGTTTGAAAGAAGAAGAAGATTATAAAATCGATATACAATCAAAAACAATCAGTTTAACTGAAGCAGGGATCGAAAAAGCTGAAGAAACATTCGGTTTGGACAACTTATATGACATTGAAAATACTGCATTGACCCATCACTTGGATCAAGCATTGAGAGCCAACTACATCATGCTTTTAGACATCGATTATGTTGTTCAAGATGGAAAAGTATTGATTGTTGACCAATTTACGGGTCGGATCATGGATGGACGCCGTTATTCAGATGGTCTTCATCAAGCGATCGAAGCTAAAGAAGGCGTAGAGATCGAAGACGAAACGAAAACGATGGCGACGATCACTTTCCAGAACTATTTCCGTATGTACAAGAAACTTGCGGGGATGACTGGTACAGCTAAGACAGAAGAAGAAGAGTTCAGAGAGATTTATAATATTCAAGTATACCAGATTCCGACAAACCGTCCGGTCATCCGTGACGATCGACCAGATTTGCTTTACCCAACATTACAAAGCAAGTTCCATGCTGTCGTACAAGATATCAAAGATCGCTACCGCAAAGGACAGCCTGTCTTAGTCGGAACTGTTGCAGTTGAAACATCTGAGTTATTATCAGATATGCTGAATCAAGAACGTATTCCTCATGAAGTACTGAATGCGAAAAATCACTTTAAAGAAGCAGAAATCATCATGAATGCGGGTCAAAAAGGTGCAGTGACGATTGCTACCAACATGGCTGGTCGGGGAACAGATATCAAGCTAGGGCTTGGCGTAAGAGAACTTGGTGGCCTAGCAGTTATCGGGACAGAACGACATGAATCTCGTCGTATCGATAACCAGCTTCGAGGACGTGCAGGACGTCAAGGAGACCCTGGTATGTCACAATTCTACTTGTCTTTAGAAGATGATTTGATGAAACGATTCGGTTCAGAACGAATCAAAGCTTTCTTAGATCGAATGAAGATCGGTGACGAAGATGCTGTGATCCAAAGCAAGATGCTGACGAAACAAGTAGAAGCTGCACAAAAACGCGTAGAAGGAAACAACTACGACACACGTAAGAACGTCTTGCAATACGATGACGTGATGCGTGAGCAACGTGAAGTAATCTATAAACAGCGTCAAGAAGTGATCATGGAAGAAAAAAGCTTATCTAAACCACTGATGAATATGGTCAAACGGACAATCAGTCGTGTGGTAGATGCGCATACGCAATTAGAAAAAGAAAATTGGAATTTGGAAAGTATCGTCGATTTTGCTGGCAGCACGCTTGTCCATGAAGACAGTATTTCCCTTACAGATATCGAAGGAAAAACCTCTCAAGAAATCAAAGAATATCTAAACGAACGAGCACAAGAAGTATTCAATACCAAAGCAGCTCAATTGAACGGACCAGAGCAACTGCTTGAATTTGAAAAAGTCGTGATCTTACGTGTCGTGGACTCTAAATGGACAGATCATATTGATGCAATGGACCAATTACGTCAGTCAATCGGCTTGCGTGCCTATGGTCAAAACAATCCATTAGTCGAATACCAAACAGAAGGTTATAAGATGTTCGAAGATATGGTAGGTGCCATTGAATATGAAGTCACTCGTATCTTCATGAAAGCTGAGATCCGTCAAAACGTACAACGTGAGCAAGTTTCTCAAGGAACAGCTTCTCACTCAGAAGATGGAGATGCCAAAGAAAACAGTAATACTAGCGCGAAAAAACAACCAATCCATGTGAACAAGGTTGGTAGAAATGATCCTTGTCCTTGTGGAAGCGGGAAAAAATATAAGAACTGTCACGGAAAAGATGCAAACTAATTTCTGACAGCAGGATTGGTGAGACAAATTCTTTTTTAAAGAATTTGTCTCACCTTCTTTCTGTTATTTGACGATTCTGTTAGACTAGATATAATAAAAAAAGTATAGTGAAAGAAGGAAAAAAACATGGAAATATCCGAAATTCGAAATCTCCTGACAGAAATGCAGGAAAAGGTCACAAGCTTCAGGAGGTCTCTTTGACTTAGACCAGCTGGAAGAAGACATTGCGGAAGCAGAAGCAAAAATGGCTGAACCTGGTTTTTGGGATGATAGCGAAGCTGCTCAAAAAGTGATCAGTGAAAACAATGCAAATAAAGAAACTTATGATCAATTCCATTCTCTTGCTGAAGAACTGGAAGAAATCGAATTGATGGTGGAGATGTTGCAGGAAGAACCTGATGCAGCAATGCAAGAAGAAGCAGAAACACGTATCAATGCGCTAGATGAAAAAATGAAGACGTATGAATTATCTATGTTGTTAGATGGTCCTTATGATCGAAACAACGCCATCGTCGAATTGCATCCAGGGGCTGGCGGAACGGAGTCCCAAGACTGGGGCAGCATGCTTTTACGCATGTATACACGCTGGGCAGAGCAGCATGGGTATCAAGTAGAGACACTAGATTATCAAGCAGGCGATGAAGCAGGAATCAAGAGTGTGACCCTACTGATCAAAGGACACAACGCATTTGGCTATCTGAAATCAGAAAAAGGTGTTCATCGCCTTGTACGTATCTCGCCTTTTGACTCAGCAAAACGTCGTCATACTTCTTTTTGTTCGGTAGATGTGATGCCAGAGCTTGATGAAACGATCGATATAGAAATCAATCCAGATGATTTGAAGATCGACACATATCGGGCAAGTGGTGCAGGTGGTCAGCACATCAATAAGACAGAATCCGCTGTACGAATCACTCACTTGCCTACAGGAACAGTAGTAGCGAGTCAGGCACAACGTTCACAATTGAAAAACCGGGAACAAGCGATGGGGATGCTGAAAGCTAAGCTTTACCAATTAGAAGTGGAAAAGAAAGAACAAGAAGCAGCTGCACTGAGAGGAGAACAAAAAGAAATCGGCTGGGGATCACAGATCCGTTCTTATGTTTTCCATCCATATTCTATGGTAAAAGACCATCGGACAAACGTAGAGACAGGAAATGTCCAAGCTGTTATGGACGGAGATCTTGATTTATTTATTGACGGCTATTTGAAAATGCATCTGCAATAAGAGCCATTTGTTAAATTGAAATAAAATTGTAAGATTTTGCAAGCAAGTTGAAACATTGCCATGCTATAATAGCTAAAGACTGAAAAAGATATGGAGAGAACGCCATGATTGAAATGAAGGATGTAATGAAGAAGTACTCAAACGGTACCACTGCTATCCGCAATCTCTCGATTGTCATCGAACAAGGAGAGTTTGTGTATGTTGTTGGTCCGTCTGGAGCTGGTAAATCTACATTCATCAAATTGATGTATCGAGAAGAAAAAGCTTCAAAAGGAACTTTGAACGTCGCAGGTCATGATCTAATAGCCATCAAAAACCGCGAAGTTCCTTATCTACGCAGAGAAATCGGCGTGGTGTTCCAAGACTATAAATTATTACCAAGAAAAACAGTATATGAAAATGTTGCGTACGCCATGCAAGTTATCGGCAGAAAACCTCGGGATATCAAAAAACGAGTAATGGAAGTGCTGGATCTTGTTGGTTTGAAACACAAAGTCCGAGTCTTTCCTAGCGAATTATCTGGTGGGGAACAACAACGTGTTTCTATTGCCCGAGCAATCGTAAATACACCTAAAGTACTTATCGCGGATGAACCGACAGGGAATCTAGATCCGGAAAACTCATGGGAAATCATGAAACTATTAGATCGGATCAATGCACAAGGAACAACTGTCGTGATGGCTACACATAACAGTACGATCGTAAATACGATTCGACACCGAGTAATTGCTATCGAAAACGGCCGCATTATTCGAGACCAAGCGGAAGGGGAATATGGATACGATGATTAGAACCTTTTTCCGCCATTTATTAGAAAGTATCAAGAGTTTGAAACGTAACGGCTGGATGACAGTAGCTTCGGTCAGTGCGGTAACGATCACGTTGACTTTAGTTGGTGTGTTCATGGCGGTCATCATGAACGCAACCAAACTAGCACAAGATATAGAAGGAAACGTGGATGTATCTGTGTTCGTAGACATTGGTACAAAAGACGAAGAGATGAAAAAACTAGAAAAAGAATTAAATGACTTAGATCATGTCAAAAAAGTCGAATTTTCAAGCAAAGAACAGGAATTGAAGAAAATCCAAAACGAAATGGGCGATTCTTGGAAATTGTTTGAAGGGGATAATAACCCGTTATATGATGTATACGTAGTAAGTGCTACCGATCCTTCTTATACAAAACAAGTAGCAGAAAAAGCGGCAGATTTGAAGAATGTTTCTCGTTCTGATTACGGTGGGGCTTCCTCAGATCGGATTTTCCAAATTGCTGGTGCAGTTCGAACATGGGGATTAGTTGCGGCGGCATTGCTGTTGTTTGTAGCAATGTTTCTCATTTCTAACACGATTCGGATCACGATTTTATCTAGACAGCGTGAAATTCAAATCATGCGTTTAGTAGGAGCAAAAAATGGATATATCCGCTGGCCATTTTTCCTTGAAGGTGGTTGGATCGGCTTAATCGGTGCCATTCTTCCGATACTGATCATTACATTTGGTTACGCATGGTTTTACCAATTGATCAATCCGTCATTATTACGATCTCATTATTCATTGATCCATCCAGAAAATATCGTTTGGAAAATCAATCTTTTGATGGTCGGTATTGGTGTGATCATTGGTTCACTCGGCTCGATTATCTCTATGAGACGTTTCTTGAAATTCTAGTGTCACAAGATAAATATAATCAGAAAGTTGGACGATTTCGTTCCAGCTTTCTTTTTTTATCAGCTAGGTGGAGTAAATGGGGCGGCTTTTTTCTCTTTACTTTAAAAAACAACTTGGGTATTCTTAAGTTGGTAGAAAAAGAGGTGAAGCCGTGAAGATTATCGTTGACAATTTTTTTACGATCCTTTTGATTATGAATATTTTGCTTTCCTTTATTATCGTTTTTCGAGAAAGAAAGGAAACTGCGCAAACATGGGCATGGCTGCTCGTTTTGATGTTCATTCCAGTTGTAGGATTTATTTTATATATTTTTTTAGGAAGAGGGATTTCCAAAGAGAAAATCTTTGATTTGAAGATCCAAGGGAAAATCGGTAAGAATCTAGAAATCGAAGAAGATAAACAAGCATTGATGCGAGGACTTTATCCTCATCCGCCTACTGGACAAGTAGATGTGAAACAATTGATCTATATGCTTACTGTATTTGAAAGTACGCTTTATACGACTAAAAATGAAATCACTTTATTTACAGATGGTCGTGAAAAATTCGATGCGCTGATCGAGGATATCAAACAGGCAGAAGACCATATCCATTTCCAATATTATATTTACCGCAGTGATACATTAGGTGAAGAAGTTCGAGAGGCATTGACAGAGGCAGCAAGACGCGGAGTAAAAGTCAGAGTCCTTCTTGATGCATGGGGTTCCACACAAGTTTCTTCTAGTTTTTTTCAGAATTTGAAAAAAGCAGGTGGAGAAGTCGCATTTTTCTTTCCTCTATTCGTTCCGTATATCAATCCTCGAATCAATTATCGCAATCATCGTAAAATCGTAGTGATTGATGGGAAAATCGGATATACAGGTGGGTTCAATGTTGGAAACGAATATCTAGGATTGGTAAAGAAATTTGGTTATTGGCGAGACAATCATCTGCGTATCTATGGAGAAGCGGTTTACACCTTGCAAAACCGTTTTTTGATGGACTGGAATTCTCAGCATACAAAAGAAGTAGGATATTCACCGGAATTTTTCCCGACCATTCATTCTACAGGTGATATGGCTGTTCAAATCGTGACAAGCGGACCAGATACCGAACATGAGCAAATCAAAATGACATATTTGAAAATGATTTCGTTAGCCAAACGGGAGATATTGATCCAAACGCCGTATTACATACCGGATGGATCGATTCATGAGGCATTGAAGTTGGCTCTTCTCTCAGGCGTAAAAGTCCATATCCAAATACCTAACAAACCAGATCATCTTCTCGTTTACTGGGCAACGTATTCTTTCGCTGCAGAGCTGATCGATTATGGGGCAAGAATCGAAACATATGAAAATGGATTTATCCATGCAAAGACGATGATTATCGATGGCGGCATCGTTTCCGTTGGTTCAGCTAATATCGACGTTCGCTCATTTAGATTGGATTTTGAAGTCAATACACTGATCTATGATGAACGAATGGCTTCTCGCGTAAGAAAAGCATTCTTTGAAGATTCAAAGATTTCGACGCATCTCACAAAAGAAGTGTATGAAAACCGAGGGATGATGATCAAGATGAAAGAAGGATTAGCAAGACTGATTTCGCCGCTCCTTTAAAATACAAAAAGGACAGGAGAGCCATCAATAGATGGAAATCTCGTGTCCTTTTTTCTCGGGGCCATTTCTGAGAGTACGTCAGAAATGGAGAAAGCGTCTCGCATGAGCGAAATTAACTTTGGGGTATCTCTTGTTTTTTGGGGAAAGCAAGAAATAAGCTAATATATGCTATTAAAAGAGACACATTTCAAAGCCAGTATAGCATAGAAACTTTTAATGAGATAGCTTTTTTTGCAATTATGAGAATTTATTTTGTTATTTAATGGTTTTGATTCGTTTTCATCAAGTAATGAAAATGATAGAATAGACATACTTTAGGATTAAAGGAGATTTCTAATGAAAAAACTAAAATTATTCTTACCAATAATAGGATTAGCTATTCTTTTATCAGGCTGTTCAAAGTGGATTGATCGAGGAGAATCCATTACTGCAGTTGGCTCTTCTGCCTTACAGCCTTTAGTAGAAACGGTTGCTGAAACCTACCAGACAGAAAATCCTGGAAAATTCATCAATGTACAAGGGGGCGGAAGCGGAACTGGGTTGTCTCAAGTACAGTCAGGAGCAGTCGATATCGGAAATTCTGATTTATTCGCGGAAGAAAAATCAGGGATTGATGCTTCGGCATTAGTCGATCATCGAGTAGCAGTTGTTGGAATCACTCCTATTGTGAACAAGGATATTGGCGTAAAAGATATCAGTATGGAAAACCTGAAAAAATTATTTACGGGCGAGATCAAAAACTGGAGTGAAGTCGGTGGGAAAGATCAGCCAGTAGTTATATTGAACCGTGCATCAGGAAGCGGGACCCGTAGTACGTTTGAAAAATGGGTATTGGACGGAGAAACAGCTGTTCAGGCACAGGAACAAGATTCAAGCGGAATGGTGCGCCAAATCGTTGCGGACACACCCGGAGCAATTAGCTATGTTGCTTTTTCTTACGTTTCCGATGATGTGGATACGTTGAACGTTAACGGTGTGGAACCAACAGATGAAAATGTGACAACGAACAAATGGACGATTTGGGCATATGAGCATATGTACACAAGAGACCATCCAAAAAAACTGACAAAAGAATTTTTAGACTATATCTTATCTGATGAAGTACAAGATAATATTGTCGGAGAGCTAGGCTATATCCCTGTTTCACATATGAAAGTTGAACGTGATTGGCAAGGAAACATTGTTAAAGAGTAATCTTTACACAAAATTTACAAACTTAGCTAAACTTTTACATGTTATTAAAACCAAATTGATGTTCAATTTGTACACTGAGTGAGTATGTTAAACCTGATTAAGGGGGAGTCATCTGTGGAAGATGTGAAAAAAGTATTATTAACAAAATCAAAACGTTCAAAAATGGAACAGCGCGGAAAATTTATTAGTTTTTTATGTATCGCGCTGATCGTGTTGGTTGTATTATCTATTTTTTATTTTGTCGCTAGTAAAGGTTTGGCCACCTTTTTTACTGATAAGATCAATGTATTTGATTTTCTGTTTGGTACAGATTGGAATCCGAGCCAAATCGGAGCAAATGGGAAACCAATGGTAGGGGCATTGCCTATGATCACAGGTTCATTTATTGTGACTTTTTTATCAGCTATCGTTGCCACACCATTTGCTATCGGAGCAGCAGTATTCATGACGGAGATTTCTCCTAAAAACGGAATGAAGATCTTGCAACCGGTCATCGAACTACTTGTAGGTATTCCATCTGTCGTTTACGGATTTATCGGTCTATCTGTTATCGTTCCTTTTGTTAGAAGTATCTTTGGCGGGACAGGGTTCGGTATCTTAGCTGGTACATTTGTGTTATTCGTTATGATCTTACCGACTGTCACAACGATGACTGTGGATGCATTAAAGGCAGTGCCACGGCACTATCGGGAAGCTTCATTAGCGCTAGGTGCCACAAGATGGCAAACAATCTACAAAGTGGTGCTGCGAGCAGCAGTGCCCGGGATTTTAACAGCAGTCGTTTTTGGTATGGCTCGTGCGTTTGGCGAAGCCTTAGCTATCCAAATGGTTATTGGTAATGCGGCATTAATGCCAACAGGACTTACTACTCCTGCTTCTACATTGACGTCCATCTTGACAATGGGAATCGGAAATACAATCATGGGAACAGTTGAAAATAATGTGTTATGGTCATTAGCGCTGATCTTGCTATTGATGTCATTATTCTTTAATATCGTGATCCGTATGATTGGGAAGAAAGGAGAGCTGAAATAATGAACGCAAAACGCTCAGATAAAATTGCTACAGGTGTTCTATATGTGGTTTCAGGGATCATCGTATTGATCTTAGCAGCTTTATTACTTTATATCTTAGTTCGAGGAATACCGCACATTTCATGGTCTTTCTTGACTGAACCTTCCAAAGCCTACCAAGAAGGCGGTGGTATCGGGATTCAACTGTTTAACTCGATTTATTTGCTTTTGATTACCATGATCATCAGTTTTCCTATTTCTTTAGGTGCGGGTATCTATCTTTCAGAATATGCCGGAAAAAACTGGCTGACAGACGTGATCCGTACGTCTATCGAGATCTTGAGTTCTTTGCCTTCTGTTGTTGTCGGTTTATTCGGTTTCTTGGTTTTCGTTATTCAATTCCAGTATGGTTTCTCAATCATTTCTGGTGCATTGGCTTTGACCGTATTCAACCTGCCTCTTTTGACTCGAACGGTCGAGGAATCTTTACAAGCGGTCCATTACACACAACGAGAAGCTGGATTGGCGTTAGGTTTGTCACGCTGGGAAACAGTGATAAAAGTGGTTGTTCCAGAAGCAACACCAGGAATTTTGACTGGTGTGATCCTAAGTTCAGGAAGAATTTTTGGTGAAGCTGCCGCATTGATTTATACAGCTGGTCAAAGCGCGCCAGCATTAGATTTTACGAACTGGAATCCATTAAGTGTTTCTAGTCCGATTAGCATTTTCCGCCAAGCTGAAACACTGGCTGTCCATATTTGGAAGATCAACACAGAAGGTACGATGCCTGATGGTGTTTCTGTTTCGGCTGGTGCTTCTGCCGTGTTGATCATTGCTGTTTTACTGTTCAACTTCGGCGCTCGTGCGATTGGCAAACGATTATACCGAAAAATGACTTCAGCTTAAGGAGAAGAAGTAAGATGAAAAAATATAATTGGAATGAAACAAATGTCATTACCATGCCAAAAGAGAAGGAAGTAGCATTATATACGAATGATCTGCATGTTTGGTATGGCGACAATGAAGCAATCAAGGGAGTGGATCTAGAGTTCGAAAAAAATAAGATCACTGCATTGATTGGCCCCTCTGGCTGCGGAAAATCCACGTATCTTCGTTCTTTGAATCGTATGAATGATGGGATCGCTAATACGAAAATCACTGGAAAGATCATGTATAAAGACGTGGATATCAATGCGCCTCAAGTGGATGTTTATGAAATGCGCAAACGGATCGGCATGGTGTTCCAACGCCCCAACCCTTTTAGCAAATCGATTTATGACAATATAACTTTTGCTTTGAAACAACATGGTGAAAAAAACAAGAAGAAATTAGATGAAATCGTTGAAACAAGCTTGAAACAAGCAGCTTTGTGGGATCAAGTAAAAGATAGCTTGGATAAAAGTGCTTTGGCTTTATCTGGCGGACAACAGCAACGTTTGTGTATCGCTCGTGCAATTGCGATGAAACCCGATATCTTGCTGTTAGACGAGCCGGCAAGTGCCTTGGATCCTATTTCGACAGGAACGGTTGAAGAAACACTTGTAAACTTGAAAGAAGACTACACGATCATCATCGTGACGCATAATATGCAACAAGCAGCTCGTATCAGCGACTACACTGCCTTTTTCTATCTAGGAAAAGTAATGGAATATGACAAAACAAACAAGATATTTACCAGACCAAAAATTCAGGCAACCGAAGATTATGTGTCCGGTCATTTTGGTTAAGACGGAGGCCTCAACATGACAAAAGAAATTATCTCATCCAAAGATCTTCATCTGTATTATGGAAAGAAAGAAGCACTAAAGGGAATCGATCTAAGTTTCAATCAAGGTGAAATCACAGCGATGATCGGTCCTTCTGGTTGCGGGAAATCTACCTATCTACGTTCGTTGAATCGAATGAACGATCTGATTCCAAATGTAACGATCACCGGAAGTGTTTTATATAAAGACAAAGACATCTATGGTCCGAAAACAGATGTTGTTGAACTAAGAAAAGAAATCGGCATGGTGTTCCAGCAGCCAAATCCATTTCCTTTTTCTATTTATGAAAATGTCATCTATGGATTGAAGTTAAAAGGAGAAAAAGATAAAAAAGTCCTTGATCAAGTAGTGGAAGAAAGTCTGAAGGCAGCGTCTGTTTGGGAGGATGTGAAGGATAAACTGCATAAAAGTGCCTTGTCTTTATCCGGTGGGCAGCAGCAGCGTGTATGTATCGCACGTGTTTTGGCAGTGAATCCCGAAATCATCTTATTGGATGAACCAACTAGTGCACTTGACCCTGTTTCTACTGGGAAAATCGAAAGTATGCTGTTAGAATTAAGAGAGCGGTATACGATGATCATCGTGACCCATAATATGTCTCAAGCTTCACGTATTTCAGATAAGACGGCATTCTTTTTAGATGGTCACTTGATCGAATACAACGATACGAAGAAGATATTCATGAATCCAGAAAAACAAGAGACAGAAGATTATATTTCAGGTCGATTTGGATAAGGAGGAAACGGAATGCTACGTACACAATTTGAAGAAGAATTGCTGAATCTCCATAATCAGTTCTACGAAATGGGGATGATGGTGAGCAGCGCTGTGCACAAGTCAGTTCGTGCATACATCAAACACGATAAAATCTTAGCTCAAGAAGTTATCGAAAACGATATAAATATCAATAATATGGAAACGCGTTTGGAGAAAAAAAGTTTTGAAATGATTGCATTGCAACAGCCAGTTACAACTGACTTGCGTATGATTATCACGGTCATGAAAGCTAGCTCTGATTTAGAACGTATGGCCGATCATGCGGTGTCCGTTGCTAAATCTACAATCCGCGTAAAAGGACAGACGAGAATACCGGAAATCGAAAAAGAGATCTCCGATATGTCCGATTACGTGAAAAAAATGGTGGACAACGTCCTAGTTGCATATGTCAAAACAGACGAAAAAGACGCGCGTACGATCGCCAATATGGATCAAAGAGTCAATGACTATTTCAATCGAATCTATAATGCAACCATCAAAAACATGCAAGAAAATCCTGAAACAGTCATCAGTGGAACAGACTATTTGAATGTTGCCAGTTATCTAGAACGAATCGGAGACTATGTGACAAACATCTGTGAATGGATCGTCTACTTGGCTACAGGGAAAATCACTGAGTTAAATACGAACCACAATGAGATTTTCTAAACTGAAGTTGTGATTCTGCTGTTTATTCGGGAATAGGGTTTGTGACAAAACATGTCACAAACCCTTTTCATTATTCCAATAGAAAGGATAAAGAATGCAAAAAAAGATTAGCATCATCATCACTCTATTTTTTATTTGTATACTTGCTTCATGGTTTATTCAGCGTCAAGCTGCTCTATATGACGTACCTGTTATCGAGATCGAAAGAGTGAGAATAGAAGAGGATCAGCAATTGATTACAGGAAGATTGATGAACACGGACCAAAAAGGAGAAGTGATTTCTTTATCGGCTCCTTATCAAAAAAATCAAATCGAAACAGCAAATATAACAACAAGACAAATCTATCTTGTCCAAATGCATGGAGATGAATGGCAACTAGTAGCAAAAAAAAATGATGGCTGGCTTTTTTTCTTTACAAGTATCTTCATTGGCACCATGTTGCTTATTGGTGGAAAACAGGGTGTATTTGCTTTGGGAAGTCTCATCGTCAACATCGTTTTACTTTTACTTTTGTTGCTCCTCTTTACCAAAACAGAAGGTATTTCTCTCTTAAATATAGCAATCTTATTTGTCGTTATAGGGATAATCGTTAGTATATTGGCGTTAGACGGATGGAATAGAAGCAGTATAATCAAAATTTCGGCTGCAGTTACAAGTGTTTTTTTAGCATTTTTTATTTGTCTTTTGACAATGAATCATTGGAAAGATCAAGGACTGCGCTATGAAGAACTGAATTATCTGACACGACCGTATCGTTCTGTTTTTCTTTCCAGCGTGCTGATTGGGACAGCTGGAGGGACACTGGATACCGTGATCACAGTCATTGCGACATTAGAAGAATTGACCAAGCAACAACCGAAAATATCAGCGAAACAGTTATGGCTTTCAGGAAGGCAAGTGGGCCGAGATGTGATTGGTTCGATGGCTAATATCCTTTTATTCGTCTATATCAGCGGAGCGATTCCATCGCTTCTGTTATATTTAGGAAATCAATGGTCTTTCAAAGAAACGGTAGAACAACATTTATCATTAGAATTTTTACGCGTCATTGCTGGCAGCTTAGGAATAGTATTATCAATCCCCATCGCGGTCCTCTTTTTTCTCGCTGTAAGGAGGTTAAAAAAATGAATGTACTTATTATACTTGTTGGGATTTTTGCAATTAGTGTGCTATTTGTCGGTGGTACGCAAGGTATGTATATTCTTTTAGGATTATTCATTAATTTAGGAATCTTTTTCCTATTATTATTCGGCTATCATCAGAAGTGGCCGATATTGGTATTGTCGATTATAGGATTCCTATTGATCGCTGTGGTTATCTTATTTTTTATCAACGGTTATAATCTGAAAATGCGAGCCGCTTTTGCCAGTATACTGATCTTTTTGTTTTGTTTCCTACTATTGATTCCTATCACTGATTTTTTAGCGATCCAAGGGTTTACTTCGATAGAACTAGAAGAACTATCTGGCTTAGATAAGACGTTAGCAATTGATTTTAGACTACTTGCGAGGTCGTTGCTTCTGATCAGTCTTAGCGGTGCTGTTTTAGATGCGAGTGTAGCGATTTCTAGTGGAACATTCGAAGTATATCAGGCAAATCCGCATTTGTCTTTTAACCAATTGCGCCATGCTAGTTTTGCCATTGCTAAAAAAATATTGGCGTCAACAGTGATGACTCTTCTTTTTGCGTTTATGGGGAGTTCTTTAGCGTTGATTCTTTGGTTCATTGATTTAGACATTCCTTTTCAGCAAATAATCAATGAAAAATCATTTGTCTTGGAATATACGATGGCTATCCTTACCACATTGGCCGCACTACTTGTCCTGCCCTTAACTTGCGTGACTACAGCATATCTCTTTACAAAAAAGAAAGAACATCTCAAGATGGAGTAAAAGTTACAACTTAAGTCCTATGACATTTTTACTGAATCAGTGCATAATATGGATGTAAGGAAAAGCTTGCAAACAATTTTGCTTAAGGAGGCAATTTCCATGAAAGAAAGAGAACGTATTTTAGACTTAGTGAAAAAAGGAATCCTTTCGACTGAAGAAGGCTTAGATTTATTAGAAAGCATGGCAACTGAAAAAGACGAAAAACAAATCAAAAAAGAAGCAGACAAGGTAACTGCTAGTCATAAAGAAAAAGATCAGGCAAGTCAATTGATCGATGAACTTGAAAACGGTGAAGAAAGAATTTCTGAGCCAGTTGATCCAAAAGAAAAAGAAAGACAAGATCAAGAAAACTTAGAAAAGATCTTAGATGAACTAGCAACTGAAGCGAATAAAACTTCGGCGCGTCTAGACGAAGTAAATGCTCAATTTGCTGACAATAAGGCAGCACGTAATGAGAAACAGGAAGCATTGATGCAGCTGAATACAAAAGAAGAATTAGGCGAATTGACAGAAGAAGAATTAGCACAGCGTCAAACGTTAGAAGCAGAAATCAAAGAGTTAGAAGCAACCGGCGATACACTATTAGAAGAACAATTGAAGCTGGAAGCAGAATTAAAAGATATCCGCAAGAACCAATGGTCTGAGAAAAAAGAAACGTTTACGGATAAGTTTGAATTGCCAGATGATTGGAAAGATCAAGCGACAGATACGCTGAATCAAGTAGGCGAAAAAATGTCAGAAGCTGGATCACAGTTAGGCAAATTCTTGAAGAAAACATTCCAAACTGTTTCAGAAACAGTAAATGACAACATGGAATGGAAAGATGTCAGCTTACGTGTCCCTGGAATTGCGACAACGAAATTTGAACACGAATTTTACTATGAAGCTCCTGCAGCAAGTATCCTTGATATCAAGGCAGCAAACGGAAACGTGACGTTAAAAACGTGGGACAGTGATGATGTGAAAGTGGAAGCTAAGATCAAACTTTACGGAAAAATGGGTGCTGAACCATTTGAAGCATTCTCTGAACGGAGCCAGATCGAGGTCAATGAAGATCATATCTCCTTCCAAATTCCAAATAAGCGTGTGCGTGCAGACCTTGTTTTCTACTTGCCTAAACGAGTATACGACCATGCAGCTATCAAACTTCTAAATGGCAACATCATGATTGAGACATTGGAAGCTAAAGATATTTATACAAAATCTACGAATGGGAACATCATCGTGAACCAATTAACTGCAACGATGTTGGAAGTAGAAGGTGTAAACGGCAATATCGATATTCGAAACGGGAACATCTTAGATTCTATTATCGAAACAGTAAACGGCACAGTGACATTTGGTGCCACACCAGAAAACCTTTCTGTGTCTTTAGTAAATGGTGATGTACGTCTTACGATTAAAGAAGATAATTTGAAAAAAGTAGAAGCAAGTTCAGTGAACGGGAATGTCAAAGTTGCTTTACCAGATACCATCGGTTTGGAAGGACACGCTAAAACAAGTCTTGGAAGCATCAACAGCCGTCTGTCCAATTACGAAGTAGTTCGTGAGAAAAAAGAACGGACAAACCAAATGTTGCAATTCCGCCGTGTTTCAGATGATGAGATCGCGCAAGTGCAACTTTCAACGACAACAGGAAGTATCTATTTAAAAGATACAGATAAATAAAGAGGTTGTGAAAGAGATGTTCAGCCTTGAGCAATAAGAAGCGATTTTGTAAAATAGCTTCCCCTATTTTACAAAATTGTGCCTTATTGCCGATAGGCTATCTCTTGAACACCGATTAAGAAGAAGGTTGTCACAACGATTTTCTTCATTTAAAATAGTAGAACAGAGGTGAGACATGATGAAAAAAAAGTTGACAAAATCCAATAAAAATGTTGTTTTGACAGGTACTTTAGCAGGGATTGGGGAATATATCGGGATTGATCCCACTGTTATCCGTGTGCTTTATGTATTCCTAAGCTTAGTTGCTTTTGGAAGTCCAATCATTTTATACATTTTATTAGCTTTGATTATCCCATCTGCGCGTTCTGCACGAACAAACTATGGACATAACAATGCATATTATGAAAAAAACAATTATCGTGAACAAACAAAAAAACGCAAAGAAGCGGAAAAAATCGATGATGACGAATGGAGTGACTTTTAATGTCGTACTTTCAGCGTATTTTGGTTAATACGTTAACATTCATATCGTTGGCTGTTCTTTTTCCTGCGATGGTCCATGTGAGCAGTATTTGGACAGCCGTCCTTGCCAGCTTCGTATTATCTGTGTTGAACATGTTTGTCAAACCGATTTTGACGATCCTGTCCCTGCCCTTTACATTAGTCACATTGGGATTGTTTACGTTTGTTATCAATGCAGCGATTCTTAAAATGACTTCCTTTTTTGTAGGAGCAGAACATTTTAGTTTTTCTTCATTTGGTGCAGCGTTATTCGTAGCTATCTTGATGTCACTTGTCAATGTAATCGTTAGTGAACATAACAGCAGAAAATAAAAAAAGCTGTGCCGAGATCTCGGCACAGCTTTTTTTGTTTAGAATCAAGAATGCGTTTTCTATTACATTGGTAATTAAATAAAAACGTTTTTTTTAATTGGTAGTACTTTTGGCTAGACAATGATAAAATGATAGAGAACACTCTAATAGAAATGAGGTAGCATGAATGTCAGAAGTTGTAAAAGTTAGCCAATTAGTAAAAAAATTATCTTTGGAAATCGTCACAGGCGACGAGAAAAGTTTAGACCGCGTCATCGTGACTGGGGACATCTCACGCCCAGGACTAGAGTTGACCGGTTATTTTAATTATTATTCCCATAATCGTTTACAGCTATTTGGCAGTAAAGAAATCAGTTTTGCGGAACGGATGATCCCAGAAGAGCGTTTGATCATCATGAGAAGATTATGTAGTGAAGATATGCCCGCATTTATTATTTCAAGAGGATTGCCGGCTCCGGAAGAAATGATCCAAGCAGCCAATGAAAATGGGATAGCTGTGCTGCGTTCGCCTATCTCAACGTCTCGGCTGCTAGGTGAATTATCTAGTTATTTAGATGGGCGCTTAGCCCCTCGAACAAGTGTCCACGGTGTGTTAGTCGATGTCTACGGATTAGGTGTACTAATTCAAGGGGACAGTGGGATAGGGAAAAGTGAAACGGCGTTGGAACTGATTAAGCGCGGACATCGATTGATCGCAGACGATCGAGTAGATGTCTATCAGCAAGATGAACTGACGGTAATCGGAGAACCTCCTAAAATCCTGGAACATCTGATTGAGATTCGAGGGATCGGGATCATAGATGTAATGAATCTTTTCGGTGCGAGTGCGGTACGAGGCTCTATGCAAGTCCAGTTAGCTGTTTATCTAGAAGCATGGGCGAAAGATAAGAAATACGACCGTTTGGGTTCTGAAGACACGACCGTTGAAATCGCGGAAGTGGGCATTCCACAAATAAAAATCCCTGTCAAAACAGGACGAAACGTTGCAATCATCATTGAAGTAGCCGCGATGAATTTCCGCGCGCGTACAATGGGCTTTGACGCAACGAAAACATTTGAAGAAAGATTAAGTCGCTTGATTGAAGAAAACTCAGGCAATGACTAGCAAGGAGTGACAATATGTTAGCACAAATCAATCGAGTTGCTTTTGAGCTTGTAGGAATTCCTATCTACTGGTATGCATTGATTATCGTATCAGGAATCATTATTGCCATGTGGCTCAGCAGCAGAGAAGCTGTTCGGGTAGGATTAAAAGCAGATGACGTGACAGATTTTATGTTGTGGGGATTGCCGATTTCCATTATTGGTGCCCGCTTGTATTATGTTTTATTCGATCTTCCCCAATATATAGCTGATCCAATCCAAATATTCAATATCCGTTCAGGAGGATTAGCGATTTACGGGGGATTGATTGCAGGTGCAATCACACTGTACTTTTTTACCAAATATCATTTTATTTCTTTGTGGACCTTTTTAGATATCGCTGCACCAAGTGTATTACTGGCGCAGGCAATCGGACGATGGGGAAATTTCATGAACCACGAAGCGTATGGTCCAGACACGACACGAAGTTTCTTAGAAAGTCTGCATTTACCGCAATTCATCATTGATAACATGTATATCGAAGGGATCTATCGACAACCAACCTTTCTTTATGAATCACTTTGGAGTTTGTTTGGATTTATTCTGCTTTTGGTTTTGCGGAAGAAACCGCATCTTTTGAAAAAAGGAGAAGTCCTTTTATGTTATCTAATGTGGTATAGTTTCGGACGTTTCTTTATCGAAGGATTACGCACAGACAGCCTTTACTTTTTAGGTGTGATCCGCATTTCTCAATTATTGTCTGCTGTTTTATTTGTCGGCACATTGATTCTGTTTATTTGGCGTAGAAAAAAAGGAAATTTACCGGATTATGACCGCTCATTAGGAAAAAATCAACAAATTATTTGATTTTCAGAGCGTTAAAAATGAAAAAAATTTCAGGAGTGGTAAAATGAATTATAGAGTAGCGGTTTTAGGACCAGGCTCTTGGGGGACTGCTTTAGCACAAGTCCTCGCTGAAAACGGACATGACGTTCGGATTTGGGGACATCGTGCTTCACAAGTAGAAGAAATCAACACCCAACACACCAATCAACGTTATTTACCAGATCATCATCTACCCGATTCCATCCGAGCATTCACCGATATGGAAGATGCAGTAAAAGATGCAGATGCGGTACTATTCGTTATCCCGACGAAAGCGATACGTTCTGTTGCAAAAGAACTAGTTGCCAAATTGAATACGAAGCCAGTGATCATCCATGCAAGTAAGGGATTAGAACAGGGAACGCATAAAAGAATCTCTGAAATCTTGTTAGAGGAAATCCCGACAGAAAAAAGAAAAGCTGTTGCTGTTCTTTCTGGGCCAAGCCATGCGGAAGAAGTAGCAAAGCATGACATTACGACGATCACAGCGGCAAGCACAGATGCAAAAGCAGCAAAATATGTACAAGAGCTGTTCATGAACCATTATTTTCGAATCTATACCAACCCTGATGTGATTGGTGTAGAGATGGGGGCAGCTTTGAAAAATATTATTGCCATTGGAGCTGGTGCTATTCACGGCTTAGGGTTTGGCGATAATGCAAAAGCGGCAATCATGACGCGCGGATTAGCTGAGATCAGCCGTTTAGGTGTAGCAATGGGTGCCAACCCGCTGACCTTTATTGGCTTAAGCGGAGTAGGCGATCTAGTCGTTACTTGCACAAGTGTTCATTCCAGAAACTGGCGCGCAGGCAACTTGTTAGGACAAGGACAGCCTCTAGAAGAGGTGCTAGCCAATATGGGAATGGTCGTTGAAGGTGTGAATACTACTCAAGCAGCGATGGAACTAGCCCAAATGATGGAAATCGAAATGCCCATCACTCAAACAATCTATGAAGTGCTGTATGAACAAAAAGAAATCAAAACAGCCGCAAAAGAAATCATGTTACGTGATGGGAAAAAAGAAAATGAATTCTCATTAACAATTTTTTGAAGGAGCGAATGTATATGAAAGTAAAAAAAGCAGTTATTCCAGCAGCAGGATTAGGAACAAGATTTTTACCAGCAACAAAGGCGATGGCAAAGGAAATGTTGCCAATCGTGGACAAACCAACGATCCAATTCATCGTTGAAGAAGCGTTGAAATCAGGAATCGAAGACATCTTGATCGTTACAGGAAAAGCTAAACGACCAATCGAAGATCACTTTGATTCAAATATCGAATTAGAAACAAACCTAAGTGAAAAAGGAAAAACCGAATTATTGAAATTAGTAGAAGAAACGACAGATGTCAACTTGCATTTCATCCGTCAATCTCATCCAAAGGGGTTAGGACACGCCGTTCTTCAAGCAAGAGCCTTTATTGGAAATGAACCGTTTGTCGTTATGCTAGGCGATGATATCATGGAAGACGAAGTACCATTGACACAGCAATTGATCGATGACTATGAACGTACACACGCTTCTACGATTGCCGTTATGCAAGTTCCTCACGATGAAACTTCAAAATACGGAATCATCAACCCAGGGGAAGTACTGGAAGATGGGTTATACAATGTCAAAAACTTTGTTGAAAAACCAGATCCAAGCAAAGCACCAAGTGATTTAGCTATTATTGGGCGTTACTTATTGACTCCAGAAATCTTTGATGTATTATCAGAACAACAACCAGGTGCTGGAAATGAGATCCAACTAACTGACGCAATCGATACGTTGAATAAAACACAACGCGTATTTGCCCGTAAATTCACAGGTAAACGTTATGACGTTGGTGACAAATTTGGTTTTATGAAAACAAGTATTGAATATGGTCTGACACATCCAGAAGTAGGGGCACCTTTGCGTGAATACATCATGTCTTTAGGTAAAACATTAGAAGCAGAAGGAAGCAAGATCGATCATAATCCAAAAGGAATAACAGAAATCAAAGAAGAAAAGAAAAAATAATCATTTTTTTCTAACGAGCTTCAGCTGCTAATTGAATAAAAAGTAGTTGAAGCTCGTTTTTATTTGTTTAAAAAACACGAAAATGCTATCCTTATAGAAAAGAGAGACAAGAAGGGAGTTTGATCATGTCAGGAGGAGAAATTGCAGGATTGATCGCAGCAATCGCCTTTGCGATACTTGTCGTTTTCATCGTTCGCGTATTGTTGCAAGTTTCCAAAACTTTAGAAAAAGTAGACCAGACTGTCGCAGAAGCAAATACGACAATTGAGATCGTCACAAAAGACGTAGATCTTTTATCTAGACAAGTAGAAGGCTTGCTGGTCAAAAGTAATGAGCTGCTCTTGGATATCAATGGAAAAGTCGCAACGATCGATCCATTGTTCACAGCAGTTGCTGATTTAAGTGAAAGTGTATCGGAACTTAATCATTCTAGTAAAAACATCGTGACGAAAGTCGGCGGAATCGGAAAAACGACAGCTAAAGCGACTGTTGCCGGAAAAGTCGGTGGAACAGCGATGAAATTTTTTAAAAACAAAAAACATACTGAAACGACAGGAGGAAAATAAGAATGGCTAAAAAAGGTGGATTTTTATTAGGTGCAGTAGTTGGAGGTACAGCCGCAGCAATCGCCGCATTATTGTTAGCACCCAAATCTGGTAAAGAACTTCGGGATGAATTGGCTGCTCAAGCAGATGATTTGATGGACATGGCTTCAGATTACACAGATATGGCAAAAGAAAAATCAGCTGAGTTAACAGGCATTGCAAAAGAAAAAGCGCAAGATCTTTCTCAACAAGCAGGGGATCTAGCAGGTAATGTTAAGCAAAAGGTAAGTGAATCAGCAGAGGAAGCAGGAAGTGAATCAGATGATATCTTGTTAAACCTCAAAGAACAATCAGCTGATTTATCTAATCGTTTCAAAAAAACAGCAGAAGATCTGAAAAAACCAGCAGACGAATTAGGTAGTATTGCTAAAGATACTTCAGAAGATATCATGATCGATGTAAAAGATGCTGCAGATAAAGCAGGAGAGACGGTCAATGAAGGAATGTCAGAAGCAAAACCAGTTGCAGATGACACAAAAGAAATGTTGAAAATGGCAAAAGAAGATGCAAAAGAAGCTAAAAAAGAAATGAAAGATACAATGACAGATTCGACTACCAATCACTAAGATTACTCATTTCTAGAATAAAAAGGTGAGAGCGGACCAGCTCTCACCTTTTTATTTTCATTACTCTAAAACAAGTAATTCTTTTGGTGTAGTCGTGAATGGCACACAACCATCACTTGTCACATACACACAATCTTCGATACGTACCCCTACTTTTTCAGGAATATAGATTCCTGGTTCAAGAGAGAAGCACATCCCTTCTTCGATCACTAAGTCGTTTCCTTCTACAAGAGAAGGAAATTCGTGGACGGTTGTCCCAATTCCGTGACCTAAACGGTGATTGAAATATTCGCCGTAGCCATAGCTGTTGATCACGTTTCGTGCAATTTGATCAAGTTCACCTGCTGTCACACCTGGGCGAACTGCCTCTTGTGCGGCAAGCTGTGCTTCAAGAGTGATGTTGTAGATTTTTTCTTGGAATTCTGTTGGTTTTTGATAAGCAACTGTACGAGTAGCATCACTGCAATAGCCATTCCAAACAACGCCAAGATCGAATAACACTAGTTCATTTGGTGAAACCTTCGTGCTTCCTGGTGTACCATGAGGGCTTGCAGCATTTGCTCCTGCAAGGACTAAGGTGTCGAAAGACATTTGCGAAACACCTTGTTTTTTTAATTGGTATTCGATTTCTGCGATAATTGCTTGTTCAGTTATGCCTTCTTTTACTGTTTTGAAGCCAATTTCAAAGGCAACATCGGCCCATTTACCAGCTTCGATCAGTTTGTCTTTTTCTTCTACCGTTTTGATCAGTTGCAGACGCTGGATAATAGAAGTTAGATCAGTGTAAGAATCTGTACCTGTCAAGATATCAGAGATAGCATCGAAGCGATCGACAGTCAGAGCATTCTTTTCAATCCCTACATTACCAGGTTGCCCATAGCGTGCGCGAAGCTCTTTTCCGATGATCTCCCAAGGGTTTTCGCTGTCTAAGTAGCCACGTACATCGTACGTCCAGCTGCTGTTTTGAGCATCTTCAACTTCCAGAGCAGGAGTGAAAAGGAAAGGATCTTGTTCAAGAGGGATAAAAAGAGCGAGTACACGCTCGTGAGGATCACTTTCATATCCGGAAAAGTAAGCGATGTGGCCAGGGTCGCTGATATAAGCCAATTCTACTTGGTGTTGTGCCATCCATTGACGTAGTTCATTGATTTTTACGTTATTCATTTGGCAACCTACTTTCTAAATTAATTTTGTATTCAATAATTGTACCACTGATTGATTAAAAGACCAACGTTCTTAAAACTGAAAAAAGTAAAAATTTTCATGAAAACAGAGATAAAACGGTTGCAATTGTTGAGATTATTTGATATCCTATTTTAGAAATGTAAGACGTATTTTCAGAAAACATATAAAATATGAATAGGAGAACACAAATGGAAAAGCAAACAATCACTATCTATGATGTAGCGAGAGAGGCAAATGTTTCGATGGCTACTGTTTCACGTGTCGTAAATGGCAATCCAAACGTCAAACCAGCAACAAGAAAAAAAGTCTTGGAAGTTATTGATCGCTTGGATTATCGTCCAAATGCAGTCGCACGTGGCTTGGCAAGTAAGAAAACAACAACAGTTGGGGTAATCATTCCTGATGTCAGCAATATGTTCTTTGCCTCTTTAGCACGTGGTATCGACGATGTGGCAACAATGTACAAATACAATATCATCTTAGCAAACTCAGATGGCAACGATCAAAAAGAAGTCAATGTATTGAATAATTTATTGGCTAAGCAAGTGGACGGCGTGATCTTTATGGGTCACCATATCACAGACGAAATCCGTGGAGAATTTTCACGTTCAAAAACGCCTGTTGTACTAGCTGGTTCCATTGATCCAGATGAACAAGTAGGTAGCGTAAACATTGATTATGTATCAGCAACAAAAGATGCAGTAAATAAATTAGCAAAAAGCGGCAATAAAAAAATCGCTTTTGTCAGCGGTGCGCTGATTGATCCTATCAATGGTCAAAACCGTTTAAAAGGCTATAAAGAAGCATTAAGCGAAAACAATCTACCATATAGCGAAGGATTAATCTTTGAGGCACAATACAACTTTAAAGATGGTCTGTCTCTAGTTGACCGGATCCATAATAGCGGTGCAACAGCTGTCTATGTTTCAGACGATGAATTAGCCATTGGTATCTTGGATGGTTTATTAGACCGCGGCGTAAAAGTACCAGAAGAATTCGAAATCATCACAAGCAACAATTCTTTACTGACAGAAGTAGCTCGTCCTCGTTTGACAAGTATCACACAACCATTATACGATTTAGGAGCGGTATCCATGCGCCTATTGACGAAAATGATGAATAAAGAAGAAGTCGAAGAAAAAACGATTATCTTGCCTTATGGAATCGAAGAAAAAGGATCAACTAAATAATAAAAGATCAATCATTTAAAGGTTGTTCCAAAAGTGGTCAACTTCTGGAACAACGTTTATTCGAGAAAAGGGGTTATGACAAAATTTTGTCATAACCCCTTTTTTTTGTGACTTTAAAAAAAGAGAGAATGGCGGAAACAAACCTTACGTCCATCGTATACGACACAATCTGTGCGTAGATGCTACATTTTGTTCACTACTATCAAAATTACTTTAAAATGAAAACGTGATAAAAAAGAAAGTAGAAAAGTAGATAAGTAACTCTAAAAAATTCAAAAAAATCCAAGCCCGATTGCGTACTTATCTTAAAGGAGAAACAATCCATCATACATAACCCGAAAGGAGACTTCTATTTGCCTAAGAAAAGACGAAAGACCATAGTCATCATTTTGACCATTCTTACTATAGGAATCGGAGGAAAATTTTACATGGACAAAAGAGAAGCGCAAAAACAGCAAGATTTACTCGCAGTAGAAAAACAATCCGTCAAAGTTCTGAAAAATACCTTTGCGGATATCAAAGAAGTGAAAATCGAACAATTTGAGAAAAACGACATGACAGGAATCTATGAAGCATTGATAACGATGACCAATACAGAAGGAAAAGCCGTTTATTTTGATTATAGCTTTACAAAAGAAAGCAATGAGATAGATGGCTATGGTGTTGAAAATGAAGAAGTACAAAAAGAAGGGATTACGGTTGATGAGATTATAGTTATCTATACAGATGGGAGTGAGGAAAAAGTATGACAATTACTGATAAGCAGTATAAAGGAATAAGTAATAAAGTATATTGGCTAGATCCAAAACATCCTCAATATAGTAAAAGTTACAAAGAAGGCGCCATTAAAAACTTTGGAGAAACAAAATTCCAAATTCTAAAAATCAAAGACTCATTGGACGGCATGCAGGCGATGGCTGCAGCGCCAATCGTCCATAGCAAATTGGAGAAAAATTTCAAAAATAAAAAAATTCCTGCAAACTTTCGCGTACTTAAATAATGAAGGTATCAATACCATACATAAAAAGAAAGGAGGCACGTTCTTGCCCCAGAAAATAAGAAAACGCAGCTTAGCCATTTTTTTAATCGTCATATTAGGGATCGGAGGGAAAGTCTACATGGACAAAAGAGAAGCGCAAAAACAGCAAGATTTACTCGCAGTAGAAAAACAATCCGTCAAAGTTATGAAAAATACCTTTGCGGATATCAGGGAAGTGAAGATTAACGAAGCAGGAAAAAATGAAAAAACTGGTTCTTACGGAATGCATATAACGCTAATAACTATTAATAACGAAACAGTATCTTTCTCGTATACGTTTTGGAAAGAGCAAAACAAAATCGGGAGTTATAGTATAGAAAATAGAAATATACAAAAAAAGGGAATCACTAAAGAAAAAGTAAAAGTTACTTATACAAATAAAGAGGAGGAACTAGTTTGACTATAACTGAAGAATTCTATCGGGAGTTAAGTGACAAGGTTTATTGGCTAGATCCTAAACATTCAAAATATGAGCCTGATTTAAAAATTAATAGTGAGTGGGATTTTGCGGGTGTTGAATTTAAAATCCTACAAATCAAAGACTCATTGGACTGCATGCAGGCGATGGCTGCAGCGCCAATCGTCCATAGCAAATTGGAGAAAAATTTCAAAAATAAAAAAATTCTTGCCAATTTTCGCGTACTTAAATAATGAAGGTATCAATACTTACATAGAAAGAAAGGAGGCACGTTCTTGTCTCAGAAAATAAGAAAACGCAGCTTAGCCATTTTGTTAATCGTTATATTAGGAATCGGAGGGAAAGTCTATATGGACAAAAGAGAAGCGCAAAAACAGCAAGATTTACTCGCAGTAGAAAAACAGTCAGTCAAAGTTTTGAAAAATACCTTTGCGGATATCAAGGAAGTGAAGGTAGAAGAATTTAAAAAAAACCCTGTCACCGGAAGTTATGGTGCACTTGTGACAATGACAAATAATGAAGGGAAATCTGTTTATTTTGATTATTTTTTTTCAAAACAAATGAATGAAATTAGCAGTTATGGCGTAGAAAATGAAGAAATACAAAACGAAGGGGTTACTACTCCTAAAATAAGAGTTATTTATTCTAATGGAGAGGCGGAGGAAGTGTGACAGTAAAAGACGAAGAGTATAGATATATAAGTGAACATGTTTATTGGCTAGATCCAAAACATCCTCAATATAGTAAAAGTTACAAAGAAGGCGCCATTAAAAACTTTGGAGAAACAAAATTCCAAATCCTAAAAATCAAAGACTCATTGGATGGCATGCAGGCGATGGCTGCAGCGCCAATCGTCCATAGCAAATTGGAGAAAAATTTCAAAAATAAAAAAATTCCTGCAAACTTTCGCGTACTTAAATAATGAAGGTGTCAATACTTACATACATAAAAAGAAAGGAGGCACGTTCTTGTCACGGAAAATAAGAAAACGCAGCTTAGCCATTTTGTTAATCGTCATATTAGGAATCGGAGGGAAAGTCTACATGGACAAAAGAGAAGCACAAAGACAGAAAGATTTACTCGCAGTAGAAAAACAGTCCGTCAAAGTTCTGAAAAATACCTTTGCGGATATCAAGGAAGTGAAGATTGAAAAATCTGCTCGAAATGAAATGACGGGTTCATACCGGATAGTTATTCTAATGACTAATAAACAAGATCAATCGATTTATTTTTCTTATAGTTTTTGGAAAGAAAGAAATGAGATAGGAAGTTACGGAATAGTTGATGAAAAAAAGCAAAAAGAAGGAAATACGCTCAATAAAGTTAAAGTAACTTACTCTAATGGAAATGAGGAAAGTATTTAATGATTACTGACAAACAATATAGTGAATTAAGTGATGCTGTTTACTGGCTAGATCCTAAACATAGAGACTATGTACCTGAAATGCAAGAAAATTTAAGTTTTAAAATTAACGGCACTATGTATAAAATCCTAAAAATCAAAAACTCCTTCGACGGCATGCAGGCGATGGCTGCAGCGCCAATCAAGGACGGTAAAGTGGATCTTTCTCAAGTAGTGATTGCCTTTGCAGGAACGAACTTAAGTGATTGGAAAGATTTGGAAACGGATGCAAGGAGTGTCATGAATCTCTACGGGAATAGACCAGGAGCAAGTTTTTCTGAAAAAGCAACAACAAACAAGATTTTATCCGTTAGTGGATTGAAAACAGCGGGGCAAATCAATTCAGCGATTGCATTTGCTAATGAAGTAAAAAAGGAATATGGAGAAGCTGCTATTTCTACTACCGGCCATTCATTAGGTGGATTCTTAGCATTATATGTAGCAGCAGAGAAACAATGGAAAAATGTCGGCTTCAACGGGCCGGACCCGTATGATCTCTTATCACCAGAAGCAAAAAAATGGGTGGAAGAAAATCCCGGTATGCTCACCAATTACCGAAATCACACCGATTTTATCGGTAATTTTGGTGGTAATGGCACAGGTGCTGAAGTTCGGATCAGTATGGAAACAGCATTCTTGAATCTGCTTGCTTCCCACAGTTTAACCTCTTGAAAGTTTGATGAAAATGGAAAGCTGATTATTCCTGAAAATGAAAACAATGTTAAAGCTCGAAAACAACAGAAAGAAAACCAAGCGACCCAGTTGTTTTCCTATCAGTTGCAAGAACTGAACAACATACGTAAAAAACTACGATTAAGTGGCGGTCGGCTGACAGTTAATGAACAAATTTACTTAGATGACACACAAGCTAGGTTAGTAGTGGAAAAGTTATCGGCAAAAATGAAAAGCGCTATGGAAGAAGTTATCCGCATCAATCAAAGAGGAATTTTTGAGCTAGAGAAAAAATGGCAAGAAGGCTTGCGGCAAGCACGTGTTGTCGCCCCTTCGTTGACTGAACAGGAAATCATAGAAGCATTAGCTAGTGTGGGCGCCACAAAAGAGAACTTAGTCGATTCTGCGAAAGAAGTCTATCTGCTGCGAATCAATAAGGCAAGACGTATGGGGGAGGCCTTTGATACATTGGCGAAGGAGATCCAAGACAAAATCAATGAAATCGTGGCACGAGATCGAGAATTAGCACAGCAATTCAATTAAAGGAGAAGTAGATGAAACTAGAAGAATTGGAAAGAGATTATCGAAGTGAACGAAGACAATTAGAAGCTCAAGAAGATGAATTGATCCACTTTAAGAATCAAGGATTACGATTGATGGAGCAAGAGGAGCAGCGACTGCATCATGTATTAAAGAACTTAGCTTTAGATAATGAGCCTCTGTTTCAAGCAAGACGAAGTTATTCGAATTATCAGGAGCATTATCAACAAGCCCTACAAGTAGAACGACGAAAACTCTATCAGCAGCAAGACGAACTAGAACGTTCCTATCGTCAAAAAATCAGACAAATAACTATGGAGAAATCATCTTATGAATGAATTTTTAATGCAATTACTAAAAGAATTAGAGAAAAATCTACATCGATCAAATGTACGTTCAGTTGGTATGGGGATATCTCAGCAAATTTGGGCAGAAAAACGATTGACAGATCAAAACCACCAAATGACTGCAGAAGAAGCTGCTCAAGAATTTTCTAACCGACATGTACACTTGAAAGAATCAGTAAAAGGTCAATTTGCAGAAAAACTAACCGAATTATTCCAAAGACAAGAAAAGAAATTAAAACAGTTTCGTTAGTAAAGTTATATAGAAAAATTTTGTGAAAATGGCTTTTCACATTTTTACATAAATTTGTCTTAATATCGTAGATGCAAGCTTTTGAACACCATTTATTCGGAAAAAGGGAGCTGTGACAAGATTTTTGTCGCAGCTCCCTTTAATTCTGATTAATCTATTAGATCAATCATCTTTATCGTCTGATTCTTTGGTCTCTGGATTCGCTCTAGCATAAGCTGAAGCGGTGTTCCAGTAATCTGTATAGTTTTCATCGGTACCGCCAACGCCAAATTTAAAGGCGCTTTTCTTCGGTCCATTTTTTGCCCATAGCGATTCAACTGTTTTTCCTGGTGTTTGGATGGATTTTTTATTGACAGTAACTTTTCCAGGTGTTTGACCAGTAAATCCAGATACTTTTTTCTTCATCACATCAGATGATAATTCGAATTTCTCATCAGTGCCAAAAATGTCAGGTTTTGCTTGGTAAGCTTGATTGATCAGATTGGCAAGATAATTAGCCGAACGTATCCTTGCTTGGCTGTCCATTCCAGTATTGTCATCGTGCCCTGCCCAGCTACTGATGGTAATAGACGGAGTAGAGACAATTAGCCATGAATCTCGGTATTCATTGGTAGAACCAGTTTTTCCGACCCAATCTGCTTTTCCTAGATTTCCGTTTAAGCTTGAGATGGCATCTTTGAATGGTGTAGTGATTTTTGCATTGATCACACTACGCATCATGTCATTCATGATCGATGCTGTTGCTTCCGAATAGATCCGGACAGAGTTGCTTTCATGTTTATAAATTACATTTCCTGCGTTATCTGTGATGGAATCGATGATATAGCCTTCTTCATAGACCCCGCCGTTTGCTAAAGCCTGAAATCCGTTGGTCTGTTGAAGCGTTGTGACATCTACTGTACCTAAAGGAGCAGATTCAACGCCCCAATTGTCATTTGCCGGGTAGTTCATCTTTGCCAAGTAGTGCTCGTAAGCATATTGTTTCGATCCACCGGAATTCAACACATCTTGATATAAGTGATAAGCCGGGATATTGTTGGACCATTCTAGTGACTCACGGACGGTTTGAAAGGTGTTCGATCCTTCGTTAGTAGCATTGACGATTTTCTCGCCAGCATTTTCTCCTTCTTGCCAAGTTGTTGCATAATCTGATACACGGGATTCTGATCCGATAAGCCCCATATCGATTGCAGGACCGTAAACAAGAACCGGTTTGATGGATGAACCAGCTTGACGTTCTGTATCAAAGGCGTGGTTATTTTGATTCTGGCTGTAATTCCGGCCACCCACGAAGCCATAGATACGTCCGGTTCTGTTATCCATCAATACATTTCCAGTCTCCACTTGGCTACCAGCACCATCATCTAACATATAGCCGTAATTTTCTACGCCGGTTTGCAATGCAGCATAGATATCTTTATCGATCGTCGAATGGATCGTATATCCTTTGTTTTGGATCGTTTGCTGTGCTTTTTGATAATAAGCTTCACTGACCGATGAATCTGACATATCAGCATTATCTTTTTCTGCCAATTGTTGTGCAATAATCCTTGTTGCTTCGTTCATCACGGTATAATACAAGAATTCTCTGTCAGTCTGTTCCGCGATTTGTTGTGGGAGAAAGTCTTTTGTAAGATCATAGGCTTTCGCTTCTTCGTATTGTTCTTTCGTAATTTGGCCTTCACGATACATACTGAATAAAACAAAATCTTTTCTGGCAAGGCCGGCAGAAAGATCTTCTTTTAGCGCGCCTGTGTTCGTGTATGGACTATACGTGATCGGGCTTTGGGGTAATCCAGCGATATAAGCAGCTTGCGGCAGAGTCACATCTTTTGCATCTACACCAAAGATTCCTCTTGCAGCTTCCTGGACTCCAGCAATGTTTTGTCCCTTATTATTACGACCAAATGGTGAGACATTCAAATACGTAGCAATGATCTCATCTTTTGAAAAGTATTTTTCTACTTGTGCAGAAAGAATGATCTCGTTTGCTTTACGTTTGAATGTTGTTTCATCTGTAAGGATCTGCTGTTTGACTAATTGCTGTGTCAAAGTTGATCCACCAGAAGAGCCAATACCAGTAGCTTCAGATACTAATGCTCGTAAAACAGCCTTAGGAACGTAACCTTGGTGTTTATCGAAGTATTCATCCTCTGTGCTGATAATTGCAGTTTTCAATAAAGGTGAAATTTTATCAGATGAAATAGTCGTGCGCATCAGATCTGTCTGGATTTTTGATATCTCTGTATTATCTGCATAAACAATCTTTGACGTTTCTGTAATGTTTCCTAGTTCTGTCTGCAGTGCTTTTTTAGTCGGCAATTGTGTGTCTTCGACGAGATAGGCAAAATAGCCAGCGCCTATTCCAATACCTAGAGCTGCGAACATCAAAAGAAGAACAGTAATAAAAACAGTCAATGATTGAAAAACTCTAAAAATAATCTTAGGAACAAACCATTTTTCTTTTTTTCTTCTATTCTGTTTTTTTCGAGTATTTTTGCGTGGCAAAAGGGTCACCTCAACTAATGGTTTTATTTCGCTAATTATAGCAAATAATAGAACAAAAAAACAGACAAGGCTGTTTTTGGCAGGAATTTCTTTTTTAAAGGAGTTAAAACGTGAGAAAATGATCTTTTTTATAAAAGAGTTCTTAAGCTTTTCTTTAGAGAAAATTTCAGTTACTATGGAGAACAGGGCAAAGAAAAATCAATCATTTTCTTTGTATATCATCTTACCAATATATAGGAATTGTTCGAAACAATTGCCTTTCAAGGAGGAATCCATCCATGTTATTAGGCTCACACGTCAGCATGAGCGGAAAGAAAATGCTGTTAGGAGCAGCAGAAGAAGCAGCCAGTTATGGATCTTCGACTTTTATGATCTATACAGGAGCCCCTCAAAACACTAGAAGAAAAGCCATCGAAGAGATGAATATTGATGCCGGAAAAGCATTTATGGCAGAAAACGGACTAACAAATATCGTCGTTCATGCGCCCTATATCATTAATTTGGGAAATACGATCAAACCAGAAATGTTTCCATTTGCTGTACAATTTCTGAGAGAAGAGATTGTTCGTGCGGAAGCTTTAGGTGCTACTCAAATCACCCTTCACCCAGGCGCTCATGTAGGAGCAGGGGCAGAAGCTGGGATTGCTAGAATTATTGAGGGTTTGAATGAAGTTTTGACAAAAGAACAGACGGCACAGATCGCTTTGGAGACGATGGCAGGGAAAGGTACGGAAATCGGTCGAACATTTGAGGAATTAGCGCAAATCATCGATGGAGTAAAATTGAATGAAAAATTATCCGTTACTTTTGATACATGTCATACGAATGATGCCGGATATAATATAAAAGAAGATTTTTCAGGTGTGATGGAAGAGTTTGATAAGGTCATCGGATTAGATCGGCTTAAAGTACTCCATATCAACGATTCTAAAAATCCACAAGGTTCTCATAAAGATCGGCATGCCAATATCGGTTTTGGAACAATTGGATTTGACACATTGAACAAAATCGTCCATGATCCAATGTTTGACAACATTTCGAAAATCTTAGAAACTCCATATGTCGGTAAAGATAAAAAGAAAGCTTACGCACCATATGGAAAAGAAATTGCCATGTTCAAAGCGCAAGCATTCGATCCCGAAGTGTTCCCTGAGTTATTAGCAGAAGAAGTCACACTTTAAGTTTTCTATCTGACAGCAACAAAAAAGGATTGGGCAGTCTGCCTTGTCCTTTTTTGTTTAAGAAACAAAGGAGTGCTTTTTGCAGTCGTTTTCGCCATGCTCCTTTCGCCCCCTCTTTTTAAATTCAGACAAACAGGGTATACTGATAGAAAAGTAAAAAACGAAAAGATTCACAAGCAAGTAGCAAAACGTGATTGAAAGGACGAAAAGATGCTGAACACTTTAAACCCCTTGATCGACCAACTAAAAAAGAAACATACATACTTTATTCTTGGCATAGCCGTATTATTTACAATTATTCGGTTGTATTTATATAGTAAAGCAATCTATGGAACAGATATGTCGGCAACCTATGATGATCAGCTGCTGATTCACTATGCTCAAAATATTTTGGATGGTAAATGGCTAGGGGAGTACACGACTACGACACTTTCAAAAGGGATCTCCTACAGCTTGTTTTTAGTACTTGCACATAAACTGCATCTTTCTTATGCAGTTTTGTTCGGCATGTTCAGTATTCTTGCCAGCATATTGGTTGCACTAGCGTTTAAACCGATCGTGAAGAACAAGTATCTTCTTTTAAGTATCTATTTTTATTTTTTGTTTTCTCCGATTAGTTTTACACATGAGTATTCTACTCGAACGTATCGTAATGCTCTCGTGATCCCGGCTGTTGAGATCATTATCGCTTGTTTACTAGCTATTTATTACCGTAAATATAGTTCCCGCAGAAAATTGCTGCCGTGGTTTTTAGGGCTGGCTGTTTCTTTTCCTTTCTTTTGGTTCATTCGCGAAGATTCCATCTGGCTTCTTCCTTTTACTGTAGTCGCGTTAGGCATCAGTTTCGTTCAGATCTTGCTAGGACAAGACTTTTCTTTCAAAGAAGCAAAGAAGTTAAAAGAACGACCATTTCTCCTTTCGAAACAAGAATGGCTGAAACTTTCATTGTTTTTACTCCCTCTAGTCGGTTTCTCCATCGTCTATCAGTGGATCGAATATAAAAACGAGACAACATATGGTATTGCCACCATCAATGACCGTTCGAGTGGCGAATTTGGACGTTTGATGAAACAGCTGATCCGAATAGATGACGAAACGAACTTAAATAAAGAAAACAGTGAGATATGGGTCTCGCATGCTGCGTTAAATAAAGCATTAGACGCATCTCCTACATTTCATACTGTTTCTACTCGTATTGACGAATTGTATACGACTCATGCGTGGACCCAAGGTGGAAAAGTAAAAGAATTACCAGGAGATATCATTTTTTGGGCATTGCGAGATGTGGTAAGCGAATCTGGTTATTACCAAAACAATGCAAAAGAAACCAATGATTTTTGGAAAAAAGTCAATCAAGAATTAGAAGAAGCCTATCAAAAGGGAACTATCAAAAAGAAAAAAGAATTCTATCTGATGGGATCAGGGGATGGAAAGACGATGAATGATCTGCCAATCGTATTTGCTTTTCTGAAATCAGGATATGCCTATGCATGGCGATACAAAGATTTCCATCAAGGGGGGAATTATAGTTTCGGGACGCAAGAACAAGTCGAACAGGCACAAGAACTATTGAATCTTCCACTAATGGATAATTGGATCGATAGCAGTGATCCGAGAACACCTGATTTCCAGTTGACAAAAACAGCAAAAGTCGCGAATGTCATGATAAAAATTTACCAAGTTTTGGCCATTCCCGTGCTGATTGCTTCAATAGCAGGGATATTACTTATGGTACTAGGAACCGTATTTGCAAAAGCTGATCGTGCCTATTATAGTTCCTCTTTGATTGTAGTCATCGGATTAATACTGACACAATTGGTTTTTCTTTTCGGCGTCTCGTGGTTTTGTTCTTATGCGCCAGAAAAAAAGGATTATTTTTTAAGTGTCTACACTGGCGCAGGTGTGCCATTAACGCAATTCATCGTAGTAACAAGCATGCTAGTTTTCAGTAAATTGAATCTGAAAAAAGCTTTATCTTCTAAATAAAAACATACTAAAAGTAGAGGGGAACATCATTGACGAATGATGTTCCCCTCTACTCTTAGTATGTTTGTGTGAAAGAATCAGTTTCTATTCGATTTCTTCTATCGTTTCTTGCAAACGCTGTTCATATTTTTTGTTTCCTTTATATAAATCACCAATCGTCCATGCCAACAGGAGAAGGACAAGAACAATGATTACATAAGCGATTTGATCAGCCAATGCTAGTTGAGCTGAGGTGGCTTGCTCGCCGAAGAAACTTTCGATTTGACCTGGTAATCCTCGTAAGTTCAAGTAAGTCAGACTAATCACAGAGAACCAGCCAAGTAGTTTTACAACAAATGAATTTTTGAATCGGCTCCCCATCTCCGCTTGGCTATTGGTCATCATCAGTAAAGGAATCATCGAGAATGGCAATGCAAAAGCCAGAAAAACTTGGGATTCATTCATCAAGTTATTCAAAGCGGTATGTTCTTCAATCGTTCCTTTTGTACTTGTAAACAAAACACAAATCAATACAGGAATCACAGAAAGCAATCGTGTGACTAGTCTTCTTAGCCAAATTGGGATACGCATATGGATGAAGCCTTCCATGATGACTTGACCGGTCAACGTACCAGTAATAGTAGAGTTCTGGCCAGAAGCAAGAAGTGCTACAGCAAATAAAGTGGACAAGATACCAGATTTTGCCACAGCAATCAAGATACCATTGCTCATAGCTGATGGATCAGATAAAGCTTCATACAGACCAAAAAAGGAAGGATCTTGGACAGAACCGGTTTTGAATACAGCAACACCCATGATCAATAGCAGTGCATTGACTAGAAAAGCCATTGACAACTGGATATTAGAATCCCAAGTAGAAAAGCGTACCGCTTGTGCTACATCTTCTTCGTCTTGGTGATCGATCTTCCGAGTTTGAGAAACTGCTGAATGAAGATATAAGTTATGCGGCATGACTGTTGCACCAATAATCCCTAAAGCTCCAGTCAGCGGAGTTTCACCGCCGATGACAGGTGAGTCTGAGAATGTATGACTGTTAGGGATAAAGCCGGCAAACAAACTGTGCCAATCAGGGTTAGACAAGCCAACTTGATAGACGAAAACGAATAAAATGACGAAAATCAAGCAGACAACCAAAGCTTCGATTTTACGAAATCCGACTTTTGTCAGCAATAAAAGGACGAAAACATCTAACACAGTGATAAATACGGCAATTACCAATGGAATATCAAAAAGCAGGTAGAGGGCGATTGCTGCACCAATGACTTCTGCGATGTCTGTTGCCATAATGGCTAATTCAGTCAAGATCCATAAAATGACACCCAATGTCTTACTTGTCCGTGCTCGGATTGCTTGGGCCAAATCCATTTGGGTCACGATTCCTAATTTTGCTGCCATATATTGTAAAAGCATAGCAATCAGACTAGACATCAAAATAACTGACATCAATAAATATTGGAAATTTTGTCCACCAGTGATCGAAGTGGACCAGTTACCTGGATCCATATAACCCACTGCTACTAATGCACCTGGTCCAGAGTAAGCAAGAAGTGTTTTAAAAAAACTTTTTCCCTTGGGTACATCCACTGTTCCATTTACTTCAGCTAAAGATAAACCATTTGTATGTTCAATAAGTCGATGCTTATGAAATTGTTTGTTGGATTGATTATTCAAGAAAAAACCACCTTTCCTATTTATCTACGATTACATTCTACACCTCAGAAAGAAAAAATTAAAGAAAAAGATTCGGTATGCCTAATTTTTTTTCGTGGCGTGTCTTGCTGGTTAATGAAAGAAATTTTGTTCTTCTCTAAAAAAACCACTATTTTTTGCATGAAACTAAAGAATACGCCTTTCTTTTTTCAATAAACTTTAGTAAAATAAATCATTGAGAGCAATTCGGAAATAGAAAGGAGAGATTTATATGGTATCAACAGGTATTGTCGTACTTATTGCTATTATTGCTTTGCTAATCGGCGCAGTAGGTGGCTTTTTCCTAGCGCGTAAATATATGAAAGACTATTTAGAAAAAAATCCTCCCGTTAATGAGGACATGTTGCGATCAATGATGATGTCAATGGGGCAAAAACCATCTGAGAAGAAAATTCGCCAGATGATGCAGCAAATGAAGAACCAAGGGAAAAAATAGGTTCTGACCCAAAGACTTTTTGCGGGCTGATTTTTTCAGTCCGTTTTTTATTTCGTAATTTGTTAGACTATTCAGACTATTCAGCAAAAAAGACAAGCACAGACAATCCTATGCTCTTGATAAAGACAAAGGAGGAGTAAAATGTCGATTTTTAGAAAATTAGGTTGGTTTTTTCGACAGGAAAAGAAACATTATTTAATTGGGATTTTCTCCCTATTCGCAGTGGCCTTGGTACAGTTAGTTCCTCCAAAGGTGATTGGGATCATCATTGATGAGATTGCCGATAAAAATTTATCAATAAAGATCATTTCCTGGTGGATCTTATTATTGATCCTTGCAGCTCTCTTACAATATCTTTTTCGTTATATCTGGCGGACGAATATTTGGGGAAGTGCAGCTCGGTTGGAGAAAGAACTTCGGCAGCAGCTATTCAAACATTTTACAGAAATGGACAATCTCTTTTACCAAAAATATCGGACTGGAGATTTGATGGCTCATGCAACGAATGATTTGAATGCAATCCAGAATGTAGCAGGAGCTGGTATCTTGACCTTTGCAGATTCAGTGATCACGGGCGGAACAACGATCATTGCGATGATTTTGTTTATTGATTGGCGCTTAACACTGATTGCGCTGATTCCTCTGCCTTTGCTAGCCGTTACTTCACGAGTGCTGGGGTCAAAACTCCACGATGCTTTTCGTGATTCGCAAGAAGCTTTTTCTAGTATCAATGATAAGACACAAGAAAGTATCACTGGGATCAAAGTCATTAAAACATTTGGACAAGAAAAAGAAGATCTCGCGGATTTTGAAGAAAAGATTGAAGATGCAATTATTAAAAACAAACGAGTCAATTTTTTAGACTCCTTATTCGATCCATTCATTACCTTGATTATCGGTCTGTCTTATGTTGCAACAATTATTTTAGGTGGAAAGTATGTCTTGGAAGGCACGATCTCGATCGGGCAGATGGTCTCATTTATTAGCTATATCGGTATGCTTGTTTGGCCGATGTTTGCGATTGGTCGATTGTTCAACGTATTGGAAAGAGGAAATGCTTCTTATGATCGCGTCAATGAACTTTTGCATGAAAAGACGCATATCGTGGAACAACTGGGTGCAGTGCAGACCCCGGCAAAAGGCGAGCTGAATGTAGCTATTTCCTCTTTTAACTATCCGAAAGAAGAATCACCAGCATTAGAACAAATCAAATTTGTGATCCAAGAAGGAGAAACATTAGGTATTGTTGGGAAAACTGGTGCGGGAAAAACGACAATCATCAAATTACTGATGCGTGAATACGATGATTATCAAGGAAAAATCCAATTTGGCGGACGTTCGATCAAAGAATATTCATTGAATGCTTTATTAGGATCAATCGGCTATGTGCCTCAAGATCACTTCTTGTTTTCGATGACCATTCGAGATAATATCCGTTTTTCTAATCCAAAACTTTCAGAAGAAGAAGTAGAGCATGCGGCTTCTTTAGCATTTATCAACAATGAAATCAAGGAATTGCCAAAAGGTTATGATACCTTAGTTGGAGAACGTGGAGTCTCTTTATCTGGCGGACAGAAACAAAGGATTTCGATTGCTCGAGCATTGATCAAAAATCCTGAATTGCTGATCTTAGATGATGCACTTTCTGCAGTAGATGCCAAAACAGAAGAAGCTATCTTGCATAATTTAAAAGAAATAAGAAAAGAGAAAACAACCATCATTGCAGCTCACCGTTTAAGCAGCGTGATGCATGCAAAAGAAATCATTGTTGTCGATCAAGGGAAAATCATTGAACGAGGAACCCATCATGAGCTGCTTGCATTAGGCGGCTGGTATGAACGAATGTGGGAGAAACAGCAATTAGAAGCGAAGATAGAAGGAGGCGAGGCCTGATGGATGAAAATTATCAATCGGAATGGACAAAATCGATTCCACTTAAAGAACAGAAGAAGATCATCAAACGACTGATGAAGTTCGCCAAACCTTTTAGAAGAACGTTCATCGTTGCTATCTTATTTGCGTTTGCCCTGTCTGTGATCAATGTCCTATTGCCAAGGATCATCCAAACTTTTATGGATGATCATCTGGCTAAACAGTCGGCTACGACACAAGTTATTTTGTTTTTTGCTGGTATGTACTTGTTTGGAGTCATAGTCAAAAGTATCATTTGGTTTTTCCAATGGTATTTGTATTCCATGGCTTCATTGAAGACCTATCAGTATGTTCGGGTAAGATTATTTGAAAAGCTGCATACACTAGGTATGCGTTATTTTGATCAGACACCGGCAGGATCGACTGTTTCTCGAGTGACAAATGACACAGAAACGCTATTTGAATTTTGGTATGTCTTTTTGATGGTATTGACTGGGATCTTTGCAGTCGTTTCTTCCTTCATTGCCATGTTTCAAATCAATGGAGAAATTGCCTTGTGGACTTTGGTGTTCTTGCCGATTTTAGGAATCGTCATCTGGTATTACCAGAAATTTAGTTCTCGTATTTACCGGAATATGCGGGAAAAATTAAGTCAGCTGAACACGAAATTGAATGAATCGATTTCCGGCATGCGTATTATCCAGCAGTTTCGCCAAGAAGCTCGTTTAGCTAAAGAATTTGAACAAGTGAACAACGAGTATTTAGACACGCGCTATGCGATGATCAAAACGAATTCGATTCTGTTAAGTCCGATCATCAATTTTCTATATGCATTGGCGATTGCGTTGGCGTTGACTTTGTTTGGGATCGATGCGTTGCATTCTCCCGTAGAAGTTGGACTGATCTATGCATTTACGACCTATGTCCAGGGATTTTTTAATCCAATGTCTCAAATGATGGACTTTTTGAGCACCTTTACAGATGGAATGGTTGCCGGTAGTCGCATTTTGAAAATCATGGATACAGAAGAATATGCACCGCAACAAAATCCTGGAGCAGATCAAGCGATTACTTCAGGTAAGATCGAGTTTCGCAATGTAAGCTTTTCTTATGATGGAGAGCACAATGTATTGAACAATATCTCTTTTGTCGCTAATCCGGGAGAGACCGTTGCATTAGTGGGGCACACCGGAAGCGGAAAAAGCTCGATCATCAACGTATTGATGCGGTTTTACGAATTTTATGAAGGCCAGATCTTGATTGATGATCATGACATTCGAGAATATCCAATGGAAGAGTTACGTAAGAAAATGGGATTGGTCTTGCAAGATGCCTTCTTGTTTTATGGAGATATCGCAGGAAATATCCGGATGATGAATCCAGCTATCACAGACGAACAGATTCGCCATGCAGCTGAGTTTGTTCAAGCAAACAAGTTCATCGATGAATTACCAAAAGGATATCACTCAAAAGTGATCGAACACGGTGCCAGCTATTCTAGCGGACAACGACAGCTGATCACTTTTGCGCGAACAATCGTGACAGATCCTAAAATACTAGTATTGGATGAAGCGACAGCAAATATCGATACTGAAACAGAAGGATTGATCCAAGAAGGATTGACAAAAATGCGACAAGGACGGACAACGATTGCGATTGCCCATCGGCTGTCCACGATTCGGGATGCAGAATTGATTTTAGTTTTAGACAAAGGTCATATAGTAGAACGCGGGAATCATGAAACACTTCTAGCGCAAAATGGTTTGTATGCAGATATGTACAAACTGCAAAGCAGTGGTGTGTAAAAAGTGGTTGTGACAGGGCTCCGTTCAGCTTTAGGTGATAAGAAAAAAATTGTAAAAAAGGCTTTCCAGATTTTTGCATAAATTTGGCTTATCACCGATAAGCTGGTACTGGAACACCGTATATTAGAAGTTGTGACAGTAGCATAGTAGCATTTTGACCTAAGCGCTAGAGTGAAAATAAAACAGAGCTTCCCAGATTCTTCATCTGTGAGCGGTAGTGTCGTAGTCACCAGATTTAAAAAAAGATCACGACAGCTAGTCAGAAGTGCCTAATAGCCGCTAAGAAAGCGTTGACAAAAACATTTACTTTCGATAATATAAAGAAAACGATACAACTTGGATAGTGATTGCCTGATGCAAGCTAAACCTGATGAGTCTCCCATGGTTCCATGGACGGCTTTTTGGGTTTTTCTTTTTGTTTTGGATACAGCCCTATATATCATGGAAAGGAGCAAAACATGCTGATTGAGAAAGTACTGAATAACAACGTCGTAATAACCAGGGATGAAAGAAATCAGGAAATGATCGTGATGGGAAAAGGTTTGGCATTCAAAAGAAAGTGGGTGACCCGATTTTTGACTCATGCATCGACAAAAAATTTCAGTTGACAAATGACGGACTTTCACAACAGTTCCAAGAATTGGCACAAGCGATTCCTCTTGAGTACTTAGAAATTTCTTGTGAAATCATTGAATATACAAAAGAGGCTCTACAAGTCCAGTTGAATGATTCGGTGTATATTGCATTGACGGATCATTTGTATACGGCTATCGAACGTCACAAAATGGGAATATTTGTACCAAATGTATTGCTGTATGATATCAAACAACTATTTCCTAAAGAGTATGCCATCGGGAAAAAAACAGTGAAGAAAATCTCGGATAAATACCACATCAAGTTATCAGAAGATGAAGCCGGATTTATCGCATTGCATTTAGTCAATGCACAAGGCATTCAAAGCCAACAAGACAATACCTACCTGTTTACTACAACAATACAGGATATTCTAAATATCGTCCGCTATTACTATAAGATTACATTTGATGAAGATTCAGTCCATTTTTTTCGATTCGTCACACACCTACGTTTTTTTCTGACACGCGTCCTAGATGGAGAAAAAACAGAAGTGGGAGAAGTTTCTGAGGAATTGTTCCAGGTTATTCAAAAAAAATATAAGGACACGTTTGGTTGCGTTGAGAAAATAGCAGACTTTTTAGCCGAGGCATTCAACTACCAGATGTCCACGGACGAAAAAATGTATTTAACGATTCATACTACGCGTTTAGTGCATGAGAATCGTTGTAAATAAATAAAAAAAGGAGGATAAATTAACAAGAACGTATGAAATAAGGGTAGTGACATTCAGTTGGCTAAACCTTCCACTAATAAATTGGAGGGAATAGAAATGGGAAAATATCAAGAATTAGCGAGCAAAATTGTAGAAAATGTCGGCGGAAAGGAAAATATCAATGGTTTGACACATTGTATCACAAGGCTTCGTTTCAAATTAAAAAACGAAGAAAAAGCAAATGATGAGATCTTGAAAAATATGGACGGTGTTGTGACGGTAATGCGAGCGGGAGGACAGTACCAAGTTGTTATCGGGAATCATGTGCCAGTCGTGTTTGAAGAGGTTATAAAAGCAGGAAACCTTACTTTTGATGAGGCTGTTTCAACAGAAAAAATGAGACCGTTTGATATGCTTATTGATGGAATATCGGGCTGTTTCCAGCCATTCCTTGCTATTCTAGCTGCTGGTGGGATGATTCGTGGACTGACAGCATTACTTGTCTTCTTAGGCGCATTTGACCGCGGTTCTGGCACATTTGTTATGTTTGATAATATCGGTGATTCTGTATTCCAATTTATGCCTGTTATTATCGGTTTAACAGCTGCCCGTAAATTTAAAGTAAATGAATTCGTAGGGATGTTGCTTGGCGCAGCATTAATGAATCCTAGCTTGTCGCTGGAAGCTTTGAGTGGTGCAGCAGAAGCACCACTGACGACCATATTTTCTGGTACTATTTTTGAAGCACCTATTTATCAAACAGTATTCGGCATTCCCTGGATTGCGCGTAACTACGCTTCTTCTGTCATTCCCATTATCTTTATTGTGTTGTTAGCTAGCCAAATTCAGAAGCCAATTAAAAAGTTAGTACCTGAGATGATCGCGAATTTCTTCGTTCCATTCTTCACCGTTCTTATTACAATGCCCTTAGGTTTTTTACTCGTTGGACCAGCATTCACATTCGCAACTGATATTTTAATGGCTGGATTTGAAACACTTTTAGCACTTTCGCCAGTTATTTATGGAGCAATCGTAGGCTTCTTCTGGCAAATTCTAGTGATGTTTGGTCTCCATTGGGCAATCGTACCAATGGGATTGATGCAATTTTCTGTGAATGGCTGGCAAAATATCATGACACCTGTTGCAGTAGTGTCTTTTGGACAAACTGCAGCACTTACTGCACTCTACTTTAAGCTTAGAAACCCAAAAGACAAAGCAATCGCAATACCAGCCATTGTTTCTGGTATTGTGGGGATTACAGAGCCAGCTATTTATGGGTTTACATTGCCACGTAAAAAAATATTTATTTTTACCTGTGTCGGTGGTGCGTTAGGGGGTGCGTATAGTGGATTAATGAATTTAACTTCTTGGAATCAAGGTGGATTAGGCATCTTTACAATTCCCAACTATATTAGACCAGATGGTGATTTAACGGATGTGATTAATGTATTGATTGGAATCGCCATTGCGACGGTGGTATCCTTTGCGCTGACTTTTTTCTTTTGGAAGGAGGAAGCAGGTGAAACAGATGATAGACAGAAAAGATCAGGTAAAGAAATTGTAAAAACACCGATACAAGGACAAATCGCTCCACTGAATGCAGCAAAGGATGCAGCTTTTGCACAAGGAACACTAGGTCGAGGAATCTTGATCTACCCTGAAAAAGGAGAAGTACGTGCCCCTTTTGACGGAACAGTCATGACCCTGTTCCCGACGAAACATGCAATCGGAATGGTTTCTGAAGCAGGTCTGGAATTGCTGATTCATGTCGGATTGGATACTGTTCAGTTGGAAGGGAAATATTTTGAAAGCTTGGTGCAGCAAGGAGAAAGAGTGAAACAAGGCGATCTGTTGCTCCGCTTCGACAAAAAGAAAATCGAAGAGGAAGGATACAGTTTAGAAACACCTGTGATCGTCACCAATTACACGGATTATTTGGATATTTTGGAAAATCAAGGGGAGACGGTCGGGCCAGACGATGCACTTATCACCGCACTGACCTGAACGGTTAGGTGAAAGAATGGACTAGGCTTAACTATTCTTTTTATTCCACTTCTTTATTTTCGAAATTGAAAGGCTCTTTCATGATGGCTGAGCTGATAGGGCGTTTATCAAATTTTTGTCCTACAGAAATTAGATGGACTAAATTCTGTTGATAATTTTCTGCAAAAACACAACTATATAACACGTCTAGAAGATAACAAATCGATGTATTGATCGTAAAATTACCAATTTTCGAATACAGTCGTTCGCGTGTCGTAAGTCGCAAAGCGGCTGTACTCATTGAAGATAGCGTTGAAACACCGATACTGGTCAAAGCTAAAATTGGCACATGATTTTGTTTCAATATTTCTGCGGTACGAAGGATCACATTGTTTTCACCCGTATAAGAAATCAGAATCCCGCACATATCACTCGTGCAATTGTACGCTTCATAGAACGATTCACCAAAAGTGGTGACAATCGTGACATCCATTTTGATGCGCTTCATTTTCAGCATGAAATCTTGAGAAATCAAAGTATTCGAGTTACTGGCGAAAATCACGATTTTTTTTGCTTGAAGCATTAGTTGTTTGGCTTTTTGCAGTTGGTCATGATGAATGAGAGAAAGTGTATCTTGAATCGTCATCTGTTCTAAAGAAGCCATTTTATTTGCGATCGTCATAATACCGTCTGTGGTGGAAAAAGGAAGATTCGCATCTACGTCTTGAAAATTCCCTTCAAGATAGGCTGTTTCAGCTAAAAAAGCATTACGAAAACTGACCCAGCCATCAAAACCCATTTTTTTTGCTACACGGATGAGTGTGGACGGGTGGACATAACATCGCTCAGCAATCTCTTGGATGGTCATTTCGCCAAGTGCTGGAGAATCGCTTAAGAGAAACTGAATCACTTCATTTTCTGAAGGAGAAAAGGAGATTTCTTTGATTTTTTCACGTAATAACATGTAGATACTTTCTTCTTGTTTTTTTACGTAAATTATAACTTTTTTGAAAATGATTTGTAAACGGATTTATGTTATATAGCTTAATAAAGACATTTTTTGACAAGATATTTACAAAAATCCAGAAGAAAACACTAACTTTTGTAAATGTTACTGGAAAGAAACGAATTTCTATTGTTTGTTTTGTTTACAAAAAAGATAATAAAAGTGTAAAAAGTAAAGGAGTGAGAACATGGCAAAAGGAATCAAAATCGCTACGATTGGTGGAGGCAGCAGTTACACCCCCGAGTTGATGGAAGGATTTATCAAAAGATATGAGGAATTACCGATACGAGAAATCTGGCTCGTAGATGTAGAAGAAGGAAAAGAAAAGCTTGAGATCGTCAGTCAGATGTCTCAGCGTATGTGGGATGCTTCTCCGTATGAAGTCAAAATCTATGCAACTCTGGATCGGGAAGAAGCATTGAAAGATGCGGATTTTGTTACGACTCAGTTTCGTGTCGGTCAATTAGATGCACGAATCAAAGACGAGCGGATCCCTAGTTATTATGGGATGATTGGGCAAGAAACAAATGGTGCTGGCGGGATATTCAAAGCTTTTCGTACTGTTCCAGTGGTTTTGGCAATCGTTGAAGACATGAAGCGTTTATGTCCAAATGCTTGGCTGATCAATTTCGCGAACCCAAGCGGGATGGTGACAGAAGCAGTTATCAGATATGGCAAATGGGATAAAGTGATCGGATTATGCAATGTGCCAGTAATGGCGATGATGACAGAACCAACAATGCTTGGCAAGAAAAAAGAAGAGCTGATCTACAAGTTTGCCGGTCTAAATCACTTCCATTGGCACAAAGTAGCAGATAATAAAGGAAATGACCGCACGGCAGAATTGATTGATCGTTTATACGATGAAGACAATGGATTGCCGAAAAATATCTTTGATATCCCGTTTTTCAAAGAACAATTAAAACAAATGAACATGATCCCTTGTGGCTACCACCGCTATTACTATCGTGAAGAAGAAATGCTGGAACATGCTTTAGAAGAATATCAAACGATTGGTACAAGAGCGCAGCAAGTGAAAGAAACAGAAGCAGAGCTGTTTGAATTATACAAAGATCCAGAGTTGGATCATAAACCTGAACAATTGCAAAAACGAGGTGGTGCTTATTATTCAGATGCTGCCTGTGAAACGATTGCTTCGATCTATGGAAATAAAGAAACACAGATCGTGGTATCTACAAAGAATGATGGAGCTGTTCCTGATCTGCCGGCAGATTGTGTAGTAGAAGTCACTGCCTATGTTGTCGCACAAGGCGCACGAAATGTAGCGTTTGGTTCCCTTCCTGCTGCTGAAAGAGGCTGGTTGCAAGTAATGAAGAATATGGAATTGCTGACGATCGAAGCAGCCGTGACTGGTGATTATGGAACAGCTTTACAAGCGTTTACGATCAATCCGCTTATACGATCAGGAAAGACAGCAAAACGGATCATGGATGAGTTGTTTATTGCACATCAGCAGTATTTACCGCAATTCAAGGAAACAATCAGCCGGTTAAAAGCAGAAGGAATCGAAGTCCAAGATGAACTGGCAAGAGAATTATCAAGCAATACACATGTAATGGAGGAAGTATGATGGGATTCAGAAAAAATTTTTTATGGGGCGGAGCTACAGCAGCCAATCAATGCGAGGGCGGTTATGATGAAGGCGGACGTGGGTTAGCGAACGTAGATGTTGTGCCAATCGGAGAAGACCGTTTTCCTGTCATTACTGGAAAAAAGAAAATGTTTGAATTTGATGAAAATCATTTTTATCCAGCAAAAATTGCGATCGATATGTATCATCATTATAAGGAAGATATTGCTTTATTTGCAGAAATGGGGTTCAAGACTTATCGGATGTCCATTGCTTGGAGTCGTATTTTTCCAATGGGCGATGAAAAAGAGCCAAATGAATCTGGTTTGAAATTTTATGAGGATGTCTTTAAAGAATGTCAAAAGTACGGGATCGAGCCGCTTGTGACGATTACACATTTTGATTGTCCGATGCATTTGATCAAAGAATATGGTGCGTGGCGTTCCAGAGAACTCGTTGGTTTTTATGAAAATCTGTGCCGAGTCATCTTCAATCGCTATAAAGGACTTGTCAAATATTGGTTGACATTCAATGAGATCAATATGATCCTTCATGCACCATTCATGGGCGCAGGGCTGTATTTTGAAGAAGGAGAAAATGAAGAACAAATCAAATATCAAGCGGCACATCATGAGTTGGTTGCAAGTGCCATCGCAACGAAGATTGCTCATGAAGTAGATCCGGAGAACAAAGTAGGCTGTATGCTGGCAGCAGGAGCATATTATCCATACACTTGCAATCCTGAAGATGTTTGGGCTTCTAGAAAATCAGATCGAGAAAATTATTTCTTCATTGATGTCCAGTCACGAGGAGAATATCCCGCTTATGCATTGAAAGAAATGGAACGAAATGGCATTCAGATCAAAATGGAACCTGGGGATGCCGCATTGCTGAAAGAACATACTGTTGATTTTATCTCCCTTTCTTATTATTCTTCTCGAGTTTCGACTACTGACAACGAACTCTTGGAACAGACTGCAGGAAATATCTTTGCTTCTGTCAAAAATCCATATCTGGAAGCAAGTGAATGGGGTTGGCAAATTGATCCATTAGGCTTGAGAATAACGATGAATGATATTTATGATCGTTATCAAAAACCACTATTTATTGTAGAAAACGGCTTAGGTGCAGTCGATACGCCCGATAAGAATGGTTATGTGGAAGATGATTATCGAATCGACTATCTGGCAGCACATATCCAGGCAATGAAAGATGCAGTAGAATTAGATGGAGTCGATCTATTAGGCTATACGACTTGGGGATGTATTGATTTAGTATCAGCTGGTACAGGTGAGATGAAGAAAAGGTACGGATTCATTTATGTCGATCGTGACAACGAAGGAAATGGCACATTAGCCCGTTCGAAGAAGAAATCATTCAACTGGTATAAAAAAGTAATTGATTCAAATGGAGAAAATCTTTCGAATGATTGATCAATGATTTATAAAAGTCTATTGTTTTTCAGCGGATTTTTCGAGTATAATAAAGCTATTCGAGAAACGCAAGCAGAACAATAGACTTTTTTTCGCATTGGCTGTAAAGTATGCTTACTTGATTAAGTAAAGGAGAATCTACATATGTATGATGTAATCGTTATTGGCGCAGGTCCTGCTGGGATGACTGCTGCTTTATATGCTTCACGTTCAAACTTATCCGTATTGATGATCGAACAAGGCGCCCCTGGCGGCCAAATGAACAATACGGCAGAAATCGAAAACTATCCTGGTTTCGATTCAATCATGGGTCCTGATCTAGCTTATAAGATGTATGAAGGTGTTTCAAGATTTGGGACAGAAAATGCTTATGGAATCGTGCAAGATATCAAGGATCACGGCAGCCACAAAGAAGTTATTTGTGAAGATAAAACTTACGAAGGAAAAACAGTCATTATCGCAACAGGCTGTATCCACCGTAAATTAGGCGTACCTGGCGAGGAAGAATTTGCTGGACGTGGCGTTTCTTACTGTGCAGTTTGTGATGGTGCGTTTTTCCGTAACAAACGTCTAGTAGTGATCGGAGGAGGAGACTCAGCAGTAGAAGAAGCCATCTATTTGACACAATTTGCTTCTGAAGTAGTCATCGTCCACCGTAGAGATGAATTACGTGCACAAAAGATCATCCAAGACCGTGCATTTGCGAATGAAAAAATTTCCTTTATGTGGGATACAGTCGTTGACGAAATCGTTGGGAATGAAATGGTAGTGACAGGTGTGAAAGCACGTAATGTCAAAACCGGCAATGAGTTTGATTTGGCAGCAGACGGAGTATTCATCTATGTTGGACTGGATCCATTAACTGCACCATTTAGAGAAGCTGGGTTGACGAACGAAGCCGGCTGGATTCCAACAGACAACGAAATGAAGACGAATATACCAGGCGTTTTTGCCATCGGAGATGTTCGTGAAAAAGATTTGCGACAAATCACTACTGCTGTTGGTGATGGTGGGATCGCTGGACAACAAGTGTATAAATACTTGGAATCTTTAGAAGAAACAACTGCATAAGTTTAAAAAGAGTGGAAGAACGGTTTCAATTGTTCTTTTACTCTTTTTTTTCGCGTGAAATCTACTGAATCCGATTTATGCGAATACTTGTAACCGTGCTTGATAAAAGAATCTTTTCTTGATTTAAGCGTTTTTTGGTCCTCATACTTTCATATCTAATAAGTGAATGCTATACTTATTAAGAACCATATTTCAGAAAGAGGTGTTATTTTCATGTCTTGGGAACAAGTGTATGAACAATGGGTACATGAAGAAAATTTAGAAGAAAACTTAAAAAAACAATTAAATGATCTGGGTGAAGATCCTGAAAAACTTGAAGATGCTTTTTATGCACCGTTGGAATTCGGTACTGCAGGCATGCGGGGAATCTTAGGACCTGGGATCAATCGAATGAACATCTATACGGTAAGACAAGCAACAGAAGGACTTGCACGTTTCATGGATACACAAGGCGAAGAAACAAAACGCCGAGGTGTCGCTATCGCTTATGACTCACGCCATCAATCACCAGAATTTGCCATGGAAGCAGCCAAAACATTAGCACATCACAATATCCCATCTTATGTATTCGAAAGTCTACGTCCAACACCAGAGCTTTCTTTTGCAGTCCGTCATTTGAAGACGTTTGCGGGAATCATGGTAACTGCATCCCACAATCCAGCAGCTTACAACGGATATAAAGTCTATGGAGAAGATGGGGGACAAATGCCTCCTGCAGACGCAGATGCATTGACGAAATATGTCCGTGAAGTCAGCAATCCGTTAAAAGTTGAAGTATTATCTGACGAAGAAGCTGAACATAGCGGATTGATCACGATCATCGGAGAAGAAGTGGATGCCGCTTATCTAGAAGAAATCAAAGCAGTAACGATTGATCATGAATTGGTGGAAACAATGGGGAAAGATTTGAAACTTGTGTACACACCACTTCACGGAACAGGAAAAATGTTAGGCGAACGTGCGTTGAAACAAGCTGGATTCGAACAATTCGTACTAGTTCCAGAACAAGCTGTCGCAGACCCAGATTTCACTACAGTCAAATCACCAAATCCAGAAGAACACTCTGCTTTTGAGTATGCGATACGACTTGGCGAGAAAGAAGGCGCTGATTTGCTGATTGCAACAGATCCTGATGCAGACCGTTTAGGTGCAGCCGTTCGTTTGCCAAATGGCTCCTATGAAGTATTGACCGGAAACCAAATCGGAGCACTGTTTGCTCAATATATTTTGGAAGCACACCAATCGCGAGGCACTTTACCTGAAAACGCAGCGGTATTGAAATCGATCGTTTCTAGCGAATTGCCTACAGCAATTGCGGAACACTATGGGGCTACCATGTTCAATGTATTGACAGGATTCAAATTCATTGCTGAAAAAATTCAACAATTCGAAGAAGATCATTCCCATACTTTTATGTTCGGATTCGAAGAAAGTTACGGTTATTTAGTTAAACCTTTCGTTCGCGACAAAGACGCGATCCAAGCATTGCTCTTATTAGCAGAAGTAGCAGCTTACTATAAAAAACAAGGCAAAACGTTGTATGACGGCTTGCAAACGATTTTTGAAACCTATGGCTACTACGCAGAAAAAACGATTTCTGTGACAATGAGCGGACAAGAAGGTTCTGCGAAAATCTCTGCTTTGATGGAAAAATTCCGTGAAGAAGCACCAACAGAATTTGCCGGAGCAAAAGTCATCCAAACAGAAGACTTCAAAGAGTTGACGAGAACAAACCGTGAAGGAAATGTAGAAAAACTAACGACACCGCCATCTGATGTATTGAAGTATACGCTGGAAGAAAATGGCTGGATCGCTATCCGTCCTTCAGGAACTGAGCCGAAAATCAAGTTTTATATCGGTGTAAAAGGAAACTCTTCAGAAGACGCAGCTGAAAAAGTAGCCGCTTATGAAGCGATTATCCAAAAGATGACAGAAGAATAAAAAAACTTGAGACTGATGGAAAAAGTGGTAAACTTTAGAAGTCAGTCTTTTTTCAAGTTGGAGGTGAATGGATTGCCAGACACGCAAAAAACAAAAGTAGAGAAAGTCAGCCAACTATTCAAAATGTTGAGTGACCCCACTCGTCTCAAAATTCTGCTGTATCTGAAAGACGGGGAACAAAATGTGACAGCAATCACCCAAGCAGTGGAAATGGAACAATCTGCTGTATCGCATCAACTGCGTTTATTAAGAGAAAACCATGTCGTCAAGTCCCATCGTGAGGGAAAAGCGATTTTGTATAGTCTTGATGATTCTCACGTACTGGATATTTTGAACCAGACACTCAAACATGTGGAACATCAATAACGATAGGTGCAAATAGAGACAAACTGGACTGTGTCAACGAATCTTCTTCGCTGACACAGTCCAGTTTTTTTAAAGAAAAATTGTTAGTCTGTTTCTTCGATGGTTTCAGTTCCATAATAACTATGGTCTTCTAGGTCTAAAGCATTCAAAATAAGCGAAGCTGTTTCTTCAATAGATAAAGAAGCGACATTGATTACTACGCAGCCCAGTTTTTCATAAAGATCATTTGCAAAATCGAGTTCAGCTCGTATTTTTTCGATATCGGAATAAGCAGTATCAGGATTTAATCCGTAAGAGCGCATCCGTTCTTTACGGATATTGTTTAAAATATCTGGGTTATTCGTCAGTCCCACGATTTTTTTAGGATCGATCTCCCAAAGCTGTTTGGGAATATGTGCTTGTGGGATCAAAGGAAGATTGGCAACTTTTAAATTTTTGTTAGCTAAAAACAAGCTCAAAGGCGTTTTGGAAGTTCGGGATACGCCTAGCAAAACGACATCTGCTTCTAGAAACCCACGCGGATCTTTCCCGTCATCGTATTTTACAGCAAATTCCATTGCTTTGATCCGTTTGAAATAGTTCTCATTCAATAAATGAAGGGCGCCAGGTTGCCGAATGGGCTTGATACCAGTTAAGCGCTCGATTTCTGATATCGGCGGAGTCATCACATCAAAACTAAATAATTGATGTTCTTCACAAAAAGAACGCGTCATCTCGATCAATTCTTGATTGATCAATGTGTGTAGGACAAGGGCTTTTTCTTTTAGTGCATCTTGCAGTGCCTGCATCAATGTTTTCTCATCTGTCACAAATGTTCTGCGGAATAAATTGAACTCAACGCTAGGATATTGGGCCATAGTGGCTTGTGCTAATTTTGTCGCAGTTTCTCCAGCAGAGTCGGAGATGACAAAAAAAGTAACGATTTCTGTAGAATCGGAAGACATGGATAAAACCTCACTTGCATTTTTTTTATGTTTATTATACCATACTCTAGAATGTGTACTTCGTAATCATTTTGATTTGGAGGGATAAGTCATGAAAAAACAGACATTGATCGAACAATCACTAGAAACATTGAAAAATAACGGTTTTAAATATACTAAAAAAAGAGAAGCATTGTTAACTTATTTAGTGAAGCGCAATCGCTACGTATCCGCTAAAGAAGTTTTTGACTATATGAATCAGGAATTCAAAGGAGTAAGTTACGATACGATTTATCGAAATCTCCATGATTTTGCAGAAATCGATTTACTGGAAGAAACCGATTTAAATGGAGAGATGAAGTTTCGTTTTCATTGCTGTCAAGGGGAAATCGGCCATCACCATCACTTTATCTGTACGGTGTGCGGAACAACGAAAGAAATCCATATGTGTCCAATGAATTATTTCGAAGAACAGCTCGGTGGATGTACGATCGAAGGGCATAGATTCGAGATTTTCGGAAGATGTGTAAATTGTCAATAAGGATTTAAATAAAATAACATTTGATAATTTTAAAAAAAAGCAAGATTTCCTTGACGGTCAAAACAGCATTAGATATAATATTTACAGGACAGTCTTGTTTTTTGAGATATATTTCAATAACAATTACGGTTACTTTTTAAGCTCGGAGGGAGGGAATTAACATGTCAAAAACAGTCGTTCGCAAAAACGAATCACTTGACGATGCTCTTCGTCGCTTCAAACGTTCCGTGTCAAAAGCGGGTACTTTACAAGAATCTCGTAAACGTGAATTCTACGAAAAACCAAGTGTAAGACGCAAGAAAAAATCTGAAGCAGCTAGAAAACGCAAAAAATTCTAGTTCTGTGATGAATTGGAGTTGGTAGTGTGTCACTACTAAGTAGATTAAACGATGACATGAAAACAGCGATGAAAGCGAAAGATAAGGAATCTTTACAAGTCATCCGAATGATCAAGTCATCTATACAAAACGAGCAGATTAAAGAAGGTCACGACTTGACAGAAGAAGAAGAATTAACGGTGTTGTCTCGCGAAATGAAACAGCGACGTGATTCTTTGCATGAGTTTGAAGAAGCAGGACGTGACGATTTAGCTGAAAAAGTAAAAAGTGAAATTGTGATAGTCGAAAAATACATGCCGGAACAACTTTCCGACGAAGAAATTCGACAACTTGTTCAAGAAGCAATCACACAAACTGGTGCTTCATCAATGAAAGAATTTGGCAAAGTCATGGGTGCGATCATGCCTAAAGTCAAAGGAAAAGCAGATGGAAACCAAGTAAATGCCATTGTGAAAGAACTATTACAATCTTAATTTTATCATTTAAACTGCGGACAATCATTGTCCGCAGTTTTTTTGTGCTCGTAAAAAAGAAATCTAAAAAATAGCTAGACGAAAGAATAGGATTCTTTCATCTAGCTGGTTTTTTCCTGTTTAATATTTCTTATGTTAAATTGTGTTTGATCTGGTTATTCTTCTGGTAGTTCATTCGCTTCTTGTTTGTGCCCTGATAGGCGATAGGCGTAATAGAAGAGTAAGCTGCCAGCGTAACCAAGTAACGTTGGGACCATCCAACCAAGTCCTAATGCAGCAAAAGGAACGTGATGATGATAAAATTCGAGCATGCTTGCTACAACTCTTTGTTGACTCACTAAAGCAGGCGAATTTGCCAGCATATCCAATACGGCGGGAACAGCAGCAAACAACATCGTTACTTGATAGACAAATGGTGTCTTTTGGAAAAATTTTGCTGTTAAGGAAAGCAAGATCAACGCAAGCGACAATGGATACAAAAGCATCAATACTGGTAAAGACCATTGGATGATATTGTCCAAACCAGCATTTGCAACGACAAAAGAGACAAAAGTCGTTAACCGCAGCCATGTCATATAACTGACTTTAGGGAACAGTTTATGGAAATCTTGTGCAAAAGAAACAACGAGTCCCATAGCGGTAGTGAAGACACCTAATGTGACCATCACTCCTAAGAAGCTAGCGCCGAAGTTACCTAAATAAAAATTAGTGATTTGAGAAAGTGCAGTTCCGCCATTTTCTGATAAAGACATCTTATTCAAACTCATCGCACCGAGAAGAACAAGACCAAAATAGATCATGACTTCTAGCGCAACGCTCAGGCTACCAGCTTTTGCTGTTAATTCTGTGACTTTTTTATCTTTGAAACCAAGGTCACGGACTGCATGGACAAAAGTGACACTTAAGGCAAGCAAAGCTACTGCATCAACCGTGTTATAACCTTCTAGGACACCATTTGTTAAAGCGTTTGTTTGGTAAGTATCTGCAGCAGATTGATTTAGATTTCCCATTGGGTGGAATAAAGAAACGACAAAAATGATTGCTAATAATGCAAGAAACAAGGAGTTTAGATACTTTCCGACGTATTTGACCAACCGTGTGGGATGGACAGTAAGGAAATAAGCAAGTAAAAAGAAAAGAGCAGAGAATAAAAACATACCTAATGAATTATATTTTTCAGACAAAAATGGTTTAGCAGCCATTTCAAAAGCAGTAGCAGCTGTCCGTGGTGTACCGAAAAATGGTCCGATCGTCAAATGAACAAGGATTAAGAACAAGGCAGCATACCATTTTCCAACAGGTTTAGCTAAGTCATACAGACCATCACTTTTTGTCACTACTACAGCTAAGATAGCTAGTAATGGGAAAAGAGCGCCTGAGATGGCAAATCCTACGCCAGCACTGACCCAGTTTGCGCCAGCCATTTGACCTAAGTGGACAGGAAAGATTAGATTACCTGACCCGAAGAACATCCCGAAGATAAGTGAACTGACCATCAATAGTTGTTTCCATGAATAAGTTTTTGTTTCTTCCATAAATTTTTCCTCCAATAATTATCATTTTGATTGACGATATAAACGTTGCAGCAATTAGTAATGCCACTAATATCAGATTCCATGAAAACCACCACCTTAAAATATAAAAAAGAGCCCTTTTCCACTTGGGAAAAGGGCTCTAGATTCTAGAACGGTACCACCTTTTTTCGCTTAAAAAAGCTTCTTCATTCACGGACGCTTTTTGCTAAAGTTATCCGCTAGCCTGATAATGGAGGCAGCCACAATGATCTACGTTTTCGACATTGACTCGGAAATGATGTTCGTCTATTCGATTTATTGTCATTTCTCACTTACATGACTCACTGGGAATAAATCGTTGAATAGCCTACTGTTTTCCTCGACGCTTTGCTGTATGTTTATTTGTTGACGTAATAATACACCTGTTTTTTTTGAAATGCAAGAATATTTTAACTATTTTGTTTTCTTTTTTTGAAACAAGAAAAATACCTAGAGAATACCTGCTGAATGAAACGGAATATTTTGTTCTCCACTTTCATATAACTTACATTCTCAGCTTCTTTTTATCAAAACGAGACCTTTAGCGAATGGAAACGGCTATTTTTTAACGTTTCTTGGTACGTATGGTTAAGAGCCTCTTTTACAACCTTTTCTTATTTGCTATATAGTTTCTTCTGAGTATGGTAAAATAGGAAAGAATGAATCGAAAAAAAGGGGATGTCTATTTTTGACGGAAGAGTCTAGTTCTTTAGAGATTAGATTGACAGCTGCTGATGATGTCAGCATGCTTTTAGGTGCACACGACAAGCATATAAAACTGATCGAGGAAACAACGGAAACAACCATCCATACACGTGGAGAAATCATTCAGATCATTGGTGAACAATCCCAGATTTCCTTGGCTGCCTCAGTCATTCGGACATTACAGGAATTGATCAAACGAGGAATCCACGTAAGTACGCCCGATGTTGTGACGGCATTGAAAATGGGGCAAAAAGGTACATTAGATTATTTTGTTGAGATGTATGAGGAAGAGATCGTCAAAGACCGTAATGGAAAACCTATACGGGTAAAAAACAGCGGTCAAAAGAAATACGTTGAATCGGTAGCCAAACATGACATCGTATTTGGTGTAGGGCCAGCCGGAACAGGGAAAACGTTTCTTGCCGTAGTATTAGCAATTGCTGCCTTAAAAAAAGGCGAAGTGCAAAAAATCATTTTGACGCGGCCCGCTGTAGAGGCAGGGGAAAACCTAGGCTTTCTACCAGGGGATCTGAAAGAAAAAGTGGATCCTTATCTGCGGCCTGTTTATGATGCTTTATACCAAATTTTTGGATTGGATCATACGAACCGATTGATGGAACGAGGCGTAATCGAAATCGCACCATTAGCTTACATGCGGGGGCGGACATTGGATGATGCATTCGTTATCTTGGACGAAGCACAAAACACGACAGTCGCTCAGATGAAAATGTTCTTGACCCGTCTCGGTTATCAATCAAAAATGATTGTCAATGGGGATACAAGTCAGATAGACTTGCCTCGAGGGACGACAAGTGGTCTTGTTCATGCAGAACGAACACTAAAGCAAATCAAAAAAATCGATTTTGTTAATTTTGAAGCAAGTGACGTTGTTCGGCACCCTGTAGTTGCCGAAATCATCAAAGCTTATGAAAAGGCAGATCTTCATCAAGAATAAGCTTTGCTTAGGAGGATAAGCACATGTTGAATAAAACACTGCAGAAACTACAAGAAAAACTCGGAAAGGCAGCATTGCCTTTCCTTCTGTTCTTGTTTTTTATCATTGTCTGCGGCGTTACATTTAGTAGTGTCAAACAAAAGGCCAATGATTTTAGAGAAGGCCAAGTAGCAGAAGAGAGTATCCGTGCGAATAAAACGATCGAGAACACGGAAGAAACCGAACAAAGAAGAAAACTGGCAGCAGAAGCAGTGACTCCAGAATATACTTATCAAAAAGATCTGGCAGATGACCAGAACAATCGGATCAAGCAATTATTCGAATTGATCGATAAGACGAATGATACCATCAACAAATCTTATAATGACAAGGTAGATAAGGCGAAGGAAGATGAAAATATCCCGAAACCTACTACAGAAGAGCGGATTGCTACACTGAAGAAAAATTTTGAAAACGTGAATGCAGAAAACGTTGCGTTTTACCAAAAACTGCCGAACAATTTTTATTCGACGATATTTGAAATGACTGAAACGGAAATTCACACGGTTAGGGATGAAAGTTTGAAGCTCATTGACGAACAGATGAGTAAACAAGTTCGTGAAAGCGAATTGGAAGCTTTTAAACAAGAAGCAGAAGATCAGATTCAGTATTTGAATGTCACAACAGAGCAGCAACAAATGATCCGCTACTTAGTGGATCAAGGCATTGTAGTCAATGATGTATTGAATGAGAAAAAGACAGAAGAATTAAAACAATCTGCACGAGAAGCTGTACAACCAGTGATGATCTTCCAAGGAGAAATCATTGTTCGCGAAGGAAATCAAATTGATGCTTCAGCGATGAAAAAATTGGAATTACTAGGATTGACGAATCAAACGACTTCGATTTTCCCACTCATTGCCATGGTTTTAGCTGTTTTGCTTCAAATCGGTGTACTGATTTATAATTCACTTCAATTTCAAAATGCAGGAGAAAGAACAAAATACGTACTTTTCTACGTGACAGCAATGTCAGTCAGCGTAGTACTAATGAAATTTTTCCAACTCTTCCAAACAGAACAAGCTGCTTATATTCCGCTGTTTTACCCCGCGGCTTTTGCTCCACTTGTTTTAAGCTTTTTCTTGAATCGAAGAGCAGGGATCATGGCTGGTATTTTCCAAGCAGTATCCGCACTTTTCATTTTTTATGATTCGATTGGCACGAACTTTCTGACAGTTATTTTGATGTCCTATGTATTTTCTGGTCTCATGGCAACGATCGTCAGACGCAAACGGATCTCAGAACAAGGGTTATCCGCTGCTATGTGGGTCATTATTTTCCCTGTGATGATGGATGTCATTTTGATTATCTACCAAGGAATGAGCTTTGGGGATGCAACGACTTGGTTAACGCTAGTCTGCGGATTCACAGGTGCATTGTTCTCATTCTTGCTGACGATAGGTCTGCACCCCTATATTGAATTGATGGTCAATGATGATAGTGTGATCGTATTAAATGAACTCAGCAATCCTAATCATCCTTTATTGAAACAGTTGCTGGAAGAAGCACCAGGTACGTATCACCATAGCATGATGGTAGCCAATCTAAGTGCTAATGCTGTAGCAGAAATCGGTGGACGTTCTTTACTAACTCGAGTAGCTTGCTATTATCATGATATCGGCAAGATCAAACACGCCAGTTTTTTCGTTGAGAACTTGCCTTCAGGAGCGGAAAATCCGCACAATTTCTTATTGCCAGAAGACAGTAAACATATTATCTTTGGACATGTGACAGATGGTGCCAAAATATTGGAAGATTATAATATGCCGCAAATGGTGATCGATATTTGCAGACAGCATCATGGAACCACGCTGATGCGTTATTTCTACGTTAAGGCAAAGGAACGCAACCCGGAAGTCACGGAAGAGCAATTCCGTTATCCTGGACCAAAACCTCAAAGCCGTGAAGCAGGAATCGTCAATATAGCTGACAGTTGTGAAGCGGCAGTACGGGCAATGGACCATCCAACGAGCGAAAAAATCGAAAGTTTTGTCCATAATCTTATAGAAGAGCGTATTTCCGATGGACAATTGGACGACAGTGGATTGACGTTAAAAGAAATCCGTAAAGTAGAAAAATCATTGATCAGCGGTTTAAGCAGTACCTTCCATTCTCGGATCAAATATCCTAAAATGAAATCGGAAGTTGAGAAGATAAAAGAAGAACAAGAAGAATAGCAAGAAGAATAGAAAGAAGAATAGAAAGAAGCGATGTATAATGGATATTACCTTCATGGATGAAACAAACCAAGTCTCAGAAGAGAAAATGAAAGAAATCGACGACTTGTTGCAATTTGCAGCATCATATTTAGAGTTGCCAGAAGAAACAGAAATGTCTGTTACTTTCATGGACAACGCAGCGATCCAAGTAATCAATCGTGATTACCGTGGAAAAGATGCACCGACAGACGTCATCAGTTTTGCCTTGGAAGAAGAGGGTGAAGACGAAATCCCAGTGATTTTTGAAGATGGAGAGAATCCATTGCCTCGTGTACTGGGAGACATCATGATCTCTACTGAACGTGCTGCAGAGCAAGCAGAAGCTTACGGCCATTCGTATGATCGGGAACTTGGCTTTTTAGCGGTTCATGGATTCTTGCATATCAACGGGTATGACCATATGACACCAGAGGATGAGAAAGAAATGTTTGGTTTACAGAAAGAGATCTTAGATGCCTATGGACTTAAAAGATAAAAACGTAGAGAAAAACAAACATTTCCTGATGTCCGTGGAATTTGCCGTCCAAGGAGTCAAAACTGTTTTTGAGGAAGAACGCAACATGAGGAAACATGTTGCGTTCGGAATCCTCGCTTTGTTTATGGGCGTGATTTTCCAACTTGATCGGATAGAATGGTTATGGCTGCTTTTAGCTGTTTTTCTCGTATGGATAGTAGAGATCATCAATACTGTTTTTGAAAATGTCGTAGACATGTTTACGGATTTTCATTTTCATCCGATTGGGAAAAAAATCAAAGATATGGCAGCTGGAGCAGTTTTAGTGACCGCTTGTTTTGCCGTCATCGTTGGGTTGATTTTATTTGTCCCTAAAATATATCATTTGTTGTTTAATTAAAAAGGAGAACGTATATGCCAGAACATAAATCAGGGTTTGTCGCAATCGTCGGCCGCCCGAATGTAGGAAAATCCACATTATTGAATCGAATCGTGGGTCAAAAAATTGCCATCATGAGTGATAAGGCGCAGACAACTAGAAATAAAATCCAAGGAGTATATACTACACCAGAAGCTCAGTTGATTTTTATTGACACACCAGGAATCCATAAACCAAAGCATCGTTTAGGAGATTTTATGGTAGAAGCAGCTTACAGTGCGTTGAAAGAAGTGGACGCGGTCTTATTTATGATCAGCGCTGATCAAAAACGCGGCCGGGGAGACGATTTTATTATTGAACGTCTAAAAAACGTGCATTCTCCTGTTTATCTGATTATCAATAAAATCGATAAAATCCATCCAGACGAGTTGTTGGGAATCATCGAAGATTATTCAACGCAGATGCCCTTTGCACAAGTGATTCCAATTTCTGCTACAGAAGGAAACAACGTCGAACGTTTGATGGATGTATTAGTCAGTGAAATGCCAGAGGGCCCACAATATTTTCCAGATGATCAAGTGACTGATCATCCTGAATACTTCATCGTTTCTGAATTGATCCGTGAGAAAGTCTTGTTTTTAACACGAGACGAAGTGCCTCATTCTGTCGCAGTCGTTGTTGATTCGATGAAGCGAAACGAGAATGATAAAATCCATATCCAGGCTACGATCATCGTCGAAAGAGATAGCCAAAAAGGGATCATTATCGGTAAAGGCGGAAAAATGCTGAAGCAAGTAGGAACGAAAGCAAGAAAAGATATCGAAAATCTTTTAGGAGACAAAGTCTTTCTAGAACTTTGGGTCAAAGTTCAAAAAGACTGGCGAGACAAAAAAGTCTATCTGCAAGACTTCGGCTACCGAAAAGACGAATACTGATATTCTGAGCTTCTTGTAAATTAGGTATAGAAATAAACTGGATAAAAATCCGCGTGTTGAGAAAAGCTGCGGAAGATCGCAACATAAATGATCTGGATCGGCAGAATCTGCTTTTCCAGATTTATTTTTTAGGAGGGAGAATATGAGCCAGCTTGCAGAATCAAAAGGCTTGATTTTATCTAGCCGTAATTACAAAGAAAAAGATAAATTAGTCAAAATCTTTACGGAATCTTCTGGCAAAATGATGTTTTATATCAAAGGGATCCATCGGCAAAATCAGCCCTTAGCTCCGGCTTTGCTCCCTTTTACTGAAGCAGTTTATATCGGGAATTTTCGAAGTGAAGGTCTGTCATTTTTAAGCAGTGTCAAAGATGTCCATGCGTTTCGACACATCCAAGAAGACATCTTTTTGAGCGGCTATGGCACATATTTATTGAATCTAGTAGATGCGGCAATCGAAGATCATCAGTACGACCCGCATTTGTTCCAGTTTACGCAACAAGCACTGCAACGGATGGACCAAGGAGATGATGCAGAAATCATCACGAATATTTTTGAAGTCCAAATACTGCAACGCTTCGGGATCGCGCCGATCTGGACGCACTGCGTCGTATGTGGGGAAACAAAAGGGAAGTTTGACTATTCTTCCAAATATGGTGGTGTGATATGCGAAAGACATTGGTCGATGGACGATCACCGTTATCATGCAGATCCTCGAGCTGTTTATTTCGTTCGGATGTTTTCAGCTATTTCTTATGATAAGATCAGTGGAATCCATCTGAAAGAAGAAACCAAACAAGCAATCCGTGAACTCATCGACCAGCTGTATGATGAATATGTCGGTATCCATTTGAAAAGCAAAAAGTTCATCGATCAAATGAAGTCTTGGGCACACGTATTAAAGACGCCAGAGAAAGACATGTCTGAAAAAGATCTACCTAAAAAAGAAGAATAGTAAATGAAACATACAACAAAAAATCAAAACCATTTGACAAACACAGGGAGTTCCGTCTATTATTAACCGTAGATCAAATAGATCGTTCACTGAGAGGATCTATTATAGAAACAAGAAAACTGCAAAATGAATACGTACATTGACCAAGATCAGTAAAAAACACGTGGTTTAGCGAGTTCGGGAGAGTGGGAGCCGGACCCAAACGATTTTTGAAGAGGCACTTGCGAGTACGATAAATGAAGCTGCCGAATCTTTATTCGGAAGTAGGGTGGAACCGCGAATTATTCGTCCCTATGTCTGTAATCAGACATAGGGATTTTTTGTCGTTTTCTTTCCTGTATTCTTATTTGACAGCAACGCTTTAAAATTGAAAGGGGCAAAACAGATGAGTAAAAAATTGACCGTCCAAGATATGATTTTAACATTACAAAAATTTTGGTCATCAAACGGCTGCATGCTGATGCAAGCGTATGACACAGAAAAAGGAGCAGGTACGATGAGCCCATATACCTTTTTACGGGCAATCGGACCAGAACCATGGAATGCTGCTTACGTAGAACCATCTCGCCGACCAGCTGATGGACGTTATGGTGAAAACCCAAACCGTTTGTATCAGCATCATCAATTCCAAGTCGTGATGAAACCTTCACCTGAGAATATCCAAGAGCTTTATTTAGAAAGCTTGCGCCTTTTAGGAATCGATCCATTAGAACACGACATCCGTTTTGTTGAAGACAACTGGGAGAACCCATCCATGGGCTGTGCCGGTGTGGGTTGGGAAGTATGGCTTGACGGAATGGAAATCACACAATTCACGTACTTCCAGCAAGTTGGTGGACTGCCTTGTAAACCAGTCACTTCTGAGATCACTTATGGACTAGAACGTCTTGCTTCTTATATCCAAGAAGTTGAAAGTGTCTATGATTTAGAATGGGCTGATGGCGTGAAATATGGCGAGATCTTCAAACAACCAGAATATGAACATTCCAAATATTCTTTTGAAGTAAGCGACCAAGACTTGCTACTAAGCAACTTTGATCGTTTTGAAAAAGAAGCTAAACGCTGTATCGATGAAAATCTTGTTCATCCAGCGTATGATTATATTTTGAAATGCAGCCATACATTCAATTTATTAGATGCTCGCGGTGCAGTATCCGTAACAGAGCGTGCCGGTTATCTTTCCCGTATCCGCAACATGGCTCGTGCTGTAGCCAAAATCTTTGTGGCAGAACGCGAAAAATTAGGATTCCCTTTGTTGAATAAAAACACAGCAAATCCAGAAACCGTGAAGGAGGCTGAATAAGATGGCAAAAGACTTATTACTTGAAATCGGGCTGGAAGAAATGCCTGCCCATGTTGTCACACCAAGCATGAAACAATTAGAAGAAAAAACAGCAAAATTTTTAGATGAAAACCAATTGACTTATGATACGATCGAAACATTTTCCACACCGCGCCGTTTAGCAATCAAAGTAACAAACATTCCAGAACGACAAGCGGACAGTGAAGAAGAAGTCAAAGGACCAGCCAAAAAAATTGCTTTGGACGCAGATGGAAACTGGACGAAAGCAGCGGAAGGATTTGTCCGCGGACAAGGTCTGACGACACACGCTATCACTTTTAGAGAATTAAAAGGTGTGGAATATGTCTATGTAACGAAATACACTCATGGTAAGGAATCCAAAGAAGTATTGACAGGTTTAGCAGATGTCATTAAAAGCCTGACTTTCCCTGTAACGATGCATTGGGCAGAATACGATTTTGAATATATCCGCCCTATTCACTGGATCGTGGCATTGTTAGATGATGAAGTAATCCCATTCGAAATCTTGGATGTCAAAACAGGCAGAGCCTCTCGAGGTCATCGTTTCTTAGGCGAAGATGTGACATTTGCGCATGCAAAAGAATATGAAGAAAAATTGAATGAACAATTCGTCATTGCGTCTCCGCAAAAAAGACAAGAAATGATCGTTACACAAGCAAACGAATTAGCAGAAAAAAATCACTGGGTTATTGATCTAGACGAAGATTTACTAGAAGAAGTCAACAATTTAGTCGAATATCCAACTGTCTTTTCTGGCGACTTCGAAGAAAAATATCTTTCTGTTCCTGAAGAAGTACTAGTCACTTCTATGAAAGAACATCAACGTTATTTCGAAGTACGGAATGATCAAGGTATGCTGCTTCCTCATTTTATTTCTGCTCGTAATGGCGATCGGGTAAAATTGGAAAATGTGGTTCGAGGCAATCAAAAAGTATTGACTGCTCGTTTAGAAGATGCGGAATTCTTTTATAATGAAGACAAGAAAGCTTCAATCGACCAATACGTTGAAAAACTAAAAACTGTTACTTTCCATGAAAAAATCGGTAGTATCTATGAGAAAATGCAGCGGGTACAAGTCATTGCCCGTATCATTGGCGAACAAGTAGGACTATCTGAGGAAGAATTGATGGATCTGCAACGAGCTGCTGAAATCTATAAATTTGATCTAGTAACCAACATGGTAGGGGAATTTCCTGAACTACAAGGGATCATGGGCGAAAAATATGCTCTGCTGAAAGGCGAGAAACCAGCTGTAGCGACAGCGATTCGTGAGCATTACATGCCTATATCCAGTGAAGGAGAGCTACCTCAGTCTACAGTAGGTTCTGTTTTAGCGATTGCAGATAAATTAGATAGCATCTTTTCTTTCTTTGCAGTTGGGATGATTCCAAGCGGGTCAAACGATCCTTATGCCTTACGTCGCCAAGCATACGGTGTCGTTCGGATCATCGAATCGAAAAAATGGGCCTTTCCTTTGTCTGTTCTGCAAGAAACGATTAGTGATGTTATCAGTAAAGATACGGATCGTTTCGGCATTGGTTTATCAGAAGGGCAACAACAAGTGATCGACTTTATCAAGGGTCGTCTGCGCCAATTATTGACCACGAAGAACATCCGTCATGATGTCATCGATGCTGTTTTGAATGCGGAACAAAAAGATCTGACAAAAGTATTTGCAGCAGCACAATTGTTCAAACAACATCTTGCAGATGAAGACTTCAAACCTTCAATGGAAGCATTGACACGTGTCGTGAACTTAGCGAAAAAAGCGCAGCTTGAAAAACAATCAGAAGTAGACCCTGAGCTGTTCGAAAACGACGCAGAGAAAGAATTACACAAAGCAGTAGAAGCAATGAAAGCAAGTTTTGCTGACCAAACGATCCACGAAAACTACGACCAGCTTGTCGCTCTTCGTCCACTGATCGAAAATTATTTTGATCAAACGATGGTCATGGCTGATGAACCAGCAGTACGTAAGAACCGACTAACACAACTTAGTCAAATAGCTGCCATGGCTTTGTCATTAGCAAGCTTGGATCAAATCATCACAAAATAGTCTTTTGTTTGAAAAACAGAGAGCATGCACGAAACGTGCTGTGTCTCTGTTTTTTTGTTATAAATATAAAAGCTGTTATTAATTCTATTTTAATAATTTTTGTTATTTTATTCTTTGCTAGAATTTTCAAAACGCTCATGAAAAGTGAGGAAATAAAAATGAAAAAGATTAATAATAATCTTGTTACTGTTTTATTTACTTTTAAATTAGGAATTTCCCTAGTCAAGAAAACTGTTTGTGGTATGATTATATATGGAAAACCTGTTTATAAATATTTCTATGAATATATTAGTTTAATTATGCTTTTAAAATAAAAAGCGCTCATTCTGATGTGAATGAATCACATCTTTATTTATCTATCATCAATATTTAGGAGTGAATCTATGGAAAAGCCGTTCGTCAAGTTATTGGCTACTGTGGCGGTAGGCACAGGCGCTATTGTGATTTGCTTGTTTGGATACCATCTCAATAATCAGCGGCAACATCATCAACGGATCAATTACGCAGAATCTGCCATCACCAATCAAAAAGACACCGTGACCTCTTTATCAAAAGAAGTAGATAAGCTGTACAGTACAAAAGAAAAAATTTTCCTAAATCCTGAAATAACAGAAGAAACAGTTTCAAATTTGTCACATAAACTATCTTCTATCAAACTTTCAGCAGATGATTATGACATCAAGGAATCAGAATTACCTAAAGAAGCTGCTGCGATCCAAGAAGAAAAGAAAGCAGTCTTAACACAGTTAGAGGATGCAGAATCAAAACTGAAGATCCAAACGGCTGTCAATAAATTATTTACTAAAAACGTATCAAACTGGCAGCAAGCTGTGGATGATGTCATCATCAAAGAAAAGTTGGCAAGTGCAGATGTCGCCCATGTACGTGAAAATATGAGCTTTTTTAAGGATAGTGCTTGGAAAACGGTCGTTATGCAATATCTAGGATTCGCTGATACCCAAATTGCACAAGTCACGCAACTAGATCAGCTATTCGATACGATGCTGAAAGACGGTCAAGTAACAACTACTGCTACTTACGATCAATATTTGACCGCACTCAGTCTCATCGAACAGATCCGGAATGAAAAAATAAGAGCCGCATACGCGTCAAAAGCAGAAACAGTCGCTCAGCAAATGGGCTATAGCAATACGAGCTATTAATAAGCGAGAATTCAAGCAAGGCTAGCAAACGGAGGAAACTATGGCAAAACGAAGAAGAAGATCAAGAGGGAAAAAGATATTTCTAATTATTTTAGCAATTCTTGTCGTATTAGTATTAGCAATCGTAGGAGTAGGAGCAAAATTATATCTAGATCTCTCACATTCTATTGAAAAAACTTACGAATCAGTGGAACGAACCCAAGGAGAACGAACAAAACCAGTTGATCTGGACAAACAAGAATCTTTCTCTGTTCTATTGATGGGGATTGATACGGGAGATTTAGGTCGGGTCGATCAAGGACGATCAGATACGATGATGGTTGCCACAGTCAGTCCTGAAGACAAACAGACAACGATTGTCAGCATTCCTCGTGATACGTATGTCGACATCGTTGGACATGACACAAAAGACAAGATCAACCACGCTTACGCATTCGGCGGAGCTGCCATGGCGATGGATACCGTACAAAAATATGTAGACATCCCAATCGATCACTATGTTTCAATCAATATGAAAGGTCTAAAAGAACTCGTTGATGCAGTTGGTGGTATCGAAGTCAATAATGACCTCACCTTCTCACAAGATGGCTATGATTTTACGATCGGTAAAATCACATTGAACGGGGATCAGGCATTGTCTTATTCTCGTATGCGTTATGAAGATCCAAATGGTGACTACGGCAGACAAGAACGTCAAAGAAAGATCGTAGAAGGTGTAGCGAAAAAAGTGTTGAGTCTGAACGGTGTAAGCAACTATCAATCCGTTTTGAATGCTCTAGAGTCGAATATGAAAACAGACATGAGCTTTGATGAAATGAAAAAGATTGCTTTAGATTATCGGGATGCATTTGGTACGATCAAGCAAGATCAGCTGCAAGGAGAAGGCTTCATGCAAGACAATATCTCATACCAAAAAGTCAGCGATCAAGAACTTGATCGTGTGAAAAAAGAATTAAAAGATCAAATGAATCTAGAGAATAAATAGGAAAGTGGAGAAAAAATGGAAGAGACAATCAGCTTGAAAGAAATTTTTGAAACATTACGCAAACACGTGATAACAATCCTCATCTCAATGTTTGCTGGCTTGGCCATCTCAGGCATCGTGACGTTTTTCATCTTGACGCCAAAATACAGCTCACAAGCCCAATTGATCGTGACACTGCCGCAATCAGATACTGCAAATGTCAATGATGTCAATACGAACCTGCAAATGATCAATACGTATAAGGATATGATCGTCAGTGATCTAGTACTAAATGAAGTCAAAGATCGTTTAGAAACAGAAGACAATGTAAAAATGACTGCTGGACAAATCAAAGATGCCATCTCCGTCAATCAGTCACAAAATTCACAAATGTTCTCGATCCAAGCAACAAGCACAAATGCAGTGACGGCTCAACAAATCGCTAATACAACGTCACAAGTATTCCAAGAGAACGCCAAAGACGTGATGAATGTCGATAAAATCTCGATCATCTCAGGTGCAGTTGCCAATACGACACCTGTTTCGCCAAATAATAAATTGAATCTAGTGATTGGCTTAGTGTTAGGAATGATGGTAGGCGTAGGTCTAGCTTTCTTATTTGAATTACTCGACCGGACAGTAAAAGATGAAAAATATGTGACGGATACATTGGGCTTCCCGATCTTAGGGACTGTACCAGAAATGTCAGCGAAAGAATTGAATGCTGGTATCCGTAAAAAAGGACCAGCTCCGACACAACCAAAAGCTACAAACGATAAAACAGCGCCATCACGCAGAAGCCGCTCAAGAGTCTAGGAGGAAAGAAAAATGGCACGAACACAGAAACAAAAAGCAGCCCAAACTCATGCAGTCAGTTTGGTCACACTCACAAACCCCTCTTCACCAATCGCTGAACAATATCGTACGATTCGGACGAATATCCAGTTTGCCTCCGCAGCTGGTCAGCAAATTAAAACGATTGTTGTGACTTCATCAGGACCTGGAGAAGGGAAATCGACCACTGCAGCAAACATTGCCGTTGTTTTTGCCAAATCTGGTCAACGGGTGCTGCTAGTCGATGTAGACTTACGTAAGCCCGTCATCTATAAAATGTTCAAGTTGAACAACGCAAGCGGATTAAGTACCGTTCTTAGTTCATCAGGAAGTGTAGCAGATGAGATCCAACGAACACCAGTCGAGAATTTGTCGATTCTGCCAAGTGGACCTAAACCACCAAATCCATCAGAACTACTAAGTTCGCCAAGAATGGATCAGATTTTAGCAGAAGCAAGACAACTATTTGATGTAGTGATCTTCGACATGCCGCCAGTCGTTGCCGTAACAGATGCACAGATCATGTCTTCCAAAACGGATGGCACCTTATTGGTCGTACGTGAAAATATGTCACGGAAAGAATCATTGACTAAAGCAAAAGAATTGCTGGATATGGTACAAGCGCGAGTCCTTGGTGTTGTATACAATGGGGCAGAACACAGCAAAGATGCTGGCTATTACTACGGGAATTAAGAAATAAAAAGAGAGGAGACAAGAGAAATGATCGATCTACATTGCCATATCCTGCCAGGAATCGATGACGGAGCAGAAAACATAGATGCCAGTATCGCCATGGCTGAAAAAGCGATTCAACAAGGGATCACACATATTTTATGCACACCCCATCATAATAATGGAAAATACAGCAATGAAAAATCACAAGTCATTTCTCTAGTCGCTTCGTTACAAGCAGAATTAGAGAAAAGACAATTGCCTTTGACGTTATTGGAAGGACAAGAAGTACGTATTACCGGAACACTGATCGAAGACATCCACCGAGATGAAATTTTATTTACAGATTTAGATGATACATATCTTCTAATCGAATTTCCGACACTGGAAGTGCCGTTATATGCAGAACAGCTCTTTTTTGAGTTGTTACAACTAGGAAAGACACCAGTGATCGTCCATCCAGAACGCAACGCGCATTTTCGTAAAGACCCGAATCATATGCTGCCATTCCTAGATATGGGATGCTTGGCCCAACTCACCGCACCAAGTTATGTCGGTGTATTTGGAAAAGACATCCAGAAAACAGCCAAAATGATGGTCAAACATAATCTTGTGCAGATGGCTGCTTCTGATGCCCATGGGGTCTCTAAGCGCACCTTTTACTTAAAAGAGTGCTATAAGCAGATTGCCAAGGACTTTGGTAAGGAAAAAGTAGTACAGATGAAACAAGTCGCAAAGGATCTGATCAACGGGGATGAAATCAGTTATCCAGTCTATGAAGAGATAAAAAAGAAGAAGTTTGGTTTATTTTAGGGGGAGTGTAAGGTGTTTGTATTAACAAGAAGAAGAAAAATTGCCACATTGGTTGTTGTGGACAGTTTGTTATTGATCGCTGCAAATATTGCAGCAGCTAAATTCATGAAGCCGTTTGTAGCTATACCAATGGACCTTATTTTAATCTCTATCGGTTTGTCGATTGGTTTTTATTTATTTTATGGTAGTTTATTCAAAGTTTTCACTCGGATCAATCGCTATACAAATTTAAGAGAGATAATTGCAATTTTTAGTTCACTATCTGCAAGTGCTGCCTCAAGTATCCTCATACTGCTGTTCATTAATCGGCGATACAGTTTACGGTTAGTTATCTTTGCTTATCTGCTTTCGCTCTTATTGATCATCGGTAGCCGATTGATCTGGCGTATCTACATCGAAACAAAAAATATGAGATACGTATCAGCAGATTCTGCTAAAAATACCTTGATCGTTGGTGCTGGCGAAGGCGGGCGTATTTTATACAACAGCTTTCTTGGATCCAAAACGGCTCAAGATATCCACGTTGTCGGGTTTGTAGATGATGACCCGAATAAAAGAAATACGTATCTTTCAGGAAAAAAAGTATTAGGTGCATTAAAAGATATTCCGGAATTAATTGAAAAATATGACATTCAAATGGTAACGATCGCTATCCCTTCCTTATCAAGAAAAAAATTACGACGAATCTTCGAGTTAGTCGAATCCGCTCGTGTGAAAGTCAACACGATGCCTTCTATAGAAGAACTTGCTTCAGGGAAAATTAGCGTATCAAAATTAAAAACAATTGACGTAGTGGATTTACTGGGAAGAGATGAGGTAAAGCTGGATATTGAATCCATCAAAGATCAGATCACAGACAAAGTTATTCTTGTCACCGGCGCAGGAGGATCGATCGGTTCAGAAATCTGTCGGCAAATCATTCAATTCAATCCTGCAAAGCTATTGCTTTTAGGACATGGGGAGAACTCGATCTACTTGATTGACCGTGAGTTACGCACGCATCATCAAAATTGTCCTACAGAAATCGTACCGATCATCGCAGATATTCAAGATCGCGAGAAAATCAATGAGATCATGGAACAATATCATCCAGATATCGTCTACCATGCAGCTGCTCATAAACATGTACCACTGATGGAATATAATCCAAAAGAAGCAGTCAAAAACAATATTTTCGGTACAAAAAATGTAGCAGAAGCAGCTAAAGCAGCAAAAGTGAAAAACTTCGTCATGGTATCGACAGATAAAGCTAACAATCCTCCAAATGTCATGGGTTCAACAAAACGAATCGCTGAAATGATCGTGACTGGATTGAATGAAGAAGGCTGTACGAAATTCTCAGCTGTCAGATTTGGGAATGTCCTTGGTTCTCGCGGTAGTGTGATTCCAGTATTCAGAGAACAAATTGCTCAAGGTGGTCCAATCACTGTAACAGACTTTCGTATGACCCGATACTTCATGACGATTCCTGAAGCTAGTCGTTTAGTTATTCAATCTGGCGCATTAGCAAAAGGTGGCGAAATTTTTATTCTAGATATGAGTGAACCAGTGAAGATTGTAGACCTAGCCAAAAACATGATCCGATTGAGCGGGTATAGCGAAGACGAAATCGAAATCATTGAAACAGGTATCCGTCCAGGGGAAAAACTATATGAAGAACTATTGTTGGATAAGGAAAGAAATGATGAAGCAGTTTATGAGAAAATCTTTGTAGGAAACATCAAAGGCTACTCAATACAAAAAGTGATGGATTTTGTCAAGAGCCTGCCACAAGACGATGAACAATTGGCTAAAGATATCGTCACTTTTGCAAATGCTTCGAATAAATAGGGGGAATAAAGTGTATAAAGACGGTTTAAAAAGAGGAATAGATTTTTTATTATCTTTAGCTGGTATCATCGTATTGTCACCGATTCTTTTGATTTTATGCTTAGCTATCAAAATCGATTCAAAAGGTCCAGTCATCTTTAAACAAAAACGGGTAGGAAAAAACAAGACCCATTTTTATATCTATAAATTTCGGACAATGAAAGTAGATACACCGAAAGAAACACCAACTCATTTATTATCAAATCCTGACTTTTTTATTACACGAGTAGGAAAATTTCTTAGAAAAACAAGTCTGGATGAACTACCGCAATTATTTAATATATTAAAAGGGGACATGGCAGTCATCGGACCACGTCCAGCGCTATGGAACCAATATGATTTGATTGAAGAACGAGACAAGTACCACGCAAATGATATCCGTCCAGGACTAACAGGCCTGGCACAAATCAGTGGACGTGATGAATTAGAGATCGACTACAAAGCACGTTTAGATGGACAGTACACAGCAAATATTACGCCATGGATGGATCTAAAATGCTTTTTTGGAACTATAATTTCCGTCTTTAAAAGCGAAGGTGTTGTCGAAGGCGGAACTGGTTCGGTGAAAAAGGGGGATGCAAAATGAAAAAAATCCTGATTACTGGTGCAAACAGCTATATCGGTACATCCTTCAAAAAATGGATGACACAATTCCAAGACGAATATCAAATCGACACTTTAAGTGTACGAGGTGACGCGTGGAGAGAACATGACTTTTCGGGCTATGATACGGTCTTTCATGTAGCAGGTATCGCGCACGCAGATGTATCGAAAGTAAGCGAAGAAACAAAGCAACTCTATTATGCGGTCAACCGAGACCTTGCGATTGAGACCGCAAAAAAATATAAACAAGATCTATCAGGAAAAAAGGGCCAATTCATTTATATGAGCTCCATCATTATTTATGGAGAAGAAACAAATATCAACAAAAAACGTATAATCAAACCAGATACCAAACCCAACCCTTCTAATTTCTATGGTGACAGCAAACTGCAAGCTGAGATTGGCTTACAACCATTAGATGACGATACTTTCCGTATCGCTATTTTACGTCCGCCGATGATCTATGGACCGGGGAGTAAGGGGAACTTTCCGGAACTAGTTAAACTAGCGGATATGTTACCTGCCTTTCCTGCTATTAAAAATCAACGTTCCATGTTGTTTATTGAAAATTTATGCATATATTTAAAAGAAATAATTGACGAAGAAAAGAATGGTATCTTTTTTCCGCAAAATAACGAGTATGTCAGGACAAGTGATATTATACAAACAATAGCAAAATACCGAAAAAAGAAAATAATCATCTTTCCCTATTTTAACTATTTTGTTAAATTGTTAGGATATTTTCCTGGGAAAATCGGCAGGCTTACCAATAAAGCATTTGGAAATCTGGTTTATACACTTAACGAAAGAGAGGATAGACTAGTTGACTTCGAAGAAACAATAAAAAAGAGTATAGGATATAAAGATGAGTAAAAAGAAAATTTTAGTTGTTTCCCAATATTTTTATCCTGAACAATTCAGAATAAATGATATTTGTAAAACTTGGGTTAAAAAAGGATACGATATAACAGTTTTGACTGGCATCCCTAATTATCCCCATGGAGATTTTTATGAAGGTTATGGATATAACAAAAAAAGAAACGAAAACTATGAAGGAATAACGATTAAAAGAATCCCAATTATTCCTAGAAAAAAGAACAGTCTTATGATGGGGCTAAACTATCTTTCGTTTGTTGTCTCTGGTGAACTTTGGAAAATGTTAAATAAACAGAGATACGATTTAGTGTTTATTTACGAGGTATCCCCTATGACACAAGCACTGCCAGCAGTAAAAATAGCAAAGAAGTTTGGTATACCATGTTATATTTATGTAATGGACTTATGGCCTGAAAATTTTGAAATAATTACAGGTATAACCAATCCTCTTGTCATTAAACCGTTGGATAAAATGGTAGATTATATTTACAAAAATTGTACAAAAATATTTACTGCTTCACGTAGCTTTAAGAGAAATATAGAAAATAGAGGAATTGATTCAGAGAAGATCCATTTTTGGCCTCAATATGCTGAAGAATTTTATCATATCACAGATACAAAAAGTGATAAATTAATATATGATAAAAAAATAAATATTACTTTTGCTGGAAACATCGGAACCGCTCAAGGACTAGAAATATTACCAATGGTTGGTAACAAAATAAAGGAAAAACAGCTAAACGTTAGATTCAACATAGTCGGGGATGGAAGATATAAGCAGCTACTAATGGATGAAGTCAAGCGTGCTAGTTTACAAGAATGGTTTCATTTTGTTGATCCTGTCCCTGCAACTGAAATCCCTGAAATACTAGCAGGAAGTGATTTCTCTTTTGTAAGTTTACAAAAAAACGACATATTTTCAATGACAATCCCTGCAAAACTACAGTCAAGCATGGCTTGTGGTAAACCTATTTTATTATCTGCAAATGGTGAAGTAGCAGATATTGTTAAAGAAGCTAAATGTGGCTTTGTAGGAAAAGCAGGAGAACCTGATGATTTATTTAATAATTTATTACAGATTGTTCATTTATCTCCTCAAGAAATAGACAAATTAGGAGAAAATTCTAGAAGATACTTTGAAAAAGAATATGAAAAAGAAAAATTATTGACTATTATGGATAGCTATTTAATATAGGAGTGATCAAAGCATGTTTAAAGATAAAATTTTATTAATCACAGGTGGCACTGGTTCTTTTGGGAACGCAGTGATGAAACGTTTTTTAGATTCAGATATCAAAGAAATACGTATTTTTTCTCGTGACGAGAAAAAACAAGACGATATGCGGAAAAAATACAATAATGACAAATTGAAGTTTTACATTGGAGATGTTCGGGACATCAACAGTGTCAAAAATGCGATGCATGGCGTTGATTATGTTTTCCATGCAGCAGCGCTTAAACAAGTACCTTCTTGCGAATTTTTCCCAATGGAAGCTGTAAAAACAAATATCATGGGAACGGATAATGTCGTAACTGCAGCAATCGAAATGGGGATTCAAAAAGTTATTTGCTTGTCTACTGATAAAGCTGCGTATCCAATCAATGCTATGGGGATTTCCAAGGCTATGATGGAAAAAGTGTTTGTTGCTAAAGCAAGAACCGTTACTGACGAACGCACGATGATTTGTGGCACACGCTATGGAAATGTAATGGCTTCTAGAGGATCAGTTATTCCATTATTCATTGACCAAATAAAAAGTGGTAAACCATTAACAGTGACAGATCCTGGCATGACAAGATTTTTGATGAGTTTGGAAGAAGCTGTAGAATTGGTTGTTTTTGCTTTCCAAAACGCAAAAGCAGGGGATATCATGGTTCAAAAATCACCAGCTTCTACTGTTGGCGACCTAGCACAAGCAGTCAAAGAATTATTCCATGTAGACAATGAGATTCATATTATCGGAACACGACATGGCGAAAAGCGTTATGAAACACTACTGACAAAAGAAGAATACTTAGTTGCTCAAGATATGGGTGATTTCTACCGTGTCCCTGCAGACACACGTGATTTGAATTATGACAAGTATTTCGTTGAAGGAAGCAAAGAGCTGACACAAGAAGGAGAATACAATTCAGATAATACACAACGTTTATCTGTAGAACAAATCAAAGAAAGACTTCTTGAACTGGACTATGTAAGAAAAGAATTGAAAGAGTGGCAAAGTCAATGAATATTTTAGTAACTGGGTCAAATGGTTTTATTGGAAAAAATTTAGTTGCTGAATTAAAAAATGAAGGATTCACAGACATTCTTAGTTTTGATAGAGATACGCCTGTACATTTATTGGATGAATATTGTGAAAAAGCAGACTTTGTTTTTCATTTAGCTGGAGTGAACAGACCAAAAGACGATGCTGAATTCATGACAGGAAATTTTGGTTTTACTTCAGAATTGCTAGAAAAACTAAAAGAGCATGGCAATACATGTCCTGTTATGATTTCCTCTTCTATCCAAGCAGAACTTAATAATTCTTATGGCAAGAGCAAAAAAGCCGGAGAAGATCTATTAAAGAAATACCAAAAAGAAACAGGAGCACCTGTATATATTTATCGCTTCTCAAACTTATACGGTAAGTGGTCGCAACCAAATTATAATACAGTTGTAGCCACATTTTGTTACAAAATCGCAAGGGACGAAGAAGTTACGGTAAATGATCCGTCTGCTGTCATAGAGCTTTGTTATATCGATGATGTCGTGAAGGAACTACTCCATTGTCTGAACGGACAACCTTATACAGAAAATGGGTATTGTGCTGTTCGTGAAACGGATGAAGTAACGGTCGGCGAATTAAAAGAACTAATTACATCTTTCAAAAATAGTCGAACGAATTTGAGTGTTCCTAATCTTGCGAGAAGAGTAGAAAAAAATCTGTACAGTACGTACTTAAGCTTCTTACCAGAAGACGAATTTTCTTATTTTCTAAAAATGAACGTAGACAATCGAGGATCGTTTACTGAATTTTTAAGAACAAAAGACCGGGGGCAAGTATCTGTCAATATTTCCAAACCGGGAATCACTAAAGGAAACCATTGGCATCATACAAAAAATGAAAAATTCTTAGTAGTAAGCGGAGAAGGTGTAATCCGTTTTAGAAAAGTAGACTCAAATGAAATAATCGAGTATTTTGTTTCAGGAGAAAAATTGGAAGTAGTTGATATTCCAGTAGGTTATACGCACAATATCGAGAATCTGGGATCAACGGATATGGTGACAGTGATGTGGGTAAATGAGCCATTTGATCCAGAACATCCTGATACTTATTATGTGGAGGTTTAATCAATGAAAAAATTAAAAGTGATGACAGTAGTAGGAACTCGACCAGAAATCATTCGTTTGTCTGCTGTTATCAACCGACTGGATCAATCAGAAGCAATCGAACATATTCTAGTACACACCGGCCAAAACTATGACTATGAGCTAAATGAAGTATTCTTCGAAGACTTCAAGCTAAAGAAACCCGATTATTTTCTAAATGCAGCAACTGGCACAGCTATTGAAACAGTTGGAAATATTTTGATCAAGATCGATCCAATTTTGGAAGAAGTAAAACCAGATGCATTCTTAGTATTAGGGGATACAAATAGCTGTTTATGTGCAATTGCAGCCAAACGTCGCCATATTCCTATTTTTCATATGGAGGCAGGAAATCGCTGTTTCGACCAACGAGTACCGGAAGAAACAAATCGTAAAATTGTTGATCATACAGCTGATATTAATCTAACCTATAGCGATATCGCGAGAGAATATCTCTTACGTGAAGGATTACCAGCTGATCGTGTAATCAAAACAGGAAGTCCGATGTTTGAAGTTCTCAATTCAAGAAAAGATGACATCCAACATTCCGATGTCCTTAATCGCTTAGGGTTGAAAGAAGGACAATATTTTGTTGTTTCTGCTCACCGCGAAGAAAATATCAGCTCAGAAACAAATTTCTTACACTTGGTAGATAGCTTGAATACAATCGCTGAAACTTACCAATTGCCAATCATCATCAGTACGCATCCGCGAACAATGAAGATGATCGAAGCAAAAGGAATCAAATTCCATGAGCTGATCCAAACAATGAAACCAATGGGGTTCAATGATTACAATAAATTGCAAATCAATGCAAAAGCTGTACTAAGCGACAGCGGAACGATTAGCGAAGAATCTTCCATTTTGAACTTCAAAGCATTAAACATCCGTCAAGCACATGAACGACCAGAAGCAATGGAAGAAGCAAGTGTCATGATGGTAGGATTAGAAAAAGAAAGAATCATGCAAGGACTGGAAGTATTGAAAACACAGCAAAAAGATACTTTGCGACACGTCGCAGATTATTCAATGCCAAATGTTTCGGAAAAAGTATTGCGTATCATCCTTTCTTATACAGACTATGTGAATAGAGTGGTGTGGGGAAGATGAAAATCTTAATGATAAATTCAGTTTGTGGAGTGGGCAGTACTGGTAGGATTTGTACAGATTTATATGAAGAATTATCAAAAGAAGGCCATGAGTGCTGTATTGCTTACGGCAGAGGAGATGCATCGGAAGAAATTAATACTTACAAAATTGGGAATAAGTTTGATAACTATTGGCACGTATTAGAGACTCGTTTATTTGATAATCATGGATTTGCTTCAAGAAGAGCAACTAAAAAATTTATTTCATTTATTATTATGTATAAGCCTGATATTATACATTTGCATAATATTCACGGGTATTATTTAAATGTTCAAATTTTGTTTAATTTTTTAAAGAAAAGTAAAATACCTATAGTATGGACATTTCACGATTCATGGGCTTTTTCAGGACATGCTGCCTATATTGAATATGATAAGAATGGGACATTACCTAATAAAAATTCCAATTTTGCTGAAAGATATGCTTATCCGAAATCTTTTATAAACCGTTCTTATTATAATTTTGAAAGAAAAAAACGCCTATTTAGTAATGTTGATAATCTTACGATTGTGACTCCATCTAATTGGTTAAATAAAATGGTAAAAATGTCTTTCTTAAAAGATTACCGAGTGATTACAATCAATAATGGAATAAATTTGGAAAAATTCGAGAAAACTGAACAAAAAACTGGGATAAAAAAAGGAAATAAAAAAGAAGTTTTGGCTGTCGCAAATATATGGGAGAAAAGAAAAGGACTTGAAGACATTATTTATTTTGCTGAAAAGTTAGATGAAAGAAAATACCATTTTATTATCGTTGGAAAAGTTGGCAGAACACTACCTGCTAATATTTCACACATTGATAGAACAGATAATCTTGAACAGTTAATTCAATTATATCAACAAGCTGATGTTTTTATAAATCCTACCTATCAAGATAATTTTCCAACTACTAATATTGAAGCACTTGCTGCTGGTACACCAGTAATTACATATAATACTGGTGGGAGTGGCGAGATTCTTACAGAAGATGTGGGTTTTGTTATTGAACAAGGAAACCGTGAAAAATTTATAGAAAAAATTAGTGAAATAAGGAAAGACATAAACATATCTAATTACTGTATGCAAACTGCTCAGATCTATAGCGTAAAAAATATGAATAGAAAATATATATTAATTTACGAAAAAACAAAGAATGGCAGTTGCTAAATTATTTGGATACTTTTTATATAGTATATATATTTAAATATTTAGGTAGGTTAAAAAAATGAAAATTTTACATTTATGTATTTGTGGTGAATATACAGATAATTGGAGTTATCAAGAAAATTTGATTCCGAAATATCATAAAAAAATGGGATATGATGTTACTATAGTGGCAAGTCCATTAAGTTTCTCTGGAGACGGAAAAAAGACAATATCCTTGCCAAATGGAACCCATTACTTATTAGATGGAACGAAGGTGATACGAATACCTTTTAATAAATGGCTTCCGTATAAAATTTCTAAAAGATTTAGAATAATGGAAAATCTATATTTACTTCTTTTAAGAGAGAGACCTGATATCATATTTGTTCACGGTGTACAAACTAGAGAAATAAAAAATATAAAAAAATATATGGTTAATTTTCCAAACACCAAATTATTTATTGATAATCATGCAGATTTTTCCAATAGTGCAAGAACGTTTACCTCAAAAATATTGCTTCATGGAATAGTATGGAAATTTTATGCTAGGAGCATAGAAAAATATGTAGATAAATTTTATGGTGTACTCCCAGCACGTACTGATTTTCTTGTTAATATGTATAAACTCCCCCTAAAAAAGTTGAACTTCTAATAATGGGGGGAGATGATGAATATATAGATAAATATAATAAATATGATGTTTCAAGAGAATACCTTCAAGAAAGTTTCTCTATAGATAAAAATGATTTTATTATTGCTACTATTGGAAAAATAGATATAGCCAAAAAGGAAATTTTTAATCTTATTGAAAGTGTAAAAAATATAGAAAATTCAAGAACCAAGTTATTAATATTTGGTAGTGTTATTGATGAACTTAAAAGCAAATTTGATTTATTGATAGATAATGAAAAAATCATTTATGGTGGCTGGCTTAACAATGAGCAATTTTATAAGATATTTAATGGAGTAGATTTATGCGTATTTCCTGGAAGACATTCAGTTTATTGGGAGCAATGTGTATCAATCGGAAAACCGATTATTGCTAAAAAGTGGGAAGGTACTGAACATGTAAACACAAAAAATAATGTTCTTTTTGTTGAAAATAGTTCAGTTGAAGAACTAAGTGAAGCTATTATAGAAATGAGAAGAAATTATTCTTTATTTAAAACCAGGGCAGAAAAAGCACAAAAGGGATTTAGATATAGTGAAATTTCTAAGATAAGTATTAATATATAAATGCTAATTGAAAGGATTGATAGATGATTGATTCACTTTAATAAATATAATCAATTTCTCATTGTGACAGCAATGGGATTGGTATATAGTTACGGATTGGAGAATGTGATAAAAATAACAGATGCTACAACACCTATTTCTCTTATATTTTTTATACTAGTATTATTTGTAATGATAAAGGAAAAAAAGATATTTAAATTTCAAATTATGGATATGTTGATTTTATTACTGATATCTTACTCGTTATTAATTGGCATATTTACGTCTACTGCACTGGAAACAATACAGTTTATCTTTTATTCTTGTATTTTTTATTTTTTTGGGAGATTCATCATATTAGATAACAGCAAAGTTTTAAAACAAACTATTTTCTTATTTTCAAGTATTATAATTGTTGCATTAATATTTCAGTATGTGTCAAATTCACAAAGTTTTGGTAGGGTAATGCTAAACAATGCAAATCCTATTGGTTTAGGAGAATTATTAACTATACTTTCTTTAACAAGTTATTATACACTTAGATTTGAATTTAATAAAAATAGTTATAAATTACTTTATATATTTTTTTCTTGCTCTCTCTTTTTGTCAAATAGTAATTATAAGTTCAAGAGGAGCAATCATTACTACTTTTTTAACCATTGTACTAGCAGAGGGTATTTTTTTTAAGTCATATAGAATTATAACTTCTTCAGGGATTGTTCTTTTTTTATATGGATTATTTAATTATTTCAATGAACAATTAAGCATGATGTTTCCCCTGGTATCACGTTTTTCAGTCCAATCACTACTTAATTCCCAATCAATTTTTGGAAGTAGTACTTCAATAGGAAGAGTAGACAAAATACGAGAAACTTTAATATCAATTAATTCTACACCATTTATAGGAAGTGGTTTTGGAAAGTTCTATCCACATAATATTATTTTGGAAATTTGGTCTTCAATAGGTTTAGTTGGATTGCTAATATTTATTACAATTCTACTATATTTAAGTAGGATTATAGTAAGAATAGATAACAATATATGTAAATTAATAGCAATTTTGTTAATAGCTATAATAATCAATAGAATGATGAGTTTTAACTATACTGCATATAAGAATTTATTTCTGTTGACAGGAATGCTTCTTTCAAATTATAAATTAATGAAAGATGGGATAATAAATGGATCAGATAGAAGTAGCAACAATAACTGATGGTAATTATATTTTATATCAAAAAGTTGCAATAGTTAGTTTATGTAAAAATACTAGTTCTAGAATTAGAGTAAACTTAATTTATAGTGGAGTAATATCAAAAAAAGATAGAGAATTTTTTTTGAATTTGGAAAAAATGTATAAAAATATTACTTTACGATTCATCAATTATTCAAATAGAATTGATTATAGTGCTAAAAATCATGTTAGTAAAGCAGCATATATCAAAATAAATTTAGATACGATTCTATCTGATATTGATAAAGTAATTTATTTAGATAGTGATGTTTTAATTAATGATGATATTAAAGAATTGTGGTCTTATTCAAATAAAATCCATTATTTAGGTGCTATTATTAATCCAGGATATGATTATGACAATAGAGTATTTGGTGTATCTAAAGATCATAAGACGTTTAATTCTGGTGTGATGATGTTAAATTTAAAAAACATTAGAAAACACGAATTTTCAAAAAAATTAAAGTTCTTCCTTGATGAAAAGGGGCATTTAACAAGGCTAAATGATCAAGCTGCATTTAATGCAGTCTTCCTTGATTGGCAATTACTTCCTGAAAAGTGGAACGTTCAGTATGTATTCTATATGAAGTCAAGCAAAGAATTAGACATAGATTCTATCCATCTAAAAGACTTAAGAAAAAATCCATCGATTATTCATTTTACTTCTAATTCTAAGCCCTGGCAGTATAGAAATGCTCATCCTTTTAAAAAAAAATACTACTCATATTTGATAGAAGTTGAACCTAATTTTAAATATCAGGACAAAAATATTCTGTCTCTTGTTAAAAGAATAAGAGAGTCTATAAGTATTATAAAAAAAGATTTTACAGAGAAGAGAAAACTATGGAAAAAAAAATAATTAATGGTACAAAATGGTCAGTTATAGGAGAATTTTCTGGTAAAATAATAACACCAATCATAAATATGGTCCTGGCACGACTATTGATTCCTTCAGAATTTGGAGTTGTGATAAATATTACGATAATAACTAGTTTTGCTGATATCTTAACTGATGGAGGATTTCAAAAATATATTATTCAGAGAGAGTTTCTTAGCAATAAGGAAAAAGAGCAAGTAATTAATGTAGCATTTTGGACTAATTTTCTGCTGTCAATTTTTGTCTATACGTGGATTTTTTTATTTAGAAGTCCATTAGCACAATTGTTAGGAAACGAGAGGTTAGCGAGTATAATTCCTATTGCTTCTATTCAGGTAATTCTCACCTCCTTCACTTCAATACAGATTGGGATTTTAAGAAGAGATTTTAAATTTAAAAGTCTATTTATTAATAGAATTATTACTACAGCTATCCCGTTATTTATAACTATACCATTAGCTCTTCTTAATTTTTCATATTGGTCAATTATCATTGGTAATATTTTTAGTTTGGTGATATCATCTATAATACTTTTCATACAATCTAATTGGAGACCAAAAATATATTATAGTATTAGACAATTAAAAGAAATGTTTGGTTTTTCAAGTTGGACCCAACTAGAATCATTATTTATTTGGCTAACTCAATGGAGTGACTCATTTTTTGTAGGAAAATTTATGAATAGTTATTTCCTTGGAATTTACAAAACTAGTATGAGTACAGTTTCAAGTATTTTACAATTAATATCTTCTTCCACAGTTCCTGCAATGTTTTCGGGATTAGCAAGAGTACAAAATGATGAGACTAAATTTAATAACATATATTATTCTACTCAAAAGTTTTCAAGTTTATTTTTAATTCCACTGGGGATAGGTATGTATTCTTATTCAGACTTTTTAGTAAAAATATTATTAGGGAACCAATGGAAAGGTGCAGGATTTGTAGTAGCAAATTGGGCTATCACTTCATGTTTAATGGTAATTTTTAATACATACAGCATGGAAGTCTACAGAGCAATAGGAAAGCCTCAAATATCTATGTTAACACAGATAATAAATTTTATAATATTGGTTTTCACTATTTTCTTATTTTCTAGCGCTGGATTTGAAAAATTAGTAATTGCAAGATCATGGAGTAGACTCATATTAATTTTTGTTCATTCTTATTTTTTATATAAAATTAGAAAAATTAATGTTTTACAAACATTTAAAAATATTTATATGTATATTTTTTCGTCTAGTATCATAATATTGATTTCTTATTTACAAAAAAGATATTCGGAAACTTTTCTATTTAATTTTGTAGGAATAATATTTTGTATAATAGGCTACTTTACTTTGTTATTATTGTTCAAAAGTGAGAGAAAGCTTTTATTTTTACTAATCAAAAAAAGGAGGATACAAAGTTAGTTATGGTTAGAATTTTTTTAAAGGAACCGATTTTTAAAATAAAAAAAAATTTTATTCAAATATTTTCAGAACAACTTGCTACAAAAATCATATACAAAAAAGCAACAGGTAAAAAACTTAATTTGAAAGAACCTAAAAATTTTAATGAAAAGATTCAATGGCTAAAGTTTAATTGGCAGCATCCGTTATTGGTTAAATGTGCTGATAAGTATGAAGTAAGATCCTATGTTAAAGAAAAAGGTCTTGAGAATTTATTAAACGAACTATTTGGTGTTTATAATACAACTAGAGATATTGACTGGGATATATTGCCCCAAAAATTTGTTTTAAAAACTACTAATGGAAGTCACACTAATATTATTGTAAAAGATAAAAATCAGATTGATAAAGTAGAAGTAGTTCGACAACTAGATAAATGGCTAAAAAAAGATTTTGGAAAATCTAATATTGAACCCCATTATTCCCAAATGAAACCTAAAATAATTTGCGAAAAATTTATTGAGACTACAGACAGCCACTTTCCAGATGATTATAAATTTTATTGTTTTAATGGGGAACCATTATACTGTCAATTTATGACTAATAGGCATACTGATTTAAGTAAAGGAATGATGGCAATATATGACATGCAATGGAATAAAATTGATGTGATAAAAGATAAGGCAATCGATATAAATGTTGCAAAACCAAATAAATTTGAAGATATGATTAACTATGCAAGACATTTATCAAAAGACTTTCCATTTGTACGTGTAGACTTATATAATGAGGGAGAAACGATAATTTTTGGTGAATTAACATTTACACCAGCAGCAGGAAGATGGCTATCAGTCACTGATTCAATGCTTGATGAGATGGGGGATAAATTAAAATTACCTAAAGAAAAATTTATTAATTATAAAAAAAAGGAAGTTTAAATATGAATATCTCAATTTTTGGTCTTGGATATGTTGGTCTAGCCAACGCTTTATTACTTAGTCAGCATGAAAATGTTAAAGCATATGATATCGTTGAAGAAAAGATCGATATGCTAAGAAACAGACAATCACCTTTAGAGGATAAAGAAGTTCACGAGTTTCTCGAACGGGATGATTTGAATGTGAAATTTACTAAAGATTTCGAGGAAGCTGTACTTTTTGGTGATTACTTGATCATCGCTACACCGACAGATTACGATGAAAAGAAAAATTACTTTAATACTTCCACAGTTGAAGACGTTATTGAAAAAGCCCTGATCATTCGACCAGATGCAACCTTTATTATTAAGTCAACTGTTCCTGTGGGATATACATTAGAATTAAAAGCAAAATTTAAAACAGAGAATATTATTTTTTCTCCAGAGTTTTTAAGAGAAGGAAAGGCATTGTATGATAACTTGCATCCTTCTCGAGTTGTTGTAGGAGAGTGTTCTGATAGAGGGCAAGAAATAGCGGATATGTTTGAACGGAATGCTTTAGATAAAGATGTGCCAGTTCTTTTGACACATCCTACTGAAGCTGAAGCAATCAAATTGTTTTCAAACACTTATCTTGCTTTACGCGTAGCATATTTTAATGAGTTAGATACTTATGCCGAATCTCGAGGATTGAACACAAAACAAATCATTGAGGGTGTAGGGTTAGATCCTCGAATTGGCTCTCACTACAATAATCCCTCATTTGGTTACGGAGGATATTGTTTACCTAAAGATACAAAGCAGCTAAGAGCAAACTATGAAAATGTTCCAAGCAATATCATCAGTGCAATTGTAGACGCAAATACGACAAGAAAAGATTTTATTGCAGAACAAATTTTAGCGAAAAAACCTAAAACTGTAGGAATCTATCGTTTAACAATGAAGGCAAATTCTGACAACTTTCGGTATTCATCTATCCAAGGTGTAATGAAACGTATCAAAGCAAAAGGGATTGAAGTCGTAGTTTATGAACCAACACTAGATGAAGAAGCATTTTATCATTCACGGGTAATCAAAGATTTCGAAGAATTCAAGAATATGTCAGATGTGATTGTATCAAATCGTATGGAGCCAGCTTTAGCTGAAGTAAAAGAAAAAGTTTATACGAGAGACATATTTAGTAGGGACTGAGAAAGAAACCTCGCACCACTATCAATTGATAGTGGTGCGAGGTTTCTTTCTCCCTTTGCTTCCCGCCTACTTCCGCTTCTGTTGCTTTCCTGCGTTGCGGCCTTTGTTGTTTGTACTGTTTTTTGGTTGTTTGATTTGATTTGTTGCTTGTTTGTTGTCAGCTGGCTTTGCTGATTCTGTCACGTCTTTTCTTGGAGTGACGACTTGTTTTGGCGGGTTTTGTTTCAACTCTTCTGCCACTTGTGCTTTCAAGCGTGGTTTCATCATAACGTTTGTGATGAATGTTTGCAGACAGCTGAACGCACCACCGACTACCCAGTAAAGTGTAACACCGGCTGGCGCACTGATCGACATGAAGACGATCATAGCAGGAGAGACGATCAGCATCGTACGCATCGTCTTTTTCTGTTCTTCAGGAATACCGATTGTTGAAATATATCCTTGAAGCAGATAAGCGAGCCCTGCGATGGCCACAAGCACCATACTTGGTGAGCCTAGATCGATGCCGTAAAAAGATGATTCACGGATACCTTCTGTGTAGCGAGCCGTAAAATACAAGGCAGAGAAGATCGGCATTTGGATCAATAGAGGCAGACAGCCGATTCCGCCGGTCATACTCAATCCATTTTCGCGATATACTTGCTGCATTTCTGCTTGTGCTGCCATTTGTTCTTCACGTGTTGTTGCAGCTTTTAGCTTTTGTTGTGCTGCTTCAACTTGTGGTTTTAACGCTTGCATTTTTTCAGATTGGATCATTGTTTTTTTCGATTGACTGATACCTAGTGGCAAGATGATGATACGAACGATCACAGTCATTGCAATAACTGCCCAGCCGTAAGACCAATTGAAATTATCAACTAGATATGTAATCGCTTGGCCCATAGGATGGACGAGTACTCGATAAACGATTCCTGAAGTGTCAGGGTTTCCGTTTGAATCCATCCGCACACAGCCAGATAAAAAGAGCAGGATACTGACAAGTCCGGATCCCAATAACCAGTTTTTCCATTTATTCATAGAATACTTCCTCTTCTATAATTTTTACACAAACTTAACTATACTAAAAAAGCGCATGGAATTCAATCAACTTCATAGAAATTTCATATAAATATTCTTTCTTTTTCGTAGCGAAAAATTTTGAAAAAAGACAAAAAATCAAGAAAGAAATACTTGGAAAGAAAAGAGTGATTCCAAGTGTTTCTTTCTTATTTTAAAAAACTAAAAACTTTTTTGTTTTGTCTGGAAAATATGGGTTAAGCAAATTTATTGCAAGTTATAGATCAGCTTTTTTACTACCTGTCTTTAATACTTGAGGCAAAGTGCCTCAAAAACAACCTTATCGACGGTGTTCAAAAGCTTGCATCTACGGCATTAAGTCCAGCCTGTTGAAAAATATGGAGAGCTATTTTTCACAACCAGTCCTTAATGCTTGATGCAGACCAGCTTTTTCACAACCCTATTGACGGTGTTTTATCAGCTGCCTCTCGGTATTAAGTCATTACATTTCAAAATATGAGAAGCTATTTGGAAAATGTTTCTCCTTAATACTCGAGGCAAAGCGCTTCAAAAACAACCTTATCCCACCACATCAAATTTCTTTCGTTCCTCAATCATCGGATCTTCTTGGACATCCACATACTGCACTCGTCCACTTGGGCTCGGAGACTTCTTGACTTCTTCGATAAATTTTTGGATGATGTTGTCATTTCCGATTGCTTCGATTGTGACTGAGCCGTCGTCTTCGTTTTTTACCGTTCCGGTCACGCCTAACTGATCAGCAACCATCTTGGTCATATAGCGAAATCCCACGCCCTGGACACGTCCTTGGACATTCATTTTAACTTTGCGCATGTTCGTCACCTTTCTTTCCTGTTTTATAAATCAATGATACCGATTTTTTTAGGATGAAACAAGCTCAAGCACCTATTCCATGATATAATCAGGTGAGGTGAGGAATGTGAAAGAGATACAATCAGCAAAAAATCCAAGAATCAAAGAATTAAAAAAACTACATAAAAAGAAATACAGAGAAGAAAAGGCAGAATATCTTTTGGAAGGGTTCCATCTGATCGAAGAAGCTGCGTCGTCTGATGCAGAAATAAAAGAACTTTTTGTGACACAGAGAGGTATGAAAGAATGGGGAGACTGGCTGGCTGTAAACAAAGAGATTTCTACTTTTCTAGTTCCAGATGAGGTCATGACCGCTATGTCAGATCTACCTACACCGCAAGGGATCTTAGCAGTGATGACGTTAACATCTAAAGATACGCCAGATTTTTCAGGAGGCTGGCTTTTACTAGATAATGTACAGGATCCTGGAAATGTGGGAACGATGATCCGTACGGCAGATGCGTTTGGTATGGCTGGTGTTTTATTAGGTAAAGGAACGGCAGATATTTATAGTACAAAGGTGCTGCGAAGCATGCAGGGAAGCAATTATCATTTGCCTGTGTTACAAAAAGATTTGGCAGAAGTGATCCCTGTAATGAAAGGCAAAGGGTTTACGGTGTACGGTACAGAATTAAATGAAGAAGCACATGCATTAGACAAAGTAGAAAAAACAGAGGATTTCGCTATAATCATGGGAAACGAAGGTCAGGGAGTAAGTCAGGAAATCTTGTCTTTGACTGATCAGAACGTATATATCCCAATGAAAGGAAATGCGGAATCATTGAATGTCGGAGTCGCAGCAGGGATCGTTCTTTATCATTTTTCTTTATGATTAAGGAACTATTAAGCTTTAGCTATTTTATCTAGAGCGACTAGAATAATCCGAACACTGGTGGTATACTTAGATCAATTTCAGAAGAAAATGAAATTCAAAAAGGTGGCAGATCGATAATTATGACAGAAAAATGGCGTGAAGACGAAGAATATATGTCTTATGTACAAGATCTTTTAGAAACAGAAGCAGTGAAAAAATTAGCGAATTACACACAGCATGTTCATTCCACTCGTTTGGAGCATTCCATCAGTGTTTCTTACTATAGTTATCTGCTCGCAAAAAAATGGGGTGGCAATGCTAAAGCAACAGCGCGTGCTGGACTTTTGCATGATCTGTTCTACTATGATTGGCGTACGACGAAATTTGACGAGGGGACACATGCGTATATCCATCCAAGAATTGCTGTAAAGAATGCAGAAAAAATCACCGATTTGTCGGATCTTGAGCGAGATATCATTTTGAAGCACATGTGGGGTGCAACGATTGCACCGCCTAAGTACAAAGAAGGATATATCGTGACATTTGTGGACAAATACTGCGCAGTCAAAGAAGCCGCTCAGCCTATGTCAGCAAGTATGCGTAAGAGATGGCAACGTCACTTTGGAAAAGAATCTTCGATTTAACAGGTAAAACCAATAATAGACCATATTGAGGTTGTGACAGAAGTGGTCAGCTTCAAGAAATAAGAAGGAATTTACGAAAATTGCTTCTCAAATTTTTGTGAAATTCCGGCTTATTTCCGAAGAAGCTACTTCTGGAACACCGTTTGTTTGTAGAAAGGGACTTTGACACGACTTTTGTCACAGTCCTTTTTCTGTTTGCAGTTGACTATCTGGTCAAGATACGGTTTACTTTTATTTATCGAATGAATCATGTACATAGAAGAATGAACATTAAAGGGGGGTGATGATAAGATGCAAAACGTATCTTATTTAAAAGAGTCCGGGATCTTCAGGTAACACATACTTTGCAGAAGATCACTTTTTTCTACAAAGTATGCACTTTGGTTAGAAGAAAGGACTTTAAAATCATGGAACAAACAATGAAACCATATCAATATTTTTTTATAAAAAGAGAAGTAGAGCAGTTATTAAATGCGTACTCATCTGTCAATGACCCAAAAACGGTACAAACGGTTCAGGCTCTAGCAGCTGAAAAGATTCGCGATGTATTAGGTTACGAACCACCAGAAATCGATACGTTTTTAACGACAGTTTTAGATGTAAAACTAACAAAAACGCAAGCAGAACGAGCATTGGAGGAGCTGAAGCAAATCGTCCAGCCGTTTATGCAGCCGAGCAAACCACAAATCGATAAATTATTCCGAAAAGTGAAAAAACTCAAACAACCAGCTTGGAATGAAATCGACTTGCAAGCACATACGTACATCGGTTGGAATGATCCAGGGACGCAGAAAAAATTCATGGTCTATTACGAAGATGAAAAATTAAAAGGAATCAGCGGTACTTTATCACCAACGATTAATAAGGGAATCTGTGCAATCTGTCAGAAAACATCGAATGTCTCGCTCTTTCTTTCTACAACGAAAGCCGGTTCTGATGGCACGTATACGAAAAAGGGGAATTATATTTGTCATGATAGTGATCAATGTAATCAACAGTTAACGAAATTGGCTCCTTTCTATGAATTTGCTGAGCGTGTAAAGAAAGAACGATAATTTTATTGTTTTTTACAGAAAAATATGCTATCTTTTAATGGAAGTGAATAGGTGATGGTGTTCGCCTTTAAATGCTAACGAAAGATAGCTAATGACGCCTACTAAAGTCTGGGGACAGCCCCTTTCTTTAGTAGGCGTTTTTTTATTTGAGGAGGAATTTTTTATGGAAAAACAATTACCGAGTCCAGTGCGTATTTTGATGTACATGCTGAAGTGGCTAGTGATCACAGCGATTCTGGGAGTATTCATGGGGAGTTTGTCTGCTTTTTTCTTAAATAGCTTGACATTTGTGACAGATATCCGACTAGCACATCCTTGGCTACTTTATCTATTGCCAGTCAGCGGCGCGCTTTTTGCTTATCTTTATGCGTATCATGGCGGCCTTTCTAGTCGTGGGAATAACTTAGTGATCGATCAAGGGAATGGAGGAGAAGAAAAGATCCCTTTGCGGCTCATTCCATTGACCTTGTTTGGAACCATCACTACCCATTTATTTGGGGGATCTGTTGGTCGTGAAGGAACAGCAGTCCAAATGGGGGGAGCGTTAGCAGATAATATAGCACGTTTGTTCCGATTGGATAAATCAGAACGGGAAATCTTGATTATCAGTGGAATCAGTGCGGGTTTTAGTTCTGTATTTGGCACACCTTTAGCCGGAACATTGTTTGGATTAGAAGTGTTAACAATCGGGAAAGTCCGAACAGAAGCAATCTTCCCTAGCTTCTTTGCTGCACTGTTTGCAAATTTCATGACGGAAAGCTATGGTGTTTCTCACCTACATTACCAAATGGGTGTGATTCCTGAATGGAGTATGTTGCTGTTCTTCAAAGTTTTTGTTGCTGGGATTGCTTTTGGTTTGATTGGCTGGGTATTCAGCCGTTCAATCGTCTTTTTAAAAGCGCGGTATGCGCAATGGATTCCTCATCCTGTTTGGCGAAATACGATAGGTGGAGCAGTAGTTGTAGCCGCAGCGTTGATTTTGCAAACACAACGTTACCTTGGGTTGAGTCTTCCGTTACTGCAGGAATCATTTAATGGACAGGCACATGCTTATGATTTTATTGGGAAATTATTCTTCACAGTCTTGTCTTTAGGTGCGGGGTACCAAGGGGGAGAAGTGACACCACTGTTTGAGATTGGTGCAACGCTTGGCGCAGCACTAGCACCTTTGCTCCATGTTTCTGTTCCTTTTCTTGCTGGATTGGGTTTTATCGGGGTATTTTCTGGTGCGACAAATACACCAATTGCCTGTTTTGTGATGGGAATCGAATTATTTGGTTCACAAGCTGCTGTTTACTTCTTTATGATCTGCTTGATCAGCTTTATGTGTTCAGGAAACAGCGGTATTTATTCTGCACAGCAAGTAGCCGTCAAAAAAGGAATACTATTCTTGCCAATCGTCAAGAGAATAAAAGAAAAAAACAAGGTGTGACATATGTTTTGTCACACCTTGTTTTTTTAGAAAAGTAAAGTGATCAGTGATAAGAATGCGGAACCTGCGAAAAGCAATCCGCAAATGATCATATGTCTTTTTTTGTTCATCATCAAGATGGCGATGTATTCTCTTAAAAACGCGTTAGGCAAGTAATAGAAAGCTGTTTTTGCCCCAATGCCATTTGCCTTCAGTTTCGCTTGTCGTGCATAGAGACCAGCTCTGAAAATGTGGTAATTGTTGGAACTGAAGATCGCGCGATAGGGCCCTTTCATTTGCTGATCCATGATTTCCTTTGAATAGCGCATATTCTCCAAAGTGGTTGTCGAATTGGTTTCGACAAGAATATCTCTTTCAGGAATTCCTTGTTCCATGGCATATTGTTTCATCGCAATTGCTTCTGGTACTTTTTCGTCTGCTCCCTGTCCACCCGACATTAATAGGATAGGCGGATTTAATGTCGCACGGCTTTGTGCCCAATAAAAAGCAATCGCCTTATTGATTCGCTTGGCAAGAAGAGGAGAAACTGTTTCTCCATTGATCAACCCGGCGCCTAACACAACGATGAAGTCTTGGTTGTATCGAGGGCGGTTGAACTGATACAAGAATGAGACAGTCAAAAAGTTGTAGAATACGATAAATAGATAGATCAAGATCAATGGGATGCAGAAAAACAAAGCATTTATCCATTGTGGTAAATATTTTAACAAGAAAAAGTCAAAAACAAGAAACAATGTAAGAAAAATGGCTAGTATCAACGTTAAAAGATTAGCTAATGAATGCGACTCTCTACGTAAAACTGTGACACCGTTCCAAAAAAGAAAAACGATCAATCCATAAATGCCGAATAGAAAGACAAGCAGTAACGGGATCGTGAGCAAGGCAATCAGTCCGCCAAGAAAAATATTTTGTGTTTCGTATAGCAAGACAAACAAGTAGATACCAAAACTAATGAGGAAAACATTGAATAAAAGACCATTCAGCAGCCTTCGCTTTTCTGAAAAATAGGAAAAGGCAAAGATACTGAAAAACACTAAAGGAATCAAAAAATAAAAGGTCGAATAAAAAATTTCCAACACGACAAAATAAGTCAAGATTACCGCAAATGTCCACGTACTGCTGTAAAAGAACAAGGAAGGATCCTTTTTCTGTTTTCGCCAATAAACGATGGAGAATACCCCAATAAGATAGAGAACCAAAAAAATCAGATCTCTGGTTAGATTCATAAATTCAACTCCTTTTTCTTATACAGTATAACGAAAATAGATGAAAAATGCTGTTATTTAAACTAGAAAAAGCAAAAAAACATCTTCCATACGGAAAGATGCTTTTTTCTTTTTGTTCAATTAAAACAAGTTGCCGAAAAATTCTGCGACACGTCGCCAGCCAATAACGAAAATATTTGCTTTTTCTACGGTTTTATCCGTGATGATTTCTGTGGATGGCGCATTGTTGTCTTCTAAATAACCTAATTTATCGTCTGCCAAGGTGATCGTAGCGGTACCGATTTTTGTACCTTTATCCATAGGTGCTTGGATCTCGTTGTCAGTGACTTGCTTCTTGTCAAGTGTTGGCGTGATCGTTAATTTGCCAGTATCCATATCGTTTCGTACCCATACTTTTACAGGGCTTTTAAGCACAACAGGAACTGTTGATTCTTTTCCGTCTTTTACATCAATGGTTTTTAGGCTAGGAATACTTGCGTTAGCTTTTCCGAGCTCTTTTTCTGACCAATTGTCATAGCAGTAGTCCATCAAACGGTCTGTTTCATTGAAGCGGGCACTCGGGTTTTCCGCATGGCCGTCCGCATTCAATACGACAGTGATGATCCGTTGATCGTTTTTAGTGATCGTACCAACGAAACAAGCACCTGCAAGCTCAGTCGTACCAGTTTTTAATCCGTCCACGCCTTCTTTATAATTCACGAATCCTGGGAGCATCCAGTTCCAGTTGACCATTTCCACTGGTGATTGCGTGTTTTCGCCAAACATTTGTGTCGTAGTGCTAGATACGTCCAGTATTTCTGGAAAATCCAAGATCAAATGACGGGCCACGATGGCCACATCTTGAGCAGACATTTGATTTTCGTCGTTTTCTCCAGTACCTTCTGGTCGGTTTTCGCCAAGATAAGAGTTATTCAGTCCTGATGCATTAACGATTGTTGCATCTTTGATACCCCAATCTTTCAATTGTTCTTTCATTCGTTCAGTGAATTTTGCTTCGCTGCCAGCAATTTTTTCTGCCAAGGCAACCATTGAAGCGTTGGCTGACTGGATGATTGCAGAGTCGAATAATTCTTTAACAGTGTAGGTATTTTCTTTATGCAAAGGAACATTTGACAAATCTGGGGTGACACTCAAATTTTCTGCATAATCTGAAATCGAAACTTTATCATCCCATGATAGTTTCCCTTCTTTTACTTGATCAAGGACGATGTAAAGACCGATGATTTTTGTGATTGAAGCGATCCCCATGGTTTTTTCTCCATCTTGATCATAAAGAATCTTACCGCTTTGCGCATCTACAGCAAAAGCTGCTTTTGCATTTACTTTGAACGTATCTTCAGCTTGCACAGCAACAGCTGGTAGAAAAGAAGCAAGGCAAAGAATGAGACTAGCCAATAATAGGACTAGACGTGTTTTTCTTATGGACATATCCGATCTCCTTGTAATTAATTTGTTTCGCTACAAATTAAAATTTTATCAGAGAGGGGAGAGAGTTTCAATGTTTCTGAAAAAACTTTAGGATAAGAACGCGCGTTATGGAAGTTTAGCGGTCGTTTTTACGTACTTTTACAGGAATAGGCTGTGTTTCCGCATCTAATAAGCGGGAAGCGCTGAAAGCAAATAAACTGATAATACTTAATAAACTGAAAATCATAATCAAATGCATAAGATCCACCTCTTTTATTCTTTTTCTTAGTTTATCAGCATTTCATGAAGAATAGTTGAAGACTGGGGCTAAATAATTGAGGAAATTATGAAGATAACTTAAAAAAATAGCTAAATTTAAAACCGTAGAAACCGTTTTATTTTTTTAGATACGTTTTATTGTATGGAAAAATAGTGTTGTGGTAGACTTTAGATAGAAACAAAGGAATGATTTTTTTAGGAGGGGTACGTTTATGGCAAAAAAGGATAAAGAATTATTGTCACAATTGACTTCAGAAGGCGCTAAAGGACCATTCGTCACGATCATGCTGAATACGCATGTCGCCCATCAAGATGTGGAAAAAGATCAGATCAAATTCAAAAATTTTGCGAAAGAAGCAAAGAAACGTTTTGAGAAAAAATATTCCGAACATGACTGGTCCCCGTTCCAAGAAAAAATTGAAAATTTGTTAGGAGATCCTTCGTTTTGGCGTAGTGCAACTACGAGTGTAGCGGTCATTATAACTGCTGACCAAACCTATATCCATCGTTTGAGTATCCCGGTAGACGATCAATACTATGTAAGTGATCTTCCTTATTTACTGGCTATTATCAAAAATGGGCAGTTCAACTATTCTTATTATTTATTGGGATTGAACCGCGACTCCATGAAATTGTATGAGGTCAGCAACAAACAAGTAAAAGAAGTATCTCTACCAGAAGGGGCACCGGTTGATGTCGTTACTGCATTGGGATCTGAACTGACAGGTGGCGGTTTGAACTTCTCTTCTAATGGAGGAGGCGGAGCCCGAGATGGAGTAACTTTCCATGGCGTAAATCCAAAAGATGAAGAAGTAGAGATCGATTGGGTCAACTATTACCAAGCTGTTGATACGTACTTGAAGGATTCTTTCGAAAATCCAGAACAATGGCCGATTTATTTATTCGCTCTACCAGAAAATCAGACGATGTTCAAAAAAATCGCCAAAAATCCTTACTATTGTGCAGACGTTGCGATTTCTGCTTCTCCTGCGCAGCTATCCTTTAGAGATATCGAAGAAGGGGCGAAGAAGCTGTCAAGTGAACTCGCAGCTCAAGAATCAAAAGAATACAATAAACTCTTAGATAAGAAATTCATCGATCAGTTAGTTGATATCGTTCCAGCTGCGAAAGAAGGAAAAGTGTCGCATCTATTTATCGCTACGTCAAACTTAGCTGATGGTTTCGGTGAAGATCCTGAAATAGAATATGATCGGCGTCAAGTGTTGAATGCATTAGCAGATGATGTGATCATTAATGGCGGGAAAGTATTTATTTTGGATCAAAAAGATGCGCCAGATGAAAAGAGTCTGACAGCGATTCTTCGTTATTAAAAGAGGTTGTGAAATCAGTGTTTTGACCTAAGTATTAGAGAACAAACGGAAAAATAGTTTCACATATTTTGCCGTTTTTTGAGCTAATACCGAAGGTCAGCTGATTAAACACCGTGTATGAGAGGTTGTGAAAAAGCTGTTCTGCATCAAGTAATAAGAACAGCAAGCAAAAATAGCTCTTCATATTTTTTGTTTGGTGGGCTTATTACCGCAGATGCAAGCTTTTGAACACCGTTTAAGGAAGAGGTTGTGACAGAAGTGGTCAGCTTCAAGAAATAAGAAGAGATTGACAAAAATTATTTCTCAAATTTTTGTGAAATTTCGGCTTATTTCCGAAGAAGCTACTTCTGGAACACCGTTTAAAAAAGAGGTTGTGACGTGGTCACGACCTCTTTTTGACGATTATGATACAAAAAACATCATTTATGAACAAAATGTGAATAACGGGCGTTCTTGAGATATGATTTTAATTGGGAAAAACTTATCGATAAGGAGGTCTTTATGAAAAAAAGACTGTTATGGTGTTTGCTGTTTCTATCCCTAAGTTTAACAAGTCAGCCAGTTTTTGCTGAAGAAACACAGCGGTCTCCTATTACAGGCACACGTCTGTACAAAAATGTTTATGTACAGACAACAGATCTTGATTCTGCGATTCCTGAAACAGAAGAACGGTCTTTGCAGCCAAGATTTGGTTACTTTTGGTACTGTCCGACCTGTGATTATGAAAGTTGCTGGCATTTCTTACATTCTACAGCTGCAGCTTTTGCTTTTACTCATACTCAGAAATATGATGGACATCATCCTGTTATTTATGAGGTATAGATATGAGCAAAAAAGAAAAACTAATCTCGTTGATCGTATTGGTTTGCCTTGTTCTTCTGGTCACTGTTATAGGCTATCAGAAATACCATGAGAACATCAGACCTACTAAAGAATCTTCCCCAGCCTCGACCGTTGAAACAGAACCGATAAGTAGTCAGAAAGAATAATTTTTTTAGTTTAAAGAAGAACATCAGAGCAAAAAAACACCAACTGAACAATATGTCGTTTATTTTAAAAAAAGTTCGGTTTTTCACTTTATGTAATCGCTGAGAAAACATTTTTTAATAAAAAAAGTCGAAAAACTCTAGCTTTTTTGTAAACGGTATGATATACTATAGGAGTAGTTTTTGTTCGGTAATCTGTGGTAGCTTGTTTCAAATAAACATCTTCCAGATATACACCATTCAAGTAATTGCAAAATATGTGTTGATACACAAGGAGGATTTTTATTATGGAAACAGGTACAGTAAAATGGTTTAACTCAGAAAAAGGATTTGGATTCATCACTGCAGAAAACGGAAACGATGTATTCGTTCATTTCTCAGCTATCCAAGGCGACGGATTCAAAACTTTAGAAGAAGGCCAAGCAGTAACTTTCGATGTTGAAGAAGGCCAACGCGGACCTCAAGCAACAAACGTTACTAAAGCTTAATTAACCTATACTAAAAAATAAACGCCCAGACATTTGCGTGTCTGGGCGTTTTTGTCTATTTTCTTTAAAAAGCGATGAGAGTATTTTTCTGCACTTTGTAGTATAATTTCAAAAGAACATTAGAGGCAGGAGAAGAGGAAGATATTTTGAAACCAAGAACTTATGCAGTCGTTGATATCGAAACGACTGGGACGAATCCAAAAGAAGATCGGATCATCCAATTTGGCTGCGTCATGATTGAATCAGGTCGGATCACTTCACGTTTTTCGATCGATATTCATCCAGGGCGGAAGATTTCAAAACAAATCCAGCATTTAACAGGGATCACGAATCAACGCGTCCAAAAAGCGCCTTATTTCGAAGATGTCGCCCAAACGATTTACAATCTTTTGGCAGACACCATATTTGTCGCGCATAATATTTATTTTGATTATAATTTTTTGAACCATGAACTCATGCGATGCGGACTTCCTAGTTTGAAGATACCAGGCATCGATACAGTAGAACTTGCACAAATTTTCTTGCCGACGGAACCAAGCTTTCGCTTAGCTGATTTGTCAGAAAGCCTTGGATTTATTCATGAGAATCCTCATCAGGCAGATAGTGATGCCGAAGTGACAGGTCAACTTCTTTTGCTGATCGAAGAACGGATGAGAAAATTGCCAATCATCACGTTAGAGCAGATTGCGCGATTAAGTAGACACACAGGTATGGATACGAGTCGTTTCATTTATCATGTGATTGAAGAAATGAAAGAAAAACCAGAGCCGCTTGATCCCTCATTAGAAATCGTCGATGGGCTAGCTTTGCAGAAAAAAGAAGTGGAACTATTCACATCCGTCCATTATGGCAAGCGGACATATCCAAGAAAAAAACAAGCAAAAGAAAAAATGTTTGGTAAAACACTGATGTATCGAAAAGAACAGAACAGACTGATGAATGCGGTCTACGACCATTTCACAAAAGATGAATCAAAAGATTTGATGATCGAAGCAGCTACAGGAATGGGTAAAACAATCGGTTATCTGCTGCCATTGAGTTATTTGGCTACACCTGAAAAACCCGCTGTCATCAGTACCGTTTCGCTAGTTTTGCAGCAGCAGATCATGGAAAAAGACATTCCATTACTGAATCAATTACTAGAACAGCCGATACAACCTGTGATTATCAAAAGCTATCGCCACTATATTGATTTACAGCGTTTTAAAGGTACACTTGTGGAACCGCCGGGACAAAAACAATATGCTTTGTACCAAATGGCTGTCTTAGTATGGCTAACACAAACGAAGACCGGTGATTTGGATGAATTACATTTAACTAATCTGAACCATGCATTCTTTGCAGATGTCGCGCACAGAGGCACCGGGTTTTTAGCAAGGAATCAGTCGTTTTACAAACAAGACTTTGTTCGTTTCTTGCAAAAGAAAATCAGGCAAAGTAATTTTTTGATTGTCAATCATGCGTTTTTAGTACAAGAAACACAGCGAAAAGAACCATTGCTTCCAGCTAGTCCATTTTTGTTGATCGATGAAGTACATCATTTGCCGGAAATCGCTGAAAAAGTAAATGACAAACGATTAAGTATTAACTATTTCCATAAACAAATCCAGCAACTGGAAGAGCCGAATCAGTTATTTGACCGCATACAAAGTTATTTGCCGAAGGAACATGAAGCCTTACGCTGGTTATCGATTTATCGAGAAGAACTCTCTGCACTATGCGAAGCGCAGATTTGCGTGGCAGAGGGATTAATGAACTTAGTAAGCAGCAAGCAGCCTAACGGACAATATCCAGAAGAAGTCATGATGACAAAAGAAATGTTGGATCAGCTGCCACTGGAATCTGGAACAGCAATGGATCATCTGCAACTTTTTTATCAAGAGATCCAACAACTACAATCACAGATGCGCTTGACTTTTGAGATTATCCAAGAAAGTTGGACCAACCAGATGCGGATCGATTTAGCAAGTTTATATAGCTTATTTGATCAATTAGACAAGCAATACTTGCTGATGGACCAATGGCTAGAAGACTGGCGAGATCATTTGATCCATTGGTTCGTTCCCGGGAATACAGCACAGCAGATGATTTTTCATCTCCATGATTTTCAAGCAGCTATGTTGCCGTCAACTGTGTGGTATCCTCGATATGACCATATACTTTATATTGGAGGAACACTGAAGATCGGACCTAATCGACAGTATCTCTCTAAACGACTTGGCATTGAAGCAGCACCTCTTAAAGTGATTGCTTCTCCTTATGATTACGAGAAACAGGCAAGAATCTATGTGCCGAAAGAAGCACCTGCAGTCCATCAAGTCAGCAATCAAGCATATATCGATTATTTAGAAGCAGCACTCACAGGATTGATTGAACAAGAAGATCGGCCGATCCTTGTTTTATTCACTTCTCATGATGTTTTGCAAAAGGTATATCAGAAAATGCATTTGTCTATGCTAGAAAAAGGACGTGAAATTCTTGCTCAAGGATTTGGCGGAAGTCGGGAAAAACTTTTGAAACGCTTCATTTTGTCAGAAAAAAGCGTCTTATTTGGTGCTGACAGCTTTTGGGAAGGTGTAGATTTACCTGGAGATGCTTTACAGATTGTTGTAGTCACACGTTTACCCTTCGACAACCCGTTACGTCCCATGGTCAAAGCTAGGAATGCTTATCTGGAATCAGAGGGGATCAATCCTTTTTATCAGGAATCCGTGCCTAAAGCAGCTTTGAAGTTACGCCAAGCATTAGGTCGTTTGATAAGGACGGAGACAGATCGTGGCGTATTACTTATTTTGGATCGGAGATTAGTCACTGCAAAATATGGTGCACGAATCATCCATGCATTACCGAAAAAAGTACCGATAAAAGAGCTAGCTATGGATGAAATCTATCAGGATCTCCATGAATTCTTAAAGAAAAATGAAGAAGGAAGTTAAAGGTGCCGTCTTTTTTCATCATTAAAATCTGCTATAATGAAAAGGAACGAAGATAAAGGAGCGACGACCCTTGAAGAAAAAACAGACAAAGGAAAAAACGATTAATCGCGTGTTGCTTGGCTTGATCGTGTTTTTATTAGCGGTCATCGTGATCAGCTCGATTTTTTACTTGCGTTCTAGTCGTCCGGCGGTCCAGGCGAAAAAAGAAGCAGTAGAAATCGCAAAGAAATATGCAAATCTCGAGGAAGCTGATCATTTTTACTGGTTTACTCGAAAGAAAACGTACTTTTCATTGACGGGTACGAATGATAAAGGAAAAGAAATCGCCGTTATCATTCCTAAATCTGGTGAAAAAGTAAAAGTATTGGATCAAACGAAGGGGTTGACTGAAAACGAAGCGAAACAAACAATTGCTACAGCTCATCCTGAAATCCAAATCGAAAAAGCAGCATTAGGAATGTACGATGATCAGCCTGTATGGGAAGTAGTAGGAAAAGAAACAAATGGAAAATTGAATTATTACCTGATTGGTTTTGAATCAGGAGATGAAGTCAAGACAATCAAGGGAATTTAATAGGTAAAGGAATGAATGGGATGGAGTTATCAAAAAGAACGAAACGATTAGAACCATCTGTTACTTTGGCAGCTGCGGCAAAAGCCAAGGCGTTAAAAGCAAAAGGAAGAGATGTGCTGAGTTTGACTGTGGGAGAACCGGATTTTGCGACACCAGAAAACATCCAAGAAGCAGCAATCGAAGCAATCCGTAACGGAAAAGCTAGCTATTATACACCAACAGCAGGAATCCCAGAACTTCGACAGGCGATCGTTGATTATCTGAAGAAAAACGATGGACTTGTCTATGAATCTTCACAAACGGTCGTAACAGATGGCGCGAAATTTGCTTTGTATACACTTTTTCAAACAATTCTGGACCCGCAAGATGAAGTCATCATTCCTGTGCCTTATTGGGTCAGTTACGGCGAGCAAGTGAAACTGGCAGAAGGCCTGCCTGTCTTTGTGAAAGGGAAAGAATCTAATAACTGGAAAGTCACTGTTGAACAGTTAGAACAAGCACGTTCAGGAAAAACAAAAGCCGTGATCATCAATTCGCCATCGAATCCGACTGGAATGATTTATAGCAAGAATGAACTGCAGGCAATTGGTGAATGGGCAGTAAAAAATGATATTTTGATAGTTGCTGATGATATTTATGGTCGTTTAGTTTATAATGGCAATGAGTTTACTCCAATTGCAACGATTTCAGAAGCAATCAAAAATCAGACCATCATCATAAATGGCGTGTCTAAGACCTATGCGATGACAGGCTGGCGCATCGGTTATGCGGTTGGGAATCCTGAAATTATCAATGGGATGATCGCTGTTGCTTCCCAATCAACTAGCAATCCGACCGCAGTCAGTCAATATGCAGCTGTTGAAGCATTGAAAGGTGAGCAAGATACAGTAGAAGAAATGCGGAACGCCTTTGAAGAACGCCTGAATACGTTATATCCGCTTGTGGCAGAACTACCAGGTGTTTCTCTTGAAAAGCCGCAAGGAGCTTTTTATCTTTTTCCTAATGTAAAAGAAACGCTACGCATGTGTAAGTATGAAAATGTCACACAATGGGTAGAAGATCTTTTAGAAGAAACAGGGGTAGCACTTGTGACTGGCGAAGGATTTGGGGCACCAGAGAATGTCCGCATGAGTTATGCGACTGATCGGGCTACGTTAGAAGAAGCGGTACGCAGAATCAAGCAATTTATTGAGAGTAAAAGTCAAAATTAATCCTGAAGAAATTCAAGGAATATAAAAGGAGAGTCATACGTGGAACAAATTCAAATCATCGATTCGAAAAACCATGTGGGAGAAACAGTAACAATCGGCGCTTGGGTCGCAAATAAACGATCAAGCGGAAAAATCGCATTTTTACAATTAAGAGATGGAACAGCCTTTTTCCAAGGGGTGGTTGTAAAAAGCGAAGTGCCAGAAGAAGTTTTCCAAACAGCTAAAAATCTGCACCAAGAAACATCTGTGTTAGTAACTGGAGAAATTCGTGAAGACAGCCGTTCAAAATTCGGTTATGAAATCGGGATTACAAATGTGGAAGTAGTAAGCGAGAGCCACGATTATCCAATCACACCAAAAGAACACGGAACAGATTTCTTGATGGATCATCGTCATTTATGGCTACGTTCTTCAAGACAACATGCGATCATGCAAATCAGAAATGAAATCATTCGTGCAACGTATGAATTCTTTAATCAACATCATTTTGTCAAAATCGATCCGCCAATCTTGACTGGTTCAGCACCAGAAGGCACAACGGATCTATTCGAAACAAACTACTTTGATCAAAAAGCCTATTTATCTCAAAGTGGCCAATTATATATGGAAGCTGCTGCTATGGCTTTCGGAAAAGTCTTTTCATTCGGTCCGACTTTCCGTGCTGAAAAATCAAAGACACGCCGTCACTTGATTGAATTCTGGATGATCGAACCAGAAATGGCCTTCACTCACCAAGAAGAAAGTTTAGAAGTACAGGAGCAATATGTAGCCTTCTTAGTACAAAATGTTTTAGATCATTGCGAATACGCATTGGATGTACTAGGACGAGACAAAGAAGTCTTAAAAACTTATACAAAATTGCCATTCCCTCGTATTACTTACGATGATGCAATCGAATTACTGAAGAAAAATGGATTTGATGACATCGAATGGGGCGAAGATTTTGGTTCACCTCATGAAACGTTCATTGCGAATTCATTCGAACAACCTGTCTTTATCCTAAACTATCCAAAAGCCATCAAGCCATTCTACATGAAACCACATCCAACAAGAGAAGACGTGGTGATCTGTGCAGATATGATCGCACCAGAAGGCTACGGTGAAATCATTGGCGGAAGCGAACGGGCAACGGACTATGATTTCTTGTTAGAACAAATCCGTGATCACGGTTTGGATGAAAAAGAATATTCATGGTATCTTGATTTACGTAAATACGGTTCTGTTCCGCACTCTGGTTTTGGTCTAGGTCTTGAACGAACAGTCACTTGGATTGCTGGTATCGACCATGTGCGTGAAGCTATTCCATTCCCACGTTTGTTGAACCGAATTTATCCATAAGAAGTGATGAAAAAGCTGTTTAGTTTCGAGTATTAAGAAAAATTTTGTAAAAAATGGCTTTCCACATTTTTACATAAATTTGGCTTAATACCGAGAAACTGGCTTTTGAACACCGTTTAAGGAAGAGGTTGTGAAATCAGTGCCTTGACCTGAGTATTAGAGAAACAAAACGGAAAAATAGCTTCTCATATTTTACCGTTTTTTGAGCTAATATCGAGGGTCAGCTGATTGAACACCGTTTATTCTAAAAAAGAACTGCGAGCTCTCGCAGTTCTTTTTTTAAATACGGGATAAAGGAAGTTTCCAACAGACAAGAGAAGAAAGCAAAAGAAATTGCTATTTGATTCACAAGATTCTATAATGAAATCGCAATCAATCCAACATATACAAAGAAGGCGATTCAAATGGAGATCCGATTTGATGATGCTTCTGCTGCTGAAATAAAGCAGCATCTAGCACCTGAAAACAAACTAATATTAACATTCGAAGATGGAATAGGTCCGTATTCTCAGCATGCAATGATCCACATGCAAGTTCAATTCACCCTTGGAATCATCGGATCAGATATGTCGACAGAAAGTTATGACCAATCTATCCCAAGCAATCTAGGAGAGATATTAGTAAAGGGATATTCGTTGGCAGACTTAGATGAGCATATGAATATACGTTTTGATGCTTCTCGTCATATTTTGAGTTTGACGGGCGACAGTGGGCTGATTGACGGAAACTTAGGTCTGATCGATTTCACTGAATCAAACAACGAAGGAATCAAGAAAAATCCGGCACGTTAAGAAAAAAGCATAAAAAACTAGGCACTTGTTGAGTATTCATCCAATCGTTTGAGGAAACTAGGCGGGTGTCTTTTTTTATACATCTATTTACTCTTTCGTCTTGGCAGAGCTTATGGGATAATATAAGGAAGAAAATCGTCGTTTTATTCAAAAAGGAGTTTTTGACAAATGAAAACACGCGTGTTATTTATTGGTGACAGTATTACAGACGCAGGAAGAGACCGTTCAGAAGCAACGGATTTAGGTAAAGGGTATCCGCTTTTGATTGCCGGGAAACTAATCTCACGATATCCAACGATGGAATTTGAATGTATAAACCGTGGGATAGGAGGAGACAAAATTGCAGATCTGCAAGCGCGCTGGCAAGAAGATTGTTTAGCTCTGCAACCTGATTATGTATCGATTTTGATTGGAATCAATGATACGTGGCATAATACTGGAGATCAAGCTATATTCGGCACTGAGAAATCTGTGCAGCAATTTGAATCCGTTTATCGAGAGTTACTAAATGAACTACAAGCAGCTGGAATCTGCAATATCGTATTAATGGAGCCTTTTGTACTTCCTGTGACAAATGATCGTTATGGGTGGCGCAAAGACTTAGACCCTAAGATCCAAACCGTTCGTAAACTCGCAAAAGAATATGGCACATTACTGATTCCTTTAGATGGAATATTCAATGCTTTAGGAATCGCTTATGGTTTTTCGAAATATACAAAAGAAGATGGCGTGCATCCAACGATTGGCGGACACGAGATTATTGCACAAAGTTGGATAGATGCGATTTCCGCAGTTGATTTTTTTAGTGGAAATAAAAATGAACGAAAGAAAAGGGAGAAATGATGGAAATACGAAGGGCAGTAAAAGAAGATCTCCCTCAAATCAATCAGCTGATTACTGATCATCCAGAATCATTCGTAAAAGTAAAAACGGCAGCTGAACTACATGATAGGAATAAACTATTGATCGTTGCTGTAACAAAAGAAAACCGGATCATCGGTTTTGCGCAAGCAGATGAACAGCAATCAGAAGAACGGGTGGATCAGCGACCAGCAGGAAAACTAATCCAACACACATTAGTAACAAAAGAAAAAACGGAAGAAATCCAAAAAAGATTTGCGGAATACTTGATGCTGGAAGCTAAAAAAAGAAAAATCAAATCGTTTTTTGTCCAGTTCTAATTAAAAACTGTAATAAAAGGAGAAATACAATGAGTTGTTTAGGAAATGTCATCTGGTTCATATTTGGCGGACTAATTGGGGGTCTTAGCTGGTTAGCAGCAGGGGTACTTTGGTGTATCACGATCATCGGTATCCCCATCGGTATGCAGTGTTTTAAAATCGCCTCCCTTTCTTTTGCGCCTTTTGGCAAAGAAGTAATTTATCACCAGTCCGGCATGTCATTGATTGTTAACATCATCTGGCTGATCGTTTCAGGTCTCCCAATTGCTCTTGGACATGTCGTCAGCGGCATCCTTCTATGTATCACGATTATAGGGATACCATTTGCAAAGCAATCTTTCAAACTTGCTCGATTGGCGTTAATGCCATTTGGTGCAGAGATTATATAAGTCAGGATGTTCTAAAAGAGTGTCCTAAACATGTTTTATGAACGAGAGGACTGGATGAAACACAACTATCACGTGTTTTATCTGGTTCTTTTTATATTTTGAAAACTCATTTTTTCTTTCGGATACCTTGACATATGAATGTACATTCATTTATAATTAGTTATGAAGAGATATTCATATGTTAAGGCGAGGAGGCCATTAAAATGAAAAGTTACAGATTAGAAGGTTTAGATTGTGCGAACTGTGCGATGAAAATCGAAAAAGGAGTCCAGCAAATCGATGGAGTCAAGGAAGCAACGGTAAATTTCACTTCTGGAAAACTAACGATTGACGTAGCGGAAGATCGATTAGCTACGGTTGAACAGGAAACAAAAAAAGTAGTGAGGGAATTAGAACCAGACGTCAAGGTAACAGAAATAGATAAAGAAAAAGTATCTGAACATGGAAATGAAAAAGAGAGAAACACGCTGATCCGGATTTTATTTTCACTTGCAGGTATCGCTGTTTTGCTATTATTTGATTTTAATGAACCAATTCGTTTGATAGGATATTTATTGATTTATCTGCTGATAGGATATGATGTAGTGAAAAAAGCGGTGATGAATATCGTCAAAGGACAAATCTTTGATGAAAATTTCCTCATGTCTGTGGCTACGATCGGCGCTATGTTGATCGGTGAATATCCAGAAGCCGTAGCAGTGATGCTATTTTATCAAATCGGCGAATATTTCCAAGGATTGGCAGTCAATCATTCAAGAAAATCGATTCGTGAATTGATGGCTATTCGTCCAGAAACAGCGCACATACAGACAGAAGAAGGATTGATGACCGTGAATCCTGAAGATGTGCAGATTGGTCAGTATGTACTTGTTAAGCCTGGTGAACGTGTACCGTTAGATGGAACGATCATCGAAGGCGAATCATTAGTCGATACATCCGCACTTACAGGTGAATCCGTTCCTAAATCTGTATATGTTGGCGAAACAGTATTAAGTGGATTTATCAATAAAAATAAACCATTTTTAGTTCAAGTAGAAAAATCCTATGAAAATTCTACCATCAGTAAATTATTAGAATTAGTAGAAAATGCCAGCAGCAAAAAAGCACCAGCTGAAAATTTCATTACCAAATTCGCGCGATATTATACACCAGTCGTTGTAGGGTTGGCCGTCTTATTGGCTGTTTTACCTCCAATAGTTTCTGGAGCGGCGTTTTCTGAATGGATCTATCGGGCGTTGACGTTTTTAGTGATCTCATGTCCATGTGCATTAGTGATTTCCGTACCACTTAGTTTCTTTGGTGGGATCGGCGGAGCAAGTAAAATTGGTGTATTAATAAAAGGTTCAAATTATTTGGAGTTGCTTGCACAAACTGAGACAGTGGTTTTCGATAAAACTGGCACATTAACAAAAGGCGACTTTTCGATCCAGACGATCGATCCAACAGGAATTGATCCAAAGAAATTTATGCAATATATTGCAAGTGCAGAACAGTTTTCTACACATCCGATTGCGCAATCCGTTTTAGAAGGCTACGAAGGTCCGCTTTTACCGGCGACAAATATCCAAGAATTTGTAGGTGAAGGAATCTTAGCTGAAGTTGACAGCAAACAAATATTAGTAGGTAATCACAAATTGATGGAAAGGTTTGAGATTTCTTTTCCTTCAAGTCAAGAAATCGGTACACTGCTTTATATAGCAATCAACCAAAGTTATAGTGGTTATCTTGTCATTGCGGATACCTTGAAAGAAGATGCCGTAGACGCATTGGTTCAACTAAAACAGGCTGGTGTCAAGCACACAGTAATGTTGACAGGTGACTCGAAAAAAATCGCTGATCATATCGGGAAGCAAGTTGGCGTGGACAAGATATACAGTGAACTACTTCCAGAAGATAAAGTACAGCGGTTAGAGGAGATCTTACAAAGAAGCAATAAAAAGACCGCCTTTGTCGGAGATGGAATCAACGATGCACCAGTGCTAGCAAGAGCAGATGTAGGGATCGCAATGGGTGGGTTAGGAAGCGATGCTGCAATTGAAGCAGCAGATGTAGTCATCATGAACGATCAACCATCGAAGATTGCAGATGCGATCCGGTTAGCAAAGAAAACATTGAAGATCGTCAAGCAGAACATTATTTTTGCTATTGGGATAAAAATGCTGGTACTTGCCTTAGGTGCTTTTGGTTTTGCAACAATGGGAGATGCAGTATTTGCAGATGTCGGGGTAACTGTCCTAGCTGTTTTGAATGCTATGCGAAGCTTACATGTAAAAAATAAATATTGACCAGTAGAGAGGACGAATGAACGTCCTCTTTTTTTATTCCTTTTTCTTAATAAAAGAATACAAAGAAAATAGCTAAGATTATAAAATAACTGATGTTTTTAATTTTACAGAAAATTCAAAATTGCTTTAAATACAATAAAATCAATGAAATGAAAGAAAACAACTCCTTTTTTTGATGGAAAAAATATGAAAACATGATGTGTATTAAATAAAAGAATACACACATAAAATAACGCTGTCTTGTAAGTTTGTTAAAAATTGAATATGATTACATTTGGTTAACAAATTTTTATTATAAAGGAGAGAACGAATGAACAATAAACAATTACGCTGGTTCACTGTTGCGTTAATTGCATTTAACATGGTTTGGGGCATGGGGAATGTAGTTAATAACTATGCCCAGCAAGGAGTATCAGTTGTCACCTCTTGGCTATTGATTCTAGCCATTTATTTCATTCCATACGCATTGATCGTTGGACAATTAGGCTCAGCCTTCAAGGATAGTAAAGGAGGCGTCAGTTCATGGGTCGAAAATACGACATCCAATAAACGGCTAGCATATTATGCTGCTTGGACTTACTGGGTCGTGCATATTCCTTATTTGGCACAAAAACCTCAAGCCATCCTGATTGCAGGGGGTTGGGCGGTCCAAGGAAATGGAAATATCGTAAATACGATGTCAGTCCAAATGGTAGCAGTTATTTCACTTATTATATTTCTTGCCTTTTTATATTTATCAACAAAAGGACTTTCTACGTTGAAAGTAATCGGCGGATTAGCCGGAACAGCGATGTTCGTCATGTCGATCTTATTTATTCTTTTAGCAGTAACGGCACCGTTCATCAACCCAACGATGGAATTTGCCACACCGCATATGAATCAAGTGAAAACATATATTCCAACCTTTGACTTCAGTTATTTCACAACCGTCTCTATGTTAGTGTTTGCAGTTGGAGGAGCGGAAAAAATATCCCCTTATGTTAACTCTACAAGAAATCCTGCAAAAGAATTTCCTAAAGGGATGATTTTCTTAGCAGCAATGGTAGGGATTTGTGCTGTATTAGGTTCAGTCGCAATGGGCATGCTGTTTGCTAGCGATAATATCCCTAAAGATTTGATGGCAAATGGGGCATACAGTGCTTTTCAAATTTTAGGTAATTACTATGGTATCGGTAACTCATTGATGATTATTTACGCATTGACAAATATGATCGGACAAATCTCCGCATTAGCCTTTTCAATCGATGCACCATTAAAAATCTTGTTAGCAGATGCAGATCCAGAATTCGTACCAAACTGGCTACGTAAACGTAGTCATAAAGGTACATTAGTAAACGGCTATCTTTTGACAGGTATACTAGTAGGAATCATTATTTTGCTGCCAATCTTCGGTATCAAAGATATGAATGAATTAGTTAAATGGTTGACGAACTTGAACTCAGTTGTTATGCCAATGCGTTACCTATGGGTATTCTTGGCGTATATGATGTTGAATAAAGCTTATAAGAAATTCAATTCTGAATATAAATTTGTCAAAAATCCAAAAATCGGGTTTATCTTCGGTGCTTGGTGCTTTGCCTTCACTGCGTTCGCCTGTATCTTAGGAATGGTACCAAAAGTAGATTATACTGCTGATCCTAAAGCATGGTGGTTCCAGCTATTCACGAATATCATCACACCAATCGTCTTGATCTTATTAGGCATGATCTTGCCAGCTATCGCTCGTCGAGACAAAAATAAAGAAATCACTGAGCCAGAAACTGTGGTTCAGCCTTAAATATAGAAATACTTGTTACAAGAGGTTGTAACAGAAGTGGTCAGCTGATTGAACACCGTTTACCCAGAGGTCGGGAACTTGCCGTTTCACTCTGAGTCACAAGGAACAAGTTCAAAAAACAGCTTCTCATGTTTGTTGAATAGTGTGACTTGTGACCGAGGAGTTGGCAGGAGAACACCGTTTATTCGGAACAAGGGACTTTGACACGACTTTTGTCACAGTCCCTTGTTTTTTTGTGGCATTATAAGTGGTATGATCGAACCAAATTCCAAAGAGAAGTGAGGGAGGAAAATGAAGATCATCGTGATTGGACAAAGTGGGTCGGGAAAATCGACCCTCGCAAGGAAGATCAAAGAAATCACCGGCTTTCCGCTACTGCCTCTAGACCTTTTATGGCATACGACAGATTACAGTATTCAGGCAAAACAGTGGTTTTTACAAGAACAGCAATCGTTTATGGTATCTAATCCGTCATGGATCGTTGAAGGAAATTATACTTCTACGTTAGAAGAGAGAATCAAAGAAGCAGATAAAATCATTTGGCTTAAAGTGCCGCGTTATGTCGCCATCTACCGAGTAGTTTGGCGTTCTCTAAAAAGAAAGATAAACAAAAAATCACGGCCAGATATGCCTGAAGCATTTACAGAGAAACTAAATAGGGAATACGTAGAATTTTTATCTTTTATCTGGCATTTTGAAGAAAACAATGAACCGAAAATACAACAGCTGATCCAAGAAAACCATGCACGAAACAAACTGATCCTCCTTAAAACAAGAGGGGAAAAACAAGAATTTTTAACTAAATTGAAAATAGAGAGCAAAAATAATTGACAGTTTTTGTTTACAAGTGTAATCTGTATTCATAAGTTATTGATTACATTTGTAAACGAAAGGTGTGAAATAAGTGGAGAAAGTCAAAACGCCGGTAAAAATCAGCGATTCAGAATGGGAGATCATGCGAGTTATTTGGACACTTGGACAGACGACTGCTCAAGAAATCACGCAGATCTTAGCTGATTCGATGGATTGGAAACCAGCAACGATCAAAACTTTGTTGGGACGTTTGGTAAAAAAAGAAGTGATCTGGACAGAACAAGAAGGAAAAAAATTCATTTATCATCCAGCTGTCTCAGAGATGGAAACAGTTCGTAGTGCGACGGAAAATCTTTTTTCCCATATCTGTGCAAAAAGGATTGGAGAGACGATTGCGGATCTAGTAGAAGAAGCTACTTTGACTCAAGAAGATATCAATGAAATCTTGAAACAATTAGAACAAAAGCAACCAGTCGAAACAATCGAATGCAACTGTATCCCAGGTCAATGTGAATGTAAACAACATCAATAGGAGGAAGAAAAAATGAAACAACAATTTTCAATCGAAGGTATGAGCTGCAATCATTGTGTTGCAAGAGTCGAAGAAGCGGTAAGCGCACTTGACGGCGTACAGAAAGTAAAAGTGAACTTGAAAAAAGCAAACGGTACAGTCAAGTTTGATGAAACAAAAGTCCAATCCGAAAAGATCTGTCAAGCAATCAATGGATTGGGATATAAAGCAGAGGTGATTTGATGGCAGCAGCAGAAACCAAAATGGACACATTCGTCATTACAGGTATGACTTGTGCAAATTGTTCTGCTAGGATTGAAAAAGAGCTGAACGGACAACCTGGTGTTGTCAATGCCACAGTCAACTTGGCCACTGAAAAAGCAAGTGTCAAATATGAAGGGACGACCTCTGAAAAATTAATCCAAAGCGTAGAGAACATCGGCTATGGTGCGATTTTGTACGATGAAGCCCATAAACAAAAAATTGCGGAAGAAAAGCAAGTATATTTGAAAAAAATGCTATTCGATCTTGTATTGAGTACGATTTTGACTTTGCCATTGATGCTGTCAATGATTGCCATGATGTTGGGGAGCCATGCGGCAATTGTTCACTTTTTTCATCTGCCAATCGTTCAGTTAGTTCTGTCTACACCTGTCCAATTTTATGTTGGTGCTCGTTTTTATAAAGGGGCGTACCACGCAATCAAGACAAAAGCACCAAATATGGATGTACTGGTAGCAATCGGAACATCAGCTGCTTTTGCATTGAGCATTTACAACGGATTTTTCCGTGGACATCCCCAAGATCTTTATTTTGAAAGCAGCAGTATGATCATCACGCTGATTTTGCTCGGCAAATATTTGGAACATACAGCAAAAACGAAAACAGGTAATGCAATCAAACAATTGATGTCTCTTCAAACAAAAACAGCTCAAGTAATAAGAAACGGTAAAGAAGAAACGTTAGCGATTGAAGAAGTCGTCGTTGGCGATCAGCTAGTCATCCGTCCTGGTGAGCAGATCCCAGCAGATGGTCGAATCATTTCAGGAAGTAGTGCGATCGATGAAAGTATGCTTACTGGCGAAAGTCTTCCTGTAGAAAAGAATCCAGATGACACACTCTTTGGCGGAACAATCAATACGAATGGTCTGCTTCACATGGCAGTCACACAAGTTGGTAAGCAGACAGTTTTAGCTCAAATCATCCAAATGGTGGAAGACGCTCAAGGAAGCAAAGCACCAATTCAAAAAATCGCGGATCGAATCTCAGGGATTTTTGTTCCGATCGTTTTAGTCATTGCATTCATCACACTAGTGGCGACAGGTTTGATCTCGGGTGATTGGCAACTTGCATTGATCCATAGCGTCTCTGTATTAGTCATTGCGTGTCCATGTGCATTAGGTTTAGCGACTCCAACAGCTATCATGGTAGGAACGGGTGTTGGCGCACGAAACGGAATCTTAATTAAAGGCGGAGAAGCATTAGAAGCAGCTGCTCACTTAGACAGCATTGTTTTGGATAAAACTGGAACGATTACAGAAGGAAAGCCCAAAGTTACAGATCTAGTCGGTTCTAAAGAAGTCCTATCTATTTTTTATACTTTAGAACAAGCTTCTGAACATCCACTAGGTAAAGCAATCGTGGAATACGGAAAACTGCAAGAAGCAGCAACATACGATATGATTGATTTTACAGCTCACCCAGGTGCTGGAATCAGCGGTACGATTAACGGAGTACGCTGTTTTGCGGGTACACGTAAACGATTAATTGAATTGAACCTATCATTTGATGAATACCAAGAACACGCGTTAGAATTAGAACAGCAGGGAAAAACAGTCATGTTTTTAGCTGATGAAAAGCAAGTGATCGGGCTGATTGCCGTGGCAGATCAAATCAAACAAGAAGCCAAACAAGCAATCAAGCAGTTACAGGATAAAGGATTAGATGTCTTTATGCTGACAGGAGACAACAAACTGGCAGCCGAAACGATCGGTAAACAAGTGGGGATTGATCCAATGCACATCTTTGCCGAAGTACTTCCAGAGGATAAAGCAGCCTATGTGGAAAAACTGCAGAAAGATGGCAAAAAAGTCGGTATGGCAGGCGATGGAATCAATGATGCGCCAGCTCTCGCATTAGCTGATGTTGGTATGGCAATGGGAAGTGGAACGGACATCGCGATGGAAACAGCAGATGTAACGCTGATGAATAGTAGTTTGGCGTCCATTGCTCAAACAATCGAGTTGTCTAGAATGACATTGAGAAAAATCAAACAAAATCTTTTCTGGGCTTTTGTCTATAATACGATTGGCATTCCTTTTGCTGCATTAGGCTTTTTGAATCCAATCATTGCAGGAGGAGCGATGGCGTTTAGTTCCGTCAGTGTATTGTTGAACTCCCTGAGCTTAAATCGGCACATGAAAAAGTAAGAGAAGGGATGGAGTAAAAATGAACGGGAACGATATGGAGAAAAAACAGGAGCATAAAAAAGAAGCAGGAAACAAAGAAAGTGCTCATTCAAACGAAAAACAGATGAAGCATGATCATAGCCAGATGGACCATTCGATGCATATGGAACATAACCATGGAGATATAGCGGACAGCAAACAAATGGACCATTCGATGCACATGGATCACGATCATGGCGGTATGGATCATTCCATGCACATGGGGAATTTCAAACAAAAATTTTGGCTATCGCTTATCCTAGCTATCCCAATCATTCTTTTTTCACCAATGATGGGAATGGAATTTCCCTTCCAGATAACATTTCCTGGTTCGGATTGGCTCGTACTGATCTTAGCAACTATACTGTTTATCTATGGCGGACAGCCATTTTTAAGCGGGGCAAAAATGGAATTGAAACAAAAAAGTCCTGCTATGATGACGCTGATCGCGATGGGGATTACAGTTGCATATATTTATAGTGTCTATTCGTTTATCGCGAATCTGATCAATCCTCATACGCACGTCATGGATTTCTTCTGGGAATTAGCTACATTGATCGTCATTATGTTGCTAGGTCACTGGATCGAAATGAACGCTGTTTCGAATGCCAGCAATGCTTTACAAAAACTAGCAGAATTACTGCCAGAATCAGTGAAACGCTTGACGAAAGAAGGAAAAGAAGAGACAGTCTCACTAAAAGAAGTAACCGAAGGCGATCATTTGATCGTCCGTTCCGGTGACAAAATGCCAACAGATGGTGTTATCTTGAAAGGTGAAACTATCGTTGATGAATCAGCTGTGACTGGCGAATCAAAAGGAATCAAAAAGCGAGCCAATGATAAAGTGATCGGCGGTTCTATCAATGGGGATGGAACGATCGAAATCGAAGTAACTGGAACTGGTGAAAATGGGTATCTAGCGAAGGTTATGGAAATGGTGCGAAAAGCACAAGGAGAAAAATCCAAGCTAGAGTCATTATCAGATAAAGTGGCAAAATGGCTGTTTTATATTGCCTTAATTGTCGGTATCTTGGCATTTATCGCATGGTTGTTCTTGACAGATCTTCCTAATGCATTGGAACGTATGGTCACTGTCTTTATCATCGCCTGTCCCCATGCTCTAGGTTTAGCTATCCCATTAGTTGTTGCTCGTTCCACATCGATCGCCGCTAAAAACGGATTGCTTTTGAAAAACCGTAACGCACTAGAGCAAGCCAATGATCTAGATGTGATCATGCTGGACAAAACCGGGACACTGACAGAAGGAAAATTTACGGTAACGGGTGTCGAAGTTCTTGATGATGCGTTCAATAAAAATGAAATCCTTCAATATTTAGGAGCATTGGAAGCGAATGCCAATCATCCATTGGCTATTGGCATTATGAATTATTTGAAAGAACATGAAATCAAGCCTTATCAAGCCGAAAATCTAAAAAATCTTTCAGGAGTTGGGCTAGAGGCAACAGTCAAAAACCAACAAGTGAAAATAGTTAATGAAAAAGAAGTTGAGCGTCTCGGATTAAATGTAGAACAAGCATTATTGAAACCTTACCAAGAACAAGGAAATACCATCAGCTTCCTGATTTTAGAAAATCATCTAGCTGCAATCGTTGCTTTAGGTGATGTAGTAAAAACAGAAGCAAAAGAGTTTATCCGAACATTGAAGGAAAGAAAAATCACTCCAGTCATGCTTACTGGCGACAATAAAAATGCTGCTCAAGCAGTAGCAGATTATTTAGGAATCGAAGAATATTACGGCGGTTTATTACCAGATGATAAAGAAGCTGTTGTCCAGAAATATCTTGACCAAGGGAAAAAAGTAATCATGGTGGGTGATGGGATTAATGATGCGCCAAGTTTAGCCCGTGCTTCTATTGGGATGGCAATAGGTGCAGGAACAGATATCGCAATCGATTCTGCGGATGTCGTCTTGACAAACAGCGATCCAAAAGATATTTTGCATTTCCTTGATTTAGCTAAGCAAACGCGAAAGAAAATGATCCAGAACCTCTGGTGGGGAGCAGGGTATAATATTCTCGCAATCCCACTAGCGGCCGGAATACTTGCACCAATTGGTATCCTATTAAGTCCAGCAGTTGGTGCTGTCTTGATGTCGTTAAGTACGGTAGTCGTAGCGCTGAATGCTTTGACATTGAAAATCAAATAATAATGAAAAAAGGTTGTGACAAAAAACGTGTCACAACCTTTTTTTACGAATAATCGATGCTCAATCAGCTGGTTATCGGCATTCCAGAAGTAGATTCTCTAGGAATTTTATCTTATTTTTTGAAGCTGCTCCCTTTTGTCATAACCTTTTTGGATACCGTTTTTCTTATTATATGCGTTAGTTCTAAATAGGTTTTTTTATCGAATTTTACCGGATCTGCTTGTCTCCCATATATTTCTGCTTCATATTGAGCAGTTAATCGAATGAAACGTTGATCTAGATTGAATGTTTGTTCTATTCGTTGGCTGTATGCCTGCAAAGATTCTGCGGGGGTGCGCGGTACCAGTGTTTCCAAATGGTGGAGAAGTTTTTGATACGCAACCGCATTAGTAGAAGCAAAAAAATGAAGATAGATAAGATAACTTGTCCAGCGCAGAGATTTTCTAAATAACAATAGAAAGAACAACAAGACGGATAAACACACCCCAAGGCTGAATAAGACGATTTTATAAGACGGTGTGAGTGTCGTGTTATCTGACGAAATAGTCTCAGGTTTCTCACTGGAAATAGTTTCTACTATATTTTCGCTTTCTTTTGGCTGTTCTTCAGCAGATTGGACGGTTTCTGTTGTTTCAGCGGCTGGTTGTGAAACAGTTGGATTGGCAAATGAAGGGGTTGGTTCAAATGGAAGCCAGCCAAACCCAGGAAAGTACACCTCTGGCCAAGAATGAGCATGACTATTGAGAATGCTGTATTCCTCATTTCCTTGCTCATCTGTTCTAATCCCATCCGTAAACCCTTTTGTCCACCGAGCTGGGATGCCTAGTGTGCGAAGAAGGACGACCATAGAAGTTGAAAAGTTGTCACAGTAGCCGACTTTTGAATCGAAGAGGAAATAATCTACATAATCGCGTTCTTTAGGCGTATGTCCGGTATCCGTTTTGGAATAGCGAAAATTCCCGCTTGTTTTCAAATACTGTTCGACAGCTTCAACTTTACGAATTAAAGTTGCTTCATTTTTGGTCAATTCGATCGCTAAGTCCTCAATACGTTGAGGCAACCCTTTCGGCAACTGAAGATTTGTCTGTTGTTTTTCTAAATCATCGGCCTCTAACTGACTGCTTTTTAATTCTTCTCTCGTAAAAGCTAATCTTTCTGTTTGTAAGGACGCCAATCGCGTCGATTCATTCGGGACAGGGATGAATCGTTGGCTTTCAGGCAAATAGTAAAGTGTTTGTCCACTGGCTAATGAAAAATCAGTCAAGGTAGTATTTCCATAAGGATAAGGTAAGAAAGCTTGGTTTTTTAGCGTCAATGTAATGTTTTCTTTTTCTTCCATAACTGTTTGGTAGCTTGTGATATCAACAGGAAATTCTTGGATTGGTTGGATGGGTGCATCCGGATCTTCTACCCATCCAGAACCGGTGTAATGATTCTTATTTTCTATTTTCCAATAGCCGTTTACTTTCTGGTTCGCTGTAAAAACAACTTCGCCATTATCATACAATGGACCACCAAGTTGTTCATCATTTTCACTGAAACCCGTTCTGGCACTTCCGGTTAATTGATACTCATGGAGTCTGTCATAAAGCCCTTCATCATTAAGATATTCTCGGATCGGTTCACTCGTTTCCTCAAGAGATTGGTGTACTTTTGGGAGATATAAAGGCAAGATGGCGCTGAAAGTGAACAAACAAATAAGCAGGATCGTAGTTAACGACTGGAATCGAGCGTTTCCCGACAACAATCGGAGGGAGAAAAATTGCCTTGCTGCCAAATATACGCATAAAACAGCTACTACCGCAATCATTTCGTACAATAGTTCTTTTTCCCGAAAAACGGTAAGCATCATGAAGTAACCCATCAATGCAAGAAAGGGTGCATACCAATAGTCGTAATCCACGGTCAAAGTAATAAATAAATAGATCAACAACAATATGAGAAAAAAAGCTGTCTTTTCTGGTAAATAATGAAGTTTACCTTGGGATAGATGGAAGAATTCCTCTGTAACTGACGAAAAAAACTGTACGACCCATAATAAAGAAATTGTCTTTGAAGGAAAATAGGTAAACAAACAGCCAATCATTACTGGCAAAGAAAGTAGCAATCGTACCCATTTTTTAGGAATACAGCATACAATAAGACATAGGATACCAATAGTCAGGATAAGAGGATAGCTATTTTGCAATTGATTAGCTGCTACAAATATCGGAGCACCTACACTTAGCATCATAAAGGAATAAACGCCACGCAGGTATTTTTCCCATTTAATCGTCAATCCATTCACCTCCTGACAGTGAACATACCTTGTCTTTTTCTTGTATCATGATTTGTTTTTCTGCGAAATAAACAAGATAGACCGTTCGATCTTTCGACAATGTTTCGACAGCTTCTGAGACTTCAGGAGAATGCTCAGGAATAAAGAGGACGATTTGTTTTTTTGCCTGTTTTTTCAAGTGTGCCAAAAAAGTTTTCTCATTGCCAGCGTTCAAAGAAGCAAAATAGGTATATCCAGGATCTTTGCCATGAAAGGTACGGTCGCCTAATATCAGAAGTTCCGGCTGCTTTTCTTTTCTCAGATGCCATAAAGAAAAATACAAATCTAGCAGATGGTCAAATTTCAAGCTAGGTGAACCCCAAAAGCAAAGAAGCGGAGAATATTCTTCTTGATACTCGTATTCGCGGTATAACCACTCTTGACTATGAGCAGACAATTTCCAATCGATTCGGTTAAAAGAATCGCCGGGGCGATAAGAGCGATGTTCTCGAAAATCAAGACCTTTTTGATACGCGTTCAGCTGTTGTTTTTTTTCCAGAACTCTTTGCAATGTTTCTGCTTGAGTTTTATGAAAAGCAGGAAGAACAGTCACAGGAAAAGAAAGCTCTCTTCTTGTCCTTTTTCTAAAAAGTCCTAGACTATCATAGGCTGTAAAAATGACGGTTAATGCTTCATGGAACCCTCTCTCTTTTGGTTGCCAAAGTACTTGGACTTCTTGCGGTTTATTTGTAAGGATCAATATTTCTTGTTTTTTTTCTGCAAAGATCTCTGGAAAGACGATCTGTAAACGAGGGAGAGGGAAAGAAAAAGCTCCTTTTTTGGCTATAGAAAAAATAACCTGTATACTTTTTTTACGATAAACGACTGGCTGGACTGTGCAAGTAACAGAAAGTTTCTTTAGAAAGGTGCTTAATGAAAACACACTCCATGATACATAAAGAGTAAAAAAAGCCAATAAGAACCACCCTAAAGAATTGTTGAATACAAGAGCAAAAAAGACAATGACGAAATATATCAGAAATAACACAAAATTAATGAAATAATCTTTGGCTTTTTCCATTATCTACCTCACGGGAATTGGGATTTGTGCAACAAGGGCATGGATCATTTGTGTCTTTTCGTCTTCCTTCAATGAACGATCGTAAAAAATCAAGCGGTGAGAAAAAACGAAAGGAACTAACTCCTGCAAATCTTTGGGCGTGACGTAATTTCTCCCATGGATTAATGCATAGGCTTTTGCTGCTTGAATAAAGGCAAGGCTTCCTCGTGGACTGATACCAATCTGGATAGCAGAGTGGGTTCTTGTTGCGGATACTAACTGCAAGGCATAAGATGCCACTTCTGGGCTGACAAAGACATTCGCCACTCTTGTTTTTATTTCTTCTATTTCATGACTGTTCAAGACGACCTTCAAATTATCCAACACTTTTTCGAATTTATCCAAAAGTAGCAGAAGTTCGTCGTCAAAAGAAGGATAACCAATTTGTAGTCGGAATAAAAAACGATCGAGCTGTGCTTCCGGCAAAGGATATGTTCCTTCATACTCGATTGGATTTTGTGTAGCTAAGACAAAAAAATGATTGTCTAGGGGTATGTATTGTTGTCGATCGTTGCATGATTCTCTGCCATTGCTTCTAAAAGTGCTGACTGAGTACGGGGAGTCGTACGATTGATTTCATCTGCTAACAAGATCGTTGTAAAGATTGGCCCCGGACGAAATTCAAACTCTTTTGTTTGTGAGTTATAGACGGAAAAGCCCAAAATATCACTAGGAAGAAGATCAGGTGTGCATTGGACTCTGCTAAAGGTTCCTTGCACAGCCTTTGCTAGTGCTTTGACTAGTAATGTTTTACCTACACCGGGAATATCTTCGAACAAGACATGACCACCTGCTAGCAGGGCAACGATCATCAATTGGATAGTGGAACGTTTACCGATGACCGCTTTTTCTAATTCTTGTATCAACTGATCGATTTTTTGTTTGGATTCTTCGATTTTAGCTTCCATTTTCACATCACCTTCTCATGAAATCACTATTTAATTTAATTGTAATGGAAGGGGATACATCCTACAAGCAAAGTGATTTTATTATGTTTTTTTTAAATACATTCGTTTTAAAATGAGAATACAATTAAATTAAGTGAAATAAAAAATAATGAGAGAAATTTGCGTAATTAAGTAAATAGAAAGGGACTTTTTATCTTTTTAGAAAAGAGCCCTTTCTGATCAAACAATATGTTTAGAAACTAGGTGAGAGATGATCAATGAGATGGCAAAAACTATTATCAAAAAATGCACAGAATTTATTTTCACTAATCAACCTAATGAAAGATCTAATCTGGCGAAAAACGGATCTAGCTGAAGAACTGAAAATCGATGTCAAAACAGTTGATCGGCATCTAAAACGTTTGGCAGAAAGCGACTGTCCAATCCAGCTGATTCTTCATAAGAAAACCGTTCAGTTAGTTTATGATCAAGGATATAGCGAACCCTACCTCCTTTTTGTTTTTCTGATTCAATCACCACCTTTTTGTCTACTGAAAAATCTGCTGTTGAATGAACCTTATGAGCAGGAGTATGATCGTTCGACACAAGAGCGGTTGAGAAAATGGTTTGGTGAGTATCACCTTTCGTTTTCTTATAAAAAAGCGCAGATCTTTGGTTCAGAAAGAAAAATACGGTACCTGCTATTTTGTTTCTTGAAAGATTTCCCCCATTTTTTTGCAGACGATGGAGAGCAATCCTTTTCAGAGACATTCATCCAATTATTGAAGCAACGAAAGGATCCGGCAGAAATCGAGATTTTAGGAGACAGTCGAACCCTTTTCTTTGAGTTGTTTCCAGAATTACTTTTTAGAGAAGAGCAGATTTTGCCAATAAAAGAAAAAAATTATCTAGCGATTTTGCGCTTGAGCTGTAATCAGATTACTGAAAAACGGTGGGAACGGATAGAAGAGACACAAGACTATCGGAAATTGACGATCGTAACTGAAAAGCTTGATTCGCTGTTTTGGCTGAATAGTGAGTTTGAAAGTGGAAATAAATCAAAGCTGACAAAAGTACTTTACCAAGAATGGCTTCGTTATGTGATTGGTATCCATGATCGATTGGTGGAAGAAGAAGTTCGTTATTATCAGGAAACATTAGAAAAGTTTCCCAATTCCAAAGATAAACTGTATCAATTTCGTCTAGCAATCCAACAAGCACTTGCACACCCCGCAGTTGAGTGGGGAATGCTTTTACTTAAGACACTCCAAGAACGGGGGTATTTAGATGTCCATCCTCCTGAAGTGAAAATCGTCTTTTTTTTTCGTTATGAACATCAGGAAGCAAGAAGACTTGCCGGGGTACTGAACAAAACCCTAAGACATCGAAAACGGATTTCGATCCATGTTTGCACTCGAAATAAGCCACCTCGTTATGCAGATCTAGTGATTACGGATCATTTTTTTCCATTAGACCATAATGAAGATCAAAAAACGTATCTGTACCATCCTTCATTTGGTATTGAAAGACTACTTACGGATATCAATTACTGGTTAGGGAAAAACCGATAAAACCTTTGGAAAACAGATCAAAACAAGTCAGTCTATGCTATAATAAAAAGCGATTAGTAAAGGAGGAAATCCATTGGAATTAAAGAAATTAGAAGTTCCCACATCTTCGATCACAGAAGTGAAACGATCGCCGATGGATGTATTTGCTCAAGCGCGAGACGCGGGAACTGGCGTATATATATTTAATCGGGAAAAAGTAGCTGGTGTGATGTTGACCCAAGAACAATACGAAACGCTCTTGCAAGAACTAGATGTCCTTCGTCAAACAGTGAAAGAGGAACTGAAAGAACCAAAGGAAAAAGAAATACATGAAGAATCTGTCAATAAAACAGCTTCCGTCGTATCCAATGCTGAAGGGATGGAAGAGTTGGCACAAACATTACAGCACTCGCTTATTACTGGTGTGACGATTACAGCAAAAAATCTAGATGAACGAATGGTCGCACTTGGTTTTATTACGAAAAAAACCGGATTTGGCGGGGTCGTGGATATGCTCAGCGAATTGATGAAAACTGGGAAAATCAATTACCAGCTAAGAAGAAAACCTCAAAATCGGACCATCATCGCTGAAATCATAGGGGAGCAAAACAGTCAATCCCAATTGATGGATAAGATTATTATCAAAAAAATTTTTCTACATGAATTATAAGAAAACCCTATATGTACAAAAAGAAAAAAACAGCTTCTCTTTGTACATATAGGGTTTATTTTTTTAGGGATGCCGTGCTTTTTTATAAGATAAGGCTACCGCCCATAACGATCCAAGGATTTGTGGAACTAAGTAAATGCCAGCTAGAATCAAAATCAGTTGGGTCGGTTTTAAAGGATGATAAAAGTACCGCCATTCAGCAAAATTGACGCAAAATAAATAGGAAGTGACAGTAGATATAATGTTGGCGATAAATAAAGATAAAATACGCCTGCTTTTTTGGAAATAATACCCAGCAAAAAGAGATAAAAATATCAACGTGATGAATCCGCTTACGGAATGATAATGGAAATCAAGCAGTAAAGCGAAATGCACATAAGGAACAAAAGATAAAAGCAATGGAAGATTCTTCCAACACGTTTTTATCATATTTTGTCACCACCTAACAAGTGTTATTATTTTGTTAATTTTATTGTAAATTGAATCATATAATAATCAATTACTTTTTCATTATTTCTAGATTAAATGAATAAACTCTCATGCCATTATCTCTAAAAAAAAAGTTTTTCCCCCTAATTTTTTTAGATAGAAAATTGTATAGTATGATGAAAGAAAAATTGGTTTGGGGGAACATTGATGAGAAGAAAAGCAGTAATCGATCGGCTTTATTTATTTTTTTGGTTTTTTCCTATCGTTTTGCTACCTTTTACATGGGTAAATGCTGTTGTGCAAGGTGCCGAGATATTAGGGCTGATCCAAGGAAGTGGATTTGTGGTTTCTAGAAATTTTCCAGCTTTGACTATTTTTTACTTAGTGATAAGTGTAGGTCTATTACTGCCAAAATCTCTGATCAATCATTATAATTGGCAGCTGCTTTATTTTTCTTGTTTACTCATATTCACATCTATGTTTTCCTTGTTGCCTCGCATGATCATCGGTCCTAATGGTTTGAGCGAGAGCGGACTGAAGGATTCAGCATATCCCTCCATGTATTTCTTGACCATTAAACCGTGTTTCTATTTAGTCATTGTCTCATTTATTCTTGCGACATTCTTTTACTTCTGGACAGAGATCCGGATAAAAAGTGAACGATCTGTATCTATAAAAAATAACCGTTGATGGTGGATCATCGGTAACAAGCATATGAGCGGCGGAAAACGCCTGTTTCTCATATGCTTTTTTATTATCGTGTAAAGAATCTGAAAAACGTTTACATGATTTTTACATAACTTAACTATATTTTTACAGCAACCATACGAGGGATTTACAGTCGACTGATAAACTTTAGTTGTAAATAAGAAAGGAGCAATAAAATGAAAAAAGTATTGTTTACTCTAGGCATGATTGGAGTTCTTTTAGCCGGATGCGGCTCAGGATCAGGAAATACAGATGGCTCTGCCACACAAAATAATTCAAGTGACTCAAATGAACAGGTAAAAATCGTTGCGGTAGGTTCGACAGCATTACAGCCTTTGGTCGATGCAGCACAAGAAAGTTTTGTACAAGAAAATCCGAATTATCAAATCTCTGTACAAGGAGGAGGAAGTGGAACTGGTTTGAGCCAAGTCGAAGCTGGAGCAGTTACTATCGGAAACTCTGATGTATTTGCAGAAGAAAGAGACGGGATCGATGCCTCTAAATTAGTGGATCATAAAGTAGCAGTAGTTGGGATGGCACCAATCGTCAACAAAGATACAGGTGTCAAAGATATCACAAAACAGGAATTGATTGATATCTTTACAGGAAAAATCACTAATTGGAGTGAAGTTGGCGGGAAAGATCAAAAGATCAACGTTGTGAACCGTGCAAACGGCAGCGGTACCCGCGCGACATTTGAAAAATGGGGATTAGATGGTGCCACACCTATACAGTCCCAAGAACAAGACTCATCAGGAACTGTTCGGCAGCTGGTAAGTCAAACACCAGGAGCAATCAGCTATTTAGCTTTCTCATATCTCGATGATTCCACACAAGCACTAAGTATCGACGGTGTAGAACCAAAAGAGGAGAATGTAGCAGATAACAGCTGGGGAATCTGGTCATATGAACATATGTACACGAACGGAAAACCTTCCCCTGAAGTTCAAAAATTCTTAGACTATATGATGACAGAAGAAATACAAGAAGGTCCTGTCAAAGAATTAGGGTATTTACCGATCACAATGATGGAAGTAGAACGTGATCACGAAGGAAATATCAAATAACTAGCAGATAAACATACTACGGTAGTCGTTACTATTAAGGAAAAATCAACTATGTTTCCCCACATATACATTTTTCCTTTAATTGTGAAAAATAGTTCCTCATATTTTTCCGTTTTTTGAGCTAATACCGAGGGTCAGCTGATTGAACACCGTTTATTCGAAAAAAAGAGCTACGACATAGAACTGTCGTAGCTTTTTTTTGCTATATGACAGGAATGAAAGGTGTTTGCAAGCTTAATGTGAGGAACACTTTCCATATCTGTTCTATACTGGATAGGAGAAGTTTGGAAATATCCAGAAAACGAAATCAATCGAGGTAGCCACATGAAGAATAAATGGACAAATCGAAGTAAAAAAAAGAAAATAACACAAAAATCATCTGACAAAGTTATCCGTCTTTTTCCCTCGTACAAAGAAGGATTGACAGCAGAACAAGTCAAGGAACGAATAGAAAAAGGTGCAGCAAACGATTCAGTCGATCCCACATTCAAAACAAACCAACAAATTATATTGGAAAATATTTTTACGTATTTCAATTTGATCTTTCTTATCTTAGCTATTTTGCTTTGTTTAGTAGAATCCTATAAGAACTTGACTTTTTTACCAGTTATCATAGCCAATACAGGAATCGCCATTTTTCAGGAAATTCGATCCAAAAAGATCTTGGACGAACTAAATGTTTTAAATACAGCAAAAGTCAATGTCATACGAGACGGGATAGAACAAACAATAGATATAGAAGACCTTGTAATAGATGACATTGTTATTTTAGAGACTGGACATCAAATTCCAGCAGATGCAGAGGTCGTGGAAGGGAAACTGCAAGTTAATGAGGCTTTATTGACAGGCGAAGCAGATGAGATAACCAAAGAAATAGGTGATCCATTGATGTCCGGCAGTTTCGTTGTTTCCGGAAAAGCTTACGCCCGATTAGACAAAGTCGGAGCAGATTCGTATATTTCCCAATTGACAGTCAAAGCCAAGACAATGGGAGAAGGAGAACAGTCGGAGATGATTGCTTCTCTTAATCAATTGATCAAATGGATTGGGATCATCATTATTCCTATCGGTATTCTGCTTTTTTCTCAAAGTTACTTTTTTAATGGAAACACGATGAAAGAAAGTGTCGTCGCAATGGAAGCAGCATTGATTGGTATGATACCTGAAGGACTGTACTTGTTAACGACGATTGCATTAGCATTAAGTGCGACTAAACTAGCAAAGCAAAGAGTTCTTTTACACAATATGAAAAGCATTGAGACATTGGCAAGAGTAAATGTCCTTTGTGTAGATAAAACAGGAACGATCACAGAAAACAAAATGTCTGTCCAAAAAGTGATTGTCTCTAAAAAACAAAAAATAATCAGCCAATCAGATCAACTGGAAGAGCGCATTGCTGACTATGCAAAAGCGATGGCAGGAGACAATGCAACAATGGAAGCCGTCAAAGAATACTTTACAAAAACCACTGATCAATCCTATCACCAAGTCATTCCTTTTTCTTCTGTCCAAAAATTCAGCAGTGTAGCGTTGGGAGACAAGGTATATGTTTTAGGAGCACCCGAAATGGTTTTGCGAGATCAGTTGCCGGAATATGCGGAAGAGTTTGTTTCTTTCGCTGAAAAAGGCTATCGCGTGTTGGTCTTTGGTGTGTACGATGGGATTCTTGAAGAACCAGTATTAACGGAGGCAGTCACACCATTAGGGTATATCCTGATCGCTAATCCTATCAGAAAAGAAGCAAAAGCCACATTCAATTACTTCAAAAAACAGCAAGTAGCCATCAAAGTGATTTCTGGAGATAATCCGCTCACCGTATCTAATGTAGCTGTCCAAGCAGGGATTTCACATGCTGATCAGTACGTTGATGCGTCTAAATTATCAGAAGAAGAATATGAAGCAGCTGTCGAAAAATATACAGTTTTTGGACGCGTCAAGCCAGAACAAAAGAAAATCTTCGTTCAATTGCTAAAGCGTAACAATACAGTAGCTATGACAGGTGATGGCGTGAATGACATTCTAGCCATGAAAGAAGCAGACTGCAGTATAGCGATGGCTTCTGGCAATGAAGCCGCCATGCAGGCCTCACAAGTGGTCTTGCTTGATTCTGACTTTTCACGCATGCCGGAAGTTGTTGCAGAAGGACGGCGCGTCGTGAACAATATTGAGCGATCAGCCAGCTTGTTTTTAGTGAAGAATATTTTCTCCTTTTTGCTTTCGCTGTTTTCAGTCATCTTTGCTTTGACCTATCCTTTAGAACCATCACAGATCACATTGATTAGTTTGTTTACGATTGGACTTCCATCTTTCTTGCTTGCTCTAGAAGAAAACAAAAAGCGAATCAGAGGGAAGTTCATCATGAATGTGATGGAAAAGGCTGTGCCAGGTGGACTGACAGATATGATCGTAGTCGGTGCGTTGGTGATCTGCGGGGTGACTTTGGATCTAAATAAAACAGATGTTTCTACAGCATCTACTATGCTTTTGATTGCAGTAGGATTTCTTGTTCTCTATAAAATCTGTTCACCGCTGAATAAATTCAGAAGTCAGATCATTCTTTTCTGTGCTAGCGGTATCTTTTTTTCGGTCGTTTTTTTGCATAAACTGTTTTCAATCACCGGTATCTCAGCTGTATCGCTTTTGTTGTTGAGTATTTTATTTTTCTCGGCAGATTCGATTTTTAGGCATTTGACTACATTGGTAGAATATTTGTTTGAACGTAAAAATGAAAAAGAGCCGGAGATAATAAATAAATTGCCTCGGTTCCTTCGAGTATTCAAAAGAAATAAATGACTAATAAGATAAAAGAAGCTTAAAAATACATTAACTAAAAAATTGTATTTTCTAAGCTTCTTTCTGTATAAAAAACAAAGCAAATTTTTATCTAGAACTTATAGAAAACCAATTAAATCTTTACTTCAGGTGTCCTATAATCATTTTGAAAGCGTTTTTACAAAAGTGGGAGGGATGCTTCAAATGAAAAATAGAAGATTGCTTCAATTTAGTTTATTTTTAGGTGTACTGTATGGGATTTTCTTATCAGTTTCTATTGATGCTTGTACGACGATTTTAGTAGGAAAAAATGCTTCAGTAGATGGTTCAACGATGATTGCTAGAAATGAAGATCTGAACACGGCTTGGTCAAAATACTTTGTTGTCAGAAAAGAAAATACGAATCCTTCACATTTTGTATCAAAAGGGAATGGATTTACCCTTGATCTTCCGAAAGAACAGCTGAAGTACACAGCGACCCCAGAATGGGATACGTCAGAAGGATTATTTGAAGAAGATGGTATCAATAGCAAGAACGTTGCAATGAGCGCTACTGAATCAGCTACGACAAAGGAAGAGATATTGAAAAAAGATCCATATACCGCGCATGGTATCGCAGAAGACTCTATGTTGACCGTGACCCTTCCTTATATTGATTCAGCAAGAGCAGGGGTAGAACGATTAGGAAAAATCGTTGCTAAGCAAGGAGCTGCGGAGACAAATGGTGTGATTTTCTCTGATAAAAATGAAATCTGGTATATGGAGATACTTAGTGGTCATCAGTGGGCAGCTGTCAAAGTTCCAGATGACTGTTATGCAGTTATTCCTAATATGTTGTCAATTGATTCATTTGATTTGAAGGACAAAGATTCTTATCTTTGTTCAGCAGATTTAGAATCTTTTTTAGAAAAGAATCAACTGATAAATACGAAACGGGATATTTCTTTAAGAGACATATTTGCAGATAAGTCAAAGGATGAAAAATACAATCTTCCTAGGATATGGGATGCACAGAGAAAACTGACACCTTCAAAGAAACAAAAAATAACAGATCGTTCATTTGAGATGTTTGTCAAACCAGATAAACCTATTTCAATTGCAGAAACAGCTTATATCATGACATTACACTTTAATGGTACTGAATATGATACCATCGAAGGGACAAAGCCAGATAAGTATCGTCCAATCTCTGTGCCGAATACGATGGAATCTCATATTCTACAGATAAGAAACAATGTACCAGAAGAAATCAGTGGTATCCATTGGTTAGCGTTGGGGATTCCTGATACAAGCAATTATATACCATTTTATAGCAATATAAGCGAGACACCCGAAGCTTATCAAAAAGGAACAGATATGCCAGATGATATTTCCGCTTACTGGACATATCGGTTGACGAACATCTTGACGAAGCCATACTATAGTGATTTTAAGAAAAATATTACTTTACCAACTCGCCAAAAAGTTCGAGACCATCTATCGAAAGAGTTAGCAAGTACAGACCAACAAGCAAGAGAATTAATAGTAAATCATCCCGAAAAATTAACGGATTATTTGAATCAAAAAACACAAAGTTTTGCTGATTATGCTATAGATGCTTATCAGAAAATGAACCAGGAGCTGATTGTAAAGATGTCAGAAAAGACAGCTACACATCATGACAAAGATCTATAACATGTGGCTCAGCGTTTTTAGCTAATAAAAAGCCTGCTTTTCAGCGTAGTAGATGATCGTTAGACATCTAAACATTGCTGCAAGCAGGCCTTATTTAATTGCTTTTCGGAATGGTAACGGTGAAAGTCGAACCTGTTCCAAGATGACTGTCTACAGTAATTGTACCATGAAGGAGTTGCACGTAGTCTTTTACAATCGCTAACCCTAGTCCGGTCCCGCCTGAATGTCGGCTTCGTGCCTTGTCTACGCGGTAAAAACGCTCAAAGATCCGTTCCTGATCCTCAATGTCGATACCTATACCAAAATCTTGGACAGAAAACGATAATTCATCTGTTGCCTGATAACGGATAATGATCTCGCTGTCGTTTTTTGAGTATTGGACAGCATTTTCAATCAGATTTTTGAGGATTGGATAAAGGATATCTGTTTTAGTAGTAAATGGTTCGTTCTTTCCAATCAATCGAATCGTCAACCGTTTCTTTTCGATGATTGGCTGATAATTTTGAACGATTTGCTGGAAATAAGGTTCTGTATAAATCGTCTGGATCTCGTAAGAATTTTCACCGTCTTTTGACAGCTGGATGATTTCCCGAATCAATTTATCTAACCGAATCGCATCTTTTTGCATGATCTCAAGAAAAGAAGTCAGAGTTTGTGGGTCATCTTTTGCACCATCCAGTAAAGTCTCGGTAAAACCAATCAGTGAAGTCACAGGAGTTTTTAATTCGTGGGAGACGTTGCCCACGAAATCCTTTTGTAGCTTTTCTAAACGTCGCACTTTCGTTAAGTCATACGCCACCCCTAGAATCTGTCCGGTACCTTCTGAATTAGTAAAGTAGCGCAAACTCAAGTCTAATGTCTGTCGTCCTTCAGCGATGGTGATCTCCTGATGGATCAGCGGATGCTCAGGAGTCACTTGGTGAATCAGCTGAATGAGTTTTGGCTCTTGGATGACTTCTGTGTATCGTTGTTCAGGTTCATAGCTTGTCACGTTTAAATGCAACTGCATCTTTGGATTAAGCAGTAGTAAACGAGAATCAGCATCATCAATCAGGAATACGCCTATCATCAGTTCATTTAATAATGTGTACAATTGTTCTTCTGTTGTAGTATACGCTCGATACATCTTACTCATTTGTTCGCTCAGCTCATTGATTGTTTGATACAATTCCTCCCATTGGTCAGGTGTCTGCATGATTACTTCTGCTTGGTTTGGATTTTGTACCATTTTTCTAAGAACAGGCAGGACAGTTTTCAAAGGCTGATTTTTTTGGTAGATCAGGTAATAAATCATTCCTGCAAGAACAAGGAAGAAAGACAGAAAGAAGAAAAAGACCCAACGGCGAAAGCTCTCCGTTCTCGGTAAAAATCCGCTTGTCGGTTCTGCGATACGTAAAATGGCTTCTAACTGGCCTCCTTTTTTGACTGGTAATGCGACGTATAAAAGATCCTCATTCAAAGTAGTACTTTTGCGCAAAGCGCTACCTAGGTTCCCACCATTCAATACAGCTTTTATTTCTGGACGAGAACTTCGCCGTTCATTCAATGTTTCATTGTTTGTGTCAAATAAGATTTTTCCAGTAGCATCCATTAAAGTGATCCGTTCGTTCGACTGATGGACGAATTCTTCCAAAGCAGTTTTGTTTTGCGCTGCTTGGAGGTTTTCGACATCTAATTGCCGGATCAGTAGTTGTGCTTTTTTTGTCAGGTAGCTTTCTTGCTGTTCGACGATCTGTTGTTGGAAATAATGGGAGATCAATTGCCAACCACCAAAAAACAAACTAATTAAAAGAATAAGAAAGAAGAGACGCTCATAAATTTTTTTCCATTTCATCGTTTTGGTTCCTGAAACTTATAGCCAAATCCTCTAACAGTCACCAAGTACTTTGGATGTTTTGGATCTCGCTCGATTTTTTCTCGCAAATGACTAACGTGTACATCTACGATACGGCTTTGTCCTGCGAAGTCAAAATTCCAAATGCGGTCTAGCAATGTGTCGCGATCGATCACACGGTCTTTTCGTTTCATGAAATAAACGAGTAATTCAAATTCTTTCGGTGTGAGTTCAATCAGATGATCGTCTACGGTGACTTGATAATTGGTCAAATCAGCAGTGATTTGTCCAATCGATAGATATTCAGGCTCAGCTTCATCTTTTGATTGCTTACGAGGTTCGATCCGTCTGAATATGGCTTTCATACGGGCTAATACTTCACGTGGACTAAATGGTTTGGTCAAATAGTCATCAGCACCTATCTCCAGACCAATGATTCGATCCACCTGATCATCTTTAGCCGTCAGCATCAAAATCGGTGTTTCATTTTTTTCTTGACGCAGCCGCTGAGTGATCTCCATGCCATCCATCGTTGGAAGCATCACATCTAAAATGATGAAATCAAATGATTGTTCTAATGCTAATTCTAATCCTTCGCCTCCATCTGCGGCACTGGTTACCTTATAGCCTTCTTTTTCCAAATTGAACGTCAAGAGCGTCACAATAGAAGGTTCATCATCAACAACTAGTATTTTTTTCATTCAAATCTCCTTTAAATAGGTTTCATTCTGTTTATATTTTAGCATAGAATCAGTACAAGGGGCTATTTTACAGAAGAAATAAATGGTATAATAGGAAGGCACTTTGCTGAATAGAAAGGAAGAGCAGTCAATGATTGAAATCAGTGCATGTTTAGGCGGTCTGGCCTGTCGCTATGATGGACAGAAAAAAGAAGTACCAGAATTGATGGAACTAGTTGAAACTGGCGAAGCCGTCATGGTCTGTCCAGAAGTAATCGGCGGATTGTCAATTCCTAGAGATCCTGCTGAAATCATTGGTGGAAATGGGTTCGATGTGTGGAAAGATCAAGCAAAAGTATGGACGACAAGCGGCGAAGATGTAACGGAAGCGTACAAAAACGGCGCGATCAAAGCCTATCAAAAATTGCAGGAAAAGCACATTGATCTAGTCATCGTGAAGGAAAAAAGCCCTTCATGCGGGACCCATTCGATTTATGATGGAAGCTTTTCCGGAATAACAAAAAATGGCGCCGGAGTGGCCACTGCTTATTTTATTCAGCAAAAAATGACTGTGCTCTCTGATGAAGAATGGCTGAAAACTAGAGGTGAGCAGAATGGAAATCGAAAAGACCAATCGAATGAACGCGCTCTTTGAATTTTATTCGACCTTATTGACAGAAAAACAAATGAACTACATGGAGTTATATTATGCAGATGATTTTTCATTAGGCGAGATCGCGGAAGAATACGAAGTAAGTCGTCAAGCAGTATATGATAATATCAAGCGGACAAGCAAGATCTTGGAGGATTATGAAAAAAAACTCCATCTCTTCTCTGATTATATTGTACGAGAACAGATATTGGAAAAGATGACCGCATATATTACTGATAAGTATCCGGAAGATAAAAAACTGCTTGAATATGTACAGCAAATTCAAGCAATCGAAGAATAAATAAAAGGAATGAAGAAAATATGGCATTTGAAAGCTTAACTGAACGTCTCCAGCAGGCGATGGGAAAACTAAGAAAAAAAGGAAAAGTATCAGAAGCTGACGTAAAAGAAATGATGCGGGAAATCCGCCTTGCCTTACTAGAAGCCGATGTTAACTTGCAAGTAGTCAAAGACTTTACTAAACGCGTACGCGAACGTGCGGTAGGGGCAGAAGTGCTGGAAAGTTTATCACCAGCACAACAAATCGTAAAAATCGTTGATGAAGAATTAACAATCACACTTGGTTCTGAAACAGCAGAGTTAAATAAATCACCAAAAATACCAACTGTTATCATGATGGCTGGTCTACAAGGGGCAGGTAAAACAACTTTTACCGGTAAATTAGCGAATTATTTAAAGAAAAATGAAAATGCTCGTCCGCTCCTAATCGCAGGGGACGTATATCGGCCAGCAGCGATCGACCAATTGAAAGTATTAGGTCAACAGCTAGATGTTCCTGTATTTGATATGGGAACAGAAGTCAGCCCAGTAGAAATCGTTCGTCAAGGGATGGAGCTAGCAAGAGAAAAGAAAAACGACTATGTATTGATCGATACGGCAGGACGTCTACACATCGATGAAACATTGATGGATGAGTTGAAACAAATCAAAGAATTAACTCAACCAAATGAGATCTTGCTGGTTGTCGATGCCATGACTGGTCAAGATGCCGTCAATGTAGCTGACAGCTTCAATCAGCAATTAGGGATTACTGGAGTAGTCATCACTAAACTTGATGGGGATACTCGAGGCGGGGCAGCATTATCGATCCGCTCAGTGACAGGCGCACCAATCAAATTCATCGGTTCTGGTGAAAAATTGACTGACTTAGAAGTATTCCACCCAGATCGTATGGCTAGCCGTATCCTTGGTATGGGGGACATGCTGACACTGATTGAAAAAGCGCAGCAAGACTATGATGAGAAAAAAGCGGAAGAACTTGCACAGAAGATGCGGGAAAACTCATTTGATTTCAATGACTTTATTGAACAACTCGATCAAGTGATGGGGATGGGCCCACTGGAAGATCTAATCAAAATGATCCCAGGAATGAATCAAGTCCCTGGAATCGAAAACGTCAAGGTAGATCCAAAAGATGTTGAACGCAAAAAAGCGATGGTTTATTCTATGACACCAGCAGAAAGAGCAAATCCTGATCTGTTGAATCCAAGCCGTCGTCGCCGAATTGCTGCTGGTTCTGGAAACAGTGTGGTTGAAGTAAACCGAATGATCAAGCAATTCAAGGAATCAAGAAAAATGATGCAACAAATGTCCAAAGGGGATATGAACATCCCAGGTATGGACCAAATGTTTGGATCAGGCGTCAAAGGGAAACTAGGCAAAATGGCGATGAATCGAATGATCAAGAAAAATAAGAAGAAAAAGAAAAAACGGAAATAAGATAAAAAAAACAGCTTCGGTACAGACTGAAAATGTCTATTGCCGGAGCTTTTCTATCAGCAATTTTTATTCTTTACTGATACAATTACTCTAAACAAAGAGGTGGCACAAATGAGATGTCCGTGGAGTGAACAGACAGAAAATATGCAGCAATATCATGATACTGTCTGGGGTGTTCCTGAATATGATGACCAAAAGCTGTTCCGAAAATTGATGCTCGACATCAATCAGGCAGGATTGAGTTGGCAGACGATTTTAAATAAAAGTGAAGCATTCGATAAAGCATATGATCAATTCGATATCCAAAAAGTCGCAAATTATGGAGAAACAAAAATGAGCGAACTAATGGAAAACAAAGGAATTATTCGGAACCGCAGAAAAATCGAAGCTGCTGTCCAAAACGCTAAAGCAGTCTTGAAGATTCAAGAAGAATTCGGCAGTTTTTCTGAGTATCTTTGGTCGTTTTCTAATGGAAAAATCGTTGATTCTTCTTATCATTCACAAGAAGAAGTCCCGACAACAAGTCCTCTTTCAGATGAATTAGCAAAAGATCTAAAGAAAAGAGGATTTAAATTTATTGGCAGTACGACAATCTGTGCTTTTTTAGAAGCAGTCGGGATCATCAATGATCACCTTGACAGTTGTTTCCGCAAAGAAGAGGTCATACGTATCGGCAGAAAATAAAGAAAGGGCGAATAAAACATGCGAAAAATCATATTTTATGGCGCTGTAAGTTTAGATGGTTATTTGGCAACGAAAACGGATGACCTTCAATGGCTTTTTGACACTCCGACAGGTGAGCAAACCACTTATGTAGCTTTTTATGAAACAATCGATACGACCATCATGGGCAGGAAAACTTATCAAGAAGCAAAAAAATATTTGGAAACCGAAGCAATTTATCCAGAGAAAAAGAATTTCGTTTTTTCAACCAATGCACAATTACAATTACCAGATGCTGAGGTCGTACACGAAGAGCCTGTTGCTTTTCTAAAAAATCTACAAATGGCAGAAGGAAAAGATATCTGGATTGTGGGTGGGGGTCGATTGATCAAACCGTTAGTAGAACATCAAATGATTGATGAATGGTATATCCAGATTGCCCCTGTATTATTAGGGGACGGAATCCCTTTATTCCAAAAAGGAACCTATGAAGCACGTTTCGAATTGCTAGATACGACACGATTCGGTGAATTTATCGAATTACATTATATACGAAAGTAGAAACAAAAAAAACAAAAAAGACAACTATATGCAGAAGTGTCCTGTACATAGTTGCCTTTTTATTACTGTTCTAATTTTATTCTGCTAATTTGTTAGAAAAATCTAGATATGCATCTAAAATCGTTTGGAAGAAACTTAATGTTCCTCCAACGATATTGCCGTTTTCATCAATTAGATTCGTAACGTTTCCGATATATGCTTCCGGTTGTTGCAAGGTAGGCACATTCAAAAAGACAAGTGATTGGCGTAGATGGTGGTTTGCGCCAAAACCGCCGATCCCACCTGGTGATGCAGTAACGACTAAACCTGGTTTATGATCCCAAACACTGTGTCCATAAGGTCTTGAGCCTACATCTAAAGCATTTTTCAATACTGCTGGCACAGAGCGGTTGTATTCAGGAGTAACGAAAACGACACCGTCTAATCCACTCACTTCCTCACGAAAACGAGTCCATTCAGCAGGCGCTTTTTCTGGGGTTTCAAGATCCTCATTGTAAAATGGCAGATCATCGAATTTTACAAATACACTTTCGTACCCTTCAGGAAGCAATTTTGCAAAAGCTTCTGCTACTTTTTTGTTGTAAGAATCTTTTCTTAAACTACCAATAAAAAATCCAATTTTTTTTGTCATACGATTTTTCCTCCTTCAAACTATCTATAATAATCTTACAAAAAATAAGTAACTGGAGCAAATAAAAACACTTACTGGCAAAAGTTTCGTTTCAGTTGACAAATGATCGCGAAGTATCGTTAGTCTCCATTGCCAACCCTCTTGGAAAGTCTATATAATGAAGAAAAAGGAGGGATAAGATGGAAGAATTATCATTATCGAAAAATGTAGCAAATTTACGAAAGAAAAAAGGCGTGACCCAAGAAATTCTAGCTGAATTCATAGGTGTGACAAAAGCTTCTGTTTCCAAATGGGAGACAGGCCAAAGTATGCCTGATGTACTCATATTGCCTAAATTAGCCAGTTTTTTTGATGTGTCTGTTGATGAACTGCTCGGCTATCATCCTCAATTGACGAAAGAGCAAATCAGACACTTTTATCAGCAGTGGACCACCGCTTTTTCTGAAGAGCCCTTTGAATATGTGATGGAGGACTGTAGAAAAGCGGTCAAACAATATTACTCATGTTATCCTTTTCTTTTACAAGTAGCCGTTTTGTGGTTGAATCATTTTATGCTAACAAAGGATCTGGAGGAACAACAAGCAATTCTGTCTGAAGCAGAAGCGTTATGTACGAAAATCGTAGAAGAATCAGCAGAATTATCTCTATGCAATAATGCTTCTTTGTTAAAAGTAGCGGTCATGCTCCAGTTAGGCAAACCAGAAGAAGCTTTATCTGAAATCGAAGAAAAAGCGGATCCTTATCGTTTTGCCCAGCAAAGCGACACCTTACTTATCCAAGCGTACCGAGCCGCTGGTCAAACAAAAAAAGCGGTAAGCTATACTCAATTCAGCATGTTTTCTCATTTAATCAATCTCGTATCTTCAGCCACTCATTATCTATTGATTCAAATCATTCAATTACCGGTTATAGAAGAAACTGTCAATAGAATAGATGCTGTGATCCAAGCATTCAACCTGACGGCGGTCCATCCCAACAGTTGTGCTCAATTTTCTTATGCTGCAGCCTGTGCTTATGCGAAACATGAAAAAGAAGAACAAGTAATAAAGTGCTTAAAACAGTTTGTGGATTTGACACTTATACTTTTAAGCGAGGAAGGCAGGATCCTTCATGGTGATAGGTATTTTGATGAGATAACTGAGATATTTGAAGGAGCAGATCTTGGGGTACAGCAAATAAGAGACACGAAATTCATCAGGGAAGGGGCATTGAGTGCATTAGAAAATCCGTTTTTTCAACAAATTGAAAGATCAAAAATTGAAAAACTAAAAAAGCGATTGGCAGGCGAGTAATATGGGCATCAAAGAATTTCTTCCGTTTTTAATTCCTTTAATCATTGTACAGTTTGGATTACTTATTTATGTACTTCATCATATCTTTACACATTCTGCATATAAACATGGAAATCGAATGATATGGGTGATTATTGTTATTGTTGGTATGCAGTTCATCGGTCCTGTCCTTTATTTGATTTTTGGCAAGGAGGATGCGTAGTGGCTATCTTGACACTTGAAAAAGTCTCAAAGTCTTTTGGTACAAACAAATTGTTGGATGATTTATCTTTTTCTGTAGAAGAACAGACGATTTTTGGTTTCATCGGTAAAAACGGTGCTGGAAAAACGACAACTATGAAACTGATCTTAGGTCTTATCAAAAAAGACAGCGGAACGATCCGAGTGAACGGAAAAGAAGTAGAGTACGGACAAACAACGACCAATCAAGAAATCGGCTATTTAGCTGATGTACCGGTTTTTTATGATTATATGACCGCTTCTGAGTATTTGATCTTTTGCGGCGAACTCACAGGAATGCCTAAACAGCGGATAAAGGAAAAAATCAGTGAACTGTTGTCACTTGTCGGTCTGTCGAATGAAAAGAAGCGGATCAAAAAATTTTCCAGAGGGATGCGACAACGTTTAGGGATTGCTCAAGCATTGTTGAACGAGCCCAAGTTACTCATTTGCGATGAACCAACTTCTGCTCTTGATCCTGTGGGTCGAAAAGAAATATTAGATATCTTATCATCTGTGAAAGAGCAAACGACGATTTTATTTTCAACTCATATTTTATCTGATGTGGTGCGTATCTGTGACAAAGTTGCTTTTTTGGATAATGGAAAAATCGTGTTGTCTGGATCAGTGGACGAATTGAAAAAGCAAACAAATGCTAGTGGATTTGAGATCGTATTTTTTTCCAAAAAAGAGCGCGAACAATTTGAAGAGCTTTTACCTGGAGGGATGATCCGAAGTGAACTGCGTATAGCTTATCCACAAAAAAGTAAAGAAGAAATGCTTTTTGCTATGGATTTGCTAGCCAAATACCAATTGCCAGTCCAATCGGTCCAGATGGAAGAACCTACGCTAGAAAAACTCTTTTTGGAGGTCGTTCAATCATGAGACAACTCATTGCCTTCGCCAAAAAGGAGCTAAAGGAAAACTGGCGTACTGGAAAAATCATCACGCTAAGTGCGCTCACAGTGATTTTCGGTATAATGAATCCATTGCTAGCTAAATTGACTCCTTATTTAGTGCAAGCTATGTCAACAACTCTGGCAGAGTCAGGGATTTCTGTTCAGAAGATTACAGTTGATGCAACGACTTCATGGACACAATTTTATAAAAATATTCCGATGTTGCTGATTTTTTTCCTTCTTTTATTCAGTGGGATATTGACAAGCGAATACCAAAACGGAACAATCATCAACTTGCTGACAAAAGGGATGAAGCGCTGGAAGATATTTCTGTCGAAATGGATCATGGGTATACTATTTTGGAGTGTCAGCTATTGGTGCTGTTATAGTATTACGCTAGCATACACGATTTATTATTGGGACCAGTCGATTATCACCCATCCTTTATTTATCAGTTTTACTTATTATTTTTTGGTTGTTGGCTTTATTCATTGATTTTATTTTATTCAGCTTTTCTTTCTTCCAATTATGCGGTTCTGTTGGCTAGTGGGGGAACGGTCATTCTGAGTTATGGTGCTGGGTTGTTCTCTAAAGTAGCAGAATATGTACCGACTTATTTGATTTCTTCCTCAAATTTTCTTGCGAAAGAAATCCACCTTGCAGATTATACTCGGTCATTAGCAGTGACATGTTGTTCTATCGTCATATCCATCGTAGCTGGGTGGCTTGTTTTTAACAAAAAAGAAGTCTAAAATCTGCTATTTCCTAAAAAAAATCGAATTTAATCAAGCTGTAAAGAAAAAAAGCTTTACAGGGTAAAAAAAAACTGTTACACTACATCTTGTGAATAAAACAATGGAGGTGGAAATAAATAATGGCAGTTAAAATCCGTTTAAAACGTATGGGTTCTAAAAAGAGTCCTTTTTACCGTATCGTCGTAGCTGATTCACGTTCTCCTCGTGATGGACGTTTCATCGAAACTGTAGGTACTTACAATCCTTTGAAAGACCCTGCAGAAGTAGTTTTAAAAGAAGACTTAGTTCTTGACTGGTTATCAAAAGGTGCACAACCTTCTGACACTGTACGTAACATCCTTTCAAAAGAAGGCGTTATGCAAAAACACCACGAAGCTAAATTCTCAAAGAAATAAGGTGACCGGATATGAAAGATTTAAGCGACTTAGTCTTAACAATCGTTCGTCCGCTAGTCACTTATCCTGATCAAGTCAAGTTAGAGGTCGTAGAGTCGAAAGATTTTTACGAGTACAACCTAACAGTGGCACCTGAAGATATTGGCCGTATCATCGGAAAACAAGGGCGTGTGGCCAAAGCAATCCGCACGATCGTTTACGGTGTTCGGATCAATGCACCAAAAAAAGTGCGTTTGAATATCATCGATGATAAGGAAAAGTAAATAAACGTGCTGTACTCGAATTTCCGAGTACAGCTTTTTTGTTTTTTTATTAATTGAAGAAATGATTATTTGGCAAAAGAAGTAAGAAAGCGTATCCTTATAATAGGAGGGAGTGAACAGATAATGAGAAATACTATGTTATTTATTCCGTTTGTCTTATTGTTAAGCGCCTGCAGTTTGATTACTGAAAGATCAGACAATACGCAACCATCAAGCAGTACATCTGAAACTGTTGCAAGTACAGAAAAAAGTAATACTAAAACGGCTTCATCTACTGAACAAACAAGGACTACCTCAAATAATGAGGAAAAGCCTGCTTTAAACCAATTGAAAGAACAACAACCAAACGTGCCCATGCCTTTAGATGTACCGATTTCTTCTGGCTATCTCAATGTCGCAGCGGCACAAACAAAGCAAGGCTATTCTATTTTATATTACGGATCAGATCGTCCCCTCAGGTTGAATGCTGACGAATTGAATCAAGAAACGCCTATTGCAACTTATCTCTATCAATATGGATTTGCTTCTAGTCAAGAAACGATCCAAGTCTTGCAGCCATTTGAGATCGATACAAATGGGCAGCAAATGGATTTAGGTCATCAAATCACGGGGTATCAGCAAGGAGCAGCAGGTTCAAGCTACCTTGAATGGCAAGAAGGAAATTGGCGTATTCGGATCCGTGGGAATAATATAGATGGTCAAGAACCCTTGCCGTTAGCTAAAGAAATCGTAGCCTATTTGGAAGAAAACAGGCTGCCAGTACCTGAACAATTTGGTAAGATAACTATTGATATGGGAGATACGACGAATCGAGCCGTAGAAGTAAGTTGGCAAGAACCGAAAAATGTCTATACGATCACTCGTCAAGACCCTATAGCTGCATTGAAGATGGCAGTTTCTATGAAGAAGCCATGACAGAAGTGCTCAGCTCCAAGAAATAAGAAGTCATCAAAAACAGCAAGCCACAGTTTTGCATAAATTTGGCTTAATACCCTAAAAGAAAACTAGAATTGCCTCTCCGTACATGCTAAAATAAAACAGACAAAAAAGAAATGGGGATATAAGTTGACTGAATACTTGAATGTAGGAAAAATCGTAAACACACAAGGTATCAAAGGTGAAGTCCGTGTGATCTCAACAACGGATTTCCCAGAAGAACGTTACAAAAAAGGGACGGTGCTGACATTATTCCAAGATGGAAAAGCACCTGTGGAATTAACAGTCAAAAGTCATCGCAAACATAAAAATTTTGACTTATTGAGTTTTGAAGGACATCCTTCTATCAATGATGTGGAAAAATATCGGGATGGCATATTGAAAGTGTCAAAAGACAACTCTGTAGATCTAGCTGAAAATGAATTCTATTACCACGAGATCATCGGTCTGCGTGTGGTGGAAGAAGATGGAACGGAACTAGGTAAAGTAAAAGAAATCTTGTCACCAGGTGCCAATGATGTTTGGGTCGTTCAACGTCCGAAAAAAGCTGATATCTTGCTTCCATATATCGCTTCTGTCGTCAAAGAAGTCGATTTAGAAGCTGGAGTGGTCCGTGTAGAAATCCCAGAAGGACTGATTGACGATGAAGATTGATGTATTGACTTTATTTCCAAGAATGTTTGAAGGCCCTATGGGAGAATCCATCATCGGCAAGGCTGTAGATAAAGGATTATTAGACATCAATATCTCTAACTTCCGTGATTATTCAGATAACAAACATCAGACAGTAGATGATTATCCATATGGCGGAGGAGCAGGTATGCTGCTCAAAGTCCAGCCCATCTATGATAACATCCAAGCAATCGAACAAGCTGCACCGGATGTCCAAAAAAGAGTAATTCTTCTTGACCCAGCTGGTAAACGATTCGATCAAAAAATGGCAGAAGAATTTTCACAGGAAGAACATCTGGTATTCATTTGTGGTCACTACGAGGGGTATGATGAACGTATCCGCACATTAGTGACAGATGAAGTTTCCTTAGGGGATTATGTCCTTACTGGGGGAGAATTAGGTGCGATGGTCATGATCGATGCAACAGTTCGGCTGTTGCCAGATGTGTTAGGCAATCAGACTTCTGCCCAAACCGATTCTTATTCAACTGGTCTATTAGAACATCCCCAATATACTCGTCCAGCAGAATATAAAGGGATGAAAGTACCAGAAGTATTGACAAATGGAAATCATAAATTGATTGAAGAATGGCAATTAAAAGAGTCGCTAAGAAGAACCTATCAACGCCGACCTGATCTCTTGGAAACACTTGAATGGACACCTCAAATGACGAAATTTTTAGAAGAGATCAAGAAAGAAGAACAAGAAAAAACAGCAGATGTAACCAAGTAAATTTTTCTAAAATCTTCTTTACAGTAGATTGATAGTATGTTAGTATTTTATGGTGAGTGTACAAGCACTTAACTATTACGATATTCCGCTGTGAGAAAAGCTCATAAGAATATTTGGAATAAGGAGAAGAAAACCATGAATCCATTAATCGAAGAATTAACAAAAGACCAATTACGTTCTGACATCCCAGCGTTCCGCCCTGGTGACACTGTGCGTGTTCACGCAAAAGTTGTCGAAGGTACTCGTGAACGTATCCAGTTATTTGAAGGTGTTGTTATCAAACGCCGCGGTGCTGGAATCAGCGAAACTTATACAGTACGTAAAGTTTCTAACGGAGTGGGCGTTGAGCGTACATTCCCATTGCACACACCACGTGTTGCAAAAATCGAAGTAGTTCGCTACGGTAAAGTACGTCGTGCAAAATTGTACTACCTACGTGCATTACACGGAAAAGCTGCTCGTATCAAAGAAATCCGTCGTTAATCATCGTTATCAGACAGAGAAAGAACCCTTGGAGTTCAAGGGTTCTTTTTTTGTTCTTATCATGTACGCAATATTCTTGATTCAGTATTTTTTTATTACTCGACTGGGCGAATAACTTATTAGGATGAGTCTTCCGACAAATATTAGTAAAAAAAAGAGCCATGTGATAATATCTTTCTTGAGAGTAACCGCTTTAACAAAAAATACAGAATATTCTAACATAAATGGAGTATTCTTAGAATCAAAAGGAGAAATAAGATGATTTATACTTACACGGAGCAAGAGAAGATGAAAGTTTTGGAGACGTTTATGAAGGATGGAAAAGTAAAATAAGTACCAAGCGCAACAAAAAAGAAATACATCCTGCTGAAAGAAGTCTTGAAACGATTCGAACATGGAGTAATCTATACAGAAACAGAAGTCAATTCGATATTGATGGACATATTTTCTAGTGCTGATTATGTCGAACAAAGGCGTTATCTAATCACATTCGGTTTTTTCAAAAGAAGTTCGGATGGTCGAGCGTATCAGTTGATGGGAAATGAAAATTAGAAGTTTTGATGTATACTAATTGAAAAAAATTCAAGTATGCGGCGTAGAACCAATGTCGCATACTTGAATTTTTTTTGTCATCTTGTGAAATTGGTTGAAACTTTCAACCAAGAATGACAGTTTTTTATGTAAAATCTGTCATTCTTTTTCATTTTTTGAAACATATGGCTAAACAAATGAAATAAAACGTGCTATACTTCTGGATGAAACAGGTTTAGAAACTGTATCACTTATTTGTGATTATTTCTAACTAATAATTAAAAATAAAGCATAAAAAGGACGATGTTCAATGGCTGAAAAAATGAAACAAGGTTCGAAATCTGTAGTAGAAAGTTTGATTAACCATCACGTTGATTATGTATTCGGTATACCAGGCGCAAAAATCGATGGTGTATTTAATGAATTAGAGGATCAAGGTCCTGAATTAATTGTAACTCGTCACGAACAAAATGCTGCATTTATGGCACAAGCAATCGGACGTATTACAGGAGAACCTGGGGTTGTTATCGCAACAAGTGGTCCAGGTGCTAGTAACTTAGCTACAGGTTTGGTAACAGCGACAGCAGAAGGAGACCCGGTTTTAGCAATTGCCGGGCAAGTAAAACGAAGCGATCTATTGAAGTTGACCCATCAAAGCATGGATAATGCAGCGCTGTTCCAGCCAATCACAAAATACAGTGCAGAAATCCAAGATCCGGAAACAATTTCAGAAGTGATTGCCAATGCTTATCGTATGGCTAAAAGCTCAAAAAAAGGAGCGAGTTTTATCAGCATTCCTCAAGATGTAGTGGATGCGCCAGTTCAAGGTAATATCATCAAGCCATTGAGTGATCCTAAATTAGGTTCTGCTTCTGCAGATGATATCCGTTACTTAGCCGAACGCATCAGGGAAGCAAAACTACCGGTATTATTAGTAGGTATGCGGGGATCAAGTGAAAAAGAAACGTTAGCTATCCGGCAATTAGTTGAAAAGACAGCATTACCTGTTGTAGAGACATTCCAAGCAGCTGGAGTGATCTCACGTGAATTAGAAGCGCATTTCTTTGGTCGAGTGGGATTGTTTAGAAACCAACCAGGCGATATGCTTTTGAAACGAAGCGACCTAGTCATCGCAATTGGCTATGATCCAATCGAATATGAAGCAAGAAACTGGAACGCTGAAAAAGATGCGCGGATCATTGTGATCGATGAAGCACCAGCTGAAATCGATCCGTTTATGCAGCCTGAAAGAGAATTGATCGGTGATATCTCAGCCACTATTGATTTACTGACAGGTTCATTAGAGCCTCAACAAGTGTCAGAAGATGCGAAAGAATATTTAGATTCTCTTCAAGCAAAACTAACGGAGCGGGATATTGTCCAATCAAAAGGAGAAGCAGGTATTTTGCATCCTTTAGAAGTCATCAACACACTTCAATCAAAAGTAACAGATGATATGACCGTTACTGTAGATGTAGGGAGTCATTATATTTGGATGGCACGCCACTTTAGAAGTTATGAACCACGACATCTATTATTCAGTAATGGTATGCAAACGCTTGGTGTAGCATTACCGTGGGCGATTTCTGCTGCACTGGTACGTCCAAATACACAAATTGTATCAGTTTCCGGAGATGGCGGATTTTTATTCTCTGCCCAAGATTTAGAAACGGCTGTACGTAAAAAATTGGATATCGTTCATTTGATTTGGAATGATGGACGCTACAATATGGTAGAGTTCCAAGAAAAAATGAAATATCAACGGGCGTCAGGTGTAGACTTTGGTCCAGTTGATTTTGTGAAATATGCAGAAGCTTTTGGTGCTAAAGGGATCCGAGCTACAAGTATAGAGGAATTAGAAAAAGCTTTAGAAGAAGGATTTGCGACAGAAGGACCCGTAATTATTGATATTCCGATCGATTACCGTGATAATGAGAAATTGGGAGAAACAATCTTACCAGATCAATTCTATTAAGGAAGTGTCGACATGACTGAAAAAATCTTATACCAGCACGGGACATTGGGAGCTTTGATGGCCGGCTTGATGGATGGAACAGAAACGATTGCTCACATATTGGAAAAAGGAACTCTGGGATTGGGAACATTGCATGGACTTGATGGTGAAGTCATCTTTTTAGATGGCGTAGCTTATCAAGGAAGATCAGATGGCTCAGTTGTCCAATTAGATGGAAGTGAACTTACCCCCTATGCAGCAATTACAGATTTTACGCCAGATACTAGTTTTTCTGTTTTAGAATCTGCAGATGGAGAACAATTGAAAAAACACATCTTAGTAAAAGAAGATGGGGAAAATCTATTTTTAGCAGTGAAGATAACTGGATTATTCAAAAACATGCATATCCGTATCATGCCGAAACAAGAAAAACCTTATCGAAGACTAGCGAAAATTTCAGAGTCTCAACCAGAATTCCAACAAAGCAACATTCATGGAACATTAGTCGGGTTCTTTACCCCTGAATTATTCCAAGGAGTTGCTGCAGCGGGATTTCATCTGCATTTTATCGATGATACACATACATTTGGCGGACATGTAATGGATTTTGAAGTGGCTGAAGGAAACGTGGAAATCAGCCGCATCTCTTCTCTTGTACAGCACTTTCCAGTTGATGATCCGACTTTTGTTCACGAAACGATTGATTATGCTGATTTAGCAGCAGAAATCCAACAAGCAGAATAAAAAAGACAGCGAGATGCGTTTAAGGTAACCAATCTAACGTATCTCGCTTTTTTGAAAAGCAAACCTAGCGTTTACCAAAAAACTGAGCTATAATCTTTTCCATAGATCAAAAAGGAGCAGTTTTTATCATGTGGACAGAAAAACAGAAAAAAGATGCATACGAAATTCTATTATTACAGCAACAAGGATTATTAGAAGCAGAAGATAACTGGTTAGCAAATTTAGCAAATTCATCTGCATTGTTGAATGAAACATTACCTGAGACTGTCTTTGCAGGATACTATTTATTTGATGGCAATGAATTGATTTTAGGACCGTTCCAAGGGCGAGTTTCCTGCACACGTATCAAGATGGGAAAAGGAGTTTGTGGAGAGTCAGCTGAAAAACAAACGACATTGATCGTTGACGATGTCAAAAAACATGAAAATTATATTTCCTGTGATTCAGCCGCACAATCAGAAATCGTTGTACCAATGGTAAAAGAAGGTCATTTAATCGGTGTTTTAGATATCGATTGCGGAGTAACGAAAGGGTATGATGAAATCGATCAAGCATTTCTAGAAAAATATGTAGATCTTTTATTAGCAAATTTTAATATAAATGCTTTTTCATTTATTAATAACTAAAATCGACTATTGAAACAAAAAAGAAGAGAAATCAAAAAATAAAAAGAGCCGGAAAGACAGTGGGCATATCTGTTTTTCGGTTTTTTTATTTTTTTATAAAATCACAAGTGTTATTAGTTTTCATAATCATATTTTAATGGTATTATCATTTTAAATAATGAAAAACACATTAAGGATGGATGAAATATGAATAACGAAACTATCATTTTAGGAAAAAAATATATTTGCCAACCTATTGGCTTGAAACAAAAAGTGGTTGGAGAAGTAATCAGTAAATTAGAAAATTGTGTTGTGATCTGCGTAGATGAATATCATGACGTCGATCGCAATGAAATATTAGAAAAATGCGGAAAAGTAGTGGCAAAATACACTCACGTTTATGAGTTGGAAACGACAGAATATCTATATAATTACAGCAATAAATATGAACATACTTTAGTTTCATAAAGATTTTAAATAAAGTGCCTTCAAAAGCGAGGAGTCCAAGCTTTTGAAGACAATTTATTTAGTTGGCGTTGTTTTTTTATATGTCACTTTTCTTTTTAAGTGGCACAATAATTGTAAATTTTCTTTAATTGATTCTCTATACAACCTGAATCTAGTTCAGTATATAAAAACTAGTTTCGTTTGCTTCACTATCAGAAATTCTCCTTCGCTTCTTTTAGATTATATATAAGGTATCTCTAAAGTCCTTTTTGTTGCCAAAATTTAATAACAAATAAAGTATAATGATTATAGCTTCTCTAATTTCACTTAATTTAATTGCAGACATTATCTTTAAATAACAAACATAATCATTAAAAAAGTTTTTGTCATATCCTCAAGTACTTGTTCTAGCTTCCAGTATATGTTTCTATTTTTATTTTATTTTTTTATTTAAACTAAAAGACGTAATTTCAAATGAAAATTTATTGAATAAAGATTCCATTATTATAGTGCCCACAACGAAACCAGCAGCATTTGCAATAATATCCCCTACATCAAATATTCCTAAACGAAAAACATATTGCGCTATTTCAATTAACCAGATACCCAAAACCACTATGCCTAGATGTTTTTTATTTAATGATAGTATCCAGCCTAATGGTATAAACATGATTATATTCAGCATCACGATTATCGCATCCCCATTGATAAAATCAGAAAGAAATGATAAAGGATTGGATTCTAGTCCTCTTATTCCAATGTTTTTTAAAAAGAGCAGATAAATTAATACTAAAAAATAAAGAATATAAAATCCAATGATTACTTCCTTATAAATTTTCTTTGTAAAAAAACTTAGTAAAAAATATAGAGAAAAAAAGTAATAATTATTATTTGGATAAATGGAATCCAAAAATCAACATCTCCACTAGGAAGAAAAATAGAGAGTGAGTAAAAATAAAGATATTTCATGTAAAACCACCTGGAAAACAAAAACGATAAACATAGTAATGAAACATTTAAAAATAACAATTTTATTTTAATTTTTATGCTATTAATAGTAGAATTCTCCTTTCAATTTGTTACTATTATTATAAAAAAAAACATAAAGGAGCTATACTATGAAAAATATATGTAAAAAACTATCGCTCGCATTTTTAATACTAAGTTTTTTTCTGCAACAATTGTAAACGCTACCACCGCTATGACATATAGTGGGACTGCTATTTGGTCATGGAGATCTGTCGTCAACAGTTGGTCTACTTCAACTACACGTTCGTATACTGTTAGGCATAATCAAACTAGACGGAGTGCTGGAGCATCTACTATGTTGAATGTTGCTATTGCACGGCAGAATCTGATAGGCTCAACTATAGTTTCTTCTAGGAATTTTTCTGGAACTAGCAACGGTACTTTCACAAGTTCATTAACTTCTGGCACGTATTTTCTTCGATTTGAAAGTAATGAGCGGGCCAAAACATTTGACATAAATGGAAGTGTCACGTATTAATAATATTCTATCTCCTTAAAAAAATTCTATAAATGACCAGTAAAAGTACAATTGGCCGTTCATTTTACTGGTTATTTCTAATGTTTTCTAAATAGATACTCATTATTTATGGTAATTTTTGATTGGTATTTTTTTATAGGAACTAATAAAGTTAAAACGGATAAATCTATAAAGAAAATTATTAAAGGAAAGACTTTTGACGAAGAAAAACTAAGTGTGACAATATAAGCGAAATTTTAATTGTTAAATAAAAAGCAAAAAATTCAAATTTTTTTAAGCCAAAATAAAAAAACGTTGATTTATCAACGTTTTTCACAGTATCTATTAGTCTCAACCATACATATATGGAGACGGCGGGAGTCGAACCCGCGTCCAAACACATCGCCACTTAAAAATCTACGTTCATAGTCAACTCATTTGAGGCTTCGCTTTACAGCTTGCCGAGTGACAGGCATTCTGTATCGCTAGTCTGATACTCTCTTTTTCAACTTACAGACGGAAAGTTGAAACGTATCCCACTAAAGTTAGGACCCTTACTCGAGCACATGGGCGATGCCGAGAGGATCTACGCTAACTGTTTTTAGGCAGCTAAAGCGTAAGAGTTGTTTTCGTTTTTAGCAGTTATATTTAACTGTAACGTTTTTACGTAGACGTAACCTACGAAACGCAATTCAAGCTCGACTGTGCCTGTCGAATCCGTAACGTCCCCGTTAGCTAACAAGGGTTACGTGTATTTTTCATACAAAATCAGTATAGCACATCTTGGGATAAATTCAATAAAAAAGCGGATGATACCCCAGTATTTATATAAAACTGGCCCTTTCTTAAGAAAAAATAAGTGATTTTTTTAGAAAGGGTCCAGTTTCGAAAAAATATCCTTAAATCAGATCAAAATGCTTCAATCCGTGGACAATCCCGCCTTCTGTATTTTTCTTTGTGATGAAAGTAGAAAGCTCTTTTAATCCATCATAGGCATTGCCCATAGCGATTTTGTTGTCGCAAGCTTCCAACAAGGCAAAATCATTCGGACCATCACCAAATCCAAAAGTAGGAACTTCTTCTAATTGAAGTTCTTTTTTCAGTCGTTTGACACCTGCGCCTTTTGAGATTCCTTTCTTCACTGTATCAATCGAGTAAGGACCATTCCGATAAAAAGTTAGCTCAGGAAAATGTTCATGATAGTATTCGTCACCCGATTGAGATAAGATAAGTAACATATTTACTGTATTGTCTTTAAAGCCTAGAGGATCTATTTCCGGCACATCTGAATGGATAAAGTCATAAGCATCGATCATTGTTTGGCTATGACCGGTACACCAGATTTTCTGGTCGTTATAGTAAGAAAGTTCGTGCCCATTCAACTGTACATGATCATACATTTTTTGACATTCTTCTGAAGAAAATGTTTGAGAGTAGATTTCTTCACCGTTTACTCGAATGAAAGAACCGTTCATGGTGACCGCAGAAGTAATGCCCGCGTCTTCCATAATCGAGTGGATTTCTGCTTCTGTACGTCCTGTGGCGATGACGGGAAGAACGTTGTTTTCTTTTAATGCGTTCATAGCTTTTGCCACTTCGGGTGTGATTTTTGACTTCGCATCTAGTAATGTTCCATCAAGATCAAAGAAAGTGATTGCACGATAATTTGACACAAATAAAACTCCTTTTTTATTGGAATAAGTTTATCTTAACAAAGAATGAACAAAAGACAAACCTTTCGTGAAGAATTCCTGAACATATTGGTTCAGTCAACAATATAGAGTATACTATAAGAAGAGAATTTAGGAGGGAAAAAATGATTTTTTTCAGTATTGGTATCTTATTCTTAATAATTGGCAGTCTTTTTCGGATTCTGCCCTCAAAAGGAAACCTGCCTTTTTATGGGTACCATTCGCCTCTTGCCGCAAAAACAGACGCTCATTGGCGACTAGCACAAAAGACAAGCGGGAACTGGTTTTTCCTTATGGGCTTACTGATGACATTGATTGGTTATTATTTAAAGATATCTGGACATACGAATTATTTTTTGATCGAAATGCTATTATTGGTATTTCCAATTATGCCCATTTTTATTATGACAGAAAAAAAATTACAGAGATATGACCTGGAAACTGGAGGGAACGATAATGAATATTTTAATGATTGAAGATAATCAATCTGTTTCTGAAATGATGCAGATGTTTTTCTTAAATGAAGGTTGGGAAGCAACCTTCAAGTATGATGGAAAAGAAGGGCTTGACGCCTTTTTAGAAAACCCCCAACACTGGGACATGATTACATTGGACTTGAATTTGCCTACAATGGACGGCATGCTAGTAGGAAGAGAAATCCGCAAAGTTTCAAGCACAGTGCCGATTATCATGCTGACAGCTAGAGATTCTGAAAGTGATCAGGTGATCGGCTTGGAGATGGGGGCAGATGATTATGTGACAAAACCTTTCAGTCCGCTGACGCTTATTGCTCGAATGAAAGCTTTACATCGCCGTAGCGAGTTGGCAGAAGCAAGAGAAGAAGCAGCGGTTTCAGATGACCATTTTGATATTGAGACCAGTCATTTCAAGATGAATACGAAAACACGAGAAGCATATCTGGACAATCGGCCCATCGAAGGCTTGACGCCTAAAGAATTCGATCTATTGTTTACTTTAGCAAAAAAACCACGACAAGTATTTTCTCGGGAACAGTTGCTTGAACTAGTCTGGGATTACCAGTATTTTGGTGATGAACGGACAGTAGATGCCCATATCAAGAAATTGCGTCAAAAAATTGAAAAGGTCGGACCACAAGTTATCCAAACTGTTTGGGGAGTCGGCTACAAATTTGATGATTCTGGTGTTGCCTAATGCGTTATTTGTATCAGCAACTCTTAGCTTTTTGCGGAATGGTCGCGTTGATCTTATTGATCGTCGGAGTTTCTTTTACGCAACTGACAAAACAGACGATTGAAGAAAACAATTATCAGCAACTGTTTGGATACGCTGAATCAGTTGAAAAGACAACGCAAACCTATGCCGATACACTTCCGCAGTTTAGTCAAGATCAGGCATTTCAAAATGCATTGCTGCTGACGGAGCAAGTACTGACAGAACAAAATGTGAATTTTATATTCATCGACAAAAATGAACGTGTCATTTATCCGACCAATACAGCATTGCTGAACTTTACCTTAACAACGGATCAATGGAAAAATCTGAGGAGTGGGCGTCAAGAGAAATTCACATCGAATAAAAACATTTTAGGGCAAGCGCAGGCGACCTCTTACGCACTTGTACCATTCAATTTGAATCATGAATTCTATGGAGCACTTGTAGTCAGTCAACCTGCGCGAAATATCGATAACAGTGTTCGTCCAATTACACTGAACCTGTTCAAAGGTTTCATTTTTTCCAGTATTGTGGCGGTCATTGCCAGTTATGCTTTTGCAGCATTCCAAGTCAAGCGGATCAATCGTTTAAGGAATGCGACGAAAGAAGTGACGAATGGCAATTTTGATGTACAGCTTCCCGTACATGATAAAGATGAATTTGATGAGTTAGCAGATGATTTCAATAAAATGACGAATTCACTGAAAGAATCTCAAGCAGAAATCGAAGAACAAGAAAATCGTCGAAGACAATTCATGGCAGATGCTTCCCATGAGATGAGAACACCTCTTACGACAATCAACGGTCTTCTGGAAGGGTTGGAATACAATGCAATCCCTGAGAATCAGCGAGAAAATGCGATTAAATTGATGAAGAATGAAACAGAGCGTCTGATCCGTTTAGTGAATGAAAATTTGGATTATGAAAAAATCCGTACGAATCAAATCAGTATGGTCATAAAAAAATTCAATGGTACAGAAACATTGAGGAATATTGTTGCCCAGTTAGAAGCTAAAGCAGAGGCAGCAGGGGATACGTTGATACTGAAAGCTGATGATGATATCGATGTTTACGCTGATTATGACCGTTTTGTCCAAATCATGGTCAATATTATTCAAAACGCGATACAATTTACCGAAAACGGCCAAATCATGGTCACCCTGGAAAAAGGTTATCTTGAAACGATCATCACGATCGAAGATACGGGAATTGGAATGTCTGAACAACAAATGAAAAGTATCTGGGATCGCTATTATAAAGTAGATCCTTCAAGAAAAAATACAAAATATGGTGAATCAGGATTAGGTTTACCAATCGTGCAACAGCTTGTTCGCCTGCATAAAGGAAAATTAGAAGTAGAAAGCGAACTGGGAAAAGGAACGAAATTCACTGTTCGTTTGCCTGACGTAGAAATCAAAGAAGAGTAAAAAAAACAAGTGATATAAAAGATCATGAATCGATCTTCTATATTGCTTGTTTTCTTATAATAAAATGACTGATTTAACCCGCAGGCTCTAAACGATCAATGTAAGGACTTTGAGCAATAGTAGCGTCATGCGTAAAGAGTAAAATACCTTGATTTTCTTCATGAGCTAAATAAGAAAGCAAGTGGAGCAGTTCTTGGATCTCCAATATACTAAGTTCATCAAAGGTGTCTTCAATAACAATATTGTTTCGTTTGGAAAGCAACGCATGAAGCAATTGAAGCTTTACTTTCTCAAAAGGCGTAAGCTCAGTCGCCGCACAATTAAGTAATGAAGAAGAGATATCAAGTTTTTCTTGATAGGCTAAACGATCTTGTTTGATTCCCTTTTCTGGTAAATCTAACAGTACATGGTCTTTGAGCTTTAGGTAAGGAAACATTGGCCAATCTTTTTGAACGATGGCGAAATTTTCCAGATTAGCAACTAGAACTTCTTTTTTTAAGTGCTCTAATATCTTATCCTGTTTTTCGAGGGGACACAAGATAACGGTCAAATGGTCAGCGTTAATCAAATATTCAGGTTTCATTACGTTTAGGCCTCCTGCTTTGCAAGTGATGGATAAAAAAAGTGAATGGGAATAGGCTGAGAATCAGACAGCACCCGCTAAGTCCAACAAGTGTTTGGGCAAAGCCTCTAAGAATATCTGTGAAAAACAGATCATTTTGAGAATCAATAGTAAAGAAAGTCTGCTGATCCATCGGAATCGTAAGTCCGCTTACTGAAGTCAAGATATCACGGATATCTGGCAGCTCAGCAGTCTTTAAGACAAGAAAATTGATCCTTTGAAGCAGTGTTTCATAAACCGACTGGAAGCTGACGATCCACAATAAAACCAAGATACAACAAAGAAAGAGAGGAAAGAACAGCTGCCAAAAAATAAAAAGGAACAGTTTGGCTTTAGAAAGACCAGTCAGGCGCCAATTCATCAATTCTTGCTGGTTTTGCCTGAGTGAATAGTAAAAGAAAAAGATAAAAAAGAAGGCAAACAGAAAAAATAAACTGAATATGCCTTTTAGATAAAATCGGCTAGCTAATTCTAAAGCCGGAAGAAGAGCCGTAGATGCAGAAGCACCGATAAATGAAAGCCGATCTTGGACTTGATTCGCTAAAGCCGATTGCAAATGGTAAAGAGTCAGGCATGCTATCAATAAAAAAGCAGAAAAGCTTGAAAATAAACAATAGAGTATTGTCTGCTTTTTGTAATAAATTAATCGAGCAGTAGCATAGCGGATCATTTTCATACTTTTCACCTCTATAAAAAGTATAAAAAATGAATATGAATAAAGTATGAAATTCCTTTAGTAAAATCACGAATTAAAACCAAAACCAGGAAACCTCTTGCAAAAAGCAAGAGGTTTTGAAAAAAGAGCTGCGACAAGATATTTGTCACAGCTCCTTTCAGATTTGTTTTGTCATTCGGAAGAACTTGTGGTCGTTCCGTGAAGTTCTTGATACGTTTGAGTTTTATAAAGATCAACAGTTGATTGTCCGTTGTGTTGACTAAAGACACTAGTTGATTTGTCACCTAGAGATTTTTCAGTTTCTTTTAATTTCTCTAAGCCATTCTTGTAGTCATAATCACTGGTATCAATTGGGTCTAATCCACTATTCGTATAGAACCGAAGAAGATCACCGTTATTGATTTGATCAGAAACAGCTAACTGTTTATCAACTTTTTCTTTGAGTGAATCAATTTCATTTTGTACTTCCTCAGTAGGTTCAGTAATGGCCTCACCAGTTTCGTTACTGTAGATGGTACCACCGTAGTAAGTATATTTTGGAGTAACAAAATCGCCATCACGGAAAGAAACAAGCTGTTCATGATCTTTCGAGAATAGATCTTGTCCTAACTGAATATAATTTTTTGTATCTACACCTAGTAAATGGAGCAGCGTAGGCAAAGCATCAACTTGGCCGCCATAAGTGTGATTGATCCCGCCTTGTGTTTGTCCAGGAATATGAATCATATAAGGGACACGCTGCATTTGTGCATTGTCATAATTAGTCCAAGTAGAACTCGTTTTTCCAACTAGTTCAGCTAGATTTTTATTTCTAGAATTCGAGACACCATAATGGTCACCGTAAAGAACGATAACTGAATTATCATACAAGCCGCTTTCTTTCAAATAGTTGAAGAATTCTTGTACGGCAGTGTCTAAATAATTAGCTGTCGCGAAGTAACCGTTAATCGTTTCATCGTTTGTATTGGCTAACGGGAATCCAGCTTCGTCATTGGTGAATTTCGAATAAGGATAATGGTTAGATACAGCAATGAATTTTGAATAAAATGGTTGTTGCAGACGTTCCAAGTATTGTACAGATTGTTGGAAAAATGGTTTATCATGCAAACCGTATTGGAACGAATTGTCATCATTAACGTCATAATAAGAAGAATCGAAGAAATAATCATATCCTAAATTCTTATAGGTCTCGTTTCGATTCCAGAATGTGCCGGCGTTCCCATGGAACACTGCACTTGTGTAGCCTTCTGTTTGACTTAAAATATCAGGTGCAGCTTGGAAAGTATTTTTTCCGCCTAATTGTGTGAACAAGGAGCCTTGATTCAAGCCAAACAATGAATTTTCCATCAGCGTTTCCGCATCACTTGTTTTTCCTGCTTTTACTTGATGGAAAAAGTTGTCAAAACTGAACGTGCTATTGCTGTGATAAAGACTATTGATGAAAGGTGTAACTTCATGTTGGACACCATTCTCATCTGTCAATTTATAATCGATCAAGAATTGTTGGAAGCTTTCTAAATGGATATAAATCACATTTTTTCCTTTAGCAAGTCCAAACAAATCATCATTTGGTGCTGCGTAATGTTCTTTTACATAATTTTCTACTTCTTTCATATCATTGGGGCTTGCTTCTGCCCGCACTTGGTTTGTCTGGTAAGTTTGAACGCCGTCGTAAACCATGAAAGCATTCAAGCCAAGATATTTGACCAAATAATCCCGAGAGAATGTACGAGTCAATAATTCTGGACGATCAGCTTCCGCCATAAAAAGATTTCCTGAGAAAATCATAACGGCTAATGTAGAGATTGCAAAAGCCATTCTTGCTCGAATCGGACGAGGGTCCAACTTGATTTTTTTGGCGATCAGTAGGACAGTCAAGATAATGAAATCGATCCAATAGATCACGTCATATGGGCGAAACAGTCGAATGGCACTTTCTCCCAGACCACTTGCTACTTTCCCAGCACCTAAAATCGTGTTGATCGTAATGAAGTCCGTGAATTCTCGATAATAAGTGACATTCGAAAAAACAAGCAACGTCAAAAGAAAATAAATGACCATTATCGTGATATAAGCAACTCTAGGGCGTCTGATATAAAGAGCAATTCCAAGTAATAACAGTGTAGTTGCAATAGGATTGATAAATAAGATAAAGTATTGAATGCCACTTTCAATTCCGAGATGGAAATCAACCAAATAGGCAAAAATCGTTTTCAACCAAAGTAAAACGACTAGTAAAGAAAAAAATCCGAGCCTCTTATTCAAAAAGGCAGGTGTTTTTATATATTTCAAGATAATCTTCCTTTCTGCACTTCTTAATCACAGAAGTGCCATGAAACCATGTTACACAGCTCACTTATTCTCATTTATTTTACTAGTATGACAATATAGTGTCAATTGAAACCAGAACTTTGTGCTGTTTCATTAAGGTTTTCTTTAAGCTTGATGAAAAAGAAGCAGTAAGACAAGACCTATGTTTTTTGTTATACTTGAGAAGAGAAAGCTAAAGCAGGTGAAGGAATGAAAGTACAAGTAAAAAAAAGAGCAAGCAGTCGATTGAAAAAAGGCTATCCATTGATCCAAAAAGAAGACCTTGCACATCCTCAAAAAGAAACCACGCAATGGGTGGAATTAGTTGATCCGCAAAATCAATTTATCGCAAAAGGATATTTAGGAAAGCAGAATAAAGGGATCGGTTGGGTACTGAGCCAGCAGGATATCCCATTTGATCAATCATTTTTTGAAGAACTTTTTGTGAAGTCAAAAGAAAAAAGAACTTTCTTTTTTTCAGATGATTCTACTACCGCTTTTCGTATATTCAATGGAGAAGGAGACGGAATCGGCGGTCTGATTATTGATTATTATGCAGGTTATGCTGTTTTTTCTTGGTATAACGAGACGTTATATACACATCGTGAATTATTGATTCAAGCTTTTCGTGAAATCTATCCGGAAATCATCGGTGGATATGAGAAAATTCGTTTTGAATCAGTGAATCTGCCTGAGAGCCAGTTCATTTACGGAAAAGAGGCACCGGAGCCCTTGATCGTAAAAGAAAACGGAATAAAATTTGCCGTTTATTTAAATGAAGGATTAATGACTGGTATCTTTCTAGACCAAAAAGAAGTACGGGGATCATTGGCAGAAGGTTTCGCTTCTGGGAAAACAGTTTTGAACATGTTTAGTTATACCGGCGCCTTTTCTGTTGCTGCCGCAATGGGAGGGGCAATCGAAACGACAAGTGTCGATCTAGCAAAACGCAGTTTGAAAAAAACACAAGAACAGTTTGAAGTGAATGGCCTGGATGTCGATCAGCAAAAAATCATTGTTATGGACGTATTCGAGTATTTCAAATACGCAAAAAGAAAACAATTTTTATATGACATGATTGTGTTGGATCCACCAAGTTTTGCCAGAAACAAGAAAAAAGTCTTTCGCGTAGCAAAAGATTATGGGGAACTGGTCAAGGATAGTCTGGATATTTTAGCAGAAAATGGGATACTTATTGCGTCTACAAATGCTGCAAATGTCTCGATCGAACAATTCCAAACAATGATCGAAGAGGAATTCCATGCCAAGAATGTTTCTTTTGAACAACTTGCTTTATATCGTTTGCCAAAAGATTTCCAGACGACGGATACCTTTTTAGAAGGTAATTATCTGAAAGTGTTTGTTTATCAAATTAAAAATAACCATTAGAAGGAGCGATGCAGAGTGGTTCGGATAAAGGGATTGAATATAGGAAGCGGTAGACCAAAGATTTGTGCGCCTCTTATCGGAGCCGTCCGAGAGGAAGTATTACGTGAAGCAGTTCTTGCACGTGAAGCAGGGGCCGACTTAGTAGAATGGCGAGTCGATCATTATCGTAAGGTTTTTTCTTTTGATGAAGTTGCAGAAACATTGGTTCTTATCCATGAGATGCTTGATGGACTGCCGTTATTATTTACGTTTCGTACCTTAGCTGAAGGCGGAGAACAAGACATTTCGATCCGTCAGTATCGCGACCTCTATGAACATGTGATACACACAGGATTAGTAGATATGGTCGATATCGAGTTGTTCAAAGTAGAAAGTCTAGGAAAAGGACTGATAGAGGAAATCAAGTCTTTAAACATTCCTTTAATTATCAGTAGTCATGATTTTAAAGAAACACCAGCTGACCCTGTCTTGCTTTACCGACTGAATGTCATGGAACATTTTGGCGCTGATATCGGAAAGTTGGCAGTGACTCCCAATAATGAACGAGATGTTTTGCGGTTGATGGAGTTGACTAGACGGGCAAATGCTTTTGTCTCCATGCCTATCATTACGATGTCTATGGGCGATCTGGGAAAAATTTCTCGTCTGGCTGGCGGAACGACAGGATCCGTCATGACGTTTGGTTCCTTAAGCAATGCTTCTGCTCCAGGACAATTACCGGTTAAAGCATTGAAGCAAATTATCCAATTATTAAATGAACCGTTGTAGAACAAGTTTGAGGTGATATTTTTTGGCAAAGAAAAAAATAGTAAAAACGAATGCGATCCGTATGGTCGAACAAAAAAAGATTCCCTATACAGAACACGAATATGAATGGGACGAAAACCACCTAAGTGCGTCCTCTGTCGCAGAACAGCTCCCAGAGAGCCAATCTCGTATATTTAAAACACTGGTTGCTGTGGGCAATGTGACGGGGCCTCTTGTTGCTGTGATACCAGGAGAAGCCGAATTGAATCTAAAAAAATTAGCAAAAGTTTCAGGGAATAAAAAAGTAGAAATGCTTCATTTGAAAGATTTGGAAGCAACGACCGGATACATACGTGGTGGCTGCTCGCCTATAGGAATGAAAAAACTGTTTCCTACTTATTTAGATCAAATCGCAGAAAACTATGATCAAATCATTGTATCAGCTGGCAGAAGAGGGCTACAGATGGAATTAGCTCCTCAAGATATCTGTGCATTAACGAGCGGACAATTTGCAGATATAAAACAATAAATCATACGTATAAAAGAAAGAAGGAGGCCGGGATGTTGTTTGCCCAGTCTCCTTCTTTCTTTTTTATACATTATGCTCTTTGCCCAGCATTCCTTCCTGCTACATGTCCTGTAGCGAAAGCCGCTGTGATATTAAAGCCGCCAGTATAACCATTGACATCCAGTAATTCTCCGGCAAAATACAGACCATCAATGATTTTACTCTCCAACGTTTTAGGATGAATTTCCTTTAGAGAAACCCCTCCGCCAGTTACAAATGATTTCTCAATAGGAAAAGTCTTGTTGATTGGTAGCTTAAACTCTTTGCATAATTGAACGAAATCTTGAATTTGTTTTTGAGAGGCTTGTTGTCCTGTTAGGCTATCCATTTCAAGCCGCTCAAGAAAGAAAACCAACAATCGCTCAGGTAATAGACCATGCCAAACATTTACTAAGTTCTTTTTGGTGGCTTTACTTTTTTCTGTCAATAAATGAATAAGCTCTTGTTTGGTTTGTGTAGGAAAACAATCCAGAGAAAGTGTCACTGGTTCTCCCGTTTTCTCTAATTCTTTATTGACGAAACTTGAACAACGCAGTGCAGCCGGACCAGAAATACCGAAATGGGTGAAAAGTAAATCCATCGTATGTTCAGTCAATACACGGCCTTTTTTATTTAGAACACGTAAAGTGATGTCCTGTAAAGAAAGCCCTTGAAGTGTTTTCTCCTGAATATACGGTTCATCCGATATCAAGGGGGACTCTGTCGCATACAGAGGCGTCACCGTGTGACCCACTCGCTTCACGATCTTGTACCCATCTCCAGTAGAACCAGTAGAGGGATAAGTCCGCCCACCAGTTGTTAAGATAACGGCAGGAGCATGGAACTCTTCGAATTCCGTGCGTATACCGTAAATTTTATGTTCTTTGTGGATCAATTTCTCTACTCGAGTAGAGAATAGGATCGTCACATCTAGTTCTTTCAGACGATTAAGTAATGCTTCGATAATCGTTTTTGATTTATTTGTCACAGGAAACATCCGTCCATGATCCTCTTCTTTTAAATGTACGCCTTGTGATTCAAAGAAGTTCATGATATCGAAATTATTCCATTGCGCAAATGTACTATATAAAAAATTTCCATTTCCAGGAATATGTGCGATTAAATCATCAACAGGACGATTATTCGTGACGTTGCACCGACCACCACCTGTCATCAGTAGTTTTTTTCCTGCTTTTTTGTTTTTTTCGATCAAAAGTACGCGTGCGCCTTGTTCAGCTGCACTGATCGCTGCCATCATCCCGCTTGTTCCAGCGCCGACTACGATCACATCATACAGTTTTTCCATTCCCTCACCTCAAGGAAAGTGTAGCATATTTGAAGAAAGAAAACAGAAAAAAATGTTTTGAGCCAAAAGAGAAAATGAGCTAAAATGAGGGAAGATAAGCAAAGGAGCGTGGAACGATGACAAACGCAACAGAATATGTTCAAGCAATTCAAGAAAAGCTACATCAAAAGGATCAAGGACAAGAAGAATTTTTGCAAGCAATCGATGAATTCATGCCCACAGTGATGTCTTTTTTGGACACTCATCCCGAATATATCGAAAAGAATATTTTAGAACTTTTAACAGAACCAGAAAGAATTATTCAATTTCGAGTACCTTGGCAAGATGATAAAGGAAACTGGCGAGTAAATAGAGGCTACCGTATCCAATACAATTCAGCTATCGGCCCTTATAAAGGTGGATTACGCTTTCATCCCAGTGTCAACCTAAGTATCTTGAAATTTTTGGCTTTTGAACAGATTTTCAAGAATAGTTTAACTGGTCTGCCAATCGGCGGAGGAAAAGGTGGGAGTGATTTCGATCCTAAAGGGAAATCTGATAATGAAATCATGCGTTTTTGTCAAAGTTTCATGTTGGAATTGTCAAAACATATTGGGCCATCAATTGATGTTCCTGCAGGAGATATCGGTGTAGGAGCTAGAGAGATCGGTTATTTGTTTGGCGAATATAAACGATTGAAAAAATATGATATTGGTGTGTTGACAGGTAAACCTCTGGATTTTTGGGGAAGTAAGATACGTACAGAAGCGACTGGATATGGATTGGTCTATTATGTCAAACATCTATTGAACGAAGAAAAAGATTCATTTGATCAAAAAACAGTTTTTGTTTCCGGAAGCGGGAATGTAGCCATTTATGCAATCGAAAAAGTGCAAGAACTTGGTGGAAAAGTGGTTACATGTTCAGATTCTAGCGGGTACATCTATGATCCAGAAGGAATAGACGTGTCACTATTGAAAGAAATCAAAGAAATCAAGCGCCAACGTTTAACAGAATACGCGAACCAACGTCCTTCTGCTGTTTATCATGCTGGAGAATCTGTTTGGACATTGAAAGAAAAGGCGGATATCGCTTTGCCATGTGCCACTCAAAACGAAATAGACGAAAGCTTGGCTGAAATCTTAGTAGAAAATGGGATCAAAATCGTAGCAGAGGGCGCTAATATGCCATGTACAGTAAAAGCTGTTTCTGTTCTTCATGAAGCAGATGTGTGGTATTGTCCAGGAAAAGCTGCTAATGCTGGAGGAGTGGCAGTATCTGCTTTAGAAATGAGTCAGAACGCCCAACGATTGACTTGGGAAAGAGAACAAGTGGATGAGCAACTGGATCAAATCATGGAAAAGATTTACCATACGTGTCGCCAAACAGCTGCTGAGTATGGTGACGAAAAAAATCTGCTTCTTGGAGCAAATGTTGCTGGATTTGAAAAAGTTGCCAAAGCAATGGCAGCAGAAGGTTTAGTTTAAAAAATGAAACTTTCTTGGAAATATTGTCAGCATTTTGTTTATTTGCTTGAAAAATAATAAAAAAAACGTAAAGTATTACCTGTAGAGTAAACCTATAAGGAGGAGAACAAATGGCACACATTCATTTTGACTATTCAAAAGTAGCACCGTTTGTCAATGAACATGAGTTAGGGTACATGCAAAGCCAAGTAACAGCAGCCCACAACGAATTACGGGAAGGAACTGGCGCAGGAAGCGACTTCCGCGGTTGGATCGATTTACCAACGAACTATGACAAAGAAGAATTTGCACGTATCAAAGAAGCAGCTAAAAAAATCCAATCTGATTCTGAAGTATTAGTTGTTATCGGTATCGGTGGTTCTTATTTAGGCGCTCGTGCAGCAATCGACTTCTTGAATCACACATTCTTCAATCTATTAGATAGCGACACACGCAAAGCACCACAAATCTTCTTTGCCGGAAATTCAATCAGCTCAACATATATCGCTGATTTGATCGAAGTAATCGGTGATCGCGACTTTTCAGTAAACGTTATTTCAAAATCTGGAACAACTACTGAACCAGCGATTGCTTTCCGTGTATTCAAAGAGCTTCTTGTTAAGAAATACGGACAAGAAGAAGCAAACAAACGTATCTACGCTACAACAGATAAAGCAAAAGGTGCAGTTAAAGTAGAAGCAGATGCAGAAGGTTGGGAAACTTTCGTGATTCCTGATGATATCGGCGGACGTTTCTCTGTATTGACTGCTGTTGGTTTGTTACCAATCGCTGTTAGTGGAGCAGATATCGACGCATTGATGCAAGGAGCTGCTGATGCAAGCAAAGCTTATTCAAGCGACAAACTAGAAGAAAACGAAGCTTACCAATACGCAGCAATGCGCAACATTCTTTACCGTAAAGGCAAAGTAACTGAGTTATTGATCAATTATGAACCAGGAATGCAATACTTCTCAGAATGGTGGAAGCAATTGTATGGCGAATCTGAAGGAAAAGACCAAAAAGGCATCTATCCTTCAAGCGCAAACTTCTCAACTGATTTGCACTCTTTAGGACAATTCATCCAAGAAGGACGCCGCAACATTTTTGAAACAGTTGTGAAAGTTGAAAAACCTCGTAAATCAATCACGATTCCTGAACAAGCAGAAGACTTAGACGGTCTAGGCTACTTGCAAGGAAAAGAAGTGGACTTCGTAAATACAAAAGCATTTGAAGGAACATTGCTTGCTCATACAGACGGTGACGTACCTAACTTGCTAGTCAAAATTCCAGAAATGGATGCTTACACATTGGGTTACACAATGTACTTCTTTGAAATTGCTGTAGGTATTTCAGGTTACTTGAATGGCATCAACCCATTCGACCAACCAGGTGTAGAAGCTTACAAGAAAAACATGTTCGCACTTCTAGGCAAACCAGGCTTTGAAGACCTTACCAAAGAATTGAACGAACGCCTGTAAGATAAGGGTTTTTCACTAGATTTAAATAATTAGTGATAGAAACATGCTGACTTTAAAATGAAAGCTGGTACCCATTTAGGTACTTAACACATATCGGCACCATTTATTCGGAAAAAGGGGGCTGTGACAAGAATTTTGTCCCAGCCTCTTGTTTGTATGGGAATCGATTCATTGCCTTGTTCTTTAGTTAAGGACTTGAAGAACAGGAAAGTGACTTCGAAGACCAATTCTATTTTTTTCTAAAATCAATAAGTAAAAAAGCACTCACTTCGAGTGCTTTTTTGCGATATTTTCTTAGTGTTAAGATAGCCCTAATTTGTCTTTTACAGATGAAGGTACTTTATCGCTAGTGATTACTTTTTTCTCTATAATTCGCTTTTCGCTTGCTTTCAACTGCAAGATTGTTCCTTCGGGATAAGCAGAACCATTAGCAGAGTCGCCAGAAGTAATGACATCAAAATCCAATTGTCTTTTTTCACCGTTTTCAGCGTACGCATCTACGTTATATTTAAACCCTTTTCCAATTACTTCTCCATTATCTGCTTTAATATCAGTTTCTGCAGGCATCGGTGCTTTGATTACTGCATAATAATCTTTTCCTACATAAGTAGACTGATAGTAGTCCCAGCCTTTCCAACCTATAAAAGCAATCAATACGATAACGATTAACCCTAAAATTTTTTTCATGAAAATTCTCCTTTTTTATTTTTATTCTATAGAATATTATACAAATCATAACAAAATATCATCATCGAAACAGCTAACAAAATTGTCATAAAAAGCGACGATAATTGATATTAAAACTATATTTTTGTTTAGGTCAAGAACAAATGACAGATATAATGACCAAATGTATGTAAAAAATATAAAAAGACGTCTGTCGCGGATCACCGTTACAAACGTCTTCTATTGATTTTCCGAGATCTCATCAGTCGCCATTTGGAATGGGTCACTCCCTATCTAGATTCATTTAATGCTCGGACTGCTTGTTCAATTGTAATACCAAACGCAACGTTATTTTCGTTTTGTGCATCAATCGCCATAAAACGGTTAGAAGTTGTATCAAAGGCTACGCGGTATTGCATATTTTTTTTTGTAAACGTCATAAAATTCATCTCCTTTGTAATGTAATTCAGTTCTTGAAAGTTTCCTTTAAACTTTCGAACCTATAACAAGTTTAGCATCGTCCGTTTTTTCATGCAATTAAAAAGCATTTATCACTTTTCTTATTTATTTTTCTTAAATCAATCAGCTGTTTTCTTTCAAGCCAATAAGTAGCCCAACCATCAACGTTACAAAGACTATTGCTTGGATATAAATCATATACTCACCCCTTGTAAATAATTTAGCAGGATAATGAAAAGAACACACGAACAACATAGGAATATAAACAAACGTTTTTGTCACAACATCTAGAATTATGATAAGAAAATAGTTATCTAAAAAGTAAAAAATAAATCAAATAAAAATAAAAAAATGAAATAAAACGTTTTCAATTGAAGGGAGATTTGTTATTATAAAATAAAGAAAAACAAAGAAAAGAGGGAATGAAATGGTAAAAGCAGAAGTAGGAAGATCTTATATATGCAAACCGATTGGCGTATCTCACGAACTAATTGGCTGTATTGAACGTACATATAACAACACGGCTGTCGTGTATGTTGAAAGTTATGACCAACGAGACTATCCAATCATTTATGAAAGCAAGTACCGCATGCTCGTAAAATTCTGTGATATTAGTACACCTGCTGAATTGGTTTCTTAAACAGTATTTTTGAGAATTCGCAAGAACTCCCTTATAATATAAATAAAGACAGAAGGGAGCGAGAAGATATGCCTAAAAGAAAAAGTTCAGGGAAAATGGGAATTATTCTTGCAGTGATCTCTGCAATTCCTGCTATTTTAGCTATTGTTCGTGCGATGAAGGAATCAAGAGATAATTAAGGACACGTTATGAATGTCAAACAAAAAACGCATATACCTGCGGTAACAGGTTATGCGTTTTTTGTTGTATAAAAACTTATTTCATTAACGATTTTTGATTAGCCAACACCCAAAACAAAATTTAGTAGCTTGTCTGAATAAGTGATTTCTTCATCTGTTTGTTTCACACTTTCATTTAGTAGTCCCATCTCATCGGTTATGATACCATCCACACCATAAAACATCATGCGACTCATAGCATCTGAATCGTTGATCGTCCATACATATACTTTTTTTCCATCTTGATGGGCAGAATTAATGAAGTTACGATTGATCGTACTATACTCCATTGTCAAAAAATCAGCAGGCGTTACGGGAGGCCCAACGATATTGAAAGGCAAGATATAGCCCACATAAAAGTTTGGTTCTGCTTCTTTTAAATCAGAAACAGTTTGGTACGTCAAACTTTGCAAAATATGATGATTCTCTAAAATCGCTTTGCGGTATTTCTGAACAAATCGTTCGACCAGGTCATCTGAATCTTTTTTAGAGGTCTTAATCTCAATAAGTAATTTTTGGTTCAATTCATGCGCTTTTTCTAAATAAGAATCAAAAGAACACACAGGGGCTTGGAACCCATTTTCAGTAACCGTAAGATTTGTCAATTCTTTCAACGTCAAATCCTGTGGTGTTCGATTTACCCCAGTTAAGTGACGAAGATTTGCATCATGCATCACTACGAAACGGCCATCTTTTGTTTCCTGCACATCCATCTCTATATAATCAGGATGATAGTCTCTGCTTGTTTTTTCAAGTGCTTCTAAAGTATTTTGCGCCCCATTTTGCGTACTTACACCTCTGTGAGATACAGTCACTGGTTTTGTCTGAACTGCCGAAGTCAGATAATCCATATTGTAAAGACAAACGCCAATACCGAAAAAAACTGCAAAAAGGGTCAAACCAGTGTTTTTCAGCGCAGATAAATGCACGTTGGACGTTTGAGGCGTAAACCACTTGGGAATCTCTGGTAAGAAACCTTCGTCATCCATGAAATCAACGATGATATAAAAAATTCCTACAGTAGACATCACGATATTGAATAATAAAATTCCTTGTAAAAGCGTCATCGCAAATACAGCGCTGATCAATGCGTAATTCGGGAAAAATTCTTCAACAACACTTTGTGCCAAAATAACAACGATATATCCCAAAGAAGAAAGAAGTAAAATCGTACCGCCAATCACGATAAATTGCCCCGTGATAGCAAAAAGACGTGATTTGGTCAGCAACCAGCTTTCTCGAATGGATGCTCGAAAAGGTCGATCTCGTAAAATCATTTCAGGTAAAGCGAAAATCAGCCGAATCCCAATATAGCCAAGAAAAATGTAAACGAGTAAAAAGGAACTGACGACGATCCAACGGTTAGCAAAAATAAAATCCATGATAAAAGCAGGGATTTTTATTTTTGACAGTAGATCAGAATTGAAACTTAACCCGCTGATCGGTAGAATCAATAAAAAATAAGCAAGAAAAAACAGAAAAGTAATAGGTCTCACTTTCTTCAGTTGAAGTATCGTCAAGTGCAAGAGCTGCTTTAAAGAAACGGGTTCTTTCTTTTTAATAAAGAAGACACTAATCAAAAGAAATGCAAATTCGAAATAAACCAATAGTAAAATCGTCAATAAAACGGCGATTAACGACAGCAGAACTCCAGGATGCTGAGAGAAAATCAAAGGAATATTGTCATAAGACAAATAGTCAATTGCTCCTCGGTGCAAAATAAAACGAGTCGTACTGCTCAATAAGGGTAAACAAATAAATAAAATAAAGCCATGCATCAGCAAGACATCACGGAAATAAGCTTGTGTTCCTTTCAAAAAATCCCACGCGTTGCCTAAGCTACGTTTCAAATAATTCATCCTATCACCTACTTTCACATTGTAGCGCAAATCCAATGAAAAAGGAAAGGGTGCAATGTATCATGCAGATCCTTTCCCAGAATTAACATTGGTAATCAATCAATAACTGATTTTGCAAAATAAATATTAACCAAGAAGACCACTTAGATATTGTCCTCCATAAATCAAAGCCATACTGTATAAGAAAATCGATAGTGGTTTAGCTATCAAAATAATCAGTGTATATCGTTTCATTGAAATGTTTGTCAATCCAGCCATCAAACATAACGCATCGTCCGGAGCAACAGGAAGAAAAATAGCTAGAGCAAACAGCTTCTCAAAGCGGTTTTGATTGTCTAACCAGCCAATATATTTGTTATAGGTCTTATCGCTGATCATGGAAAGAATGAATGGTTTTCCGTAACGTCGTCCTAGAAGAAAGATAATAATCGAACCAATACAGATTCCAACATAATTGTAAATAAAGCCAGCATAAGGACCAAATATCAGAACACCCGCTGCAGTGCTGATTCCTCCAGGAATGATTGGAATAACCACTTGCAAGATTTGGATGAAGATAAAAATGACCGGACCTAAAATGATCGAATCACCTACTAATCCTCTTAAAGCATTCAAATCTTTGAAAACACCTAAATTAATAAAATAAATCGTCAGCGCGATCGATAGACCTAATCCAATAATGGAAATGAAGTTTATCAGTTTTCGAGAGGCAGCAATATTCATTATTCATCAACTCCTTAGAGGTTCTTTGGTATCTATACTTTACTAGAAAAGCAACTGTCTGCGCCACTTTTTAAGATGACAGAAAACAAACAATTTTGTAAGTTCATCATACGTTCATTGTAAGTATAAAAGAATAATCTCAAAAAAACATCCAACTAAAGACTTATTTAATATCTTGTTTTTTCAAAAATAGAAAAAAGATAGAAAACGTTAACAATTATGCTTGGAAAGCATACTGATGGAGTAAACTAAGCATTGGACAGGTTAAAAAATAGGGCTTAAAACAAAATGCGAAGAAACAATAGATAATGATGTTATTTAAGAACAGTGTTTGAATCACCTAGCAATCACGAACGGAGGAAGTAAAAAAATGGCAGAAAAACAAACCGCAGGAAGAGATCAATTGGGGGAGTTTGCACCAAAATTTGCAGAATTGAATGACGATGTTTTATTTGGAGAAGTATGGTCAAGAGAAGAATTATCTCCTCATCAGCGTAGTATCATCACCCTATCTGCTTTGATCTCAGAAGGGAATTTTGAACAATTGCCGGCTCATCTGAAAATTGGCAAGCAAAATGGCATTACTAGTGAAGAAATAGCAGAAATCATTACCCATTTAGCTTTTTATGTAGGGTGGCCAAAAGCTTGGTCGGCTTTTAGTTTAGCAAAAGAAATCTATCTAGAAGAAAATAGTGAAGATAAGAAAGAGGCATAAATGATGACAAAACACGAAGAAATACAAAAAGGCGTGATTTTTCCAGCAGGTGAAAAAAACGAAGCTTACGCTCAAGTATTTACCGGGCAAAGCTATCTGAATATGTTAGTAAACGATCCCGAAATTTCTGTTGGTGTAGGTAATGTAACTTTTGAACCAGGCTGTCGCAATCACTGGCATGTCCATACAGACGGTTATCAAATCTTACTTGTGACCGGAGGAGAAGGCTGGTATCAGGAAGAAGGAAAGCCAGCAAGACGATTAATGGCTGGAGATGTCGTCGTAACGCACAAAGGGATCAAACATTGGCATGGTGCGACAAAAGACAGTTGGTTTGAACATTTGGCGATCACTGCTGGTAATTCAGAGTTTTTAGAACCTGTAACAGATGAATTATACGAAGGATTGGAAAATCAATAATATCAAGCTTAGAACAGCTCCTAAAAGTAGATTTTTAATCGAACTTTCAGGAGCTGTTTTAGGTGGATGAAGCTGTTTTGTAAAATAGGCTAATAATAAGGGCGAGGAGAAGCACGCCGAAAAATTTTGATATTGATAATCGGCTGGGCATACATGATTTCCACATCGTCAATCAAACTACCTAGCAGATGATAATCTTCCCGATCATGTCGAGGATTACCTAATAGCTCCTGATAGTAGATTTCCATGCTAGGGTCTCGAGGATTGTTCAGCAAATCAGCAAGTACATCTAGATCTTCTGGCTGAGATTCTGTTGTGCCCTGTATTTCTATGAAAAGTCCCTCCTCAGCAAATTCTACGCCAATACGTATTTCAGTTATTTCGTGGGAATATAGATAAGTAAGAAGCTCATCGATGATTCTTTTTGATAATTCTTTTTCCAAGTGTCTTTTTTTCCTTTCTGACAGCAGTAAAGTTATCTAGTATCGGTACAAGGATACCTGCAACGAATCCAGTTGAAAAACCACTGTTATATAAATTGAGTCCTCCGTGCAAAGTGCTGACGTTATGGACAAGAGCAATATGTAACATACCAGCTATTACACCGTAAAAACTGCCGTAAAAACCGCTTATGGGCGCGAGGCCTGTTCCAAACACAGCGGCAACGAGCATGCCGGTGCTGGTGATCTCATGAAACGTCCCAAACAAAGAAGCAAGAAAAATTCCGACTAGTATCGGAAAACTGTTTTTTAAATGACAACCAAAAGCACTGAAACCAACCGCAGATAAAATAGCACCGATGACAGGACCATTTAACTTACCACCAACCAGCAAAACATAAGAAGAAAGCATTAGACCAACTAGCCCCATGTTGATCAAAGTAGCACCGATACCAGAATTAGCAATGAAATCAGTTGTCAGTTTACCAGATGAATCGAAAATCTCTCGAATACCCGAAAGTCGAAAGGAATTATAATAGAAACCAAAACCGACTGTCAGCAAAAAAAAGCCGAAAATGATCCAGACGAGAGGGGAATGGTATTCATTGGAAACCAATGTATTCTCGACGATTGAGTAGCTGAACAATCGCAAAACAGCAGTAAAAGCCATGGCAATCAAGCCTGAGGTAAATCCAATATTATAAAGCGTGAACCCGCGATGGAAAACTAAAGTTTGAGCAGCTAACGGCGGAAGAAGAAGACCAATTGCTATACCAGCCAAATTTCCCAGTAGAATTCCTACTAGCAAAGGAAAGCGCATACCAAAAGTAATGTAACTAACGACCGGCGACAATGCGCTGCCGAACAGTCCTATCATAATATACTGAGAAAAAGGTTTATTGACAAATACAGCATACAGGTATACACCTAAAATGATCGAGATTGAATTATAAAGGTTTTTGCCAAAAAAAGAAAAACCGGTAACTGTTAAAATCGAAGCGAATAAGGGGCCATTTAAAATCACCTTTTGCCGGTAAGCCACAAGCACAGAAAGTAAGGTCAAGATCCCAACGTTTATAAATGCGCTTCCAAAACCACCCAAAGCAAAATAATCTGTCAGAAGATTGCTTGGCGAGGTAAGAATAGTCAGTAGACCACTCCAATTAGCGGCAGGTGTACCAGAAACTAAGCCAATAAAAAGAAAAAAAGCACCTGTAAAACTAAGATAAAAATATTTTCTTTTCTGTGAAACGATTCTTTTTTGAGGATGAATATAAATAACGTCAGTTTCGTTTTCCATTACACACCTTCTTTTTCGTTTTCTTTAACTATAACTTGAAATGAAAGATTTGGTCAACTATCATTTAGGTTAAAACTAAAAATGTAAGGGAACCCAGTGAATTTAACCAAATTTTTTTAATTTTGCAAAAAAAGTTAAAGAAGACTGAGAAAAAAATTTAAAATATAACGTTTTGAGTAAAATGTTTGCAAAAAATACTAAAAATAGGGTACAATAAAACAACATATACTGCAGTAAAGAAGTGGGGGAGTTTTAATGAGAAGAAAAGTCTATACCAAGGATCAAATTCTAAAAGCTGCTTATGATGTTGTTGCAAAGGAAGGGTTTAAAGGATTTACTGCGAGAAACATTGCGAAAAAGATGGGGATTTCGACTCAGCCAATTTATCTGGAATTCAAAAACATGGAAGATTTGAAAAATACGTTATTGGATTCGATCTTTGAACAACTAAAAGAAGATGTTTTCCCTATTGAGCGTACGGGTGATAAAATCATTGATCTCGGTTTGAACTATATCTACTTTGCAAAGAAACATCATAGTCTTTACATGGCATTGTACATTGATGAACATGGGGACGGAAAGAAAATGCATGATTTTTCTTACAACTATTTCCGTGAAATAGTCAAAGAAGATGAAAGATACAATCAATTATCGGATGATTATATCGATGCCTTGCATACTGGTACATGGGTAGCGGTGACTGGCTTAGCATCATTGATGTCATCAAACATCATGCATCCAACAGAAGAACAAATCATCGCACTGATCAAACGGACAATTGACTCGATTTTAGCACTAGATAATCCTGAAACAATCAGATAGTGTTCTATCATGATGAATTTGATCGGTAAGTCCGTTGGCTGTAAACTGTCAATGGACTTTTTTTGTAAAAAAACGGTTTCTGTTATTTATCTGTTAGAAATAGGCTTGACATTTCGTGGGAAAAGTTTAAAAATAGTACTTGCGGAAGGTTGGCAGAGTGGTAATGCACCGGACTCGAAATCCGGCGAGCCGCAGTAATGTGGTGCACGGGTTCAAATCCCGTACCTTCCTTATATATCCATGTTTAGACACGATTTCGGTCGTGTCTTTTTGTTTGGAGGCTATTTTTTGAACAGCATCCACTAATATTTTTTTAACACGAAGAGAATAAGATAGCCTCAAAAAAGAAAACATGGTAAATTAGATATCGGGACTTTATTTTCTGTAAAAACAGAAACTTTCATCTTTTGTTTTCACGTGACGAAACTGTAAGAGAGAAAATATTCGTCCGCTATTTATTCTATGTTAAGATGCATATGGATGAAATAAACAGTAATTTTATATTAGGATGTGAAAGTTAAATGTGCGGTATTGTAGGTTTTGTTAACGACAAGGACAACAAAAAAACAATTATTAATACAATGATGGATCGAATCGTTCACCGTGGACCTAATAGTTCAGGGGAATATATCGATAAACACGTTGCTTTAGGATTTAGAAGATTAAGTATTATTGACTTAGAGGGCGGTACTCAGCCTATTTACAATGAAGATCGAACAAAGATCATTATTTTTAATGGCGAAATCTATAATTATCAGCCTTTGAGAGAAGAATTGATTACAGCTGGTCACGTTTTTCAAACACATGCAGATACAGAAGTCCTTTTGCATGGTTACGAAGAATGGGGAACAGAATTATTGCAAAAAATCCGCGGAATGTTTGCTTTTGCTATTTGGGATAATGAAAAAAATGAGTTATTCGGTGCGAGAGACCATTTTGGGATCAAACCATACTATTATGCAGAAATGAACGGAACATTTATGTTTGGTTCAGAAATCAAAAGTTTTTTGCCTCATCCTGATTTTAATAAAGAATTGAATAAAGAAGCATTGAAACCTTATATGACTTTCCAATATTCTCCATTGAACGGTGAAACCTTCTTCAAAGGTGTCTATCGTTTGCCTGAAGGTCATTATTATACGTATAAAGACGGAAAACTGGACATTCAACAATATTGGGATGCAGATTTTGAAACAAAAGAAACGCATTCCCGACAAGAATGGATCGAAAAAATCGACGAAACTGTTCAAGCTTCTATTGAAGCACACACAATCAGCGATGTAGAAGTTGGTTCTTTCTTATCCAGCGGGGTCGATTCCAGTTATGTAACCTCTGTATTGAAACCAGATCATTCTTTCTCAATTGGGTTTGATGATAAAACCTATAATGAAGCGATTGAAGCCAGAAAACTAACAGAATTGTTGGACTTAGACAATACGGCAGCTGTAATCGACGGAGACATGTCTTTTAAAGCATTCCCATTGATCCAGTATCACTTAGATGAACCAGACTCAAATCCTTCTTGTGTGCCGTTGTACTTTTTAGCAAATCTCGCTTCACAAAGTGTACGGGTGGTTCAATCAGGAGAAGGGGCAGATGAACTATTTGCGGGATACCAAACGTATGGATTCCACACGAATTCAAAATTTATCCGTGTGATTGCGCAAGGACTGAAAAAATTGCCAAAAGGGACACGCTATAATTTAGGACGTAAAATCGGAAAAATGAAAAATTTCCATGGACGTATCCATTTATATGAATCACTTGCGCCAGCAAAAGAATATTTTATCGGGCATGCTCGAGTGTTCGAAGAATCAGAAGCATCAGAAGTGTTGACGCCAAAATATCAAACAGCGCCATCTGTGAATGAGATCATGACTGTTCATTACGAGAAAACAGAAGGAATCAAAGATGAAGTCAATAAGATGCAATACGTCGATCTTCATCAATGGATGCCAAAAGATATTTTGTTGAAGGCAGATAAACTTTCTATGGCTAGTTCTCTAGAAGTTCGAGTACCTTTACTGGATATCGAAGTCATGAAATTGGCTCAACAAATACCAAGTAAGTTCTTGTTGAATCAAAACAACACAAAAGATATTTTCAGACAAGCTGCGAATAAACATCTTCCAGAAGAGTGGTCGAATCGTGTGAAATTAGGATTCCCTGTGCCAATCAAAGCTTGGTTGAAAGAAGAACACGGCTACGAACAAGTCAAAGCACTATTCGAAGCAGATTTTGCAAAAGAATTTTTTGATCAAGAAAAAATTATGAAGTTGCTAGATGACCATCACGAAGGACGTAAAGAAGAACAACGTAAAATCTGGACGATCTTCAGTTTCTTGACATGGTATAAAGTTTACTTTGTCGATGAAACGATTCCGCAAGCAGAAGCAATCGACTATGTGACTGTTTGATAAAAAAAGAAACAACAATATGAGAAGAAGCATAGAAGCATGTGAGATGATCTCCTTGTTTCTATGCTTCTTTTTAAGCGCTTAGTAACTGATTTCTTTTTCTTTTGTCCCATCTTTTTTATAAATGATCAAAGTTGATTGTTTGTTTTGAGCTACTTGCTTTCCTTTTTCGATTGCTTCTTTTTTTGTATCAAAATGGTTGCTTGCCTTTTTTGCCCCTTTAGATTTCACGATCCATTGTTTTTCCTCATATTCTACGATCACATCTGAATCAAGCAGTTTTCCGGCACGAGGATTCGTATCGTGTTCATCCGTCTTGCTTGGATTTTTTTCTTTTTCGAAGGTTCGTTTTTCTGATTCACTAGCATCTTCATCCCATTTTTTTGCTTGATCAATGGCAATTGGGATCGCACGGCTATCAGGGTACCCTTCATCCAACAGTGCATTTGCGATGTCGATTGCTTTTTTTCTTGTCAGTTTATCTAAGTTTTTCATTGATGCAGGAAAGTCCTTCATGTTCCATGGCATATTAGTATCCCCCTTTATTAAAAAACATAATCTATATAAACAAGTGTAAGGGTATTTATACAAAAAGGAAAAGATTTTGTTTGAGAAGTAAAACCGTTGTATTTATCGTCAAGTAGTTTTACTTAACAAAATCGTGAAAAACACTAGCAATCTAGAAAAAATCATGGTAAGATAATCAAGTCTGAGAGTCATCTTAGAGGATTCTTGTAAAAATGGGAGGGAAAAACATGCGCGTAAACATCACTTTAGAGTGTACTTCTTGTAAAGAACGTAACTACCTAACAAGCAAAAACAAACGTAACAATCCTGATCGTTTGGAAAAACAAAAATATTGCCCACGCGAACGCAAAGTTACTTTGCACCGTGAAACAAAATAATGTTTTTAAAGTTCTCAATTCCTTGCTGGTCAAAGAATTGAGACTTTTTTTATCTCAAACCATCTAAAATCATAAGGAGCGGATGATATGTTTATTTCAATGTGGGCACAAGATAGGAATGGTCTGATCGGCAAAAATGGATTGCTACCGTGGCGATTGCCAAATGACATGCGTTTTTTTCGTGAACATACAATGGATCGAATCTTAGTGATGGGAAGAAAGACCTATGAAGGAATGGGCGATCTCTCACTTCCTTATCGCCATATCATCGTGTTGACAACGCAACCGAACTTTCGCACGAAAGAAAATGCAGAAGTGATGCATTCAATCGATGAACTTTTGGCGTATAGTCAAACAATCTCAGAAGATATCTATGTTTCGGGTGGCAGTCGGATTTTTCAAGAACTTCTTCCTTACACCGGTCGAATCTGGCGGACATTGATTGATAGCACGTTTGAAGGAGATACGTATATTGGGGATATCGATTTTTCAGACTTCGCTCTTATAGAGGAATACGAGGGAATAACGGATCAGGAAAATTTATATGCCCATCGTTTTCAAAAATGGGAAAGAGTAAGAAATAAGGTTGTTTCAAAAGAAGAATAATATCCGGGTATTTAGTTTTTAATAATAAAAAAGCATCTCGCGAATGAACGTGAAGATGCTTTTTTAGTTAAAATCAGTTTAGCTTTTCTTTGATATCATTGACCATTTCCTGACTGGCAATAGGTCCATTATATAGCCAGCTAGATTCAGGGCCGAATTGCAGTACGTGATTGTCCTTCACTGCTTTGAGATTTTTCCAGCTTGGTTCATTGAACATAGCAGCATCTTTATCACTGTTTACAAGAATGATGTAATCAGCATCTAATTCAGCTAGTTTTTCCGAAGAAACAGCAGACCAGTCAGAAGTGGCTTCTTTGGACACTTCTTCTACTAAATCAGGCACACCAAATTTTAGATCGTCATATACGATTCTACCGCTTGACCGATTTTTGCTGACCATGAAGGCGGAGTTATTGGTCACCCATAACACTGCAGCTGTCTTGTTCTCAATTTTATCTGCTAATTCTTCGCGAGTGCTCTCGACGGATTTTTGATAATCGGAAATGACTTTTTCCGCTTCTTTTTCTTTTGCCAAAGCCTTGCCGACATCTTTTAGTTGTTCTTCCCATGTGACGTCTGTTCCATTTTTTACGACATAAGTTGGCGCGATTTTACTATATTGCTCGTATTTTCCACCTTCGACAGTAGCGGAAGAAGAAATCAACAGCAAGTCAGGTTCGAAGCTTAATACTTTCTCGTAAGGAAGATCATAAGAAATAGTTGGAACATCTTTCAAATCATCTTGCAGATAATCTTGGATAGAACCACTGCCCACTGTCCATTGGGCGATAGGTTTTTCTCCTAGGGAAATCAGATAGTCTTCTAAGTAACTGCCGATGATTCGTTTAGGTGCGTTTGGAATGTCGACTTTATGTCCAAGCGTATCTGTGACTGTATGCGTGCTGGTGGATGAAGTCGTCGAATTGGTAGTTGTAGCTGTTTCTTTATCTGAAGAGGGGGAGCAAGCGCTCAATACTCCAGCCAGCAGCAACATGCTAGATAAGGTGAATACTTTTGTTTTTAAGTTCATTTCTTTCCTCCTGACATAATTGAGAATCTTTCTCATTGGTTATTATTCCTGATATTTCGAATGCTGTCAACCGCTTCATTTAGCTATAGATATGAAAGTAGCGCTTGACGAAATAGTGAAACAGCGTCATAATTGAGAATGATTTTCAGCGAAAGGGTGGGTGAAATGACGAGACTAAGGGCAGCTGATATTGCAGCCGGCTACGAAAATAAAAAAATTATTGAAAACATGTCTGTTACGATTCCTGAAGGGAAAATCACGAGCTTGATCGGGCCAAACGGAAGTGGAAAATCTACTTTATTGAAAAGCTTTACCCGTATACTACCTGTGAAATCAGGAAAGATCATTGTCAATGACTCTGATATATCTACATACAGTTCAAAAGAACTTGCAAAAAAAATTGCTTTATTAGCACAAACTAGTGAACATCCTATAGGTATGACAGTAGAAGAAGTAGTATCTTACGGACGATATCCCTATCAAAAACTGTTTAGTGGTATGGATGCACAAGATCATGAAGCAATCGAGTGGGCTTTGGATGCAACAGGTTTGTCTGGATATCGCACGCGAGATATCGCAACGTTGTCTGGTGGACAAACCCAGCGTGTCTGGATCGCTATGGCACTTGCTCAGGAAACAGATATCTTGATCTTGGACGAGCCGACGACGTTTTTAGATCCGTCACACCAATTAGAGATCCTACAGTTATTGTCTCAAATCAATCAAATAAAACAAACAACGATCTTGATGTCGATCCATGATATTAATCTTGCTTCACGTTTTTCTGATTATTTACTAGGCATGAAAGACGGTGAATTGATTACGGAAGGTACACCTGAAGAAGTGATCACAAAAGAGTGTATGAAAAAAATATTTGAGATTGATGCAACGATTGTCACACTACCAAAAACGAATAAACCAGTTTTTCTGACGTATGATCTGTTGCCAAAAGAGCAGGAGGATCAATTATGAAGGCTAGGAAAAAAAACAAACTCTTGCTTTTGATCTGTTTTGTTCTTTTGATCATTTTTTTTATTGCTCTTTCAAATGGCGCAGCGAGTGTGGGAAAAACAGCCTTTTGGCAGGCTTTGGTTGATTTTGATGGATCAAAACAAAGTCATCAAATCATAAGAAACATTCGCTTGCCTCGGGTCGCAGGGGCATTTCTCGTAGGGAGTTGTTTTGCATTGAGCGGTGCATTGATGCAAGGTGTGACAAGAAATCCGTTAGCAGATTCAGGTTTACTAGGAATCAACGCTGGTGCTTCGTTGGCAATGGCTCTTAGTTTTGCTTTTTGGCCCAAAGCTTCTGGGTTTTCTGTGTTTCTGGTGTCATTGGCAGGTTCTTTTGCTGTGACTTTGCTCGTATTTGGCTTTTTGCAGTTTTCGAAAATGGGCATGAATCCTTTACAGCTGATTTTAGCTGGCGTAGCTATTAGTTCTTTTTTTACTGCAATCAGTCAAGCACTTACCCAATTTTTTAATCTACAGCAGGATCTTGCCTTTTGGTTTGTAGGTGGAGCTGCCAATATCACATGGAAACAGTTAACAGTGTTGTTCCCTGTATATGTGCTTGCTGTCTTGGTTTCTTTTTCATTAGGAAAAGCGATATCCTTGATTAGTTTGAGTGAAACTCATGCATTAGCTCTTGGAGGTCGTCCTAAACGAACACGGTTGATTGTTTTCTGTCTAGTTGCAGTGTTAGCAGCCATTGCCGTTTCGTTAGTCGGACCTGTTTCATTTATTGGGCTGTTGGTTCCGCCGATTGTTCGCGGAATGGTTGGGACAGACTATCGTTATGTCCTACCTGTCTCTTTTTTAGTTGGAGGCGGACTGGTCATGTTGGCGGATCTTGTAGCAAGGATGATCAATCCACCTTTTGAAACACCTTTTGGATTAGTCATTGCATTGATTGGCGTTCCGTTTTTACTGATACAAGTAAGGAGGGAACGACGGTGAAAAGAATATATTGGACGTTGTATTTCTTGCTTTTTCTACTTATCGTCTTGTCTGTAGGTAGTTTGATGATTGGCACGCCTTTTATTTATCTTGATCAGCTTTTTGACACGTTCATAGGGAAAGGCTCCTCTTCTTTGGCGCTGATTGTTGGAGAGTTTCGAGTTCCCCGATTACTGATCAGTTTATTAGCAGGAGCTTGTCTTGGCGTTTCTGGCTATATCTTGCAAGGAGTGACGAGAAATGAATTGGCAGATTCTAGCATATTGGGGATTAATGCGGGAGCTGGATTTCTAGTGATGCTTTATTTAGGTTTCTTTTCACAATATTCTCTGCCGTTTCTGTTGCTAGTTGTAGCCTTTATAGGTGGTATTCTCGCTGCTTGCTGTGTGTATCTTGCGGCCTATGATCGAAATGGATTTTTAGGGATGAATCGTATCTTATTGTCTGGTATTGCCGTTAATGCTGGTCTTTCTGCATTAACGTTGTTGTGCACCATCCAATTGTCAAAGGAAAATTATGGATTTGTCAATGCATGGTTGGCGGGATCGATTTGGGGTGCGAGCTGGTCCTATGTTTGGGCGCTTCTTCCATGGGCGATTATCTTGATTCCGCTAGGAGGATTTTATGCGCAACGGATTGGCTTGCTATCATTTGGCCAAGAACGCGCGCAAGGATTAGGGCTAAATGTGAATAAAAGTCAAAAAATCCTTTTGTTGTTAGCTGTTGCTTTAGCAAGCGGTAGCGTAGCGGTGACAGGGAGTTTATCCTTTGTAGGACTACTGGCTCCTCATGCTGCGAAGCTAGTCGTACGTAAAGAAAATCATTGGACCTTTATTTTGAGCAGTTTGTTCGGTTCCGTTTTTGTACTTAGCGCAGATATTGTTGCACGAGTGATTCTACCAAGTGGGGAAATACCGACAGGGATTTTGATCGCCTTTTTTGGTGCGCCATATTTTCTGTATGTATTGTTTATCAGACAAAAACACGTGCTGAGCAGTTGAAGTTCATTAAAAGGCAAGAAGGCCAATCATTGTTAGGTCTTCTTTTTCTTTTATTTATACATTTATTTGAAAGTTCGATTGCTATTTTTCTTTTTTTCCTATACCATTTTATGAGAGAAGGAAAGGTGATTTTTTGGAGCAAATGAAAGAAAAATTACGCCGGCAAGGAATTGAAAAGCTGAAAAATCTGGCCAAAAGCGGCAAGAAAAAGGGCAAAGAACAGCGAATCTATGAACAGCTATTCGCAAGCGAGTACTGGAAGTCGGCACAAGTGATAGGGACGACTTTGTCAAATGAAATTGAGCTGGATACACAGCCGATTATCCAACGGGCGAAAAAAGAACAAAAGAAAATAGTTGTTCCTAAAACTTTACCAAAACGACAGATGGCGTTTTATGAAATGGATGAACACACCATTTTTGAACGTTCGAGTTTTGGCGTTCTTGAGCCACAATCAGAGAAGCTTTATTTGCCGGAAATGATCGACCTCCTCATTGTACCAGGGATTATCTACAATAGAGCCGGTTATCGTATTGGTTTTGGCGGTGGTTATTACGACCGGTATTTAAAAAATTTCCATCGAAAAACATGCAGCCTCGTTTTTCGAGAACAATTGAATGAACAATGGCAACCGGAGAGTTTTGATCAGAAGATCCAACAATTATTTATTGACTAAAATGAAATGGGAGGTTTTCATGAATTATCAACAGCAAATAAAAATGCGTGCATGGTTGAGGCGACCGTTATGGACCTATGTTTTTTTAGGGATACAGACAATAGTCTTCATTATAATGGAGTTGTTTCCGCGTCTTGAAATTCCTTATTATACTGGAATGTATGGTCCTTATCTTGTTCACTTCAATGAATGGTGGCGCTTAGTGACACCAATCTTCATCCATTTTGGAGTGATGCATTTCGTCATGAACTCACTGATATTGTATTTTATGGGGCAACAAATCGAGGCAATATACGGTCACTGGCGGTTTTTCCTGATCTATATGTTCAGTGGGATAATGGGAAATACAGCAAGTTTTGCTTTCAACGAAGCGAATGTTTTGTCTGGTGGTGCAAGCACCTCGATATTCGGGTTGTTTGGTGCGTTGTTTATTTTAGGATTTCATTTTAAATATAATACGGCGATCCAACAACTAGTCAGACATTTTCTTTTATTTATTGCGATGACATTTGTTTTTGGTCTTCTTGACACCTCTGTAGATGTTTGGGGACATGTCGGCGGACTGGTGGGCGGTTTAGTATTAGGAAATATTTTAGGGCTACCGAAACAGCAGACAAGCTATTCGATACACCAGAAGATTCTTTCTACACTAGTTTTTGTATTTCTTTTTGTAATATGTATTTTACTGGGTTTAAAAAAATATGGTTTACTTGTATAATATGAAGGAAGTGCTTAAAGATGGAGAGCTTATATGATGTACAGCAGCTGTTCAAAAAATTTGGCATCTTTATCTATGTGGGTGCACGCATCTATGATATTGAATTGATGACTATTGAATTGCGGAATCTGTATGATAGCCGTTTGATCGATCATGATACATACATGACAGCGTGGCGCATATTAAAAAGAGAGCACCGAATTGAAGAAAGCCGAAAGAAAGGAAATTTGTAATGGACAAGAAAATTATTGGGATTGATTTAGGTGGAACAACAGCAAAATTTGCAATTTTAACACCAGAAGGAGAGATTCAACAAAAATGGAGCATCGATACCAATATTTTGGATGATGGCAAACATATCGTTCCTGAAATCATCGAATCAATCAACCATCGATTGAATTTATATAATATGAAAGCCGAAGACTTTATTGGAATCGGTATGGGTACTCCAGGAAGCGTGGACAGTGACGCTGGAACAGTTATTGGTGCATATAACTTGAACTGGACAGAAGTACAATTTGTGAAAAAACTGATTGAAGCAGGGACAGGAATCAAATTCGCTATCGATAATGATGCGAATGTGGCTGCTTTAGGTGAACGATGGAAAGGTGCTGGAGAAAACGATCCAGACGTTGTATTCGTTACTCTAGGAACAGGTGTTGGCGGTGGTATCGTTGCTGGCGGGAATTTGATCCATGGCGTGAGCGGAGCAGGCGGAGAGATCGGCCATATCACTGTGGATCCTGAAGGGTTCGAATGTACTTGCGGTAAACGCGGATGTTTAGAAACAGTATCTAGTGCTACTGGTGTGGTACGTCTAGGTCGTTACTTGGCAGAAGAATACGCAGGAGATTCAAAACTGAAAGCAATGTTAGATAACGGTGAAGAAGTAACAAGTAAAGATATCTTTGAAATGGCTCAAGAAGACGATCCGTTTGCATTGATGGTTGTTGATCGCGTATGCTTCTACTTAGGTTTAGCTTGCGCCAACTTGGGGAATACATTGAATCCGTCAAGTATTGTGTTAGGCGGCGGAGTATCGGCGGCAGGAGAATTTTTACGCAGCCGTGTAGAGAAATATTTTAAAGAATTCACTTTCCCACAAGTAAGAGAATCAACAAAAATCAAATTAGCAGAGCTTGGAAATGAAGCTGGTGTCATTGGCGCTGCCTCATTAGCCTTGAAATTTGCTTAAAAAAACGGAGGCATTACATGGTTTTATGGGTAATTAATATCATTTTGCTATTGATTGTGCTTGCAATCATCTTTTGGGAAGTCTATCTACGAGTAATGGCCAAGCGTTCAGCAACGACTTTGACAGAAGAAGAGTTTCGAGAAGGAATGAGAAAAGCACAAGTAATCGATGTTCGCGAAAAAGATGTGTTTGATGCAGGGCATATCTTAGGTGCAAGAAACATCCCTTACACTGTTTTGAAAGATTCACTAGGATCGATTCGAAAAGACCAACCTGTCTATATCTACGATCAAAAGAAAAGCTTGAGTATCCGTACGGCAAATAAATTACGTAAAGCAGGTTATAAAGAGATTTATTTGCTTAAGGGTGGTTATGACGGCTGGTCTGGAAAAATCAAAAGCAAAAAAGTATAAAGCATATATTTTTATGACAGCTTTGGAAAAACTAGATCAATAATCAGGTATTGACTAAGAAAAAATGAACGACGCGTGGATAGTTGTGTCGTTCATTTTTTATTTTATGCTATTATCTACATATAAAATATAAAAGAAAAAAGGCAGAAAGAAGGAAACAACTATGATTAAATTAAAGCGTGTTTACCTTGATGCTGAAGAAGAGGATGGCTTTCGGATACTCGTGGACAGGCTCTGGCCGCGAGGGCTTTCAAAAGAAAAAGCACACTTGGATCTATGGTTGAAAGAAATTGCGCCTAGTAATGAGGCACGCAAAGCTTTTGACCATGTACCAGAACGTTTTGCTTCATTTGCAAAGAAATATCAGCAAGAATTGTCTTTTGAAGAAGAAAAGACGCGAGCTGTTTCCGAACTCACCCAACTTATGAAAGAACATCCAGTCATTACTTTTGTTTATGGTGCAAAAAACGAGCACCAGAACCATGCCGTTGTGTTAAAAGAATTTATCGAAAAGGAGGTGTACAAATGAAAATAGGGATCATTGGTGCCGGACCTAGAGGATTAAGTGTAGCAGAAAGGATTCTCCATAATAATCAGGGCAGATATTCTCTTGAACTTATTCTTTTTGATCCAGAAGGTCCAGGCGGTCGAGTTTGGCGATTGAATCAGCCCCCAGAATTATTAATGAACTCTGTTTCTCAACAAGTGACGCTTTTTACAGACGAAACGTTGTCCAGTGGGGGAACGGTAATGCCGGGACCTAATTTGTTTCAATGGAGTAAAGGACCTGCTACAGATTATATCGAACAGACGGTAACCAAAAATAAGCAACTATTTATAGAAGAAATTAACCGTCTGGAAAAAGATCAGCAATCTACTCGTTGCCTATACGGACTTTATCAACGCTGGTTTTTCTCAAAGTTGCAAGAAGAATTTCCAGCTTCTACTCAGCTTGTCTATTCTTTAGTGAAAAAGGTCAGCAAAGAAAAAGACGGTTTCCTATTACAGACAGATCAGCAAAGCTATCCTGTTGATCAGCTCATTTTAGCGAGTGGTCATTGGGAAAATGATCAGACAGAAGAGGAAAGAGCTTGGGTAGACTATGCAAAGAAAAATGATTTACTGTATCAGCTTCCTTCTAATCCTGCAGATGTCGATCTTTCAAAGATACAGCCAAAAGAAAATGTCTTTCTAAGAGGGCTTGGTTTAAGCTTTTTTGATTATGTCGGATTGTTTACGGTATCAAGAGGAGGGCGCTTCGAAAACAAAAAGGGAAAATTGGTCTATCATCCATCCGGCAAGGAACCGATTATATACAGCGGGTCAAGAAGAGGTCTGCCTTACTATCCTCGAGGGAGAAATCAAAAGCAAGGCGGAGCAATGGCATGGCCACGGCTACTTACAAAAGAAAACCTTGAGCGATGGCATCGATCGGGACTTTTGACTGGCGAAACATTTTTTGACTATCTGAAAAAAGACTCTGAGTTGTTTTATTACAAGAAAATCATCGAAGAACATCACTTGCCGATTTCAAGGAAAACTTTTGATCATGATTTTCTTTCCCTCTCCTCAGAAGAGTGTCTTGGAAAGTATACAGCATTACTTCCATACAAATGGTCTTGGTCGTATCTAGAAACTCCTCTTACCTATCAGGATGAGTCCTTTGCAGAAGCTAGCCGAGCATTTATTGAAGGACAGATAAAAGAAGCGGAAAAAGGCAATTGCACAGGGGCATTGACTTCGACATTTGATGCATTGAAAGACTGGCGTGATCCAATCCGGCAGGCTATTGAATGGCACGTTTTTTCTGCTAAGGAATACAAAGAAATACTGTGGGGATGGTTTACTCATCTAAACAGCTTTTTAACGATTGGACCGCCAGTTATTCGGACGAAAGAGTTAGCAGCACTGATAGATGCGGGTATTTTTCATTTGATCGAACCGCCACTTGATATTCAGCAAAAGCAAAACCACTATGTTATTTCTCTACAAGATAAAGAAATCAGCAGTCGCTATTTGATCGAAGCTCGTTTGCCACAAACAAGCTTTTCTCGTTCAAGTAATCCTGTCATAAAAAATTTGAAGGAAAATAAACTTGTTCGCCCTTTTTCGTTTTCAGATAATACAGGAAGTTATCATTCAGAAGCTATAGATGTTGAGCGAGGTACGAATCGCGTGATTGATGCTTCCGGGAAAATCCAGTCTGGCTTTTATTGCTACGGAATACCAGTTGAAGGTGTGGATTGGTTAACTGCAGCAGCAGCTAGACCTTATACAGATCCATGGAATTTGAGACAAGCAGATAAAATAGCACAACTTATATTGACTGACAAATAAAAATACGCATGAAGACTTATCTGTTCTTTCACAAGTCTTCATGCGTATTTTTTAAATAATTATTAACGAGAAACGCGTTTGCGCATTGCTTTTTTACGATTTTCTTCGATCATTGCTTCTTTTTCGTCAATCGGATCGATCACTGTTTTTTTCACAGAAGCGACCAAACCAGCAACGGCAGCGGCTGTTGCCAAGCTGCCTACTAATATTCCAGATACAAATTTTTTCATTGAATCCACCTCATTTATTATTTGTTATATCTATTATGGAACAAAAGAGAAAAAAAGGCTAGTTTTACGTTTGTTTGTAAACCTTTGCAAAAAATCCTTGAAAATGTTTACTAAATGTTTTATTATAAATTTACCAGATAAATTTACGAAATTTTACTTTCTTCTTTTCCACCATAAAAGTAGACTTCGCTTTTTTAATTATATAGAATCAACAAACACAATTTCACTAATCAAAGGAGTGTTTTTTATGACAATTTTAGTACTAGGCGGAGCCGGCTATATCGGTTCGCACGCTGTAGACCAGCTAGTTCAAAAGGGGTATCAAGTAGCTGTGGTAGATAATTTACTCACAGGTCACAAACAAGCAGTACATCCAGATGCTCATTTTTATGAAGGAGATATTCGGGATAAAGAATTTCTACGTTCCGTATTTGAAAAGGAACCGATTGAAGGAGTAATCCATTTTGCTGCAAGCTCTTTAGTAGGAGAATCTGTCGAAAAACCATTGATGTATTTTAACAACAATGTATACGGTATGCAAATCTTGCTTGAAGTCATGCACGAGTTCAACGTGAATAAAATCGTATTCTCTTCTACTGCAGCAACTTATGGAGAGCCGAAAGAGTCTCCAATCACGGAAAATACACCAACTAATCCTAAAAACCCGTATGGTGAAAGCAAATTGATGATGGAAAAAATGATGAAGTGGTGTGATCAAGCGTATGGCATGCGCTATGTCGCTTTGCGCTACTTCAATGTAGCCGGAGCAAAAGCAGATGCATCTATCGGAGAAGATCATACACCAGAAACGCATCTTGTCCCAATCATTTTACAAGTAGCTCTTGGCCAAAGAAAAGCATTGGCTGTTTATGGAGACGATTACGATACACCAGATGGAACATGTATTAGAGATTATGTTCAAGTAGAAGACTTGATTGCCGCGCATATTTTAGCTTTGGAATACTTGAAAGAAGGAAACGAAAGCAACTTCTTCAATTTAGGCAGTAACAAAGGGTATTCGGTCAAGGAAATGTTAGAAGCAGCTAGAGAAGTGACAGGGAAAGAAATCCCGGCAGAAATAGCACCAAGAAGAGCTGGAGATCCTAGTCGATTAGTCGCTTCAAGTGAAAAAGCGAGAGAGATTCTGGGCTGGAAACCTGAATACACAGATATCAAAGCAATTATCAAAACAGCATGGGATTGGCATGTCAGCCATCCAAATGGTTATGAAGAATAGGGGAATGAGATATGTCAATCAGTCAAACGATTTGTGATTTTGCCACACTTGCGATCGAAGCTGGCGGATGGATGGAAATGGACCGCTTATATTTACAGAATCGTCTTTTAGGGATGATAGGAGAAGACGCTCTAGAAAGCGTCGAAGTAAGACCAGTTAAGGAAGAATCAGTAGACTTATTGGATCAGTTTGTCGCTAAGGCAAGAGAAAATGGTGTGCTTTCAGAATTACCAGCAGAACAAGAGATTTTTGAAGCACAATTGATGGATTTTCTTACACCGCCGCCTTCCGTTGTCAATGCATTCTTTGCACAGCATTATTCAAAAAGCCCAGAGGAAGCAACTGATTATTTCTTTGATTTAAGTAAGAAAAATGATTACATCAAAACAAGAGCCATCGCTAAAAATATCAAATTTCCAGCAGAGTCAGCATATGGTGAATTGGAAATCACGATCAATTTATCTAAACCAGAAAAAGATCCAAAACAAATTGCGGCAGAACGTGAGGCAGCCAAAGTAGATTATCCTACATGTATGCTGTGCATGGAAAATGAAGGATATAGAGGACGCTTGAATTATCCAGCCCGTACCAATCATCGAATCATTCGAATGAATCTAGATGGTGAAAGCTGGGGATTCCAATATTCTCCTTATGCTTATTACAATGAGCATTCGATCATTTTATCAGAGCAGCACCGTCCAATGAAAATTTCAAAGGAAACATTTGTTAGACTGCTTCGGATTACTGAAGTCTTGCCTCATTACTTTGTTGGTTCAAATGCTGACTTGCCAATTGTTGGAGGATCGATTCTTTCTCATGATCATTATCAGGCAGGACGTCATGAATTTCCTATGGCAAAAGCACCAATAGAAAAACTCATCAAATTAGCAGATTATCCGCAAGTCATCGCAGGAGTTGTGAAATGGCCGATGTCTGTGATCCGTTTGCAATCAACAGATAAAGAGTTGCTGATTGAAGCAGCTAATTCAGTGTTGGAAAAGTGGAAAGAATATTCGGATGAAACAGTAGAAATCCGGGCTTTTTCAGCAGATGGTACACCACACCACACGATTACGCCAATTGCACGAAGAAGGGACAATTATTTTGAGCTGGACCTTGTCCTTCGAGACAATAATGTTTCAGATGAGCATCCTGATGGTATTTTTCATCCGCATAAAGATGTCCAACATATCAAGAAAGAGAACATTGGATTGATCGAAGTAATGGGGCTTGCTGTTTTACCACCTCGTTTGAAACCGGAACTAGCAGAAGTAGAGCGGTTCTTATTGGGAGAAGAAAACCAGATGGCTGAATATCATCGTCCATGGGCAGAACAGTTGAAAAAAGAGCATCCTGATTTGACGAAAGATGCAGTCACTGATGTTGTACAAAAAGCTGTAGGTCAGGTTTTTGCTCGTGTCTTGGAAGATGCTGGGGTGTTCAAGCGAGATGAAAAAGGACAAGCAGCGTTTGAGCGGTTTACTGCGATTTTATAAACGGAAAAAAAGGAGGAGAGACAAATGGCAACAATTAAAGACATTGCTCAGTTGGCAGGAGTTTCTCCTGCTACTGTTTCAAGAGTGCTCAACTACGATCCTGAACTTTCCGTCGGCTTAGCCACAAAGCAAAAAATTTTTGAAGCAGCGGAACGCTTGAATTATACGAAGCACCGCAAAAATGCAGCAAATGCTAAGCAAACCCTTCGTCTGATCCAATGGTACGACGATACAGAAGAACTTGAAGATCTTTATTATTTGTCTATTCGTTTAGGAATCGAAAAAAAGGCAGAAGAAGCAAACGTTACTTTGTTGAAAGAAACGTGGGATTCTATTAGTGAGCTTCCAGCGGATGGAACGATCGCATTAGGGAAATTCGATGAAGCTCAGCTGTTGGATTTGAAACAATCCCAACAAGCCTTGCTTCTGGTAGATTCTGATGGCACTTCTCAAGGAATCGATTCTATAGTTGTCGATTTTAAGTCGAGTGTTCAAAAAGTCATTGAGCACTTTGTTTCCCAGAATGCACAACATATAGCGATGCTTGCTGGAACAGAATATACAAAGAAAAACCATCAGCGACTAAGAGATCCTAGAATCATGGCATTCCAACAAGTTTTAGCAGAAAAAGGCTACGACGAAGGTTTAATTATCGAAGCAGATTTTTCTGTCGAGTCAGGCTATCAAGCGGTTAAAAAATATTTAAAAACAAATGAGCAGATTCCTGATGCACTTTTTGCGGCTAATGATGCATTAGCGATTGGCGCGCTGAAAGCGATTCAAGAAACAGGTTTAGCGGTGCCAGAAGATATTTCCGTGATGGGTTTCAACGATGTCAGTGTAGCGAAATATGTGACACCCTCTCTTTCTACTGTGAAAGTTTATACGGAATGGATGGGAGAGCTAGCAGTGGAGACAATCCTTCAACTAAGTAATTCCAAAGCACCCGTTTCAAGAAAAATCATTGTTGAAACAGAGTTGATTGTTCGAGAGTCGACGAAATAAAAAAAGAAAAAGTTGTGGTAAAGTGTCGTGATACCGCAACTTTTTTTGTGTATGTAAGAAAGAAACTAGATTTGCCGGTCAGCAGATAATCATGTATCATTGTACTAGTTTTGCCTTTGATATTTTCATCATTGGAATAAAAAAGTATGCTACAATGGAAGGCGAGAATGTTATAGCAGAAAGGAACAAATATATGATTACATTAGGAATAGATACTGCAAATCAAACTTTGGCGATCGGTGTGGTGGAAGATAAACAAATTCTTGGGCAAATACAGACAAATATCAAACGCAACCACAGTGTGACGCTGATGCCTGCCATTGACCAATTGTTTGCAGATCTTCAAATGAGTCCCCAAGACATTGACCGAATCGCGGTTTCTGATGGTCCTGGTTCTTATACAGGACTTCGTATAGGTGTAACGACAGCGAAAACGATTGCTTATACACTAGATAAAGATCTAATAGGAGTATCTAGCCTGAAAGCCATCGCGGCTAATTGTGTCGGGGTGAATAAAATGATTGTGCCCATGTTTGATGCTCGAAGAAAAAATGTCTATGCTGGGGCATACCGCTGGAAAGAAAATAGATTAGAAACTGTACTTGAAGATGTACATATTGCTGCTTCTGATTTGTTTGCACAACTACAAGAGCTGAATGAAGCTATTTATTTTGTTGGGAGTGATTGTCATAAATTTATCTCTGAAATAAAAGAAATGCTGCCTGATGCGATGATTAATACAGTTCCATCATGGGATATCCCAAGCGGTGTGACTGTGGCTCAATTAGGTGCGTTGGATGAACCAGTTGCAGATAAACAAGCTTTTCTCCCTCGTTATTTAAAACGAGTAGAAGCTGAAGAGAAATGGTTAGAGACGCACACGCCTGGAGACGAAAGCTATGTTGAAAAAATTTAAAGCATATGCTAGAAGCCTTTTTCAAGATAAAATGATCTATACAGAAAAAACAATCGAACAAATCGATCGTCGCTATATACTAAGAGAATTGACTATAGAAGATATCAAAGAGCTATTGGATGTCGAACGAGAAGTCTATAATGGCGAGTTGCCATGGACCAAAAGTGCCTTTATGTCAGAATTGAAGTCACCACTTCCTCATCTATATTTAGGGATCTTTGATAATGGAAGAATGATCGGATTTGTCGGCTCAAGAGCGTTCGGTTTAGATTGCCATATCACGAATATTGCTGTTCGACCGGCATATCAGCGAAAACGAATTGGTTCGCTGCTTATTGACGAAATTGAGAACTTTGCTATAATGAATCGCTGTGAGACGATGTCATTGGAAGTACGCCTGAGTAATCAGGATGCGCAAAGACTTTATCGGAAATTAGGGTTTCAAGCTACGACAATCAAAAAAAGATATTACACTGAAACAAAAGAAGATGCGTTGGATATGATAAAAATTTTAGAAAATGAGTGAGATTAGTTGATTTGCAGAAAAAAAGATTTTGATGAAGCATATTTGGCAGAATGCGTATGGGCAATTAGCGAAAATGCTTATCCATATGGCTCACCTTGGACGAAGATGCAGTTTTTGACAGATATCCAACAGCCCCACACAGATTATCTTCTTTTAGTTGAAGATAACCAAATCTGTGGTTTTGTCGGGTATTCGAAAGTAATGGATGAAGTCGAAATCACAAATATCGCTGTTGCAGTTTCAGAACAAGGAAAAGGCTATGCACGGCATTTACTACATCTGCTGATTGCGGAACAAATAAAAGATTCGCTGCATGTTTTTTTAGAAGTACGTCTGTCTAATGAAGCAGCAAGAAAACTTTATGAATCAGAAAAGTTCCGTATATTAGGTAAACGGAAATCATATTATCGCAATCCGACAGAAGATGCGATCATTATGAGCAGAAAGTTAAAAACGGAGACGATGAAATGAATGAAGAATTGATTCTGGCAATTGAATCAAGTTGTGATGAAACGAGTGTAGCGGTCGTTAGAAATGGAACAGAGATCTTATCTAACATCGTTGCTTCCCAAATAAACAGTCATAAACGTTTTGGCGGAGTGGTGCCTGAAGTAGCTAGCCGCCATCATGTAGAACAAATAACCTTATGCTTGGAAGATGCACTGGTAGAAGCTGGTGTATCGGCAGAAGATTTATCGGCAGTCGCTGTCACTTATGGGCCTGGACTCGTCGGCTCTTTGTTGATTGGTATTTCTGCAGCTAAGGCTTTTGCTTGGGCACACCAATTGCCTCTGATTCCTGTGAACCATATGGCAGGTCACATTTATGCCGCACGTCTGGTCAAACCATTCCAGTTTCCATTGATGGCACTTCTTGTTAGCGGAGGACATACAGAATTAGTCTATATGCAAGAAGATGGATCATATGAAATCATTGGGGAGACAAGAGATGACGCAGCAGGAGAAGCTTATGACAAAGTTGGAAGAGTATTAGGTCTTTCTTATCCAAGTGGAAAAGAAATCGATCAGCTAGCTCATCAAGGAAAAGATAATTATCATTTTCCACGAGCGATGATCCATGAAGATAATTATGATTTCAGTTTTAGTGGATTAAAAAGTGCATTTATCAATTTGGTGCATAATGCACAACAGCGTGGAGAAGATCTAGACAAAAATGATTTAGCAGCTAGCTTTCAAGCAAGTGTGATTGATGTATTGATTACTAAAACACTTCGAGCTTGTCAAAATTATCCAGTCAAGCAACTGGTTGTAGCTGGAGGTGTAGCGGCCAATCAAGGGTTGCGTGAAGGATTGCAAGCTGCTCTGTCAGCTAAACTTCCTGAAGTAGAATTAGTGATTCCGCCTCTGAGACTTTGTGGAGATAATGCTGCAATGATTGGAGCAGCAGCACATGTGGAAATGCAAAAAAGAAATTTTGCCAGCTATCAGTTGAATGCTGATCCAAGCTTGGTTTTATCTGAATAAATAAAAGAGAGTGTAAAAAAACTGCCCTGCATCAAGTTATAAGAACAGCAAAGAAAAAAACAGCTTCACATGTTTTTGACTTGGTTGAACTTATTACCGTAGATGCAAACTTTTGAACACTATTTATTGTAATAAGGGTTGTGACAGATTTTTGTCACAACCCTATTTTTTTGCCTGTTTTTAATTAATTGTGTTATTTAAATTTATAATATAGCTTGTTTTAGAAGTGTTTCATGCCGATATCTGTAATAAAAAAATAGTTATTATATAAATTGTGTTCGTTTTTTTCCTGTGCTATGATTAATTCAATAAATCATAGGATTTATTCGTATACATAGAAAGTCTAGATACAAAATGAAAAAAGAAAGTAGAGAGAATATGAAGAAAAAGAAAACATCTGCCCCTCCGGTTCCTTTAGTTGCATTAGCTGATCAATCAATTACTGCCGAGAAATATCGAACGATCCGGTCCAACATCCAGTTTGCAGCGATTGATCGTGAATTGAATACATTGGTCATCACTTCTTCTGGTCCAGATGAAGGGAAATCTATTACTGCCGCTAATCTAGCAGTAGTTTTTGCAAATAGTGGAAAACAGGTCTTACTTGTAGATGCCGATTTGAGGAAACCAACTGTAGCGTTGTCTTTTCAATTGCCGCATAATGAAGGATTGAGTAATTTACTTAGTGAGCGTGAACGGATAGCGGACGATTACATAACTGAAACACATATAGAAAATCTTTGGGTCTTGCCCAGTGGTCCAAAGCCGCCGAATCCTTCGGAAGTTTTAGGGACGAAAAGAATGGAAGAGATAATAGAGGAACTGATACTTGACTTTGATCTGGTCATTTTTGATATGCCTCCGGTAGCAACTGTAACGGATGCTCAAATCCTTGCAGCAAAAACGGATGGAACGCTACTTGTTGTCAGAGAAAGAAAGACAAAGAAACAAGAGTTGTTAAAAGCGAAAGAACTGTTGCAGATTGCAAAAGCAAATATATTAGGTGTAGTTTACAATGGAACAAAAAAAGAAAGTGATCTCACTTATTATTACCAATCATTTGAATAGACGAAACGAAAAGAAACAGTGATCCCGATAAATATCAGGATCGCTGTTTCTTTTTGTCGCGTTATTCTCTCAAAGCTGGAGTAGTAGCGGTCTTACAGAAAGTAAAATGCTTTTTTTGATAATCTAACAATCCTGAATCACGTAGTTGTTTGATTACTTGTCCAGCAGTTTCACGTGTCGTACCGCTATTCACTGCTAATTCTTTTAAGGTAATTGGATAAGGAATGGTGATATGACCGTCTTCTGTTGGTACGCCAAGTTCTTCTTTCAAAATGAATAGATTTTGTTTCACTCGATCAAAAGCACTGGAGGTTAATCCAATTTGGATACGTAACTCATGTATTTCGACTACTTTAGAAATTTTTTGAATCATATAGATCAGTTGTTCAGGATTTTTTCGTGCTAATTTTTCATAGTAGGAAACAGGAAGATAGAAAGTTTCGATATCAGTCATCGCTTGAGCTGTATAAGTGTAGGTCTCTTCTCCAAACATTCCTGACATAGGAAAAAGGTTATTGGTAGTCACGTAATCATAATAATAATAGGTGGCACTTTCATCGTAACGTTCTAAACGAACAAGTCCTTTGGTCAAGATATATAGCCGTTGTCTAGAATCTCCATCATCAAAAAGGATTTGTCCTTTCTTATAGGAACGAAGAACAGTATGTTCCTTGATCTGTTGGAACTCTTCATCCGAGAAATGTTCAAAATCAGGTTGATATCTGAGTTTTGAAAAGTGAAAATCGATTTTATTAACACGCATTAAAAAGTCCTCTCCTTATTGTTCACTATATTTATTGTTACTTTTTTTAAAGAATTTGTAAAGTTTTAACACATCTGAATTAAACATAAGTTTTAATACTTTACAAATTTGATTTGTTATTATGTAAAAAATATACATTCGCATCGAATAATTTATTTTGAAGATAAGTATTTGTGTATAAAAAACAATAATAATACATATAGCAAACGCTAACAATGTTAGTATAGTTTATTTTTATGATTTATTCAAAAAAATTTTTTAGATGAATAAATATTTTTTTGGAAGTGTATACAGAATAAAAAATGAATAAATTACGCTTAAAATTAGAAAAACGTTTAATTATTTAATTATCGAATATTAATGTGAGGGATGTCTCATTTTGAATGAGACAAAATTATGAAAGTGATTACAAAAGGAGGCTATCCTATACATGTAATCAAAAAGAAGGAGGCAACACAACATGGATAAACCTATTCACGTTTTCTCTGAAATAGGGAAATTAAAGACAGTTTTACTGAAACGGCCTGGACAAGAAGTGGAAAATTTGACACCAGATATTATGGATCGTCTGTTGTTTGATGATATTCCATATCTTCCGATTGCTCAAGAAGAACATGACAACTTTGCAAAGACCTTGCAAAACGAAGGCGTTGAAACTCTTTACTTGGAAAAATTAGCAGCAGAAGCGATTGACGCAGGCAACGTCAAAGAACAATTCTTGAATAAAATGTTGGATGAATCTCATATCGCATCGAATGCAGTAAGAGATGGTCTTCATGAGTTCCTTCTATCAATGGAAACACAAGAAATGGTAGATAAAATCATGGCTGGGGTTCGTACAAAAGATATCGAAGTACGTTCTAGCAGCCTATATGATCTTTCAGCAGACGACGACTATCCATTTTACATGGACCCAATGCCAAACTTGTACTTTACACGCGATCCTTCCGCATCAATGGGAAATGGGATGACCGTCAATAAGATGACTTTTGAAGCACGTCGTCGTGAATCGATGTTTACAGAATATATTTTGAAACATCATCCAAGATTTGCCAATAAAGGGATCGAAGTATGGTTGGATCGTGAAAATCCAGATCATATCGAAGGTGGAGATGAATTAATCTTAAGCGATAAAGTAGTAGCAGTTGGGATTTCTCAACGAACAAATGCAAAAGCTTTAGAAAAATTAGCACGCCATCTATTCGCAAAAAATTCAGGATTTGAAAAAGTATTAGCAATCAAAATCCCGAACAACCGTGCAATGATGCATTTGGACACCGTATTCACAATGGTAGACCATGACAAATTCACTATCCATCCAGCAATCCAAAGTAAAGACGGTAAGATGGATGTCTTTACGATCGAACCAGATGGTGATGATATCAAGATCACTCATTCAGATAACTTACACGAAACGATGAAAGCTGCTCTTGGATTAGATGATCTTGTATTGATTCCAACTGGTAATGGGGATGAGATCGTTGCCCCTAGAGAACAATGGAATGACGGATCCAATACATTGGCAATCGCTCCAGGTGTCGTAGTCACTTACAATCGGAATTACGTATCGAACGAATTGCTTCGTAGCTATGGTATCAAAGTGTTGGAAATCAATTCAAGTGAATTGTCACGAGGTCGTGGCGGTCCACGTTGCATGAGTCAACCACTTGTCCGTGAAGACTTGAAGTAGTTTATAACCTGACGACAGTCTTACTGTCAGCTGTCGTCAGGATTTCCTCTTTAATCTTAAATAAAAACAATCTAAAGGAGAATGTTTAATATGAAAGAATCAGTATTCCAAGGAAGAAGTTTATTAGCAGAAAAAGATTTTACAAAAGAAGAGTTACAATATTTGATCGATTTTTCAGAACACTTGAAAGACTTGAAAAAGCGTGGGATCCCACATCACTATCTAGAAGGAAAAAATATCGCACTTTTATTTGAAAAAACATCTACACGTACTCGTTCTGCATTTACCACTGCAGCAATCGATCTAGGTGCACATCCTGAATACCTAGGTGCGAATGACATCCAATTAGGTAAAAAAGAATCAACAGAAGATACAGCTAAAGTGTTAGGTCGTATGTTTGACGGAATCGAATTCCGTGGATTCAGTCAAAAAATGGTAGAGGAACTAGCAGAATTCTCTGGTGTTCCAGTTTGGAATGGATTGACTGACGAATGGCATCCAACGCAAATGATCGCTGACTTTTTAACTATCCAAGAAAACTTTGGAACTGTAGAAGGCATCACTGTTGCATACTGTGGGGATGGTCGAAACAATATGGCTAACTCTTTATTAGTAACAGGTGCAATTTTGGGAGCAAACATGCGTATCGTTGCACCAAAAGAATTACAACCTGAAGAAGAAATCGTCAAAATGGCAGAAGGTTTTGCTGAAAAATCAGGGGCACAATTGATGATTACCGACGATGTTGATAAAGGTGTAGACGGAGCAGACGTTCTTTATTCTGATGTATGGGTATCAATGGGTGAAGAAGATAAATTTGAAGAACGGATCAAATTGTTGAAACCTTACCAAATCAATATGGAAATGGTAGAAAAAACACACAATACAGATCGTTTGATCTTCTTGCACTGCTTACCAGCTTTCCATGATACAAACACTGTTTACGGTGAACAAATGAAAGAACGCTTTGGCATCACTGAAATGGAAGTAACAGACGAAGTCTTCCGCAGCAAATATGCTCGTCAATTTGACCAAGCAGAAAATCGTATGCATTCAATCAAAGCAATCATGGCGGCAACATTAGGTAACTTGTTTATCCCTCGCGTTTAAGCATAACCACATTCATCTCACGAAAAAACGAGTCAGCATTGAGGGAAAATCACAAGACGCTGGCTCGTTTTGTTATCTAGAAAATTCAGAAGAACTGAAGAAAGGACGAATGAAATGGCCAAACGAAAAGTAGTTGTCGCTTTAGGAGGCAATGCCATCTTGTCTACGGATGCAAGTGCAAAAGCCCAACAAGAAGCGTTAATGGAAACAGCAAAGTATTTAGTGAAATTTATCGAGCAAGGAGATGAACTAATCATCTCTCACGGAAATGGTCCGCAAGTCGGCAACCTATTGATTCAGCAGCAAGCTGCTGATTCTGAGAAAACACCAGCAATGCCTTTAGATACATGTGTCGCAATGACAGAAGGGTCAATCGGCTACTGGCTCCAAAACGCGATGGGTGAAGTACTGAAGGAAAAAGGAATCGATAAAGATGTAGTTTCTTTAGTCACTCAAGTCATTGTGGATGAAAACGATCCTTCCTTCAAAAATCCAAGTAAACCAGTCGGCCCATTCTACACGGAAGAAGAAGCGAAAGAACAAATGAATGCTGATTCTACTGTGACATTCAAAGAAGACGCTGGACGTGGATGGAGAAAAGTAGTCGCTTCCCCTAAACCAATCTCGATCAAAGAAGCACGTGTCATCGAAACGCTAGTCGAACAAGGAGTTATCACGGTGTCTGTCGGCGGTGGCGGGATTCCTGTTGTAGAAACAGCTACTGGATTAGAAGGGCGAGAAGCCGTGATCGATAAAGATTTTGCTTCAGAAAAATTAGCCGAAATCATCGATGCGGATTTGCTGATCGTTTTGACAGGTGTAGACAATGTGTATGTCAATTACCAAAAACCGGATCAAAAGAAACTAGAAACTGTTACTGTTTCAGAAATGAAACAATACATTGATGAAAAACAGTTCGCTCCAGGAAGCATGCTTCCGAAAGTAGAAGCAGCTATTGCATTTGTTGAAGCAAAATCGAACGCTAAGGCAATCATCACTTCTTTAGAAAATATCGAAAATCTTTTAGCTTCTGAAGAAGGAACGATTATCGTAGCTGATTAATTTGTTAAGTCTTTCGTATTTACGAAATGATTTATAACTATCCAGGTGGTATTTCTTCTCCTTTAGGCCATCTGGATTGTTTTTTTTATTAGAAACGACTAGCCTTTCGTTTTTTTTTCTGATATAATTCAAGAAAGTTTAATAAGATTAAGATTTGTTGAACAAGAGAGTACTTGTATCATTCTTAGCTAGCGAATTCGGAAGTGGTGGAAGCCGAATGAAGGAGATACAACGAAGCGCACTTGGAGAATTCTGTTTTAAACAGACGGTCGTCTACCGATATCAGATGGAGCTGGTCCTTTTTTAGGACAATTGGAGTGGTACCGCGGGAAATCTCGTCTCTAATGATGGCATACTAAGTATGTCGTCATTAGAGATTTTTTTTGTTGAACAAATAAGAGAGTATTTTAGGAGGAATAAAGATGAATAATAAAGATCTTGTCGCAAAAGCTGTCTATGACGTTGTCAAAGACGATTTGACACTTGAACAAGTCGAACAATTACTAGAAAATCCAAAATCAGCCGAACACGGGGATGTGGCATTTCCAGCCTTTTCATTAGCAAAAGTTTACCGAAAAGCGCCACAGCAAATCGCTGCAGATTTAGCAGAAAAAATCGACTCTGCCAACTTTGAAAAAATCGAAGTGGTTGGACCTTACTTGAACTTTTTCATGAATAAAGAACTTATCAGCAAAAAAGTTTTGCAAACAGTAGTGAAAGAAAAAGAACATTATGGGGATAGCAATATTGGGAATCAAGGGACCGTACCGATCGATATGTCTTCTCCAAATATTGCAAAACCAATCTCAATGGGACATTTACGTTCGACAGTTATCGGTAATTCGATTGGCTTCATTATGGAAAAAATCGGATACCAGCCAATCCGCATCAATCATTTAGGTGACTGGGGCACGCAATTCGGAAAACTGATTGTTGCTTACAAAAAATGGGGTTCAGAAGAAGCGGTCAAAGCAGAGCCAATCAATGAACTGCTTCGTTTGTATGTCCAATTCCATGAAGTAGCTGAAACAGAACCAGAATTAAATGAAGAAGCTCGTGCTTGGTTCAAACGTCTAGAAGAAGGCGATGAAGAAGCTATCCAATTGTGGCAATGGTTCCGTGATGAATCGATGAAAGAATTCAACAAAATCTATGATCTACTAGAAGTACAGTTTGATTCATTGAACGGTGAAGCTTTCTATAATGACAAAATGGATGAAATCGTCGAACTTTTAGAAGAAAAACATTTGCTGAACGAAGATAAAGGTGCGGAGATCGTTGACCTTTCTGCTTACGACTTGAATCCAGCATTAATCAAGAAATCAGATGGCGCGACACTATACATCACACGTGACTTAGCTGCCGCATTGTATCGTAAACGTACCTATGACTTCAAGCAATCTCTATATGTAGTAGGGAATGAACAAAGTTATCATTTCAAACAATTGAAAGCTGTCTTGAAAGAAATGGGCTTTGACTGGTCTGACGATATGCACCATATCCCATTTGGTTTGATCACACAAGGTGGTAAAAAATTATCAACTCGTAAAGGAAAAATCGTCTTACTAGAAGAAGTATTGAATGAAGCAATCCAATCTGCTAAAGAACAGATCAGCGAGAAAAACCCTGATTTAGAAAACAAAGATGTTGTAGCTAAACAAGTAGGGGTTGGAGCAGTCATCTTCCATGATTTGAAAAACGATCGTCTCAATACATTTGACTTCAACTTGGAAGAAGTGGTTCGTTTTGAAGGAGAAACTGGACCTTATGTGCAATATACACATGCTCGTGCAGTCAGTCTGTTGGAAAAAGCAGGATTCGTCCCTTCAGAAACAGCAGACTATGCGTTGAATGACGATATCAGCTGGGAAGTAGTCAAATTGGTTCAAAAATATCCTGAAACAGTCTTATCCGCTGGGGAAAAATATGAACCTTCAGTGATTGCGAAACATGCAATCAAATTAGCACAGGCATTCAACAAATACTATGCTCATACGAAAATTTTAGCTGACGATGAACAAAAAGAAGCACGCTTAGCTTTAGTGTATGCAGTGACTGTATTATTGAAAGAAGATCTTCGTTTGCTAGGACTTCATGCACCAGATAAGATGTAAGAAAAAAAGAATGTGAAATCAGTGATCAGCTCCGAGTCACAAGGAACAATTTCAAAAAACAGCTTCTCGTGTTTGTTGGATATTGTGACTTGTGACCGAGGAGTTGGCAGGAGAACACCGTTTATTCGCAATAAGGGCTGTGACAATATTTTTGTCACAGCCCTTATTGCGAATAAAAGTCATTCTGGATTCTTGTCAGCGCACAAAATGTACTCTGTTAACTCCTTTAAGTTATTTACGCAAAGATCAGCACCAGCTTGTTGGAATCTAAGAGCAACAGACTGTTTTAAGCGATCTTTTTCCTCCATCTCTATTTGTTGGTATGCATCATATGAAAGTCCCATCAGCGAACTACCTTCAATCACACCAACTGTAAACACCCCAGCATTTTTTCCTTCTTGGATATCTGAGACCGTATCTCCAACTTTGATTACTTCATCAACCGACTTGTTTTTGAAATGTTGTATGTTTTTATGAATCATATAAGGAAATGGTCGTCCATATCCTTCGACGTCTTCAGAAGTTGCCATAAAGTCTGGTGAATACCCTCCTTTTTTTGCGGTTTCTGCTACGATTGCCATCATAGGAGCAGTAAATCCAGTCGTGGAACCAATATTGATCCCAGCGCTTCTCAACTGCTCGACCGTTTCCAATGTGTCGGGTTTCAAGGTAGAATGCTGGGCCAAATCTTTAAACAGATAATGTTCAAATTGCTGATACAATTCCTCCACCTCTTTTTCCTGAGGTAGTTGTCCATGAATCGCTATCCATTGTTCTTTGACAGAAGGGAGGGAAAGAAGCTGTTGGATATGATCCCATTTTAATTTTCCCATCGGTTCGCGGATCTCTTTGTCAGTCAGTTGGATCCCTTTTTCTAGAAAAGCATTTCTAAAAGCGTGGACAGGAGCCATACAGCCAAAGTCCACAGTTGTTCCTGCCCAATCAAAAATTACAGTTTTAATCATTAATGTTCTCCTTATAGTCTTTGATAATTGCTGTCAGTTCTAAAATGTCTTCTGGATAAATCTCGCCAATATTACCGATACGAAAACATTCATGATCGCTGATCTTCCCAGGATAGATCACAAATCCGTTTTGTTTTAAATGCTGATAGAAATGATTGAAATCAAATCGCCAGTCTTTAGGGTAAAGAAAAGAGGTAATGAATGGCCCCTGATACTCTTGGATGAAAGGCTGGAATCCCATCTCTGTCATTTTTTGTCGTAGCACATGATTATTGGCGAGATAACGTGAATATCGAGTTTCGATCCCTCCTTCTAGCTCTAGTTCCTTCAATGCCTGTTGAAAAGCCAAAACCGTATGAGTAGGGGGAGTGAAACGCCATTTGCCATTCTCGTTTTCCATCACGCGATACTGGTCATACAGATCAAGTGACAAACTTCGACTCACATTTTTTCGCTTTTCTAGTTCCACTTTATTAGCAAGTACAAAAGAAAAACCTGGAACACCTTGAATACATTTATTTGAGCTAGAAATCAAAAAATCGATCCCTAGTTCCGCTACATGAATCGGTATCCCACCAAAGCTAGACATCGCATCTACTATAAACAAAAGATTTCTTTCCTGTACGACAGTAGCAATTTCTTCCAAATCATTTAAAATACCGGAAGTAGTCTCGCTATGGACCATTGCAAGTGCGGAGATAAACGGATTCTCTTCAATCAACTGTGTAATCATATGTGCTTGGGGGATTTGGTGTTCAGGTACTTCATAAACTGCATAGTTTAGTTGCAGATATTTGCACATGGCAACCATTCGTTGACCGTATGCGCCATTTGAACAAATCAGCAAAGTATCTTCTGGTCTAATCACAGTACTTAAAACAGATTCTACCCCAAAGGAGCCGCTGCCTTGCATCAAGACCGTTGTGTATAGTTCTTCCGGTACTTGAGCAAGCTCCAGCAATTTTTTTCTTATCCATTGTGTCATCTCTTTGTATTCTTGATCCCAGGTACAATGATCGGTCAGCATCGCTTTTTTCACTGTTTCAGAAGTCGTTAATGGTCCAGGCGTTAATAATTTATACATGCGATTTCCTTTCATTTCTTTTTTATTGACATACACAAAGAGCAAGACTCTGCTCTTGCTAACATCCAATATAAATGATGAGTATTGTGATTTAATCAAAGTTATGAAAATTTTAAATAAAAACTGATGTATTTTTGTAAAGAGTGTAAAGGTTTATTTAACAAGGAAAATATTGAAAATAAAAAAACACGCATTCCTTATTAGGAACACGTGCTCTGATTAAAAAAGTGATACTTCAGTCGGATGGTGAAGAAATTCTTCTACTCGTTTTGCATCCTCCTCATTTTCTGAGATAATCATGATCGTATCAAATCCAGCAATCGTACTGACGATAGGAGGAGGCTTGATCTCATCTAAAACAGATGCAAATAAATGAGCATTGTCTGGCAAGGTATTAACGATTGTCAAAAAGTGGACTCGTTCGACTTTCAACACAATGTCTTCAATCATTTGAATCAGCCGATCCTCTTCTTCAGTCTTAGTATCAGGAGTACCTTTTTCGCGAAACAACACAAAGCGGGAAATACCGTTTTCATCAGGTGCCTTCACGATTTTCAGATCACGTATATCTCGAGAAATCGTTGCTTGCGTTGCGGTAACGCCATAATGCCCAAGTTTGTTTAATAGTTCTTCTTGCGTACGGATCGGGAATTCTTCAATGACTTGTTTAATCAGCAAATGTCTTTGAGCTTTGCGCATTTTCTTTCTCCTTTACGAAAGATTTCACATGTATCATAACAAAAAAAGAAGGATTGCCCAATAATATTCGTCTTTTATATCTAAAATTATTTTATGGAAAAAGAGAATAAAGAAACAAAGAGAAATCTACTGTTTTTCTTGAATTCTTTTTGTCTTTCAGGTAAACTATTGAATGTTGAGCAGAAAAGTACATTTGCTCTTGCGATATGGATCTTTTGTCTGTATAATAGCTGAGGGTGCTTTATGCATCAGCAAATCCACATTCTTATTGGATTGTCGGTAGGTGCTTGAAAAAGTTTGCCGGCAAGGTAGAAGATAAGAAGAGGGAAAATAAAACCAAATCGGAGGAAACAAACATGGCAGTAATTTCTATGAAACAATTACTAGAAGCCGGCGTACACTTTGGTCACCAAACTCGTCGCTGGAACCCAAAAATGAAGAAATATATCTTCACAGAAAGAAACGGAATCTACATCATTGACTTACAAAAAACAGTTAAATTAGTAGATGCAGCTTATGATTACATGAAGAGCGTTGCTGAAGAAGGCGGCGTAGCATTATTCGTAGGTACAAAAAAACAAGCACAAGAAGCAATCAAAGAAGAAGCAACTCGTGCAGGACAATACTTCGTTAACCATCGTTGGTTAGGCGGAACATTGACAAACTGGGATACTATCCAAAAACGTATCAGCCGTTTGAAACAAATCAATGCAATGGAAGAAGATGGAACTTTTGAAGTTCTACCTAAAAAAGAAGTTGCTGGTTTGAACAAAGAACGCGAACGTCTTGAAAAATTCTTAGGCGGTATCGCTGATATGCCAAGAATCCCAGATGTAATGTACATCGTTGACCCACGTAAAGAACGTATTGCTGTTCAAGAAGCACACAAATTAAATATCCCAATCGTAGCTATGGTTGATACAAACTGCGATCCAGATGAAATCGACGTAGTAATCCCTTCAAACGACGATGCCATTCGTGCCGTTAAATTGATTACTTCAAAAATGGCTGATGCTTTCATCGAAGGAAACCAAGGTGAAGATCAAGTAGTTGAAGAAGATTTCACAGAAGAAAACACAGCAACATCAATCGAAGAAATCGTAGATGTTGTTGAAGGCGACAATTCTTCAGCAGAATAATTTTGAATGATGGAGCTGTTTCAAAGGCTGGGCGACAAGCCTCACTCTCCTTTGAAACAGCTTTTTTTAAAAAGAACACACACAGGAGGAGTTAAACATGGCAGACGTTACAGCTAAAATGGTAAAAGAACTACGCGAAATGACTGGCGTAGGAATGATGGATGCGAAAAAAGCATTAGTTGAAGTAGAAGGCGATATGGAAAAAGCAGTTGATCTTTTACGTGAAAAAGGAATGGCAAAGGCTGCAAAGAAAAATGACCGCATTGCCGCTGAAGGATTAGCTTCAGTTGCTGTGAAAGGTAACACTGCAGCAATCGTTGAAGTAAACTCAGAAACAGACTTTGTATCTAAAAATGAAATGTTCCAAGACTTAGTAAAAGAAATCGCAGAACTTGTTGCTGAAAACAAACCAGCAGACATGGAAGCTGCAATGAAAATCAAAACAGATAAAGGAACGATTGAATCTGATTTGATCGAAGCAACTCAAGTTATCGGAGAAAAAATCAGCTTCCGTCGCTTTGAAGTTGTAGAAAAAGACGACAATGCTGCATTTGGCGGATACTTGCATATGGGCGGACGTATTGCTGTATTGACTGTTCTAGACGGAACAACAGATGAAACAGTTGCAAGAGATGTAGCTATGCACGTAGCAGCTATCAATCCTCGCTATGTAAACGAATCACAAATTCCAGAAGCTGAATTAGAACATGAAAAAACTGTTCTTACAGAACAAGCATTGAATGAAGGCAAACCAGCGAATATCGTTGAAAAAATGGTAGAAGGACGCTTGAAGAAATTCAAAGCAGAAATCGCTTTGGTTGACCAACCATTCGTTAAAGATCCTGATATGACTGTTGAAAAATACGTTGCTTCAAAAGGCGCAACTGTTAAAACATTCGTACGTTTCGAAGTTGGCGAAGGTATCGAAAAACGCGAAGATAACTTTGTAGAAGAAGTTATGAGCCAAGTGAAAAAATAATTCTGTTGAATGACAGACGGGAACGCACGCTTTGTGCGCTCCCTTTTTTTAAGCAAAACAAGAAAAACCAGGCTTAGCGTGTCGAAATCATCTAAGTATGGTAAAATGGCAATAGAAAATATTGGAGGAATGAACATGGTCACACCGAAATATCAGCGTGTAGTCTTAAAATTGAGTGGAGAAGCTTTAGCTGGGGATGCAGGATTTGGAATCAAACCACCAGTAATCAAAGAAATCATCCAAGAAATCAAAGAAGTTCACGAACTGGGCGTTGAAATGGCAATCGTTGTGGGTGGCGGAAATATCTGGCGCGGACAAATCGGAGCACAAATGGGCATGGAACGCGCTCAAGCTGATTACATGGGTATGTTAGCTACAGTTATGAATGCCTTAGCTTTACAGGATACGTTGGAAAACGTGGGTGTACCGACACGCGTGCAAACTTCGATTGAAATGCGTCAAATCGCAGAGCCATACATTCGCCGTAAAGCAGAACGTCATTTAGAAAAAGGACGGATTGTTATTTTTGCGGGCGGTACCGGCAACCCGTACTTCTCGACAGATACAACGGCAGCATTACGCGCAGCAGAAATCGGCGCAGATGTTATCCTGATGGCTAAAAACAATGTAGACGGTGTTTATTCTGCTGATCCGAAAGTAGATGCAAATGCAGTGAAATTTGAAGAACTGACTCATCTGGAAGTGATTGCTAAAGGATTACAAGTCATGGATTCAACTGCAAGTTCACTAAGCATGGATAATGACATTCCATTGCTTGTCTTCAATTTAAATGAACACGGAAATATTCGCCGAGCAATCTTAGGTGAAAATATCGGAACGACTGTAAGGGGGAAATAAAAATGGCAGATGCAATTATGACAGAAGCAAAAGAAAAAATGAAAAAAGCAGCACAAAATCTTCAACGTGAACTTGGGCAAATCCGCGCAGGCCGCGCGAATGCTAGCCTTTTGGATCGAATCACTGTGAATTATTACGGTGCACCAACTCCATTGAACCAAATGGCGTCAATCCAAATCCCAGAAGCACGTGTTTTAATGATCACGCCTTTTGACAAGAGCATTCTTCAAGATGTTGAAAAAGCTATTATGGCAAGTGATATCGGAATCAGTCCTACCAATGATGGAAATGTTATTCGTTTGGTTATCCCACAACTGACAGAAGAACGTAGAAAAGAATTAGCTAAAGATGTGAAAAAAGAAGCAGAAAATGCAAAAATCGCGATTCGTAACATCCGTCGTGATGCAATCGATGAATATAAAAAACAACAAAAAAATGGTGACATTACCGAAGATGATTTGCGTGGACTAGAAAAAGACGTACAAACATTGACAGATAACAGCATTAAAGAAGTAGATAAGATCGCTGCTGATAAAGAAAAAGAATTATTGGAAGTTTAATAAAACCATAAAAACAGAGGGGCGGATCATTCCGCTTCCTCTGTTTTTATTTATGTTTCTTTTATTTAAAGATTAAAAAAAGAAAAAATTATTCAGTTTTTAAATAAAAAAACAATGATTTCATAGGAAAAACGTTTAGATATTGCTATAATACTTAAGATAGTGGGAATCTTTTAAGTATAGGAGGAAAAAGAATGTTACGTTTTTTTCCGCAAAAAAACAAATATATTCAAGAAAAAAGCGAATTTCAATTTAATGCCGATGGACCAATTCCTCAACACGTTGCCATCATCATGGACGGCAATGGTCGTTGGGCGCAAAACCGGCGTTTGCCAAGAGTCGCTGGTCATAAAGAAGGTATGGAAACAGTAAAGAAAGTCACAAAGAAAGCATCAAGGCTTGGAGTGAAAGTATTGACGCTTTATGCTTTTTCAACTGAAAACTGGAAGCGACCAAAAGATGAAGTAAGTTTTCTCATGCAACTACCTGTCGACTTTTTTGATACGTTCGTACCAGAATTGATCAAAGAAAACGTCAAAGTCCATGTCATGGGGTATGAGAACGTGTTACCAGAACAGACGCAAGACGCTGTAAAACGTGCAATTGAGCAAACAAAAGACAATACCGGAATGGTGTTAAACTTTGCTTTGAATTACGGAAGCAGAGCAGAAATCGTGACCGCAGTCCAAAACATTGCTGAAGAAGTAGCAAAGGGAGAAATACAGGCAGAAGAAATCGATGATGAAGTGATTGCCAACCATCTAATGACAGGTTTCTTGCCCAAAGAATTACAAGATCCTGAGTTGATGATCCGTACAAGCGGAGAAGAGCGGATCAGTAATTTTCTGTTATGGCAGATTGCATATAGTGAATTGTATTTTACAAAAGCACTTTGGCCTGATTTTGACGGTGCACATCTTGAAGAAGCAATTGCCTCTTATCAAAATCGAGATCGTCGATTCGGCGGTGTAAAAAAAACAGAAAATGAGAAAGGGGATCAGTCATGAAACAACGTGTAATCACAGCAGCCGTGGCGCTTGTCTTGTTTATTCCGATTATATGGATTGGGGGCATAGCGGTTGAGCTTACCGCAGCAGTCTTAGCTGTGGTAGGAGTTTATGAGCTTTTCCGGATGAAAGGATTGACTCTCCTAAGTTTTGAAGGAGTTTTATCCGCTATTGGTGCAGTGCTCCTTGTCTTGCCAAAAGAAAGATGGTTCTTCTTTCTTCCAGAGAACGTCAGTACATTTATGCTATTTTATCTTATCGTTATGATCCTTTTAGGGACGTCAGTTATATCTAAAAATACGTATACGATTGATGAAGCAGGTTTCCCAGTACTTGTCAGTTTGTATGTAGGAATAGGCTTCCAGAATTTCGTCAATGCACGAACAGAAAGTTTAGCTGTTTTGATTTTTGGTCTGTTTATCGTTTGGGCAACTGATATTGGTGCTTATATGGTTGGCCGTCGTTATGGACAACACAAGTTAAGTCCGGATATTTCACCGAACAAAACGATTGAAGGCGCGTTAGGCGGGATCGGAAGTGCTGTTGTAGTCGCATTTCTTTATCTATTGTTGTATCCAGCAAAAGAACTATTCAATCATGGTATGTTTGTCATGCTTCTGATGACGATTATTTTTTCGGCAGTCGGACAATTTGGCGATTTGGTCGAATCAGCAATCAAACGCCATTATGATGTGAAAGACTCAGGAAATATCTTACCGGGCCACGGGGGAATCTTAGACCGTTTCGATAGCTTGCTGTTTGTATTTCCTATCATGCATTTATTTGGCATTATTTAGTAAGTATACCTGCGTTTCTTTGTGATTTTCATAAAAGACGCAGGTTTTTGTTTCTCATTTTATTGATACTATTGGTGTCTTAGGTATACTATGGTAAAATTATAGTGTTTTAACGTTGTTTAAAAAAACACACAAAAAACAAGTAAAGGAGAAAAAAGCTATGAAAACGATACTAACATTTATCATTGTTTTTGGTATATTAGTGATTGTTCATGAGTTTGGTCATTTCTTCTTTGCGAAACGATCAGGAATCCTCGTTCGCGAATTTGCTATCGGTATGGGTCCGAAAATTTATGGGCATCAAGCAAAAGACGGGACAACATATACGCTTCGCCTATTACCTATTGGCGGTTATGTTCGAATGGCAGGCAATGGGGATGATGAAACAGAAATGGCACCAGGTATGCCTCTTTCTCTTTTACTAAATTCTGACGGCATCGTAGAGAAGATAAATTTAAGTAAGAAAATCCAATTGACAAATGCTATCCCAATGGAATTGAGCCGTTATGATTTAGAAGATGAGCTGACTATCACTGGTTATGTGAATGGAGATGAAACAGAAGTAGTGACCTATCCTGTCGATCACGATGCGACGATTATTGAAACCGACGGAACAGAAATCAGAATTGCACCAAAAGATGTACAGTTCCAATCGGCTAAACTGTGGCAGCGTATGCTGACCAATTTTGCCGGTCCAATGAATAACTTTATCTTGGCAATCGTGTTATTTATTATTCTTGCATTCATGCAAGGCGGTGTTCAAGTGACAAATACTAATCGTGTAGGAGAGATTATCCCTAATGGTGCTGCGGCAGAAGCAGGCTTAAAAGAAAATGATAAGGTAGTTAGCGTGGACGGTAAAGAAATCCACACTTGGAACGATTTGACAACAGTCATCACGAAAAATCCAGGTAAAACATTAGATTTTGAGATCGAACGAGAAGGTAAGATGCAATCTGTCGACGTGACACCGAAATCTGTAGAGTCAAATGGCGAAAAGGTTGGCCAACTTGGCATGCAAGCCCCAATGAATACAGGTTTTATGGATAAGATCATCGGCGGAACACGTCAAGCTTTTAGCGGTTCATTGGAAATTTTCAAAGCCTTAGGATCACTGTTTACAGGTTTTAGTTTAGATAAATTAGGCGGACCTGTTATGATGTACCAATTATCTTCAGAAGCAGCAAACCAAGGTGTAACAACTGTTATTGGTTTGATGGCGCTTCTTTCAATGAACCTTGGAATCGTCAATCTGCTTCCGATCCCTGCCTTAGATGGTGGGAAATTAGTGTTGAATATTTTTGAAGGGATTCGTGGGAAACCATTAAGTCAAGAAAAAGAAGGAATATTGACATTAGCTGGCTTTGGATTTTTAATGTTGTTGATGGTGCTAGTTACATGGAACGATATTCAACGATTCTTTTTCTAGAAAAAGTTGACAAATAGGGTATAATAACAAACGATAACTATTTTGAGGAAATAAAGGAGTATATAGAATGAGACAATCAAAAATGTTGATTCCAACATTACGTGAAGTTCCAAATGATGCAGAAGTATTAAGTCATCAAATCTTGCTAAGAGCTGGATATATCCGTCAAGTATCAGCGGGTATCTATTCTTATCTGCCATTAGCAAATCGTGTATTAGAAAAGCTGAAACGTATCATGCGGGAAGAATTTGAAAAAATCGGTGCGGTAGAGATGCTGATGCCTGCTATCTTGCCAGCAGAACTTTGGGAAGAGTCAGGACGTTACGAAACATATGGTCCAAACTTGTATCGTTTCAAGGACCGTAATGATCGAAAAATGATTCTTGGACCAACTCACGAAGAGACTTTTACTGATTTGATGCGTAATGAAATTAATTCATATAAGAAATTACCTTTGAATCTTTATCAAATCCAACCTAAGTATCGTGACGAAAAACGTCCTCGCTTTGGTTTGCTTCGCGGACGTGAGTTTATCATGAAAGATGCATATTCTTTCCATGCAACGGAAGAAAGTTTAGACGAAACGTATAAAGATTATGAAAAAGCCTATACCGAAGTCTTTAAGCGTTGCGGTTTGGAATTTCGTTCGATCATCGGAGACGGTGGCGCAATGGGCGGGAAAGACTCAAAGGAATTCATGGCGATCTCAGAGATCGGGGAGGATACGATCTGTTATTCGACTGAAAGTGATTATGCTGCAAACTTGGAGATGGCTACAAGCTACTATGTGTCAAAAAAATCGCATGAAACACAGCTTGAATTAGAGAAAGTAGCTACACCTAACGTAAAATCAATTGACGAAGTAGCAGATTTCTTTTCTGTTGAACCTCAAAAAATCATCAAGTCTGTATTGTTCATTGCGGATGAACAACCTGTCCTTGTTTTGGTACGCGGAGACCATGAAGTCAATGACGTAAAACTGAAAAACTATCTATCTGCTGACTTTTTAGAAGAAGCGACGGAAGAAGAAGCACAAAAATATCTAGGTGCTGAGTTTGGTTCTGTCGGACCAATCGGTGTTTCAGAGGATGTAAAAGTATATGCAGACCGTTATGTCCAAGATTTAGCGAATGCCATTACTGGAGCGAACGAAACAGGCTTCCACTATAAAAATGTGAATCCAGAACGCGATTTCACTGTGCTTTCTTATGAAGATCTTCGTTTTGTACAAGAAGGAGATCCTTCACCAGACAACAACGGTGTTCTTGCCTTTACTCGAGGAATCGAAATCGGACATATCTTCAAAATTGGCACTCGTTACAGTGAATCTATGGGAGCAACCGTTCTAGACGAAAACGGACGGGAAAAATTTGTGATTATGGGCTGTTATGGTATCGGTGTGAGCCGTTTATTATCAGCAATCGTAGAACAACATTCAGATGAACAAGGAATCAATTGGCCAAAAGGAATTGCGCCATTTGATCTGCATATCGTCCAAATGAATCTAAAAGACGAATACCAAACAAACTTGACGAATGAACTAGAAGAAGCGATGACAAAAGCTGGCTATGAAGTACTGGTTGATGACAGAAATGAACGCGCAGGAGTGAAATTCGCGGATTCTGATTTGATTGGCTGTCCAATCAGAATTACTGTCGGTAAAAAAGCAGTAGAAGGAATCGTAGAAGTGAAAATCAAGAAAACTGGCGAAATGGTTGAAGTACGTAAAGAAGAATTGGCGAATACTTTACCAATCCTCTTGAACCAAGGGGAATAATAAGCGTTAAAACACAGAAAAGTAAAATAGCTGAATCAGCTGTTTTTGACAACCTGATGTTTCGCTTTTAAAATTGGAACTGTGATTCACATCACAGTTCCAATTTTTTAATGTAAAACTCAGAAAAAACGAGTATACTAAAGGGTACTGAAAAAGAAGAGGATACGATGCAATCAATTGCATAGTTTCTCATCAGAAAGGGCGTATATCTTTGTCAGAAAAACGAGATTTATTTGAAAAACTGTTGGAACAAATCCAACTAGAGGAAGCAGAAAAAAATCATCCACTGCTTACTGCTGGTGAAATGGATAGTGTAGTGGTCCATCGTAAATCGCGTTTATGGGAATTTACGCTGCATTTTTCTAAAATTTTGCCTATTATGCTGTATCGTTCATTGGCTCAGCATCTGACTGTCGCTTTTAAAGAGATTGCACAAGTCAAATTGAATATCTTAGCAGATGACCAGACATTCGATGAACAGCTCTTGCAAGATTACTGGGCCCAAGCTTTGGAAAATCAGCAATGCGATACACCACTAGCACAGCAAGTATTGAAAACGCAAGTACCTGTGATAAAAGATCGTAAAGTCATCTTGCCAATCGACAGTACAGGGGCTATTTCATATTTGAAACAGCAATACTTACCATTAGTAGAAGAGTTGTTCGTCAGTTACGGATTCCCGAAATTTCGTATCGAACCAGAAGTGGATGAGCAGCAAGCGGAACGTGTATTGAAACTTTTTGAAGAACGTAAACAAGAACAGGCAGAAGCCTTTATGAAGCAAGCAGCTGAAAGTCTAGTTGTTCATGAGCAAAAGAAAAAAGAAAGAAAAGAACAGTCACCAGCTCTTGAAGGACCCATCCAGCTAGGACGAAATATTCCAGCAGATGAGCCCACAACACCAATGATCAATATCGTCGAAGAAGAACGACGGGTCACTCTTGAAGGGTATGTGTTCGATAAAGAAGTCAGAGAACTACGCTCAAAACGCAAGATCTTGACTTTGAAAATCACAGATTATACTTCATCATTTATCGTCAAAAAATTCTCAAATGGCGAAAAAGATGAACAGATATTTGATGCGATCAGTGTCGGAAGCTGGTTAAAGGTACGTGGAAGTATCCAAGAAGATACGTTTGTCCGTGATTTGGTCATGAATGCGCAAGATATCGTTGAAGTCAAACACACCCCTCGTAAAGATTATGCTCCTGAAGGGGAAAAACGGGTAGAACTTCATGTTCACAGCAATATGAGTACGATGGATGCAACGAATAGCATTTCTGATCTGGTGGCACAAGCAGGAAAATGGGGACACCGTGCCATCGCCATTACGGACCATGGTGGCGCACAAGCCTTTCCAGAAGCTCATAGTGCCGGGAAAAAAGCAGGTGTGAAAATCTTATACGGTGTGGAAGCGAATGTCGTAGATGATGGCGTACCTATTGCTTATAATGATGCGCATGAAGCATTAAACGAAGCCACATATGTCGTATTTGACGTGGAAACGACAGGATTGTCTGCGGTATACGATACCATCATCGAGCTCGCTGCAGTCAAAATGTACAAAGGAAATGTGATCGAAAGCTTTGATGAATTTATCGATCCAGGACATCCTTTATCCCGAACAACGGTGGATTTGACAGGTATTACGGATGAAATGGTTCGAGGATCGAAGTCAGAAGAAGAAGTCTTGCGGATGTTCCTTGAGTTTTCAAAAGGTACAATTCTGGTAGCACACAACGCGGCTTTTGATATGGGGTTCTTGAATACTAGCTACGCAAGATATGGCATTCCTGAAGCAACTAATCCAGTTATTGATACCTTAGAATTAGCCAGATATCTGTATCCGCAATTCAAACGTTTCGGATTAGGTGTGTTATCCAAAAAATTTGGTGTCAGCTTGGAACAGCATCACCGAGCAATCTATGATGCTGAAGCAACAGGTCACTTAGCTTGGATTTTTGTCAAAGAAGCAATGGACAATCATCACATGCTTTATCATGATCAGCTAAATGAGCATATCGGAGAAGGAGATTCTTACAAACGAGCCCGACCTTTCCATGTAACGATTTTAGCAAAGAATCAGGCAGGACTGAAAGATTTGTTCAAACTGATTTCAATGTCGAATGTCGAATACTTCGAACGTGTCCCGCGAATACCACGCTCCCAATTGAAAAAGATGCGTGAAAATCTATTGATCGGCTCAGCTTGTGATAAGGGAGAAATCTTCGAAGCCATGATGCAAAAAGGGGTAGAAGAGGCAAGAAACCGAGCAAAATTCTACGATTATATTGAAGTTATGCCAAAAGCGGTCTATGCACCTTTGATCGAGCAAGAATTGGTAAAAAATGAACATGATTTGGAAGAAATTATCCAAAACTTGGTAGAAATCGGAAAAAGTTTGGATAAAATCGTTGTTGCAACAGGCAACGTTCATTATCTCAACGAAGAAGATGCCATTTACCGAAAAATTTTGATCAATTCTATGGGCGGAGCGAATCCGTTGAATCGTCATAGTTTGCCAGATGTCCATTTCCGAACAACTGATGAGATGCTCACCGCTTTTCACTTTTTAGGGGAAGAAACAGCAAAAGAGATTGTAGTGGATAACACGAATAAAATCGCAGATATCTGCGAAGAAGTGATTCCAGTCAAAGATGAACTTTATACACCGAAGATTCCAGGTTCAGAAGATGAGATATCAGAATTGAGTTACACAAAAGCAAAACAAATGTACGGAGATCCGTTACCTGAAATTATCCAAAAACGATTAGAAAAAGAGTTGAACTCTATTAATGGTAATGGCTTCTCGGTTATTTATCTGATCGCCCAAAAACTTGTGCATAAAAGTAATGAAGATGGCTATCTAGTAGGTTCACGTGGCTCTGTTGGCTCTAGCTTTGTTGCAACGATGACTGGGATCACTGAAGTGAATCCTTTAGCTCCCCATTATTACTGTCCAGAGTGCCAATATTCCGAGTTCTTTGAAGATGGCACGTACGGTTCTGGATTTGATATGCCAGAAAAACAATGTCCAAAATGTGGTGCACGCTTAAATAAAGATGGTCATGATATCCCATTTGAGACATTTTTAGGATTCCATGGAGACAAAGTGCCCGATATTGATTTGAACTTCTCAGGTGATTATCAAGCAGAAGCACATAACTATACGAAAGTATTGTTTGGTGAAGATTATGTTTACCGTGCCGGAACGATTGGTACAGTCGCCGATAAAACAGCATATGGCTATGTAAAAGGTTATGAAAGGGACAATAATCTGCAGTTTCGAAGTGCAGAAGTCGACAGATTGGCAAAGGGTGCAACAGGAGTCAAACGGACAACTGGTCAGCATCCTGGGGGGATTATCGTTATTCCAGATTATATGGATGTCTACGATTTTACGCCGATCCAATATCCAGCAGACGATCAAAATTCGGAATGGAAAACGACCCATTTTGATTTTCACTCAATCCACGACAATGTATTGAAATTGGATATTCTAGGACACGATGACCCAACTGTTATACGGATGCTTCAAGATTTATCAGGGATTGATCCACAAACGATTCCTACAGATGACCCGGAAGTGATGCGGATATTTGCTGGCCCTGAAGTACTAGGGGTAACTCAGGAACAGATTTATTCTAAAACAGGAACATTAGGTATTCCAGAATTCGGCACTCGTTTTGTTCGAGGAATGTTAGAAGAAACACATCCTACAACTTTTGCAGAACTACTTCAAATATCCGGACTGTCTCATGGTACAGATGTATGGTTAGGAAATGCCGAAGAATTGATTCGACGTGGGGATGCGACATTGGCGGAAGTAATCGGCTGTCGTGATGATATCATGGTTTATTTGATTCATGCTGGATTAGACAGCGGGATGGCATTTAAGATCATGGAAACTGTTCGTAAAGGGCAATGGAACAAGATTCCTGATGAATTGAGAGAAACCTATCTATCCGCGATGAAAGAAAATAATGTGCCTGATTGGTATATCGATTCTTGTTCAAAGATCAAGTATATGTTTCCAAAAGCCCATGCTGCAGCTTATGTATTGATGGCTCTTCGTGTTGCTTATTTTAAAGTTTATTTCCCTATTTTGTATTACTGTGCATACTTTTCTGTACGTGCGGATGATTTTGATCTAGTCTCCATGTGCAAAGGAAAAGATGCTGTGAAACAAGCAATGAAAGAAATCACGGACAAAGGGCTAGATGCTTCCGTAAAAGAAAAAAATCAGCTGACCGTGCTAGAATTAGCCAATGAAATGTTAGAACGAGGATTCAAATTTGGGATGATTGATCTGTACAAATCGGATGCAGTTAATTTTGTTATCGAAGGAGATACGTTAATTGCGCCATTTAGAGCTGTCCCTAGTTTGGGAACCAATGTAGCAAAACAAATCGTTGAGGCAAGAAAAGATGGTCCATTTTTATCTAAAGAAGATCTTGCTACTCGAGGGAAAGTTTCAAAAACATTGATTGAATATATGAACGATAATGGTGTATTGAAAGATTTACCAGACGAAAACCAATTATCGTTATTCGATATGTTATAAGCATCTGTTATCTTGTCTGCTTGTAATTTTAAGCAGAGTATGGTATAGTTTTTATAGGTAATGATACTAACTGTGAGTGAGCGGATTTTTCGCTCACTCTTTTTAATGGAATTACGTATTTAATTTTTAAGGAGGCGAAACTTTTGAGTAGCGTCGTTGAAACAGTCACAGAAATGGTGACACCGATTTTAGATGAACAACATTTTGAACTTGTCGAAGTCGAATTTGTAAAAGAAGGAAAAAGTTGGTTCTTACGAGTATTTATTGACAAAGAAGGCGGAATCGATATCGAAGAATGTGCCTTTGTCAGTGAGAAACTGAGCGAAAAACTTGATGCAGCAGATCCAGATCCGATTCCTCAAGCTTATTTCCTGGAGGTATCCTCCCCTGGAGCAGAGCGGCCATTGAAAAAAGAAAGCGACTATGAAAAGGCACTTGGCGATTATGTCCATGTCTCCTTATACCAACCAGTAGATGGCGAAAAACAATACGAAGGATTTCTTCAATCATTTGATGCTGAACAGCTTACATTGAAAATACGCATAAAAACACGAGAAAAAGAATTGACTTTTGACCGAAAAAATATTGCAAAAGCTCGCTTAGCTATCCAATTTTAATCACGGAGAGGAATCAGAAAAAATGAGTAAAGAAATGTTAAATGCGTTAGACGCTTTAGAAGCTGAAAAAGGGATCTCAAAAGAAATCGTGATCGATGCTTTAGAAGCAGCATTGGTTTCTGCATACAAACGCCACTATGGCCAAGCACAAAATGTCGAAGTGGAATTTGATCAGAAAAAAGGAAAGATCCATGTCTATGCAGTAAAAGAAGTAACGGAAGAAGTGATGGATTCACAGTTGGAAGTCTCATTGAAAGATGCACTTTTGATTAATCCAGCATATGAGATTGGTGATACGATCCGTTTTGAAGTCACACCAAAAGATTTTGGGCGGATCGCTGCGCAAACAGCTAAACAAGTTATCTTGCAGCGTGTACGTGAAGCAGAAAGAACGATCATTTATAACGAATTCAGTGCTTATGAAAAAGACATCATGCAAGGAATCGTCGAACGTCAGGATAAACGTTATATTTATGTCAACCTTGGCAAAATAGAAGCAGTTCTTTCTAAACAAGATCAAATGCCAAACGAATTTTACCAACCTCACGATCGTATCAAAGTCTATGTTTCTCGAGTAGAAAATACGTCTAAAGGTCCGCAAGTATTTGTTAGCCGCAGCCATCCAGATTTATTGCGTCGCTTATTTGAGCAAGAAGTCCCAGAAGTTTATGATGGAATCGTTGAAATCGTCAGCATTGCCCGTGAAGCCGGCGATCGATCAAAAGTAGCTGTCCGTTCAAATGATCAGAATATCGATGCAGTCGGTACATGTGTTGGGCCAAAAGGACAACGTGTCCAAGCAATCGTCAATGAATTAAAAGGCGAAAACATGGATATTGTTGAATGGAATGAAGACCCAGCTGTATTCATTGCAAATGCATTGAATCCTGCACAAGTCATGGATGTGATTTTTGATGAAACCAATCCTAAAGCTTGCACAGTTGTCGTTCCAGACTATCAATTATCGTTAGCAATCGGTAAACGTGGACAAAACGCACGTTTAGCTGCTAAATTGACTAACCATAAAATCGATATCAAATCAGAATCTGATATGGCGGAATTTTATGAAAAACAAGAACACCAAAACGAAACAGAAGAATTGCATGACGAAGCAATCGTTCAGTCAGATTTGACAGACGATGAGTATGAAGCAATTGCGTTCAATAATGAAACGGTCGAAGAAAAACCAGAAGCTTAACTTTAGTAAGGAGGCAAAGAGATGAAACAAAGGAAAATTCCTTTACGCAAATCCGTGGTTTCAGGTGAAATGAAACCTAAAAAAGAGATGGTCCGAATCACCCGTTCAAAAGAAGGGGAAGTATCGATCGATCCAACTGGAAAAATGCCTGGACGAGGAGCGTATGTCTCACTTGAGCCGGAAGAAGTACAACAAGCTTGGGATAAAAAAATTCTCGATCGAGTACTCGAAACAACTTTAACAGATGAGTTTTATCAAGAACTTCTTGACTATGTCACTCACCAAAAAGCACGTAAAGAGTTATTTGGAAAATGAATACAGTCAATCGGCAAAAAGTCATGAATCTCATGGGTCTGGCGATGCGCGCGGGAAAACTGATTACGGGCGAAGAACTGACCATAGCTGAAATCCGCAAACAAAAAGCAAAATTGGTGTTTGTGGCAACAGATGCAAGTGAGAATACAAGAAAAAAGATAAAAGATAAGAGTTCATACTATGAAGTTCCTTGCTTTGAGCTATTTTCTGAAGCAGAAATCACGCAGATGATCGGAAAACCTCGCAAGGTATTCGGAATAATGGATGCCGGATTTGCGAAGAAGACCAAGGAGCTAATTGAAGGTTAGGAAGGTGATTGCATGGGCAATAAAAGAATCTATGAATTAGCAAAAGAACTCAAAAAATCTAGTAAAGACGTCGTGGAAAAAGCACAACAACTTGGCATCGATGTGAAAAACCATATGGGTGCGATTACTAGCAGTGATGAGAAGAAATTGCAACAAGCGTTCAAAAACCCAAGCACGAAACAACAAGCTGCACAACAAGCAAGCAGAAAACCAGCCAATCAACAGCCGAACGATCAACGTAAAAAAGAAGCAACAAATAATCAACAAAAAAATAAAAATAACCGCAGTTATCAAGATCGCGGTCAAGGGAGCGGTCAAGTGAATCAAGGAAAAAAACCAACAACAAACCAAAATAATACGGGGAATACTAGCAGACAAAATCGTCCAGGAACGAGCCAAGGCGGCAATCAAAACCGTACCAACAACAAACCAAACAATAACAATCGCGGCAAATTTAATAATAACAACCGTAATCGTTATAATAAAAAGGGTAAAAAAGGCAAACAGCAACAATCAACTAAGCCAGCTGTACCACCACGCAAATTCCGTGAATTGCCAGATGTATTAGAGTATACTGAAGGCATGAACGTAGCAGACATCGCGAAAAAAATTCATCGTGAGCCAGCAGAAATCATTAAAAAATTATTTATGCTTGGCGTCATGGTCAATCAAAACCAAGCACTGGATAAAGATACGATTGAACTGTTAGCTACGGACTATGGTATGGAACCACAAGAAAAAGTCCAAGTTGATATTGCAGATATCGATAAATTCTTCGAGTCGGAAGAAGTTGATCCAGATAAATTAGTCTCACGTCCGCCAGTAGTAACGATTATGGGACACGTAGACCACGGGAAAACAACCTTATTGGATACATTGCGCCATTCACGTGTAACAAGCGGCGAAGCCGGCGGAATCACGCAGCATATCGGCGCCTACCAGATTGATATCGATGGCAAACCAATCACTTTCTTGGATACACCAGGACATGCGGCCTTTACAAGTATGCGTGCACGTGGAGCAAGTATCACAGATATCACGATTTTAGTTGTCGCTGCAGATGACGGTGTCATGCCGCAAACCGTTGAAGCAATCAACCATGCCAAAGCAGCAGGCGTTCCAATTATCGTCGCTGTAAACAAAATTGATAAACCAGGTGCAAACCCTCAACATGTTATGCAAGAATTAAGTGAGTATGAGTTAATTCCTGAAGCATGGGGTGGAGAAACGATCTTTGTTGAGATCTCAGCGAAATTCGGCCAAAACATCGAAGAATTGCTGGAAATGATTCTGTTAGTCGCAGAAGTAGAAGATTTAAAAGCAGATCCAACACAACGCGCAATCGGAACAGTGATCGAAGCACGTCTTGATAAAGGTAAAGGTCCTGTGTCAACCTTACTTGTCCAAGAAGGAACACTTCATGTTGGTGACCCAATCGTTGTCGGTAATACTTACGGACGTGTCCGTGTAATGACAAACGATCTTGGCCGTCGCGATAAAGAAGCAGGACCTGCAACGCCAGTAGAAATCACTGGCTTGAATGATGTACCTCAAGCAGGTGACCGTTTCGTAGTCTTCGAAGACGAAAAGACAGCACGTGCAGCGGGTGAAGAACGCGCAAAACGTGCATTATTGGAAAACCGTGCTGCAAGCAGCCGTGTAACCTTGGACAACTTGTTTGAAAGCTTGAAAGAAGGCGAGCTAAAAGAAGTTAACGTCATTATTAAAGCCGACGTTCAAGGTTCAGCAGAAGCATTAGCTGCCTCACTGAAAAAAATCGAAGTTGAAGGTGTACGTGTGAAAATCGTCCATTCAGCGGTAGGTGCAATCAATGAAAGTGACGTAACACTTGCAGCAGCAAGTAATGCGATTATCATTGGATTTAACGTCCGTCCTACACCTCAAGCAAAAGCGCAAGCAGAAGCTGAAGAAGTAGACATTCGCTTACACCGTATCATTTATAAAGCTATTGATGAAATCGAAACAGCGATGAAAGGAATGCTAGATCCTGAATTTGAAGAAAAAATCACTGGTCAAATGATTGTACGTGAAACATTCAAAGTATCCAAAGTAGGCACAATCGCTGGTGCATATGTAACAGAAGGCTATATCCGCAGAGACAGCGGCGTCCGTGTGATCCGTGACGGTATCGTTATCTACGAAGGCCAATTGGCAAGTTTGAAACGTTTCAAAGATGACGTAAAAGAAGTCAAAATGGGCTATGAATGCGGTGCTATGATTGAAAAATTCAATGACATCAAAGTAGATGACGTAATTGAAGGGTTTATCATGGAAGAAGTCAAAAATGACTAAAAACTGATAAAGGAGGCCAATCATTATGGCTAACTATCGTGATCGCCGAGTCGGTCAAGAAATCTTAAAAGAAGTCAATGCGATCCTACGTAAAAAAGTAAGAGATCCTCGTGTGCAAGATGTAACGATCACTGATGTACACGTAACAGGCGATCTTCAACAAGCAACAATCTATTACAGCATCCTTTCTGATTTAGCTTCTGAAAAGAAAAAAGCACAAGAAGGATTGGATAAAGCATCAGGATTGATTCGTCGTGAGCTGGGGCACAATCTAAGTATTTACAAAACACCTGAATTGTCCTTTGAATTAGATGAATCAGTTGTCTATGGCAACCATATCGATGAATTGCTTCGCGACTTGAACAAAGACTAATTAAAAAATCCCGCAAATCCTGTGAAATCAGGGGTTGCGGGATTTTTTTGTTTTCATTAAGACGTATTGCCTAAGAGTTCCATGACTTTAGTCTTGCAGCGTGTCAGTTAACCAAAAAAGAGAAAAAGAAAAAATTCGACTTTCTTTTTTCTATAGTATATAAATTTTTGCATATAGATAAAGATCAAGATACCGATGAGGGAAGCTAGATTGTAATCCATTGTAGTGACAGTCAGGTTATATAGCCAAGTAACTAGAAGATCAGTGGAATCTGCACTATAAAAGTTTGAATTTGTCGGTCTGCCGTCAGTTAAAAGAAAAATCACGTTGAAGTTATTGACAAGATATAAAATCCAAGCAAATGAACAGAAGTGCTTATTAGGTTTCAATTGGGAGTATCTGCGCTAGAATAAGAGTAATAATGAAAAGGAGTGTTACGTATGGATTATTCTAGTAAAGAATACTTTGATAAAATGACGGCTTGGTGGCGTGCTGCCAATTATCTTTCTGTCGGGCAAATTTATCTTAAAGATAACCCCTTACTGAGACGTACGTTGAAACCAGAAGATGTCAAAAAACATCCAATCGGTCATTGGGGAACGATTCCTGGCCAAAATTTTATTTATGTCCATTTGAACAGAGTCATCAATAAATATGATTTGAACATGTTTTATATCGAAGGGCCAGGACACGGCGGACAAGTCATGGTGTCGAATGCTTATTTAGATGGAAGTTACACAGAGATCTATCCAGAAGTAACGGAAGATGAGACAGGAATGCAAAAATTATTCAAGCGATTTTCATTTCCTGGTGGCATTGCTTCTCATGCAGCGCCAGAAACACCAGGTTCTATCCATGAAGGCGGAGAGCTCGGATACTCTCTTTCACATGGAGTTGGAGCTGTATTAGACAATCCTGAAGTAATTTCTGCTGTCGTGATTGGTGATGGTGAAGCAGAAACCGGTCCTTTAGCTGGAAGCTGGTTCTCAAATGTCTTTATCAATCCGGTGACAGATGGAGCTGTTTTACCAATCCTTCATTTAAATGGTGCTAAAATAGCCAACCCAACGATCTTGGCACGTAAATCAGATGGAGAATTAGCAAATTACTTTAACGGACTTGGCTGGGAACCTTTCTTTATTGAAGGAAATGATCCAGAAAAATTAAATCCTGTTATGGCTGAAAAAATGGATCAAGCAATTGAGAAAATCAAATCCATCCAAAAAGAAGCTCGTCTGAAGACAGCAGCAGACGCCATGATGCCAAAATGGCCAGTATTGATCGTACGTACACCAAAAGGATGGACCGGTCCAGAAGAATGGGATGGGGAGCCAATTGAAGGGACTTTCCGAGCACACCAAGTACCGATTCCTGTAGATCAAGAACATATGGATCATGCAGATGCTTTACTCCGTTGGTTGAAATCCTATGAACCAGAAAAATTATTTGATGCACAAGGACGTATTTTAGAAGAAATCAGAGAAATTGCGCCCACAGGTGACCACAGAATGGCAAAAAATCCTATCACCAATGGCGGAATCGATCCGAAACCGCTTATTATGCCAGATTGGAAAAGATATACTTTACAATTTGAAAAACCGGGCTCCGTTACAGCAGAGGATATGACCGAACTTGGTAAATTCGTTCGCGAGATCATTGAGAAAAATCCAGAAAATTTCCGTATATTCGGACCAGATGAAACAAAATCAAATCGATTGAATCAAGTTTTCAAAACGACAAATCGCCAATGGATGGAAAAAATCGAACCAGAAAATGATGAATGGCTTTCGCCATCTGGCCGCGTCATCGACAGTCAATTATCGGAACATCAAGATGAAGGGTTCTTAGAAGGGTACGTTCTGACTGGACGGCATGGTTTTTTGCAAGTTACGAATCATTTTTGCGAGTGGTTGACTCTATGCTGACTCAGCACTTCAAATGGATGCGGAAATCACGTGACCTTTCTTGGCGAAATAATTATCCTTCGCTGAATCTCATTGCAAGCTCAACAGTCTTCCAGCAAGATCACAATGGATATAGCCACCAAGATCCAGGAATATTGACACATTTGGCAGAAAAAAAGGCGGAGTTCATCCGTGAATATCTGCCTGCGGATGCAAATACGTTGCTCGCAGTCATGGACAAAGCATTCCGCTCGTCAGAAAAAATTAATTTGATCATCTCTTCCAAACATCCGCGTGCTCAATTTTACTCAGCAGAAGAAGCAGCCGTCTTAGTGAATGAAGGCTTGAAAATCATTGATTGGGCTTCGACAGCAAAAGAGGAGGAACCTGAATTGGTCATTGCTGCTGCAGGAACGGAATCTAACTTAGAAGCATTAGCAGCTGTGACTTTGCTGCTGGAAGAATTCCCAAAACTAAAAATCCGGTTCATCAATGTCGTAGATTTATTGAAATTACGTCATCCGAGTCAAGATCCGCGTGGATTGAGCGATGAAGAATTTGACAAATATTTTACAAAAGACAAACCGATCTTATTTGCTTTCCACGGTTATGAAACTTTGATCCGCACGATTTTCTTTGATCGTCATAACCATCATTTAATGATTCATGGCTACAAAGAAAACGGAGATATCACGACACCGTTTGACATGCGTGTGGTAAATGAACTTGACCGTTATCATTTGGCAAAAGATGCAGCTTTAAAAATCAAAGGAAGTCAAGCAGAAGATTTTGCAAAAAAAATGGATCAGAAATTACAAGAACATCAAAACTATATTCGTGAAAATGGTATTGATCTGCCAGAAGTATTGGATTGGAAATGGAAAAATCTTGACCAATAAAATGATAAAATCGACCCTGAAAAACAGATTTTTTTACATTGATCAAGAAACTGAAAAAATAAATAAAAAAAAACGGAAAAAAGACTGGAAGAATGACCAGTCTTTTTTTTCGTTTTTGGGAAGTGAGAACCAATCTATTTACCTGTAAGCCACCCATAAATCCAATCAAATGGTGCAAAGAAAAAATCTTCCATTCTATTCCCTCCTTTAAAAAAGCATAACATGATTTCTATTTACATGAGCATGAATTTTGTTACGTTTTTATTGCCGAAAAATAAAAACCGTTCATTATGATGTCAAATTCGTCAGTAATAGATGCAATGTGTTATAATAATTCAGTTAAATCAAAAATGAAATGGAGAAAAGACATGGACGGGTTATTACCTTTATGGAAAGAACGCGGAATGACAAGTCATGATTGCGTATTCAAATTAAGAAAAATCTTACATACGAAAAAAATCGGACATGGGGGTACGCTTGACCCGGATGTAGACGGTGTATTGCCTATTTGTATTGGAAAAGCCACAAAAGTTATCGAATATTTGACAGATTCTGGGAAAATTTATGTGGGCGAGATGACTCTAGGTTTCAGTACAACGACGGAAGATCGATCCGGAGAACGAGTAGAAACAAAACCAGTGGATATGTCTTTATCTGAAGAAAAAATAGATGAAGTGATGGCTTCATTTATTGGTGAAATCACCCAGATACCGCCCATGTACTCAGCGGTAAAAGTAAACGGTAAACGGTTATATGAATATGCACGGAATAATGAACCAGTGGATCGGCCTGTTAGAAAGGCTCAAATTTACCGTTTTATCCGAACAAGTGAACTGACAAGAGACGAAGTGGCAGGAACCATTTCTTGGCGTTTCGAAGTAGAATGCGGGAAAGGAACCTATGTCCGTACATTAGCTGTGGATACAGGCAAGAAACTTGGTTACCCTGCACACATGTCTGATCTCACTCGAACAGCAAGTGCCGGTATGGCCCAAAAAGAAGCGTTAACATTAGAAGAAGTAGCTCAAGCTGTAGAAAACGGTACGATCGATGAGTATTTGCTGCCAATTGAAAAAGGAGTGGAACGGTTCAAACGAGTAGATATTACTGATGAGGTATGGCAGAAAGTAAAAAACGGTATGAGACTTGATTATACTGTATTTGCGCTCCCAGAAATGCCTTCAGAGGAAATTGCCTTGTTTTATAAAGACAAAGTCGTAAGTATATATCAGCCAAACCCGAAAGAAAAAAATAAACTAAAACCTAGTAAAGTATTGAGAAATGAGGAATGACGAATGAATATCATCAAGATCAGACATCCTTACCAACCAGAACAAATTCCAGAAGACGATGTCGTTTTAGTACTGGGATTTTTTGACGGCGTGCATATTGGACACCAGAAAGTCATAAAGACAGGTATGGAAATTGCGCAAAAAGAAGGATTGAAATTAGCATTGATGACTTTCAATCAACATCCATCGATTGTTTTTAAGAAGATCGATCCTAGCAGTGTGAAGTATTTGACTAGCCTGAAGCAAAAAGAAGAAAAAATGGCAGATTTGGGTATCGATTATTTATATGAAGTCGATTTTACTTCTTCTTTTGCTAATTTAGCGCCACAAGAGTTTGTTGATCAATATATCGTAGGATTACATGCGAAATATGCTGTTTCCGGTTTTGATTACACCTATGGACCGAAAGACATTGCGGATGTCGCTCATTTTCCTGAATATGCTAAGGGAAGATTCAAAATCGTCACAGTCTCTAAAGAAGAAGAACAAGGCGAAAAAATCAGCTCTACACGTATTCGAGGATTGCTAGACAGCGGTCAAGTAAAAGAAGCGGCAAAACTATTAGGTTGCATATACGAGGTAGAGGGGGTAGTTGTTCATGGCGATGCACGAGGCAGATTATTAGGATTCCCTACAGCAAATGTCAAAGTAAAGAGCACAGTCCATTTACCTAAAGAAGGTGTTTATGTATCGGAAATAAAAATTGGGGAAACTTGGTATCCAGCCATGGGTTCCATTGGACATAATGATACATTTGGTGAAGGACGGGAGCTGACTGTAGAATTGTATATTTTGGACTTTAATCAAGATATCTATGGCGAGCATGTCAAAGTACGTTGGAATCAATTTTTAAGAGATCAAGTGAAATTTTCAAGTGTAGAGGAATTGATTGAACAACTCAAGGATGATGAACAAGCAACAGCTGAATATTTTTCTCAGCAATAAAATAATGTCCGTGAGAGCTAATCTTTATGCATAACTAGCAATTACAACGAAATGGTTGATAAATAAGCGTATGAAAGGCTGTGACAAAAGTCTTGTCACAGCCCTTTTTCCGAATAAATGGTGTTCCAGAAGTAGCTTCTTCGGAAATAAGCCGAAATTTCACAAAAATTTTGAGAAGCAATTTTCGTCCATTCCTTCTTATTTCTTGAAGCTGAACACTTCTGTCACAAACTCTTTCTTTATAGAAATAGAAGGATGCTACCAACCAATGAAAACGATTACTGGAGCGTATCATTTGCTTTAGACTATATATATTGGTGTACACTCACTTTAAGGCGGAAATAAAAGTTATCCGTAATAACAGGTTTAGGTATAAAAAGGAGTGGGTACTATGTATAAGGAATTAGAAAACAAAGTCGCAGTAGTAACTGGCGGCTCAAAAGGGATTGGAACAGCGATTGCTCAACGATTCGGGAAAGAAAAAATGAATGTAGTCGTCAACTATAATTCGGATAAAGAAGGGGCAGAAAAAGCAGTCAAAGCAATCGAAGAGGCAGGCGGAAAAGCAGTCTCTGTACAAGCAGATGTCAGTTCTGAAGAAGGAATACAGCGTTTACTTGATACGGCTTTAGAAAATTTTGGGACACTAGACATTTGGGTTAATAATGCTGGGATGGAAAATCAGCATCCGACCCATGAACTTAGCCTTGAAGATTGGGAAAGAGTATTAAAAGTAAATTTGACTGGCGTTTTTATCGGAACGAAAGCAGCTTTGAATTATTTTACAGAGAATGATAAAAAAGGAAATATCATCAATATGTCTTCTGTTCATGAACAAATCCCATGGCCAACATTTGCTCATTACGCTGCTTCAAAAGGCGGGGTAAAATTATTTACCGAAACGGTAGCAATGGAGTACGCACCTAAGGGAATCAGAATCAATAGTATAGGACCTGGCGCTATCCGTACACCTATTAATGCGGCAAAATTTGATGATCCTGAACAAAAAGAACTCTTGGAAAGTATGATCCCGCTAGGACGCGTAGGTGAACCAAAAGAAATAGCAGCGGCAGCTGCATGGTTGGCTTCAGACGAATCCAGTTATGTTACAGGTATTACACTATTTGCAGATGGTGGGATGACTTTATATCCTTCGTTCCAAGGTGGAAAAGGATAAGGGTGAATAAAAATGGGTTTATTGATTGCATTGATCCCGGCAGTTGGGTGGGGGATCCAGCCACTGATTTTGAAAAAGATTGGCGGCAGACCAACAAATGAGATATTAGGAACTGGTATTGGAGCGGTGCTTGTTGGCTTACTCGTTCAATTATTCGCTTCTCCAGCTGGCATTTCAGTGACTACATTTTTGATTAGTTTACTTTCTGGTGCATTTTGGGTTATTGGACAAACAGGACAGTATACATCTTTCAACTTGATTGGTGTTTCTAAAACGATGCCTATCTCGACTGCATTACAGTTAGTCGGAACCTCGTTGATTGGTGTCTTTGCTTTTGGAGAATGGTCTGGAAGTATGGGGAAAATCATTGGTGCAGCAGCGATCATTCTTCTTGTATTTGGCTCTGCTTTAACGGCAATCAGTGATGATCCTGGAAAAAAAGGCGGTATCACAAAAGGAATTAGTCTATTAGCATCAACAAGTATTGGTTATTGGGTTTACAGTGCATTGCCCAAACTAGTTGATGCAAGTGGACTTTCCATTTTCTTTCCGCAAATGATCGGTGTCTTTTTAGGGGCAGTTATTTATGTGATTTTCCGAAAACCAACTGCATTTTCTGAAGACAAAAGTTGGAAAGCAACAATAGTTGGAGCCATCTTCAGTGTGTCAGCGTTGGCTTATATTTTTTCAGCGAATGAAAATGGGGTTGCTACTGCATATATCATTACACAACTAAACGTAGTTATCTCTACATTAGGCGGTATGTACATCCTGCATGAAAATAAGACACCAAAAGAAAAAAAATTAACGATTATCGGCTTGTTGCTGATCGTAGTAGGAAGTATGGTCACGGTCTTTATTTGAGGATAAAGAGAGCAAAAGATTACTTATAAAAAGAGGCCGGGACAGAAGCGTTTAACTCCAAGAAATAAGAAGGAATTCACGAAAATTGCTTTTCAAATTTTTGTGAATTTCAGCTTATTTCCGAAGGAGTTGCTTCTGCTTCCGCCATTTATACGTGTTTAGAGCGTGAGACAAAAGTGTTATTTACTTTTGTCCACGCTCTTTTTAATCGTCTAAGAAACAAGTGAAATATCTGTCTGCATCAATAATTTTCCATTGATCCATTGACTAAAGTTCGTTACATAATTAAAATTACCACCTATAAGTATCTCCGCATGATTATCTTTATAAAGATCGTATTGTAAAAGACGGTCTTTTTTATTTGCGTAAACATCGTTATGGTACTGAACTAATTGTTCTCGGAATTGATTGATCGCTGTAAAATCACGATACTGAAGGTTGAAACGCATCGTGATTGGTGTATCTAGCATGAATCGTTGCATGTCTTTTGCTGCTTCATCTGCTTGATCTCCGTAAAGAAATTCAAAGAGATTACGTTCAGAAAATTTCCATTGTCCGCCGACCTTTGTTCCTTTTAGTTTTCCTTCATGAAGATAATTTCTGATAGAACGTGTAGTAACACCTAATTGTTCGGCTAATTCATTTACTGAGTAAAAATCTTTCAATGTTCACCCTCCTATGTGAATGATTCTATTGGTTTGGTTGTTAGTTGCTTTATCACGAGATGTAGAAAGAACGATCTCACTTAAAGTCATTGCAAAAAACGAATCAGAAAATTCTAACTTTTCTTTCTCTAAAGAAATTCATTCTCTTCTAAAGTGATATTATATTTAAATATACCTGAAAATAATGGATAGTATTATGAAAGATTGCTGATATTTTCTCGTATTTTTTCCTTATTCAAAAGATTTGCAGGAAAATTGCTGAAAAAATTTTACTAAGTTGAAAATTCAAGGTCATTCGTATCAGTGATTTTTTTCAGCACAAGAAAGACTCCTTATAAAAACAACAGATACTTTGCCAATTAAGTGTTTAACCAGTGAGGATAAAAAGGATAGAACAAAGCCTGTACAAGGTAATGGATAGATTCTTCGCCAGTACAGTTTTTGTTTGTATAAAGCTTTATCGCCAAAATTTATTATGATCTTTCTTGTCTTCAATATTAAATGAAATAAAATGGTCAATCAGTTCCCAATTGATTGCACTTTTCCAAGGAACTTTGATGACATTATCCGTATATATGTAACCAATTTCTTGGATAGTCTTTTCAAGGGCACGAATCGCTGCTTTTTCTGGTGCGATGGAAAAATGATTTTTAGCAAAACTGAATGCAATAATAAAGGTACCATGATCAGTAAAGATAGGCTGGTTCCATTTTACAGTTGTGTCCAGCTGGGGATATGTCTTCGCTATCTTAGAGAAAAGGTCATTGATCTTTTGTTGATTTTCTTTTTCTTTTATTTGATCAATAATCAATCGGAATTTTTCCATTCTAAAACGCCTCCATTAAGTGGTTTGATTTATTTTACCAGAAAAACAATGGTTATGTATAAAAATAAATTAGAAAACAAGCGATATTGTATCCGGTATATTTTGATGATAAGATGGCTCAAAGACCAAAATAGAAAAGAGGCATAAAAATGATTGACTTGGCAAAGAAATTCTCACACGCAAATATTTATTTTGAGTTGTATCATCATCGAGCTATTTATACAAATGAAGATGCTTTGGTGGTGAAGAAAGAGCAAGGATTTACAGGCACAGAGACCAAAAGCTTATTCTTAAAAGATAAAAAAGATAATAACTATGTATATCTGACTTTTACTACAAAACAAACGGATTTCAAAGCATTAGGAAAGATCATCGGTAAAAGGCTTTCTATTGTTTCATCAGAACATATGGAAGAACAGACGGGACAAAAACAGGGCGCTGTTTCTCCATTTGGTTACGAAGAACAGATACCGATTATTATTGACGAAGAACTATTGTCAAAAGAAAAACTTGTTTTTGCACCAGGAAGGCCAGATCAAACGATGGTCATCAAAACGATTGACTTAAACAAAATCATCCAGCTACTTAAAATACCGATGTTTTTAATGCCAGCAAATGAAAATAACAACAATCAAACAAAATAGTGCATACTAGGAGCTGTAGCAATATGATAAGATATCCGTTATTAGGTAAAAATACGACGATTGGGGTTACTGCACCATCATCGGGCGTAGCAGAAGAACACCACCTGTTACTAGAAATGGCTATAAAGAGTATGGAAGAAAAATCTTTTCATGTCGTTACTGGAAAGACGCTGTGGACGCAAGATAAAGAAAAATCAGCTCCAGCAAGAGAAAGAGCAGATGAATTCAATCAAATGATGAAAGATGAGAATATCCAAATGATCTTTCCGCCTTGGGGAGGAGAATTATTGATTGAGATCCTCGATTCTGTCGATTTCGATGCGCTACAGCCAAAATGGATAGTAGGTTATTCAGATATTAGTACGTTGCTACTCGCCATCACATTAAAAACAAGGATAGCCACTGCACATGGGATCAACCTTGTTGATTTAAGAGGAAATTATTCAGATAAAACGACAGCGATGTGGAAAAGTGTACTAGAAACAGGCAAAGGAGAATCAATCTTACAGTATTCTTCTGAAAAATATCAAAAAGAATGGCATCATGAGCAACCGTCACCTTCAGTTTTCCATCTTACTGAACCAACAAATTGGCAAACAGTCAGCGGAGAGGCAGTAAGGATAAAAGGCCGATTATTAGGTGGTTGTATAGATACGATCAGACATTTAATTGGTACACCTTATGGAGATGTCCAAACGTTTAAAAGAACGTATAATGATGGAAAGCCAATCTTGTGGTTTCTAGAAAACTGTGAGCTATCCTCCGTTGATTTAAGAAGATCACTTGTTCAGATGAAACTAGCAGGATGGTTTGAGGACAGCTCTGGTATCATGTTTGGCAGAAGTGCAGCAGAGGATTTGCTAGATTATCGAATGAAGGATGTATATGAAGATCTTTCAAAAGAATTGAACATACCAATCTTGTATGATATTGATTGCGGTCATGTGCCGCCACAACTAACATTGATCAACGGTGCCTACGCAGAAGTATCGGTAAAAGATGGAAAAGAGACTATTTTGCAAACGTTTATTTAATAAAATTTTTTCCTGCCTTGGAGTCTATCAAAGACCAATAAATCTAAATAGAAAAGAAAGTGAAAGAAGCTGACAGTATTTTGTCAGCTTCTTTTTGTATAACATATTAGAAAGTTTAATTATCTATAACTGTCACATCGATTAACTGTTTCACGTCATTTGGGTTGCCTGTAGGAATAGCAACCGCAGATGCATGATCAATGATTTCTTGAGTTGTTTTTTTTATGAATGCTGGATCAGAGGCTTGATCTGCAGGTATTTGCCAATGTGAAGGAACTGGATAACTAGTGATCGTTCCGTCGTGGTTACTAGAATACACTAAAATTCCCTGGTAGCCGTATTTTCCAGTAAGCATAACTACGTCTTTTGGATAACCTACGCTCCCTGCATCATAGGGATCGATAGGTGTTCCTGCCGGATAATGAATAACATGTAGTTCAAAATCGCCTGATGCATCTTTAAAAGTATTACCCTTGACAGCCAACCAAACGCGTGCGTACTCAATTTGCAGATCAGAATATCCTGCTAACGGATCTACTGACTGAGAAGACTGTGAGAAGGATGTGTCTGCTGTGGAAGAAGAAAGACTCGTGTCAACTGTATCACTAGATATAGAAGAAGGGTTGGACTCTGAAAGTTTGCTGGTGGTTGAAGATGCATTCGATTCAGAAGAAGCTGATTTCTGTGTACTTGATTTTTCAGCTGAACTAGTTTGTCTGATGGAACTTTTGACTGCGGTCGCAGATGACTCACTAGTTTCTTTACTAGCAGATGTACATCCTACAAGGAATAAGGAGATCGACGCTAAAATAAACCCTAACTTTTTCATATAAAACACCTCGTCACTTTAATTAATACTAGTATAGCATAATTCTAAATTTCTCTGGTTAAAGGAGAAGCAGAGAAAAAATTTCTATACATTGATTAAATCTATCTTTTATTTATGTATTTAGGGAAATTTCCCATTATATGCTACCTAAGAACTATTATTGAAATCAAGTTTCTTAAAGTGTAATAGCTATTGTAACCGATTTCTTTTATGCTTATACTAAATCTGCGACAAAAGATGTGTATGGAAGGAGTTGACTTATTATGATAATGGAAAAGATTCAACGCTTTGGCGGAGCTATGTTTACACCGGTTTTGCTCTTTTCTTTTTCGGGGATCATGGTGGCTTTATGTATCATCTTTAAAAATCCAATGTTAGTGGGGAGTATTGCTACAGAAGGAACAGCATGGTATTCGATCTGGTCAGTGGTTGAAAGTGGTGCTTGGACCGTATTCAATCAAATGGAGTTGTTGTTTGTTATTGGATTACCTATCGGATTAGCTAAAAAAGCAAGTGCTAGAGCAGTAATGGAAGCATTTGTAGTCTATATTACTTGTAATTATTTCATTTCTACCATGTTAGGCTTTTATAGCGGATTTTTTGGTGTTGATTTTTCTGCCGATCCGGGCGGCGCAAGTGGACTGAAAATGATTGCGGGTATCAAAACATTGGATACAGGAATTATAGGGGCAATCTTGATTTCAGCTGTTGTAGTGTATCTGCATAATCGATTCTTTGATAAAAAGCTGCCGGATTTTTTAGGAATCTACAAGGGTCATCATTTGTTGTGATTATTAGTTTTTTCATCATGTTACCTATTGCATTTTTGATCTGCCTTATCTGGCCTAAGATCCAGTCGGCAATCAGTTCATTGCAAGGTTTCTTAGCGGGTGCTGGTATATTTGGTGTCTGGCTTTACACTTTTTTAGAACGTATTTTGATTCCAACCGGCTTACACCATTTTATCTACGCACCGTTTGCGTTTGGGCCAGCAGTAGTAGAAGAAGGGATTGCGAGATACTGGATGACACATCTTCAGGAGTTTGCTCGCAGCGAACAGCCACTTAAGCATCTCTTTCCAGAAGGCGGTTTTGCTTTGCACGGGAATTCAAAGATATTCGCTTCTCCAGGTATTGCCGCAGCATTTTATTTCACTGCAAGACCTGAGAATAGGAAAAAGGTGCTGACGATCCTGATTCCAGCAACTTTGACAGCTGTTTTGGCGGGTATCACTGAGCCATTAGAATTTACGTTTCTATTTATATCTCCACCGTTGTTTGCTATTCATTCACTTTTGGCTGCTACAATGGCGGCAATAATGTATGGTTTTGGTGTGGTAGGGGATATTGGTGGTGGATTTATTGATTTGTTTGTGAAAGTCTGGATTCCATTATTTCAAAACCATAAAGGAATGATCTTTACCCAACTAGTGATTGGTCTAGCTTTTACAGGAATCTATTTTATTGTGTTTCGATACCTGATTATCAAATTTGATATTGCCACTACGGGGAGAGAAGAGAATACCGACGCTGTTAAATTATATACTAAAAAAGATTACAAAGAAAAAGAGAGGAAAACTTCAAAAACAGAAATTGAAAATGTATATGAGAATCAAGCTGCTATTTATTTAGAAGGTTTTGGAGGGGCCGGAAATATTGAAAAAGTCACAAATTGTGCTACACGCTTGAGAATAACTGTAAAAAATGAAATGTTGGTTTTAGAAGATACGATTTTTAAAGAAGGTGGAGCACACGGTGTAGTGAGAAACGGCAATGCTTTTCAAGTAATAGTTGGTTTGGACGTGCCACAAGTACGTGAACAATTTGAACGTTTATTAGAAATAGAACAATAGTTTCACAAAAATCTTAACAGACAAACAGAAAGGGGAATGTTAATATGAAAAAATTTTCAATCACGATTGCCGGCGGAGGGAGTACATTTACTCCTGGAATTGTTTTGATGCTTTTGAAACATCTGGATAGATTTCCTATCCGGCAAATCAAATTTTATGACAATCTGGAGGAAAGACAAACACGTATTGCTTCTGCGTGTGAGATTTTATTGAAGGAAAGAGCACCAGATATTTTATTTACAGCCACTACTGATCCAGAAACAGCATTCACTGATGTTGATTTTGTTATGGCACATATTCGTGTTGGCTTATATGCGATGCGGGAAAAAGATGAAAAAATTCCGTTGAAGTATGGGGTAGTTGGTCAGGAAACTTGTGGACCTGGCGGAATTGCTTATGGGATGCGTTCAATTGGCGGTGTTTTAGAGTTGATAGATTATATGGAAAAATATTCACCAAATGCGTGGATGCTCAATTACTCTAATCCAGCGGCGATCGTGGCAGAAGCGACTCGAAAATTACGTCCTAAAGCAAAAATCATCAATATATGTGATATGCCGGTGGGAATTGAAGAGCGTATGGCTCAAGCTATCGGTTTAGCTTCACGCAAAGAAATGGTCGTACGCTACTATGGCTTGAATCATTTTGGATGGTGGACGGATATCCGAGATACAGAAGGAAATGATTTGATGCCTAAAATTCAAGAATATGTTAGTCAGTTTGGTTACGCTCTACCATCGGAATCTCAAGAATCACAACAAACTGATGCAAGTTGGAAACATACATTTATGAAAGCAAAAGAAGTATATGACATTGACCCAACTACTCTTCCTAACACTTATTTGAAATATTACTTTTATCCGCAAGATGAAGTAGCGCACACCAATCCAGAGTTCACGCGTGCAAATGAAGTGATGGTTGGACGTGAAAAACAAGTATTTAATGAATGTGATCGTATCACTAGTAGTGGTTCAGCAGAAAATACGATACTAGAAATCGATGAACATGCTAGCTATATCGTTGATTTAGCACGAGCAATTGCCTATAACACTCATGAAAGGATGTTGCTGATCGTACCTAATAACGGAGCTATCGAGAATTTTGATGAGTCGGCGATGGTAGAAATACCCTGTATAGTTGGCAGCAATGGACCAGAACCGTTGATACAAGGAAAGATTCCACGCTTCCAAAAGGGATTGATGGAACAACAAGTAGCAGTTGAAAAATTAGTAGTCGAAGCTTGGGAAGAAAGGTCTTATCAGAAATTATGGCAAGCACTGACATTATCAAAGATTGTTCCAAACGCAAAAGTTGCAAAAAATCTACTAGATGATTTGGTGAGTGTAAACCAAGAATACTGGCCTGAATTGAAATAGCAGTATTCCAAATACATCGTGGTTCTCCTCTATTAAAAAATAGTTTCATGTTATTGCATATACTAATAATAGAGGAGGGATAGTATGGAACTAGAAAAATTGATTCATCAACATGCAGAAAAATTAAGCGAACTAGACCGAGGAATCTTGAACTTTATTTTATCGGATCCTAGCTTGATACAAAATTTGAAAATAACTGACTTAGCGGAGAGACTTTATGTCTCAAAATCTTCCATTATGAGAACAACTAAGAAATTGGGGTTTTCTGGTTATTCTGAGTTCAAATATTTTTTACGACATGTAACAAATAAAGAAAATGGGCTTAGAACAAAAGAAGATATTTTTGAAAAACAACTGGAAGATATCCAGCAGACGCTTCATTACATGAAGGCTGTCAACTTAAAGCCAATCCTTCAATGCTTAGACCGAAGTAAGATGATCTATTGCTATGCAACGGGATTTTCACAAAAGAAAGTAATTGATGAGTTTTATAAAATGATGCTAGGTATTGGAAAGAGAGTAATGGTGTTGCCAAATAAGACGGAGTTTGATATGGCCATGCCACTGATAACATTAGAAGATATGGCCATTATTGTTTCTATGAGCGGTGAAACACATGAGGTCAAAGAAAATCTGACTGCCTTTGAATTACAGAAAATTCCAGTTTTGACCATTACTGCAGCTGGAGATAATTATTTCACACGCCATAGTACTTATCATTTAAATTATTATTGTAATTGCTTTATCCTTGGAAAAGAAAATAAGCCATTTCAATCATTGATCAGCTTGAGTTGCTTAGCGGATTATTTAGTTCGTGCTTATGGTGTATATACGCTGAGAGAGGAGAGCTAGATGAGAAGAGACAAGATAGAAGGACTCTGGAAACACATTTTACTTGGTTATTGGATAGCCGCAGCTTTCCTTTTTTATTTCTATGCTATATTAATGACTATCAGAATGAATGGAGTGATACATGAAGCTTTTTTCCATAATCCATATATCGCTCTTGGTTCCTTATTTCCTTTTTTAATGTTATTTCAAGCAAGTATTCTTTATTTTTTAGAAAAAAGAACAATTGACATCAGCTTGTTAAGAATATACCTACAATTTACTGTTGTCCAACAAGTTATAACAGGAAATTTAATAGGAGCTCTTTTAGCTTTTCTCTATGTAAGAAGTTTAAAAAGATGTGGGAAGAAGTCCACTATATACAGCAAAGTACTAGTTTTATCTAGCACGATTTTTATAGGAACCATTAGTCTACTAGCTATATTTTTGCTTTTACGAATGAGTTAAAAAATTGATTCTCAGTTTTTTTATACAAATAGAAAAATAGAAGAAAAAGTTTAGCAGGATATATAAATTTGTGAATCAATGAAATCTTATATATGAATATAAATAGAATGTATGTTCTTTGACAAATACCATAAAAAAGTGTGACAAGCAATCATTGTTAGATTGCTTGTCACAACATTGATAAGAGTATCCAATTGAAGAGAATGATTAGGAGAAAGAATCTCCGTACTTTTCATAGTAATCATAGTATCCAAGTTTGTATAGACGAATCGTTTTTTGTCTTATTTCTTCTGTTTCAAAATGGACTGCTTGAAGAATCAAATCTGTGGATTCTATAGGAGCTGTTCCATTCGCGGTAATCAAGTTATGATCTTTTACAGCTTGTTGTTCTATAAAATCTTCTTTATTTTGATAATTTTCCGATTCTAACCAAGGAAATTGCATATTTCCGGTGTGTTTGTAACCTTGCAATAATCCGCTCTGTGCTAAATAATCAACTGCCCCACAAATCGCAGCTACTGGTACGCCTGTTTTTAAAAATTTATCGATTATTAAATATAAATGGTGATTTTCTATGTCCCATGAATTGCCACCAATCATAATAAAGAGATCAATTTTTTCAGGTATTTGTTCGATTAAATAATCGATTTTTGTTTTTAGTCCTCCCATGGAAGTGACCTCTGATTGGATAGAAGCAGTTTTATTTTGCCATCCCTCATTTTGGTTTAGTGTGCTAGTAATATAAGCCCCTTCCCAATCGGCATATTCCTCTAATAGAAACGTAACCGCAGTTTTCATTTTCAAGCTCTCCTTTATTATCTATGACAAGGACAACAGTTTTAATATACAGACATTCATTAAATTTGGATAGCGACAGAGTAAACAACAATTCTTAAGTTTTAGACAGAGTACATTGGCAGCCAACTTTATTTACTGGCATTATAACATTTTGCCTACGTGGATGACAAAGAACCAGCTGTCTCAACGTTACTGTCTATGAAAGAATCTTAGATTGAGTCAGAAAGTCTACTATGGTTTCTATTTTGCGAATCTATTCGAATTAAGAATAATACTGTCGGAAAGTTTCTTTGATTGATGGAAAATTGAGTACCAAAAAGAGAAAAAATAACTGGTCTACTAAGTAGAGGTTCTGACTAGCTTCTCTATTTATTTGAATACAATCTAAAAAGAAACTGGAAGGTAAAAAGTATTTATAAAAACGAAACAATAAAACGTGTCAAACACTCAGCATGAGATATATAACCATGTAACCAGTTCATTAAGAAAATAGTGGAAGCCACAGAAAATAAAGTTTCTGCGTACATTCATATCCCGTTTTGCGAGCGTATCTGCTATTACTGTGACTTAAATGTTAATATGGTTAAATTGACCGTTATATTTTTTATATAAATATCGTATAATTAGTATGAATATAGAAGAAGGAAAGAAGGTGCAATCTTGGAATCTAAAGACAAGTATTTAGATTACGCTAGGGTCAATAAAGATAAATTTATTGAAACAATTATCAAGGGGAAAATCCCTGACGATGAAAAAGATGCGGTATTCATGGCCGGAAGCCCAGGAGCAGGTAAAACAGAGGTTGCACTAGGTTTAGCTGAAAATTATGACAACCATGTTGTGATTGATGCGGACTATTTTAGAACACAGTTTCCAGAATACAATGGAAAGAACTCAAGTGTTTTTCAGAAAGCTTCTTCTTGGTTAGTTGAACAATCATTAAAATATGTACTGGAACATGGCTATTCTTTCATATTAGATGCTACTTTTGCTATCCTTAGTGCAGAGAAAAATATTATTCGAGCCCTTAAAAATAACTTTCGCGTTACGATTTTCTATGTTTACCAAGATCCCAAAGTTGCCTGGGATTTCACTCGAAAACGAGAACTAGCTGAGGGACGTCATGTGCCAAAAGAAACGTTTATCAATGCATTTTTTAAGTCAAGGGAAAATATTGAAAAAGTCAAAGAAAGACATCCTGAAGTCGTGCTTCATATCATGATTAAAGATTATCAAAATAATATTTCTGAAGTACACTATGCGGCAGATAATATTCAATTAATACTACCAATACAATATACTTCAAAAGAGTTGGAGGAGGAATTACATGACTGAAAAAGAACAGGTACAACAAATCGTGAAAAAGTATAATAAAAGTATCGCTGATCTATCAGAAAATGCCTCAGCAAAAGAATTTAAAACAGTAATGAAGTACGTAGCAGATGAAGCAAATCGTAAGCAGCGAAAACTAGTTGGGTTGGATAAATAAATTTTTTAAACCATATTTATGTTAAGGTATATTTTTTTGTCTTATAAAATGATAAAAAGTAGTTGGAATTTCATTGATGTGGATAACTGTTATATTCAGATCTAATAAAGTAGTCGAATAGTACTTATTTCAGATTTTGTCCACATTACTTAGGAACATCGACTTTAATATAATTAATTAAGTATTATGAAGTGACTTTAAAAGGAGAAGCTATGAAAATTAGTAGTCAAGATAGTAAATTACAAGTATTTGTTAGTTCTCGTTGCAGTAATTTGGATTCAAATATGGAGGAAATAAATCAATATAATATTATTCGAAGGTCGATTAAAAGAATTTTAGAGGATACTGGATTATTCAATGTGTATATTTTTGAAGAGGCTATGGTTTCGGCTTCTTCTTCGCAGGAGAGTTATTTAAATAAAATTGATAGAAGTGATATTATACTTTTTCTCATTGATAGTCGAAATGGGATGCAGACAGATGCTATTACAAAAGAGCATAATAGAGCAAAAGATATAGGTAAACCTAGATTATATATTATTTATGAAAATGGTGAAATGACAAGCATTCAAAAAGAACTGCAAGGTCCAGATGGTGTTAGATATAAGACAGCAAAATCTTTAGCAGATATAGTTGATCTTGCAGTTGAATCAGTTATATGTGAAGTACTAGAAAATTATTCGAATTTTTATATGAAACAATCTATTGATTTGGAAGAAAAGAAGGTTGATTCAGTAGACTCGTTAACCGAGAGCTTTTTAAAAGATGATTTTTTGATAGATAAATTTGAATATGAAAATACCAAGTCGCTTTTTGAACAAATCGCTGACCCTAGAATTACTGATACGAATAGAATTTCTAATGAACATTCAAATGAGTATGATAAGATTTATTCTGATTTCTTACTATATAGAATCAATAAGAAAAAAGTATTAGACTTAAACTGGTCTAAATTAGCAAGGAAAGACCTTTTCGAAGAAAGTTTTTATCCCTATCTTGAAAAGAGAGCCAAGGCATTCTGTGCATACCATGAAGGAGAATATGAAGAAGCGTACGAAATTCTCTTGAAGTTATACGAAGAATTAGAAAGTTCCCAAATCCCAAAATGGTATACGCAGGATATATTAATTGATTTACGTCATTTAGAATCAAAGAAAAATAGGCTCTTAAACATTGTATATAGTGAAGAGGGAATCCAAAAGAAGATTTCAAATATTAAAACACCATTATATTACCCATTAGTAGATAGATTTAGAGAAAATTCGTTTCATAAAATAATAAAAGAAAGAAATAAAGATAACTTAAGATCAGAGTTTTCAGTTGTTTATGGGAATTCTCTAGGTTATATAATTGGTCAGTATATCTATAAACAATACATTACTTCAATAAGTCATTGTTCTATTGTCCATGTTGAGATGGTTTTTGATGATTTAGCAGAAATTTTTTTAAACTATTTTATTAGCACTGAGTATTTTCGTTATGGTGAGCAAGCATTAGATTTTTTAATTATATCTAACAAACAGGATATTTTTTCAAAAGTCATCACTAAATATGGAGAATTAACTAAATCTTGTAGTTATGATAAAATATATAACTTTTTTTACTTAGCAAAAGAAAAACAATCAGATTGGAAAGTACAAAATGATGCGTTTTTGTTAAAAAATGTTGGAAAATTTATGGATGAAGAGAGATTTACAGAAATTTTTAATGAGCTAGTTGATACACTTAACAAGGAATTAACGAAAGAAAAAATAATTATATTCAAGGTAGATGCGATCCTCGCAGCCATTAATTCAAATATAGGTAGAATTTCGGACGGAGAGGAGATTCTTAAATCGTTTGACTATATTTTAAAGGGGAAGGCGCCAAGATTCTACGGAACAGTTATAGAGATATTGAATAAAATGGTTCGTGATAACAATAAAAATATCAATTTAGAATTTTTAGATATATTTCTTGGAAAAATTTCAATTTTAATTGAAAAGAAATTAATTCATTTAGATGAAAAAACTAATAGTTTTTTGTTGGATTGTTCAATTCAAATAGAAGGATCGAAAGAAAAAATCGCTGAGTTTTTAAGAGTCAATTCTATTCATTTTTATGAGAATAAATTTCAAAGAACACATGATCAACTTTTAAAAGAGAATATCGATACTTGGATTACAGAAAGTGTAAATAAAATTGAAAAAAGTATAGATACTAATCAAAAGATACCTGGAGTATTTAGTTATGGAACGAGTGTTTTTAATGATTTGATAGTAACACTCAACGAAACAAAAGAAGTTATCACCGAAGAAGAGGTCGATAAAATTTTAGTATGTATAGAAAAGATCCTGAATTCCGATTTCGTACAAATAGGTTTGAAGAATGAAGCATTAGATTTTTTACTATGCCTTTTGGTAATTGAAAAAGATAATACAAAACTTAACAATCTAATTGAACGAGGGAAAAAGATACTTGAAATCGATAACATAGAAAAAGTAAAGGATAAATCATTTGAATCTACACCGTTGGAAGAGAGCTACTATTCATATCTACTCAACATAGAGATGATGAAAAATTTTTTATATGAAAAAGACGACTATGAACTACTTCTAAATCTAAATAGCCGATCATCTGCAGAAAAGATACGATCGGTTAGATTCATCAAACATATTTTACGTTGCTACAAAGATAGAAAAATTATAACTAATCAAAAATTATTATTAATTTTTAAATTGATAGTTTTTAATTTTATTGAAGAGGACAGTAACGAGTTGAGAATGCAAAGTATTGAACCTTTGTTTTTACTAAGTTCTTTTGAGGATGAGAATGATAATTTGTACTTTAATAAGTTTCTCTCACTAGCAGAAGACAGTGATATAAGAGTAAGGACTACTATAGCAAGTATACTAACTCATAATGAAGAATACAGTGAAAAATTTGAGGGTATCCTCAATTCACTTTCTCAAGATAACTACTATTATATAAGGGAATTAGTGAGTGATAAAAAGTAAAATTTGTTTAGCCCTAACTTAGTGTAAAATCCATTATTTTAAACTAAACATAATTGTCGATAATAATTAATAATGAATTCCTTAGGTAAGTGTTACTTTTAGCACACTATCCTAAGGAATTTTTTTGTGATAAAGATTAATGGTGCAAAAAAAGTTTTTATTAATTAGTATGCATTAATGATGTTAAACTTTCTGATAAAAATAGTATATATTAATCAAACTGATGTATAATAAAAGTGACTTATTAATAACAGCTAACTTAAACATCAAGTAAGTTCTATAAGTAATTAAATGTAATATTATCAGATTGGAGACACAATGCATTACTTTAATATTGAGCAAAAATATTCTAGAAAAGAAATACGTAAGCTCCTAGGATATTCTGAACCTGAAAAAATTGGTGGGATTTGGAGCACGGGGTATGTTCGTCATGAAGATGAATTTTTTATTTTCACTAATATATTATCTGCAGGTAGAACTGGACATGATTATAACAATAGTATAGAAGGGAACATCTTATATTGGTATGCTAAGAAAAATACTACTTTTAATTCTCCTACTATTCAAAAGATGGTAAGTGGAGAATTTCCAGTTCATATTTTTATTAGAGAAAATAGTAATGATCCTGAGTTTGAATACAAAGGGTTAGGAGTTATGGTGGATTACAACGATAAAGAGACGACCGAGATAACATGGAAAATGATCCCGTCTATGGATCAGGCTACAGTTAAAGAACAAACTTTAAAAAGAAAAAAATTTTTAGAAGGAAGAAAAATTAACAGATATGTAAATATTTACGAAAGAGATCCAAGAGCAAGAAAAGCATGTTTAGGTCATTATGGATATAGATGTGTAGTCTGTAAATTCAATTTTGAAGAAACTTACGGGGAAATTGGCAAAGAGTTTATTCATGTTCATCATGAAAAAGAATTAAGTATGCTTGATGAATTTTATGAAATTGATCCGATTGAGGACATGAAGCCTGTTTGTCCAAACTGTCATGCAATGATTCATAGAAAGAGACCTGCTTATACGATTGAGGAAATTTCAAAAACTTTAAGAAGTAATAGTGACAATTGATATACTTCTTGTAAAGAATAACTATTAGAAGCTCAATTTAAAAATAACGAATTTAATAAATTTAAACAAAATATTTCTAAATAAAATCAGTAGAAAGTAAAAACACCTTTAGAATTCTATTTTTATAAATATATGTATAGGAGAATTGAAATTATGTTTTTCTTTTATTTTTTTGACAAGGAACCTCTTAAAAGTGATAGTGAATTTATTATAAAAAGTTATCATGATATTTTTTTTGAAAAATTATTTAGAAATGGATATATAAATATTAAAGTAATTATTGCCTCTTTGGTAAAGACGGATCTCAAAGTGAATTATCATACAATTCCAGAATACAATAAAAAACGAAGAAAAATTCACGATATAATGAGTAAGTTGTTAAGTTCCTCTAGAGAAGAGACGTATAAACTATTAACGGATATAGACAATGTATTTAAAAAAGAAAATATTGAATTTAATCAATTGGATATGAATGACAAAAAAGTATTAATAACCCTTCATTTGCTCCAATTTTCGGAAAAAAATAGTTTTAAAGATAGGAGACAACAAATATTTAAAACAATTATGGATTCTGAAAATTACAGAAAATTAGTAAGAATCTATATTATCAAAGAATTAACTAAACATGGGGAAAATAACGAAATATATTTTAATAAAGGCAAGATTGAATATACTGGTAAGATTCGTGAAGAGTTAGTTTTAGAAAATGATTATATATATTATAAAAATATAGTGGAAATTTGGACTGGAAGTTCTATTCAAAGAATTACAGAACGAATAAAGGAAATTAAAAAGTTACAAAATAATAATGATGATGAAGTTTTTTTTAGAGGCCATACAGATATAAATTATCAATTAATCCCTTCGGTTTATAGAACTGAGAAAAGTTATTTAAACGAACATTTATTATGTGAAGAGTCACTAGCTAGAAACCCAGAAGAATATAAAAATTCAAATAATAATCATTTAAATATCTTAAAAAAATGCAACACTATGGTTTGCCAACTAGACTTTTAGATGTAACACAAAACTTACTTGTAGCTTTATTTTTTGCTGTAGAAAATAATTTTGATAAAGATGGTGAATTAATCGTTTTTTCCAGTGATAAAATAAAGTATACCCGTAGTGATAATGTTTCAATAATTGCCTCTCTTTCTTTTTTTGATCAATGTGTGAAGGAAAATATAATAGAATTCGCAAATGATAGTTCAATAAGTGATGATGATTTCAATAATAAAGAAGAAGTAAAGCGTTTGAAACATGAAGTTTCTTTGGAAAAGCCAGCTTTCATACAAGCTATAAAAAAACAAACATTTAAAGAAGACTATTTTGTTGTATCAACAAGAGATAACAAGCGTATATCTCAACAGTTTGGATCATTCATAATATGTTCATTAAATAAAAAAAACTTAAATAAACTGAATTGTTTTAGAGTTGAATCAAATACAGGAAAAAAGGTAATCATTAGAATTCCATACAATAAAAAAAGTGAATTTTTAGAAGAGCTAGAACTTTTTGGGATAACCCATGGATTTATATATCCTGAAATAAGTGAAGTAGCACAATTTTTAAAAGCAAAATATTGTTAAATAAAAAAGTAATGATTCACTAGAGTCGTAAATGAAGTGGTTTTGATTGGAGAGTTATTGGTGAGGTAATGCTCTGTGTTTTATATCCTAGTGTAATTGTTAGAATTATTTTACTCTAAATAAGACGAATGTATATTTTAAACATTAGATTTTATTACAGCCGCCGTAGCATATCTGATTCATTTTTTATGATTCTTCTGAAGTACGTCCTCCAGTAAATCCCAAGTACTGGAGGATTCTTTTTTTAGTGCTGCCTTTCTCAGGAAAAAGTAGTTGGCTACTTCGTCAAAATTTCTAAATTTTTTTAACGCATAAGGAAGTGCTCGAACATTCGCCATGAGGATGCTGACACTTACATTTGCACGAAGTTCTTTTTCACAGTTTTCTAGCAAGTAAATTTTTCTAAATTTCATATCAAAAAATGCATGAGATTCTTCAAGGGTATATCCCTATAAAGTGGAATATCTCATGCATTTTTATATTGTTCGAAAGTTCAATCTTCCTTTCACAAAAAAATAATTTTTTTATGATCAAACAAATTAATACTCTTGTTATTAATTTACAATAAAAAGTGATATATAACTTTGTGAAGGGAGACAATAAATTGGTTCTAAAATTTTTACAGAAGTTAAATGGAAAATCGAGTCAGCCAGAAGATGAAACAGAGGTTCAAGAAATTATCCCAGAAGAAAAAAAGGGATTGGAAGAAATATCATTTGCACTAAATAATGATGAAAAAATTGTCGTAGATTTCGTAAGCGATATGGATAGGGATTTTGGAAGTAGTATTCGAGATCGAGTGAGACAAGGGGATCATTTTGAGAGATTTTTAGCCGCGGTGTTTCGGTTGGCTGGATATAAAGTTGAAATTACTAAAAAAAGGTATAAAAAAGACAAGCGTGTCTATACTGGCGATGGTGGTGTAGATTTGATTTTAACTAAAGATAATGAGCGTATAGCGGTTCAAGCAAAATCAAAGCGCTTAAATAGCACGAAAGAGGAGCGATTGATCACTGATAATGACGTAAAAATTTTTGCAGGAATATCTGATAAAAACTGGACTAAAAAGATGTTTATTACTTCGTCTTTTTTTAATAGTTATGCTTATAAACAAATAGCAGAAAATGAAAAAGCACATAAAATCGAGTGGTATGGCAGATATGAACTTTTAAAACTGTTAAATCAGTTGATTCCAGAAACGATGCTGAAATATCAAGTATTGAGTTCTTTGCCTAAAAATATAAAAATTTGTCCTAAATGTAACAAAGGAGTCATGATACTACGGCAGAATGGAACAACCGGACAATACTTTAATGCTTGTGCAGCTTATTGTGGTCATACAGAAAGTATCAAGAAGTATTGAAATGACAACACTATTTAAAGTATCAAGCATTACTCCAAATATTGAAGTATTTCTAGTTCATTCCTGTAGTAATAATTTTTAAATAACTTATAGGCTTCTTCTGAAGTATATCCTCCAGTAAATTCCAAGTACTGGAGGATTCTTTTTCTTAGTGCTGCCTTGCTCATGAAAAAGTAGTTGGCTACTTCGTTAAAATTTCTGAACTTTTTTAACGCATAAGGAAGAGCCCGGTCATTCGCCATGAGGATACTGGCACCTATATTTGCTCGAAGTTTTTTTATAGTCTTCTGGCAAATAAGTATCTTCTAAAATCATATCAGAAAATGCATGAGATTCTCCAAGATAGGGGACGTCCTTATAATAATGGATGATCTCATGCATTTTTGTAAAATTTTTGCGTTCAAGCATTAAATGTTGATTGGTGGTAATGATGATTTCGCCATGAACTTTTGTAATGGAACCAAGCATTTTCTTACTTAAGTTATCTTTGAAGTCGTAATCGATGAATTCTACATCTTCTACTTCATTCACATAATTCTCAATGTCGTAGCATTTTACATGTTCCATTTTCTTTGAACAGTAATAACTAACTTCTTCTGAGAGTTCATTTGCAAGGTCTGCAGCTTCAAAATAAAGTCCTTCAGAAACCACATTCAATCCGATAATTCTCCCGGCTATTTTTTATTTTTCTTTGCTTTTGCACGTTGAACTAAAAAGTCCATATATTCATTTAATTCTTCTTCCAATTCTTCAATGTCTTCTACTTCCATATCTGCAGTATTCAATCTGAAGTGAGAAAGAATACTGTCTCCAAGCTGATCTTCTTCGCTACGTTTTGGAGGAGTCGGATCAGAGGTTCTATTTAGTAGAAAATCTGTAGAAACATTGAAGAAATCTGCTATTACTGTGACTAGCTGATAATTTGACAACAAGGTGATTAAATTCGACTTTTTTGTAAAATTAGCACTGTTTTTTTATAGAATATAAAAATAGTAACGATTATGAGTCTAAAACAACTTTTTAAGATGCTATAAAATATTAAACTTGTTATCAATTTATAGTTATTTTGTCTTTATAAGGCAAATTTAAATTTTGGAGGATTCATAATGAAAAAGAAATATCTGGACTTAAAAATGTGGATTAGTGTAATAGCAGTAACTTTTGTTTTGTCCGTAGTAGCAACAAGTGGGAGTATGATTATTTCAGCGAATGAGTTGATTCTGGATGAAACTCAGAATAGTAAAAGCAATTTTAGTTCTGAAGACTTGTCAGTTTATTACTCGGAAGAAAAAAAGAATTCCGAACTAGCCCTTGAAAAAATCAAGGAAGAATATGGAGATGTTCAACCTAAATTTAACGAAAACGGAGAAATATTATTAACACCTGAAGATGAATTAAGGATGGAACAAGCAATCAATCAGTATTTAGCAATGATTGGATTCAATCCAAGAATGCGAGGCGTAGGGAAAAACTGGTGGAACTCAACTGGTTTTGTTGCTGGTGTCATTGATGCAGGATTAATCGTTTTGGGTCTAGATTTAGCAAATTCAAGTGTGAATACGGTAAAAGCAATTATTAGAAAAAACAAGCGAAATATTGCTCGAGTAACTGAAAATGTAATTGTTGCACAAATTGGAATTACCACTGTAAGAGGAAAAGCGCTCGCAGCTGTAGAAATTGCCTTAGCTTTAGCTGGTACTTCGGCTGGAGGTCTAATCGCAGAAGGTCTTGATCGAGTAGATGGAAGAAATGATAATTATCTTTGGGCATAGCGCTAGACAAGATTAAAATTCAAGTAGATGAGGAGCTATAAGTGACAATAGGAGAAAATTTGAATTTTTTAGGTAGAATATTGCTAGGAGTATTGAGTGTGTGCTGCTTTATCATTGGCACACGATTTCTCTTGAAAGTAAAAACAATTGTTCGTTTCAATTTAGGAAAAGAAATGTCAAAAACAGACTATATAAAGGTAGAAACATGTTTAATAAAATATAAGCTATTTGTAATTTGGGGCTTTGTGTTTCTTGCGATATGTTTAATTTTGGTACGTTTTTAAAAAAATACCCTTCTCTAAAAGTTCATTTGTAAGGTCGGCAGTTTCAAAATAAAGTTCTTCAGAAATCACATTCAATCCAATAATTCTCCTGGATTTTTTTATTGGTTAAAAAAATGGAAAAATCTCAAAATAAGCTAAGTAAATCATACAAAATTGACATCTTGCCCCTTTTGTATTACAATGTGATACAAAAGGGAGGCGATAATATGGCTATGATTACGGTTCGTGTGAGTGATGCCGAAAAAGAATGGCTTTCTTATATGGCGGAATTTTATGGGATTACTTTATCTGAGCTTCTAAAAACCTATTCGATGGAACAACTAGAAGATGAATACGATTGTCAAACGGCTGAAATTGCCCATAAACATTGGGTAGAAAGTGGAAAAACAACAGTATCCATGGAAGAAATCCTTCGTGAATTTGGAGGGTTGGAATGACCTACCGTTTAGAATTCACGCCTGAAATTCAGAAACAACTTCGTAAAATGGACAAGCATCAAGCGACGCTGATCGTTCGATGGCTATATCAACATATTGATGGTATTGACGATCCGAGAAAATTCGGAAAAGGATTGACCGCTAATCGTTCAGGACAATGGCGTTATCGAATTGGCAAATATCGTGTGTTGGTAGAGATAGAAGATAATCAAATAGTTGTTATCGCTATTCAAGTGGGACACCGAAAAAATGTCTATGATTAAGAGACTATTTATTTTTATAAAAAAATAATAAGAAGAATCTAGTTAAAACTTTTGAAGTGAGAGGTTTAACTAGATTTTTTTATGGACAAAATATGGATAAAATTGTTTAGGAGGAATCATGAACGTAAAAAAATCATCCAAGAAGTCGATTCTTGGATTTTTTAGTGGATTTGTTTGCCAAATACGTTTAGTATGCGTATATGAGAGGTTGTAAGCAAAGCGTTGTGACCTGAGCACTTAAGGAGGAATCTGTGAAAATAGCTTTTCATATTTTTGCAGATTTTGAGTTAATGCCGAAGGTTAGCTTTGGGAACACCGTTTATCGAGAGGTTGTGAAAGCCACATGTAGCTCCGATGACAATAAGCAAGCATTTTTGGAACTAGACTTCTTAGATTATAAACATGCGGCTTATTTCAAGGAGCTGGTGCTTGCACACCGTTTAAAGAAGGTCGAAAATCGGTACGACTTTTCGACGTAAGGAGAAAGAAGTTCAATGATAGAAACAATAAATCCCGCAGAAAACAAGGTTTCTGCGTACATTCATATCCCATTTTGCGAGCATATCTGCTATTACTGTGACTTTAATAAAGTTTTTTTAGAAGGGCAACCGGTAGATGAGTATGTGGAAATGCTGCTGAATGAAATGAGATTAATGCTGGAAAGTCACCCGACAGCGAATTTGGAAACACTTTATGTAGGGGGCGGAACACCGACCTCTTTATCTGCTAAACAACTTGATCGATTGTTATCAGGAGCTAGAGAGATCTTGCCTTTCCAGGATGGTAAAGAGTTTACTGTAGAAGCGAATCCTGGCGATTTGACCCGTGAAAAGCTTCAAGTGATGAAAAACTATGGCGTCAATCGTTTATCCATGGGAGTTCAGACATTTGACAATCGCTTACTGAAAAAAATTGGACGTAAACACACCGCAGAAGATGTGTATCAAACGATGAAATTTTTAAAAGCAGAAAATTTTACCAATGTAAGCATCGATTTGATTTATGCATTACCGGGACAAACACTTGAAGGGTATCGGGATACTTTGGAAAAAGCTTTGGCTTTGGATCTGCCTCACTATTCTTTGTACTCATTGATCCTAGAAAACAAAACAATGTTCATGAACTGGGTACGACAAGGAAGACTCAAACTGCCTGATCAGGAAACGGAAACTAGAATGTTTGAAGAGACCATTGAAGCAATGGAAAAGCATGGACGTCACCAATATGAAATAAGTAACTTTGGACTTTCCGGACACGAGTCGCAGCATAACCTGATGTATTGGAACAATGACCATTATTTTGGGTTTGGAGCAGGAGCTAGCGGTTATCTTGGAAATATTCGTTATCGCAACAAAGGACCAATCCAACACTATTTACGTCCATTACGAATCAATGAACGCCCAGTATTGGAAGAAGAAAAATTGACACGAAAAAATCAAATAGAAGAAGAAATGTTCTTGGGGCTAAGAAAAAAAACTGGGATTGCTAAAAAACACTTCTATGATCGCTATCAACAAACGATTGAATCGGTGTATGGAGATGTGTTGATGAAGTTAGAGGAAGAAGGGTTACTTGTTAATGAAGAAGAACGTATTTATTTGACACCTAGAGGGACTTTTTTGGGAAACAATGTGTTTGAGCGTTTTTTGTTTGAAAAATAGTTTAAAGAATATTTGTTTTTTATCGGAATTTAAATAAAAAAAGTTCAAAAATACAATAAAGAACTATTGAAACGTTGATATAATTGGATTTATAGCAATTGCTCATAATTAGCACTCTGGAAGATAGAGTGCTAAAAAATGAAGTCTTTCTCTTGACAGGAGAAGGGCTTCTTGCTATATTTATAAGTGGATTAGCACTTAGAATATATGAGTGCTAATGAGAGGTGAGGAAGATGTTAACAAAGCGACAAAACGACATTTTACGTCTGATCATCCAACACTATACGAGTAGTGGCGTGCCCGTTGGTTCCAAAACATTGATGTCTGAGGGAGTCAAGGCCAGCTCAGCAACGATTCGCAATGATATGAAGGCATTAGAAGATGAAGGGTTGCTGTTGAAGACTCACTCTTCTTCTGGGCGGATTCCATCTGCTTTAGGCTATCGTTATTATGTGGATCATTTGTTAAAACCTGCTCGCGTAGCAGAAGATGACCTGCTGCTGATACGTCAGTCTTTAGGTAGAGAATTTCATGAGATCAATGAGATCATTAAGCAATCTGCTGAGATCTTATCTGAGCTGACAAGTTATACGACTTTTTCGTTGGGACCTGAAATAAAAGACCGCCGACTAACAGGCTTTCGTATCGTACCCTTGAATAATCGACAGATCATTGCGATTGTCGTGACAGATATGGGAAATGTAGAAAGCCAAGTGTTCACTCTTCCCGAATACATGGGAAGTCAGGAACTAGAAAAAATGGTGCAAATTGTAAACGACCGTCTAGTCGGGGATCCTCTGATGACGGTATACCATAAACTACGTACAGAGATTCCGATGATTCTTCATAAATATTTCCAGACCACAGAAGGGATGTCCCAGTTGTTTGACACCGTTCTTGGTCATGTGTTTGAAGAAAAAGTTTATGTCAGTGGACAAATGAATCTCTTGGATTATGAGCCCCGTCAAGATCTTGATCAGTTTAAATCGATGTTTTCTTTTATGAAAGACTCCGATGGACTTACACAAATGATCACTCCGATGGATAGTAATATTCGTATCAAAATCGGTGCTGAATTAGGTAATGATTTATTGCAGAATATGAGCATGATTCAAGCAAGTTACGAGATAGATGGTCATGGAAGAGGTACAATAGCCTTGTTGGGGCCGACTAGTATGCCTTATTCTCGGATGTTTGGTCTAGTGGATGTTTATCGAAGAGAACTAGCAGCTAAGCTTGCTGATTACTATCGATCACTTGACTTGTCAAACTCGTAATGTGAATAACGAAGCTATTTGCAGCTGATCGTTCTCTCTTTCTTAGTAAGAGCAATCAAACAGCTGACTGAATAATGAAAGGAAGACTGTATCGTGAAAGAAAATCAAGAAGAACTAGATAAAGAAATGACAGATGCTCAGCCAGAACCGGAAATCGATGTCGAAGCTGCAGAAGATTCAGGCATTTCAGAAGTTGAAGCGGAAGAATTCGAATCAGCAAAATTAAAAGCTGAATTAGAAGAAATGGAAGATAAATATTTGCGGGCTCGTGCGGAAATCGCAAATATGGCAAATCGAGGAAAAAATGAACGTGAGCAATTACAAAAATACCGTTCACAAGATTTAGCCAAAAAATTGCTTCCATCAATTGACAATCTGGAACGTGCATTAGCCACAGAAGTGTCAGATGATCAAGGAGCAAGCTTGAAAAAAGGCGTGGAAATGGTCTTGGAAAGTTTACGTAACGCACTGGAAGAAGAAGGAATCGAGAAAATCCCTGCTAAAGGAGAATCCTTTGATCCTAATCTTCATCAAGCAGTACAAACTGTTCCAGCGACTGAAGATACACCAGCCGATACGATTGTAGAAGTACTACAAGAAGGCTATAAATTACATGATCGCGTGTTAAGACCAACTATGGTCATTGTTGCACAATAATTGTGCGGATATAAAACTTACACTTTCAATTAAAGAAGGAGACGTTAATTATGAGTAAAATTATCGGTATTGACTTAGGTACGACTAACTCTGCAGTAGCAGTACTAGAAGGAAACGAAGCAAAAATCATCGCTAACCCAGAAGGAAACCGTACAACACCTTCTGTTGTATCATTCAAAAATGGAGAAATCCAAGTAGGGGAAGTGGCAAAACGTCAAGCTGTAACAAACCCAAATACGATTTCATCAATCAAACGCCATATCGGTGAAGCTGGTTACAAAGTAGATGTAGAAGGCAAATCATACACACCTCAAGAAATCTCAGCAATGATTCTTCAATATATTAAAGGATTTGCAGAAGATTACTTAGGTGAAAAAGTCGAAAAAGCAGTTATTACTGTACCAGCTTACTTTAACGATGCACAACGTCAAGCAACAAAAGATGCTGGTAAAATCGCTGGTTTAGAAGTAGAACGTATCGTCAATGAACCAACTGCAGCTGCTCTTGCTTATGGTTTGGATAAAACAGATCGTGACGAAAAAATCTTAGTATTCGACCTTGGTGGTGGTACTTTTGACGTATCAATCCTTGAATTAGGAGACGGTGTCTTTGATGTATTGTCAACAGCTGGTGACAACCATCTAGGTGGGGATGACTTTGATAACAAAATCATCGACTACATGGTAGCAGAATTCAAAAAAGAAAACAGCATTGACTTATCTCAAGACAAAATGGCGTTACAACGCTTGAAAGATGCCGCTGAAAAAGCGAAAAAAGATTTATCTGGCGTATCAAGCACACAAATCAGTTTGCCATTTATCACAGCCGGTGAATCTGGACCATTGCACTTGGAAATGACATTGACACGTGCAAAATTTGATGAATTAACAGCTGACTTAGTAGAACGTACGAAAGTACCAGTACGTCAAGCACTAAAAGATGCAGGTTTATCACAATCAGAAATCGACGAAGTTATTTTGGTCGGTGGATCTACTCGTATCCCTGCAGTTGTAGAAGCAGTACGTAAAGAAACAGGAAAAGAACCAAACAAATCAGTTAACCCTGATGAAGTAGTTGCGATGGGTGCTGCTATACAAGGCGGTGTGATCACTGGTGATGTAAAAGATGTTGTTTTACTTGACGTTACGCCATTGTCATTAGGTATCGAAACAATGGGCGGTGTATTCACTAAATTGATTGACCGCAATACAACGATCCCAACAAGTAAATCACAAGTGTTCTCCACTGCAGCAGATAATCAACCAGCAGTAGACATCCATGTATTACAAGGTGAACGCCCAATGGCTGCTGACAACAAAACACTAGGAAGATTCCAATTGACAGATATTCCAGCAGCTCCTCGTGGTATCCCACAAATCGAAGTAACATTCGATATTGATAAAAACGGGATTGTAAATGTATCTGCGAAAGATTTAGGTACACAAAAAGAACAAAAAATCACGATTAAATCTTCTTCAGGTCTAACAGACGAAGAAATCGAACGTATGGTAAAAGATGCAGAAGCAAACGCTGAAGCAGATAAAGCTCGTAAAGAGGAAGTTGACCTACGTAATGATGTAGACGCATTGCTATTCTCTGTGGACAAAACATTGAAAGAATTAGAAGGCAAAGTAGACGAAGAAGAAGTGAAAAAAGCAGAAACAGCTCGCGATGAATTGAAAGCCGCTGTTGAAGCAAACAACATTGAAGAAATGAAAACTAAACGCGATGCATTGAACGAAATCGTTCAAAACTTGACTGTTAAACTATATGAACAAGCGGCACAACAACAAGCTCAAGAAAACCCAGAAGCAGCTCAAGGCGGAGCAGATGATGTCGTTGATGCTGATTTTGAAGAAGTCGATGGCGACGATAAATAATCAGTTCACTGAATTTCGAGAGAAGGCCAAAGTTGCTACTTTGGCTTTTTCTTTTGAAAAATAGTTTGAAGTATCGGTTTTTGTTTCAAACAAAATATGATATGATAACAAGCGACGTGAAAATGATGAGAACCAATAGGAGGAAAGCCTATGGCAACAAAACGTGATTATTATGAAGTCTTAGGGCTCTCAAAAGGAGCATCAGAAGATGAAATAAAGAAAGCTTATCGTAAGCTTTCAAAAAAATACCATCCTGATATCAATAAAGAACCTGATGCAGAAGAAAAATTTAAAGAAGTATCAGAAGCTTATGAAATTTTAAGTGATCCGCAAAAACGCGCTGCATATGACCAATACGGGCATGCAGGTACAGATCCAAATTACGGTGCTGGTGGAGCTGGTGGCGGATTTGGTGGATTCGGCGGCTTCGGTGGTTTTGAAGATATCTTCGACTCGTTCTTTGGAGGGGGAGGTCGTTCAGTCGATCCCAATGCGCCTCGTCAAGGTGCTGATTTGCAATATACGATCGACTTATCTTTTGAAGAAGCAATTTTTGGCGTAGAGAAAGAAATCAAGTACAATCGGGAAGAAATCTGTCATACTTGTGGCGGAAATGGGGCAAAACCAGGTACGCAACCAACTACTTGTCATAAATGCCATGGTGCAGGTACGATCAATGTAGAACGCCAAACACCGCTTGGACGAGTGATGAGCCGTCAAACTTGTGATGTTTGTCATGGTACAGGAAAAGAAATCAAAGAACCTTGTCCAACCTGTCATGGCTCAGGTCATGAGAAGAAAGCTCACTCAGTCAAAGTGAATGTACCAGCTGGGGTAGAAGAAGGACAACAAATGCGTTTAGCTGGTCAAGGAGAAGCCGGAGAAAACGGCGGACCATTTGGTGATTTGTATGTGGTCTTCCGTGTAGAAGAAAGTGATATCTTTGACCGTGAAGGCTCTGAAATCTACTATGAATTGCCTTTAAGTTTTGTACAAGCAGCTTTGGGCGATGAAGTCCAAGTACCAACTGTCCATGGAGATGTGAAACTGAAGATTCCTGCTGGTACACAGACAGGTACGAACTTCCGCTTACGTGGAAAAGGCGCTCCGAAGTTACGTGGTGGTGCAACAGGCGACCAACATGTCAAAGTAAAACTGATCACGCCGAAAAATCTAAATGAACAACAAAGAGAAGCGTTACGTGCATTCGCTGAAGCTGGCGGCATCAAAGTAGAAGAACAACAAGAAGATGGTTTCTTCGATAAATTCAAAGATGCTTTTGGCGGGAAAAAGCGGAAGTAGCTTTTCTAGTAAAAAACACAAGTGTCAAAAAGACTTACCAAAATTTTCTATTTCTAGAAAAAATGGTAAGTCTTTTATTTTTTTATGTATTAACACTTAGTAATGCTAGTTTTCAATAGCGTTTATTAGGGGAAAAAGGAATCTAAGAAATGAAATAAGGGGATGGTTATCACTTTCTATATTGATAAAAAGTTGATAATGAGCCATTACTATATTTTGGTAAAATATAAATAAATAAAAAACTCGATTGATTGAATTAGTTCATTTTGATTGAAGAAATTAAAAAAGTATATGGTTGGAGTACATGGTAATGGTGGTTCTACATGGTACTAATCTATTCAGGAGTTTGTCTATGAAACTTATTGATTTTTCTAAACGATTTGGGCAAAAAATCTTATTTGATCATCTGTCATTCACATTTGATCAAAATAAAATCTATTATCTTTATGGGGATAATGGCATTGGCAAAACGACTTTATTTCGCTGCATTGTCGGTATTGATAGCTACTCGGGAACGATTGAAAAAACAGGTAGTTGTTTTTGTGTTTTTGACTCTACCCCTTTTTACTTGAATCTAACTGGATTAGATAATCTAATTTTACTGACAAAAAATCGGCAAATAAAAGAACTAATCTCTAAACAAAAAATCGATTTTTTACCCCTTTCATTTTTATCGTATGTGAAAGTCAAGAACTATTCTCTGGGAGAAAAAAAGATACTTTCGCTGCTATTGCTATTGTTGCTTGCGCCCCGAGTTGTTTTATTAGATGAAGTGTTGAATGGATTAGATCAAAAGAATCGGAAAGTGCTGCTTTATTGCTTGGTTCAGCTGAAAAAAGAAGCTACAGTCATCTTAAGTGGTCATGAAGAATATTACTTGGAAATGGCTGATGAGTTATTAAATGTAAAAAACGGAAAAATAGAACCTATCACGTCCGAGGATTTACGCAGCTTTTTTATTTCAACAAAAAGGAGGTAAAAATGCTTTTTGAATTTTATTATCAAAGACGTTCGAAAATATTTTACCTTTTTCTTTCAGTAATATTGTTGCTTTCTACTTTAATGTTCGTTTCTCAAATAATGCTCATTCAAAGTCATCTTCGTCATTTCCAATATTATGTAGAGGAAGCCTTGGCAAGGGGTGAAACGATCCAAGAAATACTTTAACAACCTTTTTCTATCAGTATGAACGAAAATACTGAAATAGTTGACAATCCGTTGAAATATCATTACGTTGCTTATCATTCCAGTTTTGCTGCTTTAAATGTCCAAAACGGGGTCAACCAATTATTGTCTTCTTCGTTTTTTGTTCTCTTTCCTTTTTTTTCGGGGGTATACGGGATAGTAATAGCAAATGCAGATATCAAATACCATACAATGAAAATCAGGCGCTGTTTGGATTCTCAATGGCAAATCAATCGTCATAAGATAGGAGCGGGGTTTCTTAGTTTAATTATTTTTATACTTGCTTCCCTCATTTTATTTTTGATGTTGCAGTCTTTTTCAAGATTTTTTGTTCAGGCTGACAAATCGACACAAATCGATGAAGCGTTAATTAGGCAAATATCTTATCTTGAGAAAGCGCCGCTTCAATTGAGTGTCCTATTGGGGTTTGCATTTCTTTCCTTTTTAGTTTGTTATTATTTTACAACAGTCGTAAAGAATTCTTTCGTCAGCCTATGTCTCTTAGGAAGTTATTTTCTTTTTTTGCCACCACTAGGAAAATATGATCTCAAGAATATTTTGTTATATCTATATCCTAAAATATTTAACACAAACGCTTCAACTTTTAGGATCAATTCGGGGACGCGGGTTGAGTTTGGTATAGAATATATTGTGATTATCGGTATAGGCATTATTATTTATATATGGACGATGGAAAAATTACAACGAATGTGGAGCAGTCCTACTGAGAAATAAGTAGAAACCAGACGGACAACCTTATGTTCATCTGGTTTTTTGTAATCGTCATATTTGTATCAACAAAAAAGCTAGCTTTAGAATAAGATAATCATCATAGTTTCTAGGGTTATAACCAGTGAGAGAATGGAGTTTATTCAGTCGATATTGCAAGGTGTTTTTATGAATAAATAATTCTTCTGCACATTTTTTGATACTTCCGTTATTTTTACTGAAGCATGTCAAAGTTTTCTTGAATAAATGTACTTCTTCTTTTGTCAAGCTTTTCAAAATACGTTTTACATATAATGATCGTTGACCTGATGGGATTGCTGGTAAAAGGATCCCGAGGTCTAAATCTTCAAAAAAGCGGATCTCGTTCACAGATTGATGGAAAGTTATCCATTCACAAGCATGCTGGGCATGAAGGAAAGATTGCGGTGTCTCCTGCTCTGTATAACAAAGCGACCCAATTCCGAAGTTCAGTTGTAACTGATACGATTTGTCAAAATTTGTCTGGACTTTGTCAAGTAACGATATCAATAAGGCTCTGGAAATGCGATTGACTAGGATAATGATTTGTTGCCTATGTACAGTGAACAAAGCCTGACTGTAGTAAGAAAAGACCCTTTCAAGTAACTCTAATAAAGGGGTGATCTGCTCTTGATACAATTCCTGATTGTCAGGAAGTTGCCCCACAACTACATAATATGGAGAAGAAAAATCAAGCTCGATCAAGTGAGGAGAGTCAAAATGACTGAAAGGAAACAATAGCGATTCGATCGTCAGACGATGTCTCTCCCTTAATTGAAAAGTAAAATCTTTCAGATATGCCTCTTTTATGAGTATTTCTGTCATTTTTTTAAAATTTCAGCATACTTTTTCACTTCCTTTCCACCGGTCAGTCCAATTATACCGATGATATGTTGTTCAAAATACACCGGGGCGTTGATTCCACGCTTCGTTCCTTTGAATTGGCCGTCTTCGCTGATAAAAACTTCTTTTTTCGTATCCAAAACGATTTTTGCCCCTTCATGGAGGGTCCTGATCCGTTCCTCATCGGTGCTTGCAATGATTATGCCCTCTGTATCGATAAAGTTGATTTCTTGTTTTAGTACATCTTTGAGATTTTTGACAATATTCCGTGCTAATTGTTTAGAGATGTTCATCTAGTTCTCCTTGTAAGAAAATACAGTAAAACAGCAAAAGGTAACGTTTACATAAAAATATAAAGGAAATTCAATAATAAATCAACAAGACTTCTAATATAACATTTATTTTTAAAAAAAATGATTATTATCCTGTAGAAATCATCGATAATTGTGATGGATAACGAATAATCTTATCAAAAGATGAATTATTTCTGTTACCTGTACCATACCCTAAATCATTGTGAAAATATATACTTTTTATTATGAAAACGTTCTTATAATTATTGCGATATTGATTTGTAGCATGAATATTGAAGAAACGATTGTGAAAAAAATCACTTTTATGTTGTGATGAACATCCCTAGGAGGTGAATGCATGGATATTGAAAAAGTCAAAGGGATCATCGTCCCAATTGTTACACCGGTAAATCAAGAGAATCAGATAAAAACTGCACCATTAGAACGAATGGTTGAACATGTGATTCAAGGAGGCGTCAATGGTATTTTAGCATTTGGAAGTAACGGAGAGTTTTTTGCGATTGATAAAGAGGAACAAAAGAAAGGTCTCCAAACAATCGTTAAATCAGCCAATAAACGTGTACCAGTTTATATGGGTATTGGATCGATCACGACGAAGGAAGGAGTGTTGATGGCAAAAACAGCAGAGGAAAACGGTGCTGATGGTTTATCGATCTTGCCACCGATGTTCATTTCTCCTACAGATGACGAATTGTATCAACACATAATCACGATTGCAAAGGCTGTGCCTCATCTACCTGTTTTGCTATATAACAATCCTGGAAAAGTTGGATATAGTCTAAGTGTTTCTTTGGTCGTTCGTCTTTCCCAGTATCCGAATATTGTTGGAATTAAGGATAGTAGTGGGAATGTACATTTGACAGCAGAATATATTCGACGTACTGAGAATGAGGAGTTCAAAGTAATGGCTGGAAGAGACACCTTGATTTTAGGATCTCTTGTCTATGGGGCGGTCGGCGCAGTTGCATCTACAGCGAATGTTGTCCCTGAATTAGTCGTCTCTATTTATGAACATTATTGCACTGGCGACTTGTCTTCCGCGCGAAACGCGCAATTTGAATTGACAGAATTTAGGAATATGTTTGACCGTGCATCATTTCCAATAGCTACAAAAGATGCTTGTAATTTGATTGGACTAGATGTTGGAGCAAGTATTTTACCGAACACGACGTCTTCCGATCAATTAAAGAAAGAAATGTCTGAAGTACTTGAAAAAATCATAAATAAACGAGATATGGAGGAATAAGAAATGAAAATCGGATTTGTAGGACTAGGAATCATGGGTAAACCAATGGCAAAAAATCTAATAAAAGATGGTTATGAGGTTATCTGTTATGATTTCAATCAATCGAATATGGATGAAGTTGCAGCAGCTGGAGCTTCAACAGCAAAAAATAGTCAGGAGTTAGCAAATCAATCAGATATCGTAATTACTATGTTACCGAATTCTCCGAATGTGGAAGCCGCATTGTTTTCAGAAGAAGGGATAGCCGCTGGAATCAGTGAAGGCAAGATCGTAATCGATATGAGTTCGATTAATCCTGTTTCTAGTCAGCGATTTGCAGAAAAGGTTGCAGGACTTGGAGTAGAGTTCTTAGATGCGCCGGTATCTGGAGGAGAACCAAAAGCAATTGACGGAACAATCGCTGTTATGGTCGGTGGGAAAAAGAAAGTTTTTGATCAATGCTATGAGTTGCTCCTATCAATGGCAAGTTCAGTCACTTATATAGGTGAGGTAGGTGCGGGAAACATTGCTAAACTAGCTAATCAAATAATCGTCGCAATCAATATCGCCGCTGTCGGTGAAGCTTTATCCTTTGCTACTAAAGCAGGTGCTGATCCCGAGTTGGTCTATCAAGGGATTCGTGGTGGATTAGCAGGGAGTACGGTTATGGATGCTAAATCACCGATGATTTTGAACCGAGATTTTGATCCAGGATTCAGAATAGAGTTGCACATCAAAGATCTACAGAATGCGTTAGATACCTCACATATGATAAATGCCGGAATTCCTTTGACAGCTCAATTGATGGAAATCATGCAAGTACTAAAAAATGACGGTTTGGAGAAAAAAGATCATTCAGCTATTGCGTGTTACTACGAAAAAATAAATAACTTGACAGTCGAAAGTAAAGATACAGTTTGATTTTCGTAAAGAGAGAGGAACTAGTGTATGAGAACGATTGATACGATACCCAAAATAATGAAAATGGCTGTCTATCCAGTAGCAGGTTATGACAGTATAACTCTGACTCTCAGTGGAGCCCACGCCCCTTACTTTACAAGGAATATCGTTGTTTTAGAAGATGAGACTGGTCAAAGAGGAGTGGGAGAGATTCATGGCGGAGAAGATATTACAAAGATGCTAGAAAGTTATATTCCTTTGGTAGAAGGTCAGAAAATTGCTGATTACCGACAAGTGATTACAACTATTCGTAAAAAAGGTTGGTTGGCAAAAGGAAATGATGGACAGGGTCTGCAAGGTTTAGATTTGAAAAATATGAAATTTGTTGTTCAAGCAGAAGCAGCAGTTGAATGCGCTATGCTTGATCTATTAGGAAAGCATCTAAATATGCCGATGTGTACATTGCTTGGAGATGGAAGACAGCGAGCCGAAGTTGAAGTCCTTGGCTATCTATTTTATATCGCAGATTGCGAGAAGACTGATTTGCCATATTTAGTGGAATCTTCATGTAAAGATAAATGGGACGAACTTCGTCGAAAAGAAACATTGACACCTGAAGAAATTGTTGCTCAAGCAAAAGCGGTGAAAGAAAGATATGGGTTCAATAATTTCAAGTTGAAAGGCGGAGTTTTTTCGGGGGAAGCAGAGATGAAAGCGATAGAAGCACTGCACGACGCTTTCCCCGATGCACGAATCAATATCGATCCAAATGGTGCATGGTCTTTAGAAGAAGCAATTGATCTGTGTAAAGACAAATTATCAATGATTTCCTATGTCGAAGATCCATGTGGTCCTGAACAAGGATTTTCTAGTCGTGAGATCATGTCAGAATTCAAGACAGCTACAAGGCATCAAGTGGCAACGAACATGATTGCGACGAATTGGCGACAATTCTATCATGCCTTAGAAACAAAAGCTGTAGATATCGTGTTGGCTGATCCTCATTTTTGGACGTTGAATGGAAGTATTCGTATGGCTCAAATATTAGCTGATTTCGGATTGACTTGGGGATCGCATTCTAATAATCATTTTGATATTTCCTTAGCTGTATTTGCGCAATGTGCAGCAGCGGCTCTTGGAAAAATCACTCCTATTGATACACACTGGATTTGGCAAGATGGACAGGCGTTATGCAAAGATCCTTTAGTTATTCGTGATGGAAAAATCAAAGTGACAGATAAGCCTGGATTAGGCATCGAAATAGATATGGAAAAACTTGAATCAGCGCATCACCTATATCAAAAAATTGAAAAGAAATATAGGGATCGTGATGACTCGTTAGCAATGCAATATTTAATTAAAGGTTGGATGTTTGATTCAAGTAGACCTTGTTTGGTGCGCTAAACATGTAATAAAAGATAATTGATGAAACTAGCTGACTTTTCTCCTATTCTTGCCAGCTGGATCAATTATGAAAAAATGGTTGAAGGAGATTACGGCATGAGTTATTTAGCAATTTTAGGCTTCGCAATGATGGGAGTCATCACTTTTCTGCTAATGAAAGATAAACTGAATATTTTGGTTTGTTTTGCGATTTTGCCCCTTGTTTTTTCATTTCTAAGCGGTGCTGATTTATCCAAGACAACAGAACATATTATATCTGGACTAGATCTCACTAGAAGTATCTTTTTAATGATTATGTTCTCGTTACCGTATTTTGCATTAATGACAGATGCTGGATTATTTGAGATTTTGATCTATAAAGTGCTGAAGAAAATGAAGATTGGTGGACCAATCCTGTGTAGTTTTACTGTACCGTTGTCTATCCTTGCAACATTAGACGGGAGTGTCATGTCTACTTATTTGATTGTTATCCCATTACTATTACCGTTGTTTAAAAAATTAAAGATTGATCCGATGATTCTGGTTTTTTTGACTTCACTTGGTACGATGTTAGGAACGATTAAACCTTGGAATGCACGGGTGCTCCGGGCTGCTGCATTGTTGCCAAATGTCGATAGTCCGGCGATGCATGTCTTTTTAAAACTAATTCCTTTGATGATATTGATGACGATTTTGACCATGATATTCGCTTATTTTTTAGGAAAGAAAAGCCAAAAAAGAAATGGATTCATTAAAAAGAATATAGAAGCAGGTACATTAGTGGGAGAAGAACCAGAGCTTTCCGAAATGTCAAGACCTAAACTTTTTTGGTTCAATCTCTGCTTGACAATAGCTGTGGTCACGCTACTTATCGTTACTTCTTTTCCAGAATTTTATATTTTTGCCGTTGGTTTAATCCTTGCACTAGTGATCAATTATCCAGATCGCAAGATGCAAAACAAGCTGGTCAGCAAATATGCTGCGGCTACCTATCCCATAGCACCGATCGTCTTTATGTCAGGAGTCGTAGTTGGTGTATTGGAAGGAACGGGGATGATGGAACAAATGGTCATGACTTTAGTTGAGATCGTGCCTTCTTCTATGGGACCCTATCTTCATATCATTATCGCACTGTTGACTACACCTTTGATGTTCATTTTCACTAATGATACTTGGTATTTTGCCTTAGTTCCCATTATAACAGCAGTAGGAGAACAATATGGAGTTGCTGCAGATATTATCGTGTTAGCGTTATTTTTCAATGTTGGTGCATTTGCTTCTATCGTGGCACAGCCTCAAATCATCATGGCCTGCGACCTTGGAGGAGAAACAATTAGAGAGTATATTCGCTTTTCTTTCTTCAAATTGTGGGGAATCAGCATCGTTTGGACGTTGGTAGGATTTGCTATAGGAATTTTTTAATAAGCTAGGCAATTAGAAATTAAAACAAAAAGGAGAAAAAAGATGATTCCGAAAATAATTGATACAAAAGTTATACCAATCGCAGGTTATGACAGTATGCTACTGAATCTAAGCGGTGCTCATGGCCCCTATTTTACGAGAAATCTATTTTTGATGACAGCAGACAATGGAGAAATCGGTGTAGGAGAAGTGCCGGGAGGGAAAAATATCCAAAAGGTTTTAGAAGACGCAAAGCAACTGCTTATTGGTAAAACAATCGGTGAATATAAAAATGTGTTGAAGAAAGTCCATCATAATTTCAATCATTTGGATAGTAGTGGTCGAGGATTGCAGACTTATGATTTGCGCACAACGATTCACGCAGTAACAGCTATTGAATCAGCTTTTCTTGATCTATTAGGCAAGTTCTTTCAAGTTCCAGTTGCTGCGCTTTTAGGAAATGGACAGCAAAGAGATGAGATAGACGTTCTAGGATATCTGTTTTATATTGCAGATTCTAGACAAACGACGTTGCCTTATTTGCTAGGTGACGATGAGTCTGATGAATGGGGTCGACTGAGAAGAGAAGAAGCATTGACTTCTGATTCGATCGTCTCTTTAGCGAAAGCTGCACATGAAAGATACGGTTTTAAGGATTTCAAATTAAAAGGAGGCGTCTTAGAAGGTGAGGAAGAGATAAAGACGATCTGTGCTTTGAAAAAAGCTTTTCCAAACTCTAGGATCACGCTAGATCCAAATGGCGCATGGTCTTTGCAAGAAGCAATTGATTTATGCAAGGGAATGAATGGTATCTTATCTTATGCGGAAGATCCTTGTGGGGCTGAGAATGGATTATCGGGAAGAGAAGCATTAGCGGAATTCAGAAAAGCAACTGGATTACCAACAGCCACAAATATGGTAGCTACAGACTGGCGACAAATGCAACATTCTGTAGCTTTGCAAAGCGTATCTATCCCATTAGCAGATCCCCATTTCTGGACAATGGATGGTTCGGTCAGAGTAGCGCAAATGTGTCATGATTTTGGATTGACTTGGGGCTCTCATTCCAATAATCACTTTGATATCTCACTTGCGATGTTTACGCATGTAGCAGCGGCGGCACCTGGTGAGATCACAGCCATCGACACTCATTGGATCTGGCAAGATGGACAGGAATTATCAAAAAGACCATTCGTTATTAGAGATGGGAAAATCAAGTTGACAGAAGAAATCATTGGTTTAGGTGTAGAACTAGATATGGAGAAAGTAGAAAAGGCACATCAGCTCTATTTAGACAACGAATTAGATTCAAGAGATGATGCAGTAGGAATGCAATTCTTAATTCCAGGATGGACGTTTGATCACAAAAAGCCATGTTTAGTACGTCCATAGCTTAAAGTAGTCATGTTGATTATGGTAGAAAAAGCAGGTGTAGCATGAAGAAAAAAATCATCATTGCGTCAGACTCCTATAAAGGAAGTGCTTCGACTTTTGAAGTAGAAGCATCTATTGAAGAAGGAATCAAACGAGTGGAGAAACAAGCAGATGTACTCAAGATCCCGATTGCAGATGGTGGAGAAGGTACTGTTGATGCAATCATTGAGGGGTGCGGTGGAGAATATCGATACATCACAGTGACTGGACCGTATCAGCAAATGGTTCAAGCAAAATTTGGGTTGATTGATACCGAGCGTGCCGTGATCGAAATGGCTCAAGCTTCCGGTTTGATGCTTGTTGGAACCAATCAGATGAATCCGATGGAAGCAACATCTTATGGAACAGGCGAGCTCATCAATGAAGTACTAGCCCATGGTGTAAAAGAAATTTATATCGGTATTGGTGGAAGTGCAACGAACGACGGCGGAGTGGGTATGGCCCAAGCTTTGGGAGTGTCTTTTAAAGATGCCGATGGAAAAGAGATAGCGCTTGGCGCGAAAGAAATCGCAATGATTGATTCCATTGATATATCTAATATTAATCCAAGGTTGAAAGAGACTGTTTTTTACATTTTATCTGATGTTTCCAACCCTCTATGTGGGCAAAACGGCGCTTCTTTTATTTATGGGAAACAAAAAGGAGCTTCTGGAGCGCAAGTGTTAAAATTAGATGAAGCACTCTGTCATTATGGTCAAAAGATCCAAGAAACGTTAGGGATAACCGTTCTAGAAATGGAAGGTGCAGGTGCGGCAGGTGGTTTAGGAGCAGGTCTGTTGGCGTTCTGCGATGCAGAAATGTGTCAAGGAATCTCGAAAATCCTTGAACTTTTAAAGCTTGAAGAATACATGAAAAAGGCAGATGTTGTCATTACAGGTGAAGGGAGAATGGACGGTCAATCTTTGAATGGAAAAGCACCAGTTGGGATTGCTATTCTAGCCAAAAAATATGATATTCCTGTTATAGCTATCGTCGGTAGTGCCTCGGCTAATCTTTCGACCATTTATGAAACTGGTATCGACTATGTACTTGATATCATCAATGAACCGATGGAACTTTCTTATGCGATGGAACAGGTAGAGCGATTGCTTGTTTGTGCAGGAGAACAAGCGATGCGACTGATACAGTTAGGTGAGAAAATAAGAAGATAAAAACACACGGTCCCTTCATGGCGACCGTGCATTTTTGGTTTTTATTAAATATTTAATACTTTATTCAAGAAATCTTTTGTCCGTTCATTTTGCGGATTTTCAAAGATTTGTTGAGGCGTTCCATCTTCTAAAAAGTTACCGTCGTCAATGAACATGACGCGATTGGCTACTTCTTTAGCGAACCCCATTTCGTGCGTAACGATAACCATCGTCATACCTTGTTCTGCCAATTTTTTCATGACGTTCAAGACATCACCGACCATTTCAGGGTCGAGTGCAGAAGTAGGCTCATCAAAAAGCATGATGTCAGGATTCATCGCTAGAGCACGAGCGATAGCTACACGCTGTTTTTGTCCACCGGAAAGCATTTCAGGATACATATCTTTTTTATCTTCTAGACCAACTGTCTGTAGCAATTTGATTGCTTTTTTCTCTGCTTCTTCTCTGGATTCTTTCTTCAGATCCATCGGTGCTAAAATGATGTTTTCCAAAATAGAAAGATGAGGGAATAGGTTAAAGTGCTGGAATACCATTCCGATATGTTGTCTCACCAAGTTGATATCTGTGCTTTTATCCATCAAGTGGGCGCCGTCAATAATGATCTCACCGTCAGAAGGTTCTTCTAAACGGTTCAAGCAACGTAAGAATGTACTTTTTCCTGAACCTGAAGGGCCGATGATACAGACGACATCTCCTTCGTTGATGGATACGTTGATGTCGTTTAATACTGTGTTATCGCCGTATTTTTTGACTAGATGCTCAACTAAGATTTTTTCTGCCATCTTACTTCACCTTCTTTTCTAAAACTTTCGCTAATTTTGTCAATGCTGTAATCAAAATCAAGTACATGATCGCGATGATCAAATAAACATACGTACTTTGTGTCGTACGTGCAACGATGATTTTACCAGTTTGTAGCAATTCGACTACACCAATTGCGGAAATGATCGTTGTATCTTTCAATGAGATAACGAACTGATTCACGAATGATGGAATCATGATGCGTATCGCTTGTGGTAAAATGATTTTTTGCATCGTCCGATTATAAGAAAGACCCAAACTTCTAGAAGCTTCCATTTGTCCGACAGGAACGGCATTGATTCCGCCTCGAACAATCTCTGCGATATAAGCACTTGCGTTAAGAGTCAAGGTGATAACACCAGCGATGAAGTCGGGGATCGTAAATCCAACGATACCAGGCAATCCAAAGAAAATAAAGAATGCAAGAACCATCATCGGAATCCCACGGATGATATCGACATAAATGCTAGCAACCGTGCGAAGCGCGCGTATTGGTGCTACACTGAATAATCCAAAAATCACACCGATTACTATAGCCAAAGCGAAGGAGATCAAAGTCAAGAGAATCGTTCGCCAAAGTCCTTTTAACAATGCTTGATAGTTGTTTTGGATAAGTCCAAGAAATGTCGATTCATCAGCTACGGAAGAATCACTAGAAGATTCTGAACCATCTGCTACATATTCTTTGATGATCTTATCGTACTCGCCTGTTCTTTTTAATTCTTTCAATCCTTCATTGAACATATTAAGAAGTTCAGGGTTTTGCCCTTTTTTGACGGCAAATGCATACTTTCCGCCAGATTCTTTTTCAATTGGTGTTTCCAATTCTTGTCCTTGTTTGATCGCATAACCAATTACTGGATAATCATCCATCATGGCATCAATTGCGCCAACTTTCAACCCGTCATACAATTGATCTGCAGCATCAAAATATTTGATAGAATAGCCGTATTCAGATTCATGATCGCTTAAAAATTCTGCACTTTCGGTTCCAACTTTTGCTCCGACTGTTTTTCCTTTCAAATCTTCATAAGACTTGATCGAAGTGTCGCCTTTTTTGACAGCTAATTGAATTCCGCTGTCAAAGTAAGAATCAGAAAAATCGTAGCTTTTCTTTCTTTCGTCCGTTACCGTCATTCCGGCAATCATCCCGTCTGCTTGTCCTGATTCTAAAGCTTGCAAAGCAGCGGAGAATCCACGATAGTCCATTCGGATGTTGAATCCTTGCAGTTTGGCGATGCTTTCCATCAATTTTACATCGATGCCCTCGTACTCGCCGTTTGCGTTTTGAAATTCAAATGGAGCAAAAGCAGAGTCGCTAGCAATTACGTATACGTCTTTTTTGGGCTCTATTTTTTGCATTGTCTCGCTTGTGCTTGACTCTGCCGTTGTAGTGTTGTCAGCTTGTGCAACATGACCAAACGCAAGTGTCACAAGTCCTGTCATTAAGAAAACAAATGAGTGAAATAAATGCTTTCTTTTCATAATCAACCTCCTAAATTTCCAATATTTTATTATTATAGGCGAAAAGTGCTGAATCAGACAAGACTGTAGGCTCGAAAAAATGAAAAAAATGCGAGTTTCTAACATTATATGTTATAAAACATAACATGGAGAATGAGAGAAAAAAGTGGCGAAAGTATGTTCGGTGTGGTATAATTTTTTAGTAAGGAATGCCTTTGCTTTCCTTTTCTTTTTATTGGTCGTAAAATGAAAAGGAATGAATGAAAAGGAGGACAAAGAATGATTGAAAGAGATACCTCCCGACGCTTTGAGCTTGTCTCGAAATACCAACCGGCTGGTGATCAGCCTGAAGCGATTAACCAATTAGTGGATGGCGTAGTCGGCGGGAAAAAAGCACAAATTTTATTAGGTGCGACTGGAACAGGGAAAACATATACGATTTCCAATCTTATTGAGAAAGTGAATAAACCAACACTGATTATTGCCCATAACAAAACATTGGCTGGTCAGCTGTACGGGGAATTCAAGGAATTTTTCCCTAACAATGCTGTTGAATATTTTGTTTCTTATTATGATTATTATCAGCCTGAAGCTTATGTGCCTTCAAGCGATACGTATATCGAAAAAGATTCAAGTGTAAATGATGAGATCGATAAATTACGACATTCGGCTACTAGTTCATTATTAGAAAGAAATGATGTGATCGTCATTGCATCCGTTTCATGTATTTTTGGATTAGGTTCGCCTTTTGAGTATCAAAAACAAGTCGTTTCGATTCGACAAGGAGCAGAATTAGATCGCAACCAGTTGATTCGTGACTTAGTCAGTATCCAGTTCGAAAGAAATGATATAGATTTTCAGCGCGGTCGTTTTCGAGTGCGTGGTGATGTCGTGGAGATTTTCCCGGCTTCAAGAGATGAACGTGCCTTAAGAGTGGAGTTTTTTGGAGATGAAGTCGAACGTATCCGAGAAGTCAATGCGCTGACAGGTGAAGTTTTAGGAGAAACGGAACATGTAGCAATCTTCCCGGCAACTCATTTTGTGACGAATGACGAACATATGGAGCATGCCGTAGCGAATATCAAAGCAGAATTAGAGCAGCGTTTAGCTGTTTTACGAAATGAAAACAAACTTCTAGAAGCTCAACGTTTAGAACAGCGAACCAATTATGATATTGAAATGATGTTAGAAATGGGCTACACTTCAGGAATCGAAAATTATTCTCGGCATATGGACGGACGTAAAGAAGGCGAACCGCCTTATACGCTATTGGATTTCTTTCCTGAAGATTTTTTGATCGTGGCTGACGAATCGCACGTGACCATGCCTCAAATCAGAGGAATGTATAATGGCGACCGAGCGAGAAAACAGATGCTAGTAGATTACGGTTTCCGTTTGCCATCTGCTTTAGACAATCGACCGCTTCGTCTAGAAGAATTTGAAAAACATGTCAATCAGATCATTTATGTCTCTGCGACACCAGGACCATATGAATATGAACAAACTGATACCGTTATCCAACAAATCATCCGTCCGACAGGGCTGCTTGATCCAGTAATCGAAGTCCGTCCAATCATGGGACAAATCGATGATCTAGTAGGCGAAATAAATGAACGGGTCGAAAAAGATCAACGGGTATTTGTAACGACACTGACGAAAAAAATGGCAGAAGACCTCACAGATTATTTCAAAGAATTAGGAATCAAAGTCAAATATCTGCATAGTGATATCAAAACGTTGGAACGAACAGAGATCATTCGAGATCTACGATTAGGCGAATTTGATGTGTTAGTCGGAATCAATTTGCTTCGTGAGGGATTAGATGTACCTGAAGTTTCTCTTGTTGCTATCTTGGATGCAGATAAAGAAGGCTTTTTACGTAGCGAACGTTCCTTAGTCCAAACGATTGGGCGAGCTGCTCGTAATGAAGAAGGGAAAGTAATCATGTACGCAGACAAGGTGACGGATTCTATGCGTTTAGCGATGGATGAAACGTCAAGACGTCGTACGATTCAGCAGAAGTACAATGAAGAACATGGGATCGTTCCAAAAACGATCATTAAAGAAATCCGAGATTTGATTTCTATTACGAAAGAATCGGAAGATGATACAAAAGAAGCGGTACAAGTGTCGTATGAAGAAATGACGAAGGAAGAAAAAGACACGTTATTGATGAAATTAGAAAAAGAAATGAAAGATGCGGCAAAAGCTTTGGATTTTGAAACAGCCGCTAATGTACGAGATATGATTTTAGAATTAAAAGCTTCGAAGTAGGAGGACAACATGGCTAACGATAAAATTACGATTCATGGTGCACGTGCCCATAACTTGAAAAATATAGATGTCACGATTCCACGAGACAAATTCGTGGTCGTTACAGGTTTGTCCGGTTCTGGAAAGAGTTCCTTAGCATTTGATACACTGTATGCAGAAGGACAGCGGAGATACGTAGAAAGTCTTTCTGCGTATGCCCGCCAGTTTTTAGGTCAAATGGATAAACCAGATGTAGACAGCATCGACGGATTGAGTCCGGCGATTTCTATTGATCAGAAAACAACAAGTAAAAACCCTCGTTCGACAGTAGGTACTGTGACGGAAATCAATGACTATTTACGCTTGTTGTTTGCTCGTGTAGGACATCCGATTTGTCCCAACGATCATATCGAGATTACCAGTCAATCAGTAGATCAAATGGCCGATCAAGTAATGGCTTTACCTGAGCGCACAAAGATTCAAGTAATGGCACCAATCGTGGTAAAGAAAAAAGGTCAACACAAAAAAATATTCGAACGAATCCAAAAAGAGGGATACGTCCGCGTTCGAGTCGATGGCGAAATCTATGATTTAAGTGAAGTACCTGAGCTGGAGAAAAACAAAAAACACGATATCGCAATCGTCATCGACCGGATCATTGTGAAAGAAGGAATTCGTTCTCGTCTATTTGATTCTTTAGAGGCAGCCTTGCGACTGGCAGACGGCTATGCTTTGGTTGACGTGATTGGCGAAGAAGAAATGTTGTTTAGCGAACACTATGCTTGTCCTTATTGCGGATTTACTGTTGGTGAACTAGAACCAAGACTGTTCTCCTTCAATGCGCCTTTTGGAGCTTGTCCAGACTGTGACGGTTTAGGCGTCAAATTAGAAGTCGATCAAGATTTAGTCATTCCAGATAGAACGAAGACGCTTAGTCAAGGTGCAATCGTTCCATGGAATCCAATCAGCTCTCAATATTATCCTCAAATGTTAGCGCAGGCTTGCGAAAGTTTCGGTATCGATTTGGATACACCATTCGAAGAATTACCGGAAGAACATCAGGAAATCATCTTAAATGGAACAGATGAACTTTTCCATTTCCATTATGAAAATGATTTTGGTGGCGTTCGCGATGTAGAAACAACTTTCGAAGGAGTATTGAAAAATATCGAACGTCGTTATCATGATACGAACAGTGATTTCACGCGTGAGCAAATGCGTCTTTATATGACCGAATTGACTTGTCAGACGTGTAAAGGTTATCGTTTGAATCCTCAAGCATTATCTGTTCAAATCAATGGAACGAATATTGGGCAAACAAATGAATTGTCTATCCAAAAAGCAGTAGACTTCTTCTCAAACCTTACATTATCTGAACAAGAAAAAGTGATTGCCAAACCGATTTTAAAAGAAGTAAATGACAGACTTTCATTCTTAGAAAATGTCGGATTAGACTATCTAACCTTGAGTCGTGCTTCGGGAACGTTATCTGGAGGAGAAGCACAGCGAATCAGATTGGCTACGCAAATTGGATCGAATCTTTCTGGAGTTCTGTATATTTTAGATGAACCATCGATCGGATTACATCAACGCGATAATGATCGACTGATTGGCTCATTGAAGAAAATGCGTGATCTTGGCAATACACTCGTTGTGGTCGAACATGATGAAGATACGATGTGGGCAGCAGATTATCTGATTGACGTCGGACCTGGAGCAGGGGAACAAGGCGGACAAATCGTTGCTGCAGGTACTCCTGAAGAAGTAGCTAATGATGAAAATTCTTTGACAGGGAAATATCTTTCAGGGAAAAAATCGATCCCGGTGCCAAAAGAACGCCGTAAAGGTAATGGGAAAGCAATCAAGATTACTGGTGCTTCAGAAAACAATCTGAAAAATATCAGTGTCGAATTTCCTTTAGGAGAATTTGTAGCAGTAACAGGTGTGTCTGGTTCTGGAAAGAGTACATTGGTCAATAGTATCTTAAAGAAATCATTAGCGCAGAAATTAAATAAGAATTCTGCCAAGCCAGGTAAATTCAAGACAATTTCCGGCTACGAAAGTATCGAAAAGATCATCGACATCGATCAAAGCCCAATCGGACGGACGCCGAGAAGTAATCCAGCGACTTATACGAGTGTCTTTGATGATATCCGTGGGTTATTTGCTCAAACAAACGAGGCAAAAATGCGGGGATATAAGAAAGGTCGTTTTAGTTTCAACGTAAAAGGCGGTCGTTGTGAAGCGTGTCGCGGGGATGGGATTATTAAGATCGAAATGCACTTTTTGCCTGATGTCTATGTTCCTTGTGAAGTATGTCATGGCAAACGATATAACTCTGAAACATTAGAAGTGCATTACAAAGGAAAAAGCATTGCAGATGTTTTGGAAATGACGGTAGAAGATGCTGTAGAATTCTTCAAGCATATTCCAAAGATTCATCGCAAACTGCAAACGATCGTTGATGTTGGCTTAGGGTATGTGACGATGGGACAACCAGCAACGACATTGTCCGGTGGCGAGGCGCAACGGATGAAACTTGCCAGTGAATTACACAAAATCTCTAATGGAAAGAATTTCTATATATTAGATGAACCAACGACTGGTCTTCATAGCGACGATATCGCCCGTTTGTTGCAAGTGTTACAAAGGTTAGTAGACGCTGGTAATACAGTTTTAGTGATCGAACACAATCTAGATGTAATCAAAACAGCCGATCATATCATTGATTTAGGACCAGAAGGCGGAGAAGGCGGAGGAACGATCCTTGCGACTGGAACTCCAGAAGAAATCATTGATGTAAAAGAAAGCTATACAGGTCACTATTTGAAAAAAATAATGGTATAAAGAAGATAGATCGCTGAGATAGTTAAAAAAACATAAAAAAATGAATTTGTGCTTGTTTTCTTAATACTAGTGTTCTAGAATCATTACATGGTAGTTCTTTCTACACTGATTGGTATAGATAAAAACTTCCTATAAGTTCAATCCGTTCAAAAAAGAATTGAGCAATCGGAGGAGTTTCCTTTGATTGCTTTTTTCTTTATGGTATGATATTCCTTGTGTAGTTAGAAAAGAAAAACAAGAGATTATGAGTAAGTGAGAGATAATGATGAACAGTATTGAAAATGAAGAATTTATCCCTATATTATTAGGAAGCGACATGAACGTTTATGGTATGGCACGTTCTTTTAACGAAGCATACGGCAAAGTCTGCCAAGCATATGCTTCTGATCAATTAGCCCCTACCCGCTACAGTAAAATCGTCAATGTAGAAGTCATTCCAGGATTTGATAAAGACCCTGTATTTATCGAGACGATGCTTCGTTTGGCAAAAGAAAGATATTCTGATAAGAGTAAAAAATATCTTTTGATCGCTTGTGGTGATGGGTATGCAGAATTGATCTCTCAACATAAGCAAGAGCTGTCAGAATATTTTATCTGTCCGTATATTGATTATTCTTTATTTGAAAGACTGATCAATAAAGTAAGCTTTTATGAAGTTTGTGAAGAATATGATCTTCCGTATCCTAAAACATTGATCGTCAGAGAAGAAATGTTAGTAAATGGACGCTTAGAACAGGAATTGCCTTTTGAATTCCCGGTTGCTTTGAAACCCGCAAACAGTGTGGAGTACCTTTCTGTTCAATTTGAAGGAAGAAAAAAAGCGTTTATTCTAGAAACGAGAGAAGAGTTTGATTTGATTTTAGGTCGGATCTATGAAGCCGGTTATACTAGTGAAATGATCGTACAAGATTTTATCCCGGGTGATGATAGTAATATGCGTGTGCTAAATGCGTATGTAGATGAAGATCATCAAGTTCGGATGATGTGTCTTGGTCATCCACTTTTAGAAGATCCTACACCAGCATCGATTGGAAATTACGTTGTGATCATGCCAGATTATAACGAAAAAATCTATCAAACCATTAAAGCATTTTTGGAAAAAATCGAATATACCGGCTTTGCCAATTTCGATATGAAGTATGATCCTAGAGATGGAGAATATAAATTATTTGAAATCAATTTGAGACAAGGACGTAGCAGTTTCTTTGTGACATTGAACGGCTTGAATCTGGCTCGTTTCGTCACAGAAGATCGAGTGTTCAACAAACCCTTTGTTGAAACGACCTATGGAACGAATCAATCAGATAAAGCAAGATTATGGATGGGTGTGCCCAAAAAAATCTTTTTAGAATATGCTCGGGAAAATGAAGACAAAAAACTAGCTGAGCAAATGATCAAAGAAAATCGTTACGGCACTACTGTATTTTATGAAAAAGATCGGTCAATCAAGCGCTGGATGTTGATGAAATATATGTTCCATAACTATATTCCAAGATTCAAAAAGTATTTTCATGTGAAAGAAGGCTAGTTCATGGAGAATTTTTTCAGTATTTTAGGCGGAATGGGCACGATGGCGACAGAAAGTTTTGTTCGCTTGATCAACCACCGAACGAAAGCTACAAAAGATCAAGAATATTTGAATTATGTCTTATTCAATCATGCAACAGTTCCTGATCGTACAGCTTATATTTTAGATCGATCAGAAGAAAATCCAGTGCCGTTTCTGCTGGACGATATTGAGAAACAAAATTTATTGCGACCAAACTTCATTGTGTTGACTTGTAACACAGCACATTACTTTTTTGAAGAATTACAAGCGGCAACGGATATTCCTATTCTGCATATGCCAAGAGAAGCAGCAAATGAACTTGTCCGTCAGCATACGACAGGGAGAGTAGCGATTCTAGGAACAGAAGGAAGTATGAAAGCTGGAATCTATGAACGCGAAGTCAAAAATCTTGGATTCGAAACAGTGATTCCTGATACTGCGCTTCAAGAAAAAATCAATTATTTGATCTATCATGAAATCAAAGAGTCAGATCACTTGAATCAAGAACTCTACTATGAGATTTTGGAGGAAGCGGTAGAGCGATTAAACTGTGGAAAAGTTATTCTAGGTTGCACGGAATTATCTTTGATGCATGAATTTGCTGAAGATAATCATTACCCAGTGATCGATGCTCAATCTATTTTAGCGGATCGGACGATCGAACGTGCATTAGCTGAAAGAAACGAAGCATTAGATACAGTATCTGAAAAGTAGAAAAATCTTGGATTTGGGGCAAATATCCTAAAAGATATTTGGTCCAAATCTTTTTGTAAAAGAGAAAGAAAGCTGGTAATGATACGCCCGGAATGATATAATTTTATTATGTACAATGTGAGAGGGGTTCGTAAATATGACAGATAATTTGCAATTAGTCATCATAACAGGTATGAGCGGTGCAGGAAAAACAGTAGCTATCCAAAGTTTTGAGGATATGGGCTATTTTTGTATCGATAATATGCCACCTCGATTGATTCCAAAATTCTGGGAATTGATCAAAGAATCAGGTAAAGTCACAAAAATGGCTTTAGGAGTAGATTTACGTTCTCGTTCCTTCTTTGAAGAAATTCAAAACATGCTGATTGAAATCGAAAATACGAACTTCATCGACACTTCTATCTTGTTTTTAGATGCTTCGGACGAAGAACTAGTTGCTCGTTACAAAGAAACAAGACGAGCGCATCCGATGGCAATGGACGGTTTGATCACTGAAGGAATCCGTAAAGAGCGGGCAATATTAGACGACTTGAAAGCACAAGCTTCCGTGATCATTGACACCACGACATTGACACCACGACAATTACGCGAAAAAATCAACGAGTCTTTCAAGTCAAAGGGAGACCAAGGATTTCGAATCGAATTTGTATCATTTGGCTTTAAATATGGGTTGCCGATTGACTCTGATATCGTGATGGATGTACGTTTTTTGCCAAATCCTCATTATATTCCAGAACTAAGACCACTAACTGGTAAAGACCAGCCAGTCTATGATTATGTGATGTCCTTTGATGAAACACAATCTTTCTATCATAAATTTTTGGATCTTCTGGAAACCGTATTGCCTGGATATATCAAAGAAGGAAAAAGCAGCTTGACAGTTGCAATCGGCTGTACAGGCGGCCAACACCGTTCTGTGGCGTTGACTGAACGTTTGGCAAATGCTTTAGGAAAAACATATAAAGTCAATGTGACACATCGGGACAAGGATAAAAGGAAAGAGACGGTGAACCGGTCGTGAAAATGAAAACCTACCGGATAAGAAAACCAAAGATCGTAGTGGTCGGCGGTGGCACGGGTCTGCCGGTTATCCTAAAAAGTTTACGAAATCAGGGAGCAGATATCACGGCGGTAGTAACTGTTGCGGATGATGGTGGAAGCAGCGGCGCAATCAGAGAATCGATCGCTATGGCTCCTCCTGGTGACTTGAGAAATGTCTTAGTAGCGTTATCAGATATGCCGCAATTCTATGAAGATATTTTCCAATATCGTTTTAAAAAAGAAGATCAGTTCTTAGCCAATCATACGATCGGTAACCTGATTATTGCTGCAGTTTCCGAAATGCGAGGAAGCACATATGAAGCGATTCAATTATTAGCGAAAATGATGCATGTAGATGGACACGTCTATCCTTCTTCAGAAACGCCTTTGACCTTGCATGCCGTCTTTAAAGACGGAACGACTGCAGTAGGAGAATCTAAAATCGCGATTGATCGCAAAACGATCGATCATGTCTATGTTTGCAACACGAATGATAAAAGTGAAGCTAAAGCGGCACGAAAAGTCGTTTCAGCAATTATGGATGCCGACATGGTCGTTTTGGGTCCCGGCAGTTTATTCACTAGCATCCTTCCCAATTTAGTGATACCAGAAATTGGCGAAGCTATGATTAATACAACTGCTGAAACCGTGTATATCTGTAATATCATGACCCAAAAAGGGGAAACTGAACACTTCACCGATGCCGATCATATACGTGTCTTACACAAGCATTTGAAGCAGCCTTTTATCGACACGGTACTAGTCAATACGGAAAAAGTACCAGAAGATTATATGGACCCGGAAATCTATGATGAGTACTTAGTACAAGTCGCACATGATTTCCATGGATTGAGAAATGAAGGCTGTCGAGTGATTTCTACCGACTTTTTAGAATTGAAAGACGGTGGTGTCTTCCATGATGGAGACAAAGTGGTAGAAGAATTATTCCGATTAGTTTTCGGTTCAAAATATTAAGCAATTTATTGTTGGAGAAAGGAGGAGAATAGGATGTCATTTGCTGCAGATGTGAAGAAAGAACTAACTGGTTTGGAAGTTCATCGAGAACATGCGAAAGCAGAATTAGCTGCTTTGTTGCGAATGAACGGCTCTTTAGGTATTGTGAACCAGCAGTTTATTTTGAACGTCCAAACAGAAAATGCTGCAATTGCCAGACGTATCTATTCTCTTTTGAAAGATCATTATCAGGTACGAAGTGAGCTACTCGTTCGTAAAAAAATGAAATTAAAAAAGAACAATGTCTATATCGTCCGCTTGAAGCAAGGCACAAAAGATGTGTTGATGGATCTTGATATTATGGATGGTATGATGTTCAATGGACACGTTTCGGACGAGATTATGGGGAATTCGCAAAAAATGCGTTCGTATTTACGTGGGGCTTTTATGGCCTCGGGTTCAGTCAATAATCCAGAAACAAGCCGTTACCATTTAGAGATATTTTCCATTTATGAACAGCATAACCAAGACATTTGCGATATGTTGAATTATTACGGACTGCATGCTCGAACGCTTGAACGACGCAATGGCTATATTTCCTATTTAAAAGGCGCAGAAAAGATTGCTGATTTCTTGACACTGATTGGTGCAACTAATTCGATGCTTCGATTTGAAGACGTGCGGATCGTACGGGATATGAGAAATTCGGTCAATCGCCTAGTTAATTGTGAGACAGCAAATTTGAATAAGACGATTGATGCGGCTTCTAAACAAATTGAAAACATCGAATTGATCGAAGCAAAGGTCGGTCTGCATGCCCTTCCTGAAAAACTTCAGGAAATTGCTGAACTCCGGCTTCAGCATCCAGAAGTCAGTTTGAAAGAGTTAGGGGAAATGATTCCCTCAGGTACGATATCCAAATCGGGAATCAATCACCGTATACGCAAAATCAATGAATTTGCGGAAAAACTACGTGAAGAAGCAGTGTAATCCAATGTAAAAACTGATACATGAAGCAGAGGTGCGGATGTATCAGTTTTTTTTATTTAACAAAATATCACTTGCTTTTCTTTTCTTCTTCTGTCAAACTATAAATCCCTATTACTGCCCGTTGTTCGCCATAGATTTGTTTAAAAATCGATTTTAAAGGAGAAACAAGGATGACAGAGTATATTGAATTGATTCATGCACGAGAAAACAACTTGAAAAACATTGATTTGCGTATCCCAAAAAATAAAATTACCATCTTTACTGGCGTATCAGGGTCTGGCAAATCTTCTATTGTTTTTGATACGATTGCACAGGAGGCGGGCAGACAACTGAATGAGACTTTTAATAGTTTTGCACGTAATTTTTTGCCTAAATATAGCAGACCTGATATTGATGAAATCAAGCATTTATCCACGGCTGTTTTGATCAATCAGAAGAAACTGGGAGGAAATGCTCGATCCACTTTAGGTACTGCAACGGATATTCAGGCACTTTTTCGAATTTTATTTTCACGCTTTGCTGAACCGCCATTAGGTTATGCCAACGCGTATTCATTTAATGATCCTCAAGGTATGTGCCCTGTCTGCCAAGGAATTGGAAAAACGATAACATTGAATATCGATGCCGCCGTAGATGTGACACGCTCACTAAATGAAGGAGCAATCTTGCTTCCCAATTTCACGGTAGGGACTTGGTATTGGAAAATGTATGCAGAGACTGGTTTATTCGACCCAAACAAACCAATCTCCGAATACACATCAGAAGAATACGATCGATTATTGTATGGAAAAGCAGAGAGAATCAATATACCAAGTGCGGGAGATATGAATGTGACGTATGAAGGGATTGTCACTCGATTCATGCGAACCAATGTCCATACTGAAAAAGAAACAACGAAAAAAACAGCAAAGGTTCTGGAGACGTATACCAAAATGGACACTTGTCCAGAATGCCAAGGAAAACGTTTCTCACACGAAGTCCTAAACTCTAAAATAAACGGTTATAATATATACGATTTGACCGCAAAAGAATTATCTTCACTATTACAAATACTAGAAACGTTAGATAACAAAGAGCGTCATCCGTTGATTGCCAGTATCAAAAAACGTATCCAAGATTTGATTGATATTGGATTAGGCTATATGACATTGACACGCGAGACTTCAAGTTTATCTGGAGGGGAATCACAGCGAGTAAAAATGGTGAAGCAATTAGCTAGCAGTTTGACTAATATGATGTATATTTTTGATGAGCCAAGTACAGGATTGCATCCTAGAGATGTCCATCTACTTAATGATTTATTAAAAAAAATCCGAGATGAAGGGAATACAGTTCTGGTAGTCGAACATGATCCTGATGTCATCAAGGTGGCCGATCATATCGTGGATGTAGGACCTTATGCTGGAAGTCACGGCGGTGAGATCATGTATACTGGGGATTATGATGGATTACTGGATTCTGGTACGTTAACGGGAAACTATTTGCGACATCAATTACCAATCAAAAAAGAAGTACGGACATTTTCAGAAACCTTTATTAGCCGCCAGAGCTCTTTGCATAATTTAAAAAATATTCGCTTAGAAATCCCTAAAGGTGTTTTTACCGTTGTTTCTGGGGTAGCTGGTTCTGGCAAGAGTACATTGGTCAATCAAGTATTTTTAAAAGATTTTCCAGAAAGCCTACTTATTGATCAAAATCCAATCCATACGAACAAACGGTCAAATCCAGCCACATTCAGTGGGATCATGAATAACATTCGGAAAGCTTTTGGTAAAGAAAATCAAGTTGATGCTGGATATTTCAGCTACAATTCTAAAGGGGCTTGTCCAGAATGCAAAGGAATGGGTGTAATCGAGCTTAATCTATCCTTTATGGACGAATCAGAGGTAGTTTGTTCAAATTGCCATGGGAAACGTTATGATCCAGCTGTTTTGGATTATCGTTATCGTGGAAAAAATATCGTAGAAGTCATGGATATGACCATAGAAGAAGCACTTGAATTTTTTGATGAGAAAGAGATCCAGCGAAAGCTTGAGAATCTAGAAGAAGTTGGTATTGGTTATCTGACTCTTGGACAGCCGATGGACACCTTATCTGGCGGAGAAGCACAAAGGCTGAAATTAGCTAATGAATTGAAAACAAATGGACAAATATACATTCTAGATGAGCCAACAACAGGACTGCATATGTCAGATGTCGAAAATGTGATTCGAATTATCAATAACTTAGTGGATAAAGGGAACATGGTCATTGTTATTGAACACAATCTAGATGTGATCCGAAGTGCTGATTGGATCATTGATCTTGGACCAGAAGGTGGATCTGGTGGTGGAAATATTCTTTATGAAGGGATTCCAGGAGGATTAAAGAACGCACAAACGATCACTGGAAACTATATCTGATTGAATACTGTTTAGTGGAGAGGTTGTGACAGAAGCTACTTCTGGAACACCGTTTATTCGGAAAAAACATACTAGGAAAGGGCTGTGACAAGACTTTTGTCACAGCCCCCTTGTTGTTTTATTTTGCTTGGATCAATTCTTTTAGTTTTTCTTTTGAAATAGATTCATCAAAGATTTCTTTACCCAAGATGACGGTTGGAACAAATCGAATATGTGCTTGCTCAGCTTCGTTGATGATAGCTTGGCTCAGCTGTTCGTTTTTTTGTTCTGCTAGCCCTAATTTATCTGCTGCAAAATCCGCTACTCCTTGGAGCGAAAGATGTTTCCACTCGTCTTGAGTATCGAATATTTGTTTGATTTCTTTGATTGCTTGTTGTCCATCGCTGATCGTGATATACCGGTGCATCACGTTTCCTCGCTGCAAGCTTTCTTTTTCTTTATCGAATAATTTGATCACTCTCTGTAATTGACCGCTTTGGACGGCTTCTTCCAATAGCTCATGAGATTCTTCAAACCATTGTCGGCAATATGGGCAAGCTAAGTTGATGAATTCGATCATTTTTTTAGGAGCATCTGATGAACCATAAGTAATACCTTTTTCTGTAGTTGTTTTTGTTGCATCAATCACTGATATATCCATGTAAAAACACCTCTTTCGGTTATAGTTTACACATGTCTGACAAAAAAAGGCAACGATTTAGATTGTTTTTCTAAAAAATGATTGAAATAGACGTATGTGAAATATTTTTCTAAATAAAAGAAAAAATGGAATATTTTACGTTATAATGGAACAGATAATAAGAGAGAATATGAACAAGGATGATGAATCATGCGAAAAATGAAAACAATGGACGGCAATACGGCAGCCGCGTATATTTCTTATGCTTTTACCGAGATTGCTGCAATATATCCGATAACGCCCAGTTCGACCATGGCTGAATTAGTCGATCAATGGTCAGCAGCAGGAAAAGAAAATGTATTTGGTCAACCAGTAAAAGTAGTGGAAATGCAATCCGAAGCAGGAGCAGCTGGCGTGGTTCACGGTTCACTGAAAACTGGTGCGCTGACAACTACATATACCGCCTCACAAGGGTTGCTTTTGATGATACCGAATATGTATAAAATTGCTGGGGAACTACTGCCAAGTGTTTTTCACGTTGCTAGTCGGGCAGTGACGACGAATGCTTTAAATATATTTGGAGATCATGGAGACGTGATGGCTGCAAGACAAACAGGGTTTGCGATGCTAGCTGAAAGCAGTGTGCAAGAAGTGATGGATTTGGCACCTGTTGCCCATCTTGCTTCCATTGAAGGCGAATTGCCTTTTTTGAATTTCTTTGATGGGTTCCGTACGAGTCACGAAATTCAAAAAATCGAAGTTTTGGAATATGAAGAATTAGCTCCTTTGGTCAATCAGGAGAAGTTAGCTTCTTTTCGTAAACGTGGGATGAATCCCAATCATCCGACAGTTAGTGGCACGAACCAGAATCCAGATATTCATTTTCAACAACGGGAAACAATCAATCCGTATTATGATAAGTTACCTGCAATCGTACAAAAATATATGAAAGAGATTAATCGATTACGAGGTACTTCTTATGATTTGGTGACTTATTACGGAGCAGCTGATGCAGAAGAGGTCATTGTTTCGATGGGATCAGTTGCACAGACGATTGAGCAAACAGTTGATTATTTGAATGCAAACGGACGGAAAACAGGTTTTTTGAATATCCATCTTTATCGACCTTTTCCAGTGGAAACATTTGTGCAAAAGTTACCTCATACAGTAAAAGCAATCGCTGTTCTTGATCGAAGTAAAGAGCCAGGAGCAGGGGGAGAACCCCTTTTATTAGACGTTCAAAGTGCGTTATATGATTCTGAATTTCGCCCGGCTATTATTGGTGGTCGCTACGGATTAGGTTCGAAAGATGTGACACCCGATCAAATCTCGGCAGTTTTTGATGAATTGCAAAAAGATCCAAGTATACGCAAAAAACGGTTCACCATTGGGATCGTGGATGATGTGTCTTATCAATCTTTGGAAACAAAAGAAAGTCTAGATTTAACAGAACCGCAAACATTCCAGGCAAAGTTTTGGGGATTTGGATCTGACGGAACAGTTGGTGCAAATAAATCAGCCATCAAGATTATCGGGGATCACACAGACAAATATGCTCAAGGCTATTTTTATTATGATTCGAAAAAATCTGGCGGTCTAACTGTCTCTCATCTGCGTTTTGGAGATACGCCGATACGTTCAGCGTATCTTGTCGAGCATGCGGACCTTGTTGCTTGTCACACACCAGCTTACCTGCATAGCTATGACTTAGTCAAAGGATTGAAGCCAGGTGGAATCTTTTTACTGAATACTCTTTGGAGTGACGAACAATTAGAAACGCATCTGCCCATAAAATTAAAACGTTACTTGGCTGAAAATAACATTCGGTTCTATACGATCAATGCCATGAGATTGGCCCAAGAAGTTGGTTTGGGACGACGGATCAATACGGCAATGGAAACAGCATTTTTTAAATTAGCTGACATCATTCCATTTGATGAAGTGATTCCGTTGCTAAAAGAAGAAGCACTAAAAAGCTACGGGCATAAATCAATGGCTATCGTAGAAAAAAACATACAGGCAATCGATCGGACAATCGAACTGCTTCATGAAGTTGTGATTCCAGAAAATTGGAAAACATTGGAGATGCCTGAAAAAATCAATAAAAGGAACAAGGGGTATGTACAAGAAATCCTTGAGCCAGTGAATGCGCAGGAAGGGAATCATCTCTCTGTTGGTACGCTTGTAGCAAATGGAATGACAACTGGCGAAATGCCTTTAGGAACGGCTTCTGTTGAAAAGCGAGGTGTCGCTTTAGAAGTACCTGAGTGGATTAGTGATCGCTGTACGATGTGTAATGAATGTGCCTTTGTGTGTCCACATGCTGCCATCCGTCCATTTTTAGCAGATGAAGAGGAAATGGAAGAAGCACCAGAAGGATTTATCGTGAGAGAAATGAGAGGCGCAGACGGCGTAAAATACCGTATCCAAGTTTCAGTGGAAGACTGTACAGGTTGTGGTCTGTGTGTAGAGGCTTGTCCCGCAAAAGGCAAAGCTTTAGTGATGAAACCTTATGAAGAACAGAAAGAACAAGCTATGAATTGGGCTTTTGCGATGACGCTAAGACAAAAAGAAAATCCAGTGAAAGGGAAAAATACGGTTTTATCGACACAATTCAACCAACCACTTCTTGAATTCTCAGGCGCTTGCTCAGGCTGTGGCGAAACACCTTATGTAAAATTATTGACACAAATGTTCGGCGATCGAATGATGATTGCGAATGCGACAGGCTGTTCTTCTATTTGGGGCGGTGCCTCTCCAGCTTCGCCTTATACGACAAACGAATGTGGTCAAGGGCCTGCATGGTCAAATTCTTTATTGGAAGATAATGCTGAATTTGGTTATGGTATGCTTCTGGCGGCACAGACTCGTCGTGAGGCTTTGGCAAATTCAATCAAAGAAGTATTGCCAAAAGTGTCAGAAGAACTGCGAGAATTGATGGAAGACTGGTTGGAACATCTCTTTGAGAGTGAAGGAACGCAACAAAGAGCAGCAAAACTGCAAGCAGCGATCGAAAATGAACGATCAATTGTCCCTGAACTGGAAGATATATACAAGAGAAGAGATCTATTCGTAAAAAACAGCCAATGGATGATTGGCGGAGACGGATGGGCTTACGACATTGGTTTTGGCGGGATCGATCATGTACTTGCTAGCGGAGCAGACGTAAATATCCTTGTTTTGGATAACGAAGTCTATTCCAATACTGGCGGTCAAACCTCAAAAGCAACACCAGCTTCGGCAATCGCTAAATTTTCAGCTAGTGGAAAATATGCTTCAAAGAAAGACTTAGGGATGATGGCGATGACATATGGGAATGTCTATGTAGCACAAATCGCTTCAGGGGCCAATCAAATGCAGACAATCAAAGCATTTGAAGAAGCAGAAAAGTATCCTGGTCCTTCTCTGATTATTGCCTATACACCTTGTATCACACATGGCTTGCTTGGTGGAATGAAAGAATCGCTTAAAGAAGCAAAAGAAGCTGTTTCTTCTGGTTATTGGTCATTATATCGATATAACCCTACAATGGTCGAAAAAAACAAGAAACCAATGACTTTGGACTACAAAAAACCTGATTTCTCTACTATGCCTGATTTCATGAGGAAACAGGTTCGCTTTTCTTCACTAGAGAACGCAAATCCAAATCTTGCAAAAGCTTTATTTGAAAAGACTGTCCAAGATGCTAAAAAACGTTTTTACAACTATGCTGCACTGTCAGGAGAATTAGAAAAAATCAAGAAAAGACTTGAACCAGAAGAGTCCATTGATGTAGTCGTTAAGACGAGAAAAGAAAAAACGACGGATCTTGAAGCGGAAGAAAGAAGAGCTGCCCGAAGAGCCGCTCGAGCAGAACGACGTAAAAAAATGGAACACGTTACAGAAGAAAAAAGTGAAAAATAACAGAAAAAATGTAATGAATAATTCTCTGAGGTTTAAAAATTTTTATTCTAGAGAAAAATAAAACGCATACTTGTAATTTTCTTGAAAATTATGTGTTTTTCTCAAGAAAAAAACGAGTAGATCAGCCTCTAAAATTAAAACATATGATATACTAGAGAGGAAATCTCAAAAGAGAAGAGAGGCTTTTTATGTCATTTCAAATCGGGGAACTTTTTAATTTGGACTATTGGCAGCAAATATTTTCCGGTGACTTGTTCTCTCTGAATTTTTTGGTGAACATACTTGATATTCTGGTTGTCTGGTATCTTGTATACAAACTGATCCAACTGCTGCGAGGCACAAAAGCGATTCAGCTTCTGAAAGGTGTAGCTATTTTTATTGTTATCCGAATCGTAGCAGAAATCATTGGTCTGCACACCTTGTCTTGGCTGATGAACCAAGTCATCACGTACGGGGTGATAGCTGCTATCGTGATTTTTCAGCCGGAAATCCGGAGAGGACTGGAACATCTTGGACGCAGTTCGCTTTTCAAACAATCAAAAAGCGAACAGCAGGAAGATGAGAAGATGATCTTGTCTTTTGACAAAGCCATCCAATATATGTCCAAGCGAAAAATCGGTGCGCTGATCACTATCGAACGTCATACTGGATTAGATGAGTATATTGAGACAGGGATTGCTTTAGATGCAGATATCACTGGGGAGCTGCTGATCAATATCTTTATTCCTAATACACCGCTGCATGATGGTGCAGTTATTGTAAAAGAAGGAAAGATCGCAGTAGCAAGTGCCTATCTTCCTCTATCAGAAAGTATGTTGATCCCTAAAGAATTCGGGACTCGACACCGGGCAGCTGTCGGTATAAGCGAAGTCAGCGACGCGATCACCATCGTTGTCTCTGAAGAAACCGGGGACGTCAGCATCACGTTAGATAATGAACTGATGGCTGGCTTATCCCAGCAAGAATATTTGGCAATCTTGCGTAGAGAATTAATTGCTGAAGAGAAAACAAAAAATAAGAAAAACGTGATTCAATCTTTCCTAGACGGTATGACTAAGGGAGGGGATCGCAAATGATCTCAAAAGAGAAACGGACAAGCATTCTTTACAGTTTTATTGCATTGCTGTTCAGTATTGCACTGTACTTCAATGCAAATGGACAGTCCGTTCAAAACACGCTTTCTGGAAATGAAGCGTATAATCAAACAGTCACTGGTGTGCCAATCAAAATTTCTTATGATTCGCAACGCTATTATATCCATGGATATGAAAACACAGTGACGGTCAAACTTTCCAGTGCAAACCGAGTCCAGTTGAATGCAGAAGCAAACGAAGATACACGGATGTTTCGCATCACTGCAGATATCACTAAGCTTGGCGAAGGAACACATGAAGTTCCGCTGAAAATTCAGAACTTGAGCAGTGCTGTCACAGCAAAGATGGAACCATCAACTATTACAGTAACGGTTGAGAAAAAGGTGACAAAAGATTTCGATGTGGAAACATTGATTCCTTCAACGATCACACCATCTGGATATGAGCTGGATGATACTTCCGTTAGTCCTAAAAAAGTCTCTATCACTACAGGTGATAAAACGTTGGCCGAAATCAAACGAGTAGTAGCTGATGTAGATGCTTCGATGGTCACGGATGATGGAATCAATAGTGAAGTGCCGATACAAGCGCTGAACGCAGCAGGAGAAATATTAAGTATCATTTCCGATCCAGTGCAAGTAACTGTGAAAGCTGATGCAATCAAACCAAGCAAAACGGTACGACTTTATGGGACGCAACAAGGAACACCAGCTGCTGGGGTTAAAAGCTATGATTTCAGTTTTTCAGACCTGGAAGCAGAAGTAAGCGGATCTAGCGATTTGCTTGCGTCAATCGGCGACAGTATCGTTGTACCAATCAATGTCTCAGGAATCAGTCATCGAACAACTCGTAAAATCGAAATACCAGTAGAAGAAGGACTAAGTATCAAACCTAAATCAGTCAGTGTGGAGATTACACCCGTAATGCAAACGTCAAGCAGCAGCTCCGCTTCGACGAGCAGTCGGACACAAGAAGATACAAATATAAGTACAAGCACCACATCTGCTGATTCAGTAACGGTACCTTCAACAACAACGTCCATCTCTTCTAGTTCGGAATCTGCAACAAGCAGTTCATCCACGAGTACAGAAGAAACGTCGCAAACAAGCGAATCAACACAAATGAGCAGAACAAATTCCTCGGAAAATTAAGTTAAAGGAGTAATTTTACAACTATGGGTAAATATTTTGGAACAGACGGCGTCCGCGGTGAAGCCAACAAGGAACTTACGCCAGAACTTGCATTTAAGCTGGGACGATGCGGAGGTTATGTCCTAAGCCAGCATGAAGAAGAAGGAAAACGCCCACGCGTACTAGTGGGGCGGGATACAAGAATCTCAGGTCAAATGTTAGAAGAAGCGCTGATTTCAGGACTTTTATCGGTGGGTATCGAAGTGTTCCAACTAGGTGTGATTTCTACGCCGGGTGTTGCTTATCTGACACGGTTACAAAAAGCAAGTGCAGGAGTGATGATCTCTGCTTCTCACAATCCAGCGCAGGATAATGGAATCAAATTTTTTGGTGCAGACGGTTTTAAATTAGTAGATGATCAAGAACTAGAAATCGAAGCATTGTTGGATGCAGAAGTAGATGAATTGCCTCGTCCATCAGCTGACGGTTTGGGAACTGTAGAAGAATTTCCAGAAGGTTTATTGAAATATTCTCAATTCCTTGTTCAAACGATCAATGGCGATCTTTCCGGTTTGACGATTTGTGTCGATGCAGCAAACGGAGCAACTTCAACAAGTGTCAATCGTTTGTTCGCTGATCTTGAAACAGATTTCTATACAATGGGCACAAATCCAGATGGTTTAAACATCAATGATGGGGTAGGTTCTACGCATCCAGAACGTTTAGCTGAGATGGTCGTTGAAAAAGGAGCGGACGCTGGTCTAGCTTTCGATGGCGATGGCGATCGCATCATCGCGGTAGATGAACTTGGGAATATCGTCGATGGTGATAAAATCATGTTTATCTGTGCTAAATACTTAGCAGAAAAAAATCGCTTGAAAAAAGACACCATCGTTACAACTGTGATGAGCAACTTAGGCTTCCACAAAGCGGTAGAAGGAATCGGTCTGAAAGATGTCGTTACACAAGTCGGTGATCGTTATGTTGTAGAAGAAATGCGCAAAAACGATTATAATTTTGGTGGCGAGCAGTCTGGACACATGATTTTCTTAGATTTCAACACAACTGGTGATGGGATGCTTTCAGGAATTCAGTTGTTGAATATTATGAAACAGACGGGTAAAAAATTATCTGAGCTTGCAGCAGAGGTAACGATTTATCCGCAAAAATTAGTGAATATCCGTGTAAGTGATAAAAATGGTGCGATGGATGTTCCAGCAATTAAAAAAGTGATCGAAGAAGCAGAAGCTGAAATGGGGTCAGAAGGTAGAATCCTAGTTCGCCCTTCCGGCACAGAACCATTACTTCGTGTGATGGCAGAAGCGCCTACCGATGAGAAAGTCAATTACTATGTCGATAAAATCGCAGCAGTAGTCAAAGAAGAAATCGGTCTAGATTAAGAACCTAAGGTAGAAGAGAAAAAGCAAAGACTAGTGACGGTTATTCGTCGCAGGTCTTTGCTTTTTCTTTTATTTAAAAACATATTGTGTAAGAAATATTATACCAATGTAAGAGATGAAAAAACTCAACATCACTAGTAAAATAGCACGTTTGCGTGCTTTATCTGCTTTTAATCCTATTTTTTTGTGGATATGATCAAGAATAATATAACTAGGAATTTGAGCCAATAGATAGACGTAATAATAGTTTTGCCCGTCCGCAATAAGGAAGTACAAAACAAGAGAAGCAACTATACTATCAAAAAAGAGAATAGACCAGCGTAAGAGCGTTAATTTTGTTACCATCGAAAATCATAGGTAGAACTCCAGCGTGCTTCAGTCAAGGTTATTCTACCAGTCCCTCTATTGCCGTTAGCATCTTCATAACTATCATTTTTGTAAACATCAGGCTTGATAGTGGTAGTATCTAATTCAGAAGCAAGGGAGACGATTGCAGTAGAAGTCAGGACGAGTGAGGAAACAACAATTGTAGTGACAAAAATAATAAGCATTTTTCTTATCATAGGACAACCTCCATTTTGTTTTTGTTATAATATAAGTATAATAGTTTCTTTGTTACCCTTATATTTTATAATCATCGAATTGTTTTTGGTAGATTTGTTGCATAAGCTCACAAAAATTTTGGAGGGAGAAAAAATTGAGGTTTGGCGAAATGTATCGATTTATAAGGAAAGGGAAAGGAATGACTCAAAAAGAAGTTTGTAATGATTTTTTAGATAGGACAACTCTTTCGCGGATTGAAAAAAATGAGACGGAGCCAAGGTTTGAAAATGCTTGTTATTTATTAGAGAGGATAGATGTATCTTTAGATGAATTTAGATATTTGGCAAATATAGAGAATAGAGATAATAGAGATAATCGTACAAGGCTTATTGAGGATTTTTATTCTATTATTTCAAATACAGAAAGTGCACAGATAAGAAAGTTGTATAGACGATGTTTAGAATTTACATCTACTTGTTCAGATAAAAAAATAGAAGAAATCCTGTTGATTTTACGCTTGTATTTATCTGCTGATCCTATAGACTTTGATAAAACAGAATTCAAAGGGTTGGTGACTCCGATTTGGCAGCGGCTTTCAAAAATAGAGGTGTGGACATTAAGAGATATTCAAATATTTGCGATCATTTCATTTCATCTAGAAATCAGCACGTTAGAAATAATGTATCCGATTCTATTAGCTACGCTTGATAGATATAATCGATTGGATGTTGTCGATACAGTAAGGCTGACACTTTTGATGAATATCTCTCAAATATATATACAAAAAAATCTTGTAGAAGATGGCCGATACATGTTGAATCTAGCAAAAGATATGGCGAAACGAGCAAAACGAGCTGATTTTCTAGGCATGATCTTCGTAAGATTGGGGTACTGCCAAAACGATACAAAATTAATGCAAAAAGGGTTTGATTTACTTGAAGTAGTTGAAGAAACGGAATTAAAAGCCAAATTATTAAAGGAACTCCAATATTATAGACAGAGAAAGTGAACGATTTATTTAAACGAGGTTTTAAAAAGTAAACGGGAAATGAAATAAAGTAAAAATACCGAACACTAAAAATCAAATTTTTTGGTGTTCGGTACATACTATGCTTTTATTTTTTTACAAAAGAGTGCAAAAATCAAATGATTTCCCGTACAGAAACGTTACTCAACTGTCACTGATTTCGCCAGATTGCGTGGCTTGTCAACGTCAAACCCTCGTAACAGTGTGGCGTAATAGGCAAGTAATTGAGTCGGCACGACTGTAGCAAGAGTAGACAGATAAGGGTGGACTGCTGGCAGTACTAGTTGGTCATTTTCCTTTTCTAATCCTTCTGAGACGATAACTAATATTTTAGCACCACGGCTTTCGACTTCTTTCAGATTACCTCGAGTATGCGCGCCAGTCACTTCTTCACTGATGATTCCGATCACGGGTGTTCCTTCTTCAATCAAAGCAATTGTTCCGTGTTTCAATTCACCAGCAGCAAAACCTTCAGCCTGGATATAACTGATTTCTTTCAATTTCAAAGCGGCTTCAAGAGAAACGTTGTAGTCTGCCCCGCGTCCGATATAAAAAGCATTTCTTGTGTCACTGAGGTATTCTGCAGCTAGCTCCTCTAAATAATCTTTCTGGGCAATGACCGATTCCATCGCATTTGCGACTAAACTCAATTCATGAGTGATATCGAACGAAAGAGAAGTTTCTAATTCTTTTTTGTCACCGATAGCTTTGGCTAATAAAGTCAGTACTGCTATTTGTGCAGTATAAGCTTTCGTTGATGCTACTGCAATCTCAGGTCCGGCATGCAACAATAGGGTGAAGGATGCTTCTCGCGAAAGAGTAGAGCCAGCAACATTTGTAATCGTAAGTGAAGGATAGTCAAGACGGTTGATTTTTACCAGCACTTGCCGACTGTCCGCTGTTTCGCCACTTTGACTCAAGAAAATAAAGAATGGTTTTTGTGAAAGAAGAGGTGTGTTATAGCCGAATTCACTGGCTAAATGAACCTCGACAGGAATCTGTGTCAATTCTTCCAAAGTCTGTTTACCAGCTAATCCCGCATGGTAACTAGTTCCGCAAGCAACGATGTAGATTCGATCGCTGTCAGATAATGTATCGATCAGTTTTGGATCAAGAGGGACCCGATTGTCTTCTGTTACGTATTTTTGAGCAATACGGCGCATGATAATAGGCTGTTCGTCGATTTCTTTCAGCATATAAAAAGGATAGGTGCCTTTCTCGATATCTGAAGCATCTACTTGCGCTTCAAATGAAGAACGTTCCATAATGTCGCCCGCAAAATTTTGGATAATAATTTTGTCTGATGTAACGGTAACCATCTCTTCATCTTCGACCTCGACGAATTTCTTCGTATGAGCAAGCATAGCCATTGCATCGCTAGCAATTACATTGAATCCATCACCAAGTCCTACTAACAATGGGCTTTTGTTTTTCGCTACATAAATCACATCAGGTGTTGTACGATCAATCAAAGCGAAAGCATAAGAACCTTTGATGACGCGCAAAGCTTTTAAAAATGCCTCTTTTGCCGTCATATCCTTCGCAAAAGTTTCAATCAGATGAGCGATAATCTCAGTATCTGTCTCACCGATAAAGTGATCATCTGTTAAATAAGCATTTTTAAGTTCTTCGAAGTTTTCGATCACGCCATTATGGACAAGCACGAAACGCCCGCTTTGTGAAGTATGTGGATGGGCATTTTCCTCAGATGGTTGTCCGTGGGTTGCCCAACGTGTATGGCCTATGCCTATATTTCCTGTAGTATCAGAAGTTATTCTATCTTTTAAATTTTGGATTCTGCCTTGTGCTTTGACTAAATGATCTGTCGTGCCATCTGAGACAAAGATGCCAGCTGAATCATAACCGCGGTATTCCAATTTTTCTAGCCCGCCAATCAATCCTGGTGTTACATTTTTTAATCCAATCATTCCAACAATTCCGCACATAAAAAACATCCTACTTTCTATAATGAATTCGTATGAATGCTTCCAGCTGCAGGAAAATCCTTTTGTTTTATCTTTGCAGATACTTTTTGTGGATCTTCTGTAGAGTGCAGTCCCTAGGGTCATCCGCCGAATCTTTCGATAAACCCTCTCCTCGTCATCTGTTTACACAGACCAGGCGCTATCCTAAAAGGTATAACTATCCTCCTTTTTTGTTTTTTATCTGGAAACATTTAAAATCATACCCTTTTGCGAATGTTTTTGTCAACAAAAAAAGAATAAAAATAAATTGGTATATATCGAATTGCCTTTTGGGTGTGCGTTTTGTATCAAAAAATAATCGGTTTTTGTCTATCATCTTTTTCAGGAGTTCGGTACAATGGAAAGTAATAGGATGAAGGAGGAGAAAAATGGATTCAAAAATTGAAATCATGACACTTGGAATGTTAAAAAAACAATTGTCCGAATTTGAAGCATCAGCTGGTGTATCAGATGATACAAAAATATTTTTAGATACTGGTTGGGATAGCATCCAGGAAATCGCACCTGATGCCTTGGAAGTTGTCCAAGCGCGAGAGTTTACGGTAGAAGATGAATGGACAAAAGAATCATTTTCTGGGTATGCGCGTGAAGAAAAAGCAGAGCGGTTCGACGCTTCCGAGAAGTCAGAAACTGTAATCGTCATAAAAAACTTGTATTAGAAAGGAGAAAGAATGAATAAAAAACGTTGGGCAGCAGTTCTGATTGCTGCGGGATTATTTGTGGTTTCGTTAGTTTCGGCGAGTTTGACTAACCCTCAGGAAAACAATCAAGTCGAAGGGTTGAACAGTTGGTTATACGGGGATGAAGAGTTAGTACCAAATGTGTTGGAAGAGGGAGACAGTACGCAAAAAATCGTAAAACTGACAGTAGATGGAACGATTGCTGCAGGAGGATCTTCTGGCTTATTTGCTTCTGAAGGTTATAACCATGAAAATTTCATGGAACAACTGAAAGCTGTGGAAGAAGATCCAACAGTTAAAGGAATCTTTTTAGAAGTAAACTCTCCTGGTGGCGGTGTCTATGAAAGTGCGGAAATCGCTAAGAAATTAGATACGATCCGTAAAGAACATGATATCCCGATGTATGTCAGTATGAAAAACATGGCAGCTAGCGGTGGTTACTATATTTCTGCTCAAGCAGATAAAATCTTTGCAACCGAAGAAACAGTGACCGGTTCAATTGGTGTGATCATGTCAGGATTGAATTATTCAGGGCTTTTAGAAAAACTGGGTGTGGAAGACACAACAGTGAAAAGTGGCGCGTTGAAAGATATGGGATCAGGAACACGCCCAAAGACAAAAGAAGAGGAAGCAGTGCTTCAAGCGTATATTGATAGTGCGTATCAACGATTTGTAAGAATCGTTAGCGAGGGACGGAATAAATCTGAAGAAGCAGTCAAAAAAATAGCAGATGGAAGGATTTATGATGGTGTCCAAGCAAAAGAAGTAGGTTTAGTTGATGAATTGGGATTCCCTGAAGACGCCTTACAAGCTATGCGAAAGGAACAAAAGCTTGAAGATGCTGAATTAGTAGAATATTCCTCCCCATCATCTGGATTTGCCAGCACATGGTTAGGGAGCAAACTGGCAGAGTTCCAAGGATTGAAATCTTCTGAAACTAGTCAGATCTTATCAATACTTGAGAATCTCGGAACTGCAGAATCACCAAAAGCAATGTATTATTACGGAGGTGAGTAAGCATGACGGAACTTCCAAACGAAAATACGGAACAAGGAAGAGAGAGGCAACAGCAGCCTGCTGTGGGACCTGATCCAAGCTTTTCCCAAAAAGTGCTGAGCTCTTTTGAAAGAGAACCGATGACATCAGAAGAAATCAAAAAGAAACAACGGAAATGGAAAAAGTATACTGACACAAAAAATGAACCACCAAAAGCAAATGATTTTCCTCATTATTTCTATGCAGGCTTTTTGATCCGAATGTTTGCCTTCTTGATCGATCTTTTGTGTATCGGAGCTATTACACGTTTAACACTTGGTATTGCCAAAAATCTAGGTTGGCTGAATTTTTCAGATTCGTATTTGAGTCTCTATGGATTCACGGCATTACTCATTTATTTAGCGTATTTTGTTTTATTGACGAAACTCAATCATGGCCAAACGATTGGGAAAATGATCTTCGGTATTCGAGTCATCAGCTTTGATGAAGAAGAACTTAGCTGGTCAACTGTTTTAGTTAGAGAAGGTGCTTGCCGGTTCATTTTAAAGTTTCCTTTGCTGATGTTAGGGTATCTTCCAGCAATCTTTAATCAGAAAAAGCAGCATCTGGGAGATTTTTTCACTAATACAAGTGTCGTTACGATTAATCTGATCAAAGCATTCAACCAAGAAGTTAACAGCTGATGATCCATAAAAAACAGTAGTTTGAAGCATCTTATAAAAGTCAGATCAAAAATCTAGCTTTTAGAGGATGCTTCGATTATTTTTAATTGTCATGCTTTTTTTGTTTTGCTACTATTGAACATGAGCTGAACATAAGCAAGAGGAGGACACTGCGTGAAGCCGATTGATTTTCCAGAAAAATATGAGAATTTAATGCGAGTGGCCCAACAAGCACTAGCAAACCAGCAATATCAGCAGGCAAAAGAACTATTTCAACGTGCTTACGAGTTGAAAGAAAGCTTTGAGGCTAATAGCCTGCTTGTTTTTTGTCTTTATGAGTTAGACGAGAAAAAAGAAGCGTTGAAACAAGCACTCTTACATGAAAAACAGTATCTTCAAAACGAGGAGTTTGCTGAATTTTATTTTGACTTGTTAATCAGTGCACAAGATTTTTTATATGCTAGAAAATTGATAGCAAGTACAGATTTTTATGAATCTTTTGAGCAGCGTATCATTGAAAAAATCCAATTTGCAGAAGAGTTATCCGGCCAAATGGAGAGGCAAAAAGTCAAGGCGCTCCATAAAAAATCGGAGGAACTTCCTTCATTGGAACCAGCACGTCAGCTGTCGTCTATTGAGGAGATCGAACAGCTTCCTTACCATGAGTTTATCCAAACAGCAAGTAAACTGATTGTATTACCAGAGGTCCATATTTTAGCGAGGGCAAAATTGCTGGAGACGCTTAGGCAATTGAATGAATGCAACCCTGTTTTCTATTTGACGATTGAAGAAAAACTAGTCAAAGTTATACCCAAAGATTTGCCTAAGCCACAGCAACAGTCAAGTTATCAACAATTGTGTGTGTTATCAGACCATTATGGGAATGAAGATGCGCTACTTAGTTCGGTGCTGAAAGAAGAATTTACGTTGCAATCTGCAATCGTTTATCCTGTCTATGATACATACATTGAAGACCCGAGGCGTTGGTTTCAACTGACTGTAGAGGCATGTACAGGAAAAACGATGTATGATGGTACGGAAGATGAAAAACAAAATTTTTTTAAAAAACGAGAGAAAATTTTGGAGCAAATGATCTTCTTCCATTAGATTTTATCAGTGAAAAAGATAAAAATGCTATGAAAAACAATGATTCTACCCATTCAATATGTTTACAATTTGAAAGGGTTAGTGTACTATTTAAAGGTATGCATGAAACGTTTTTGATGTATAAAATGAATTTCTAAACTCGGAGGGAATTAAATGACTGCAACATTTGAAAAAAAAGGCACGAATGATGGTGTTTTAAAATTTACGATTGCGCAAGACGAAATCCAAAAAGGATTAACAACTGCGTTTAATAAAGTGAAAAAAAGCTTGAACGTACCTGGATTCCGTAAAGGAAAAGTTTCTCGTCAAGTATTCAACCGTATGTACGGTGAAGAAGCTTTATATGAAGATGCATTGAATGCTGTATTACCAGAAGCTTATGAAGCTGCTGTCAAAGAAGCTGGTATCGATCCTGTTTCTCAACCAAAAATCGATGTTGAAAGCATGGAAAAAGGTCAAGACTGGGTAATCACTGCTGAAGTAACAGTGAAACCAGAAGTAAAATTAGGACAATATAAAGATCTAGTTGTTGAAAAACAAGATCGTGAAGTAACAGATGCTGACGTGGATGCACGTATCAAACGTGAACAAGAAGCACAAGCTGAATTAGTTATCAAAGAAGATGCTGCAGCTGAAAATGGCGATACAGTAGTAATCGACTTCGAAGGCTTTGTAGATGGCGAAGCGTTTGATGGCGGAAAAGGCGAAAATTACTCACTTGAATTAGGTTCAGGTTCATTCATTCCAGGATTTGAAGATCAATTAGTTGGTCATAAATCAGGTGAAAGTCTAGATGTAAATGTAACTTTCCCAGAAGATTATCAAGCAGAAGATCTTGCTGGAAAAGAAGCAGTCTTCAAAGTGACAATCCATGAAGTAAAAGCAAAAGAAGTGCCTGAATTAGATGACGAATTCGCAAAAGATGTGGATGACGAAGTATCAACATTAGACGAATTGAAAGAAAAATATCGCAAAGAATTAGTAGAAACTAAAGAAAAAGCAGCAGACGATGCAAAAGATGAAGCAGCAATCCGTATGGCTGTTGAAAACGCAGAAATCGTTGAATTGCCACACGTGATGGTTCATGATGAAGTACATCGTTCAATGGACGAATTCTTGAACAACATGCAACGTCAAGGTATCTCTCCTGAAATGTACTATCAATTAACTGGTTCTACAGAAGAAGACTTGCATAAACAATTCGAAGGTGAAGCAGAAATGCGCACAAGAACAAATCTTGTGATCGAAGCAATTGCAGCTGCTGAAAATCTTCAAGCAACAGAAGAAGAAATCAATGCAGAAATCCAAGAATTATCAGAAACATACAACATGCCAATCGAACAAATCAAACGCGTGTTGACAGAAGATATGCTGGAACATGATGTGACAATGAAAAAAGCAATCGAATTGATCACGGGTACAGCGACAGAAGCAAAAGAATAGAAATTAAGTAATACAGGTCATGAAATAAGGGACTGTGACATGTTTGTTGTCACAGTCCCTTATTTTTTGTTAAGTGTGAAAATATACAAAGATATAGGTCAATCGATCCTTTGTTAAACACTTTTTCTTTTTACTAAACTATGTTATGATAATAAAAGACTGTAAAGTCTCTGATAGTTTCTTGCATACTTTTTGCAAGTTAAGGGGTGAAGACCATGTATGACAATCCAAGTAGCAATGAGACCGTACGCTGTTCTTTTTGTGGGAAAACCCAAGAAGAAGTGAAAAAAATCGTAGCTGGTCCAGGGGTCTACATCTGTAATGAATGTATCGACCTATGTAAAGAAATCATTGATGAAGAATTTTATGAAGAAGCTGTACGCGAATTCACTGAAGTCCCTAAACCACTAGAAATTCTTGAAGTATTGAATAACTACGTGATTGGACAAGATCGCGCAAAACGCTCGTTAGCTGTTGCTGTATACAATCACTACAAACGTGTCAATCAGCAAGCACAAGAGAACACAGATGATGTTGAACTACAAAAAAGCAATATCTGCTTGATCGGACCTACAGGGTCAGGGAAAACATTTTTGGCACAAACATTAGCAAAAACGTTGAATGTACCTTTTGCAATCGCAGATGCGACAAGTTTGACAGAAGCTGGTTATGTGGGTGAAGATGTAGAAAACATTTTACTTAAATTGCTCCAGTCTGCTGATTACAATGTGGAACGTGCAGAAAAAGGGATCATCTATATTGATGAGATCGATAAAATCGCGCGTAAAAGCGAAAATGTATCCATCACTCGTGATGTTTCCGGTGAGGGTGTCCAACAAGCCTTGCTGAAGATTCTAGAAGGAACTGTTGCAAGTGTTCCGCCTCAGGGAGGACGTAAACATCCACATCAAGAATTTATCCAGATCGATACGACGAATATCTTGTTCATCGTAGGTGGGGCGTTTGATGGTATCGAAACAATCGTGAAAAACCGTATGGGCGAAAAAACGATTGGATTTGGTACACAAAACCAAAAACTTTCTGAAGACGAAAGCGTCATGCAACATATCATCCCTGAAGATTTGCTGAAATTCGGATTGATTCCTGAGTTTATCGGACGATTACCTGTTATGGCAGCTTTAGAGAAATTGACAACAGATGATCTGGTGCGGATCTTGACTGAGCCAAAAAATGCGTTAGTCAAACAATATCAAAAGCTTCTTTCTCTAGATGATACTGAACTTGAATTCGAACCTGAAGCGTTGAGAGCTATTGCGAAAAAAGCAATCGAACGCAACACTGGTGCTCGAGGTCTTCGTTCTATCATCGAAGAAATCATGATGGATGTGATGTTTGATATCCCTTCAAATGAAAACATCGAAAAAGTGATTATTACCAAAGAAGCAGCTGAATTGTCTGGTGAGCCAACAGTGATCTATAAAGATTCAGAGAAAAAAGCGGGTTGATGAGAAGAGGCTGCCGTAAAAGTCATTTTGGCTTTTACGACAGCCGCTTGCTTTATTCATCACCTTTTTAAGGAGAGAGACCATGAAAGTCCATCAAGCTGAAATCATCATAAGTGCAGTGGCACCAAAACAATATCCAGAGACACAATTGCCGGAAATAGCTCTGGCAGGGAGATCAAATGTAGGGAAATCTTCTTTTATCAACACATTGATTGATCGAAAGAATTTAGCGCGTACTTCCGGTAAGCCTGGAAAGACCCAGACCTTGAACTTTTATTTGATTGAGAATGCGTTGCATTTTGTCGATGTTCCAGGATACGGGTATGCAAAAGTATCCAAAACTGAACGAGCAAAATGGGGAAAGATGATCGAGACATATTTAACGACCAGAGAACAACTACGTGCGGTCGTTTCTTTAGTAGATCTACGCCATAAGCCTTCTCAAGAAGATATCCAGATGTATCAATTTTTGAAGTATTATGATATCCCTGTGATCGTTGTTGCTACTAAGGCAGATAAGATTCCTCGCGGTAAATGGAACAAGCATGAAAGCGAGATCAAAAAAGCATTGGATTTTGATCATAATGACACATTTATTCTTTTTTCTTCCGTTACAAAACAAGGAAAAGAAGAAGCATGGGCAGCAATCGAACAAGCAATCGAATCATAAAAAGAATAAAAAAGACTTACCAGTCAAACTCTTCCATAAAAGTTTGGCTGGTAAGTCTTTTTTTTGCAGAACTTATCTTACTTTTGTTTCTTGTCTTTTTTCTTTTCTTTTTGTGGTTGCGGTTTTAGAAACCGATCGATTTCTTCTTTTGGCGCAACTGTTTTTTCCGGATCGACAGCAAATGATTCGAAAAGTTTATCTAAATTGTCTGTACGTTCAAATTTCAATCCCATCGCGAACACCTCTTTGTTCCTTTTTTACTTAGTTTACCATGTAATACCTAAAATTGGTTTCCAAGACAAAAAGTTTTAGTTTTTCTTTATCATTCGTTATAATTAAATTATAAAAAGATTTGAAAGAGGTGAGAAAATGATTGGTGAAGATAAATTATTAATGACTATCCAGCTCACAGACTTAGATGATGAAGAAAAAAACCAGGAAATAAGCGATTGGGCTGTTTTGACACGTCTGTTGATCCAGCCAACATTTATCCGCTCTTTCACTCAACAAGCGGACCCGTATAATCTTAGGAAACTTCAAGAAAAAATAATGCTCGCATCGGTAAGAGACGAAAGCTGGTTAGTTGTAGGGAATGACGAGAACGAGTGTAGTTTTCGTTTGGAAGGCAATCAATTGTTGATAAAAAATGTATTGTCTATCTCTGTTTTCAAAGAAAACCAGTTTTTGATTCGAGATTTCATTCAGAAAAAAATGATTGCCCATGGTGTGTTTGCTTATATGAGAGCGTATAGCGAGTTTATCTATCACAATACAAAAGAGATCACCCAGCGGCTGCTGTTTGAGACGATGGATGAAATCGAGCGTTTACCTAAAATGAAACAGAAAAATGGCGACGTAGTAGTGGATTGCAATCAATTTCCAGGCTACGATCTTTTTTATCAAGGCTTATGTTTTACCTCATGCTGGGAAATGTATTACAGTCACTATTACCATCAGATTATCCCAAAACCGATTTTTCTCGATACACAACAAGTAGAAAAAGTGAAAGAATTAGATAATGAAGTCATATATATCCAGCTTTATCGAGACCCATTCAATTGGCAAAAAACAAACAATCAGCTATTCCAATCCTATTTTAGAGACCAGCTTGGGTTTGACCACCTTGCTTGGGATAACGGCGTGGGATTGTTGAAACCACCATTTGTTGAATACATTTATACTGATCATACGATTCAATCTGTCCAGTATCAAAATGCGCAAATGCAACCTGTTCCCAAAAAAAATGCCTCGTTCTTTGTAACGAAAAGTTATGAAATTCAAGGAGGAAATTATAAAGAAAGACGTGTCCGCGGAACACTGAATGCTCAGGCGTATTTTCCTTGGGTTGACGAGAATCGCGCGCGAATGATGTGCTATAAGATCATCGATCCGACTGTTGCTTTGGACAATGGAATCGAAGCGTATTGTTATTACATCAGGGAATATCTAGAAGTAGAGGTAACAGATGAGAAATATCAAGATTATCTTTTATCATTAAGAATCTATGTTCCTTCTGAAGCACTTCCGGATTTACCGTTAAAGGAAATCAAACACAGACTCTCTGATATTGCCTTCAAACGAATAAAGAAAAAACGGCGTAGTGTCCAATTTGATGTCAAGAAAGGCGAGAAGCATCTGCGTGTGCAGTTTTTAGATTATCGCGAATTAGAACAATTGATTACTTTACAAAAAATATGAGGTGAAGAAAATGGATAAACAACTTTATTATCGAATCATGGTTCCAGCATCATTATTATCCGTCTGTCTTTTTTTTGTTCCTAATTTTCCTATTCGATCAGTCATCGGTTTCTTGGTTATGTTTGGTGGGATGGGACTTTATTATTACCTTCTTCATAAGGAAAGAAAACCTGCTACTGTTTATATGAAAAAAACAAGAAGCGAAAATAACAAACGATAAAATAGTTTGATAATAGTCAAGTAAAGTAGGAAACCAGTCAAAAAAAGACTGGTTTTTTATTTTTTTGACTGATTTATAATTTTTGTGAACGTTTTTGACTGATTTGTGTTGCGAGTCTAAAAAAAATATGCTATTATTTGTATTGAGGTGACCGTGAAAATGCTTACAGAGGAACGCAGACAAAAAATCCTAGACTTGCTTGAACAGCAGAAAATCGTGAAATCACAAGATCTTGTAAACCTTTTGAATGCTTCAGAATCAACGATAAGGCGTGATTTGCAAGAGTTGGAGAATGGTGGGTTTCTAGAAAGAGTCCATGGCGGCGCTAAGAAAGAGCAATTATTGAATTTTGAGCAGAATATGAGTGAAAAATCACTCAAAAACGTTCATGAAAAACAGCAGATCGCCAAATTGGCAGCTGAAACCATTAATGACGAAGATGTCATCTATTTAGACGCTGGCTCGACTACTTTAGAAATGATTCCTTTTTTACAAGGAAAACAAATCACAGTGGTGACAAATTCCGTTCAACATGCGGCAAATTTAGTCGATTTGGAGCTTGCTACGATCATTTTAGGTGGAACGATCAAGCTGTCAACCAATGCTGTTTTAGGATCTAATGCGATAGAACAACTAAAACATTTTCATTTCAATAAAGCGTTTATGGGAATGAACGGTGCACACATCGAACAAGGATTCACGACTCCGGATCCAGAAGAAGCAGCAGTTAAACGTTTAGCCATGAAAAATTCAGAAGAGACCTTTGTATTGATTGATCATACTAAATTCAGCCAGTTGTCTTTCACCTCTGTTGCACCTTTGGAAGCAGCCACGATCATAACCGAGCGTTGTCCATTAGAATTCATCAATGAATTCCGTGAAAAGACAACAATTAAGGAGGCAATACAATGATTTACACAGTAACACTTAATCCATCAATTGATTATATTGTACGCGTAGATGGGTTAAAACTAGGTGATTTGAACCGGATGAAAGAAGACTTCAAATTGCCTGGAGGAAAAGGGATCAATGTTTCCCGTATTTTGAAACGGATCGATTCTCAATCTACAGCACTAGGGTTTTTAGGAGGATTCACTGGCGAATTTATTTCGAAGTGGCTTGAAAAAGAACAAATCAAATCTTTGTTCACACACGTGCAAGAAGATACAAGAATCAATATCAAACTAAAATCAGATACTGAAACTGAAATTAACGGTTTAGGTCCAGCTATTTCAGATGAAGAAATCAATGAATTGAAGCAAGCGCTAGGGAAAGTAGAACAAGGAGATATCGTCGTATTGTCAGGAAGCGCGCCAGCCAGCCTACGAAAAGGATTTTATCAAGAACTGATTGATATCATTCGAGAAAAAGGTGCAGATTTCGTAATCGATACAACAGGTGATGATCTAAAGAATGCACTTGTTAAGAAACCGTTGTTGATCAAACCAAACAATCACGAATTAGCTGAGCTTTACAATACAACCTTCCAATCTGTAGAAGAAATCATTCCGTATGGGAAAAAATTACTAGCTGAAGGGGCACAGAATGTGCTGATCTCAATGGCTGGAGATGGCGCTTTGCTCTTTACAGAACAAGGAACTTATAAAACGAATGTATTGGTTCGCCCGTTGAAAAATTCAGTAGGTGCAGGGGATTCAATGATCGCCGGTTTTATTGGTGCTTACAGTCGGACAAAAGATCCGATCGAAGCCTTTAAATGGGGAGTTGCTTGTGGAAGCGCAACGGCTTTTTCTGATGACTTGGCAGATCGCGAACTGATTGATGAGTTATTGCCAGAAGTTGAAATCACAAAAATTGATTAGTTTCAAGGAGGATAATCATGAATATCAAGGATTTAATGGTCAAAGAAGCAATGATCATGGATTTGCAAGCGACTGATAAAAAAGGCGCGATCGATGAAATGGTCCAAAAAATGTTTGATGCCGGCCGGATTTCCGATATCGACACATATAAAGAAGGAATTCTAGCTCGTGAAGCACAAACCTCTACAGGTCTTGGTGACGGAATCGCCATGCCTCACGCGAAAAATAGTGCAGTCAAAGAAGCAACAGTTTTATTTGCAAAAAGCCAAAAAGGAGTAGATTATGAAGCATTAGACGGACAGCCAACTTATCTGTTTTTCATGATCGCAGCTCCAGAGGGCGCGAACGACACACACTTGCAAGCATTAGCAGCACTATCTCGATTGCTGATTGATGCAGATTTTGTAGCGAAATTAAAAGAAGCAAGTACACCAGAAGAAGTCCAAGACTTGTTCCAAACAGCTGAAGAGCAAAAAGAAGCAGAAGAAAAAGCAGAACAAGATACACAAGCTGCAGAAGCTTCTGCTCATCCAGAAAGAAAATTCGTTGTTGCCGTTACAGCTTGCCCAACAGGAATCGCTCATACTTACATGGCAGAAGATGCTTTGAAGAAAAAAGCGAAAGAAATGGGAGTGGAGATCAAAGTCGAAACGAACGGTTCAGAAGGAATCAAAAACCGATTGACTGCTGAAGACATCGCTCGTGCAGAAGGCGTGATCGTTGCAGCAGACAAAAAAGTAGAGATGAACCGTTTTGACGGAAAAGAATTGATCAATCGTCCAGTCAGTGATGGTATCCGTAAACCAGAAGAGTTGATCAATCTAGCCCTTAGTGGTACTGCACCAGTATTCCATGGTGACGGAAAAGAAAATAGTTCAGAAGAAGGAAACGCGGATGGTACTGTTGGACAAAGAATCTATAAAGATTTGATGAATGGCGTATCACACATGTTACCATTCGTTATTGGTGGAGGAATCGCTATTGCTCTTTCTTTCATGATTGACCAATTTATTGGCGTGCCGCATGACCAGTTATCGAATCTGGGGAACTACAATCAAGCTGCTAGCTGGTTCAACCAAATCGGACAAGCTGCATTTGGGTTCATGTTACCGGTATTAGCTGGATTTATTGCTTCAAGTATCGGCGACCGTCCTGGTTTGATTGTTGGATTTGCTGCTGGTGCATTAGCTAATACAGGTGGCGCAGGATTCTTAGGCGCACTGATTGGTGGATTCTTGGCTGGTTATGTCATCGTATTTTTACGTAAATTATTCAAGAACTTACCAAAATCATTGGATGGAATCAAAACGATCCTCTTTTATCCAGTGTTTGGCTTACTGATTACTGGTTTCCTGATGTTGCTAGTCAATGTCCCTATGAAAGCAATCAATGATGCATTGAACGGTTTCTTGACAAGTATGAGTGGTTCGAATGCTGCTTTACTTGGTGCATTATTAGCTGGAATGATGGCGGCAGATTTAGGCGGTCCAATCAACAAAGCCGCTTATGTATTTGGTACAGCAACTTTAGCTACGACTGTTGCCACTGGCGGAAGTGTTGTGATGGCTTCTGTTATGGCTGGAGGAATGGTCCCTCCATTGGCGATTTTCGTTGCTACACGTTTATTCAAAAATAAATTCAGCAAAACAGATCAAGATGCTGGTTTGACGAACATCGTGATGGGACTTTCGTTTGTCACGGAAGGATCGATTCCATTTGCAGCAGCTGACCCGATTCGTGCCATTCCAAGTTTTATTATTGGTTCTGCTTTAACTGGCGGATTAGTCGGTGCTTTCGGAATCAAATTACTGGCTCCTCATGGCGGAATTTTTGTTGTATTCTTACTGAGTCACCCAATCATGTATTTGGTGTTTATTGCTATCGGAGCAGTCGTCTCTGGTGTGATTTATGGTTTATTGAGAAAAGCTCCTGCAGTAGCAGAAGCATAGAAATAAAAAGAAGAGACTGGGGAAATCCAGCCTCTTCTTTTTTTGTAGAGTAAAAGTAGTATAGATGAATAGTTGTTGTGCCATAAAATAGTTCTTCCCGGTACGTTAAAATGATTGCTTCAAATTTGTGATCGAAGATTTAGCCTCGATTTCTTGCTTGATTCTTGGTAAGTTTGCTTCATCAGTCAAGATTACCAAAATATCTCCTACATTCATGATCGTATCGCCGTGAGTCAAGATTTCCTGATTTCCTCTGCGTATAGAGATTAGCAGCATATTTTTAGGCCAATTGAAGTCCCGTACCATTAATCCGTCTAAAGAACTCTCTGCCGTTACTGGAAAATCAAAAGTTGTCCTTGCGCCTTTAAGAGCGGCGGTCTGATTGTTTCCAAGTAAACGTTCCAACAATGATTCGTAGATCGGATTCCCTCCGAGAAGATCATTGACGATATAAGCAACAAGAGCAGCCAACCCTAAAGGCATCAGATGATTGAGAGAGCCAACCATTTCTGTCACTAAAATAATTGCTGTCAGCGGTGCTTTCCCAATTGCTGTGAAATAACCAGCCATGGCAATCACGACGAAATCCTTGATGTAGATTGGATCCATCCCGAAATCAACCATGATGTTTCCATAAAAGCTACCGATTAAAGCCCCCAATGTCAATATCGGAAGGAAAATCCCTCCTGGAAGACCACCACCATAAGAAATCATGGAAAAAACGAATCGAAGAACAAACAAACCGATAATCATAATGATTGGCAATGAAGCATGTCCAAAAGCTAAAACGATTTGATTGCCTCCGCCTAGCGTACTAGGCCATAAATAACCAATCGGCAAAATCAGCAAGAAAGGAACGAATCCATGAAAATAAGCTGGTAAAGGCAATCGGTTGTAAAATTTTGGCAATGCTAGCAGGACCTTTTGATAAATAAAACCTAAGACGCCTAGAAGTACGCCTAATACCACCAAAGAACCATAATATTTCAACGGCAAAGAAGGAAGATCCCCTAGATATAAAACTGGTCTTAAGCCAAAAAAATAAAGAGAGACAAAGTTAGCTGTGATGGCCGAAGCAAAAGATGTCAGCCAAACAAGAGGAGAGAAGGAGTGATGGATTTCTTCTAAAACAAAGAGTAATCCTGCGATAGGAGCATTGAATGCTGCTGCAAGTCCGCTACTTGCTCCGCTAGAAATCAAAATCTTTTCTTCTGAAGATGGACTCCGAAACAATTGTCCAGCTCCTTGTCCGATAGCTGCACCAAGCTGTATAGAAGGGCCTTCTCGACCTAGAAAAAGTCCTGCGCCAACTGAAAGTACACCACCAATGAACTTTTTCCATAAAACAGAGAACCAGTTCATTGATAATTCCCCTCGAAGCTGTCCTTCTACTTGTGGAATCCCGCTTCCTTTGATATCCGGTTCATTTTTGACCAGATAACCCACAAAAAATGCTGCAAGGATGCAGCAAGTAGCCATGCCAACTAAGTAAATCGGCTGTTCCCGACTTATTTCATAGATGCTTCGAACAAAATCGCCTAACTTTTCGATCGATAAACGAAACAGGCTAACCACGATTCCTGTCAGTAGTCCAACGAATATTCCTTTTAGAATAAAATATATCTGAGTTTTATCTAATTTCTTGATTTTTCCTTTTTTTTCCATTCAAACGCCTCGCTTTCTTTTAATTTAGCGCGAAATCAACGAATTGACAAGAAGAAATCCATAAAAAGAAACAAATGATTTTGAATTAGCTAGTTTAATGAAAGCCAAGAAAATGCTATAATTAACAAGATTGATAAAAGAAAGGATGTTGTTAATGTCATCCAAAGCTGAATTATTAAACGGGATGAACCCCGTCAGAAAGAAGCTGTTCTTCACACTGACGGACCATTATTGCTGATGGCAGGTGCGGGAAGTGGAAAGACGAGAGTGTTGACGCATCGCATTGCCTATTTGATTGAGGAAAAAGAAGTCAATCCTTGGAACATCCTAGCGATTACTTTTACCAATAAAGCTGCAAAAGAAATGAAAGAACGTGTCAATGCGATTCTCGCATCTGGGGGCGAAGATGTCTGGGTATCGACTTTTCACTCAATGTGTGTGCGTATTTTAAGAAGAGATGTTGATTTTATCGGGTATAACCGGAACTTTACGATCATCGACTCTTCTGAACAGCTGACCTTGATGAAACGGATACTGAAGGAACTGAACATTGACCCGAAAAAATATGATCCTCGCAGCATATTAGGAACAATCTCCCAAGCAAAAAATAGCTTGCAGACCCCTCAAGATTTTGCAAAAATGCAAGGCAGTTATTACGAAGAGATTGTGGCAAAATGTTACGCTGCTTATCAAAAAGAGCTTCAATACAATCAATGTATGGACTTTGACGACCTGATCATGAATACGATCCGGTTATTTGAAGAACATCCTGATTCACTCACATATTATCAAAACAAATTCCATTATATTCATGTAGATGAGTATCAAGATACAAACCACGCACAGTATACGTTGGTCAATTTATTGGCAGGTAGATTTAGAAATCTATGCGTAGTGGGAGATGCAGATCAAAGTATCTACGGCTGGCGCGGTGCAGATATGCAGAACATCTTGGATTTCGAAAAAGATTATCCAGATGCTGCAGTGATTTTGCTGGAACAAAACTATCGCTCCACGAAAAACATTCTTAGCGCGGCAAACCAAGTCATTGAAAACAATAGCAATCGAAAACCAAAAAACTTGTGGACAGAAAACAAAGAAGGAAACAAGATCACTTACTATCGTGCAGATAATGAACGAGACGAAACCCGTTTTATCGTAGACCGGATGCAAGAAGAGATTCGAAGCAATCATCGGAATTACGGCGACTTTGCCATTTTGTACCGGACGAACGCACAATCTCGTGTGATGGAAGAAACCTTGTTGAAAGCAAATATTCCTTATAAAATGGTTGGAGGGCACAAATTCTACGATCGGAAAGAAATCAAAGATATTTTAGCGTATTTAAATGTGCTGGCAAATCCTCAAGACTCAATCAGTTTTGAGCGTATCGTTAATTCGCCCAAACGAGGCATCGGACCAGGATCTATCGAAAAACTACGCAGTTTTGCTTCTCTCCATGAATGGCCACTGCTTGAAGCAGCCCAAAATGTGGAACTGGCAAATATCGGTGGAAAAGCAGGCCAGCAATTAGGTTCATTTGGAGAGATGATTCAAGAAGTCACGCAGATGATCCCATACTTGACAGTGACAGAATTGACGAAAGAGGTTTTGGATCGTAGCGGATACCTGGAAGATTTAAAAATCCAAAATACATTAGAAGCACAAGCGCGTATCGAAAACCTGGAGGAATTTTTAACGGTCACACAAGAATTCGATAAGCAGTTCGAACAGCAAAATGAAGAAGATGCTGATGCACCAGAAGAAAAACTAACGGTCTTCTTGAACGATCTGGCACTTGTTTCTGACATTGACAATTTAGAAGAAGACGCTTCGCAAGTGACATTGATGACGTTGCATGCAGCCAAAGGATTAGAATTCCCAGTTGTATTCCTGATTGGTCTAGAAGAAGGTGTTTTTCCTTTATCTCGAGCATTGATGGAAGAAAGCGAACTGGAAGAAGAACGTCGTCTCGCTTATGTAGGAATCACGCGAGCAGAAGAAGCGTTGTATTTAACCAATGCTTTCTCCAGAACATTATATGGACGGACGCAATATAACCGTCCTTCTCGTTTTGTAGAAGAAATCGATCAAGAATTGCTAGAAATCGAGGGCATGCGTCCTACGCCTAAAAAAACACCTGTATTCGCAAAAAAAACAGCATATAGCTATAAACAGCCAGAGACAGCGGTTGTTTCCTCTAAAAGTGCCACTGGAGGGGAAAAGAACAGCTGGAAACCTGGAGATAAAGTCAAACACAAAAAATGGGGCCTAGGAACAGTCGTCCGAGTAAGTGGGACGTCGAAGGATCTAGAACTAGATGTGGCTTTCCCAAGTCAAGGAGTAAAACGTCTTTTGGCTGCCTTTGCGCCAATTGAAAAAGCTTAGTAGTGGAGGGTAAATGATGGAACATGAAATGACGATTGACGAAGCTGCTAAACGAGCAGAAGAACTTCGTACAAGATTGAACCAATGGTCTCGTGAATACTACGTAGAAGATAAACCAACAGTGGAAGACTATGTTTATGATAAAGAATACGCAGAATTAGTAGCAATCGAAGAACAATATCCTGATTTGATCACGTCTGATTCTCCCACTCAACGAGTAGGCGGAAAAGTATTAGAAGGTTTTGAAAAAGTCACTCATGATATTCCGCTTTACAGTTTGAACGACGTTTTCAGCAAAGAAGAACTGATAGCTTTTGATCAACGTGTACAAAAAGCAGTGGGACGTGTAGTCGACTATTGCTGCGAACTAAAAATAGATGGTCTTTCCGTCTCTTTGCGTTATGAAGATGGGAACTTCGTTAGAGGAGCGACTCGTGGGGATGGGACTGTAGGAGAAAACATCACTGAAAACCTAAAGACTGTCCGATCAGTCCCAATCAAATTAAAAGAACCGATGAACATCGAAGTAAGAGGCGAATGTTTCATGCCAAAACGGTCATTTGTTCAATTGAATCAAGACAGAGAAGCAGAGGGAAAAGATATCTTTGCGAATCCTCGGAATGCCGCAGCCGGTTCCTTGCGTCAGTTAGATTCTAAAATCACAGCGAAAAGAAATCTGGATACTTTTTTATACACAGTAGCTGATTTCGGTTCTATGGAAGCAAAAACACAGTATGATGCACTAGAAGAGCTAGAAAAAATAGGATTCCACACGAATCGGGAAAAACGTCTATGTCATTCGATTGATGAAGTATGGGCATACATTGAGGAATATCATGATAAACGTGTAGATTTGCCCTATGAGATTGATGGGATCGTCATCAAAGTGAATGAGTTCTCGTTGCAAGATCAACTTGGCTTTACTGTCAAAGCACCACGATGGGCAACAGCTTATAAGTTTCCCCCAGAAGAAGTTGAAACACTGATCGAAAACATCGAATGGACAGTCGGACGAACGGGGGTAGTGACACCAACGGCAATCATGACGCCTGTCCGAGTAGCAGGAACGACAGTAAGCCGTGCCAGTCTGCATAATGGGGATTATATCAAGTTGAAGGATATCCGCTTGAAAGATACAGTTCTGATTTATAAAGCGGGAGATATCATTCCAGAAGTTTCGCAAGTCGTGTTGGATAAACGACCTAAAGACAGCGAAGAATACCAATTACCTACACATTGCCCAGTTTGTGGAAGTGAACTTGTCCATTTGGATGAAGAAGTAGCGCTACGGTGCATCAATCCTAAATGCCCTGCTCAAATGAAAGAAGGCTTGAACCACTTTGTCTCAAGAAATGCGATGAATATCGACGGATTGGGCCCACGTGTGCTTGAACAGATGTATGACAAAAAACTAGTCGCAGATGTTGCTGATCTTTATAAATTGACAGAAGAAGAGTTATTGACGTTGGACAAAATAAAAGAAAAATCAGCAAATAATATTTTGACAGCAATTGACAACAGCAAAGATAATTCGGTCGAGCGATTGATTTTTGGGTTAGGAATCCGACATGTCGGAGCGAAAGCAGCAAAAATTTTAGCAGAACATTTCGGTGATCTAGAGACATTGAGTAGAAGCGACTATGAGTCGATTATTGCGCTTGATACGATCGGTGATATCATTGCCGACAGTGTAGTCACTTATTTTAGTAACGAAGAAGTCCATGAATTGATGAATGAATTAAAACAAGCAGGCGTCAACTTCGAATACAAAGGGCTTCGAAGTACCCAATTGCAAGAAGTCGAGTCGCCTTTTAAAGAAAAAACAGTAGTCCTTACTGGTAAACTAACACGATTGACTCGTGAAGAAGCAAAAGAGACGATCGAAAATCTTGGCGGGAAAGTGACTGGTAGCGTATCGAAAAAAACAGATATCGTGGTAGCAGGAGAAGATGCTGGCAGCAAGCTAACCAAAGCACAAGAATTAGGAATCGAAGTTTGGACAGAAGATCAAATGGCAGAAGCATTGGCTAAAAGCCACTCAGCAAAAGAATAAATATTGAGTTTTTTCAGACAAATTTCAATAAATAATTTCAGACAGAGCACTCTTATGTTAAAATAGAGAGCAAAGTTTTTAACTCGTTTAGAAAGAAGGGGTAGTATGGCGATTAGTGAAGAACAAGTGAAACACGTTGCCAAATTAGCAAAACTTGCGTTCGCAGATGAAGAACTTGCAAGTTTTACCGACCAATTAGGTAAAATCATCGATATGGTGGAAATGCTGGAAGAAGTAGATACGGAAGGTGTTCCATTTACGTCGAATGTTGTCGAAACAGTAAACGTGATGCGACAAGATCGGGCGCAAGCTGGATGGAACCGTGATGAATTATTGAAAAATGTGCCGGAAACAGAAGACGGCTTTATCAAAGTACCCGCAATCATCGATAATGGGGAGGCTGGCGCATAATGACAAAAATACACAATCGTTCTCTAGAAGAACTGCATCGTATGCTTGTATCGAAAGAAATCACTGTACAAGATTTGACAAAAGCAACATTTGAACGAATCAAAGAAACAGAGCCTGAGATCGAAGCATTCATCACATTGAATGAAGAAAAAGCATTGGAACAGGCAAAAGCTTTAGATGAAAAAGGTATTGATGAAAGCAACATCCTTGCTGGAATTCCGATTGGGATCAAGGATAATATCGTAACAAAAGATATCTTGACAACCGCTGCATCTAAGATTCTTTACAATTTTGAACCAATTTATGATGCAACGGTCATGGATAAAATCTATCAAGCAGATATGATCCCTGTTGGAAAACTAAACATGGATGAATTTGCTATGGGCGGAAGTACAGAAACTTCTTATTTCAAGAAAACAAAAAATGCTTGGGACCAAACAAAAGTACCTGGGGGCTCTTCCGGTGGTTCTGCAGCAGCAGTAGCAGCTGGACAAATCCCAGTTTCTTTAGGTAGTGATACGGGGGAAGTATCCGCCAGCCAGCAGCTTTCAACGGCATTGTAGGAATGAAACCTACTTATGGCCGTGTCTCACGTTTTGGCTTGATTGCCTTTGCTTCATCTCTTGACCAAATCGGACCAATGACCCGTACGGTGAAAGATAACGCATTAGCATTGACAGCTATCAGTGGTTATGACGAAAAAGACGGTACTTCTTCAGGCGTTTCAGTTCCTGACTTTGCAGAGGGACTGACCGGTGACATCAAAGGAATGAAGATTGCTTTACCTAAAGAATACTTAGGCGAAGGTGTGGCCTCTGGCGTAAAAGAAGCTGTATTGAAAGCAGCAGAAACATTCCGTTCATTAGGTGCTGTTGTGGAAGAAGTCAGCTTACCTCATTCAAAATACGGTGTGGCTGTTTATTATATCATTGCCTCATCAGAAGCAAGTTCCAACTTGCAGCGTTTCGATGGTATCCGCTATGGTTATCGCTCTGAAAACGTGAAATCATTGGATGATGTATATGTCAACTCACGTTCAGAAGGATTCGGTGAAGAAGTAAAACGCCGTATCATGTTAGGTACATTCTCATTAAGTGCGGGCTATTATGACGCTTACTTCAAAAAAGCAGGACAAGTCCGTACATTGATCAAACGAGATTTTGAAAAAGTCTTTGCAGATTATGACTTGATCATCGGACCATCTTCACCAACAGTGGCATTCGGAATCGGTGAGAACATCAACGATCCAATCACGATGTACATGAGTGACATCTTAACGATCCCTGTCAACTTGGCTGGACTTCCAGGTATGTCTGTACCGGCAGGATTGTCAGAAGGATTACCAGTTGGATTGCAGATCATCGGTAATTATTTTGATGAAAAAACGATGTATCAAGCGGCATATGCGTTTGAACAAGCAACAGAATTCCACACACAACAACCAGCTATTTTAGGAGGGAAAGACGAATGAATTTTGAAACAGTCATTGGACTAGAAGTCCACGTCGAGTTGAAAACCAACTCAAAAATTTTCTCTCCAGCGCCAGCTCATTTTGGTGCAGAACCAAACAGCAATACAAACGTGATCGACTGGGGTTATCCAGGCGTGCTACCAGTAATGAATAAAGCTGCGCTGGAATTCGGGATGAAAGCCGCTTTGGCATTAAACTGCGAAATCTCTAAAGATACTCATTTTGACCGGAAAAATTACTTTTACCCAGATAATCCGAAAGCATATCAAATTTCCCAATTTGATCAACCAATCGGTCATGACGGATGGATCGAAATCGAAGTAGAAGGCAAGAAGAAAAAAATCCGGATCGAACGGGTCCATTTAGAAGAAGATGCTGGGAAAAACATGCATGGTATCGGCGGCTATTCTTACGTTGATTTGAACCGACAAGGCACGCCTTTGATCGAAATCGTTTCTGAAGCTGATATGCGTTCGCCAGAAGAAGCATACGCTTATCTAGAAGCATTGCGTTCAATCATCCAATTTACAGAAGTCAGCGATGTGAAAATGGAAGAAGGTTCTATGCGTTGTGATGCGAATATTTCTCTCCGCCCTTATGGACAAGAAGAATTCGGTACGAAAGCAGAATTGAAAAACTTGAACTCTTTATCTTTCGTGAAAAAAGGTTTAGCTTTTGAAGAAAAACGTCAAGCAAAAGTTCTTCTTTCAGGAGGAGAAATCCAACAAGAAACACGCCGTTTTGACGAAACAACGAATAAAACAGTTTTGATGCGTGTGAAAGAGGGTTCTAGTGATTATCGTTATTTCCCAGAGCCTGATATTCCGAAATTCGTGATCGATGACGAATGGATTCAAAAAGTAAAAGCTAGTTTACCTGAGATGCCAGCTTCTCGTCGCGAACGCTATATCCGTGAATTTGGTCTTCCAGAGTATGACGCAATGGTATTGACACTTACAAAAGAAATGTCTGATTTCTTTGAAGCTGTTTTGGAAAATGGTGCAGATGCCAAGCAAGCATCTAACTGGTTGATGGGTGAAGTTTCTGCTTACTTAAACAGTGAGAAACTGGAATTAGCTGAGACAAAATTGACACCTGAGAACTTAGCAGGAATGATTCGTTTGATCGCCGATGGAACGATCAGCTCAAAAATCGCCAAAAAAGTCTTCCGTGAATTGATCACAAATGGCGGAGAAGCGCAAGAAGTTGTTGAGAAAAATGGTTGGGTACAATTATCTGATCCTAGCAAACTTCTTCCAATCATTAATGAAATCTTGGATAACAATCAACAATCTGTCGATGATTACAAAAATGGAAAAGATCGTGCGGTTGGCTTCCTAGTCGGTCAAATCATGAAAGCAACTAAAGGGCAAGCAAATCCTGGTGTCGTGAACAAGCTGCTTAAAGATGAATTAGCGAAACGCTAGAGGCTGAAAATGAAAAAAGCACGCGTAATTTATAACCCTACCTCGGGAAAAGAATTATTGAAAAAAAATTTGGCGGATATCCTGCAGGCATTAGAAGAAGCAGGATTTGAAGCTAGCGCCTATGCCACTACACCAGAACCTGATTCAGCCAAGAATGAAGCACGCAGAGTTGCAGAACTAGGTTTTGATCTAGTAGTGGCAGCTGGGGGCGACGGAACGATCAACGAAGTGGTCAATGGGATCGCTCCGCTTGAACACCGTCCTAAAATGGCCATTATCCCAGCCGGTACGACGAACGACTATGCTCGAGCATTAAAAATTCCTAGAGATAATATTAAAGCAGCAGCAGAAGTAATAAAAAAACACCAAACAGTAAAAATGGACATCGGTCTTTCTGATAGCAGTTACTTCATCAATATCGCTGCAGGCGGCTATTTGACAGAATTGACTTATGAAGTTCCATCAGAACTAAAGAGTATTTTTGGTTATCTTGCCTACCTTGCGAAAGGAGCAGAGATGCTACCTCGAGTAAAGCCAATCAAAATGCGCTTGAAGTATGATGAAGGGGAATATATCGGAAATGCTTCGATGTTTTTCCTAGGGCTGACGAACTCTGTTGGAGGATTCGAACAGATCGCGCCAGATGCCAAATTGGATGATGGCAAGTTTTCTTTGATCATTGTAAAGACAGCAAATATCTTTGAGATCTTGCATATTGCGGCACTCATGCTGAATGGCGGTCGACATGTCGATGATCCAAGAGTAATCTATACCAAAACAAGCAGTTTGTTCGTCGAAACAGAAGATGATATCAATCGACCAGTAATGATCAACTTAGATGGTGAATATGGCGGGGAAGCACCGATGCATTTCCAAAATCTTCATCAGCACATTGAGTTCTTTGCCAATACCGATCAGATTCCTGATGAAGCAATCACAGGCACAGATGAAGAAGAATTAGAGGTTGTCAGCAAAGAATTCGTAAAAGAAGTCGAACGTTTAACGGATGAAGATATCGACGGTGACGGAAAAATAGCAGACGAAACACCTAATCAAAAGAATTAATCAAAAGCCGGTGCTGAACGTAGTAAGGTCAGTGCCGGTTTTAGTTGTGTAATTAACTGATTTATAGTAGAGTTCAGTAGGATTGAAAAATAGGCTTAAAGGAGCAAAATATGACAGAACAGCAAATAGTAAAGAAAAACGAACGATATACAGTCGAAATCGTCGACTTGAGTTATGAAGGAATGGGGGTAGCAAAAATCGATGGTTATCCATTATTTATCGAAAATGCACTTCCTGGAGAAGAAGTAGAAATACTAGTAGTGAAAGCGGGCAATAAGTTTGGATATGGGAAAGTCGAAACATTTATTACACAATCTCCTGATCGCCAGCCTGTAGAAAACAATGCACTACTTCGCACAGGTATCGCACCTTTAGCCCATTTGAAGTATGAACAACAGCTTGTTTTCAAACAAAAACAAGTAGAGCATGTAATGGCGAAGATTGCTAAGATGTCAGAAATTCCTGTACTTCCAACTGTCGGAATGGCAGAACCATTCGGCTACCGTAATAAAGCACAGATCCCTGTTCGCCGTATCGATGGACAGTTAGCCACCGGTTTTTACAAAAAGAATAGCCATGATCTAGTCCCTATCGAAGATTTTTATATCCAAGATCCTGTCATCGATCAAGCAATCAAAGTAGTCAGAGATATCTTGCAACGGTTCCAAGTACGAGGATATAATGAAGAAAAAAATGAAGGACAGCTTCGTCACATCATTATACGTCGTGGTCATTATTCCCATGAAATGATGGTCGTTTTAGTTACTCGTAAAGAAAAATTCTTTAAATCCAAGGAAATTGCTGAAGCCATTCATGAAGAATTGCCAGAAGTGGTTTCGGTCATCCAAAATATCAATGAAGAAAAAACAAATGTGATTTTAGGAGACAAAGAAAAAGTTTTATATGGCAGAGACTATATCGAAGATCAGCTATTAGGAAAAACCTATCGAATCTCAGCAAAGTCATTTTATCAAGTAAATACTCAACAAGCAGAGTATCTGTACCAAACAGCCATCAAGTTTGCTGAGTTAGATAAAAAAGACATTGTGATTGACGCTTATTCAGGAATAGGTACGATTGGCTTGTCTTTAGCAGACAAAGTGGATAAGGTGTATGGGATGGAAGTTATTCCAGAAGCAATTGAAGATGCACAATTCAATGCTTTAAATAATAAAATCGAAAATGTTTATTATGAAGTCGGACAAGCAGAAAAAGTCATGAAAAAATGGCAAGAAAAAGGAATCAAACCATCTGTGATCGTAGTTGACCCTCCACGAAAAGGATTAGATCATCATTTTATTGAATCAGCAATCGAAATGTCACCAGAACGAATCGTCTATATCTCATGTAATCCGGCAACTTTTGCAAGAGATGCTAAGTTATTTGCAGAAGCAGGTTATGCCGTGAAGAAAGTTCAGCCTGTAGATCTTTTCCCACAAACCCATCATATCGAATTAGTCGCTTCATTCGTTAAAGGAGAATAAAAATGGACCAAAAAGAAAAAATGAAAGAATTGATCAAAAAGAAACAAGGTGGAGGTCGATCCAAACAAATGGAAACACCTAAAAATGATCGTAAAAACATGAGAAAAGGCCCTAAGATCTTTAATAATTAATATGGTTAAAAAAGGATGTGGAACGATGATCTTGATGATCGTTCCACATCCTTTCACTATTTAAATCCTCCTATACTTCGTTTCATGTTCTTGACAATAATATAACCTAAAAAAGACAAAGAAAGAGTGAACAAAATGCCGCTTTACTCCACGTTTTTTGGTAATTCAAACGGCTGTTCATGAAAAAGTCGTTGAAAATGAGGGGTGAAAAAAGTCATGATGACAAAAGAAACAAGAAACGTAGCTGCATTTAGAAAAGCTACGTTAAAAAAACTCATGAAAGCCATCAGAATTGCTTCCGCCTTTTATACGTGTTTAGAGCGTGAGACAAAAGTGTTCTTTACTTTTGTCCCACGCTCTTTTGGCTATGCTACCTGAAATTGACTATTATAAAGGCTAGCATAAAGCGTTGGTGCTTGGAGTAATTCAGAATGCGTTCCTTTTTCGACGATATCGCCGTTTTTCATTACAAGGATCATATCTGCATTTTCAATCGTTGACAAACGGTGGGCAATGACAAAACTTGTCCTGTCTTTTGTCACAGCCTCCATTGCTTGCTGGATCAATGCTTCTGTTCGTGTATCTACACTAGAAGTTGCTTCATCTAAAATAACGACAGGGGGATTTGCCAGAATGACCCGTGCAATTGTTAATAATTGTAGCTGCCCTTGAGATAACGTACCATTTTCGCTAGAGATGATTGTATCATATCCCTCTGGCAGTGTTCGAATAAAGTGATCACATTGCGCGATTTCAGCCGCTTCGATAATTTGTTCTCTCGTGGCATCCATTTTCCCATAGGCAATATTATCGGCCACTGTTCCTTCAAACAGCCAGGTATTTTGTAAGACCATCCCAAAAGAACGGCGTAGTTCTCCACGCGAAAGCTTAGTAATATCGCAGCCGTCAAATTCGATCTTTCCTTTATTCAGTTCATAAAAACGCATCAGCAGATTAACTAAAGTCGTTTTTCCTACACCAGTTGGGCCAACAATCGCCACAGTTTGTTTTGGTTTTACTGAAAAATCAACTTGATTCATCAATATTTTATCTGATGTGTAACCAAATTGTACATTTTTGAAAGCTATTTTTCCTTTCGGTTCTTCCAAAAGTTTTGCTTCTGGTAGGTCCGGAATTTCATCTGTTTCATCTAATATTTCAAAGATCCTTTCGATTGCAGCCATTGCGGATTGGATCGAGTTGATCACATAAGAAGCAGTGGAAATTGGTTCAGAGATCTGATTGATGTACTGAAGGTAAGCTTGTAAGAAGCCAATCGTCACACCGCCAGAAAGAACGAGTATAGCACCGAATACCGCACTTATGATGAAGGCAAGTTGATTGATGAAACGGATTGCCGGATAGATGGCAAAGTTCATAAATTGAGCACGTTTAAAAGCATTGTATTGTTTTTTGTTTACTTCATGTATAGAAGCCTCTGCACGAGCTTGCTGATTGAATGTTTTGACTACTAGATTACCAGCTAAGATTTCTTCCATCCGATTATTCAAGACACCTAGTTCATATTGGTTTTGTTCAGAAATCTGTTTGTTTTTATTCGCAATTTTAGTTGTAACAATTGAACTTCCGACGATCAGCAATAAGACGAGCAAAGTAAGCTTGCTTTCGATATAAAACAGCATTAGACCAGCAGCAACTATTGTTACCACAGAAGTGAAAAATTGATTGATACCTGTCAATAACACTTGAGAAAGCTGATTGAGTCCGGTAGTCGTCCGACTGATGATGTCGCCGACTTGATGATTATCAAAAAACGACATCGGCAATGTTTTGAATTTTTTTGTGATTTCTTTTCGTACCCTCAATGTGATCTTTTCGCTTAATGCTGCCATTGTACGTTCTTGGATAAATGAAGCAACACTGCTTAGGACTGAACAGCCGATCAGCAATAAGACAGGGAACAGCAATGCCTGTTTGATATCACTGAAAGTAAGCTGTCCAATACCTGTTTTTCTTATTTGCGACAACAAATCATCAATCCCAATTCCCATGATCAGGGGCATGGCTACAACTAATAGGTTGCCCAATAAACTGCATAGAAACAATCCGTAAAAATATTTATGTTCAGGTTTGATCATTTTCCAAAAACGTATCAAAGCGTGTGTGTTCAACGTTTTTTTCTTTTCCATCGAATCCCTTCTTTCTATATTCCTTGTGATTTGGCAAACTCTTGATATGTTTGACAATTAGACAATAGTTCTTCATGAGTACCTTGTCCTACGATTTTTCCTTCATCTAAAACAATGATGTTATCTGCTTGTTGGATCGTACTGAGCCGTTGAGCAACAATCACGAGAGTTTTCTCCGACATGTGTTTATGGAGTGCTGCCCTTAATGCTGCGTCTGTCTTATAATCTAAAGCGGAAAAACTATCATCGAATACATAGATTTCTGCTGGTTTGATCAATGCTCGAGCAATGCATATCCGCTGTTTCTGTCCGCCAGAGTAATTAGAACCACCTTGAGCAACAAAGCTATCTAATCCATCAGGAAGAGTGTCCACTAGTTCTTCTAATTGGGCGACCTTGATCGCTTTAGCCAATTCTTCTGGTGAAGCATGTTCATTTCCCATCTGCAAGTTGCTTAAGATCGTACCGCTGAATAAGAAGGCTTTTTGAGGGACATAACTGATGTGGGAGCGGATCTGTTCCTGCGTCATTTGAGTAAGAGGAATACCACCAAGGGTCACTTTTCCTACCGTAGGATCACTTAGTCTCAAGAGAAGTTTTGCTAAACTACTTTTTCCAGATCCGGTCCCACCAACGATCGCCGTTGTTTTTCCTTTAGGTATTGTAAAATCAATATCTTCTAGAACTGGATCAGAAGTTTCAGTATATTTGAATGTGACATGTTTAAAAGCAGCTGCATTTGTCTGATCAAAGGATGGTTTAGCAACTGTTTGGATCGTCTCTTCTTTAATTTCGATCTCTGCTTCGAGTATTTCTTCTATCCGTCGTAAAGAGGCGAATGATTTAGGGATAATGACCAGTACCATGGCTGCAATCATCAAATAAGCAAGTGTCAGCATAGAGTATTCCACTACCGCGGTCACGACCCCGATCTGTAACGTCCCGTCTGCCACAAGATTTCCGCCAAACCACAAAATAGAAGCATAAACGATTCCCATGAGTAAAAAAGCAATTGGAGTGACCCAAGCAAAGATTCGGTTCACTTTGATCATTTGACTAGCATAATCTGCAAAGGTCTGATTCGTTCGCTTTTCTTCATATGATTGATTATCAAAGGCACGGATCATATTGATCCCCGTAAAGAATTCTCTCAATGTGATGGTGATCCGATCCATTTTTGGTTGGATACTCAAAGATAAAGGCGTTCCTCGTTTCATCAGTCGGTAAACGATCCATACGTAAAAAACAACAGAGAATAATGTAACCCATGTAAGCAATAGAGAATAACGAAACATCATGAGGATGGTGAAAAAGCAAATAACTGGTGCTGGTAAAATCATTTGGCAAAATAAAACAATCATTTGCTGGACATTATCGACATCATTCGTCATTCTTGTCAAAAGAGATCCAGAACTGAAACGGCTGATATCCTTCATTGACAGTTGTTGGAATTTACGGAAATATTTCTCCCGTGTCTGGAAACCAAACCGAGCGGATGCCAATGCTGAAAAGTAACTAGAGGCAACTGCAGCAATCGTTCCTAGAAATGCTACAAGTAGCATTTCAACGCCGATTTTCTTGATAACAGAGGCTTCGCCACTTGCTATACCTGTGTCGATCAGTTTGGCTACTAATTTTGGTACACCTAATGTACCGGCGATTTGTAAACAGATCATCACAAAGGTAAGGAGAGCGAGTCCTTTGTTTTGCTGTAAGAATTTTTTTAAGATAGTCATATTATTCCTCCTTTTTCCTGATACTTTTCGATTCTATACCTTCAAGTAGCTTGAAGGTCAATAGAAAAAAGAATAAACTGGAAAAGAGGTGAGAAAAAATGAAAAAAATGTACACGATCGGCCAAGTATCGGAACTGTTTGATTTGCCAAAATCAACGATTCGCTATTGGGATGAACAGGGACTGATCCGGTCAAGCAGACAGGAAGAGAATGATTACCGCTTGTTTGATATCGATGATATTTTTATGCTTTATGATATCGTTTTTTATAGAAAATTAGATATACCGATCAAGCAGATGAAGAATTTATATGGTAAAACGTTGACGGAGTTATATGAGACACTTGATGAAACAGAAAAAAGAATCCATAAAGAACTATTGATAATGAAACAAAAACAGAAAGAGATAAGGGCGCGAAAAAAACAGTTGAAATTGATGATCGATACAAACGAGGAAGAATTTCCTATAGAAGAGATCCCTTTTGACTGTATGATCTCAACGGAATTTGAAGATATTGTGGAAATAAAACAATTTCTACCAAACTATTCGAGTTTTGGAATGATGAGTATGCCAGCTTCCAGTTCGCAAACGATGTACGGCTTTTTTATCGACCCCAGTGACATACATTTATTTTCCCAAGATGTGATTTGGAAGAAAAAAGATACGACTATTTATCGCCGGTTTTTATTGAAATCTGAGATGAACCATGCGGAACGTAATAATATCTTAGAAGTCAGAGAAACAATGCATGAAAAAGGGTGGGAAACAGGAGAAGTGATCGGACAATATCTATTGACCAATACGGACGAAAACAATATCAGAATTGAATATTATCATGCATGGATGGAAATGAAAAAATAGGAAAGAAATATTTAGGATAAGTGGATTGAATGGATGAAAATGAAATGAGAGAGAAATCGCTCGATTTTTTTTATTGAAAAAAGATTGACAAAATGAAACGAAAGTGGGATATTAATTAGCAAATAATGAAGCGTTGAAGAGAAGAGTAGCTGATCGGAAATAAGTACAGAGACCTTGGTAGGTGAGAGCAAGGATTGTTTGGTCAGTGAAGATGAGCTCTGAGTTTTTTGGATTGTTCACGCAATCTAAACGGTAAAGCGACCGATAACTCGCCGGGTATACAATCTGTACCGATGAGGCATTATTTGTGAGAATAATGCAAATAAGGGTGGTAACACGAAGTATTCGTCCCTTTTGTCGTTCAACGGCAAAAGAGGCGGGTACTTTTTTCTTTTTTGAAAAGCTTCTTACGCTTTGTTAAAACATGATTATTGGAGGAGATTTTTTATGACAATTCGAACAACATCACCATTTCGCTATGACATCGTTGGGAGCTTTTTACGTCCTGAAAAATTGAAAGAGGCAAGGACTCGTTTTACTGATGGGGAAATCACACAAGAAGAACTTCGAAAAGTAGAAGATGAAACAATCATCGAATTGATAAAAAAACAAGAAGGAGCTGGTTTGAAAGCTGTTACTGATGGAGAGTTCCGTCGCAGCTGGTGGCACTTGGACTTCTTTTATGGGTTGAATGGCGTGGAATTTTATGTGCCTGAACATGGCTATTTCTTTCATGGAGAAGAGACACGTCCTGGTACAGTGATTGTGACGGGGAAAATTTCTGGTACGAACCACCCTTTCGTCGAACATTTTAAATTCACTCAGGCACATACAAGTCAAGGCATCGAAGTGAAACAGACAATTCCTGCTCCAGCTCAAATTTTAGTGGAACTACTTCGTCCGGATATATTACCCCATGTTCGAAAAGTCTATGAAGACAATCAAACATTGATCAAAGATATCATCGCAGCTTATCGTCAAGTGATCGACGACTTATATGAAGCAGGTGCGCGGACGATCCAGCTAGATGATTGTACATGGGGAGTATTAGTTGCACCACTTCCTAAAGGGTTTGCGATGGATGAGGGAAAAGATGAAAAAGAAGTTCGTCGGGAACTAGCAAATCTTTATTTAACGATCAACAATGCAGTCTTAGCTGACCAGCCGGATGATTTAACACTCAATACACATGTCTGTCGCGGGAATTATCATTCTACTTGGGCAGCATCGGGGGGCTATGACGACGTAGCAGATCCATTATTTACTCAAGAAAATGTCCGTGCCTATTATTTAGAATACGATAGTGAACGTGCTGGGAGTTTTGCACCTTTAGCGAAAGTTTCCGAAGATAAATTAGTTGTATTAGGCTTGATCACAACGAAAAGTGGTGAACTGGAAGAGCGCCAGCAAGTGATTGACCGGATCTACGAAGCGACACGATATCTGCCTTTGGATCGTTTGTGCTTAAGTCCTCAATGCGGATTTGCTTCAACAGAAGAAGGAAATATTTTGTCTGAAGAAGAACAATGGGAAAAGATTGCTTTTGTCAAAAGCATTGCAGAAGAAGTTTGGGGGAACAATTAAATCATGCAGGAGAGCTTGCTAGGAAAGAACACTATGGTATAATCAGAATGCTTAATATTAATTTCTGAGGGAGACTTATGAAAAAGAAAATTCTTAAATTTATCGGGTGGTTCTTCGGAATCATTCTTGGGATCGCGTTTGCAATCTTTCTTGCCTTCCAGCTTTCCCCCAGACCCGGAGCATTCTTGATCAACCATATGTTTTCAAATACTGTTCAAATCACCGATCAGAAAACGTTCAATCAAGCAGAAAAAAACGTGGCGAAAAAAACAGATTTGACGTACGAGTCCAACTATAAAGAGAATACGTATGATATCTACTATCCAAAAAACAGCAAGGGACCTGTTCCTGTTCTGTTTTGGGTACATGGTGGAGGGTTCGTCGGCGGAGATAAATCAGGTGTCAAGGAATTTGCGACAAAATTAGTATCAGATGCCAACATCGCAGTGGTTGCGATGAATTATGAATTAGCGCCTGATTCAGAATACCCTAATCAAGTTCTTCAAGTGAATGAGCTGGTCAAAGATTTATTAGCTGAAGGCGACGACAAACTGCTAGACATGGAACAACTATTTTTTGGCGGCGATAGTGCAGGTGCACAAATCGCTTTGCAATATGCAGCTCTACAAACAAATGAAGCGTATGCCAAACAGATGAAAATCAAACAGGTACTTCCAAAAGATAGTTTGAAAGGAACCATTTCTTATTGTGGACCCGTTGATTTAAAGCTAACAGCACAGCAACATTCGGATGATCGATTTATGAAGTTCTTCGTCAAAACCGTTGCATGGTCGTTGATTGGAACAAAAGATTGGAAAACGAGCGAGCAACTGAAAGAAGCTAGTGTAGCTGACCATGTTTCTAAGGAATTTCCGCCAACGTATATAACTGACGGAAATGCTTACTCCTTCCAAGAGCAAGGTCAAGCATTAGAAAATCGGTTGACAGAATTAAAGGTACCCGTGCAATCCTTGTTTTATACAGATACAAAAAAAGAGATTACCCATGAATACCAATTTGATTACACGCTAAAAGAATCGCAAAATTGTTACCAGCAGACATTGGATTTTGTGAATAAGTATAAGTAAGAGGTTGTGAAAAAGCCGTTTAGTTTTGAGTATGAAGAAACGAAGCGGCTTTTTACAACCTCTCTTTTAATACCTTTTTGTTCTTGGGATAAAACTTTCCCGAACAATCAATCGTGCAGGATAAGTCAAAATGATTGGTTCGTCCCGTATTCCGTCAATTCGCTCCAATGCCATTCGAACAGCTGCTTGCCCAATTGATTTCGCATTGATTTGGACACTGGTCAAGCCAGGGGAGAGGTTTGCGATTGTCTCGATATTATCAAAGCTTGCTACAACAATCTCTTCTCCAATTTGGATATTTTTTTGTTTCAATGCCCGATAGACACCGATTGCCATTGGATCGCTCCCGACAAGAATGGCAGTAGGAAGAGGGGATTCATTTTCTAATAGATCAGTCGCAAGTCCCTCACCTTGTTTTTCTGTCCAGCCACCTAGACGATAAGACATATATTTTTCTAAGTGATGATCGATCATAAAATGCTGATAGGCACGCATTCTCTTTTCGTTTATAGAAATCTGCTTCCCACCCAGTTCATCCATATCGACTTTATACCCCCCGATATAGGCTATTCTTTTATGGCCATTTTCTAAGAACAATTCCAGTACGGTTTTAGTCATCCGTTCAAGATCTGCATAAACCATATCGACCTCTTGCTGGATGTCAGGGTTATCCACGACGACTATTTGCATGTTTTGTTTTAATAAGGCGGTAATCGATTCTTTCGTAACGGTCCCAACAACGATCACCGCACCTAACTGATCTAGATCTTCCCATTGTTTAGGATTATCAGATAGATTATAGATTCGATTCATCCCTAAATGCAGACGTCGAGCTTCTTCTTCCATCCCTACTCGCAAATGTTTGTAATAGATATCCTGTTCTTCGCTCGCTTTGCCGATCGTAGAGATCACACCAATCGAAGGCATTCTCTTTTTGATATATTTTCGAGTACTGATATCATAATCCAACGCAGCTGCTGCCTCTACTATTCGTTGCCGAGTAGCCTGAGCCACATGGATCGTCTGATCGTTATTCAACACGCGGGAAACTGTAGCAGGAGAGACATTTGCCTTTCGTGCGACATCTCTAATTCCAACCATTTTTACACACTCCTCAAAAAAACAAAAAATTTCTATTGACAAAATTGTTTAGTAAACAGTATACAGGAATTATAAAAAAAGTAAACGGTTTCCGTTTTGGTGGGAGTGAAATGATGGATATTACACATAAAAAAACAGAAAAAAATTTCATCTTATTTGATGAAAAGAGCCGAGTATTCCATTTACGAAATACATTTCTTTCTTATCTGATAAAGATAGAAGAGAGCAATGTATTGGCGCATATTTATTTTGGCAAACCAGTCAAGCAGTACAAAGACAATAAAAATTATCCCCGAAGAGATCGTGGATTTTCAGGAAATATTCCCTTAAATCCTGACCGGTCTCTGTCGAAAGATACACTACCACAAGAATACTCTTCTCATGGCAGCATGGACTTTCGAACGCCCGCATCGATCATTCAGCGCAAGAATGGGTCAGACTTACTGGATCTGAGATATGATAGTCATTATATTACAGATGGGAAGCCAGACATCGAAGGCTTGCCTCAAACTTATGTGCTAGACAAGTCAGAGGCACAAACGTTGGTGATTTCACTTAAGGATAGAGAAACAGCGATTTATTTCGATTTGTTCTATACCATATTTAGTGATAGAGCAGTGATCACACGATCTGTAAAGATAAGAAATGAAACTAGAGAAACAATCAAACTAGAAAAAGCAGCTAGTTTCCAGTTAGATTTTGCCCATACTAGGCGATTTGATGAAGTCATTGCTTTGCCAGGAGCACATGTCAATGAAAGACAGATCTCACGGCAATCTCTTTTATCTGGAACAAAAGTATTTGAAAGCCGTCGAGGAACGAGCAGTCACCATATGAATAACTTTATTGCTTTAGTTCATCATCATACGACAGAAAATACTGGAGAAGCGATTGGACTTCAATTTGTTTATTCCGGCAACCATTCTTTCGAACTTGAAAAAGATCAGATCAATCAATTGAGAGTCGTCGGTGGGATCAACAGCCATTGTTTTTCGTGGGAATTGAATGCAAATCAGTCTTTTCAAACACCTGAAATGATCCTTTCTTACTCAAGTCAGGGATTGAACAAAATGAGTCAGATCCACCATGAGTTGCTACGTGAAAGAATCGCAAGAGGTCGTCATCAATTTGCTGAACGGCCGATTCTTGTCAATAACTGGGAAGCCACTTACTTTGACTTCAATAGTGAAAAAATCAAGGCGATCATTGATGAAGCAAAGGAGCTAGGCATCGAAATGTTCGTATTAGATGATGGCTGGTTTGGAAAAAGAGATGCGGACAATTCTTCATTAGGAGACTGGTTCGAGTATAAAGGCAAGTTGACAAATGGATTACGTGAAATAGCAGATTATGCTCATAGCAAAGGATTGAAATTTGGTTTATGGTTTGAACCAGAAATGATCTCCATTGATTCTGAACTGTATCGAACACATCCTGATTTTCTTATGCAGGTGCCAGGTAGAATGCCTTCTGCTTCCAGATCACAACATGTACTGGATTTTACAAGGTTAGATGTTCGGCAGACGATTGAGAAACAAATGAGAAAGATTTTAGACACGATTCCTCTTGACTACATCAAATGGGATATGAATCGTTCGCTTTCAGATATCTATTCGATTACCCTTGACCCACTTAGACAAGGAGAAGTAGCGCATCGTTATATGCTTAGGCTTTATGAACTACTCGAACATTTGACAGCTGATTATCCGGAAATCTTATGGGAAGGCTGTTCTGGTGGAGGTGGGCGGTTTGATGCTGGTTTTATTTATTATATGCCGCAGTCATGGACAAGTGATAACACGGATGCAGTGGAGCGTATGAAAATCCAATATGGAACAAGTTTTGCTTATCCGATTTCGTCCATCACGGCTCATGTATCAGCTGTACCAAATCATCAGACTGGCAGATCTACTTCGTTGAAAACAAGAGGAGAAACAGCTATGAGCGCTGTTTTTGGTTATGAACTGGATTTGACAAAGCTGTCTCCTGAAGAAAAAAAGCAAGTCAAAGAACAAATTATATCCTATCAAACGATTCGTCCCGTGATCCAGTACGGCCATTATTATCGTTTGGCGAGTCCTTTTGAAGAAAATATTGTCGCATGGATGTTTGTGTCTCCTAAACAAGATGAAGCTATTGTGTTTTTAGGGAGGATACTAGCTTCAGCTCAACCAGCGTTCCATGAAGTATATCTGTTGGGGTTAGATGATGAGGCACTTTATCAGGAACAGACCTCGAAGCGGCTATTTTCGGGGGCCGAATTGATGACAGTCGGACTTTACTTCCCTGATTTTCAAGGTGATTTCCAAACAGAGCTGCTTCATTTCAAAAAGTTATGAGAGAGAAGGAAAAAAGTATGAAAGCAAATATAAAATGGTTAGATGATCCACAAGTTTTTAGAGTGAACCAATCAAATGCGCATAGTGATCATGTTTGCTATGCAACAAGGGAAGAAGTAGAAACCACATCATCCCTTAAACAGTCTTTAAATGGAACATGGCGTTTTTGTTATTCGCCAAATCCTTCGGTACGTCCAAAAACATTTTATAAAAAAGATTTTGATGCCTGTTCTTTTGATGAAATCACTGTTCCTAGTCATATTGAATTAGCAAATTATGACAAGATCCATTACATCAATACGATGTATCCGTGGGAGGGACATGTATTTCGCCGTCCCCCTTTCACGACAAGCCCTGAGAAAGAGGCGGAAGGGATATTTTCAGCTGCTAAAGACAATCCGGTGGGGTCCTATTTGACGACTTTTCGATTAGAAGAAGGTCTAAAGGGAAAACAAATCTCGATACATTTTGCTGGTGTAGAACAAGCAATGTTCCTTTGGTTGAATGGTCATTTTATCGGCTATGCCGAAGATTCGTTCACTCCGTCTGAATTTGATTTAACACCTTATTTGGAAGAAGAAAATATTCTAGCTGTGGAGGTTTACAAAAGAAGTACAGCTGCATTCTTGGAAGATCAGGACTTTTTCCGATTTTTTGGGATCTTCAGAGAGGTCTTCTTAGTTGCTCGAGGACAAAACCATTTAGAAGATCTTTGGATCAAACCTCGCTTAGATGACAAATGTCAAAATGGTAAACTTGAAGTAGATTTGTCTTTTGAGCAAGTAGCCAAAAACAGTCAGCTGAATGTAGCGATACTAGATCCTGAGGGGAAGGAAATCTATCAACAGCAATATCCGTTAAAAGAACAAATGACGATTCGGATCGATGGATTTGAAAACGTGGCATTGTGGGGGCATTTTCAGCCCAATTTATATAAGCTTGAATTGGAGACGATAGACGAAGAAAAAAGAGTAACGGAGTATATTAACTATTCCTTCGGTTTTCGTAAAATCGAAATCAAAGATAAAATCATATACTTCAATGGAAAACGGATGATCATCAACGGGGTAAATCGACATGAGTGGCATCCAAGAAAAGGACGCGCCATCACTATAGAAGATATGGAAAAAGATTTGGCTATCATAAAAAATGCAAAGATCAACGGCGTACGGACATCTCATTACCCCAACCAGATCACTTGGTATTATTTATGCGACCAAGCAGGTATCCACGTGATGGCGGAAACGAACCTCGAATCCCATGGCTCATGGCAAAAAATGGGTGCATTTGAGCCTTCTTACAATGTGCCAGGTGCAGTACCTCAGTGGCAATCTGCTGTTCTTGATCGGGCAAAAACGAATTTCGAAACATTAAAGAACCATCCAAGCATTCTTTTTTGGTCTCTTGGAAATGAATCCTATGCGGAAGAAAACATTCGACAAATGAACGATTACTTCAAAAAAGTAGACCCGGATCGACTTGCTCATTATGAAGGGAATTTTCCAAATCCAGCATTCGAAGATTCGATTTCAGATGTAAAAAGCTGCATGTATGCGCCACCAGAAGAGATTGTTGACTACCTTGAAAATAAAGCGGAAAAACCGTTCATCTTATGTGAATACATGCATGACATGGGGAATTCGTTAGGTGGAATGGATTCTTACATGACGTTGCTTGATCGTTATGAAATGTACCAAGGAGGCTATATATGGGATTTTAAAGATCAGGCGATCCAAGTGACTGATCCAATCACTGGTAGAGAAGTGATGCGCTATGGCGGTGACTTTGACGATAAACCAAGTGACTATGAATTCTCAGGGAATGGAATCGTTTTTGCAGATGGACAAGAAAAACCCGCCATGCAGGAGGTAAGATATTATTATGAAAAATACAGTAAATAAAAGTCATATGGAGACAGAAAAAGTTGCAATCGTCTTCGGCGACTGTACATTAGGTGTCAAATCGGGGAATACGCATTATATTTTTTCTTATACAAGAGGCGGACTAGAATCGCTCAATAAAAACGGAAAAGAATGGCTATACCGGGAAACACTTCCAGTTTTTTGGCGGGCAACGACCGATAATGACAGAGGTAGCGGATTTGGATTTAAATCTGGTATGTGGTTAGGAGCCGGATTGTATCCAAAAGTCAAAGAAATAGAAGTACTGGTGGACAATAAAAAGATCGATTTGCCGATTGCCCCAGTAAATAATCAATATTCAAGTAATGAATACGCTGGAACAGTTGAAATCATTTTTACACTGGAAATCAACACAGTACCAAAAACACAAGTGACAATTTCCTACCAAATCGCTGGAGAGGGTAAAATGCTTGTTAAAATGCATTATGTTGGACAAAAAGGGTTGCCGGAATTACCAGCATTGGGTATAAGGTTCATTATGCCAACAAAAGCAAAATTCTTTGAGTATGAGGGTTTATCAGGGGAAACATATCCGGATCGGCTGGCTGGTGGTATCGAAGGTATTTATAAAGTGGAAGGACTCCCTATCCCTCCATATCTTGTTCCCCAAGAATGCGGTATGCATATGGAAACGAAATGGCTAGAACTGACAAGAAATCAAACATTGGATAATACGGACAAAGATCAAGAAGACTTTTCGTTACGATTTGAACAGCAGGATACGCCATTTGCTTTTTCCGCTTTACCATTCAAAGCAGAAGAACTGGAACAGGCGACACATATAGAAGAACTACCGCCAGAAAGACGAACGGTTCTTACGATTTTTGCAAAAGTAAGAGGAGTCGGGGGTATCAATAGCTGGGGAGCGGATGTTGAGTCACCTTATCGCATCAGCGGCGAAGAGGACCATGAAATCAGCTTTATTATCCAGTAGCGATCTTTAGATTATTATTTGAAAAACAGAGTTTACAAGACAAAGCTGCTTTATTCTATACGTCATGAACAAGATACGTCATGAACAAGCGAGCAAAAAAGTTCTCAGAATCTTTTGTTCATGACTATTTTCTTCAATGAAACCAATTGTTATTTTTCTGAAAAATAAAGTTAACTATCAGAAAATTAAAAAAAGTTTCACAAAAATGATTGACAGTCGATTTTTTTATGTCTATACTAGGTACAATTCTTACATCAGTTTGGAGCGATTTTTTATGAAATCTAGAAAACTTACAAAACTGAATACGTATTACTTTAGCTATTTTAGATAGGTTTGTATTCATGACTTCGTGGGTACAAACAAACCAAGTTTGTATCTATGATGGCTAAAGATTTTTAAACACGACTTACAGCCACGTAGAGAAATTCATCTATAGTGGCTATTTTATATTTTTGCAGCGCTTTTTAAGGCTCGTTGAAGATGTTCACTGTAGAGGCAATTTCCTACAGGGACATCTTTTTTTGTTGATTATCCGGTTCATAAGTAGGAAAGAAGGAGCGAAAATGAGAACAATAGGACACGGTCGTTTAGTAGGAATTTATGTAAAACCACCTTGAAAAAGTAGAGAAAATCAGCCAAGATAGATAAGTAAACAAAAGAAAGCGGGAAAAACAATGATAGTAATTATGAAAAAAGAAGCAACGGAAGAACAAGTAAAAAAAGTCGTCGATCATATCGAAAAAGAAGGATTCAAAGTCTCAATCGATCAAGGAACAGAACGAGTAGTGATTGGACTAAAAGGTGATACGCGAAGTTTACAAGAAGGAGCATTTACACGCTACGAAGGAGTAGAAAATGCTGTGCGTATTTTGAACACATACAAATTGACTTCTCGAGAATTCCATCCTGGCAATACAGTCGTGGATGTAGACGGAGTAAAAATCGGTGACGGCAGTTTTGTGACGATGGCTGGTCCTTGTTCTATCGAAGGATTAGACCAAATCAGAGAATGTGCGCGGATGGCTAAAGCCGGGGGCGCAAAAATTCTGCGAGGTGGTGCCTTCAAACCACGTACTTCTCCATATGCTTTCCAAGGTTTAGAAGAAGAAGGATTGAAATACATCCGTCAAGCGGCTGATGAATTTGGAATGAAAGTGATTACTGAAGTGATGGATGAAGGACATATCGACATGGTGGCTGAGTACAGCGATATCCTACAGATTGGCGCACGTAATATGCAAAATTTCAAACTGCTATCTGCTGTCGGCAAAACAGGTAAACCTGTTGGATTGAAACGTGGGATTTCTGGTACGATCAATGAATGGCTTAATGCTGCAGAATACATTGCAGTCGAAGACAAATCTCCTGTCATTTTTATCGAACGTGGGATTCGGACTTACGAGACAGCTACACGTAATACGTTTGATTTAAGTGCTGTCCCATTGATGAAAAAATTAACTCATTTCCCTGTGATCGTTGATCCAAGTCATGGTACAGGTATTTGGGATCTTGTACCACCAATGGCCCGTGCGGGTGTGGCAAGCGGAGCAGATGGCATGATCGTAGAGATTCATCCTGATCCTGCAAATGCTTGGTCAGACGGTCCCCAATCGTTGAATGAAAAGACTTACTCACGCATGATGAAAGAAGTGACGATCATGAAAGAAGCAATGGAAAAGATCCAAACACTCGATTAATGTCAGCTTTTTAAAAGAAAGAAGTGAAACGAATGCTTACTGTACATGTTGATAACCAGAAATACGATATTCATATTGAAGAAGGTGCACTAGAACAGGCTGGATCATGGCTTCAAACGATTTGGAAGCCTCAAAAAGTAGCTGTAATCACTGATACCAACGTTGCTCCACTGTATGCGGAAAAAATCATGTTCCAATTGAGACAAGCTGATTTTGAACCAGTCCTTTCAATCGTACCGGCGGGTGAGACCAGTAAATCTTTGGAACAAGCAGCTGAGTTATACGATTTTTTGGCAGATAATGATTTTACCCGCAGCGATGGAATACTTGCACTTGGTGGAGGAATGGTGGGTGATCTAGCCGCATTCGTGGCCTCAACGTTCATGCGTGGGATCCATTTCGTTCAACTTCCGACTACGCTACTTGCACAAGTAGATTCTAGTATCGGTGGGAAGACAGCAGTCAATACAAACAAAGCGAAGAACCTTGTCGGAACATTTAGCCAGCCAGCTGGCGTATTGATTGATCCTGAGGTTCTAAAGACTTTGCCGGTACGTCGTTTACGAGAAGGGATCGCTGAAATCATCAAATCAGCAGCTATAGCAGATGCAATGCTTTGGCAACAGCTGAATGAGCTGAAAGACGAAAAAGATCTTTTAGAGCATGCTGTTCCAATCATTACTGCTACGTTGAAAATCAAGCGAAAAGTAGTGGAAGAAGATGTCTTTGACCAAGGAAATCGACTTATTTTAAATTTTGGTCACACAATTGGCCATGCAATTGAAAATACAGCAGGATATGGGGTAGTCAGTCATGGAGAAGGAGTAGCTATTGGAATGGTAGCCATCACTTCTCATGCAGAAAAAATCGGCTTGTCTCCAACTGGATCGACAGCTGCATTAGAAAGGATACTCCAAAAATTCCACCTGCCGATTACTTACGATCTAAGTCATTCAGAGGAATTATTCCACGCGATAACCCATGATAAGAAAGCAAGAGGAAGCCAATTGAATATCATCTTGCTAGAAAAGATTGGGCAAGCAAAAATCGTACCTGTTCCTACAGAGACATTCAAAGATTACTTAGGAGGACTGTAAGATGCGTTATATGACTGCGGGAGAATCCCATGGACCAGAATTAACAGCGATTATTGAAGGACTACCAGCAGGGTTACCTCTATCAGAAGAAGAAATCAATTACGAACTCGCTCGCAGACAAACTGGTTACGGCAGAGGAGGAAGGATGAAGATCGAAAAAGACCGTGTTCGGATCACGTCTGGCATCCGTCACGGCAAAACAATTGGTTCACCTGTCACTTTAGTGGTAGAAAATAAAGATTGGAAAAATTGGACAACTGTCATGTCTGTAGCAGAAGTACCTGAAAAAGACCGATCACTGCGGCGAGTTGCACGTCCGCGTCCAGGACACGCGGATTTGGTAGGCGGTATGAAATACCATCATCGAGATCTTCGGAATGTGCTTGAACGGTCCTCTGCAAGAGAGACGACCATGCGTGTAGCAATCGGCGCAATTGCCAAGAAAATTCTGGAAGAACTTGACATCATCGTAGCCGGACACGTGATTTGTCTTGGTGGAATCCAAGCAGAAATACCTGGAAATATCTCCATTCAAGAAATCAAAGAAATTTCTGAAGCATCTGAAGTACGGGTTGTTGATTCAGCAGTCGAGCAAAGAATAAAAGAACTGATCGATCAGACAAAGAAAAATGGAGACACGATCGGAGGAATTGTAGAAGTGCTCGTTGGAGGCGTTCCAGCTGGATTAGGAAGCTATGTACAATGGGACACGAAGCTAGATGCCAAAATCGCGCAAGCTGTGGTTAGTATCAATGCCTTTAAAGGAGTAGAATTTGGGGTCGGATTCACTGCTGGATCATTACCAGGATCAGAAGTGATGGATGAGATCTTATGGGAAGAAGAACGAGGCTACTTCCGACGTAGCAATAATCTAGGCGGCTTCGAAGGCGGAATGACCAATGGCGAACCACTTATTATCCGCGGGGTCATGAAACCCATCCCTACATTGTACAAGCCACTTCAAAGTGTTGATATCGATACAAAAGAACCTTACAAAGCAAGTGTAGAACGTTCGGATAGTACAGCAGTTCCTGCAGCTAGTGTCGTTGCGGAAAATGTTGTAGCCACTGTGGTAGCGACAGAGCTATTGTCAAAATTCCCAAGTGATTCGCTTGTTGAGTTGAAAGCTGCAGTGAAGGAGTACCGTGACTACTTGAAACATTACTAAAAAGGGGGCAAATAAGATGGCACAACATGTTTTTATCGTGGGGCTTGGACTGATTGGTGCTTCTATGGCACTTTGTATTCGTCAGACCAATCCAGAACTGATAGTAGTTGGTTGGGATAGTCAGTCAAAAACCCGTGAGCAAGCAGTAGAACAGCAGATCGTTGATTACGTTGCAAATGATTTTGAAACAGGTGCAGAACAAGCAGACGTTATCTTATTAGCCGTTCCCGTCCGTACAACCTTAGCTTATCTTGATGTCCTTGAAAGAATCAACTTGTCTGATCACGTCATCATTACGGATGTCAGCAGTACGAAGCAGCAAGTCGTGACATCCGCTGAGCAGAAAAATCTTCGGTTTGTCGGTGGACATCCAATGGCTGGTTCTCACAAATCAGGTATACAGGCAGCAGATGCTAAACTATTTGAAAATGCCTATTACATCTTTACACCTTTGGAAAAGACGAAAAAAGATGTTGAAAAACTGCAAGAACTATTTTGCGGAACCAAAGCAAAATATGTGACTCTTACAGCAGGAGAACATGACCGTATAACAGGAATGCTAAGTCATTTTCCACATATTCTGGCAGCTGGTTTAGTCAATCAGGCAGAACAATTCAATCAAGAATATCCGCGAGCCAAACAACTAGCAGCAGGAGGCTTTCGAGATATCACTAGGATCGCTTCCTCGGATCCTGTCATGTGGACAGATATTTTGTTGAGCAATAAGCAGATATTATTGGAACGATTGGCAGATTGGCAGCAAGAAATGACACAAATAGCAGAATGGATCATGACTGAGAACCAATCGGAAATCTTTTCTTTTTTCAATCGGGCAAAAGAAAGTCGAGACCAGTTGCCTATCCATAAGCAAGGCGCGATCCCTGCCTTTTTTGATTTATTTATCGATGTGCCAGATGAGCCTGGCGTTATTGCAGAAGTAACTGGACTGATCGGAAAAGCGGGAGTTTCTTTGATTAATTTGAAGATCCAAGAGACGCGAGAAGATATTTTAGGGATACTGCAAATCAGTTTCAAAAATCAACAGGATTTGTTACAAGCAAAAAGAACCATTATGTCTAATACCAGTTATCATTGCTGGATCAAATAGGAGGCTGGATAAATGCGATTATTACAACAAATACATGGATTAAGAGGGACTGTTAGGATACCAGCAGATAAATCGATTTCTCATCGCAGCATCATGTTTGGAGCAATTGCTGAGGGAACGACGACTATACAAAATTTTTTGCGCGCAGAAGATTGTCTGAGTACTTTACATGCCTTCCAACAATTAGGCGTCGAAATCGAAGAAGAGGAAGAGGTGATCAAGATTCATGGTCGCGGTAGCCACTCCTTTGTCCCACCAACTGAACCCATCGACATGGGAAACTCCGGTACGACGAGTCGTTTATTGATGGGTATTTTGGCTGGTCAGCCTTTTACAACGACTCTGTTCGGTGACGCTTCATTGTCTAAACGTCCAATGGGGCGAGTAATGGAGCCTTTACGCGAGATGGGTGCTGACTTGCAAGGAAATGAAAATGACCAGTGTTTACCAATCACTGTGACAGGAACCCACTCTTTATCACCTATCCGATACAATATGCCTGTAGCTAGTGCACAGGTCAAATCTGCTTTGCTGTTTGCGGCACTACAAGCAGAAGGTACATCCGTAATCGTTGAGAAAGAACGTTCCCGTAACCATACGGAAGAAATGATTCGTCAATTTGGTGGAAGGATCACAGTGGAAGATAAAACAATCATGGTGACAGGACCGCAAAAATTAACCGGTCAGCAGATCACTGTTCCAGGTGATATTTCATCAGCTGCTTTCTTTCTAGCAGCAGGACTTCTTGTTCCGGAAAGCCAGCTGTTGTTAAAAAATGTCGGGGTCAATCCAACAAGGACAGGTATCTTAGATGTGTTGGAGGAGATGGGCGCAGCGATTACCCAGACGAATCACAATAAACAGAACCAATCGGCTGATTTAAGTGTCAAGACGAGTCATTTGAAGAAAGCGACGATTGATGGAGAAATCATTCCGCGTCTGATTGATGAACTGCCAATTCTAGCTTTAGTGGCTACTCAAGCAGAAGGAATCACGATCATTAAAGACGCAGAAGAATTAAAAGTAAAAGAAACCAACAGAATTGATGCGGTGGCAGAAGAATTGCAAAAAATGGGAGCAAAGATAAAAGCAACAGCAGATGGTTTGATCATCCATGGACCAACACCTCTGCATGGCGCAAAAGTTTCTAGCAGAGGCGATCATCGAATCGGGATGATGCTGCAAGTAGCTGCTTTGATAGCTGATGGACCTTGCGAACTAGAAGGAGCCGAAGCCGTTTCAATCTCTTATCCGGCATTTTTCGATGATTTAGCAGAACTTGTGTCAGGAGGAGAAGCTCATGGCTAGCATTTTGCTGATTGGTTTCATGGGCGCTGGAAAAACAACGATCGGTAAAGGGTTAGCTCAACGTTTACAAAAAGAGTATGTAGATTTAGATACAAAGATTGAGGAACATATCCAATTGTCGATTGCCGAATATTTTCACTATTACGGTGAAAACAGCTTTCGAAAAGTGGAGTCAAAGGTTTTAAGAAAGCTGTCAAATGAAGATAAAATTATCGCGACTGGTGGAGGAATCGTCCAATGTGCTGCCAATCGGCAATTTTTACAAACACAGCCAATTGTTCTTTACTTAGAGGCAGAAGCAGATTGTCTAATCGATCGTATCCAACAAGATAAAACGTCTATTCGACCGTTAGCTCTTGGAAAAACAAGAGAAGAAATAAAAGCCTTATTGGCACAACGACTTTCCTGGTATGAAGAGAGCGCGACACTTCGAATCAACACGACCAATGAAACACCAGAAAAGATCATCGATACCATTATAGAGAGGATCAAAAGCATATGAATGTCAGCTATCTAGGGCCAGAAAGTTCGTTCACTTATCAGGCGGCTTGCCAGCTATTTCCTACAGAACAATTGACTGCGTATGCTTCGATTCCTGCTTGTTTGCGCGCTTTGTTTCGCAAACAGGTGGATCTGGCTGTCGTTCCTGTAGAGAATTCATTGGAAGGATCTGTTCATCACACAATCGATCTTCTTTCCAAACATCCAGAAGTCGAAGTTAAAAGTGAAATCGTTCTTCCTATCAAGCAGCAGCTTTTAGGCAATGCAGCAACAAAGATTACAAAAATCCTTTCTCATCCCCAAGCACTAGCACAATCACAACAGTTTTTAGAAACGCATTATCCTAATGTTCCTTTAGTAGCAACAGAATCAACAACTGCTGCAGCAATGTATGTAGCAGAACATCCGAAAGAAGACGCAGCAGCGATTGCTTCATTAGAAACAGCACAGCATGTTGGATTGGAGATCTTAGCTGTGAATATCCAAGATAATGAGTTGAACCAGACACGTTTTTGGATCGTCGGTGACCGAAAGATGACCAGCCAGCAGCCAGTTCCAGTAAAGATGAGTGTCATCTTGACACTGCCTGCTAATCGGCCAGGGATGCTTCATAAAATGCTGGCAGCTTTTGGCTGGCGGGAGATCAACTTAAGTAAGATTGAATCCCGACCATTGAAAACTAGCTTGGGAGAATATTTTTTCGTAATCGATTTGTTATTGGACCGCCCAATGGCATTAGTAGAGAATGCGCTCCAAGAAATCAAGATGCTCGGAGGAAAAAGTCAAATATTGGGCTGTTATCCAGTATTGACAGTAGAATAGACGCGTAGATGAAAGTCAAGAATACTGATTGATTTAACTTAAAATAAATCAATCAGCGCTTGGCTATTCTTTATTTTTAATATTCTGATTGATTTTTAGGAAGAAGCGGGAGACAAATCGTTACAGTCGTTCCTGTCCCAATCACTGATTGGATCGTTATGCCATATGCATCTCCATACATTAGGCGTATCCGCTCATCTACATGACTGATGCCGATTCCTGAGAAATGATCATTTTTTTGTTTGGTATTTTCAGTATCGAAGCCATCGCCGTTATCAATCACTTCGAATAAAAGAAGCTGATTTTTTGTTTTGCCGTACACCGTGATGAATCCTTGCGTTTTATTGTGAAAAGCATGAAGATAGGCGTTTTCGATAATTGGTTGAAGGATCATATTCGGCATAGATAATGTCTGCAGTTCATCAGGAATCATTATTTTAGCCGAGATTCTTTCGCCATATCGCATACTCAAAAGATCAATGTAACTTTGTACGCTTTTGATTTCTTCCTTGACTGGAATCACTTCTTCTTTTTTTCCAATCGTACTTCTTAGTAAAGTAATGAAACTGTCGATTCCCTGAACTGCTTCATCTGTTTTTTTCTGCCAAATCAAAAATTTCAAGCTAGTCAGCGTATTATAAATGAAATGGGGCTGTATCTGTGCTTGCATAGTTTGGATTTCAAGCGAACGTTTCTTCTTTTCGTCTTAGATGGTCTGTTCATAATGATGCTGCGCATTACTTAGCAATTGATTGATCGTATTCCCTAGCAATTGGACTTCATGGCTTCCTTGTACAGGAACAGTAGCTTTTAAGCCATCTTCCTCTAGCCAGTTTAGCGAATCAATCAAGCGGTAGATCGATTTTGTGTGTCGATCCAAATACATAAATGCCAATGAGCCAGCAAAAGCAAGTGTCACGATATTATACAAAATAATGGGGAAAATCACGCCCATTTGGTTAGACAAAGAATGAAGATCGACTTGACTGAGTAATGTACAATCCTGGCGGTACAGGGGAAGACGGGTCAACTGCTGTCCATTTGAAATCGTTGTTTCGCCTACTGTTAGTTTTTTGAAAATCATTGATCGGCTCCCAATTCTATTTTCTTCATTTGATGCGATGATCGTCTGTTCTTCGTTCATGAAGGAGATCTTCGATATCTCAGGATTCACTACAGATTGAAAAAGATTCGCTAGTTGCTGAGATGAGATCGATAAAACAGCATATCCGTAAATGTGATTCAATGTGTTTTTCAGTTTTTTGACAAAGAAGACGCTGGGTGCTTTCTTATCGCGAAGAGTCAATCCGTATTGTACAAAAAGCATTTGTGTATCAGCAGCACGTTCATTCACTCTCTGGGCAATCGCAGATTGAAAAAAAGAATCGGCAGATACGGCAGTGAGCATGTCGTTTCCGACAAAAGTTCTTCCGTTTTCTCCAAAGATCAACACATCGTAATCGATCATTGGATGGATTTTTGAAAGAGAGTCATTCATTTTTTGGATCGTTCTTAGCTGCTGAAGCTGTTCCATATGTTGGACTGGACCATTGGAAAAATAGCTTTCGACAGCTGGGTTGGAATCAAAAGCGGCTAATGTATTCTCGATTGCATCATTCAAGCCTTCAAATTCTTTTTAGTACCACATCATTCGATTGATTGAACAGCTGGATATAGGCATCCCTTGATCGATGATAAATAAACAAAGAGATGACGATGGCCTGCAGAAAAAGACCGATGAACAAAATGAACAGAAGTTTGGTAAAGAGTTCATGCTCTTTGATTTTTTTTCTCATTTTACAAAAGTTCCTTTACGGTATTGAGAAGGTGTCATTCCTGTCTCTTCTTTAAAAACTCTGGAGAAATAACCCAGTTCGGTATAGCCGACTTTCTCACAGATTTCCGTCAAAGTAAGCCGTGTTTCCGTTAAAAAGAGCTTGGCTTTACTAATACGGACTTTTTTTAGATATTTTGAAAAGTTGATGCCAAATTTTTCAGTAAAGATAGCTGAAAGATAGCTATATGAAAAATGATATTTTTCGGATAGAAGTTGTAAATTGATTTCTTTCTCATAATTTTCCTGGACGAACTCGTAGATCAAAGTCAAGATATCGAAATTGTCTTTTATTGCATTTGCAGAAAAGTGGGTGAGTTTCTCAAGTGTTTCTTTGACAAGAATAGAAAAATCTTCCAAGTACTCAGCATCGGCTAATAAAGAAGGAAGGGCGATCTTGAGCAAAGAAAGTTCTTCATTCCCAACATATTCGTCAGCCAAAGCGTTGAGTAATGCATAGAAACGATTGATTGCCTCATGTTTCAAATAAGCTGGATCAATAGGCTGTTCCAATATTGTCGTGAAGAAACCCTCAAGTTCTTTGACAGCTAAAGCGTAGTCTTTATGAACGATTTTTGTTAAATAGCTACTTGCTTGCTGCTCGTGGTTGGTTGATAACGGAAGAAGTTCATGCTGATAAGCAAGGTTCTTTCCCTTATGATAGAAACGTTGTCCTTTGGTACAATTTCTGATTTCTTGGAATATTTCATTGATATCTTGGATTGCAAAAGAGTCAGAAACAACAAAAAAATCACCTGGAAAAATTTCTTGACGAAACTTTTGAACAAACTTCCTAAGTGTATCTTTGGAATCAGTATTGATCACATAGCCGGATTCTTCCGAAAAGGTAGAAAAGGGATAAATAGTAAATGAATCGTCGCTATCCATCAACGAATGGATGATCGACTGTTTTTGTTTAGAGCCTTGTTTTGAACTGAATGGCCGATTTTCGGTATATACCAGAAAAAACAAGGTGTGTTCAAAAAGAAGAGGGTCAAGCAATGGACGAGTTTGTCCAGCAATCTGCTGTGAAAGATTCTCGCAGATCTGCTCATAACGATCGGTGATTGGGCTTTTGTTGGGCTTTTTTTTGATTTTTTGTGAAACGGCAATTAAGGAATTTAGAAAAAAATCAGGACTCAATCGAGGCTTTAAAAGATAATCAGCGACGCCATATTTGAAAGAATCTTTAACCATATCAAATTCATCATAGCTAGAGAGGATAAGAATCTGTGTTTCAGGTTGTTGCTGTTTTAATAGCCGCGATAATTCGATCCCATTTAGTTCAGGCATCATTACATCTGTGACCACGATATCGATTGCATGTGCCAAAGAAAAGTCAAGCGCTTTCAACGGGCTGGAAAAAGTTCCTATTAATTGAAACCCGTGCTCAGACCAATTGATCAACTGTTTCATTCCGTCTAAAATCGTCTGTTCATCATCGATAAGAATTACGCGTATTGGCATTTTTTTACCCGCCTTAAGAATAGTCTTGTAATTTAAAAATACTTATTTCTAGGAGAAAATGCAAGGATATTTTTATTTTAAAGAAACCTCCACCCTTTCGATCTTTGGTCTAGATGCTAAGATTATTCCTTTTGTCATAGTTGATTTGTATTTTTTTATTATTTTAGGAGAAATTTTTGAAGTATCTGAATAATAAAGAAACCGTTTTCAAATTTTGGTATGATGAATGTAGCAAACGTAAACAACTAATGGATGGAAAAGGAGCGGATAAAAATGGACATCAGAAAGTTAATTGCTGGAGTCGTTTGTTTAGCGGCAGCATCAGGTTTCTTAACAGGATGCGGAAGTGCTAGTAGCACAGCAGACAACGAAGAAAAAGTCACTGTTTGGGCGTGGGATGAGACATTCAATATCAAAGCAGTGAATGAAGCAAAAAAAATTTATGAGAACGAAGAAACAGAGATAGAAGTTGTTACGATGTCTCAGGATGATATCGTTCAGAAACTGAACACCGCTTTAGCAAGCGGGAATACAGAAGGATTGCCCAATATCGTCTTGATTGAAGATTATAGGATACAAGGCTATTTGACTTCTTATCCAGATGCATTCGCTGATTTGTCTGCTATTGTAAAGGAAGATCATTTTGCACCGTATAAATTTGCGGTAAACAAAGTAGGAGAAAAAATATACGGTGTTCCTTTCGATTCGGGCGTAACAGCAAACTTCTATCGTACGGATCTGATGGCTGAAGCAGGATATACAGAAGAGGACATGGAGAATCTGAGGTGGGACGAGTATATTCAAGTGGCGCGAGATGTCAAAGAAAAGACGGGAAAGAAAATCGCTGAAGTCAATCCTTCTGATCTTGGTCGAGTAAGAATGATGATGCAACAAGCGGGAGAATGGTATACGTCCAAAGATGGGGAGACGGTCACGATCCAAGACAATGCATCTTTAAAGTATGGTCTTGAATTATTTGCCACTCTTTTGAAAGAAGACCTAGTCGAACAAACCTCTGACTGGAATGCTGGAGTAACTGCGATACAATCAGGAGCAGTAGCTTCTAGCCCAACTGGCGCTTGGTATTCTTCAACGATTCAAGGAGCAGAAGACCAATCTGGAAAATGGAAGATTGCGCCAATACCTGCACTGCCAGAAAGTTTACAAAAAGCGCAAGCTTCTAACCTTGGCGGCGCTGGCTGGTATGTGCTCAAAGGAGTAGCTGGAGAAGAATCAGCGAAAGATTTCCTCGAAGCAACGTTTGCATCGAATGAAGAACTGATGGGCACTCTTGCGAAAGAAATCGGACTGGTGTCTACGATGCTTAGTGCAAATGAACAAGAAGCTTATCAAGAAGCTTCAGAATTTTACAGTGGCCAAAAGGTCTTTGATGATTTTTCCAAATGGACATCAGAAATTCCAGAAGTGAATTACGGACATGAGACCTATGCAATTGAAGCAGTCGTAGCCGAAGCTCTTCATCGAATCATCAATGGAGAAGAGACAGACAAGGTACTAGCAGATACACAAAAACAAGTAGAAGCACAGTTGGCTAATTGATTGGTGATAAAAAAGCAAATTTCTTTGCTTTTTCATCAGACAACCGAAAAGACAAAAAAGATGGCGGCTGCCTTACAGACGTTGTCTTTCTTGTCTTTTCAATTAAATAATCAATGATAGAATTGGAGGGAAAAGAATGAAGCAGAAAGATTTATTCAAAAACGGGCATGCTTTTTTAATCTTGCCAGTCATTTTGATATCGATCATGGTTTTTATTCCGATGGTTTTGGCTTTGATCACGTCTTTTCAAAGTGGTCCCCCTGTCAATATGAGATTTAACGGATTAGGTAATTATCAGCGGATGCTGACAGATGCTACTTTTAAAAAAGCTTTTTTCAATACGTTCCTATATTTACTAGTTCAAGTACCAATCATGCTGTTTCTAGCGCTTTTTATTTCCAACCTCTTAAATGATAAAAAGCTGAAATATAAAGGGTTGTTTCGAACAGCTATTTTTCTTCCGTGTATCACTTCGATGGTCAGTTATTCTCTGATCATGAAAAGTCTATTTTCTCAATCTGGCCTTGTAAACAACTTGTTGTTGGGCATTGGTATGATTGATACACCGATTGGCTGGCTGACTCATCCAATTTGGGCGAAAGTTCTGATCATTCTTTCGATCACTTGGCGTTGGACTGGATACAATATGATTTTTTTCCTTTCAGGCATGCAAAATATTGATTCGGAGATTTATGAAGCAGCATCTATTGACGGTGCTTCTAAATGGCAGCAGTTTATCAAAGTGACGATCCCGAATTTAAAACCGATCATTTTGTTTACTTCCATTACTTCGACGATCGGGACATTGCAGCTTTTTGATGAAGTACAAAATATTACTGGCGGGGGTCCAGCAAATGCAACGACCACCTTGTCTCAATACATCTATAATTTGAGTTATAAATTCACGCCTAATTTTGGATATGCGGCAGCAGTTTCCTTTGTTATTGTTGCCTTTATTGTGATATTGTCGATAATCCAAACGAAAGTAGGAGGAGAGAGTCGATGAAAAGCATGGTAGAAAAAGAACCGATCGAACATCCCAACGTCAAAAAACAAGCCTTAGGACTTCGTTCGGCAATTGGGTCAGCATTAAAGTATACAGCATTAAGCATCCTATCATTTATTTCCATTTTCCCTTTTGTCTGGATGATTCTGGGAATGACGAATACACCCGTGGATATCACATCGGGAAAAATAAAGATTGGCAGTAACTTGATCATCAATTTTCAAAATTTGTTTTCCAATGAACTGAATTTTACTCGTTCCCTTTGGAATTCAGCAATGATCGCTTTAGTGACCACTGTGTTTGCATTGCTGATTTCCTCAATGGCAGGATATGGGTTTGAGATTTATCAAAGCAAGCGAAAAGACTTGATTTTCAATATTCTACTGCTATCGATGATGGTTCCTTTTGCGGCGTTGATGATTCCTTTGTATCGAATGTTTTCACAATTGAACGGAACGATTTTGGGAATCAATAGTTTCTTAGTTGTAATCTTACCATCTGTCAGCACTGCTTTTTTGATCTTCTTCTTCCGACAAAATGTTAAATCCTTTCCAAAAGATCTAGTAGAAGCCGCTCGATTAGACGGTCTAAAAGAACTAAGTATTTTTTTTAGAGTATATATGCCGACGGCTAAAAATACCTATGCAGCGGCAGCAATCATCACATTCATGAGCAGTTGGAACAATTATTTATGGCCCTTAGTGGCTTTGCAATCTCCTGATAAACGGACGGTTCCGCTTGTTTTATCTGCTATGGGTGCTTCCTATACGCCAGATTATGGAATGATCATGGCTGGATTAGTCATTGCTACTTTACCAACTGCCATCGTATTTTTTGTTTTGCAAAAGCAATTCGTTCAAGGAATGATCGGCTCTGTAAAATAAAAAACAACAGCAAGTGCGTCCCTACAAAGTCATCTTTTCCAAGTAAAAAGATACTTTTGGGACGTGTGTTATTTTATGTTGAGAAAAATTAAAAGATAACGTTTTAAGTTTATACTCGAAAACTCTTTCATTTTAAGGTAAACTTAAAGAGTAAAGGAGGAGGATACATGCTAAAAAATTTTAAAGAAGTGATTGCTGCCATATTGCCGATGACCGTCCTGATTGTCATTTTAACGTTTGTTTTTGCGCCGTTAGAAGGAGAAGACCTCGCTTCATTCTTGGTAGGTGCGGCTATCATGATGATCGGAATGACGCTCTTTTTGTTTGGGGCAGACTATTCCATGATGGAAGTCGGAGATCTAGTAGGGAAATATATGATCAAAAAGAAAAGTTTGGCTGTTTTGGTCAGTTTGGGGTTTGCTATCGGGATCGTGATCACGATTGCCGAACCTTCCGTGCAAGTTTTGGGACAACAAGTATATGATATATCTGACGGAGAGATTGGCAGAGTGTTGCTGATTGGGATCGTCAGCGTCGGCACTGGAGTATTTCTAGCCTTTGCGCTGCTTCGGGTCGTATTCAAGCTATCCTATTATCAATTGATGGCTATAGGCTACATAGGCGTTTTGATCGCCTCGTTCTTCACCAGTTCCGAATTCATGCCGATTGCTTTTGATTCGGGGGGAGTGACTACTGGTCCAGTAACTGTTCCATTTATCTTGGCCCTTGCCGGAGGGATGACTAGTATGATCAAACAAAAGAAAAATGAAAATGACAGCTTTGGAATGGTTGGTATTGCTTCATTAGGACCAATTCTTGCCGTAATGATTTTGGGGGTGATCTTCCAATGAATTTCTGGCAGCAAGTGATAGATGGTATCGAGATCGTTACTATGGAAGTTATTTTAGCAGTGGCACCTATCGTGATTCTATTTGTTTTGATGAATATCATTAGTTTTCGTATGCGCAAGAAGCGTTTCTTTGACATTATGAAAGGCTTCTTGATAACGACTATTGGGTTGATCCTTTTCTTGCACGGAGTCAATATGGCTTACGTTCCGGTAGGACAGCATTTAGGTAGTACGATCGCTGGATTGCCCTATAATTATATATTGGTTCCACTTGGCTTTTTGATGGGGTTCCTAGTAGGGTTTGCTGAGCCGGCGATTCATGTAATGGTCAAACAGGTTGAAGAATTGAGTGAAGGGAGGATCCGGTCGAAAGTCATGCTGATGGTGATTTCGATTGGGATTGGCGCAGCAGTAGGATTGTCTATGTGGCGTTTGCTCGTCGGATTCTCTCTTTATTATTTCTTGATCCCAGGATATGGGCTAGCATTTATTTTAGGACGAAAAGTGGACAAGATCTTTTTAGCAATGGCTTTTGACAACGGTGGAGTAGCAACGGGTCCGATGTGTTCGACATTTATTTTATCAATGAGCGTGGCGATCGCTGCACAAATTGAGGGAAGAGATCCGATCATTGATGGGTTTGGTGTGGTTGCAATGATTGCATTGACACCAATATTATCCACTTTAGTACTAGGATATATTTATAAACGAAAAGATGAAAAAGACAGAATTGAAAAAGAAAGATTGCAAAAATTGGGGGGAAGCAAATGAAAGATCTTGTAGCATTGAATCTTCACATGATTGTGACGATCGTGGACGGAGGAACAGGTGAAGATGTCATCGACTTTTCAAAAGAAGCAGGTGCAGCTGGCGGTACAATCTTGCATGGTCGTGGTTCTGGTGTACATGATTCAGGGAAATTTTTAGGTTTGGACATCTCGCCAGAAAAAGATGTTGTTTTGACATTAGTACCAGATAGTTTGACGAATCAAGTGATGGATGCGATTGGTCAAGGCATCAACATCGATGTTCCAGGTAACGGGATTTGTTTTAGTATTGATGTAGATAAAGTAATTGGTATCACTAAGATTCATCAGTATCGGGAAATTATCGGGATGCAGGAACTTTTGGATGAAACTAACGATAGAGAAAGTCCTGAATCATAGACAAGCATTTGAAGAAAAAATATACCTAAATAAGAAGGCGGATGAACGTTATTTCCGCTTTTTTGTTTAGGTTTTTTTCGTGAATACTTATGAAATAGTAAATTTTTATGAAATTCTTCTCTAAGCATCAGACATTCTTTTCAAAATATGCTATTTTAAAAATGATGAAAAAAGGGGGAGAAAAATGAATTTTTTAGTTGTTTTAAAAGATACTCTGATTGAGCGGTCTACATTTCTATATGTTCAATTGCAGGAAAATAAAACATTGCTGCATTTTTCACCAGAGTTCCATCTAGAGGGACTAACATTAGGAGAAATTTATCAAGCAGAAGGACTATCGGCTGTTTTGCACTTTTTTGAGGCAGAATTGGAATTACCGGTAAAAGATTATATCGAGCTTTCTCTCGAATCTTGGGATCGAGCAGTCGTTGAGCTATTCCCAGAAGGTTTGATGATCGATACGAATGATGGGAAGATTCATTTGACTGCAGCAGAACTACAGAAACAAATGCGTTATCAAATAGATGATGAAAATTCTTTTTCTATTTTTAGACGTCAGCAAAAGATTCTAAAAAGCTTTTTAAAAGTAATCAGTAAAAAACGGAATTTGATCAAAACGACTCAACTGTTGAAAAAATATCCAAATCTGCTTCATACGTCCATTCAATTCCCTCAATTGATTACGATGATCCATCGATTTATACGTATGCAACAGCTACCATCTAAGAAGCTGTTTTTGCCATTGACGGACACATTCCGTGTAGTCAACAGAGAAGATAAAAAGAAAGTGATTGTGATCGACTTTACCAGAAATCGGAATGTCCTTCATCAAGTCGCAATGGAAAAGGCCAATTAAGGCTTTTTCTTTTTTGTTTTTTTTGTCATAATGAATGATAGATGATGGAGGAGATAATAGGATGCAAACATGGTTAGAAAGACTGATACGGTTTCAGCAGAACTATCAAAAACTTATGCAGGGAAGATATGCAAAATTTGATCAATTGAATCGGGTTCTATTGATTATCGCACTTTTTTTTAGTTTACTAAGTCGGTGGTTGCCATTTAGAATCGGGCAATTGTTGTTCATCGTCTTTTTCGGATGGATGCTATTTCGTTTTCTATCAAAAAAAATCTATCCTAGACTAAATGAAAATCAACGTTATTTGGAATATTTTGATAAAGTCAAAGAAAAATATCATCAGATGAGAAACAAAAAGCAAGCTAAAACGGAACGAAAAAGCTATACTTTTTTTGAGTGCCCGAATTGTCATCAAAAGCAGCGTGCGCCTAGAGGAAAAGGACGAATACGCGTGACATGCAAAACATGTGGCATAAAATTCGAAACGAATGTTTAAGGGAGAAAAAAATGAAATTAGTATTATTGCGTCATGGCGAAAGCGAAGCAAATTTTGAAAATTACTGGACAGGGTGGCTAGATGTCGCCTTAACAGAAAAAGGAAAAGAACAAGCAGCAGTAGCCGGTCAAAAAATGTATGAAGCCGGTCTTCAATTCGATGCGGTTTACACCTCTGTTTTAAAACGCGCGATTCTTACCGGTCAAGTCGCACTAGAAGAAATGGGGCAGTTGTGGCTTCCTATAGTAAAAACATGGCGTCTGAATGAACGGCACTATGGGGATCTTGTTGGTAAAAACAAGGATCAGATGAAAGAAATATACGGAAAAGATCAAGTAAAGAAATGGCGCAGAGGATATACAGAAGTTCCGCCGCTAACCGCAGAAAACCGATTTGACCGCAGATATGATCATTTGGATCCACATTTGATTCCGTACGGAGAAAGTCTAGAAATGACAGTGAATCGGATCATTCCTTTGTGGCAAGATCAACTAGCACCAAAACTGAAAGATCGGAAAGATTTACTAGTTGTGGGTCATGGGAATAGCATCCGAGCACTGACAAAATATTTAGAAAATGTTCCTGAGGATCAAATGGATACAATTGATATCCCGAACGCACAACCAATCCAATATACATTAACAGACGATTTGACGATTCTAGAGAAAACAATACTTTAATCAACGTATTTATCTATAATGAAAGATAGAAAAAAGAAGCAAAGGAATGGAACAAAAAACGTGAGAAATTATATATGGGACTTTGATGGGACATTGTTTGATACGTATCCCGCAATGGTAGATGGTGCTCAGCAAGCTCTAAAAGATTTTGGTATCAATATGGACAAAAAAGAGATCTACTTCAAAATGAAAAAATATTCCACCAGTTATTTGATCAATGAATCAAATTTGGACGCCAATGAGTTTAATGAATGGTTTCATCGGTATGAGAAAAAAAGCAAGGAAGCTTCCCGTCCATTTCCAGAAACGAAACAAGTACTTGAAAGGCTAAAAATCAATGGAGGACGTCACTTCATCTTGACCCACCGTTTGACAGAATCGACATGGGAACTGCTGAAAGAGTATCAATTAGCCCATCTGATTGAGGAAGTAGTAGGGATTGATCAGGATTTTCCTCGTAAACCGGATCCAGCATCTTTAAAGTATTTGATTGAGACTTTTCATTTAGAAAGAACAGACACGATGATGATCGGCGATCGCCGTTTAGATATTGAAGCAGGGAAAAACGCAGGAGTCGTTACTTGTCTTTACGATATCGATCATTTTCTGGGAGAGATTCCTGCAGATTATGTGGTAGGAAATTTGAATGAAATCCTATCCTTGCAGAGTAACGTAAAAAAATAGTATCCCCTTACAAAGGAGATATGTTATAATTTTTATAAAGGAGTGATAAAATTATATGGAAATCAGAAGACAAAAAGAAGTAGTAGAAGCATTTCATTATGATATGAGATTACCGAACCAAGAAGTAGAAACAGATTTGAAAGTGGGCTTCTCGCCTTTGAAAGAAACGATCGAAAACTATCCGAAAGAACATAGCATCGTAGGAGCACGCTTAGAGTTCCGTTTAGTGTTTGATACATATGTTTTATCTGGAAGTGTGAGTCAGATCAATCATATCCTCAATCGGAAAATTGAAGGTCAAAATGATGTCACACAAGAAGAAGTGGACGAACTAGTAGCACCTTTATTCGATATCGTACGCCGGATGTCTTATGAGGTGACAGAGATCGCCTTGGATCAGCCTGGGGTAAAATTGAATTTTCAATCAGAAAAACAAGAATAGACAGTAAAAACATGCCTGCGATAGTTTTAATCTATCACAGGCATGTTTTTTTATTACTAATTGTAAGCAAAAAGAATGTCATTTCGATAAAAATCGTCTAAAATATAAAAGTCACTGAAAAAAATTTTTCAGGAGGATGGTTGAAGAATCATTCTCGGGAACCTTTACTTCCTTCGATGGACTTGTCATTAATAATATGAGGAGGAGAAAAATGACAACACTCATCACAGTTTTAGTGGTTCTAGTTTTTGCGGCATTATTATATGTGTTCTATCGTATGCAAAAGCGCCATACAAAATTTTCAACACGCGTCTTTACAGCATTAGGAGTTGGTATCGTCTTTGGCGGTCTGCTTCAATTGATCTTTGGGGTAGAAGACAAAGTCGTTACTCAATCAATAGAATGGATCGGGATCGTAGGACAAGGGTATGTATCATTCTTGCAAATGTTAGTTATGCCTCTAGTGTTCATTTCGATCATTGGTGCATTCACAAAAATGAAAGTTTCTGAAAAGCTGGGGAAAATCAGTGCAACTGTACTGACTTCTTTACTTGGTACAACAGCTATTGCAGCATTGATCGGAATCGGTTCAACGATGCTGTTCGGTCTTCAAGGAGCTAAATTCACACAAGGAGCAGCAGAAACAGCACGGATCTCTGAATTGGCGACACGTCAGGAAACGGTTGAAAACTTATCGATTCCGCAGCAGATTTTATCCTTTATCCCTAAAAACGTATTTGCTGATTTAGCAGGTAGCCGTGCAACTAGTACGATTGGAGTCGTTATTTTTGCAGCCTTTGTCGGTATCGCTTATCTAGGGGTGAAAAGAAAAGCGCCAAAAGAAGCAGCATTCTTTTCAGATCTAGTCGACAGTCTGTATAAAATCATTATGCGGATTGTGACGCTTGTTCTGCGTTTGACACCATATGGGGTATTTGCTTTGATGACAAACGTTTTGGCAACAAGTGATTTTGCAGCTATCGTCAATTTAGGTAAATTTGTCGTTGCATCTTACGTAGCATTGCTGGCTGTTTTAATTGTCCACTCACTGATTTTGATTGGTGCCAAAGTCAATCCAATCAACTATTTCAAAAAAGCTTTTCCAGTATTGAGCTTTGCGTTTACTTCACGTTCAAGTGCCGGAGCCTTGCCATTGAACATCGAGACTCAGACAAAAGCTTTAGGAGTAGACGATGCAACAGCTAACTTCTCAGCAAGTTTTGGTTTATCTATTGGACAAAACGGCTGTGCTGGTGTTTATCCAGCTATGTTGGCAACGATCGTCGCACCAGCGGCTGGAGTGAATGTCTTTAGTTTGGAATTTATTTTGATGCTTGTGGCGATTGTAACAATCAGCTCTTTTGGTGTAGCCGGAGTCGGCGGTGGTGCAACATTTGCTTCACTGATCGTTTTAGGGGCAATGAACTTGCCAGTAGCAATCGTTGGGTTAGTTATCTCTGTTGAACCATTAATCGATATGGCACGCACAGCAGTAAACGTCAGCGGTAGCATGGTAGCTGGTATCGTGACAAGTGCACGCATCAAAGATTTAGATCGCGATGTCATCAATGATGATTCAAAAGTGATCGATGTGAATGCATAGTTAAAAACATACTAAGATTAGAGGGGAACATCATTGATAAATGATGTTCTCCTCTCTTAGTATGTTTTTTTATTCATTCCATATAAGTACAAAATATTTATTCCGAAAAGTGAAAGCCTGAATAACAAAAACAACCAACTTAATTTATTATTAAAGAGAAGCGTATTTAAGTAGGATGAATCTGTTGAGAGCTTTCGTAGATTTTCCCATTTTCCTATGGTAAACTGACAAAGTTGGGGATGTTAGAACAGATCGTTTAGGAGGAAACAGATGTTTACAAATGAAATAAAAATCATGCTGTATGTGGACGATGTAGAAAAAAATGCAGCGTTTTGGAGAGCAATTGGCTTTGCGGAAAAAGATCGTCAAGAAATGGATGGGACGCTTGTAATTGAAGTAGGGATTGAGGACAGTCAAACCTCATTCGTGTTATATGATCGAGCGTTTGTTGAGTCCCATTCACCTGGTACAGCTACTAGTGCCCCATCTTTGATGTTTTACAGCAAAGATATCTTTGGATTATATAAAAAAATGCAGACGCAATCAGTCACATTAGGTGATATGGTACAGCTTGGAGAAGAATATGTCTTCAACTTTGCTGATCCTGATGGCAATTACTTTGCGGTTACAGGTAAATAATAGAAACAAAGACTTTGTTTTTCTGTGCAAAACAGGAAAGCGAAGTTTTTTTAATTCAAATAATAATATTATGTAAACAAAAAAACACATGCGTAATTATACACAAGCAAATAAATCGTCAAATGCGAACGCCTTCTTTATACTGTTTAGGAACGAAAAGAAGGAAGGAAGAAATACATGGATTATCAAGTACTGCTTTATTACAATTATACAAAAATAGAAGAACCAGAGGAATTTGCCAAAAATCATTTAGCCTTTTGCAAATCTTTGGATCTTAAAGGTCGTATTCTAGTAGCTGAAGAAGGAATAAATGGTACTGTGTCTGGAACCGTTGAAAACACGACTGCCTATATGGAAGCAATGAAAGCTGATCCTCGATTTGCTGATACGATGTTCAAGATTGATCCAAGCGAAGGACATGCCTTTAAGAAGATGTTTGTAAGATACCGTCCAGAGCTTGTAAGTTTAAAGCTAGAAGAGGACATTGATCCAAACCAAGTGACAGGTGCTTATCTTTCACCGCAAGAATTTAAAGAAGCTATTTTAGACGAACAGACAGTGGTGATTGATGCACGGAATGATTATGAATATGACTTGGGGCATTTTCGAGGGGCCGTACGCCCAGATATACGCAGTTTTCGAGAGCTTCCAGACTGGATTCGCGAGCACAAAGAAGAATTTATGGAAAAACGGGTAGTGACCTACTGTACTGGTGGTATTCGTTGCGAGAAGTTTTCTGGTTGGCTTGTCCGTGAAGGATTCAAAGATGTCGGACAGCTGCATGGCGGTATTGCTACTTATGGTAAGGATCCTGAAGTCCAAGGAGAATTATGGGACGGCAAGATGTATGTGTTTGATGAACGAATCGCTGTCGATATCAACCAAGTAGATAAACAAATCGTCGGTCGCGACTGGTTTGACGGAACACCATGTGAACGATATATCAATTGTAGCAATCCTGAGTGCAATCGCCAGATTCTTGCTTCCATTGAAAATGAAGAAAAACATTTAGGAGCATGTAGCGTAGAGTGTGCGAAACATCCACGCAACCGCTATGTTCAAGACCATGGAATCTCTCCAGAAGAAGCAGAACTGCGGTTTGCAGCTTTAAATAAATAGAAAACAATAGTTTTGATTGTCGACCATTTCCAATATGCGCTATACTATCGTTGAGGATGGTGATCCACATGAAATCATTGATTTATGCTATTGGCGATGTCCATGGTAAATATGATCTTTTTGAAAAACTTATTCACTATTATGATCCGACGATCCATCAGCTTGTTTTATTAGGAGATCTCAATGATCGAGGACCTCGTACAAAGGAATGTTTTCTATTAGGAAAACAATTAGTCGAAGAAACAGGAGCCATTTATCTCCGGGGCAACCACGAAGAATATTTTTTGCAATTTCTGCAAGCACCGGAGGACTGGTATGCGCCTTATATCAGAAATGGTGGAAAAGAAACATTTGAAAGCCTACTTCACCCAGGTGCGTCGGAGGAATACTCCCCGACTGAAATCTCAATGATGATCCGATCGAGATACCCAGAACTGATTGAATTTTTAGTCCAGCGCCCCTTGTATTATGAATGGGAAAATTATCTGTTTGTCCATGCTGGAGTGGATTTGACAAAGAAAGACTGGCGTAAGACAAGTCCAAGCGATTTTATTTGGATACGGGAACCATTTCATGAAGGGAAAAACAATACAGGTAAGACAATTGTATTTGGACATACGATTACACCAATGCTCCATGGAGATATGCAGACAACAGATCTCTGGATTCAGGATCATAAAATCGGAATGGACGGTGGGGCTGTATTCGGAGGGTCATTGCATGGGGTTGTTTTTGACAAGGAAGGCATCCTTCAAGACATTGAATATCAGAACAACGAAGGATCTTGGCAAGGAATCTGACAAATGGAAAGAATGAAGGAGCTGCGACTTTGTTGCGGCTCTTTTTATTTGTATAGAGAATATTGTTTCTTTCAGCAGTTTAACCCATGATAAAAAGTATGATAGAATAAAGAAGCAATTTTTAGCAGAAAAGAGGCATTTTAATGACGGAAAATTTGAACCAGACAATCATTCAGCTTGTACAAAAAGAGCTTTCAGACTATCGTCCCAAGCAGTTGACGACTGTACTTAATTTGTTAAATGAAGGAAACACCGTTCCTTTTATCGCGCGTTATCGAAAAGAAATGACGGGAAGTCTTGATGAAGTCCAGATTCGTGAAATCGAAGAGCGGTATGCATATCTTGAAAACTTAGAAAAACGAAAAAACGAAGTGATTCGGCTGATCGATGAACAAGGGAAACTGACCCCTGAGTTAGAAACAGAAATCACGCAATCCGTAAAAATGCAACAAGTGGAAGATTTATATCGGCCATACAAACAGAAACGACGGACAAAAGCAACGATTGCTAAAGAAAAAGGACTTGAGCCACTCGCGCTGTGGCTGATGCAGCTTACAGATGGAGAGGTGCAATCGGAAGCAGAAAAATATATCGATAAAGAAAAAGAAGTCTCTTCTGCTGAAGAAGCGTTGCAAGGTGCGCATGAGATCATTGCTGAACAAGTCAGCGATAATGCAAAATTTCGGACTTGGATTCGGTCTTATACGTATAACAAAGGCATGTATGTCAGCCAAGTCAAGGATGAGAAAATAGATGAAAAAGGCGTATATGAAATGTATTATGACTTTGCAGAACCTGTCCATAAAATGGTTTCTCATCGGATATTGGCCACTAATCGAGGAGAAAAAGAAGAGGTTCTCAAAGTATTCCTTCAAGTAGACGAAGCAGCAGTTTTAGCTTACTTGGATCGCCAATTAGTGAAAAATCCTGCCTCACCTTCTTCTTCCTTTGTAAGAGAAGCCTATCAAGATAGTTATAAACGCTTTATACAGCCGGCAATCGAGCGAGAACTGCGTAATGAATTGACTGAAAAGGCGGATGAGCAAGCCATCGCTATTTTTGGAGAAAATCTTCGCAATCTTTTGTTGCAACCGCCGCTAAAAGGTAAAGTCGTACTGGGATTTGATCCGGCCTATCGTACTGGATGTAAACTAGCAGTCGTAGATGCGACAGGAAAAGTTTTGGCAATCGAAGTCATTTATCCGCATAAACCTGCAGCACAAGCGAAAAGGGAAGCTGCTGGTCCAGCTTTTATCCAATTGATCAATCAATATCAAGTAGATATGGTAGCTATCGGGAATGGAACAGCCAGTCGGGAATCAGAACTTTTTGTGGCTGAACAATTGAAATCAGCCGACCATAAAGCCTATTATGCCATTGTCAATGAAGCTGGCGCTTCTGTTTACTCTGCTAGCGAAATTGCACGAAAAGAATTCCCGCATCTACAAGTAGAAGAAAGAAGTGCTGTTTCTATTGCCCGTCGTCTGCAAGATCCTTTAGCTGAATTAGTCAAGATCGATCCTAAAGCTGTCGGTGTAGGACAGTACCAACATGATGTTTCTCAAAAACGTTTGGCTGAACAATTGGATTTTGTCGTGGAAACAGCGGTCAACCAAGTAGGCGTGGATGTGAACACGGCTAGTCCACAGCTCTTGCAGCATATATCAGGATTGAATAAAACGACTGCCCAAAACATTGTCAGTTATCGTGAAGAAAATGGAGAATTTACTGCACGAACTCAGCTGAAAAAAGTGCCACGTTTAGGACCAAAAGCATATGAACAAGCAATCGGCTTCTTGCGAGTTCCTGGCGGGAAAAACATTTTGGACAACACCGGTATCCATCCCGAAAGTTATTCTATTGCGAAAGACATATTAATGACCGTCCATCTTTCAGAAAAAGAGCTTGGGACAGAAGAAGCAGTAGAAAAATTGACACGGTTATCCGCGGAGAAACTGGCTGAAAGCTTATCAGTCGGAGAAGAAACGTTAGCCGATATTTTAGCTGGGCTGACAAAACCTGGACGAGATATGCGTGATGAGATGCCAGCGCCCCTATTGCGTACAGATGTGTTGAGTATGGAAGATTTGAAACCAGGTATGGAATTGACTGGAACGGTCCGTAACGTCATCGACTTCGGCGCATTTGTCGATATCGGTGTGAAACAAGACGGACTTGTCCATATCTCAAAACTTAGCAAAAAATTTGTCAAGCATCCAACAGACGTCGTGTCAGTCGGAGATATCGTGACGGTTTGGATAGAGCAAGTTGATACGAAAAAAGGCAGAATCAGTTTGACGATGCTTTCCCCTTATGAAGAGTAACAATGAGGAGTAACAAAAATTGACACAAGAAGAACTGCAGCAGTTAGTAGAAGAGATATCATTAAAAAGCTTCCAGCGTCCTTTCAAGCACCAAGCAATGTTCAATCCACGCTTGCGTACAACTGGCGGGCGCTATCATTTAAACGATCATCATTTAGATTTTAATGTAAAGCTGTTTGAAGAGTCAGACAAAGAAACAATTGCAGGAATCATCAAACATGAACTTTGCCATTATCATCTGCATCTAACTGGAAGAGGATATCGTCATAAAGATATGGATTTCAAGTATCTTTTGAAAAAAACAGGAGGATTGCGCTATGCGCCAGCCTTGACGAAGAAACAGATAAAGATCGAATATTATCAATGCCAAGATTGTTCTGCCACGATCTGCCGCAAAAGAAGAATCGATGTACACAAATATCGTTGTGGAAGATGTCATGGGGAAATCAAATGGATTGAGACAAAGAGAGAAAGCCTCAATGAAGTATAAAAAATCAAATGAAAGGATGAAGAGTTTTTGGAAAAAAACGAGCAGAGAAATCTAAAAGACTGGAATCAGTTATTAGCCTTTTTAGCCGCACCTGATGAGAAAGATTTTGAGAAATTGTCGGCACCTACACTTATTTTAGCTGGAAACGGTCTTCCTATCTTAGCTGATAAAGCAGCACAAATGTATGTAAATGGTCAAGTAGAACGTTTGTTTTTGGTCGGCGGGGTGGGTCATGCGACTAGGATCCTTTATGAGAATTTTGAAAAGCAAGGATTTCATTTTGAAGAAGGCATGAGTGAAAGTGAAATCTGTCGTCAGTATCTAAAAGAAGTCTATGATTTGCCCGATAAGGCTTTCCTGATAGAATCGAAGTCTACAAATTCTGGAGAGAACGCCACTTTTTCACTGGAGATTCTTCATTCCTTAGATGCTGTACCAGAAAAAGTCCTATTGATGAATGATCCGACACTGCAACGCAGGACTCGAGCAACTTTTGAGAAAGTATGGCAAAATGAACAAACTGTTTTCGCAAATGCTGTGCCATTTGTGCCGGAAATCCTTCACTTTTCTGAGGAGATCGTCTTTACAGTAAAAGAACTGAACCATCAATGGCCGAAGGAATATTTCTATGCACTGGTGTTAGGAGAAATGGAGCGACTCCACGACGATGAGAATGGCTATGGTCCGAAAGGAAAAGATTTTATTCCTCATATTGATATATCAGAAGAAGTTTGGTCTTCTTATACAAGAATCAAACAGTCAATAAAAACGGATTTTTCCCGTACATGACCTTTTTAGCAGGCGAATCCTCCTTTCTAAATAAATTTGGTTGAAATTTTCAATCGTTTATAAGATAATGAGGAGCGTGTTGAATGTAATAGCTAAAAGAATGGACGCTAGATAAGAGAAGAGGATTCAAATGGAAAATCAAAATAAATTGTATCATTTTGTTGGTATCAAAGGTTCAGGAATGAGCTCCTTGGCTCTTGTTTTACATGAACAAGGTTTAAATGTCCAAGGATCAGACATTGAAAAATATTTCTTTACACAAAGAGATTTAGAAAAAGCAAATATCACGATTCTGCCATTTAACGCAGACAATGTAAAACCAGGTATGACGATTATTGCAGGAAATGCATTTCCTGATTCACATGAAGAAATCCAGCGAGCAAAAGAATTAGGTTTGGAAGTGATTCGCTATCACGACTTTATTGGTCATTTTATCCAAAACTATACGAGTATCGCTGTAACCGGTTCTCACGGAAAAACAAGTACGACTGGTCTGCTCTCTCATGTATTGAGTGGTGTTCGTCCAACAAGTTATCTAATTGGAGACGGAACAGGGCATGGTGATCCGCAAGCGGAATTCTTTTCATTTGAAGCCTGTGAATATCGCCGTCATTTCCTTGCCTATTCACCAGACTATGCGATCATGACAAACATCGATTTTGATCATCCGGATTATTATACAAGTATCGACGATGTATTTACAGCTTTCCAAACAATGGCTGGACAAGTGAAAAAAGCTATTTTTGCGTACGGTGACGACGCTTATTTACGCAAATTAGAAGCAGATGTGCCGATTTATTATTATGGTGTCACAGAAAATGATGATATCCAAGCACGAAACATCGAACGTACAACATCCGGTTCTGCTTTTGATGTCTATCATGGGGATGAATTTGTTGGACATTTCACTGTACCGGCATTCGGCAAACACAATATTTTAAATGCTTTAGGTGTTATTGCAGTCGCGTATTTCGAAAATCTGGATCTGAAAGAAGTTGCGGAAGAAATGCTGACTTTCCCAGGAGTAAAACGTCGATTCAGTGAAAAAATCGTAGCAGACATGACCGTAGTCGATGATTATGCGCATCACCCTGCAGAAATCAAAGCAACCATTGATGGCGCACGCCAAAAATATCCAGATAAAGAAATAATTGCAGTTTTCCAACCTCATACGTTTACGCGTACGATTGCATTGATGGATGAATTTGCAGAAGCACTTGATTTAGCTGATAAAGTTTACTTATGCGATATTTTTGGTTCGGCTCGGGAAGAACAAGGAAACGTTAAGATCGAAGACCTTGGAGCGAAAATCAAAAAAGGTGGAGAAGTCATCAAAGAAAATAATGTATCTCCATTATTAGATTATCATGATGCAGTAGTAATCTTCATGGGTGCTGGAGATGTTCAAAAATTTGAACAAGCGTATGAAAAACTTTTAAGCAGCACGACGAAAAATGTACTGTAATACAATTACTGCAGTGTCCTTATAAAAATAGAAAGAGGGAGAGTGGCAAAATTCTTGTCATGCTCCCTTTTTTACAACTTTTGATAAACGGCGTTCAAAAGCTTGCATCTGCGGCAATAAGCCCAACCAAATCAAAAACATGAGAAGCTGTTTTTTCTTGGCTGTTCTTATTACTTGATGCAGGACAGCTTTTTCACGACCTCTTTAAACTATAGGAATCTGTTAAATCAAAGGAGCAGAACTTGCCTTTTGCGCTGCTTTTGGTACAATAATGTATGATTAAAAATAAACTGGAGGGTTTCTATCTTGAACATAGGTAAGCCGAGAAAACTAGGAAAAACAATAAATGAAATCGAGGAAGGCGACTCGTTATCTTTAACAGAATCTATTGAAGATAACCAGCTTTTGCTGTATTTGGGATTGACGAATGATGCAAATCCTTTGTATATCCAACATGACTTTGCACAAAAAACAGAATATCATCAGCCAATCGTTCCATCAGTGATGCTGATGGGGATCATCACAAGTGCAATTTCAAAGCATCTTCCTGGACCAGGATCACATGTTGTCAATTTTTCTGTCAATTTTATTGAACCGGTTTTCCATTATGAAACACTGACTTTTCAGTTTGAGGTCATAAAAGTAGATAAGATGAAGGACGTGGTGACGATTTCTGTAGAAGCGGAAAACACGAACGAAGATCGTGTGTTGGATGCTGTTGTTATGGTCCAACCGCCACAAGTTCCTGAATTGGAAATAGCAATCGAAAGTGAAGGTGAATTAAATGAATAATCCAAGTACATCAATGTCAGGCATCAATCGTTTTTATGCAAAAGTTTATGGTTTTTTAGGTATGGGGCTTGCCCTTAGTGCAGTCACTTCTTACTTGGCTCTTTGGGTATTTCCTTTACAACTAGCAACTTTTATCAATAACTTTCCATTAGGCTTTATGGGTCTGTGGATCGTTGAACTGATTTTGGTAATGGTTCTAGGCGTAAAAGCACAAAAGAATCCGAGCTTAGCGATCGGTGGATTCATTGCCTACTCTCTTTTGAATGGCGTAACATTAGCAGTTACTCTTGCATTCTACGATATTGGAACAGTAACACAAGCTTTCTTGACAGCTACCTTGATGTTCATGGGGATGTCTGTTGTCGGAGTGACAACAAAACGAGATCTTAGCGGGGTCGGAAGAGCAGGACAGGCTGCTTTGATCGGAGTGATCATTGCACTAGTCTTGAACATCTTCATTTTGAGAAGTAGCGCAGTTGAGCTGTTCATCTCACTGCTTTTAGTCGTCATCTTTGCAGGGATCACAGCTTATGATAACCAAAGCATTCGTAATATCTATGTCCAGACAAATGGAACAGCACATAGTGGCATTGCTGTATTTATGGCATTGAAGCTGTATTTAGACTTTATCAACTTGTTCTTGGCGTTTTTAAGAATCTTTGGACGGAACAACTAAAAAGGAAAAAATTGATCAGTTGGGGCTATACCAAAATATTTGGTATGGTCCCGCTTTTTCTTTTCGCATTCCGCATGATTCTTTGTTAGAATGAATAAGAACTTTACAGTAAGGAGTTAAGAAGATGACAAAAAATAAATTATTACTCGTTGATGGGAACAGTGTGGCTTTTCGCGCATTCTTTGCGCTGCACAATTCCCTTGAACGTTTCAAAAACAGAAACGGTCTTCATACAAATGCAATCTATGCATTCAATACGATGTTTGAAAATGTTATGCAAAAAGAGCAACCGACGCATGTTCTGGTTGCGTTCGATGCAGGAAAAACGACCTTTCGGACAGAAATGTATGCGGAGTACAAAGGAGGAAGATCTAAAACACCAGGCGAATTCAAAGAACAAATGCCATATATCCGTGATTTGTTGACGGGATTAGGTGTACAGTATTACGAATTGCCCAATTATGAAGCGGATGATATTATCGGTACTTTGGCAGAAAAAGTAGATAAAAATCAATTTGATGTCGTCGTACTTTCCGGTGATCGGGATTTGACTCAATTAGCTAGTAAAGAAGTAAAAGTGGATATCACTGTAAAAGGTGTCAGCGATATCGAAAGTTATACACCAGAACATGTGGCGGAAAAATATGATGGATTGATACCAAAACAGATTATTGACATGAAGGGACTAGCCGGAGATGCCTCTGACAATATCCCAGGTGTGACTAAAATCGGTGAAAAAACAGCTATCAAGCTATTGAAACAATATGGCTCAGTCGAAGGAATCTATGAGCATATTGATGAAATGAAGCAAAGCAAAATGAAAGAAAATCTGATAAATGACAAAGAGCAAGCGTTCTTATCGAAGAAATTGGCGACCATCAATACTTCAGCCCCTGTGGAGGTCTCTATCGACTCATTGAAGTATGAAGGGAAAAATCTCGATAAACTCGTTCCATTTTATAAAGAAATGGATTTCAATCAGTTCCTTTCTAAACTGAATATCGTTGAAGAAGAAGTAAAAATGGATGATATTTTATTTGAAGTCGTGCATGAATTTAAAGAGGAAATGTTTACTACGGATATGGCACTGTACGTGGAAATGATGGGCGACAATTACCATACAGAGGAAATCGTCGGAGTAGCGTGGGGGACAGAAAAGAAAATCTATGTCACGAATGATCTGTCTGTATTCGAAAACCAAGCGTTCCATTCTTGGATCACTGATCCGAACCGATTGAAAAAAGTATATGATGCGAAACGAACTTATGTTGCTTTAAATCGCTATACTGGAAAAACGAAAGGAATCGATTTTGATGTCTTGCTAGGTGCATACCTTCTCGATACGAATGAAAAAAGCACAGATATCGAAGGAATAGCTGCACATTACGGATACAACGATATCCAATCAGATGAAACTGTATACGGCAAAGGGGCGAAAAAAGGTTTACCAGAAGAAGAGGAACTCTTTTTTGCTCATTTAGCGCGAAAAGTAGCTGCAATCAATGCGTTAACACCAAAATTGAGCCAAGAACTGGCAGATAAAAACCAAGAAGATCTTTTCCGGAAAATGGAACTGCCATTGTCTATCATTTTGGCAGAGATGGAAATAAGCGGGATCAAAGTAGATGCGACTCGCTTACAAGAAATGAAGGGCGAGTTTTCTGCTCGCTTAAGAGAGATCGAACAAAAAATCTACGAAGAAGCCGGCGAAGAATTCAATTTGAATTCACCAAAGCAATTAGGAGTGATCTTATTTGAAAAAATGGGATTACCCGTTATCAAAAAAACAAAAACTGGGTACTCCACAGCCGTAGATGTACTGGAACAGCTTCGTGAACAAGCACCAATCGTAGAGGATATCCTAACCTATCGTCAAATCGCAAAAATTCAATCTACCTATGTCGAGGGACTGCTGAAAGTGATCCAATCAGATGGAAAAGTGCATACCCGTTATGTCCAGACATTGACCCAAACAGGACGATTAAGCTCTGTTGATCCTAATTTGCAGAACATCCCGATTCGATTAGATGAAGGGAGAAAGATACGTCAGGCATTTGTTCCGAGAGAAAAAGACTGGTTGATTTATTCTTCTGACTATTCACAAATCGAGTTACGCGTACTTGCGCATATCTCAAATGATGAACATTTGAAAGCTGCCTTCCTAGAAGGTCAAGATATCCATGCCAGCACAGCGATGCGCGTATTTGGAATCGAAAAGGCAGAGGATGTCACACCAAATATGCGTCGGCAGGCAAAAGCAGTGAATTTTGGTATCGTGTATGGCATCTCTGATTACGGACTTTCACAAAATTTAGGCATCAGCCGAAAAGCAGCACAGCAATACATCGATACGTACTTTGAAAAATACCCAGGTGTCAAAGAATATATGGAAAGAATCGTACGCGAAGCAAAAGATCAAGGCTACGTCGAAACGCTGTATCACCGCCGACGATATTTGCCAGACATCAATTCAAGAAATTACAATATCCGTTCTTTTGCGGAACGAACAGCTATCAATACACCAATTCAAGGAAGTGCTGCTGATATTTTGAAAATCGCGATGATTGAATTGGATAAACGATTAAAAGAAACAGGTCTTCAAGCTACGATGCTGTTACAAGTTCATGATGAACTTGTCTTCGAGGTACCTGAAAAAGAACTTGAATCATTAGATAAATTGGTGAAGGAAGTTATGGAACAAGCTGTTTCTCTCCATGTACCACTGATCACTGACAGCAGTTGGGGAAAAACGTGGTACGAAGCAAAATAAACATTGTTTAAGACAGAGCAATATAATGAAGGTGAAAAGAAAAAATGCCAGAATTACCAGAAGTAGAAACCGTTCGTAAAGGATTGGAACGGTTAGTAGTAGGAAAAACGATTCAGAAAGTGCAGGTCTTGTGGCCCAAGATCATTGAGCAACCAGAGACGCCCATCTTTGAGGCTTCTCTTGTTGGCGAAACCATCCAATCCATTGGACGTAGAGGGAAGTTTTTGATTTTTCATCTCGATCATTATGAACTGATCTCACACTTGCGAATGGAAGGAAAATATCAATTCACGAAAGAAAATACACCAATCGATAAACATACGCATGTACTTTTCTTTTTTGAGGACGGGAGCCAACTTCGCTACAACGATGTACGAAAATTTGGTCGTATGACAATTGTCGAAAAAGGAGCAAGTGCAACTTACCGAGGAATCATGAAATTAGGACCTGAGCCATTGCCTGACAGCTTTTTATTAGCAGATTTTGCAGCTGGACTGAAAAAATCGCACAAAGCAATCAAGCCTTTACTGCTAGATCAACGTCTAGTAACGGGACTAGGTAATATTTATGTAGACGAAGCATTATGGGAAGCGAAGATTCATCCAGAACAACCGGCGAATACATTACGTCCAAAAGAGATAGAACAATTACGTCTATCGATCATTGATGTTTTGAATCGTGCAATAGAAGCCGGAGGTACCACGATTCGCAGCTATTTGAATGCATTAGGAGAATCAGGCGGATTCCAAGTCGCACTACATGTCTATCAGCAAACTGGCAAACCATGTATACGTTGTGGGACACCGATCGTGAAAATAAAAGTGGCACAAAGGGGGACTCACTATTGTCCGAATTGTCAAAGGCTGAAAATCGAAAAGTAGGCTTTGTTTTAGGTTTGACGGGCGGAATAGCTACTGGCAAAAGTACGGCAGCCAAAGTCTTTCAGTCTCATGGATTTCCTTTGATCGATGGTGACGTGATTGCTAGAGAAACTGTTGAGCCTGGAACGCTTGCTCTGAGGAAGGTTGTGTCCGTGTTTGGCCAAGAGATATTGCAGTCTGATGGTCAGCTAGATCGAGGGAAACTTGGGATGATTGTTTTTCCATCAAAGGAGAAACGACAAAAACTTGATCAGCTATTAGATCCGTTTATCCGAAAAGCGATAAAAGATCAAATCGCCTATCTAAGTTCCCATCATCCTTTAGTAATTGTAGATATCCCATTGCTCTATGAAGGTCATTATGACCACTATATGGATGCAGTAGCTGTCGTTTATACCACGCCAGATATTCAACTCAGACGCTTGATGAAACGTAATCAACTAACACTAGAACAAGCACAGCAGAGAATTAGCAGTCAACTTCCAATCGAAGAAAAAAAGCAGCGTGCGGATATTTTGTTTGACAACAACGGAACAAAAGAGGAACTTGTGGAACAAATCGAAAATTGGCTTTCAGCTAATCGCTTTCTTTGAGTATCTGTGTCAAGTTTGCTATCCTGAGTATATAGAAAGCGAGGGATAGCGATGGGATCATTTAAAAACCAAAAGGATAAAGTCGTAGGTAACGCAAAAGAAAAAATCGGCGAAATACTCAATAAAGAAAATCTAATCGATGAAGGTCGTACGCAATCAGAAACAGCAGAAGAGAAAGAAAAGCAGTACCAAGCAAGAATCGATGAAATAGAAGACCAGCAGGCAGAAAAAGAAGCGAAACAGCAAGATTTGACTCAAGAACGAAAAAATCCGGTACCTGATCGTAGTAAGACACCGCTCCCAGAAAGTGAACACATTCCTGATGAACAAAAAATCGAGGAACAACGAATGAAACACTATACAGGAATCGAAGAGAAGTTATAAAACAATAAGAAATAGAGATGTGACTTGAAGCAGATGATAAGATGTTCATCTGCTTCAAGTTTTTTGTGCTAGCCGACTAAATCAGCTTTTGGGCGAGTCATTTCTCAGCAATCAAGGTCATCAGTACTGGAAAATTGAAATTGAATTAGGACAGGGGACATAATTACGCATGAAAATAGAAAAAATTGTTCTTATATCCGTGTTTTTTTGGGTAGGACAGTCGCGTTTGTGATTTGTTTCGTGTTATAATACAACTAGTTGTAAAGAAAGACACATCCTTTATATAAAAATGCGATGCAAGAGGTGAGACAAAATGAGATGTCCCAGATGTCAACATAATAATTCACGAGTAATCGACAGCCGTCAAGCAGATGATGGACGTGCGATCCGTCGCCGTCGCGAATGTGAGAATTGTTCGTTCCGATTCACTACTTTTGAACGAATTGAAGCTGCTCCGTTATTAGTCATCAAGAAAAACGGGGAACGCGAAGAATTCAATCGCGATAAAATTTTAAGAGGACTCATCCGCTCAGCAGAAAAAAGACCTGTAGCTATGGAGCAAATGGAACAAATCGTCAACCATGTCGAAAACCGCGTACGCAGTCTTGGGGAAAACGAAGTATCAACGAATCTGATTGGTGAATATGTGATGGAGGATTTAGTCGATTTAGATGAAATCGCGTATATCCGTTTTGCCAGTGTTTATCGCCAGTTCAAAGATATGTCTGTTTTCTTAAAAGAGCTGCAAGATATCGTGGATAAAGCAAAAGAAAATAATAAAGAGAATAATAAAGAGAATAATAAAGAAAACAATTAAGAAACAAAAAGGAGGCATTTCCTTGGAAAATGCTTGGAAAGAGCTTCAACCAAAAAATATTTACCAAGGAAGAAAAGAAGCTCCGCTGAGGGAAGACAGCAAGAACGCGTTGCTGTATCTTTATCAGCCACTGATCGGCGGAGAAGCCTTGAGTATCTATTTCACTCTGTTATCAGAGATCTCGCAAGAATCTGGTGAAGGTCCTGAAGGGATGCATGCAGATTTACTCAGTAGTCTAGGCTGCGGGATCCCTCAATTTTATGATGCAAGAAAAAAGCTGGAAGGAATCGGCTTACTGGATGTTTATTTTAAAGAAGATAGCGATCTGGGGCCTCGTTTTATTTATGAGTTGCTAGAGCCACTCATTCCTAAAGCATTTTTCAAAGATTCTGTTCTGGCATTTCTTCTTTTGGAAAAAGTTGGTGAACGACGATTCCAGAAGCTTACCCAGTTGTTTGAACCTAAAAGGCATACAACAGAGGGATATCAAAAAATCACAAAAAAATTTTTAGATGTTTATCGCTTCAATGAAGCAGTATACGCTGCTAATCAAGAAAACATCGAATCACTGAATAAATCTTTTGAAGAATCTGAGCCAGTAGCATTACTTGAAACAGATTCGACATTCGATTGGCAATTTTTGAATGATTGGCTGGCAAAAAAACATATGACTGTTCTTGATGATTCAATCATCAAACAAGTCGACATGTATCATCAGCTTTATGGATTCGATGAACTAACTCTTGGTGAACTCATCAGTCAATCTTATGATTTTAGTGAACAAAAAGTATCCATGAAGGAGCTGCAAAAAGCTGTTTTGGCAATGCAGAGACGACCAGTGAAGCAAATAAAGGAAACAGTAGCTGTTGCTGAAAACAGCAATGAATCTCCGACGAACGAACATTTGACAAATGCAGCGCTTCAGTTGATAAAAGAAGCACAGAGCATTCCGCCGATGAAATATCTGGAAGCAATCAAGTCAGAAAAAGGCGGATATGTTTCTAAACAAGAAACTTGGTTACTGCAAGACCTTGTTTCTCAATCAGGTCTTTCCAGCAGTGTGATCAATGTTTTGCTGAATTATGTGTTGGTGATCAAAAATAATGCTAGCTTAAATGCTAGTTATGTGAATACAGTGGCAAATGAATGGGCACAAAAGAAAATCGCCACAGCAGAAGAAGCGATTCAGCATATTCGGCAAATAAGCAATCAAGCAAAACAATCAAAACAAAAAAAGCAAACAAATTATCCAAACGGCAAGCGAAATGTTCGGCGGGAAAAGCTTCCTGATTGGGTCAACCAGCCAAAAGATGAAAAACAGATCAGTAGTGAGAAAAAAGCAGAGATTGACCGCCGTTTTAAAGAATACCTGGCGAAAAAGGAGGGTGACATCTAATGGAAGACGTAGGCAAAGAATTGAAGAGGATCATCAGCAAACGTAATTATCAAGAAAAATATGCTGAAATGATTGCTGACGTCCTAAATGATACGGATGTTCAAGCTTTTCTAAGTGCACACCAAGAAGAACTGACACAAGCGGATATTGAAAAAAGCTACGCCAAATTGTATGAGTTCGTGCAAGAAAAGCGTAAATATCAAAAAAACGATCCAACGATGATCGCTCCAGGATACGAGCCGAAGTTGACGTTGAATTTTCATTATGTGGATGTCACTTATGTACCAACAGAAGCATTGTTAGCTCGGCAAAGACAAGAAGAAATTAGAAGCCGAGTAAAAGCAATGGATATGCCAAAAGATATTCAATCAGCATCTTTTGAAAACTTTGAGCGTACAGATGGACGAGGATATGCAAGCTTGGAAGCCCTAGATTTCGTAGAGAAATATACTGCAGATCCAAAAGGGTATCATAAAGGTCTTTATTTGGTGGGGAGTTTTGGTATTGGAAAAACATACTTATTAGGAGCAACAGCGAGAGAACTAGCGATTGCTGGATTCACCACGACATTAGTCCACTTTCCGACGTTTGCCGTTGAGATGAAACAGGCAATCGGAAAAGATCAAGTGGCAGAAAAGCTAGATGCAGTGAAGCGTTCCCCCATTTTAATGATTGACGATATTGGTGCAGACGCGATGAGCAGTTGGATACGGGATGAAGTATTTGGCGTCATCCTTCAATATCGGATGCAGGAACAGCTACCGACCTTCTTCTCATCAAATTTCACAATGGATGAATTGGAACAGCATTTGTCCGTCACTCAACGTGGAGATGAAGAGCCGCTGAAAGCAAAACGCATAATGGAACGCATACGTTATTTGACAAAAGAAATCGAAATGACTGGTCGCAACCGCCGCAATGGTTGAACAGTTGATAAGTCCAACTGATATTTGACCAAGTAGTAAAAGCAGGTCAGCGAATCTTTACATGGACAGAAATGACCGGAGACAATCACCGCAACAAGTAATGCAAAAACTTAAACGGAGGATTTTTTATGAGGGCTATTTTTTCTAGTATATATGTAGTTGGTCTATTTTTTATTTTAGCAGGATGCGGTAGTGCAGACAGCAACACAGGTTCTCTTGATTCGATTGATGCGGGTCAAACAATAAAAACAAGCAGTACGAAAACGGAGGGACAAAGCATATTTGTAGGAACGATTGAAAGCATCACTCAAGTAGAAGCGGAAGAAGAAACGATTCAACTGAAACTCGTCGATGTCATGGCCAAAGAAGATCCAGCGAATATGGGGACATCATTCAGCAATGACGGAGTGATTTTGAATGCTACTGCTGAAAAAATAAGCGTGGACATAGATGAACTGAAAATCGGTGACAAAGTCCAATTTACATTAGTTGAGATGCCGATCATGACGATGTCTATCCCACCACAAGTGCCTGGAGATTCGATCATTGATATTTCATTGAACAAATAATTAACAACATTTTTCAAAAATAAGAAAATGTTGTTTTATAGAACAAAAAGGTATAATTTTTAAGGAGATCTGGGAATTTTTTATTCCTAGTCTCCTTATTTTATATGGAAAATGCTATAATTACCTAGAAGGAGTGAAGCTATGAACCATTTAGATTTATCTCAGCGCTTAGCGGCAGTTGGTGAATTTGTTCCTGAATCTGCTCGTTTAGCAGACATTGGATCAGATCACGCATACTTACCTGTTGCATTGATGCTAAAAGGAAAAATCAAATATGCAGTTGCAGGTGAAGTCGTTCAAGGTCCTTATGAATCAGCACGTAAGCAAGTCCAAAAAGATGGATTGGAAGACCGTATCACTGTACGTCTTGCAAATGGTCTAGATGCGATCCAACCGCAAGATGCTATAACGGCTGTCACGATCGCGGGTATGGGAGGTTCGCTGATCCGAGAGATCCTAGAAGCTGGCAAGTTGCATCAACGCCTAAGTGGACAAGAACGTTTGATCCTTCAGCCAAATATCGGAGAGCGTACGTTACGATCATGGCTGCAAGAAAATCAATACAAAATCCAATCAGAAAAAATACTTGAAGAAAACAAAAAATATATGAAATTATTGTAGCCGAAAAAGAACAAAAACCAGTTACTTACAACGAAATGGAGCTGATGTTCGGACCATTTCTGCTCGAAGAGAAAAGTGAGATCTTCAAATCAAAATGGACAAGAGAGCTTCAACAAAGAAAAGCTATCCGTGAACAGCTCAAACAAGCAGCTAATCAAGAGGCACGTCAAAAACAAATCGAACAGGAAATCCAAATGATTGAGGAGGTTTTAGAGATATGACAATAAGCGGACGTACCTTCATCCAAAAGTTTGAGAGCTATTGTCCTCAATGGCTAGCTGAAGAAGGAGACCCAGTCGGACTGCATATTGGAACATTAGATAAACCGATTCAACGGGTAATGATGACATTAGATGTTCGCCCAGAAGTGGTCGAAGAAGCAATCGAGAAAAAAATCGATCTGCTGATTGCTAAACATCCCCCAATCTTTCGCCCTGTAAAACGGCTGACTACTGATCAGCCGCAAGAAAAAATGTATGCAGATCTGTTGAAACATGATATTGCCGTTTATGCGGCACACACGAATATGGATATTATTTGGGACGGACTGAATGACTGGTTTTGCGAACTGCTTGGTATTGAAGTGGAGAGTTATTTAGTGAAGACTCATGAAATCCATTATAAAAAACTGGCGGTTTATGTACCTGTGGATCATGCACAGAAAATGCGGGAAGCATTAGCTGCAGCTGGTGCTGGTACGCAAGGCGATTATACCGGTACAAGTTTTACCTCGATTGGACACGGTCGATTTACTCCGAATGTTGGTGCACAACCAGCGATTGGGAAAGTAGGGAAGGCAGAACAAGTCCAAGAAGCAAAAGTCGAGGTTATTTTGCCCGAAACAATCGAAAAACAAGTGATTGATGCCATGCAATCGGTTCATCCTTATGAAGAACCTGCGTACGATCTTTTCGCAATTGATGAACCAGTCGAAAAGTTTGGGCTAGGTCGAATAGGTGAATTACCGCAAGAAATCCCCTTAGAAACATTTGTGGAACAAGTAAAAAAAGTTTTCCAATTAGAAGGACTGAGAATCGTTCAGCCTCAAAAAACAAAATCATCCATCAAGCGTATTGCGATTTGCGGTGGAAGCGGCGAAAAATTTTATCCGCAAGCAATCGCTCAAAGAGCAGACGTCTATATCACCGGAGACATCTATTATCATACGGCTCATGATATGCAAAGCGCCGGGTTGATTGCAATTGATCCCGGACATTATATTGAATCGTTATGTAAGGAACGGTTCATCGAGAAATTTGAGACTTGGAAACAAGAAGAAAATTGGGATATTGACTTTTTCGTTTCTGAAACGAATACAAACCCATTTCAATTTAATTAAAGGAGAGAATACTATGTACGAAAATCTTTTGCCACGTTTTTTACGGTATGTCAAAACAGAAACACGCTCCGATGCAACAAGCAAAACGACCCCATCGACTCAGACACAAGTTGCTTTTGCACAAGAATTGAAAAAAGAATTAGAAGAGTTAGGTTTATCAGATGTTTTCTATAATGAAGACAATGGATTCGTTATGGGAACATTACCAAGCAATGTCGATCATGAAGTGCGTTCCATTGGATTTATTTCCCACATGGATACAGCAGACTTTAATGCAGTAGGAGTCAATCCACAAATCATTGAAAACTATGATGGAGAGTCTACGATCGTACTAGATGCGGAAGAACGTTACACGTTGAATACAAAAGATTTCCCAAATTTGAAAAATTATGAAGGCCACACGTTGATCACTACAGATGGCAGTACTTTACTGGGAGCAGATGACAAATCAGGGATTGCGGAAATCATGACTGCAATGGAGATCTTGATCAATAATCCTTCTATCCCTCATGGTACCATCAAAGTAGCTTTTGGACCTGATGAAGAAATCGGTGTCGGAGCGGATAAATTCGATGTTGAGCAATTCAATGTGGATTTTGCTTATACAGTCGACGGCGGTCCTTTAGGTGAATTGCAGTATGAAACATTCAGCGCTGCTCAAGCAAATATCACGATCCAAGGGAAAAATGTACATCCAGGGACGGCAAAAGATACGATGATCAATGCTTTACAGCTGGCCATTGATTTTCATAATCAGCTTCCAGCCGATGAAGTTCCAGAAAAAACAGAAGGATACGAAGGTTTCTTCCATTTGATGGCATTGAATGGGAATCCTGAAGAAGCTTCTATGAGTTATATCATTCGCGATCATGATCGTGAAAAATTCGAAGCACGCAAAGCACAAATCACACATATCCAAGAAGAATTGAATCAACGATTTGATCAAGAACGAATCAAAGTAGATATGTATGATCAATATTACAACATGAAAGAAATCATCGAAAAAGATATGAGCATCGTGGAATTAGCGAAACAAGCAATGATCGAGCTTGGGATCTCTCCAGTGATCGAACCAGTCCGCGGAGGAACAGATGGTTCAAAAATCTCTTACATGGGTATTCCGACGCCAAATCTATTTGCCGGAGGAGAAAATATGCACGGTCGATTCGAATTTGTTTCTTTACAAGTAATGGAAAAAGCAACAGATGTGATTGTTAAAATTGCAGAATTGAACACAAAGAGTTAAAATCGAAAAGGAACAGCTTATGACAAGGCGTTCGTCCGATGATGGAATGTCATCTGTCTAAGGCTAAAGGGCAGGACAATGGAATGGATTGTCCCGCCCTCTTTTTTGAAGAGTAAATAGGAGGTAAAGAATGAAAAAGCTGCTAGTTTTTTATAACAAAAGTTCAGGGAAAGATGAGGGGGAGAAATTAGCACGCTGGTTTCAAGATTATGTAAAAGAAAAGCAACCAGAATTATTTGTAGATTTAGCTGAAACTGGCCCGTCGATTGACCATGCGGATTTAGTCAAGAAAGCAGAAGCTATAGGAGCCGATACTCTAGTGATCATAGGAGGGGACGGAACGATCCATCATATCGTCCAAACGTTCCAGCAAACGTTATCTCAGTATCATATCGGATTACTTCCAGGTGGAACAGTCAATAATCTCGCACGTGTCCTTGAGATTCCATTGAAGAAAGAAGAGGCTGCTGACGTGATTCTAGAAGGAAATGTCCGAAAAATAGACTATGGCCAAGTCAATGATGCAGTCATTATCTCTACACTGACAATCGGTATCTTAGCCGATACAGCAGTTTGGATCAGTCAAGAAGAAAAACAGCGTTATGGCTCGTGGATTTTTATCAAGAAATTCTTTAAGTTATTGCTGAAGAAGAAAAAATATCATTTGGATTTAGAAACAGACGAGGAGCATTGGAAAGGAAAATCTCAGTTATTGACAGTCACGATGTCTAACTCCGTGGGCGGCTTTACAAATTTCGACGATTCAGCGACCCCAGATGATGGAAAATTCCATGTAACGATCGTACCTTCCTTAGATATTTTCCGATTTATTTTTTATTTGCCTAGAATCATGAGAGGAAAATTCTATACGATACCTGGCATCACTTATTTCACAGCCAAACGCATGAAAATCAAAGCAAAGGAAAAATCTGTTGGCACTCGGACAGATGGAGACACGACAGATGATCTTCCAGTTGAATTATCTGTTGTATCAAAAGGATTAGCAGTTTATTCACCAAAAAAAGAAGAACAAGCTTAGAAATAGTAGTTAATAGAAAGTTGGAAGAAGAATAATGGATGTATTGTTGCACAATCCTTTGTGGTTTTATCTATTCATTGTAAATTTTTATTTATTTTGTCTGATGGGATATGATAAACATCAGGCTCGAAATGGCGGCTGGCGTGTACCTGAAAATAACTTGATATTTGTCAGTCTGTTAGGCGGTGGTTTGGGAGGATTGATTTCTCGGAAAGTTTTTCATCATAAAACAAGGAAAAAAAAGTTTACCGTAGGATTCACTGCGGGTGTGCTTGTTGATTTGATTCTCATTTATTTTTTCCATTAAGGAGCAGGAGATGTCATCTAAAGGAACGAAAATTAAAATCATTCTGAATCTGCTTTTGCTGATTGCGATTTTTGCTATTATTTATTATTTAATCAATCAATCATTTGCAGATATCTTTGCCAAATTAATGTCTACCAGTGTTGTCGTTTTGGCAGCCACTGTTATATTAGGGACAGTTTACCAAATCGCTGAAGGGCGCTCAATCAAAGAAATTGCTGAACCTTTCGCGCCGAATTTTACAACGAAAGATGGGTTCTTGACCTCTAGCTATATTGCGTTTTACCGAATCGTTTCGTTTGGTACAGGAACATTGATCTCGGAAATTTATTTTTATAATAAAAAAGGAATGAAACTGTCTCAGGGAGCAGGAGTGACAGCACTCCATATGATCATGTACAAACTTGCAGTGATTACCTATGCGTTAGCTGGCTTGCTCATCCAATTCTCTCTTTTTTATTCTAATAGTCCGTCAATGATCTGGTTTATTATTGCTGGAATTCTTTTGACGATCGTGATTGTTGCCTTTTTATTGGTAATGTCCATCAGTCTGAATGTCCAAATATTTTTTGTCAGCTTATCGAATAAGTTATTTAAGAGTGAGCGTTTGCGAAAATGGGTGGATACATGTAATCAGCAGATCTACTCTTTAAGGGAAACGGTCCAAACCATTATCCAAGACAGGACTGCGTTATTGCGTATTTATCTATGGAATATGTTGAAACTTGTATTTTGGTATGTACTTACCTATTTGATTCTGATTGAAAACCATCCTAAAATAGATTTTCTACTGACCATTTCGTTTATCAGCTTTGCAGTAGTGCTTTCAGGGGTTATTCCTACGCCAGCTGGTATTGGCTCCATTGAATTTGTCTACTTGTTATTGTTTAGACCAGTTGTCGGAACAGTTGACGCAGTTTCTTCGCTTTTGTTGTATCGTTTCAGTTCCTTTATCTTGCCATTTCTCTATGGATTTGTGTATGTGATTGCTGAACGGCGAAGAGTGATCAAAGAAGAAATAATAGAAGTAAAAAAAGAGAATAAAGAAAATCAAGGGTAGGTCTTTTATAAGATCTACCCTTTTTATCAAATCAAAGAAAAACGTTATGGGTAAGATAATTTTACGTTTGTTTTGCTCTTTTTTTATATGTATACAATCAATTTTGTTTTTTTAAGATTTATATAAGACGAGAAAAAAAGTCAAAAAAACATGTGTATATTTTGACCAAAATTGACCAAAGAGATATAATAGTTTGTGTAAAGATCAAAGAAATAAGTGATCTTACCTTTAATTAGGAGGTATACCTGTATGAATATTGAGAAAATGACTACGACGCTTCAAGAAGCGATTGCTGAAGCTCAACAGATTGCGGTCACTCGAAAACACCAAGATATCGACATTGCCCATGTATGGAAAATCTTTTTACAACCTAATCATTTTGGTCGAAATTTCTATACGGATGCCGGATTGGATGTCGAATCTTTTGAACATGAAATCGATCGTCTACTGGATGAGTATCCAGTTGTTTCTGGTGGAAACGTCCAATATGGACAAAACCTCAGCCAGAATTTCTTTCGATTATTGAATGAAGCAGACCAAATACGTGAAAGCTTCGGCGACGAGTTTCTTTCAACGGAAGTCGTTATTTTAGCGTTGATGAAATTAAAAAATTATCCGTTAACTGTTTATTTGAATAAAAACGGATTATCTGAAAAAGAATTGCGTAAAAACATCGAAGAGATGAGAGGAGGAGAAAGGGTGACCTCGCAAAACCAAGAAGAACAATACAAAGCATTAGAAAAATACGGCGTTGATTTAGTACAGCAAGTCAAAAGTGGAAAAATGGATCCAATCATCGGTCGTGATGAAGAAATCCGTGATGTCATCCGTATTCTTTCACGAAAAACAAAAAATAATCCTGTTCTGATAGGAGAACCAGGTGTAGGTAAAACGGCGATCGTTGAAGGACTTGCTCAACGTATCGTACGCAAAGATGTGCCTGAAAATTTAAAAGATAAAACAATTTTTTCATTAGATATGGGTGCATTGATCGCTGGAGCAAAATTCCGCGGTGAATTTGAAGAAAGACTAAAAGCGGTCTTGAAAGAAGTCAAAAAAAGTGATGGGCGGATCCTCTTGTTCATTGATGAAATTCACAATATCGTAGGAGCAGGAAAAACAGAAGGAAGTATGGATGCCGGAAATCTGTTGAAACCAATGCTTGCTCGCGGTGAATTACATTTGATCGGTGCCACAACTTTAGATGAATACCGTCAATATATGGAAAAAGACAAAGCGTTGGAACGTCGCTTTCAAAAGGTATTAGTCAAAGAACCAACAGTGGAAGATACGATCAGTATTCTGCGTGGATTAAAAGAACGTTTTGAGATCCACCATGGTGTTAACATCCATGACAACGCACTGGTCGCAGCAGCTACTTTATCTGACCGTTATATTACTGATCGATTCTTACCAGACAAAGCAATCGATTTGATCGATGAAGCCAGTGCAACGATTCGGGTAGAAATGAACTCTATGCCAACGGAATTAGATCAAGTGACCAGACGTTTGATGCAGTTGGAAATCGAAGAAGCTGCACTGAAAAAAGAATCAGATGATGCAAGTAAAAAACGACTGAAAAATTTGCAAGAAGAATTAGCTGAACTTCGTGAAGAAGCAAATGCAATGAAGATGCAGTGGGAAACAGAAAAAGAAGAGGTCAATTCTGTTTCAGCAAAACGTGCTGAAATCGATAAAGCAAAACACGAATTAGAAGATGCAGAAAATAATTATGATCTGGAACGCGCTGCTGTATTGCGCCATGGTACGATACCTCAATTAGAAAAAGAATTGAAGGAACTAGAAACCAAAGCAAAAGACAGCGAGATCAAGATGGTTCAAGAGTCCGTTACCGAAAATGAAATTGCTCAAGTCGTTGGCAGATTAACGGGTATCCCCGTAACGAAACTTGTAGAAGGCGAACGAGAAAAACTGATTAAATTGAATGAAACGCTTCACAAACGAGTGATTGGTCAAGATGAAGCAGTTGATGCGGTCAGTGACGCGGTGATTCGTTCACGGGCTGGATTGCAAGACCCAAATCGTCCTCTAGGTTCTTTCCTTTTCCTAGGACCAACTGGTGTCGGAAAAACCGAATTAGCGAAAGCTTTAGCTGAGAACTTGTTTGACTCAGAAGATCATATGGTACGGATCGATATGAGTGAATATATGGAAAAACATGCTGTGTCTCGTCTAGTCGGAGCTCCTCCAGGCTATGTAGGTTACGAAGAAGGTGGACAATTAACGGAAGCTGTCAGACGAAATCCTTATACAATCGTCTTGTTGGATGAAATCGAAAAAGCGCATCCCGATGTCTTCAATATCTTGTTACAAGTCCTAGATGACGGACGCCTAACCGATTCAAAAGGGCGAGTAGTTGATTTCAAAAACACGGTTCTGATCATGACTAGCAATATCGGTTCACAGTTACTGTTGGAAGGTGTGACTGCTGATGGAACGATTCCAGAAGCAGTGGCTGAACAAGTCAACACGCTATTACGTGGAAACTTCAAACCAGAATTCTTGAACCGAATCGACGACACGATTTTATTTACACCATTGAGCCTAGACAACGTGAAAGGAATCGTTGACAAAATGGTGGCGCAATTGGCACAACGTCTGGAACATCAAGAAATCCTACTAACAATCAGTGATGAAGCCAAAACGTGGATCGCTGAAAATGCTTATGAACCAGCATATGGTGCCAGACCATTGAAACGATTTATCACTAAGGAAGTAGAAACACCATTAGCTAAAGAAATCGTTGCAGGACATGTTATGCCTAAATCAAAAGTAACGATTACTTTACTTGATGGACAACTTCATTTCAAAACAGAAGAGCTAGAAGAAATCGTCTAATCTTCCATTGAGACTATAAAAGAAAAAAGGGGTCTGACACAACTACTGTCAGACCTCCTTTTTTTCAAATAAACAGTGTTCCAGAAGTAGCTTTTTCGGATATAAGCCGAAATTTTTTGAGCTGTCCACTTCTGTCACGACCTTTGTTATTAAGTATTTTTCACTTTTTCTAATTTATAACTTTCAAAGTAACGCTCATCTTTTTTACTTTGAGACCAAGCAAACAATCCCATCAAGGCAGCCCCTATCGTATTTGTCAGCAAGTCGCCCATCGTATCCATCAATGCTGCTCGTCCAACAAACAGTGTGCCATCAGAAGCAGCAAAACGTTGAAGATTCATGCCTAAGAACTGGTCGCATAAGAATTCCCAGAACTCCCAAAACACGCCGCAAAGTCCAGCAAACGCAAAGCCGAATAAGAGGAACAACCAAGGACTGGTTTTTGATATCTCCGCATCTTTCATCAAGTAACCAATCAATCCATAGCCAAGAGCTGTCAGAACCATTGGACTCACTGCATGTAAGATTTTGTCCCAAAAAGAGATGATACTAATCAAATGCATCCCTGTACCTAAAAAGACAGAGATAAATAAGAAAAACCAGTAAAACAAAACGATTGCTGCTGGAATTTTAAGTTTGAAAACTGTCAAAATGACTTGTGGCATGAAAATCAATGCAATCCCTAATAAAGATTCCACGATAAATGTGATTCCTTGAGAAGTCGAATACTTTTGGGTGATAAATTCATAAAAATTATAACAGACAACGAATACACCAAAAGCAAGTAAAGCTATTTGAACCTTTTTGATTTCTTTAATCACTGAAAGTCCCTCCATCTAAAAATCTTTTTACTTCTGAAAGCAACTCAGTCTCTGAAGAAACCACTTTTCCGTTCAATTTGATCAGTCCTACTGTATATAAGTTCAGATAGTGAAATTGATTCTCAGCTGTTTCCTGTAGCGCAGCGATTTTTTTCGGGTGGGCTCCGCCTTGCTGCCGGGTATCAGTATACAAGCCAATCACTGGGATACCTTTCGCATAAGCCACACCGATTTCTGATGCTACGCCAGCATCAATCGTCAATCCATCTAATAAAGCGATCATCAAATCGCTTTCCAGCACTTTTTCTGTATCTGCAAGAGCAATCATCCGACTGTCTGCATAAGCAGTTTTGTCATTGATTGCTTCATTTTCTTGAGGAAGATAAATTGAAAGTTTAGAAGAGATCGCTCTGACTTCTTTAACTATCTGCTCGTTACATAACAAATCACTTTTAGCAAACATTGGTGCGGCAAAATAAATTTTCATCTAAACATCATCCTTTTTATTAAAAATAATCGCTAAAGTAAGCTTCCATATTTGGAATAATACGCTCTAGTGACTTCAGTGTTTCTTCATCTGTTTCTAACCGTTCGATTCTTGCCAAATAAGAAGCACGTCGATAATTCATCATCAAGCATGTCAATGTTTGGATATTCAATCGAACAGGTTTTCCTATAGGTTCATTCAAGACACGGACTTGTCCTTGTTCATCCCATGTTAAGGCGAAGATGCCATTATTCCAAGGAGCGACAGGATCTTCAATGATGAAATGAAAAGCATCAGCTGTTCCAACAAACGGAAAATGTTGTAGGAATTCTTTTACATCAACGATCCGAGCCATAAAATATGGTTCGATCTGCTCTTTGATCTGACTGTCTTCAATCAAAAAAGCTAAGGGTTCATTTTTGTAAATATCTCCATGTACCCAGTAAATCATGGAAAAATGTGCGGAAATAAAGTTCCATAAGCCATTTCGAGCTTCTTGATCAAGATAGAACATTTCTTTTACGTGAAATATTTCTTCAGCTACCCAGTAGAATAGAACACCTCTTGGTTCATGATTGCTATCGTAGTAGACAGCGGCTGTGCGCTCATCTTCATTTTCGAAACGCCAATATTCTTCCCAATGAAAATTACTGCGGAATAAAGCACCATGGTTTCGTTGGGCAAATTTGTCATAAACGGCAAATACATCTGGATGATCAACTGGTAATCGTTCAACCATCCCACTTACTGGGACTTGTTTAGGTAGCTGTGTATCTCTGATTTTAAAGGAAAGTTTATCAGACATAATCTCCCATCCTTTGCGCCGATAATAGGGGATACTGTAAGGATACAAATAAGAGATCCATTGCTTGTTCTTGCGCATATTATCCAATGCAACGATGATTAAATCTTGCATCAATCCGTGGTTCGCATATTCTGGATAAGTTCCAACTCCAGTCACGCCTCCCATTTTATAACGTGCACCGTGAATATTGACTTCACAAGGATAGATAGCGATTTGAGAGATTAATTTGTTTTCATGAAACCACCCGAACACTTTTGATACTTCTAAAATCGGTCTTTTGGAACGGATAAAAGCTCGTTTATTCTCAAACCCGCTTTCCTCGATATCTGCTTCAGTCACTTGGAACACATAGGAAAGTAATTCGTTGAACTGATCGATATGTTCTTGAGTGACTGGTTTTAATTCAAGATTTTCTCTAAAATCTTTTTGATCCATTTTTTCATCTCCATTTATTAGCTTGATAACAGTATAGCAAAATTCTACCAAAAAAACTTCTAAAGCTGACTAATTAAAAAGTCTTTAAATTACTGCTTTTCGTTGGTATAATGGAAAGTGCTGATTATATGAAAAGAGGAGACGCTATGGATATAAAGAAAATGAAAGAACGCCAAGAGCAGATTCGTAATTTTTCGATCATTGCTCATATCGACCATGGAAAATCTACATTGGCCGATCGTATTTTAGAAATGACGCACACTGTGACGTCTCGCGAAATGCAAGATCAGCTGTTAGACTCGATGGATTTGGAACGTGAACGTGGAATCACGATCAAATTAAATGCTGTAGAACTCAATTACACAGCGAAAAACGGAGAAACATATATCTTTCACTTGATTGACACTCCAGGGCACGTCGACTTCACCTATGAAGTCTCTCGAAGCCTTGCTGCCTGTGAAGGCGCCGTTTTAGTGGTTGATGCAGCCCAAGGAATCGAAGCACAAACATTGGCCAATGTTTATTTAGCGTTAGACAATGATTTGGAGATCCTGCCAGTCATCAATAAAATCGACCTACCCGCAGCAGATCCCGAACGTGTCCGTCAAGAAATCGAAGACGTAATCGGAATCGATGCTAGTGAAGCTGTATTAGCTAGTGCAAAAGCAGGGATTGGAATTGAAGATATTCTCGAGCAGATTGTGGAATATGTTCCAGCACCAAGTGGAGACTTAGATGCACCGCTAAAAGCTTTGATCTTTGATTCTATTTATGATAGTTACCGCGGTGTTGTTCTAAATGTCCGGATCACGGACGGTATGGTCAAACCCGGAGATAAAATCAAACTGATGAGTAATGGCAAAACATTTGATGTTACAGAAGTCGGGGTCTTCTCGCCAAAAGCAGTTGCTAGAGACTTTTTGATGGTCGGTGATGTTGGTTATATCACAGCAAGTATCAAAACTGTCCAAGATACTCGAGTAGGGGATACAGTAACATTAGCAGACAATCCTGCCGCTGAAGCTTTACCAGGTTACCGAAAAATGAATCCGATGGTTTATTGTGGTCTTTATCCAATTGATACTTCTCGTTACAACGATTTGCGGGAAGCTTTAGAAAAACTGCAATTGAACGATGCTGCTTTACAATTCGAACCAGAAACTTCTCAAGCATTGGGATTTGGGTTCCGCTGCGGATTCTTAGGACTTCTTCATATGGATGTCGTCCAAGAACGTTTGGAACGAGAATTCAATCTAGAATTGATTACGACTGCACCATCCGTTATTTACCATGTTAATAAAACAGATGGTACGACTGCTACAGTTGATAACCCGGCAGATTTTCCTGAACCTGTAACGATCCAAGATGTAGAAGAACCATTTGTCAAAGCACAGATTATGGTGCCCAATGATTTTGTCGGTGCAGTCATGGAACTTTCTCAACGAAAACGTGGAGAATTCATTACGATGGATTATTTAGACGATTACCGAGTAAATGTCGTCTATAATATTCCGCTTTCTGAAATCGTCTTTGACTTTTTTGACAAATTGAAATCAAGTACAAAAGGCTATGCCTCATTGGATTATGAAATGTCTGGTTATCAAAAAAGCAAGTTAGTGAAGATGGACATCTTGCTGAATGGAGAAAAAGTCGATGCATTAAGCTTTATCGTTCACCGAGACTTTGCCTATGAACGTGGAAAAGCAATCGTTGAAAAACTGAAAAAACTAATCCCACGCCAACAATTTGAGGTGCCAATCCAAGCAGCTATTGGACAAAAAATCGTTGCCCGTTCAGACATCAAGGCCTTGCGTAAAAACGTCTTGGCTAAATGTTATGGTGGAGATGTTTCTCGTAAACGTAAACTCTTAGAGAAACAAAAAGAAGGGAAGAAGCGGATGAAACAAATCGGCTCCGTCGAAGTTCCGCAAGAAGCCTTCATGGCCGTTCTGAAAATGGACGAAGAAGAAAGTAAGAAGTAGTAAGAGGTCTATTTGACAATACTGAAAAAATACCATATTTACATGGGTTTGCCACCGGAATGTCACCGGTGGTTTTTTTGTTGGTAAAATTCTCCATGATATCTACCATTTCAATTCTCATTTTATTTGTAATATGAGAATAGGTGTCCATCTAATCATGTTTTGGATGCCATGGAATCAGAGGATTAGTCGGAAACAACTTTGGATTAGTCAAAAGAATCCATGTATAAACTGAGTGATGTCGCTTAAGTTAGCGCAAAATTCTTAGCTGTTTTAAAAAATAGTTTGGCTATAATCTCTCAAAAAGTGTATTTATTCAAGTAACTTTTTCAGAAAAAATAGACTAGAAACAAAAAAAGCCAGCCCTAAGAGCTGGAAAACTTAATTTTTTGTATTCAGATAAATTAGTATGCAAATAAAAAATACTATCGAAAATACTAAACCAACTAAATAATTGGATAAAAAAAGGGGATCAGTATCTGAATCATCCCAAATCTGAATCATGAAATAGATAAATGGGAGGGATGAGACGATCAGTAAACAATCTTTTTTACGCCATGTTTTTAAACAATGTAGAACAATAATTTTATATGCACAAGTAACCCAGAATAAAATTTTACTAATAAATAACAAAGTTATATCCCCTTTATTTTTTCTCTTTTGCAATATATTTATCTTATCATTATTCATTGATTATGAGAAAAAAATGAGATTGAAGGGGGGGATCGGTAATAAAAGACTTATACAAAAATGAAGGGTTGCTTAGATACGTAGATTACTACAGTATAATAAGAACGGTTTCAAGCTATATGATCATTGATACATAAGTTCAGAAAATCGACTTAAAATGTTATTGATTAATGAGAATTGGAAAAACGGCAATGAATAAATCGAGTAAACAAGAATCGAACGTACTGAAGGCAACATTTGAAAAAGAATACGGAGTTTCTACAGAAGAAGTATATAAAGTGGCAAGTCAGGGTGTTGCTATTGCAAGTGAGGTTATTCGTAAGCTTGGATTTCTATATAAAATGATGCTCGTCAATGGGAGGGAGCGGAATGAAAAAAAAGACAGATGTTACGCTAGTAGTCATGGTATAGACGGTTTAATACTAGATATGCCGATAAAGTACCCTAATTAATTCGGATTGAAAGAATGATGAAATGCGATAGACAGCAACGGTTGAAAAATAGTAAGAACAATTATGAAGAGTTGAAATTCACATCCTTGTTTCCTAGTATGTTTTTACTATTTCCGTTGCTGTCTATTAATTTATAAACATCGGAGTTACGCATATTTAAAACACATCAATTACTTATTGTCAAAGATAGATATAATACGCATCAGCTTCCGAAGTAGCAGAATTTACCTTATGGAGTCCTTCTAATTTGATGTGGAGTTCTTTGGCAATTTCTTGAATATATTTGTTAAATATACTATTTTCTAATTTTAAATAATTAGCAATCTCTATAGAAATAACTTTTTTACATTCTTTTCCTATAAACTGAATATTAAACTGTCTTATTACACTGTTTCTATCACTTTCATTAGGAAAGCTACTTATCATCGATACATATTCTTTTATAGACATAAGAGTACTTTTTATCATTTGGAATTCATCCATAATTTCACCTTCTCTAATTATTTTAATTTTAATTTAATTATACATGATACTTTTGTTTCTATCCATTTTTTTGCTGAAGAGAAAATAAGGTAAGGAAAGTTTAGCGACTATCGCTAGGTGAAAAGATAAACAGCTTCTTTTTTATTTTTTAGTTACATAGACATTCAGAAAAAAAGACAATCAACTAGTGATCGTCTTTTAGAAAGTTACCAATCAATTTTATAATATTGCTAGAAAATAAGATAAGAGCAAGACCTAAAATATTTATAAAAAATTGAAATCTAAAAAAATAGCATTCAGGATAACAAGAATCATTTCGATGTATAATAATTAATCATTCTTATAAAGATATCGCAAAACAATGATGAAAAGAATAAGTGATAAAAACAACCCAACTACGTAAAAAAATAATGCTGAAAGCGATTGATAAAATGTATATTTCACTATTTTTATGATAAAAATTGCTGTAGGAAGAAAAGAAAGCATTAATATAACTGTTTTTCTAGAACGTTTAGTGAAGTAAAAAAAAGAGCTGATACCAATACAGACTGGAATCCAAAATAAAAGCATGCTAAATGTGACCACCGTATCATCTCCCATATCGTCTTATGTCAATTAGGATAATAGCACTTTATCAACTAATAACCAAATATTAAGGATAATAGTTCCGAATGGACTACAAACACACCAGAATGGAAAAAGTCAGAAAACCGGAACTAACTGAAATAAAAGCAAAGTTTAAAAAATACGGTGTTCCTACAGAAGCAGTGGATAAAATTGCGAGCAATTGTATTGCCGGCCATCATTCAGGTTGAAAAAGTAAGTAGTTAACGAAGAACAAAAAGAAAGTAGATAGATATGAGATTTTTAATCGGAGATCATACTCGTTCATTAAACAATTGTTGTGATTTTTCTGAAATTTTACATCTTTTAAACCTTATATCGAGTGATTATCCTTGTGTTAGTATTATATCCGTGTTACAGTAAATAAGTAATCTAATTTGAAACGTAATCTGAGCGATATATTCACACTATAAAAACTCCTTTTACCAAGTAATATTAATTGCAATAAAACACGTATTATATACGTATCAGGAGGAAATATATATGAATAAAGGTACAGTAAAATGGTTTAACTCAGATAAAGGTTTTGGTTTCATCACTGGTGAAGATGGAAATGACGTATTCGCTCATTTTTCAGCAATCCAAGGAGAAGGCTTTAAGTCTTTAGATGAAGGCCAAGCAGTTACTTATGATATTGAAGAAGGTCAACGCGGTCTTCAAGCAGTAAATATCGTAAAATAATGTTGAATGTTAACCGCCTCATATGAGGTGGTTTTTTTGTTTATGTTGGTAGAAAAAATCCTTCACTGTAATATTAGGTGAGGGATTTTTTTCGTTCATTGATTAAGTTTAACACTATTGTTTGATTTAGTTTGTTTATTTTCTGTTACTCAGTTTTTACTTGCTTTGATATTTTTTTCTGAAACCGTCAAATCATAAAGAAGATACTTTTCTGAGCAAAGGAATTTACATATTTTACCAAATATGGTTTAATGGTTTAAACATATAAACCAAAGAGGTGAGCTACAATGATTAGACATGATCGTTTAAAAACAGAACTAGAATCATTGAGTGGTTTTTTAGCAGCGTTAGGTGACACAAAAAGACAATTGATCTTGATTAGACTATTAAATGAAAAAAGCTGTCATGGTTTGCAAGTAGGAGAACTAACTGACGATACAGGTTTATCAAGACCAGCAGTATCACACCACTTGAAAATTTTAAAAGACGCCGATTTATTAGAGGTCAGAGAAGAAGGAACTAAAAATTTTTACTATCTAAAACACGAAAATAAAAATATATACAAATTAAGAGATTTTTTGAATGATGTAATAACTGAAATAGAGGAGCTAAAAGACAGTGAAGAAAATTCTGATCGTTGAAACAAACGTCAATCAATATAAAGGAACAAATAAAGCTACTGGGCTTTGGCTAGGAGAAACAGTAGAATTTTTAGCAGAAATCTATAAATATCAGTTTGAAGCTGATTTTGTTAGTCCGTTAGGTGGCTATGTGCCGATTGATCCTAGAAGTATGAAAAATCTAGATTCTGATGTTATGGACATTTATTCTAATGCAACATTTATTGAAAAAGGTTTGAGGAATACGTTGTCTCCTGCAAACGTAAAGAGTGAAGATTATATTGCTATTTACTTTACCGGAGGACATGGTGTGATGTGGGATTTTCCAGAAAATAACGCATTACAAAAAATAGCGAGTGATATTTATGAATCAAATGGCTATGTATTATCTGTGTGCCACGGTATAGCAGGTTTATTGAATATCAGACTTGCTAATAATGACTATTTAATAGCAAATAAAAAATTGACTGGTTTTACTAAAACGGAGGAACGATTAGCGATGAAAAGCAAAGTAGTTCCTTTTGATAATGAAGAGATGACTGTAAAGAGAAAAGGACATTTTATCAAGAAGCGTTTCTTTAAGAGTCATGTGGTAAAGGATGGACATCTGATTACTGGACAAAACCCGTATTCAACAAGAGAACTAGCACGAACATTCATCAAGGAGGTTATCTAAATGCAAACAGTTATTGGTAGTAATGGCCAAATTGGATACGAATTAGCAAAAGAACTCAATCAAACGTACGGGAAACAGTTGCGCTTAGTTAGTCGAAATCCGAAATCAATCAACGATACAGACGAACTAATCTCAGCGGATATTTTAGATCGTGAGGCAACTATTCGTGCTGTAGCAGGAAGTGAGATTGTTTATTTTGCTGCAGGATTACCGATGGACTCCGAACAGTGGAAAACAAAATTTGAAATCATGTTAGAAAATGTCATACAGGCTTGTAAAGAAACAAAGGCGAAATTAGTTTTTTTCGATAACACTTATATGTACGAAAAAAATGACACGGAACAATTTGAGGATAGCAAATTTATTTATGATGGTATCAAATCCACTGTTCGAGCTAAAATGGCAGATCGGCTAGTGACTGAAATGGAGAATCCTGACATCGATGTGATGATTTGTCGCGCTCCTGAATTTTATGGACCTAATAAGACGCAAAGTATTACAAACAGTTTATTGTTTAACCGAGTGAAAGACGATAAGACTGCTTTGGTACCAATTTCTGATCAAACTTTAAGGACCTTGATTTGGACACCTGATGCTAGTAAAGCCATGGCACTTTTAGCAAATCATCCTGACACTTATAACCAAACTTGGCATCTACCTTGTGATGTAAGTCGAACATATGAAGAGATGATAAAGTTGATGGAAGAAAAGTTGTGCAAACCGGTAAAATATAAAGTGATCAAACAATGGATGTTTGATCTTGGTTCTATATTCAATAAAAATATGCAAGAGCTAAAAGAGTTACTACCTAGATATCATTATGATAACAAGTTTAATTCTGATAAATTTAAAAAGAAATTTCCAGATTTTGAAATAACAACATTCTCCAATGCGTTAGACGAATTATTCAAATTAGAAAAGTAATGCTACTCGAGAGAAAAAGCGATAGTTGCCATCCACTAAATATGGAAAGTCAACTATCGCTTTTTCGTTTTATCTCATGACTAGAATAACAGTTGCCAAGTAAAGCCAAACTTGTCAGTCACCCAGCAAACTTCCGTATACTTTTCGTAATTTTTTTCATGCATCATTACGGTTCCGCTATCTTTTAATGTATTAAATGCCTGATCAAATTCTTCCTGATTATCTACTTCAATCAAAATGGTAGATGCCCAGGTGGAGACAGGCGCAGGGAAATCTTTTGACATATCCAAAAATCCAATTACTTGATTGCCTAACTTAAGTTCACCTTCAAGGATAAGATCCGATTCCTCTTTGCTCGCATCCCCATACCGATTCAACTTAGTGATTTGGGAGTTAGGAAAAGCTTTGTGATACCAATTGATTGCTTCTTCTGCTTGACCATTATATGTCAAAAACGGTAATAGTTGCTTCATCTTTTTCCCTCCTGCTTCCTTTTTTGAGATCGATTGCAAAGCGATTGTAACATGGAATGGGTAAAAAAGACTAAAGACAGGAACTGAATCGAAATGGTCATTCATCAGTCTAGTATTTATATAAAAAGGCAGACAGCAAATATAATAGGGCAATATGTGCCGGATAAAAAATATAAAAGAAATATTTTATTCCTTTTCCTTTTTGTCCGTTATATAGCAAGATTGGGATGATTGAAAAGATCATTATCCACTGGGTCGTACCTAAAAAGAAGAATATTCCAGCAACAATCGAAATGATGACACATTGAATGTTACGGTGATTTCTTGCTAAATAAAGCAAAGGAATCAAAAGAACCATAAAACTATTTTCTGCCAAAAGCAGTGCAGGTAAAAATGATGTAATCAGCATAAAAACAACTTTGTTTTGAAGGATAACAGGACTAGAAAATAACAACGGGATAAATAATGAGAGCAAGATTGGTAAAATGAATAAGAGAATACTTGTAACAATCTTTTTCCAACTTCCTGTATTTTTTCCCTCAGTGAAAAGATCGATTGCATACATCATGACCGTACCAATAAACAGATCTCTGAAAATGTTATTCATTAATACTACTTCATCATAATGAACGATATTACCTAAAAATAAGTAAAAAAGGCCATAAGAACCATTGAGAGATAAAGCCGCTGCATATATTTCTTTTTATCATGTGTATGTGAGAAGCCTACAACGCTTATAAAAAAGAACAAAGTAGCAACTGGTCTACCAAACCAATCCAGCCAGTCGGGGACACCAAACGGATAAAACATTTGATGAATGTGATCGACAAACATCAATGTAATCCCTAAAATTTTCAAGTCAAAGGTAGAAAGTCCTCTTTTCAAACGAACAGTATTCAAATTTTCCCCTCCTAATGATTAAATAAATGAAACAAGTGACAATCACATTATTAATGAATTGAAGTAAGAAATACAATCGAAAAGTCGAACATTTTTGTCATGTGAATCACTGCAAAAATCAAAACAAAGTAGAAATTATCTTTGGAATATCAGAGAATGAGGGGGGAAAATAGTATGTAACTATAATTAAATGATGTAAACTTATAATTTGCAAATAATTTCTATGCCAATGTATCACGAACCTAAAAGTAATCTAATTTGTCTAAACGTTTATATATAATAAAAATGTGCGAAATACCGCACTTTTTTATCTTTTTATTTGGTTTTAATGCAAAAAATCAAGTTACAAGATAAATTAGTTGGGACAAACGTGTTTATACATTATTTTTTATTCAAAAAAATAGCACAATGGCAAAGAACATAAGTGAGAGCATAAGCCCCAAGGAATGACTAAAAAGAAAAGCAGAATCACATGCCATGTCATCCTAAATTTCTTCCAGAAAATAAATAAGCGGAAAAAAGGGAAGAAACAGCAAAACATAGATCCAGCACCATTTCCCCCCTTTTGAAGTAACATAAAACAATAAACATGAATGTGCAGGGAAGTAAAAATAAAGCTTTACTCATAGCTAACAAAATACCAGCTCCTTTTATTCTTTATCCCTCACATTCAAAGAGTAACAATGGTATGTACTTAATAATAGAAAAATGGATCAACTTGTATGAATATCAAATGAAAAGTTCTACGCCAAAATAAAAAACTTCCAGCCAATTTTGACTGGAAGCTTATTTTTTTCTGAAATATCCTAACACACAAATGAAAAAGATGGCCGAAGCTAATAAACCGATTTCGTAGTAAAACAATGAAATACCAGAGTCATAATAATAAAAGCCTCTGATTTTATGGATAAAATAAATCATCGGACAAGCAGATAAAAGTAAGTATTTGTTCGGTTTTTTGAATAAGTAAAAGAAAATACTGGTCATTATGATGAATGGTATCCAAAATAAAAGTTTACTTAAGACAATCAAATGATCAACTCCCATATTTTTTACCAAGAGAGATCATACCATCTTTATCGCCAAAACAAAATATTTTTTTGTATCGTTTGAAATTTTAATTAGGATTATTGAATTAGTTCTGAATAACTATAAATTTCAATTAGAAATCACTTGTTCTTATCAAAAATAAAAATATCGCCTCTCATTTATTGAGAGGCGAAAGTTCTTAGTTTAACTCAATTTTTTTCGTTTCTTTTGGATGATGCGCCGTTTTAGGTAATGCTAATTTCAGTACACCATTTTTAAAGGTTCCGGTGATTTTTTCTTCATCAACATCAGGAAGATAGAATGAACGTTTGTAAGAGACCGAATGTCTTTCTTTCCGTACATAGTTGCCATTTTCTTTATCTTCCGTATGGGACTCGTGGTTGGCAGAGATCGTCAAAGTATTGTCTGAATATTCAACTGTCGTGTCTTCTTTGTCACAGCCAGGCATATCAGCTGTTAGTTTGTATTCTTTTTCGTTTTCAACTAAATCTACTTTTGGATAACTTGAAACACCTAAAAAATCATTGAACGCTGGACTAAACACATCATTGAAATCAGGGAACATGTCGCGAATGCTAGGTACATTTGCCATTTTTGATCATCCTTTCAATAGAGTATTTTTTATTTATCCCTATTTATGTAATAACTCTATTTTGAAAAAAATTCAAGTATAACGATTGTCTTTGTGAATGTTTCATCTAGTGAATTACAAAGGTTATCTTTCTAATTTGAGAAAGGGTTTGCTAGAATAATAGTAAGAAAATAATTTAGAGAGGAGAAAATATGGCAAAAACCACAAATCCCTATTGGCGAGAAGAAAGCAGAATCTATCATTTAGAATTAGAAATCGCTAGGACAAGCAATCCACAAAAGAAACGTGAACTCGGCTATCTTTTAGAAAAAGAAAAAACAGCTTTGCAGCAACGAAAATGGCGAGATCGAGAAGCGCGAAATTACCAAATAAAAACGATACGTAAAACCCGTAGAAGAAAAATCGTCTATTACACATGTTGTATAGCAGGAATCATCATCGTGTCATTTTTTATAATAAGCAAATTCTTTTACCCAAATGTAGAAAAATTGGATTTAGAAAACCATCCGGCGACTAATTTTATTACACAACTGACAAAAAGCGAAGTAGATACCACAAATTTAACAAGAGAGCAAGTAGAGAAGTGGGCATACTATCATTTGAAGTTAGAAGATCCAACTATTGTAAGCGCTAACCATTATTGGTTTGACGTTCGTATCAATCAAGTTAGAGAAGTAGAAGTAGATATTTTTATGGAAGAAGTAGCTGTAGCAAACTATGTAGTTGACGCAAATGGTCACTTATATCGTATGACTGCATCTGACAAAAAAATGGTGGCGAATAAATGGGACGTACCAGAGAATTTTGAAATAGAAAACGCGAACGATTGAGATACTCGTTCGCGTTTTTCAAAATAAAATAGCGTTAAAACACACAATGAACAGACAGAAATGTGAAATTTTCTATATCATCAAAACGGTGTGCCGTACGCATCAGTAATCAAGATCACTCCATCGGGGGAAACTCGATAGAAACCGACACTTCCTGATCCTCCTTGGGCACGAGTCTGCTTGCTAGAAGTCGTGAACAAATAATCTTGATCGATTTTTTGATAAAAGCTAGTAACGATATCTTCACTTTGTAATTCGGAACGATGGGCAATAAGAAATAGAAGTGCTTCATCAGAGTTTTCCAATGGAAGAGAAGGTTCAGTTCTTTCTTGCATTTCAGATGTTGAAGAAATGGTAGACGACTGAATGCTTGATTGGCTATATTGAGAATCTACATTATTAGTAGAAGTATTAGTAATGGAAGCAGTAGAAGTACTTTTAGTTGAACCGACCACAGGTGTTGAATTGGTTAGTGAAGATTCATTGATAGAATTCTTTGTAGCATTTCCACAGGCTGAAAAAAGTAGTACAACCCCTAACAATCCTACGTAAATCCCTTTATTCATGATGGTACCTCCTAAAATAGATTATCTTGATTCAGTATACCACTTTCCATGTGGAATCAGATGACTTCAAATAAAAAAACCTTCCCACTAATGGGAAGGTTCATGAAGATAATTGCTTTTTTAATAATTATAGCTTTCTAATATCTTTCATCAACTTTTCTAGTAATCATAGGGAAAAATTTCAAGCAGTAAATCGCACAAATACCTACGATGATATAAATGATCTTCGCAAAAATAGTTGTTGAACCACCAGCAATCATAGCTACTAAATCAAATTCGAACAAGCCTACCAACAACCAGTTCAGCCCTCCCACAATCAATAAAGTTAATGCAATAGCATCTAAAGTTTTCATTAGAATTCTCCTTTCTTAAATGATAAAACAATTATATATCAAAAAGAAAAACATTGCTTATATAACGCTCAGGGATTTTAGCAAATGATGCAAAAAGAGGAAAAACAAGTAAAGGTATCGCAGATAATGCCTTCAATCAAAAAAAGAAATAGACTTACAAAACGTCTGATTTTCAACATTGACAGTCAGAAATACTTGATGAGCTCCGATGAGGGATGAGGAATGACTTGCGGACTCACTTATCCATAAAATAAACGATAGCCTTCTCGAAAACTCGAGAAGGCTATCTGACGATTCAATATTCATTAATTTAAAGTTTCGGTGACTATTACTAACTATTACTTATTTCTCATTTAAACGATGTATTCCCTAACCTCTAATACATCCTTGTAACTCTGAAGTTACGCCAGTTTTGAATAAATTTCATAAAAACAAATGAAAAGTGTCGCATAAAAATATCTTTCGTGTTTCTTTAGTATAACAGAACAAGAAGAAAAAGTCCATAAGGGATATTTTTAGCTCGTTTTAAAATAACTTTTTAAACAGGTTTAAGTTTGCTATACTTGTTTTTGAGGTGATTTGGCAAGTGAAAAAAAAGATTGGAATAGTAATGCTATTCACTGTTTTATTAACAGGATGTGTTTCATTAGCAAATAATTGGTTGGAACATGAAGGTACTTACTTAGTGGCTCATCGTGGCGCACACATTATTGCGCCTGAGAATACGGTGGAGAGTATCCATCAAGCAAAAATATTAGGCTACCAAGCAGTCGAGATTGATGTTCGGACAAGTAGAGACGGCGTGAATTTTTTGATGCATGATGACACATTGGATCGAACAACAGATGGAACGGGGAAACCAGATACATACACGATCAAACAACTAAAGAAGTTTAATTTAGATACGAAAAACTATCCAGAATACGTAAATAAAAAAGTTAAGATACCTACTTTTGAAGAAGCCGTAAAGGAAATCAAAAAAAATAACTTGATTGTCAACGTGGATGGTTCAAAAGGAAACTGGCAGGATGAACATTTTGTTAATGACATCGTAAACACGCTAAAACAAAATAGTGTGTATGAACGTTCATTTTTTGTACTGACGGATAAAAAGATCCGAGACGAAGTCGTAAAGAATCATCCTGACTGCACAGTATCTTGGTTATATGACCAAAAAAATAAACTTGAAGATGAGATTGAACAAGTAAAAAGTTATAAAAAAGCGTTGCTCTCACTATCTAATGATGCTGCTACAGAAGAAACAATCAATAAACTAAATAAATCTGGAATCGAGTATCAAGTGTATGGGGTAAATGACGTTAAACGATTTGAAGTGTTAAAAAAATCATCCGTTCCAATCGTAGAAACGGATGAAATCAATCCTAGTGATTTATAAACATAATATATTCATTTTATGTAATTATTCATCTTTATATTCATTTTTGAACCTAGGTCGTCAAGTTGACTTAGGTTTTTTTATATAGCATGTTCATAAATAAAAAAACTTCTTTTTTATTTTATATTGATATGATTGTGATAAATTCAGTTACTTGTTTTGGTATGGAACTTGTTTTGGTATGGAAAAAAATAACCCGCATGAGGTCGTGGCAGAAGTGTTCATCTTTAAGAAATAAGAAGTAATTTCCGAAACTTGCTTGCCACATCCCCAATCGGGTCAAACTTGTTTATTTGAATATATTTTTTACATAAGGATCTTTAATAGTTACATTGTCTTTTTTCATCACTTTATGGATTGTTTTATCCATGAATTCCGTATCAAGGGTTTTTGTTTCCGTGGCGATTTTTTCTAGCTCTGATTTGTATTTATCTTTATTGGCACCTTTATCCTGTTTTTTTACCATTTTTACTAGATAATAGCTTTGCTGATAAGTCGTTGGATCTGTTACAGGAATGATATCAGAAACTTCCCCGTTGTTTAATTGAAATGCTGCTTTTTTTACTTCAGTAGGAATCCCTGGATTGGTTGAATCAAAATTCATTTTTCCATCAGTTTCCTTTAGTGTTTTATTTTTTCCATAAGCTTGAACAAGCTTGGAGAAATTTTCCCCTTCATTTACTTCTTTTTTTGCATTATCTGCTTCTTCTTTAGTCGAAAATGGGATGATCTGTGTACTAACTTCTGGATGGAATTCTTTCCAAGCAGTGTCTAGATCTTTATCTGTTAATTTTACATTGGCTTTCAAACCGTACTGGAAAGCCAGCATCTGTTTCAAAAGTTTCTTATATGTCTCTTCCGTTTGGCCAACTGCTTTTAATTGTTCTTTGTAGTTTGGACCAAGTTTTTTGATCTGTTCATTATATTCTTTTGTTATTTCCTTTGAAGAAATCTCTTTTCCGTATACATCATCAAATGCTTTGAAGACGATCATTTTTCTTAATAGTGTTTGATTGTTTGATTTAACTTTTGGGTTATCATAAAAATCCTGAACTGTAAGTGTTCCACCTTTAAACGTTGCAATTGTTTCATTGGACTTGCTACAACCTGAGAATAGCAAAATAGCAAATGCTGAAAGGCACATAATCAGTAGTTGTTTTTTCAAAAAATTTCCCATCCTTTCCTTATTAAAGACAGTCTAACAGAAGAACCAGGCAGACAGTCTTTCATTTTCGTAAGGTTGCTGTAGACATTCTTAGTTCGTAAAAATCTATTCTCTCTATGATGGAGAACATTTACATAGTTTTCACGAGACAAGAAAGAAAAGGGTTATTACACTTAATATAAAGGAGGGATGAAAGATGATCAGGATTATTCGATTGATTGGCTCTGTTTTAATAGTCTTAGTTGGTTTTGTTTTAGGAATTCTTGTCAATAATGCACTTGCGGATATGTTTCTTGGAGACAGTGAATGGATTGGAGCAATTGCTGGTACGGTTGGACATTTAGTTGTTTTTTTACTAGCTTTATTTCTTGCTAGTAAGATAGAAGGGAAAAAAGTGGAAGATTATGGTATTTCTGGACGAGGAAAAGACTGGGGGTATTTAGTGGGAGGTCTCGTTGGTGGAATTGGAGTGTTTCTGCTTATTACTAGTCCATTATATTTGATAGGGGCGTATCGGTTAGATTCAGGAAACGCAAATATTGTGCCGCTGATCACGAGTTTTATTTTATTTATTGCAGTGGGGTATCCGAAGAGCTTTTATTCCGTGGCTTTTTTCAGCACCAGCTGCTTAGATTTGGTCCATTAATAGCAATGATTGGATCTGCTGCATTATTTGCTCTTTTACACGGATTGAATCCTAACATGACATTTCTGGCAGTTTTCAATATCTTTTTAGCAGGTTGCTTTTTCAGTGCACTTATCTACAGTACAGAAAGTTTATTTACGGCCATCGGTGCTCACATTACTTGGAATTGGACACAAGGAGTTATTTTAGGTATACCAGTCAGCGGAACGTAAGAACAAGGTTTTTTCTCCACTCTGGTCCAATCGCAAAACACAATAATTACTGGGGGAAACTTTGGGGCTGAAGCGTCTATATCGACTACATTATTCTTGTTAGTCTTGATTGTTGGTTTGTTACTCTATGCATATAAAACAAAGCGAATGAAGAAACATACTGCTGTTTATCAATAAAAGATGAAGAAAGCAAGGCTGATATCGGTCTTGCTTTTTTAAGTCTTTCATTGATTAAACGAAAAAGTAAACAGATTCAAACGAATACACGACATCTTTTGTTAAATTTTCACAACTGACTGTCGTGTTCTCATCATTTTCATTTTATATAATTCCTTTATCAAATAGAAGGTTATTATATGGAGAGTGATTGAAATGAAGAAAACAGCGACCGTATTATTTGTTATTCTTGGGCTAAGTATAATTGCAGCAATGATTGGAATCAGTACTTCTGCAAATGAACGGACAAATGAAAATCTTTCATTTACTGTGAAAACTGATCGGATCGTTTATGACGTGACACAACAAGTCATTACTATTCCGATCAAACCAAATAAAAGCGTGAATGCTAGTGATATACATGCTGTTTTAACATATGGTTGGGATGGTAATGGAAGTTCAGAAAAGGTTATTGGGGAAGTTTATTTAAAGGACGTACAATGGACCGCTGGTATTGAGTATACAATAATGATTTCTGCAGAACTATCGATTGATGAGATCAAGAGTAAAGATAAAGTTGATTTGATTGTTTTTTATGATGGACAGATGACGATTACGGAGAATTTGAAACCAAGTAGTTGGACAGTTGTTGGACCGTCGAGCAGTACGGATAGTACGAGCAGTGAAAGCAGTACGGATAGTACGAGTAGTGAAAGTAGCACAGGAAACACAAGTAGCGAAAGCAGCACAGGAAAAGTAAATAATGAACTTGATTTGGTACCTATCATACCAACTAAGGAACAAAAGAGAAATGCAGGGAGCAACCTAAAAAGTGTGCTAAAACAGTCTGATTTTGTTTCTCGTGGAATTGATCATCAAGAAAAAGCGAAAGAAACAGATAAGAGAAAAAGCGATTTACCAGAAACTGGTAGTAGAACCATAAACAAGCTAATTACATGGATGGGTGTGTTACTCATTTTGATTGTAGGAGCAAGCTATTTTCGTTCTCTCTTCCATCGAGTGAAATAAAGAATAAAAGCAACAGATTTAAAATTGAATAAAACGATAGATTTTTGAGTGAATATTTCATTCGAGAGTGCTGTATTGCCTGGCGAAGTTGTAGCTTTGCCAGGTTTATTTTTGTTTACTAACATATTTGAGAAACAGGAAATAACAGGAACGCAAAGATTATTTTCTTTAAAATCAACAAGATGACCAGAAAGCAAGAGTTCGTTGAGCTCTTGTTTTCTTTTAGTTTTAGGAAGGAACATCCTGATTTTATCTTCGCTAAATCCAGTCAAAAGTTTTGCAGGTTGGTCGTAGATAATCGGTTTTTTCAATAAAGAAGGGGACGTACGAATCTCAATATATAGTTCACTCAAACTGAGCTCATCTATTCTGTGAACAAGATTTTTATAACTAATAGAATGAGTAGAGGGCATTTCGGTCACGCCATTGTTTGTCAATTTTAGTAAGTGGATAAATTCATTTTTGGTTAGTGGTTGACGAATTAAGTTCTGTTCGATAAACGGTATATCATGTGTGATAAGCCAACGTTTTGCGCGTCTAGAAGACGAGCAACTAGAACCTATATATAATTTAATCATGATACATTCCTCCAATAGCTAAATATTTATGAAATAATAACATGAAGAAATAGTCGAAAAGTGCCATTTATAGGTGTAAAATAAGAAATTGTTGTCACGTATAAAGGAACTAACTAGATAAGAAATACTATTAAATCAAGAAAGAAGGCATACGTATGTCAAACACAGCCGACGCATTCGTAGTGATCGATTTACAAAAAGGGGTATGTTTTGATTCTTCGACGATACACGGATTAAAAACAGTGACAGCATTAGTGAATAAAAGAATCAAAGCATACGAAACGATTGGAAAGCCAGTTATTTTCGTTCAACACGAAGATGATCAATTAGTACCAAAAACAAAACCATGGGAGCTATTGTCGGAATTATCTATTCCTGAACACAGTTATTTTGTGAGAAAAACCCATGCGAATTCATTTTATAAGACTAATTTGAGTATGTTATTAACTGAATTGGACTGTCATTCGATCGAATTATGTGGGGCGCAAACAGAGTATTGTATAGATACGACTGTGAAGTTTGCTCATGGATTAGGATACCAGCTTATGATGTGCAGAGGAGCAGCGACGACTTATGATCATCCTTTTATGAAAGCAAAGGAAACAATCGCTTTTTACGAGAATATTTGGGATAAACGATTTCTGACATTTTTGGAGCAATAAGCTGTTTCATCGTTTAAAGAAAAGCAGAATGGATACTGGTTTATCCATTCTGCTTTGTTACGTAAATTGAGAAAATAATCCTGTTCTATTTTTATGGGATAAACCGTTTGTTTTTTGTATAAAAAATGTTTGCGTTTACATATAATTCTCCTAGAATCATAAAAAGGAGTGAATCGATTGAGAACAAAACAAGTGTTAAAGGGAGCGTTGGTCGTCTTATTTGCTGTAAGTACAAACGTCCCGCAATGGTCAGTATATGGAGAGAGTATCTTTTCCGAATCGGGATCTAGGGAGGTCGAAACCACGGAAACAACTGATGCTAGAAACGAAACGAAATCGAGTACTTCACAAACAGAAACAAGTACTGAAACAACGGCTGAGACATCTGTTACTAGCACAGATCAAGAAACGACCGCTACCACAGATAACCAACAAACAGATGAAGCAACAGCTACAAAAACGCCAAACGACAAATCCTCTTCTGCTAAAGTAAGTGACAAAGAGAATGGGACAGAAAATGATGATATCGGTAAAGGCGAAAACTTCAATGGTAAGAAATATCTTAATTACTTCGGTAAACAGATGACAGATATACTTAATGGACCAGTAGATGAAATTAACGCACGACTAATAGGTTTAGTATTAAGTGAGCTTTTTGGTAAGGATTATGGTGTAGACAAAGAGATTATCAAACATCTGATTGCTACTTATCTATTGTATGATATCGCTTTTTCTAAAAATAGTGTGTTGATGTCAATGCTTGGAGGTACAGATGATGGTACGACGCCTACAGAAAACACAGGCTTCTATCCAAACACAAAACAACTTCATCAAACTGTACTAAACAAACAAGACGGCAAAATGATGGATGTGTATGCTTACTATGTCGACCAGGGTTCAGATAAAATAGTCATGATCCATGGCGGATTTAGAGGGAATTGGAATAATGGGATCGTTACAGAAGAATACAATGATTTTTATAAGGCAGGGTATAATTTATTATTTGTTGATTCCAGAGCAACTGGTAACAGTGGAGGCGATAATGTAACCTATGGACAATATGAATCAGATGATGTCCTTTACTGGATCAATCAAGAAGTTCGAGAACGTCCATCTCAAAAGATCCTGCTGTATGGTGGTTCCATGGGAGCAGCTACGATGATGTCTGTATTAGCAAAAGATATCCCAGTCAATGTCAAAGGAATTATTGAAAATTGCGGATTTGCATCAATCGATGAACAACTACGTTTTACGTATAGCCAGACAGTAGTCCCTGCATTACCGCCTGCCATAAAAAATCAGTTAGACATCATTGGGGATCAAGAGCATGAAGATTTGTTTATGGGGCTTTTGAAACAATATTATTTTGATCAGGAGATGCATTTGGATCCGACAGCCGCTCTACCTACGATTGGAATGTCTGGTTCATTGCCTAAATTGATCATCCATGGAACGGCAGATGATGTAGTACCTGTGTCTAACGCGCAAAAACTATATGAGTTAGCAGGAGGATATAAAGACCTTTTATTGGTAGAAGGAGCAGGGCATGGAAAGGCACAGGAAGTTGACCATGCTGCCTACACGAAACATGTAACGGACTTTTTGAAAGTAGTGTTCCATGATCAGATAAACGTGAAATATGTGGATGAAAACAATAAAAGTCTACTCAAAGACCAGGACGAAATCCGGCTTTACGGAGCTTATGGAGAGAATTATGTGACAGAGCAAAAGACATTCGAAGGATACGAATTAGCAAATGTTGAAGGACCGACTGAAGGGGTTTTTAACGAGACGACACCAACTATTATTTACCATTACAAAAAAATCCCAGTAGTTCCACCAAAAAAACAAGATCCGGCAGAGAATGCAGACAATAAGGGAAAGGATGAACCTCGAGATGATCAATCAAGTGATGATACGCTACCGATTCAGATGACAGTGAAAGTACAAAAAAAGACAGATACAAAAAAAGGAATGTTGCCGAAAACTGGGGAAAAGAAACATTCGCTTCTCATTTATTCAGGTGGATTTTTATCTGCTAGCACGATTATCACATGGATTTGGCGAAGAAAGAGAGGGTAAATGAATGAAATGGTTCAAGCGAATAGTGATTGCAGTGCCAGTTATCATCGTAGTTATTTTAGTCACTGTATTTTTGATTAATCAAATCACACCAAAGCCGATTAGTTTGCTTGTTAGAAAACAATTTGACACAAGTGAAAAAGAACAAGTATATGCCAGACCAGACGATTTCCAGCAAAAAATCAAACAAATCGATAGAAATAAAGAAATAACTTATCCTTCAAAGTACAAAAACAATCATATGGATATCTACACACCGAAAACGGAGAAGAAAAAGTTGCCCATCCTTTTCTGGATGCATGGAGGCGCATATGTAGGAGGGGATAAAAACGATTGTCGTGATTATTTGGAATACCTATGTTCAGACACGCAGCAGATCGTCGTAAATATCGATTATGAACGATCACCTGAAGCAAAGCATCCTACACCAGTTATCCAATTGAACGAAGCCATTCAAGCAGCCAAAAAAGAGATAAAAGAGCAAGCGGATTGGTCGAATATTTCGATTGGTGGCGATTCAGCAGGCGCACAAATTAGCGGAGAGTATTTGTTAGCACTTCAAAACGAAGAAATCAAAAAAGCCGATCAACTTGATCCAACTTTGGAGAACAAGCAGATCACAAAATTTGTTTCTTTGTCTGGACTACTAGACCCTTCTGCATTTACCCAAGTAAGTGATAAGATTTCTAGCTTTCTTTATGCAAAATGTGGATGGGCTTATTTTGATAGTAAGAACTTTGAACGTTTAGAAGACGTCAAACATTTAGCTTTAGCAAGACATGCAGACCGTTGGACGCAAAAAACATTCTTGACGGATGGGAACACAAATACGTTTACGAAACAAATGGAACAAACAGCTTCTGCATTTGAAAAAGTAGGAGTGAAAGTCACAAAAGTAGACTATACGAAGAAAAATGTTGTCTTGAACCATGAATATCAGTTTGATTTTAGTAATAAACAAGCGCAAGAAACATACCAAAAATTAGTAGCATTTTTCAAGGAATAAACGCTCATGATGTAAAAGAGGATGTGAAGAAACTGCTTAGTTCCGAGTCAGAAGGAACTAAGCAGTTTCTCAGGTTTGATGAATAGTGGGACTGGTGACTGAAGAGCTTGTAGGTACCGTGTATCAGTTCTCGCGAAAGAGACGTCCAGCCTATTGTCAAAAGATTGTTTATGGAAAATATTTATTCGGAATAAGGAAAGGTGATATGTTTTTTTTACGGTCTCTTTTACGTAAATTTTATAGTCAGATTTGTTGTTTCGATCGTTTAAAAAAGGCAACAAATCCGAATCCAGCGGAGGCAAAAAGGGATAAAAGACCGAGCGGTAAGCAAAAGAATGCTGGTTCTACTAATATTCCGTTGTTATTGATATAAGGCTGGGAGCAAAGATGAATAGCAAATAAAATCAATGCACTAGCGAAAAAAAGCAAAGAAATATGAATAGCTTTCATACGCAGCACCTCCTTTTTTTATAATTATAGGATAGATAGATTAAGAATTCATAAATGTGTCAAGTTTGTTAGAACGTGAACAAAAAATACCATCCATCTATCATAAGTAAGTTTGGAGCAAAGTTATCTCATGATAAATGAAAAAGGATTCATCCATCATATAGATAGGAAGTTCATTAGTATATGTCTAGACCAATAATGAAAAATATGAGAAAATAATAGAAAAGGTTTAGGATACCCCCCAAAAAGAATTTCCCCAAAAAATCGATGTATCCTAAACTTTTTTATTTTACATAACAATCATAACAACTGTGAAATAAAATTACAAACGATAACCTAATATGTATTCGAAAGCCAGTTTTATCCGGAGAATGCTTGATTCATCAAATATTTATTTTTATTTTTTAGAAAATAAGAAACAAAACTAATAAAAAAAGAAAAAATAAATTTTTTCCCTACTGTATACTATCCTTGTTATCGCATCTAATAAGTCACTCGAATAATACCAATACAACCTTCTCCAAAGATGTGATAACATACGTTCTAACCCACCGACTATTGATGTTCTGTACCACCCTTACAGAACCCGAAAAGCCACTACCAAATATTTGGTAATGGCTTTTTAGGTTTTAATGGATTTTTTACTTTTTCTGTTATAGTAGGATTCTTCCTTTTTTAAAAAATATTTAGTTGATTGAGTCAGTCGAATACAATCGTCAATTAGATGGAGGGTTGTCAGAAGAGAAGAAGTTATTGAAAACACAAAACGCACCTACTGTTATCATCCAGTAGATGCGTTTAAAGAGAAGAACGAGAATCGTCCATATGAGGGTTTCCACTCCTTATGCAGATTTTTTTAATTCTTGCACTGCTTGTTCGATCGTAACACCTGTTGCTACATGATTGCTATTTTCTTTGTCAAAAACGACAAAGAGATTCAAATCTGTATCCAAGGTTACTCGATATTGTATATCTTTGTTATAGAATGTCATAGCCATTCTCCTTTCTTTAAATACTTGCTGAAAGGCAACGAACACGTTGATAACGAAATTCCATTTATAAGTATATCACCAATTGAAAGGTTTTCATAGTTAAGAAAGTTTAAAGTCAAAATTTAGCAATCATGTTGTAAAATAAAGTGGGGAGGGAACACAATGACAACTATATTTATAAATGCAAGTCCAAACAAAGAAGGTATGACTAGTAAGTGGGGAGCGAAAGTTCTAGAAGGAATAGATTATGAGAGGATCGATCTTGTAGATTTTCATATTGCTCAATTAGGTCAAGTCAAAGCTAATGATGATTTTGATGCCGTTATGGATAGATTGGCGAAGGCGAACTACGTAGTTATTGGTACACCGATTTATTGGTGGGATATTAGTGGACTGCTTAAAACGTTTATTGACCGTTGGACAGAATTATTCCAAATCGGACTTGATTCAGAAAACGCGCCATTGCACCAGTTACCAGTACTATGGATCGTCCAAGGAGCAGCGCCAGAAGAAGCCATACCAGGCATAGAGAGAATGCTAGAAAATATTAGTAAACGATTCATGATGGATTCACAAGGAATACTATATCAAAAGAAACAAATCTCTGAAGCAAACAGACAACTTAAACAAATGCTAGTAGATAAAAACAAATAAATGGAGAACAATAGGCGGCTCAAACGCGGTTATCCAACTTTTTTATCGATTCGAAGACAATAAATTTTATATTTCATTGCATTATTCTTGTGTTATTAGAAAAAGCATGATATATTAAATAAGTAATCTATTTTGAAACGTAATTTGAGCGATATATCTACATAGATAAAACTCCTTTTGCCTATCAAATATTTATTGCAACGAAAAAACGTACATTGATACGTATCAGGAGGAATTTATTTATGAATAACGGTACAGTAAAATGGTTCAACGCAGACAAAGGTTTTGGCTTCATCACTGGTGAAGATGGAAATGATGTATTTGCACATTTCTCAGCTATCCAAGGCGACGGTTTCAAAACTTTAGAAGAAGGCCAAGCAGTGTCTTACGATGTTGAAGATGGTCAACGTGGCCCTCAAGCAACAAACATTGTTAAAGCTTAATAAAAATTGACTTTTAACCGTCTTTTCTTTCGAAAAGACGGTTTTTTTTGTACGAAGAAATTCATCAATCGTTGAATAGGCGGAAGGATGTTTTTCTTGGTGCTTTTTTGCTTCGTCCTTTGCTTTTTCATTTCATAGCTGTGTTTGTTTGTCAATAGGTATTTTCGAGAAGTATTTTACATAAAGTGGTGTATCGATTATTAAAACAATAAAAAAACAGATAAACTATTACTTTTGCATAATTATTTAAAGAAAATTAAAACGAAAAAGCCTAATAGTAGTAAGATTTTAAAAGGATTTTTTTGTTTTTAGATAACGATATTTATTTGATTAATTTTAATTATGTCTTTTATTTTAAATGTATTGAGCTTATTTTTTATTTAAAAATAACTATGTTATGTATTATGAAAGTTATAAGAGTTTTTAAATAAAATTTAAGAACATTTAGAAATTATTAAGCTTTAACTGAAAATAAAAAAACGAAATGTTATTATTTTAGTCTGTTTTCAGGGGGGATAATCTTATGATAAAAAAACTATTTTTACTATCAACATTAACACTAGCAATGGCAGGTTGTTCTACAACCGATTCGGCAACTGAATCAACAACAGAAACAACTGAAGACACGACAGAAGAGGTAAAAGTTGAGACGATCACAGAAGCCGAAGTCGACGAAGCACGGGAACGCTGGGCAGAAGCAATCATAAGTATCGGTACAGCAAGCGAAGAAGGCATGGAGGAAGCAACAGAAAAAGCAGAAGAAGTCATCGAGACATTGTATGCATACGACGAAGGTGCTGTGCTTTTTAAACCAACTAAAGCTGCAGAGTTACCATTCAGGGCAACAAAAGAAGAAGCACTTTCTTATTTCGTTGGCGGTGATATCAGTGAAGATTCTGGTTTTGCGTTAGAGCCTTGGACAGACATCCGCTTCGACAATCATGAAACGATCATCGATACGGATTCAGCAATCGCATCAGGAGAATATTACTTTACTTCTGGGAAAACGGGTGATGAAACAAAAGTAGAATATACTTTCGGATTTATACGTGATGACGAAGGTAACCTGAGAATCAACTTGCACCATTCGAGCTTACCCTACGTTGGTTAAGACTTTTTCGATGAGTGAAGAGTAGAAGAGTTTTTCATGTTATATTAGAGCGTGAGACAAAAGTAAAGAAAAACTTTTGTCTCACGCTCTAAACATGTGTAAACGGCGGAAGCAGAAGCAACTCCTTCGGAAATAAGCTGAAATTCACAAAGATTTGAAAAGCAATTTTCGTGAATTACCTCTTATTTCTTGGAGTTAAACGCTTCTATCCCAGCCTCTTTTTTAGGTAAGATAAATTCCTTTTTGCTCCAAATTTGCTAAACACTCTGCTAGATACACTTCATCATGTTCCGGATAAATCGGAACGCTACGTTCTACAGTAGGCAAATCAAAAAATGCTTCGCATGATTTGCCACGGTACATAGGATCTGTCCATTCAGGTGCTGGGCTGTAGCCACGCTTTTCCATTTCGTCCATGACAAGTTGATGATATTGAAATAATTTATAAGGAGAATAGTGGAAGACATAATCTACAGTAGCGTGTTTCTTTCCCCAACCATTTCCTCTTAACGCACAGCATTCTCGATGTTGTCCTAAAAGCTGCTGACGAGGAAGCTTTGAAATCAATTTTTCATGCCATAAACGCATAGATACATCTCCTTTTTGTACATAGTTTGTTCACTTTAAACATTAAATGAAAAAACCAGCACAATAGCTGGAAAAAATCATTTCAGTTTGCTTGCTGTTTCTGAGCGACCAATCAGGTAGTCAACGGAAATATCGTAAAAGTCGGCGATGTAGATCAATTCAATGATACTTGGAATTTCTTCCCCTTGTTCGTATTTACGATATTTGAATAAAGGAATACTTAACGCGCTAGAAACAGCTACTTGGGATAAAGATCGGCCAGTTCTTAAAAAATTCAGACGACAACGTAAAGTATCCAGTAAAATAGCTTCTTCGATACTCATTTAATCACCTTTCATCATAATAGGATAGTTGTAATGACCATAGAAAGCTACACAAGCAATCAATAGGACTCAATGTTTTTTATTTAAACGTATCAAATAAAGAATGACGATTAATAGAGACAAAACCAACCCTGATAATTCTTCTACAAAAACACTATCAGGTTCAAAGTAGTTGTAATTAAAAACCTTCCACATAAAATAAATAACCGGAAGAGTCAAAACAGCTAAATAAAGCCGTTCTTTGTTCCAATGCATAAGATAAAAAATAATTGCGATCAGGACGACCGAAGGCAACCAAAACAAAACTCTAACCAACGTAATCATGTAACGGACTCCTCAACGTTTCTTCTAATAAAAGATAACATGTTATTGCATACATCACAAATGAAATGCTAGGAAAATCAAAGAAGAATAGACCGATGAAAAAGCGGAACAGCTCTCTGCTCATACGCGAGAACTGTTCCGCTAAATACAAGTTATCTATCTAGAAAAAATCAATGGATTGATATTTAAGTAATTCAATACATATAAAAAGAGGACGATTGCATTCATTAAAAAGGAAAGAATGATGATCCCGTAACGAATAGAAACATATTTAACAAATATTTCTGTCTGGACACGTGCATATTTTTTTCCTTTGTAGCTGATTATCATGATGAGAAGGAGAAGGGTGATCACACCTTGGAAAATCATTCCAACAAACAGGACTTCTGAACTTTGATGATTGTATTGGAGAAAGTAAGCTGCTGCCGCAACCAAATCGAATAAAATCGCAATAAATGGCAAAATAATCACTCCTAGCATTGAGAATTTTTAAAAGAATAGCATTTCTTCTAAAATAAGCAAGTAAAAAATAGTCAAGTTTCAAGTCAAGTAAATAAGAATAAATATATCATATTATTTATATTTTGAAGCTTGTGAGCGTCTATAATTCGTGCTATAGTTAAAAAGTAACTAAAATATATCTCATGATGATGTACCTTTAGCTCAGTTGGTTAGAGCAGACGGCTCATAACCGTCCGGTCGTAGGTTCGAGTCCTACAAGGTACATAAGAGGTTGTGAAAAAGCTGCCCTGCATCAACTAATAAGAACAGCCAAGTAAAAACAGCTTCTTATGTTTTTAACTTGGTTGGACTTATTACCGCAGATGCAAGCTTTTGAACACCGTTTAAGGAAGAGGTTGTGAAATAAGCGTTTTGACCTGAGTATTAGAGAAACAAACGGAAAAATAGTTCCTCATATTTTGCCGTTTGTTAAGCTAATACCGAGAGTCAGCTGATTGAACACCATTTAAGAAAGAGGTCGTGAGCCTACCGTTTAACTCTGAGTCACAAGGAGCAATTTCAAAAAACAGCTTCCCATGTTTGTTGAATATTGTGACTTGTGACTGAGGAGTTGGCAGGAGAACACTGTTTACCAAGGTGTCATGGAAAAGCCAATATACTTTTGTAGAAAAAGCACGTAAGACTGAAAACAGTTCTTCGTGCTTTTTCTTTTTTATTTGCTTGCTAAATGATAATAGAACTTATATAAAGAATAGACTGTAGCATACGTGTGACTGTCTATTTTTTAGGTTCAATGATCGAAACATTGAAATCTTTCAGAAGTTCCAACGCAGATTCTCCATGTTTTCTACTAGAAACTAACGTTGGATCAACAAAAAAGTCAGCTTCAGGAAACGCACTCTGCAAGCCTATCAAATTAGAGAGCACACATAAGTTTGTTTCGATCCCAACCACTTCGATCTCTTTTTGTTCTTCTTTGCTTTCAAACAAAGTCTCCTTGATTTCAGCTAAAGTTTCAGGGGGATCGTAAAGTAATACTTTTTGATCACTCGTTCATTTCCTTGGGAAGAAAGAAGAGGGATCAATTGCAAATCTTCCCGTTCCTCTTCTTTGTCCTTCAGTTCGACTGGAATATCCCGTGTGAATAGAATATATTCTTTGTTTTTGCGTGCTTTAGCTAATCGTTTAGCAATGCGTTCCGCCAATTGGTCTGATTCTGGAATATAAAATTCGCTATTTGGATCAAGAATATGATTTTGCATATCGATAATAACTAACATTTTCTTTCCTCCTACGTTCATGACGTCATTTTTTTATTTTCAATAGAAGTTTTTTAAAATATAAGCAACCCCAGCTTCCTCATTCGTCAGTGTTACTTGGTTTGCAATTTCTTTTACTTGCCGCTGTGCATTCCCCATCGCAATACTCAACCCACTATAATTCAACATAGCAATGTCGTTTTCTTGATCGCCAAAAGCCATGATATCACTCGACTCGATTCCAAGGTAATCCGCCAGAAAAACAAGTGAATGAGCTTTAGTGATACCTGTAGGCGTGATTTCTAAGAAATGCGGATCAGAGAATACTGAATTGATGCCGTCTGCTTGCAGATCTCTTTGTAACTTCTGTAGTTTTTCTTCACTCTTATCTGTTAACGCTAATTTAAGATAGCTAAGAGAAGGATCTTCTAACATACTTAAAATTTGATCAAAAGAATGATTCTGCAGATTAAAATGTTCATAATAGGGGTCGTCTTTGACAAGATTTGACTCATCGAATGTCAGCTGATCATCTTGGGTTTCTCGGCTGGCAATAATTGAGATTTTTGCTTCTTGAGCATAGAAGAAGGCTTTTTTCAGAGTATCGATATCTATTTTCGAACGTCTGAGAACCTTTGCCATCTTTCCATCCTTCATTTCAGCAATCAGCGAACCATTGGAAGAAATCAAATAGCCGCCGATCCCTAATTCGGAAAAAATATCTTTAGCAGAAATGCTGTTCCTTCCTGTAGCTACTGTTACGATTCCGCCATTTTCATCAAATTTCCGAAGTGCCTGGATATTTTCTTCTGGTATCTTTCCATTTCGATCAAGCAAGGTACCGTCTAAATCAATCGCTGCTAGTTTCATTTTATCTTCCTACTTTCTTTTTACATATCTATTTTCCTGTTACCTTAAGATTAAATGAGAAATTAAAAAAATGAAACTAACTTGCTTTGCCGTTATGAATTTTTTCAAAAAACATTCTTAAGAAAAAGGCGGCTATATATAGTAGTTTTTGGTCAATACCTTTGAATAAAAAGCCATGAAAAACGAATAGTTAGCGCTTACCAATGCGTTTTGTAATAAAAAAATTTTAAAATATTCAATGAAAACAAAGCATATATTTTGCTTTAAAGCCAAATGAGGAATATTCTAGATGTAGAACAGGTTAGAAAAAGATTAGAAAAAGGAGTGATTTTGATGGAGAAGAGATACGGCGTAGTTCCTGTGGTGACTGCTTCAGACGAAAATTATGCTCCTTACTTGAGCGTGATGATCGCAACTGCATTAGAAAATTGCAATAAAGCAAGACGCATAAAATTTTATGTGATTGACGATGGTCTATCAGAATATAGTAAACAAGGATTGGAAGAAACGGTAAATAAATATTCAAGTAATGCAAGTATCCAATTCCTGACAGTGGAAAAAGATATCTACGAAGACTTCCTAGTCAGCGACCATATCACAACTACCGCTTACTTAAGAATTTCTTTACCCAACTTATTAGCTAAAGAGGATTATAAGAAAGTCCTTTACTTAGATTCAGATGTGTTAGTGCTAGACGATATCGTAAAACTATATGATGAACCATTAAATGGAAAAACGATCGGCGCCATTATCGATCCAGGACAAGTGAAAGCATTGGAAAGATTAGGAATAGATTCCGATGACTTGTACTTCAATTCAGGGGTGATGGTGATTGACATCGATCAATGGAATAAAAAAGAAATTACAGAAAAAACTATCCATTATTTAAGTGAAAATGGTGATCGAATCATTTATCACGATCAAGATGCTTTGAATGCTGTCCTTTATGAAGATTGGGAACAACTTCATCCAAAATGGAACATGCAGACTTCTTTGATTTTTGAACGACACCCAGCACCAAATGAAAAATATGAACGTCTGTATAAAGAAGGAAATGAAAAACCTTCAATCGTTCATTTTACAGGACATGATAAACCTTGGAATACGTTGAAAGATCATCCGTATACCAATTTATACTTAAAAAAATTAGCACACAGTACTCTAACGAAAGTAGGCGAGATCAATGAATAAAAAAGAAATAGCAGTAGTCGCAAGTTGTAACACAAAATTCGTACCGCATTTAGCTGCGTTATTTGTCTCAGTATTAGATAATTGCAACCCGTCTAAATTTGTTCGGTTCTATGTGATTGACGACGATATCGATTTTGAAAGCAAACAGCTTTTACGTTTCTCAGTGAAAAATGCACGAATGAATTCAGATGTAGAATTTTTGAAAATCAATAAAGAATTCTTTACAAATGTAGTAATCAGCGATCGTATTCCAGAAACAGCTTATTACCGCATAGCGATTCCGGAATTGTTCCGCGGCACGGAAGTTGAACGTATCTTATATATGGATTGCGACATGATTGCATTACAAGATATCTCTAAATTATGGCGTCTTGACTTCGGTGATTCAATCGTAGCAGCTGTTGAAGACGCTGGGTTTCATCAACGATTAGAAAAAATGGAGATTCCAGCTAAATCAATGCGTTACTTCAACTCAGGATTGATGCTGATCAATGTAAAAAAATGGTTAGATGAAAATATTACGCAAAAAGTATTAGACTTCATCGAACATAATCCAGAAAAATTAAGGTTCCATGACCAAGATGCATTAAATGCAATCTTACATGATCGTTGGCTTCCGCTTCATCCGCGTTGGAATGCACAAGGCTATATCATGGCTAAAGCAAAGAAACATCCAACAGCAGCAGGTGAACGTGAATACGAAGAAACACGCAACAATCCTTACATTATCCATTTCTCAGGACATGTGAAACCTTGGAGCAAGGATTTTGAAGGACCAACGAAGAAATATTACGAAAAATATGCAGGGATGACGGCGTTCCGTTGTGTGGCTAAATTCCCTAAATATCCAAAATATGCAAAAATTCAACAAAAAACAGACGTAGTTGTTAAATAATACAAGACTACAACTGAACAGGGGGAGTAGGAATGGAAATTACACTGTCTAAAAATGCAGTAGAGACGTTAATCGAAAAAGTGGGGGAAAATACAAAAATTGCACTCGCTCTCATCAATGATTCCGATCCATTTTTAAGGGATAAAGGTGCTTTTGCAAAAGGCAGCTTTTTCCAAATCATTCCTTTTGTTTCGGAATTTGGAGAGTATGCAACAAAAATCGAGCATCCTTTACTGGAGATCTATACATCTAAAGTAGAACAAAGTTATTTCGGTAAACGACTAAACATGGACTTTAATAAACAGCTTGACAGCTTCTCATTAGAAAATGAAAGTGCAGTACTCGATTATAATATCAAATTAAAGAACTGCTTCTTCAGCTAATCGTTTTTGAAAAGTCCAGAAAGGAGGTATACATTGAGATACTACTTTGTGGATGATGAAATGAAAGTCACAGAAACAGATGAAAACAAATACAATTGGCTTATTCTCGATAATACAAAGCCAGAAGAGATTCAGCAGGCAATCAAAGAATTCGAGCTTCCAGATGATATTTTCGTAGGCACGGAATATCCGGAAGAAGTTTCTCGGATGGAGCGCCTTTATGAGACCAAATTAGCGCATCCATTTTCTTTGGTTGTGATTAATCTGGATCAGTCAGATAATCGTATCGAAAAAAAATTGACACCGATATCTTTTGTACTTTCCGATAATCTCTTGATTACATGTATTGATAGAAAGACCGATTTCGTGGATCGCTTGCTGACAAAGCATGGAGATCATTTAAACTCGTTTGAAAAGATCATCACGTATACATTACTGGATATTTATACCCATTACGTGAAAGAACTAAGAGAAATGAAGCATAGAATTGACGCTTTGGATAAAGCAGCTCGTAAAACGACGGAGAATGAGGAACTGTATAAACAGGCAGATCTTGAAAGAGACATTGTGTATATCGATCATACCTTAAGAGATCAGCGGAAAACGATGGATCAATTATGGAATTCTGAAACGTTTATCAAACGTTTAGACGATGAACAGTTGCTTTATGATGTCCATTTGAGGCAGCGCCAAACAGAAAAAATGATCGAGATCTATCGAGACTTATTGGAGAGTATTGGTGATTTATTCAATGGGATGATGGACAATAATCTAAACCACATCATGAAATATCTAGATTCAGCTGCACTAATCATCTCCGTTCCGGCGTTGTTTGCAGGGATTTGGGGAATGAATACAGGAGGGTTGCCGGGTAAAAGCTCTGCTTTAGGATTTATCCTCGTAGTATTCGGCTCTTTGATAGCAGCGGCGGTTTTAGGCTACCATCTATACCGAAAAGATTATACGAATTAAACAAACTATTTAAAACAGGTATCAAACAAAGAAATTTGTTTTGGCAATACAATTTAGAAAAACTAGGAGGAATACAGCAATGACAGAACCAAAATTAATCGATCCGCGAAATCTGTACCATACGGAGAAATTTCCTAAGCAAGATCAGGATACGCCAGCTTTACAACAGAACATGATTCCTGTTCCTGATTGCGGAGAAGAATCCTATGAGGGCAGTAATCAGCTGGAAAACCGACGTGTACTCATCACTGGTGGCGATTCAGGGATCGGTCGTGCAGCAGCGATTGCATTTGCTAGAGAAGGTGCAGACATCGCTCTTCAATTCTTCCCAGGAGAAGAAAAAGATGCAGAAGAAGTAGCTAAATACGTCAAAGATGCAGGACGTAAAATCGTCTTACTACCATTTGATCTTCGTGATGAACAAGCACCTAAAGAAATCATTGAAAAAGCAGTAAGTGAGCTTGGTGGGCTAGATACGATGGTATTGAATGCAGGACAGCAAATTTCTTGCCAGTCCATTGTTGAACTGCCACTTGAACAAATCAAAGACACATTCATGGTCAACATCATCGCTATGTTTGCTTTAGTGAAAGAAGCAGTTCCGCATATCCCAGCAGGAGGAGCGATTGTTACAACAACATCTGTCCAAGCCTTCAATCCAAGTGAACATTTATTGGATTATGCAGCAACAAAAGCTTCAATCGCTAACTTTACGATTGGCTTAGCAAAACAACTTGCTCCTAAGGGAATCCGTGTAAATGGCGTAGCACCTGGTCCAATCTGGACACCGCTGCAACTAGACGAAGGCCAGCCTTCTGATTCAATTCCTGAATTTGGTCAGCAAAGTTTACTAGAACGTGCAGGTCAGCCAGGAGAATTAGCACCGGTCTATGTCTTCTTAGCATCGAATAAAGCAAGTTATGTCACAGCTCAAATCTACGGAGTAACTGGTGGAGAAGCGATCAACTTATAAAAAGTTGATCGTTTCACCCCTATGAGGAGGTGCGAAAATGAATAAAGGAGTAAAAACGCTTGGAGTGATCGGAACGTTACTTTTGCTATCTATACTTTTGTTTGCGATACTATTAAGTGCAGCCTATCCACTGCCTTTTCAATTAGAGAAGTTTCGATTCTTTTCCATCACTAATTCATATGTGCAACAATATGTATTCTGGCTTGCTGTTGCATTTGCTATTTTGACGATTATCACGTTGCTTGTTTTCTTGTTTTATCCAAAAACGATCGGAACCTTTTTACTGAAACATGGTGATGGGGAGTTGACGTTGGATAAAAAAGCAATCGAAGGAATGGTTCGTTCTCACTTGCATGAAGATGAATTTATCCATTCACCAAAAGTAAATGTCAAAGCAACGAAAAACAAGATCGCCGTCAATGTAAAAGGGGAGTTGAAACGAACTTCAGCACTCATTGGTAAAACGGGAACATTGATGAAAGAAATCGAAAACGAAGTACAACACATATTAGGCACAAAAGAGTCAGTGAAAGTATCCGTGAGATACACAGGCTTTGAAGAACCAGCTAAACAAAGTAATGACCGCAAACGAGTAGAATAGGGGGGACCAAAATGAAAGAACTATTTTCGACATACAAGCTCCCTATCATCTTTGGGGTACTTGGGTTGATATTAGCCGTTTTATGGATAACCGTCGGCTTTTTCAAGACTTTATTGATCTTGATCATGGCCGCTATCGGTGTCGCTATCGGTTTTTATTTGAAACAAACGAAAATCTTAGATCACTATTTTAAATCTTAGGAGGAAACATCCATGAATAACAATAACAAAAATAATAATAACAATAAAATGAACAACCAAAAACCAGTGTCTGCACATCCAGACCCAACGACACCAAACCAATCAAATGGTGTGAACGATGAAAAGAACAAAACAGCACCAGTATCTGCACATCCAGATCCAGTCGTGCCAAATGTTCAACAAGGTGTAAAAGAAAAGAAACATGACGCAGAAAAACATGCGCCTCATCATCCCGGCTCTCCAGAATCTAAAGTTCCAGAACAACATGATGCAATCGATCCTTCTGAACCATTAGAGGAACAAAAGCACCCTTCTGATCATGCGAAAGCACAAGAAAAACTTGGTTCTGAACACTCAAATGGACAAGAAAAATTTGGTTCACAACATACAAATGACCAAGAAAACCATGGCTCTGAGCAGGAAGATTCGATGCGCGGTGAGTTGAATTATGAAGACAAAGTGGTGCAAAAAATCATTGGAATCGCAATTGAACAAGTAGACGGTTTATTATCTGCAAACGGTGGTTTCTTCTCTAATGTGGCAGGAAAACTTGTGAATACAGATAATGTAACGGCTGGGATCGAAACAGAAGTCGGTAAAAAACAAGTAGCAGTTGACATGGATATCATTGTGGAATATGGCAAAGATATCGAAAAAATCTTTGAAGAAATGCAAGAAGTAATCGGCAAAGAAGTAAAAAATATGACACACTTAGACGTCATCGAAGTTAACGCTAACGTAGTGGACATCAAAACAAAAGAAGAATTTGAAAAAGATCAAGAAACAGTGCAAGACAAAGTAACTGACGCAGCGAAAAAAACCGGTGAATTTGCTTCTAATCAAACAGATAAAGTAAAATCAGCAGCTGGAAGCGGCGTTGAAAAAGTAAAAGAAAATACAGAGCCACGCGTTCAGTAATAAGGAAGCAAAACATTAGGAGGAACGAAACATGGGATTTATTTGGTCACTTATCGTCGGAGGAATTATCGGAGCAATTGCAGGAGCAATCACGAATAAAGGTTCTTCGATGGGGATTATTGCAAATGTCGTAGCAGGTTTAGTTGGATCAGCACTTGGCCAAACATTATTAGGTTCTTGGGGACCAAGTATTGCAGGAATGGCAATCGTACCATCATTGATTGGTGCCATCATTTTAGTACTGATTGTCTCATTTTTTGCTAGAAAACTGTAAAAAGACTTTTAATAAAAAGGTCGTGAAAAAGCTGTTCTGCATCAAGTAATAAGAACAACCAAACAAAAATAGCTTTTCATATTTTTCGTTTGGTTGGGCTTATTATCGAAGATGCAAGCTTTTTATTCGAAATAAGGGGCTGTGACAAGATTTTGTCATAGCCCCTTGTTTGTGTGGGTAAATTCCCAATTAGATTTTTAAAAGTTTTTTAAAGAAAAACCAGTATGTTGACCAGTTTTTCCTTAACTGTGTCTTTATTGATACAGATAAGCTTTCTCCACCTTTTTTTAATAAAACAATGTCTCCCTAAATTTTCTTGAGAGAGGGAAGGTGAACATACAAAATAGTACGACCACTTGAAAGTCCCAGATGATCCACAAATGAATCGTATGATACTGATGAAGTAAAAAGCAATGGATCAGAAACTCAAAGAGATTGAAAAAGACAAGGAAGAAATAATATCTCTTTTTTACTCTTGTCTGTTTTAGCCAATAATAGCTCGTAAAGTAATCTAGACAAACAAATAGAAGTAAACAAAGTTTCGTAAGAGCAGTAATCGCATCATGTTGCTCAGCTAGACGATTGACGAGCAGAAAGAATGTTGGTAATGGAATATAGATCACGAGTAATGAAAGAAAAAAGTAAACGATGAATGGCATACTATTCCTCCTAATTGTGTGAATTCGTCCTCATTTTAAAATAACGATATTTGTTTGTGAAGCTTTTTCGTGTCGTAACAAATGTTATCTAATGTATTTTTAAATAAATAATCATTATTATCAAATTAACGTTAAAAAGAAAAATGAGTAGTGGATCGTTGTTATTCGAAACATTCTGTCAAAAACTCCATATTAAATGGTAAAAAGTGGCATTACATAATAGAAAGAACCCCTTTACAGTATAAATGTGGGAGTTTGCTCCCGCATAAAAACAAAAAGAAAGGAGTGGGAGACACCCAGTTACGATTATTGGTGAGAGAACTACATATTCAAAGATCGTAAGAAGGGGAACAGAAGCAATTCACGTACAATGCTGACCGTCAAGTTTGTCACAACAAATGATCGTTAGGTGTTTAGCAAAATAAATACTATTTGATCGATCAGACTTGTGTCAATTGAGCAAAAGCTACGGAGGTTAGGAACAAAACTATTTTTACACTATTTATTTATGTTTAAAACAAGAAAATAGCATACCTTCTTTGCTGACGGTTTAAAACAGACCGCTATTGATCTGTATAGGAAAAATAAAGGAGGTAAAACATTCATTGAAAAAAGTAAAAAAGTTATTGACTAGTACACTATCGTTGGGACTGGCTCTAGGGAATATGGGCGGTACCGTAGTAGAAGCCGCCTCTGCCTTACATTCGATCGAATTACCAGTATTAAGGCAATTAATTACGCCCTCAGGAAGAGAAAGAACAGGAAGAAACAAAGAAAGAGGAAAATAAACCACGAGCATCTACCTTGCCACGATTACCAATAGAAGAAAAAAAGAAACAAACCAAGTTGATTATATGTTCCCAGAGACACGATTGACTAGATGGACAATGGAAGAAGTGGTAACAGAATTAATGGATTTTTATGAACGATATTTTGTATACAGATTCAATGAAGCGATGGCAAATCATGACCATTCCTTTACGCGTGGGGAATTTTTAGAACTAACATATGACGAATATATGGATGTTCATAATGTACCAGAAATTGATTCTCCAAGTTTTTCTTCCAATGTACTTTCTTCACTTGGGATAACTAGCACAAGTATAGCAATCGGATCTACTTCAGATGATTTTTCTGCTTTTGTAGATACAAAGAGCGGGAATTGGAGATTTAGGGCGCTGACGGTTAATTGGGGCGACCCCTATAAGATAAGATTAACTAGGATAGGCGACGAACGAAACTTAGGTAATGAAAGTATAGAGCTACGTGTTCAAGTGTATCTTTCCGGACCTAATGCGTCTCATAGACAACACAGATTAATAAATTTCCACTCTGCAGCAAAATCAATGGGAGAGCTTGGAATCGAAGCCAAATCTGGCACACATAATTTATGGGAAGGCGATGCGGTACCAGATCCTTCTGATTATGTGACGATTGATCGGAGTAATGTCAAATGGGATCTGAAGACAGAATGGGAAACTCCACCTAGAATGGATACAATTGGTACTCAAAATACTAGAATCAAAGTAACTGAAGATACTTCTGGCAGAACGACTACTGTAACTGTGCCGATCACGGTTCAGGATAGAGCACTACAAATCACTGGAAAGGCTGGTCCGCATTCCATTTACGTGAGCGAAGCAATCCCTAATCCTGCTGACTACTTTGAAGTGAGAGACCCTCTTGGACAGACCCATCAGTTAGAGTGGCTCGATGCTGATACGAGCTCAGTTGGTACGAAAACGTGGCGGGCAAAAGCAACGGCTGCTGATGGACGTGAAGCTACTGGTTCGATCACGATGGATATTCTTCCTCAACCAGAGTTAGAACTAAAATTGAAGAATGTAGAAGATCGACATCTCGGTGGAAATTATCCTGCACTTTCCTCTTCATTCCGTGAATATATCCAAGAAGCGACGATGGAAGGGCAAAGGCTTAATACAGCTGACTTAGAGTTTGTCGCCGCTGAATCAACAGAGCCAGATTCTTCTATCGTAGGAGAACAGGCGCTCAAACTGACTGTTCAAACGAGACACCCTGTTACAGGTCGAATGATCAAAGGAACAGCTGAAACAACAGTCAATATTCGTTGGGGCGACACGTTCTTATTGAAAGCCCATGATGGACGATCAGCTGGAGCATACGCTTTCCAGTTGAGGAATGGGAATAATGCTCGAATCGTGGCAACTCGAGGATTAGATTCTCCTCTCGATGAACGGATTGGTCTTGAAGATTCGTTGTATTACTCTATTGAGGTGCTACGAAATGACCGACAAGCTTATTACCATGAGGTGCCGGGGAGAGCTACTCTACAGCAAGTGATCACGACATTCGGAAATGGAAATGGATACCTTGATGTACAGTTGGGCGATATCATCAATATTCACCATCCACAAAAGAGTGCAGGAAGCTCAGTCTTGATGGTAGAAGAAGAAGAACAGGACTTCACTTACGGAACAGATAACGCCTATTATCGTGTCACAGCTTTCGGATTTGAACCACTTCCTGTACTCCCTGATCCGGCGATCCAACTGAAATTGAAGCCAATGGAAGAACGTACATTAGGAGAAACTTCTGCGTCACTGGCAAGTACGTTTAAAAATTATATCGAAGAAGCCACTTTTGAAGGGGAATCAGTTGCGATCGAGGATTTAGAATTCGTCGCAGCAGAATCGACAGAGCCGACGAATACGATTGCTGGCAAACAAGATATTCGGATCACGGTACAAGCGAAACACCCGATTTCTGGGGAGACGATCAAAGGAACAGCCGAAACATCGGTCAATTATCTTTGGGGAGATACATTCATGATCAAGTCAAGCGAAGGTGGCTCAGCAGGAGCTTATTCCTTACATCTAAGAAGTGGGAATGCAGCTAGATTAACCGTTACCAGTGGGTTGCCTTCAGCATTAGATGAACGGGTCGGTACGGAAGAATCGATGCACGCCTTGTATTATTCTTTGGAAGTCCTGAGAAACAATCAGTCAATCTACAATTATGAGGTACTTGGTAGAGGAACTCTGCGGCAAGTGATCAATAACTTTGGGAACGGGAATGGTTACTATGATGTACGATTGGATGATGTAATCAAGATCTATCACCCACAGAGATCACCGAACAGCTCAGTTGTCATGATCGATGAAGAAGAACGGGATTTCACTTATGATTCCGAATATGCTTATTACAGAGTGACTGCATTCGGACTAGAACCGATTCCAGTGATGGAAGCAGAAGGGACTTCGCAAACATTCTCTTTGAGGGAGGACGTCAGCACATTAGATGTCAAAGAACTAGTCAAAGATGTCACGATCAATCATCAAAGTATCTCAGAAGATCGTTACACGATCGAACAAGTGTCAGAGATTGACACAAGTACAACTGGAAAACGAACGACAAAAGTAAAGATTACGATGAATGATGGGTTAGCTGAAACCGAAATCGAAGTGCCTTATGAAGTACAGTGGGGAAGTACATTCGTTCTTCGAGGACTGGAAGAAATGACCGTCGGCGCGTTTAGTTTATTAAAAGAAGGCGATCAGTTAGCAATCCATGCTTCTCCTGGTTCAAGCAACACGGACTTGAATCGTCCAGTGAACAATCCGTTCGGCAGAGGAATCTATTATGCCATCGAAGTGCTAGAAAATGACACGCGAAAATACAACTATGAAATAACAGGGAATACCTTGATCCGTCAAGCAGTAAACGGCTTCAACAACGGGCAGCCGTTAGCAGTCAATGTAGGAGATACCATCAAAGTCTATCACGCGGAGACACAAGGAAGAAATCTTCTGATGATGGATGAAATGGTCAGAGATTACACAGGTGGTTCTAATTATGCCTATTACAGAGTAACGGAAGAAGGATTCGAGCCATTTACAGATATCAAGGCTGATCCGATTTCACAAGAACTGCTGTTAGGACATGAGACGAATACAGTGAATCCGGCAGAATTGATCCAAAATGTGACATTCAACGGACGTCCGCTAACGAGTGATCTTTATACGGTGGAACAATTGTCTAACTTCGATACGACAACAGTGGGAGAAAAAGGGGTTCGTGTGAGAGTAAGCACGACTGATGGTACTGGGTTCACAGAAGTGAAGATCCCTTATGTAGTGAAATGGGGAAGTACGATCCGAGTCAAAAACAATGACGGCGCAACGATTGGCGCATTCAGTCTAATTAAACAGACAAATCCGAACAATCAGAATACTCAAATGATGATCCGAGCATCTCAAGGTGTGGCAAATACAGAGTTGTCCAAAGTAGTGCATGATTATTCCGATCGCTCGATTTATTATCAATTCGATGTGATGAACAAAGATAATACCACTAGCAGATTCACATATGATGTAACAGGAAACCGAACGATCGAACAAGCATTGTCTCGATTCAATAGTGGACAGCCATTGAATGTCAACATAGAAGACATTGTCAGGATCTATCATACGAAAGAGTTTAGACGAAATATGTTGATGGAAGATGAGCAGGAGAAGAACTTCACTTACGGTTCTCAATATGCTTATTATGAAGTCACAGAATATGGGTTCGAACCAAGCGGGAAAATTGATGTAGAAGCTAATAAAGTAGAAATCCCACGAGGTGCAACGGATCTCGATCTTAAATCATTTATCAAAAATGTAAAAGTAAATGACAAGGTCATTCCAGAAAATCTTTATACAGTCTCTTTAAATTCTGAAATCGACACATCGACTCCTGGTCGGAACAATGTCGCAGTCAACGTGACGACTGACAGTTCTTATGGCGGTTTTTCAACAGAATTGAATATGCCGTATGAAGTACGTGATCACACGACGGAATCCAGTACGAATGAATCACAAAATAATAACACGAATAATGATGGAACAAGCGGCAGTACGGAACGAAATGAAGGAACGACACCAAGCATCCAAGATGATCCAACAACAAGTGCAGATAATGAATCTTCACTGAATATGCCACAAACCAATGCAACTAGGAATACTGCATGGACGTTGATTGGTATCGCGTTAGTAGCAGGCATAGGGACGATTGTTATGAGAAGAAAAGCAAAAGAGAAAGTTGAAAATCAATAACCGTTTTTTGCTTAAGTAAGAAAAAATAGTTCTCAAAGTTCCTATTCCTAAAACAGATAAACGATATAATATAATTAAAGGCACTCAATAAGGGAAACCGACATTGAGTGCTTTTACATTTATCTATCAGGATGTATCAAAAGAATTTTGTTAGAAAGGGGTGGAAACATGTTGAATCTTCTCTCAAAAAAATTACAACGTCAGTTGAATCTGTTAGAAATACTATTCGAGGAGGAACGTTGCCGTCTTAGTCAATTGGAAAAAAGATTGGCAAGTTCTGGAAAAACATTGCGGAACGATTTTATAGAAATCAATACATATTCTTCCGATATCCAAATCGTCACTGATCGGGATGCTGGTGTGACAGCTATATTTTCACCTGCCTTCACAAAAGATCATATTTATCAGATCGTGATCTCCCAATCTACTGAATATAAATATTTAGAAACCATACTGCTACATCCAAAAGAGAATTATTTAGAATTAGCAGAGTATCTGTTTATTTCAGAAAGTACATTGCGAAGAATCGTAAAGAAAACCCAATCAAAATTAAAAAATACGATTTGAGGATCAAAGGGTTGACTCGGATTGTCGGAGAGGGTCAGGTGATCGACGGTCTTACAGCTCGTTTGCTGATGGAAAAGTATCCTTCTCCTGCTAGTATTTTTAATCGTTCTTTTAGCGAAGCAATTTATGACGTGGTTATCCTATTTTTAAAAGAAAATCAGCTGTATGAGGTAGCAAAAAATGATCCGAAAACCTTATGTTTTTTACATTTTTTTATTGCTTGTCGTATACAACGATTCAACAAAAATAAAATGGAAATGGAGCAAAAGAAAATCAGCTGTTTCACCTTTTCATTCTTGGAGAAAAATCACTTGAGCCATTTTTCTTTGCCATGGGAAGAAAAAATCTGGCAGTGGATATTTGATACAGAAGTCATCCATACTGCTTTGAAAATAAGAAATGCAAGCGAGCAAAGAAAGTATCATTTTTGTATCAGTAATTGTTTAATGACATGGATGGATTGCTTGGAAAAAAAATATCAGTTGGAATGTGAGAACAAAGATCTGATCGTTCAACGATGTAAAGAGATACTGACACAACCACGATTTCCAGAATATATCCTAAATGATCCAAGCCAGACAACGATAGTCGATCCGCCGATTTTAGCCTGTTTATATGAAGAACTGAAGGGCAGGATGGTTGATGACTGCAGAGAAAAAGGATACGTCATCCCTGAACTCGATTCATTTGTTCGCCATGCTATCTTAGAAATTCTTTTCGACTGGCCGTTATTGCTATCATACATTGAAGGGAAAGAAAATAAATTAAAAGCAGTGATAGTCATAAATACAAGAAAAAAACAGGCGGATTACATAGCAAAAAGATTGCAAAAAAAATTGGGAGACTATTATCAATTTAGTGTCATGCCAAACTTTAATCAGAAAGAAAAGAAATCATATCATCTAGATATCGACTGTATTATTACAAATGTAATGATTGATGATGAGACAAACATTCCGGTCTTCGGTATTTCTCTATTTCCAAATCAACGTGAGATCCAAAATCTTCTCCATTTTTATCAGGAGAAGTACCAAGTAGTAGAAGAAAAGTCTCTCTACGTGTAAATACGTATCTATAGACAACAGGATATTCCATCAAAATAAAATATCTGAGTAATAGATGTAATGACCGCTAAAGTTCTCGTACATCTATTATTCAGATTATTTTTTTACTGATTGTTATGTTTTATATTCCTTTTTTTGGTATAGGATCGGGGTCTTTTTGGTAACTTAATAAATCCCCCGGTTGACACTCTAATACTTCACAGATTTTTTCGAGGGTAGAAAAACGGATAGCTTTTGCTTTTCCGGTTTTTAGAATAGAGATATTTGCCATCGTAATACCCACTTTTTCACTCAATTCTGTTACACTCATCTTTTTTTGAGCCAATACTACATCTAGATTAACGATAATAGCCATGTCGCACCTCACACTGTCAAATCATGATCTGTCTTAAGTAAAATCGCGTGTTCGAGCAAATTTTCCAACACGCTTGTCAAAGTGTATACGGCAAAAGGAATGAATACGACAGCAATTCCTACCAACATCAAACCAGGAGCATCATCTAAATCAGCCACTTTCAAAAATTTAGGAAGCAAGCCGAAAAAGGCGAAGACAATAATCAAAATCGTTCGTTCGATTTTTTTTAGAATGACCAAGCTTTGATTGGAAAAGGCCTGGTTTTCTTCGATTTGTTTCAACAGCCTCAATAAGAAATAAGCAATAATAATCCCTAAGAGAAGGGCGAAGTAGATGACAGAAACGAATAAAGTCGTCTGCCAATCAAAAGTGAATCCTTTTTCGCTTGTAGCGATTTGAGTATAAAAAAGTATACCGAATAAAATAAATACGGCACTTATACCTAAAACAACAAACTTTAATAATAATGTTTTTAATTTCATTTTTATCCCTCTTTTATCTTTGATAGCTAAAATATAGCAGGATAATTATTGAAAAGCAATTACTTTTTATCGAAAAACAATAAATTTTTGCCTTTTTTAGCAAATGTGGTTTTATAGTATTTGAGAGTTTTAATTGAAGTTAGCCTTTGATTCTTTTTGATTTATAAGGAAACTTTTAAATATGTTATTTACAAATAGTTAGTAAACTATGTTACAATTTTTATGGGGAAAAACTTAAAAAATAAATTTTTTTATTCATAATTGCTGTTTATTTTGTTATGTAAAACATGCATAAAGTGAGGTTCTAAAATTGAATATTTTACAGTTAAGTTATTCTCTACTCATATCAGGGCAGCTGATGACGATGTTTGTTGGATTGGGCTATTTGAACAAGAAACTAAGAAATAAAAAGTATGCTTTATTATCAATCTTAGTTATCCTATTAATATCGGTGCTTTATCAATGGATAAATGTAATTGCCACTGGTTTGGTATGGCTAGTCATGTGTGCTCTCGTGATTTATCATGAAGAGACGCTTCAATCAGCTTTATTCTATGCTTCGTTATCTATTATCTTACTTATTTTTTCTAATTATCTGATTTACGTTATCTTAAAATCATTATCTATAATGATGCATGATTTGGGTATATGTTTTTTATCAATTATTTTATATTTATGTTTCGCATTTTATTTAAGGAATCATATATTAAAAAAAGTACCCCTTGAATCGATGGTATATGATATTAGTAAGTATACTGTTATTGCTACGTTTTTGATTTATTTCATTTTTCTTATGATTGAACGCTTTTCAGATTTAGACTGTTTCATGAAGGGTGCTCATGGGATCTTTATGCTGGCATATAGCCTTTTTGCTATTCTTATCAGCTTTTTAGCTGTTTATACAAAAAAGGCAGAATATAAAAGTAAAGAAGAAAAGAATCGAATGGAATATCTTATCGAATATAGTGAGCAAATCGAAAAAAGTTATATGGAAATACGCAAGTTCAAGCACGACTACAAAAACATACTAGTTTCTATGGAAAATTATATCCAAAGTAATGATATAGATGGGTTGAAACATTTTTTTTACTCCCACATCAATGAAACTGGAACCCTTTTTGATCAGGAATTATTAGAAATGTCACCGATAAGAAATCTTGAAGCCAAGGAAATAAAAAGCATCGTTTTGAGCAAGTTGTATCTAGCTCATGAAAAAGGAATAGAAATAGACGTAAATGTGCCACAAAAATTGGATTCTTTCCCCGTTCCTTCTATCATGCTAGTTCGGATGCTGGGGATCATACTAGATAATGCAGTTGAAGAATCTTCTATTATAGATAAGCCGAAAATCTTGTTTGCCGGATTGAGACAAGAAGAAGCGATAACCTTTATTATTGCCAATAAATGTCGTTCTGATATACCTGATTTACATGTATTAAAGAAAAAATCTTATTCATCAAAAGGGAAAGAACGTGGGATTGGTCTAAGCAATCTTGATGAATTAGTTCAGTTGAATAAAAATGTGTACTTAGATACTAAAATCGAAGAAGGACAGTTTATTCAAATACTGACCATTTGGGAGGGGTAGAATCTTTATGTTGAAAATTTTTGTTTGCGAAGATGACGGAACATTTAGATTAAAATTAGCAAAGATGATTCAAAATTATTTAATGATGCAAGATTATGACATCAAATTTCAAATGGATACCTCGGACCCTGAAGTGTTGCTTTCATATATACGTTCAAATAAAACAGAAGGCATCTATTTTTTAGATATTGACTTAAGTTCCAATATGAACGGAATCAATCTAGCCGCTACGATTAGAGAATACGATCCACTAGCAAAAATTATTTTTGTGACCAGTTATACGGATTTAGCTTATCTCACTTTTTTGTATAAAGTAGAAGCAATGGATTATATTGTGAAGGGGAACGATACACTGCTGCAAGAAAGCGTGACAAAATGTATCGATGTGGCTAACCAAAGATATCTTGATACAATTTTACCTACAAGAGAACAGATTCGTATTAAGAGTGGACCAATCAATACAAAATTGTTCGTAGACGAAATCTTGTTTTTTGAATCCAGTCCTGTTCCTCACAAAGTGATCGTTCATCTTGAAAATCGAATGCTAGAATATAATGGAAAAATCAAAGAGATCGAATCGTTTAGCCCGAGCTTTTACCGTTGCCATCAATCGTTTGTTGTAAATGTGGATAATATTTGTTCCATCAACAAGAAGGAAAGAACGATCCTTATGTCTAACGGAGAAAAGTGTCTTGTTTCCACCCGAAGTTTAAAAAAATTATTGATTGCATTTAGCAAAGGAGCGTGACGAATGTCACGTTCTTTTTTTATAGAATAATTTAGATATAAAGAATATAAGGGCTTTATTAAGAAAGAAAACACTGCAGTTATGTAAAAAAAACGCGCACTTTTTACTTTTTAATATATGCATCCTTATTTTTAGTATAATCAAAAGTGAGAAAGGGGTGAACGATATGCCAAATGAATATCTGTCTCTTGAAGAGAACCTGTCAAGCAAGATGAGCAGAAAACTCGGAGAGAAATATGGGTTAACAGAACTGGAGGAAGCAAAAGTCAACTATGGATTAGCGATCCTGTTCATTAATCTTTTCAAGTTCATGCTTATTTACGTATCAGCGTTTTTCTTACATAGCATTCTTGCTGTGATCACCACTCATTTGTCTTTTATTGCTGTACGAAGATATGCAAAAGGATATCATGCAAGCCGAAGCATGGCCTGCACGCTCTATAGTATGGGATTATTGGTGGCGCTACCTGTTTTGGCTAATCATTACAATTTGGAACTTACACGCTACGAATATTTCATCGGAGCAGCTATTCTTAGTATGGTTTTAGGAATCATTGGTTCCTTTATCGCACAAGACCAACAAAAAAGAAGAAGCGTAAGAAACAAACTAGTTATAACAGGAATAAGCCTCACGCTGATCGGTTCAGTGATTCCAGCAAATGATTCAAGAGTCATGATATTACTGGGTATGTTGACCGCAATCTTACTTGTATTCATTCCAAAAAAAGAAAGGAAGATCATCAAATGAAACACACACAAACTAAATTTAGTCTCTCACATGCAATCACAACAATTGCTATCAGCGTTGCCGAAAAGGCTGTAATAAGCGGAAGTACCTGTATTGGTTTAGTTTATGAACCAAAAGTACCAGAAGCATTAAAAAAAGAAGTAGAAAAATAAGTAAAAATAAAATGGATTACCGAATAAAAAGTACCGTAAGTCCTAAAAACTGTGCCAACAGATCGTTGACACAGTTTTATTTTTTTCGATAGTTTTGTAACAAAAATACAAAGATGAAAAAGAATAAAGATTCCCATAGAGTAGTAGTCCAACTGAATTCTTTACTGATACCAAATACCATATTTCCAAGATTCGATACAATCAAATAGCCAATCGTTATGATCAATGAATAATACAATCTTTTCATCATAGGACATACCTCGTTTTTCTTTATAAGAATAGTATAAACCAAAGAAGAGAATAAGAAAAATGATAATAGAAAAATAAAGTAAAAACGCAATAAAGTAACTTAAGTTATTTTATTGCGTTTTTTTCTTCACTGAAAAATTTTAACAAATAAATAGAATTTTGTAATAATAACTGAGCATAATCTTTGCAATTTTTAATCTTGAATAATATCCTTTAAGTATAGCCAGCAATCAAAAAGAAATAGAGAATAAGTGAGTAGTTGTTATTTCAGTATCAGAATGACAATAAAATGCCGTTATAATCCAATATCGTTTGGTAGCGCTTTATTTATTGGTGCTAAACTAACTGTTCGCTCTCTATACTGTGATTGTCGGTAGAGTTATTTACAGGGTAAAAATAAGTTTATAGGAGGTGGAAAATGAATAAGGGGTTAAAAATAACCGGTGTTATCATGAGTTTGCTACTACTTTCAGTGTTTCTAGCAATTGCGTTAATTAATGCGCCGTATATTATGCCTGAACAATTGGAACGATTTCGCTTCTTTACCTTAACGAATTACTACATGCAACAATATATTTTCTGGGCAGCTGTAGTATTTGCCGTTCTTGCTATTATCATCTTGCTAGTCGTTCTTTTCTATCCAAAATCAAGAGGAACTTTCGTTATGAAACGGGAAGATGGCAAATTGACGATCGACAAAAAAGCGATCGAAGGGCTGGTACGTTCCCATTTACACGAAGAAGAGTTCATTCATTCACCTAAAGTACGGATACGTTCAACGAAAAATCGAATCCATATCCATGTCAACGGAGACTTGAAGCGAACTTCTTCATTAGTAGGGAAAACAGGTGTACTGATGCAAGACATCGAAGAAGAAGTGACTAGAGTACTTGGAACAAAAGAAACAGTCAAAGTGGCAGTCACATACAGCGGTTATGAAGAACAAGAAGATACAAGAGACTACAAGCACTCTCGAGTGGAATAGGAGGGCCAAATAATGAAAGAACTATTTTCAGCATACAAGCTCCCTATTATCTTTGGGGGTCTTGGACTACTGCTAGCTGTTTTATGGTTAACAATTGGATTTTTCAAAACATTGTTGATCATCATTATGACAGCAATTGGCGCAGGAATCGGATTTTATTTGAAACAGACAGGAATAGTGGATCAATTTTTTAAATCATAGGAGGAAACAAAGATGGAAAACAAAAACATGAACACAACAAATGGATCAGTTTTGGCAAATGAAAAAGGGGAAAACCGCATGATGAATGGTGAATTGACTTATGAAGACAAAGTTATCCAAAAAATCATCGGCTATGCATTGAAAGATGTAGACGGTCTATTGACATTAGATGGCGGATTCTTCTCAAATATGGCTGAAAAATTAGTCAACACAGATAATGTAACAGCAGGTATCAATACAGAAGTAGGAAAGAAACAAGTAGCTGTGGATTTAGATGTGATTGTAGAATACGGTAAAGACATCGAAGACATCTACAACCAAATTAAAGAATTGATCAGTACTGAAGTAAACAATATGACACATTTAGATGTTATCGAAGTAAATGTGAATGTTGCAGACATCAAAACACAAGAAGAATACCAAAAAGATCAAGAAACAGTACAAGACAAAGTAACAGAAGCAGCAAAATCAACAGGACAATTTGCTTCACGCCAAACAGATAAAGCAAAAGCTGCTGTAGGCAAAGGTGCACAAAAAGTCAAAGAAAATAACGAACCACGTGTACAATAAGAAGTAAAAAGTCAGTTAGGAGGAATTTAAAATGGGATTTATTTGGGCATTAATCGTCGGAGGTATCATCGGAGCAATTGCAGGAGCAATCACGAATAAAGGATCATCAATGGGAATCATCGCAAACATCATTGCTGGTTTAGTAGGTTCAGCCATTGGACAAGCTTTATTAGGAACTTGGGGACCAACAATTGCAGGAATGGCTATCATTCCATCATTGATTGGTGCAATCATTTTAGTATTAGTCGTTTCATTCTTTGCACGTAAATTATAAGCAAATTGAAGAAAAACTTATGTTGAAATGAAGAACACATTTGAGAACCGCAGCGAAACTTGCTGCGGTTCTTTTTTATATGAAGTATTCTTTATTCCTTATGAAAAAATAGCTTGAAAAATAAAAAAAGACGAAAATAAACGGTTTTCTATAAAAGAAAATCGTTTATTTTTTTGTCTTTATTTGGTCAAAACGATAAAAAAGCACAGCACACCAAGCTTTTATTGATTGTCTGTCTTTTATAAATACAAGAATGTATTTATAAAAACAGAAGAAAAATACAAGTAGATTTTTTTTATACTCGTAAACGTAGAAAGGAGGCGAAAAAATGAATACATTACCTATCAATACAGGAGATACAGCATTCATGATTTTATGTACAGCAATGGTTTGCTTGATGACTCCTGGTTTAGCATTTTTTTACGGCGGACTGGCACGAAAGAATAATATACTGACGATCATGACTCAATCTTTTCTCTCAGTTGGGATAACAACGATCATGTGGATATTCGGTGGATTCGGATTGGCATTTGGACGAGATATTGGCGGTATGATTGGAAATCCGGCAGATTTCTTTTTGATGAGACATGTTACAAGCTTTCCCAACATGTTCCATGGAGCGACGATCCCATTTTTGATGTTCTTTCTTTATCAACTGATGTTTATCGTGATTACTGTTCCTTTGATGACAGGAGCTTTTGCAGGGAGACTGAATTTAAAAGGCTATATTATCCTTGTTGTTTGTTGGAACCTGCTGATTTACTTCCCTGTTTGCCATTGGATATGGGGCGGCGGATTTTTGGATCAGATGGGATTTAGAGATTTCGCTGGCGGAGCAGTCATCCACACGACAGCTGGATTCGGTTCATTGGCATGCATCCTCACACTTGGACAGAGGAAGATTCCTATGGGCGAAAGAAATCAGCATAGCAGTCTTATGGCAGCTGCTATCGGTACAGGTCTACTTTGGTTTGGCTGGTTCGGTTTCAACTCTGGTGGTGCACTTCGAGCAGATAATCAAGCAGTCAATGCATTTGGTTCAACATTCATCGCTCTTGCATTTGCGATGGTTACTTGGTTGATTATTGCAAAAGTAAAAGGAAATGGCTTTGATTTTGTCGACGTACTAACAGGATCCGTTGCTGGATTGGCAGCCATTACGCCTTGTGCTGGTTATGTAGAAGCAAAAAGTGCTATGTTGATCGGAATCATTGCTGGAATCGTCTGTCATGCTGCTGTTGATTTTCGTAAAAAGAAACAATGGGACGATGCACTTGATGTGTGGGGCGTCCATGGAATGGGCGGATTCACAGGGACGATTCTGATCGGAATTTTTGCATCTAACAGCCATTTATTAACAAATCCAAGCAGCTGGTACTTCTTAGGAATCCAAGTGATTGGTGTCATCATTACTGCCGTGTATGCCTATGTGCTAACAACAGCGATTCTAAAATCAGCCATGCATTTCACAACGATCACTACTACAAAAGAAGAGCAGGAAGAAGGATTAGACTTTTTCTTCTTTGGTAACAAACGCAATTGAAACAAAATCAAATAGAAAAGAGGAAGATTCATGCAACAAAGCAAAACGAAAATTCCTGCAAAAAAATTAACGTTCTTCGGCTTTTTAGCCATGACGATCTCAATGGTCGTTTCACTATATGAATATCCCACATTTGCGACCTCTGGCTTCAGTTTAGTATTTTTCTTGTTATTAGGCGGTTTGCTATGGTTTATCCCTGTGGCATTGTGTGCAGCAGAGATGGCAACGGTGAAAGGCTGGGAAAAAGGCGGTGTCTATACTTGGGTCAGTCGGACATTGGGAAAACGATTTGGATTTGCCGCTATCTTTTTCCAATGGTTTGAGATAACTGTTGGTTACTTGACTATGCTGTATTTCTTAACTGGTGCATTATCCTATGCAACGGGAATCGACGCTATACAAAACAATAAATTTCTGAAATTGGCCATCTTATTGATTATTTTCTGGGCTATTTTGCTCTCTCAGCTAAAAGGAACCAAATACACTTCTTTAATTGCTCGAATCGGTTTTGTAGCTGGGATCTTATTGCCTGCATTAGTCTTGTTTGGCTTAGGGATCCACTATGTCTCTTCAGGTGCTCCACTACAAACGACACTTTCTATGAAAACATTGATTCCTGATTTTTCAAAATTACCTACGCTGGTTGTTTTTGTTTCCTTTATTTTAGCGTATATGGGAGTAGAAACATCTGCTAGTCATGCAAATGAAATGGAAAACCCTAAAAAGGATTATCCATTAGCAATGTTTGTATTGGTCATTCTGGCCATCATTTTAGACACTTTTGGCGGATTGACTGTGGCTACTACAGTCCCTCAACAGGGTTTGTCTCTTAATACAGGAGTGATCCAATCGTTAGAATTTTTATTAAGACACATTGATCCAAGTCTTGCATGGGTTGCGAAAATCCTTGCGATCCTTGTTTGTTTAGGTGTCATCGGAGAAATAGCTTCTTGGGTAACTTCTCCTTCAAAAGCACTTCACGTAGCGGCAGAAGAAGGATTACTTCCTGAATATTTTGCGAAAGAAAATGCACATGGTGTTCCTGCGCATTTGATGATTGCAAATGGGATTGTTGCGACAATCTGGGCAGCCGTCTTTACATTAAGTGGCGGGGGGAATAATCTTTCGTTTCTTGCAGCAATGTCATTGACTGTTGTGATTTACCTAATGTTGTACTTTATGTTTTTCGCGGGCTATTTGAAGTTAGTATTTAAAGATGAAAGTCTTGAAAGAGCCTATCAGGTTCCAGGCGGAAAAGTTGTAAAAGTAATCGTTGCTTGTTTAGGTCTTTTGACTTCACTTTTTGCTTTTTGTATCTCATTTGTTCCACCTGCAAGTATCGCAGCTGGACAGCATGGGATTTATGAAACGATTCTGATCGTTTCTTATCTTATCGTCGTAGTTATTCCATTTACGATCTATGCATGCCGTCATAAATTCCAGCATGCAGAAAAATAAAAAATGAAAGCTGGTTATTCAAATGGAAGGAAAAGAATTAGAACAATTGATTGGAAAAAATTTCCACTACTATCAAACGGGACAAGTGGCAGACTACATTCCAGCATTAGCTGAAGTGGATCCAAAACAATTAGGTATGGCGATTTATGATCTTGATACAAAACAACTGATCGAGGGAGGAGATGCAGATGTACGTTTTGCCATCGAAAGCATGTCAAAAGTTCCCGTATTGTTATTAGCAATCAAAGATAACGGAATTGAAAAAGTCTTTCAAACAATCAACACAGAACCCACCGGATTTGCTTTCAATTCTATCATGAATATGGAGATCAATCATCGCAAACATCCGATGAACCCTTTTGTTAATGCAGGAGCGATTGCAACAACCTCTTTGATTGCGGGAAAAGATGCAGATGAAAAATTTGAACGGATCATATCATTTATGAAAGAAATCTGTGATGATCCTGATATCACATTGAATGAAGAAATCTATCATTCTGAATCAAGAACAGGTGATATCAATCGCTCTCTTGCTTATTACATGAAAGGCAATCAAATGATCGAAGGAGACGTTCCAGAGATACTCGATGCCTATTTCAGACAATGTTCCGTCAATGTCACCGCTACAGGTATAGCAAAATTAGCTGCTGTATTGGCAAATAAAGGGATCGCTCCTTGGAATGGCAACCGGCTCATTACTGAAGAAAGTGCAACGATCGTCAAATCGATTATGACAACTGCCGGTTTGTATGATGAATCAGGCGAGTTTTCCGTCCATGTTGGTGTACCTGCCAAAAGCGGGGTAGGTGGCGGCTTGATGGCAGCTGTGCCAAATCGTTACGGTATAGGCGTCTTCAGTCCAGCATTAGATCCATTCGGTAACAGTGCAGCTGGCATCCAATTACTGAAGGACGTAGTCAAAGAACTAGATGCTGATATCTTCGAATAACCTTTCTTGAAAGTGGCTGGGGTAAAAGTCCAAGCGATGCCAAGTTATCTAAACGATAGCTGGGATTGTAAGCTTGATCGACTTTTGTTCCGGCTTCTTTTTTATTGGTTTTTGAAAGGGGTTTTCTAAACAAAAAGTAAATAAAAAAGCGATTCGTGGATATGTTTAAATAAAACTATAAGAAAAACTGGAGGCGTGTATCAGGAATGCTGGAAAAATACATCGAGCGAAATATATTTAGGAAAGTGTATCTATGCGAACAATTATTTGAATTCCAAGAAATAGATATCGAACAAACAGCTATTTCACTAGGGGTGACCACACCGACGATCCTTCATGATCTAGAAAGTCTAGCCGAGTGTTTGGAATATTGCATAAAAGAAAAAATAAGAGAGAAGCATAAGTACAAACTTATATTTAAACGTGGGATCGCTCTTTCTGAGCTTACGCAATTTTTGTATGGTCAATCTTATTTTTTAAAGTTTTTAAGTTATTATTTCAAGGGCATATTCACGAGTACAGAACTGGCTGATCTTGAATTTATTTCTTTGAGCAAAGTATATACGATCAAAAAGAGCGTCTTGGATTTTTTCAAAGAAAATGATTATTTGAAAAATAAAGAAATCATTATTCCAGAATTTGATTCGCGGAATATTCTGCTAGCTTTAGTACGTTATATCAATTGGGAAGGATATGAGAGTAAAAATCCACATGTAGAAGAAGCTTGTAACGAGCTGATCGATTATGTAGAGACTCATTTTTTTAAAAGGAGATATTCGGAAGATGAAAAGTCCTTTATCATACGGGGAATAGAGATTGCAATTGGAAGAAAGACGTTTCCCCTTGAACTGAAAGAAGAAGATAAGAAAAGTGCGGAGACGAAGCCATTATTTCAATTAGTCTGTCAAGGATTGGAAGAGCAAAAAGGGATGTTACACTTACAGGAAGAAGATATCTATTATATTTTCTCTTTGTTCAATAGCAGAAATTATACCAATGAGAACATGGAGCTGTTAAGAAAAGATTTCGAAGTTGTGTATAAAAATTTTGTTCTCAATGACCTGTCACTCAATGAATTGATTTTACAGATTCTCCCAGTTGCTGAAATCGACGATGCAGACAATTTTATTTTTAAGCAATCCTTTTTACAATTTGTCCGTACGTTGTGGGCAGACGGTCAAGTATTTTTACCGGAACGAATCTATCTACTGTCAGAAAAAGAACAGCTTCTATACAGAAAAATAGTAGAAGTGCTAGACGATTGGAAAAAGAAAAACCAAATTCATCTAAGATGGAATGATAATTTCATCCGAAAATTTGTTAAGAGTCTTTCTTTGATTACCAGAGAACAGATGATACAGCAAGAGATAGAAATATTTGTTGTTTCAGAAAGTTCAGTCAAACAATTTTTTTATCGAACTCAATTTCATTTGTATGCTGAAGAAGATATGGCTGAAATAAACCCCATTCTATTTCGTTCTTTAGAAGAATTACCTGATGAATGTTTGTGTTCAAAAAAACGAGTGGTTTTATGCGATGCTGCTAGCTATCAAACTGGTTTGGAAACGGAAAAAACAAAGGTCTATCCTATCTCGTTAAAAGGCGCAAACATCCTTTTGTATCGTATTGCTCAAGAGCTTCATTTATTAAAAAAACATATTTCTTGAGGAAATCTTAAAGCAAGACAAAAATCAACTTTCTACAGAGCTTTTTAAAAGACTGTAGAAGTTTTTTTATTTGTGATCTGTTTTGTGCGAAGAACTACTTATATAACAAACTTTCTCTGAATTTTTTTAAAAATACTATTGACTTAGAGTCAACTCTAAGGAGTAGAATAGATAAAGTGTTACAAATCTATTTTCAACTAAAAAGAAGATAGTACGGAGGAGAGAATGTATAATGAGTACAGCATTACATGTATTGGATACAATCAATAGTCCAGCAGATGTCAAAAAGTTATCTGTTGAGGAAATGAAACAGCTGGCAGAAGAAATGCGCCAAAAGATCTTGCAAAAGGACAGCGATGTAGGTGGGCACGTTGGTCCGAATCTAGGTGTAGTCGAATTAACGATCGCTTTTCATTATGTATTTGATTCACCTAAGGATAAAATCGTATGGGATGTTTCCCATCAATCTTATGGTCATAAGCTGCTAACTGGTCGGAAAAATGGCTTTGAAAAAGGACATTACCATGAAGTAAGCGGGTATTCCAATCAACACGAAAGTGAACATGATTATTTTACAGTGGGTCACACATCTACATCTATCAGCTTAGCTACTGGGTTGGCTAAATCCAGAGATTTGAAGAAAGAATCAGGAAATGTGGTAGCATTTATTGGAGATGGCTCACTAAGTGGCGGCTTAGCTTTTGAAGGGCTGAACAACGGCGGCGCTTTACAGACCAATTTAATCGTATTAGTAAACGATAATGAGATGTCTATTGATGAGAACCACGGTAGCTTATATCAGAACTTAGCAGAGCTTCGTCAAACTCACGGTGAAAGCAGTAATAACCTATTTAAAGCTATGGGATTTGATTATCGCTATGTGGATGATGGAAACGACCTAGAAACGGTGATCCGTTTATTTGAAGAAGTAAAAGATATTGATCATCCAATCGTACTTCACGTACATACGGAAAAAGGCCGCGGTTATCAGCCAGCGATCGATAATAAAATGAAATATCATTGGCACGTCCCATTTGATCTGTCTACAGGAGAAGCAAAACAGGCAGCTTCTGGAGAAACATTCAATACGATCATCATGGATTATCTGGATAAAAAAGTGCAAACAAGTACAGCACCTATTGCCGCTGTCAATGCAGCAATACCAGGCGCCTTTGGACTGAAAACATTCCAAGAAAAACATCCAGATCATTATTTTGATGTGGGGATCGCCGAGCAGCATTCCATTACGTTTGCTTCTGCTTTGGCTTCTCAGGGAGTACGTCCAGTCGTCTTCCAATCAAGTACTTTCCTGCAACGGGCATATGATCAATTATCACATGATTTAGCAATCAACGAGAATCCAGTCATCATTTTAGTTGGTGGCGGAACGATCTCTGCTAGTGATCGAACACACCAAGGAACGTTTGACATTCCTTATTTATCAAGTATCCCGAATATCAAATATCTTGCTCCAGCAACAAAAGAAGATATGATCTCTATGCTAGATTGGGCTTTTGAGCAAACAGCACAGCCTGTAGCTATTCGAATCCCTACTCATGGTGTGGAACATGGTAAAGCTATCGCAAATGATTACAGTATTCCAGCCTATCAGACAGTGAATAAAGGCGAAAAAGTGGCAATTTTAGCTTTAGGTGGTTTTCTTGGACTAGGAAAAGAAACAGTGGAAGCTTTTAGAGAAAAAGGAATCGAAGCAACATTGATCAATCCAGGAACAATCACAGAAAATGATGTAGAAACATTAGATAAATTAAAAGAAGCCCATGAATTAGTCATCACATTAGAAGATGGTAGTTTATCAGGCGGATTTGGTGAAAAAATCAGTCGTTATTATGGTGATTCTTCAATGCATGTGCTGAATTTCGGTGCAAAGAAAGAATTCACAGATAGTGTTCCAACAGTTAAACTTTATGAACGTTATCATTTGACACCAAGCCAAATCGTTGAGGATAGTCTACGTGTCTTAAATATTCAATAATCCATCGTATTTTCCATCCAGATAATCGTTTATACTAGTATCTGGATGGTTTTTATTATACGAAACAAAGGAGTAGATGCTATTATGTATCAAAAAGTAGAAGAATATTTCGAAAAGTTTCAAGAAAAATATCCTAGATATCAATCAGAAGAACTAAGCTTTTTTTCATTTGGGAATACAGAAGAAATGGCAGATGAATTGAGTGAGTTAGTTGTAAAAAAAATAAAAACCGGTACATCAAGTGGATATGATCTATATAAAAAAGAGAAGGAACCTTTGCCAAAAGTGGGCCAGTTAGATGTGGTTCTGAATGGAAAAAATGAACCAGTTTGTATCATCAAAAATATAAATGTGACTATCTTGCCTTTTAGTGAAATCACGGAAGAACATGCTTGGAAAGAAGGAGAAGGAGATCGAACGTTAGCCTATTGGCGGAAAGTCCATACTGACTTTTTCAAGCATGTCTACAAAGAAGCACTGAACATGGCATTTACAGAAGAGAAGCTAATCGTATATGAAGAGTTTGAAGTAATTTTCTTTTAGCAAGAAAGGCTTGCTAAAAGAGAAAGGATAGCTACTTTATTGACTCTTGGATAGAAAAGGGTTACATTTTTATAAGAAGATGTATTTCTAGAGAACGTCATTGGAGGAGATAGTGTGGATGTACTGGAAAAAATAAAAGGTGGGGTTGTCGTTTCTTGTCAAGCTTTGGAAAATGAGCCATTACACAGTTCTTTTATCATGGGGAGAATGGCTTTGGCTGCAAAAGAAGGCGGAGCAGTTGGTATTCGCGCAAATACAACAGAAGATATCAATGAAATCAAGCGAATCGTTGATTTGCCGGTAATAGGGATTATAAAAAGAGATTACGATGGGTCAGAAGTATTTATTACTGCGACAGAAAAAGAAGTGAAAGAACTTTTGGAGACGCAAGCTGAGATCATTGCACTGGATGCAACTTCTCGTAAACGTCCGACAGAAAAAACAACAGCTGAGCTTGTCCAAATGATCCACGATCACGGTCGATTAGCCATGGCAGATATTTCGACTTTTGAGGAAGCGCTTCAAGCGCAAGAAGATGGTTTTGATCTTTTGTCTACGACATTAGCAGGATATACAGAATATTCTCGAAAAACACAGGAGCCTGATTTTGATTTGTTGAATCAGATCATAGAACAAGTCAATATACCAGTAGTCATGGAAGGCCATACTGACTCTCCAGAACACGTAGAGAAAGCCTATGAATTAGGTGCTTTTTCAGTCGTGATTGGATCTATCATCACCCGTCCACAATTCATCACTAAAAGATATGTCGAAGCCGCGAATAAAGCAAAGAACTAAAAAACACGTACGGGACAGATTCTTGACAAAAAAGAAAAATTAATAGATAGTTTAAAGCAGATTCTAAGAAGAAGAGGAAAGTGTTGCTTTTCCTTTTGTCTTCGAAGATCTGCTTTTTAGCGTATTTTATAGAAAGAAGGCGAGACCATGTTTGAACGAAGTCCTTCAGAATTGACAGAACGTGAAAATTACAAGTTGCTGATTGGTTCGGTTATCCCTAGGCCGGTTGCAGTAGTAACGACTAAATCCGTAAATGATATAGTGAATATCGCACCCTTCAGTTACTTTAATATTGTCAGTTCGAATCCACCTATCTTATCCTTGGCGATCCAGAGAAAACAAGATACAGTAAAAGACACAGCAAAAAATATTCTTGAGACAAGAGAAGCGGTCATCCATATCCTTGATGAGGACAACGTAGAAGAAGCAAATAAAACAGCAGCTAATCTGCCTAATGAGGAAAGCGAACTACACTTGACTGAATTGACTTTAACGGATTCAGCAATCATTTCAGTACCAGCATTGACAGAAGCAAAAGTTCGTTTTGAGACAACCTTATATGAACATGTCGAGATACGGAATAAAAATAAAGTAACAGCTGATTTATTTTTGCTAGAAGTACAGAAATATCATTTGAATGAAACAGTCTATGATGAAAAGACGGGAAGAATCGATCCAAGAGAATTGAATGCTATAAGCCGTTTGGCAGGAAATGATTATGCAGCAATAGGAGAAATTTTCACGATCGCACGTCCCCAATAAGAAGGAGTAATAGTTATGTTAAAAATAAGTTATAAACCATCAGCAGATTCAAAAGAAATGGGAAAAGAATACGAGACAGTGAATGATTTTCTGCAAGGGCAGTATTTAGAAGTTCCGCCATTACAAGATCATTTTGTCGTCACCAAAGTTACTTTATACGGCAAAGAAATAGGATTAACAGACCAGACGATTAGCGGGTTATTCAATTACTTAAACAAATAAACATTTATTCTGAAAAGTGAAAATCATATAAAAAAACACTAAAAATAAAAAGATTATCAAGGAATCCTAGCACAATTGAACGAAACTGCGCTGGGATTTTTTTACGTTATTTGTTATTTTTTCCTAAAAAATATTAAAGATTGTTAAATTTCACTATTTCATTTCAAATTTCATTGCCTATTCATTAGGAAAAGTCTATCATGGACTCGTAAATAGAATATAGTAATAACCTTGTTAGGTGAGGCTCCTATACAAACATAGGCTATTGCCCAGAAACGTCGAAAGTCGCCAATGGGTAAAACAGAAACTGTCGGATTAAGGCTTTTTCCAATAGCTAAGAATGTTTTCTTTACGTTGTATAGTGCTAAAACTCGGACGATGAGATGATGCTAGGTCAGAATTCTTGTTCGAAAAGGTTTCTGGCCTTTTCTTTATAGTTTCAAGACTGACTTATTTGAAGAGACAAACTCGCTCCTTACCTGACAAGTGGATTACCGTGGGAGGAGGAGATGCGGTGAAAAAAAGAAAAAAGATCGATTGGTGGATTTTGGGTCCTTATTTGACTTTGTCCATGATCGGTCTTTTAGAAGTATACAGTGCTAGTTCTTATCGTTTATTGCAAGCAGATGAAAATACAAAAAGTCTATTATTGCGCCAACTGATTTTCATATTTTTGAGTTGGGGCGTAATCTTCTTAGCTCGTTCAATCAAACTGCACTATTTACTTCACCCTAAAATAGCAGGATATGGTTTAGCTTTATCGATTTTCTTTTTGATCTTAGTACGAGTAGGAATATTCGGTATCACTGTCAATGGCGCACAACGTTGGATTTCTCTGTTTGGCATTCAATTCCAGCCTTCAGAATTAGCAAATCTTTTTCTGATTTTTTATCTAAGCTGGTTTTTTCGTGACGGAAATAATCCGCCAAAAAATCTAAAAAAACCTTTTCTGATTACAGTAAGCATAACTTTGTTGATTTTATTCCAGCCAAAGATTGCTGGAGCATTGATGATTCTTTCGATTGCGTGGGTCATTTTTTGGGCAGCAGCAGTTCCATTTAAAAAAGGAATCTATCTGATTGTTACTTTTTCTGCCTTATTGATTGGAGCAGCCGGCGGAGTATTATATTTAGGAAACAAAGGCTGGCTTCCCCAGATGTTCAATCATGCTTATGAAAGGATTGCAACTTTAAGAGATCCTTTCATAGATAGTCATGGTGCGGGCTATCAAATGACTCATTCGTTTTATGCACTATACAATGGTGGCATATGGGGGAGAGGATTAGGAAACAGTATCACAAAAAAGGGATATCTTCCAGAGACAGAAACAGATTTTATTTTTTCGATCATTACAGAAGAGCTTGGGCTAATTGGTGCATTGTGTGTACTTTTCTTATTATTCTCATTATGCATGAGAATCTTTTGTTTAAGCAGTCGTTGTAAAAATCAGCAAGCTGGATTGTTTCTTTTAGGATTCGGAACTTTGCTATTCGTTCAGACGATAATGAATGTGGGAAGTATCGCAGGGCTTATGCCAATGACTGGCGTGCCATTACCATTTGTTAGTTATGGAGGAACAAGTTATCTGATCCTTTCTTTAGGAATCGGGATCACGTTGAATATTTCTTCGAAGATACAGGCCGAAGAATTGCCGCTCTATCGACCTGAAAAACAATAAAGAGAAACTGAAAATCTCTCAGTTTGAATTATCATAAAGGACTATCTTTTATTTTTCAAGCGAGAGATTCTTTTTAGAAAGAGGAATTCGCAATGAAAGTATTTCAAAAAATCATATTATCTGTTTTGTTACTGCTTACACTAGTAGTCGGCTTTTTTTCGATTGAATTTGTCCATGGATTTTCGTCTGCAAAACAGACCTCAACTGTAAAAAAGGTAGATCCGAAAAGTGTCCCTACCACACTAAACGTGGCTTTGATTGGTTCGGATGCCCGTTCGAAAGACGAAAATGGTCGCTCAGATTCACTTATGGTTGCACAATACGACCAGAAAACACAACAAGCAAAACTAATCTCTATCATGAGAGACTCATATGTCGATATACCAGGTTACGGAATGGATAAAATCAATGCAGCGTACTCTTACGGAGGAGTTGATTTATTGAACCAAACATTAAAGGAAAATTTCAAATTTGAAGCCCCGTATTATGCAAGTATCACATTTCAAGATTTTATCGATTGCGTCAATGAACTGTTTCCTGATGGAGTAAAGATTGATGCAGAAAAATCTTTAGATTTAGATGGCGTATATATAAAAAAAGGGAAGCAAGTAATGGATGGCAATACGTTACTGCAGTATGCTCGATTCCGTGAAGACGAAGAAGGGGACTTTGGGAGGATTAGAAGACAGCAACAAGTGATTAAAGCTATCTCTCAGCAGCTGAAAGACGTCACTTCGATATTTAAATTACCGAAAGCAGTGGGAAAACTACTTGGCAGTATCCAAACGAACCTTCCTGAGAGTGTGCTACTGGATTGCGGTATGGATTTCCTCAAAGACGATAATAAAAAGATCGATACATTATCCGTACCAGTAGACGGCAGTTGGGACTTCAACGACAATACGCCTTCCGGAAGTGTTCTGGAATTAGATTTGACCAAAAACCAAGAAGCAATCAAAAAATTTCTGAATAATTAAGTAAAGAAAATAAAATAAAAGAAGTTAGAAATAACAATTTATGTTATGTTCTGACTTCTTTTATTATGTTAGAATAAACAGGTATAAATAGTGAAAATAAAGGAATAACAAGCAAAAGAAGGAGGAAAAAATGAAAAGAAGTGACAAGCACGGCAAAAATCGAACAGGCGCTTATATTGCCGGCGCAGTGATTTTAATAGTAGCTGCAGGTGGCAGTTATTTTTACTACCGGCACTACCAAGAAACCCAAGCAGTAGAAGCTGGAGAAAAGACGGTTGAGCAATTTGTCCAAGCTTTAAACAAAGGAGATTATAACAAAGCTGCAGGAATGGCATCGAAAAAGGCAGCAAATAAAAGTGCATTATCTGAAAAAGAGATCTTAGAAAAATACCAAAATATATACGGTGCTGCCAATGTCAAAGGACTTGAGATATCAAATCTAAAAGTAGATAAAAAAGATGATTCTACTTATAGCTTTTCATATAAAGCAAAGATGAATACCTCATTAGGTGAATTGAAAGATCTTTCTTATAAAGGAACATTAGACAGAAATGATGGAAAAACCACGATCAACTGGCAGCCTAACTTGGTTTTTCCAGAAATGGAAGGAAATGACAAAGTAAGTCTGACCACGCAAGAAGCAACAAGAGGGAACATTTTAGATCGAAATGGGGAACCATTAGCAACAACCGGCAAACTAAAACAATTAGGAGTCGTTCCAAGCAAACTTGGGGATGGGGACGAAAAAACAGCCAATATCAAAGCCATTGCTTCTGCATTCGACTTAACAGAAGATGCTATCAATCAGGCTATTTCACAAAGTTGGGTACAACACGATTACTTTGTCCCATTGAAAATCATTGATGGAGCAACGCCAGAACTTCCAGCTGGAGCTACCATCCAAGAAGTAGACGGCAGATATTATCCTTTGGGTGAAGCAGCTGCTCAACTGATTGGTTACGTGGGAGATATCACAGCAGAAGATATTGATAAAAATCCAGAATTAAGCAGTAGTGGAAAAATCGGACGATCTGGTTTGGAAATGGCTTTTGATAAGGATCTTCGTGGGACTACAGGTGGAAAATTAAGCATCACAGATGCAGACGGTGTCGAGAAAAAGGTTCTGATCGAGCATGAAGTACAAAACGGCAAAGATATCAAATTGACAATCGATGCAAAGGCACAAAAAACAGCTTTCGACAGTCTAGGAGGAAAAGCTGGATCGACTGTTGCGACAACGCCAAAAACCGGTGATCTTCTTGCGCTTGCTAGCTCTCCAAGCTATGATCCAAACAAAATGACAAACGGGATCTCACAAGAAGACTACAAAGCTTATGAAGAAAATCCTGAACAACCATTCATCAGCCGATTTGCGACAGGTTATGCTCCTGGATCTACGTTTAAAATGATCACAGCAGCAATCGGTCTCGACAACGGCACTATCGATCCAAATGAAGTGTTGACGATCAACGGGCTTAAATGGCAAAAAGATAGTTCTTGGGGATCGTATCAAGTAACTCGTGTTAGTGATGTGTCACAAGTAGACTTAAAAACTGCTTTGATTTATTCCGATAATATATATATGGCACAAGAAACGTTGAAAATGGGGGAGAAGAATTTCCGTGCAGGTTTGGATAAATTCATTTTTGGTGAAGACCTTGATTTGCCAATCAGTATGAATCCAGCACAAATTTCTAATGAAGAGAGCTTTAATTCAGATATCTTGCTAGCTGATACTGGATATGGACAAGGCGAACTTCTAATTAATCCTATCCAGCAAGCAGCAATGTATTCTGTTTTTGCCAACAATGGCACACTTGTCTATCCTAAATTGATTGCAGATAAAGAGACAAAAGATAAGAAGAATGTCATCGGCGAAACAGCAGTACAAACGATCGTGCCAGATCTGAGAGAAGTTGTGCAAGATGTAAATGGTACAGCACATTCTCTTTCTGCTTTAGGGATTCCATTGGCAGCGAAAACTGGTACAGCGGAAATCAAAGAAAAACAGGATGAAAAAGGGAAAGAGAACAGTTTCTTGTTTGCTTTCAACCCTGATAACCAAGGATATATGATGGTTAGCATGTTGGAAAATAAAGAAGATGATGATTCAGCAACTAAACGAGCACCCGAACTATTACAATACCTCAACCAAAATTATCAATAAAGAACGACTTCATAACTATAGTAAAAGGACTGTGACGGTATCGTCACAGTCCTTTTTTCGAATAAACGACAGGTTCACGACCACTTTCTGGGTCACTCACACTTCATAAACTTTTTTTGTAAAATATTTCAGAACAAGTGGAGAAATAAGTGTACTTAATAAAATCACGATTACTAAAGGTGAATAGTACTGTGGTTCGATCAATTGACTTTGCTGTCCAATTTGCAAAATGATCAAAGCCATTTCTCCACGCGAAATCATACCAGCACCGACCATCAATGAACTATGTTGAGAAAAACCGGCAATCTGAGCACCAAAATACCCTCCAAGCAATTTGGTCAAAATTGCTACAAGCGTCAATATAGAAATAAAGAGAAGCTGCTCACCAAAGTCAGAAAAATCAACTTCTAATCCTACACTGACAAAAAATACTGGTATAAATACTGCATATCCTAAAGCTTCAACATTGTGGTATACTTCTTCTTTGACCTTTGTCTGACTGACTGCTATCCCAGCAAAAAAGGCACCAATGACAGAACTAAGACCCACAAGATCCGCTACGTAAGACATACCTAAACAAATAACTAGCGATACGATGATAATAGAAGAATTTGCGTACACTTTTTCTGCAAATGAAAGCAAGAAGGGTGCAATCCATTTGACTAATAAGAAAATAAAAACAAAGTAAACGAGCTGTTCAATCAAAACAAGCGGTAAAGAAGCATTGCTAGAAGCTTCTCCAGTGAGAAAAGATAGACTGAAACTTAGGACTAAAACGACTAAAATGTCATCTACAACAGAAGCACCTAAAATAGTTGAGCCTTCTTTCGTATTCACCACGTTTAGTTCCTTTAATACTTCAACTGAAATACTGACAGAAGTTGCTGCAAGAATAATCCCAAAGAAAATCGCTTCATTTCCCGAAACTTGGAATGCTTCGCCTGTTAGCCAACCAAAAACAACAGGGAAGATGATTCCGAGTAAAGCAACGAACATGCCTGGTCGGAAATATTTTTTCAAAAGAGATAAATCACTTTCCAGACCAGCTAAAAACATCAATAAGATTACACCAATCTCCGAGAAGTCATGGACTAGAATATCCGGTTTGACCCAATTCAATCCAGCTTGTCCTAGCAAAACACCAACAAGTAATTGTCCGATTACTGCTGGAATACCTAATCTCCTAGAGATATGTGAGCCAATCGTTGTTGAAATCAATATCAGGCATAAAATACCAATAAATTCCATTCTCATCATTCCTTTTTATAAAATATAGCCCGAACTTAGCATAACATATATTATTGAAAAAATAGGAAAATATACTCATAAAAAAACCAACAATCCAAAAGTATTTTTTGGTTTGTTGGTTTTTAAACAGTCTATTTTAATAACTAAAAACGATTAACGTATAGTCATTTTTCTTACTCTGATAAAATTGATGATTTCCTGGATGCCCATGAAAATCAAGATGAAACCGAATATTTGAAATAGAACCATCAAGCTTTTGAATGGATTAAACAATAAGACGAATCCGCCAATCAACAACAGAATACTATAAACACTCCAACTTTTAGCTTTTGTATTCATGCTGAAGAACAACTGGAACAAGCTGTTGATGATAACAGCTAATCCAAGAAGAATCGGCAGGATAGAAACGATTGCAGGTGCAAAAGCATAAACGATCAGCGCACAGATCAGGGAAAAAAGACCACTAAACAGACCGATACTCCAAGAACCTGTTTTCCTTTTAAAACGGTAAGCCTCAAAAAGATTCAACACCCCAAGCAAAACAAGATAGGCAGTGATCAGATAACCGATAAAATGAAAAACAGCAGAAGGGTTTAGCACAATCGCAATCCCAGAAATAATATAAACAGCAGCTCTTAATAAGGCATATTTTTGAATATTTTGTTTAATCGTCTCAAACATATAAGAAAACCTCCTTTGACTTATTTTAACGTGAACTAGTCATTTTACCAAATCAAACGTTACAAAATGAGTGAAGGAGAAGAGCTTCTTAAGAAAGATCATTTTCTGAGGATCTTTTCCATTTTTTTGCCTTTTGCTAGCTCATCGATCATTTTATCTAAATAACGAATTTCTTTTATCAAGTTATCCTCGATGTTTTCTACTCGCACACCACAAACAACACCTGTAATCAAAGAACGAGAAGGGTTGGGGGCAGGGGCTTCCGCAAAAAATTGTTCGAAAGTCACTTGTTTTTGTAGTTGCTCTTCTAGTTCTGTTTGGGAATAACCTGTCAGCCAGCAAATGATTTCATCTACTTCCTCTTTTGTACGATCTTTTCTCTCTGCTTTTGCTACATACATAGGATAAACGCTTGCAAAACTTGTCTTAAAAATACGATTTTGCGCCATAATCAGTCACCTTTCTTCTCTCAAACTATTTACTACTTATAGTATATAAGAAAAAGAGAAGAAAAAGTGATTATTCAAAAAAAAGACAAGAAGGATTGTGACAAAATTCTTATCACAATCCTTTTTTCGAATAAACGGTGTTCTCATGCCTACTCCTCAGCCACAAGTCACAATATTCAACAAACATGAGAAACTGTTTATTGAAATTGTTCCTTGTGACTCGGAGCTGAACGGCAGGCTCACAACCTCTATCTGTCTTTTATACAATCTTTATAGTTCAAGTGTGCATCAGATAATCGAATGCTCCTAAAGCTGCAGTAGCTCCTGAACCCATTGAAACGATGATTTGTTTGTATGGACTATCTGTACAATCACCAGCTGCGAAAACGCCGGGGATATTCGTTGCGCCATTTTTCTCGGTCACTATTTCATTTCTTGGATTCATTTCGATCGTTCCATCTAGCCAATCCGTATTAGGGAGTAAGCCGACTAGAATGAATACTCCTGAAACAGCTAGTGTATGCATCTCCATCGTACGGCGATCGATATAGGAGAGAGATTCTACCTGATTCGTACCGCTGATTTCTTTCGTCGCTGCATGTTTGATAACAGTGACATTCGCAAGAGAGACTAGTTTATCCTGTAAGATTTGATCTGCTTTTAATTCTGGTAAGAATTCTAGAACATATACATGTTTTGCTAACCCAGCCAAATCGATTGCTGCTTCAACACCAGAATTACCACCGCCGATAACAGCAATCTCTTTTCCTTTAAATAGAGGACCGTCACAGTGTGGACAATAAGCAATTCCTTTATTTTTAAACTCTTTTTCGCCCGGTACATTGATAGAACGCCAGTGCGCACCTGTCGCAATAATTGCAGTTTTTGCTTGAAGTGATATACCGTTAGCCAAGCCGATATTGATAAAATCTTGCTCTTTATTTAAGGAAACAGCCTCTTGATTGATCATAATATCGATAGGGTAACTACGCACATGATTTTCTACTTGCTGCATTAATTTTGGCCCTTCTGTGTAAGGGGTACCAATCATGTTTTCAATTCCCAGTGTTTCAACGACTTGTCCACCGAAGGAGTCAGCAACAATCCCTGTGCGGATTCCTTTACGTGCTGCATAGATAGCTGCACTACTAGCTGCTGGTCCGCCACCGACCACTAATACATCATAAGGTGTTTTTTCAAATAATTCTTCTTCAACCAAAGGACCAGTGATTTTTTCAACGATTTGTTCGATCGTCATGCGTCCGCTACTAAATTCTTCACCATTTAAAAACACTGTTGGCACTGCCATGATTTGTTTATCATCAATTTCTTTTTGGAACATACCGCCTTCAATCATCGTATGAGTAATATTTGGATTTAATACAGCTAATATATTCAATGCCTGTACAACGTCCGGGCAATTGTGACAAGTCAAGCTAACATAACTGTCAAAATGCAGCTTTTGTTTGATTTGTTTGATTTTGAGACTCAAAGACTCACTGATTTTTGGTGCCCGTCCACTAATTTGTAACAGTGCTAGTAAAAAAGAAGCAAATTCATGACCGAGGGGGATACCAGCAAAAATAATTCCACTTTCTTTGCCAAGAGGGCTGATAGAAAAACTAGGTGTCCGCATCAACTCTTTTTTTTCCCAAGAGATTTTAGGAGACATTTCTGATATTTCCTTCGTAAATTCTGCTAATTTTTGACTATTTTCACTAGTATCCAAACTAACAGAAAAAACAATAGGAGATTCAATCAGTGCTAAATATTGTTCGAGGTTTTGTTTAGTTTCTTTATCTAACATGTCGACCACCTAAATTTTTCCAACAAGATCAAAACTTGGTTTCAATGTTTCGCCACTTTCTTTCCATTTTGCCGGACAAACTTCACCTGGGTGGGTACGTACATATTGAGCAGCCCGTATCTTATCAATCAGTGCACTAGCATCACGGCCAATTCCATCTGCATTGATTTCCATAGCTTGAACGATGCCGTCTGGATCAATAATAAATGTTCCTCGTTGAGCTAATCCTTGTTCTTCATCCAACACATCAAAAATACGAGAAATCCGATGCGAAGGATCGCCAATCATCGTGTATTCGATTTTACCGATAGCATCTGATGTATCATGCCATGCTTTGTGAGTAAAATGGGTATCTGTAGAGCAAGAAAAGACTTCAACACCCAAAGATTTCAAGGTGCTGTATTGTTCTTGTAAGTCTTCTAGTTCAGTGGGGCAAACAAAAGTGAAATCTGCTGGTAGAAACATAGGATGCTCCAATTCCCCATAAGGTCTTTCTCGCTAATTTCTAAAAATTCTCCTTGATGATAAGCTTAAGCGTTAAATTCTTCGATTTTTTTCCCAATCAATGACATAGTAAAACCACCAATAATAATTATTTATTTATAATGATTGTAATTTAGTTGGAGTTAGAAAGTCAATGAATATTTTGTTATTTAATAAAGATTACTCAAAAACGCTGGTTAATTATAAAATGGAAGAGGCATAAGAAAATACAACTACTTGAAATACTCAGGATAACGTTGAGTGACAGTTTCTTGTTCTTTCAGCATCATGTGCAAGTGCAATCCCGTTTGAAAACGAGCTTCTTCTGGTTTTTTATCGACTAATGCTCTGAATAAATCTTCATGTTGTTCCATGATCGTTTCCCATGGAAGCCCTTGTATGGTCACTCTTAACCAACGAAAACGTTCTAAATGGGTATTGTGGTCATCTAACCAGTTCCAAACTTCTTTTCTGCCGGCAATTTCGAAACAAGCTTCATGAAATAAATTATCTGCACGAAAAAACGCACGTTCATCCTTTATTTGGGCTGCTTTTTCTTGTTCTTTTAAAATCGTTTCTAACACTATTCGTGTTTGATGGTCCAATTTGGAACAGCATTCAATCATGATTTGCTGTTCTAATTGTTCTCGAACAAATCGAGCATTTTCTGCAGAATAGAGATTGATTCTTGAAACATACGTACCACTTTGAGGAACTGTGTACACGAGTTCTTGCTGACGTAGTTGAATCAATGCTTCGCGAATGGGGGTCCGGCCGATAGAAAGATGTTCCTCCAGCGCTTTTTCAGATATTTTTCTTCCAGGTTCTAGGTCCGCATAGATGATTTGTTTACGAATCGCTTGGTAAGCTTGAGATTGCAAGCTACTTTTCATTTTTATACCTCCAAAATCATTTCTATGAACGTAGTATAACAGAAGAGATCTGAAAAACAATCTGATATGTCACTTTAACTCGTAGATTTGTACAAATAGTAAAATTTTGATTGACATAGCGGTTTTTATTGCATAAAATTCATTTTAAGACAAAAACTGATATGTTAGTTTAGGAGGGGAAAAATGATTGATTTAAACAACTGGGAGAACTTTATTCCTGAATTATCTCAAAAAGAAGTAGAAATACCTCATTTTGACCGTGCATCATTAAGAGAAACTGGACAAAGAAATCCTGTCTGGATCCATTTTGGTGGCGGAAATCTTTATCGAGGATTTCATGCAGAAATCGCTCATTGTTTAGCGGATCAAGGCGAATTGCCCACTGGTGTCATTGTTTGTGAAACATTCGATGAAGAAATAATTGAAAAGGCTTACCGAGTTTTTGATGATTTGATTCTTGAAGTGGTCATGCCAAGCAGTGGAAAATTTGTCAAACGTGTATTAGCTGCGACAGCTGACAGTCTGTATTGTCATCCAGATTGTTCGGAACACTTTGCTAAGATGATTGGTCACTTTGAAAATCCGAGTTTACAATTAGTTACTTTTGCTATTACTGAAAAAGGTTATCGATTGAAAGATACAAGTAAGAAATATATAGGACCGATTGCAGTTGATATAAAAAATGGTCCGAAAAAGCCATCACATACGATGAGTATTCTTGCTGCACTACTTTATAGACGGTTTTTATCGGGAGCTTGGCCGATTGCACTTGTCTCTACAGATAATTTTTCACAAAACGGCAGTCAATTACGTACTTCGTTGCTAGCGATCGCAAAAGAATGGCAAAAGGAAGGTTATGTACCAGAAACATTTATCCAATACTTATCGAATGAAGAAATCGTTGCGTTTCCATGGACAATGATTGATCGTATCACTCCGAATCCTTCCATATCAGTTAGCAGAATGTTGGCAGAAGAAGGGTTTTTAAATATGTCGATCTTGCAAACCGCAAAGGGAACCAATATTGCGCCATTCGTCAATACAGAAGATATCCATTATTTAATCATGGAAGATCATTTTCCAAACGGACGTCCGAGATTCGAAAAAGCTGGAGTGTTCTTGACTGATCGTGCAACGGTAGATAAAGCAGATACGATGAAAGTGACGACTTGTCTTAATCCTTTGCATACGGCTTTAGCTATTATGGGTTGTTTACTGGGTTATAGGAGTATAGCTGAAGAGATGAAAGATCCAGATTTGTCACTGTTAGTTTCTGAAATCGGGTACAATGAAGGTCTTCCAGTCGTAGAATCGCCTGGAATCATTGATCCAAAGACCTTTCTTGAAGAAGTAGTCACTGTGCGATTTTCTAATCCAAATATTCCTGACATGCCTCAGCGAATCGCCACGGATACCTCTCAAAAGGTGGCGATTCGTTACGGTGAGACGATTAAAAAATATATGGAAATAGAAAATAAGGACCCGCAGACTCTTGTGTTCATCCCATTGATTCTCGCTGCTTGGCTTCGATACCTTATTGGCCTTGATGATCAAGGAAAACCATTCACACCGAGTCCAGATCCTTTGTTGGTGGAACTTCAGCACAGGCTTTCTGATATTCAATTGGGTACGCAAGATACCTCACATATCCAAGAGAAAATTGTTCCTATTTTGTCAAATAAAGAAATTTTTGGTGTAGATCTTTATCAAGCTGAGATTGGCAGAAAAATAGAAGGAATGTTCATCAAAATGTTGGCAGGACCCAATGCCGTACGAAAAACATTACAGAATTACTTACAAGAACATGGAGGAACTTTATAATGGAAATGACTTTTAGATGGTACGGTTCACAAGAGGAAAAGATTGCTTTAGATGAAATCAGACAAATACCTGCAGTCAAAGGTATTGTAGGCACATTGATGGATATACCAGTAGGAGAAGTGTGGCCTAGGGAACGGATCAAAGAATTAAAAGAAGAAATTGAGTCTCGTGGATTGACACTAAAGGTTATCGAAAGCGTCAATGTGCATGATGCCATTAAAATTGGTTTACCATCCCGTGAGCAGTATATCGAAAACTATAAGCAGACGATTCGAAACTTGGCAGAATATGGAATAGAAGTCATCTGCTATAATTTTATGCCTGTATTTGATTGGGTCAAATCTGATCTTGATTACCGCTTAGAAGATGGCTCATCTACGTTAGCTTTTATATCCGCTGATATTCCAGCTGATCCAAAAGAAATCGTCGAACGCATCGAACAGTCCAGCAATGAATTCGAGTTGCCGGGGTGGGAACCTGAACGCTTAGCTCATATCAAATCTTTGCTTGAAGCGTATGCATCAGTAGACGAAGAAAAACTTCGAGAAAATTTTGCTTATTTTCTTCAATCAATCATCCCGACATGTGAAGAGGTAGGGGTCAAAATGGCTGTACACCCAGATGACCCGCCGTACTCGATTTTTGGATTACCTCGAATCGTAAAGAATCGAGAAGACCTAGATTGGTTGTGCCGAGTAGTAGACAGTCCTTCTAACGGAATCACTCTTTGTACAGGAAGTATTGCAGAAGATCCAGAAAATGATGTGTATGAAATTTTAGCAGAATTTTGCCAAAGAGACCGGATCCCATTTGCTCACGTTCGAAATATCAAGTTTTTAGATAATCGAGATTTCTATGAGGCACCGCATAAATCAGAATACGGTTCATTAGACATGTACCGTATACTAAAAACAATGTATGACAACGGATTTGACGGATACATCCGCCCTGATCATGGCAGAATGATTTGGAATGAGACAGGAAGACCAGGATATGGCTTATATGATCGAGCATTAGGTGCGGTATATCTAAATGGATTATGGGAAGCAATTGAAAAAGGAAACGAACGTAAAGAAAACCAGTAAATAATTTATAATTTTATTATGTAAACGAAAAAGATATTCAAATTTTTGTGACATAAATCCGTATGCTTTTCAACAGTATACGGATTTATGTCACTTCTTTGGTCTAGGAACTAGAGGTTATCTTGATTTTCTTTTTCCGATTGGTTCATAAGAGCCTCTTCTTTTAATTCAAAAATATATTCTGAAATCCTCATAATCACTTTTTTCCAATCTTCTGGTGTGATGATTCCCTTTAAAATATATATTTTTTTGATGTGGGAAGGCAACTGTTTCAAAGGGCAGTCACTGATAACGATGTTACAGTTCTCCATAAAATCGTTTTGTATTTTGATCGATTCATTTGAAAAAATTTGTTCTATCTTAACAATCAAATCTTTACTGATATAAAAATCACGCGTATAGTTCACACCAATCACGATCAGCGGTTGTTTTTTGTAACGATCATATAAATGTACTAGATCTTCGACCATCCATAGCACATTTTCTTTTTCTAAAATATCTGGCAGCATATGTTGATTTTGTTCTCTGAAATCCATGTAAAAACGTTCAATAGCTGTTTGGATTTCTTTCAATACGTTATGCTCTTGATAAAGCATAAAAGTAGGAAGGGGCGTATTTGGTTGATTGAAGTTAAGAAATCCATTATAAAGTTTATTTCGTGCGAACGCCAACGAGTAAAGAATCTTTTCTTTTTCAGGCATAAGCAAATCAAATACAGTACAAAAGGATTCCACCATTTTTCTTGAATAAAGAACATGAGGAACATTTGCTTTTCTTAAAAGTTCGTATTGCTCCAAACTTGTTTTTTCTGATTCGATTTTCGTGATAGAGAGCCGAGCTAAAATATTCACTAGGATGCGTTGTTCGCGACAAATTGGCAGATTGGGACGCAAAATATCGACAGAGGGATCAATAAAAAAGTCAATATATTCATACTCCTCAAACTCTCTTTGCACACCTTTTACAGAAGTAGCCGGAAAATTCTCTTTACATATTTTCAACAGCAAATATAATTTATCCATCATACCGCTATTCAGTCGGTCAAGTACCTCTTTTTTAAAAAAAGTATTCATCATAAAAGCAACTACCTGTGGTTCTTCATCATAAAAATCTGTAGCAGTACTTGAAAAGATATTCCAATAAATATCTAATGCTGCATATTGGATTTGTACTTCTTTTCCAGAAAAGGACTTTCTTCCATTATTAGAAAAGGAGACAGACAAACCATACAATGCTAAAAATGCATTGATTTTTTTCATTTTCGTATACAGATAAGAGGCACTATAGTTCGTTTGCTGACTTAAACTGATAATCGAATTTGTCTGACAACTGAACAAAGAAGTCAAGATCTCATAACTGACCGATTCGTTGCAGTACCTTCCAAATAGACGATAGTAGCAATAAGCCGGATCAATTCCTTCAAAATTCAACTTCAAAAAAGGTTTTTGTTTATCAATATGCAATTCTGTTAGATTTAGACGCTCAAAATCTTGTTCTAATTCTTTGATGTATAATAGAAAATTTGATTCAGACATATGGAAATGATCTGCTAAATATTGTGTAGTAATAAAGAAACGATGTTCAGACAGGAAAAGAAAAATATCTAATTTTGTATTGCTTTTTTTCTTTAAAAGATACGTTTTTATCGCTTCTTGGGTTTGCATGAAGGGCGCTCCTTTTTACTTAAATTGTTAAAACTTGAAAATATTACTGTTTTTTTCATGAATCTAGACAAAAAGACAGTAAACATATAGGCACAATCTCTACTATCTTATTTCTTGCATACAAAAAAATCAAGGAGTGAGAGAGTTATGAGATATCCAACCATCTTAATCTCAACATTTACAGCCTTAAGCTTATCGCTTACTATAAATCAGACAGTGCATACAGAGGAGATAGGAACAGCAAATTGGGCAGAAACCAAATGGGCCAATGTTAATCGAATTACTTTCCAAGATGAATTTTCTTCCTTCAATTCAGGTGTCACAAAATTGAAAAAAGGACAAACAGCGACCATCAAAGCAACAGTTGATTATTCGGGAGACTTAGCACCGATACGACAATCAGCTGTTACATTTGAGAATGTTGACCCTGCTTTATTGATCAGTTACGACGAGAATACTTTGTCTATCCAACACAAGCAAGCAACATTTACTTTCACCGTCACATTAAATCAGGACTTGCTAAAACCAGCACTGTTTACTGTCAAAGTAGCAGATGGCTTACCGAACGATCTTCATTATTTGACGCCGTATAGTCAACGGCAGACAGTTGAGCAAGATTCAGCAATCGACTCAGGAGGAGGAGATCTTGTTGGGGAACCAACGGATAAACCAGAAAATGAAAACAAGCCTGATATACCGCCTACAGAAAATCCAGACGGAGAACAGCAACCGGAAATAGAATCTGGTGAAGAGCCTGATACAGAAATGAAGCCGGAGCCAGACAATGAATCAAAACCTGAAACAACTCCCGAAGAAAAACCAGGCACAGATAATGAAACCGAGAATCCAGAGAAACCAGATGTGACTCCAGAACCAGATACAGACTCTAGCAACGAAGCAAGACCAGAAGAAAAACCAGACACGGATAATGAAACCGAGAATCCAGAAACACCAAATAGGGTTCCTGAAGAAAAGCCAGATGTGTCCCCAGAAATGCCAGAAAAAACACCTGAAACAAATATAACGGCAAAAGAGATAAGCACCCAAAAGGATGAAAAGAAAGAGAGTCAAAAAATAGATACAACCATTCAACAAATAAATAAAGAGAAGCAGAATACACAAACACAACGATTTGATAACCCTTACCCAGCTGAGACTTTAAAAAGTAGCAAAGATACAATCCTTGCTAGTCCTGATACGAAAAATAAACAGCTGCCAAAATCCGGAGAAGCACAAAATAAAGTCATACTGTGGAGCGGAATCATTCTATTAGGCATAACAATGATGTTTTCTGTAAAAAGATTTAAACAAAATAGATGACACTGACATTTGAAGAATGTCGGAGAACACATTTTTACAAACGAAAAAGTAATATTAATAAAACGACCCTGAATAGCAGATTCTAAATCTGATATTTAGGGTCGTTCTAATTTTTATCTTTCTTCATTTTTAATTTAAAGGAGATCTGTTTCTCTTGGTGAATGATTCGGAATCTTTTTCACTTTCAGCACATCTAAAAAGAAGGTGAAGATCGGAATGCCGACAATCAATCCCCAAACGCCAAAGAATCGTTCACTAACAAGCAAGACCACGAATGTATAAAAAATCGGCAAGTCTGTTTTGCTAGACATTAATTTTGGGTTCAGTACATAAGATTCGATCAGATGCACAACCAAAATCGTCATCAGGATATAAACAACATCTCTGATTCCTCCTTGTGAATAAGCAATGAAAGATAGAGGAATACAAGAAATAATAACGCCTGCTACTGGGATCAGACTTAGAATGAATATCATAATTGCTAAGCTCAGCAGTTGGTGAAAGCCAAATGCGGCCAAGGCAATAGTTGTGAGCAGGGTGTTTAAAAGAGCAATAATAAATTGAGCTTCTAATACTAAGCCAAATGTATTGACAAACTTATCGGCGAAATAATATAGATCTTGAAAGAACCAAGAAAACTCACTTTTTAGAAATAACCGTGAGAAAAAAATCGTTTTTTGCTTTTCAATCATAAAAAAGAAACTTAAGATGAACGACATAGCGAACGCCACTGCCAGTTTTCCTATATCTTGTAAATAGCCAAGCGCAATTGACGCGCCATTTTGAAGCTGTTCAAAGAAATCGTTCCGCTCGATATAATTGTGGATGTATTGTAAAACTGGATCTGCATCTTTTGGTTGATGCTCGTAAAAATCAATAACAGATTGGATCATATCGAATGTTTGATGAATAAGCATCGGGATATACTTTGTGAATGCCAGATAGATAAGATAAACGATCAATGTATAAATCATGATGGCTAAAATACCTGTAGGGATTCGGACAAATCGCTGAATGATTTGAACAAGGTGGATCATCAAGTAAGTAAAGATAAATGTGAGTAAAATGGTTGTAATCATACTTCTTACTAAGAAAAGTACAAAAATGACAGATAATAAAACCGTGAGGCGGCGTATTTTTTCATTCGCCAAAAAACGCTGATAAACGGACAATTTGACAACCTCCAAATAACAAAAATAAACACGTTATTCATTATATGATGGAATACGAAAATAAGAAAGGGAAAGAGCAAAAAGAAAAACCGCTAAATGACGTTATCTTATGAGTTGGTTTTCCTCATAAAATCGTTCATCTAGCAGTTTCAGCCCTTTTTCTGGTCTTGATGAAAATTATCTAGCATTTTTCGGGTCAGATGTTGCAGTGTATCCAATTCTTCCTGTTCAAGCGGAAGATAAGACTTGATCTTTTGTGGAATACCTTCTGCTTGTTTTTGCAACGCAACTCCTTGAGAAGTGAGCGTAACATTTACGATTCTTTCGTCATCCGTTTCACGCTGACGCTTGATATAATTTTTTTCTGCTAACTTCTTCAGTAAGGGGGTTAGCGTACCAGAATCCAGACACAAATCATTTCCTAGCTCTTTCACTGTAGTCTTTTTCTTTTCCCATAAAACTAGCATCACAAGATACTGGGTATAGGTAAGATCCAGCGGTTTGAGAAGGGGAGTGTAGTGCCTGATGATCTCCTTAGAGGCGGCATATAAAGGAAAACATACTTGATTAGCTAAATATAGATCTTCCATTTTTCCACCTCCGCTGTTTCACTATAGTGTATCATAGCGGATTTACACAAAAAAGTCTATTCACTAACAGCTTTCAGAGTAACTTCGATATTTCCAGCTGTCGCTTTTGAATAAGGGCACACTTTATGTGCAGCTTCTAATAATTCTTGGGTTTCTTCTAGAGAAAGGCCTTCGATAGATCCTTCAATCTCTACGCCTAAGACAAAGCTCATTTCACTTTCGGAATAAAGAGAAACTTGTGCGCTGACAGTAGAAGCGCCAGAAATATTTTTTTGTTGTTTAATCAACTCCAATGCACTGTTGAAACAGGCACTGAAACCAGCTGCAAACAATTGTTCAGGATTTGTTGCGTTTTCAACACGTTTACCAGGAGCTGCAATATTTAATTCGAATGTGTGATCAGGATTATGGACTTCTCCAGAACGTCCGCCTGTGTTGATCATTTTTGTAGAATACATTTTTTTCATAAGATTACCACCTTTTATTATATTTGATGCAATTAGATTGTACACAATTTAATTATAAAAAGCAAAGAAATTGATTATTCAAGAAAAAAGAGAAAGCACATGGAACAAACTTGCTTCCTCTAATAAGAATATTTACAAAAAAATATCAGTGACAAGAACTAATCCCATCATAAACTTTACATATATTTTTCAAAAAGTTGTTTTCTTTCTTCAAAACTTACTTCACGATGAACCTGATGAAGCATCCATAAATAACCAAAAGGATCCCTGAACATCGAATTGGTCACACCAAAGTCCATCATTTCTGTCATTTCTTGGATCTCTACACAGCCATTTCGTAATGCTTTATTATGTGTGTCCTTAATGTCAGAGACGATGATATTGAACCAGATCGTATTTGGATGTTCAGCAGTAGGGGCAGTCAGACCAAGGGGCGGATTGTCATCCAGCATATGGAACCGCGTGCCATACAAGGAAAAAATGACTTCATTATTGCCTCTAGGATACTCTGTTGCCTCAATCAGTTCTATTTCATCAAAGATCGTTTGATAAAGTTTTAGAGCTTTCAAACTGTCATTTAATACAAAATCGATTTCTGTTCCTTTATGCATAAAATTCTCCTCTCTTTTTCAATCGAACATTTACTTACTTCTTCTATTATTATACCAGTTAAAGAAAACGCATTCAAAATAATAGGGTTGATTACTTACCAACTCATTCGATTGGATGATAAGTAAATCCGCGTCCCATTACTTCTGCTACGCTGTTGACAATGACAAAGGCGCTTGGATCAATTTCTTCTATCAGAGGTTTCATTCGAGAGAATTCATGATCGGTCACAACGATCAATAACACTTCTTTTGACTTTCGGTTATAGCCGCCTTTTGCCTCCAGCAAGGTAAGCCCGCGTCCGATTTCAGCACTTAAGCGAAGGCGAATGTCTTCCAAAGAATGTTCGCTCATAACCATGACGGATTTCTTCCGATTGATCCCTGTTTCGATATAGGTCATGACGATTGAAGTGATTGCAATAGATAAGATAGCGTAAAGAAATTCTTCTATTCCAAAAACAAACAGATTGAGAGAAACGACGAAAGCATCTGTAAGAAACAGGCCGATCGAAGTGTTCAAGTGGAAATATTTTTTAAAAATGAGGGGAGGGATCGTCGTGCCACCACTGGAAGAGTTATTTTTATATAAGATGGCCGCTCCTAAAGCAAAAATCGCACTTCCAAAAATGACAGATAACAACCGATCTGAAGTAATCATCATCTCTGGTACTACCGCGATGATCAAAGGAAAAACTAAGCTTCCAAAAAGCACTTTGAAAAAAGGTTTTTTACCTAAAAACAGAAGAGCTAGCACTAACATAGCGATATTCAATACTAAAATGACTATAGCACGGTCAAAACCGAAAGCAGCTTCCAGTAATATTCCTAGTCCGCTGACACCACCAGCAGCGATATGATGAGGCCCTAAAAACATATTTATAGCGACTCCTAATATAAAGAGGGCAAAAATAATTTTGACATATGTCCATATAAATTGTCTTGTTTCTTTCATTTATCCACTTCCTTTAGTTGATTAATAGTATTCTTATCTTATTATAACTTATTTTTCACTATAAGTTAACTTCGTTTAAGAAAAAAATTAGGCTTGGCTAATTTAGGAAACTCATCTTATCTGAAATCACTCGATCAAGCAAAAACTCTTAAAAAACTTTTTCGATTAGGAGGATCGAATATAGAGAGCAGAGAAACAGATAAACTAAGATAATTATAGAACTCGAAATAGGTAGAAAATAGATTCAAAAACTTTTAAAAGTTTTTGAATCTATCTGTTGAATTCGCTTAAAAAGTAATAGAAAAGTGCCAAAAAAACTGTTACCGATAACATTTTTGAAAGCGTTGTCTTTTCTATCTCTATCACTTATAGTGAGGACGTAATATTAAATCGCAAGGAGGAAATCAATGGACACAGCTGCAATTTATCATCGACCGGAAAGTGAATATGCATTTCTATATACGAATACAAAATTCCGTATCCGGCTTCGTACTCGGAAGAATGATATCAAAAAAGTATATGTGTTAAGCGGAGATCCGTATACCATAACAACTGAAAAATGGTATGAAAAAGAACGACCAATGAAAAAGTGTTTAAGTACAAATGTTCATGATTATTGGGAAGTTGAATTGACAAGTGAAACAAGACGATTACAATATGCGTTCCATGTTATTGGAGAAGACAGCACGGATTGTTTCTATGGTGATCAAGGTGTTTTTCCTTATCGAAAAAATGTGATTGCTGAACCAAATTTTTATTTTCGAATGCCTTATTTCCATCAAATTGATCGCTTCGTTGTACCAGAATGGGTGAAAGAAACAGTATGGTATCAAATTTTTCCTGAAAGATTTGCAAATGGGGATAAAGCAAATGATCCCGATCATACTTTGGCTTGGGGAAGCAAAGATCCAGATCGTGAAGATTTCTTTGGCGGGGATTTACAAGGTGTGATGGATCATCTGGATTATTTGACAGACCTGGGTATCAACGGAATATACTTTTGTCCCATATTTAAAGCTACATCCAATCACAAGTACGACACGATCGACTATTATGAAGTCGATCCCGCGTTTGGAGATAAAAAACTTTTAAAAAATTTAATTGATGAAGCACATAAAAGAGGGATACGTATCATGTTTGATGCTGTATTCAATCATATGGGAATCCATTCGCCCCAATGGCAAGATGTACTCGAAAACGGAGAAAAATCAATCTATAAAGACTGGTTCCATATCCGCTTTTTCCCAGTAGATTCCTATCAGATGACTGATGTGCCAGAAACTGCTGAAAATATCCCATATGATACTTTTGCATTTACTCCATTCATGCCCAAACTAAATACAGCAAATCCAGAGGTTCAAAAATATTTATTAGATATTGCCACCTATTGGATAAAAGAATTCGATATTGATGGATGGCGACTAGATGTTGCTAATGAAGTGGATCATCATTTTTGGAAAAAATTTAGAGAAGAAGTTACAGCCATCAAACCTGATATCTATATCCTGGGAGAGATCTGGCATTCCTCACAGGCCTGGCTGCAAGGGGATGAATTCCACGCAGTAATGAATTACGCATTTACAGATTCAATTAAAGATTATTTTGCAAAAAAGAAAATTACAGCTTCGCAAATGGTCAGTGGAATGAATCATCAGCAAATGCTTTACAGAGATCAGGTGAACGAAGGGACATTTAACTTATTAGATTCTCATGATACTGCAAGGATCTTAACTCTTTGTAATGGGAACAAGGAATTGATGAAATCTGTGATGACTTTTATGTTTCTTCAAAAAGGATCTCCATGTATCTATTATGGGACAGAAGTAGGGATGACTGGTGGAGAAGACCCGGATTGTCGAAAATGTATGGTCTGGGAAAAAGAAAAACAAGATCTAGAACTGTTTGGTTTTATAAAAGAACTCGTTTCTCTTAGGAAACAGTTGTCTAAGATTCTTTCTGAAGGGGCTACCCAATGGTTAATAGTAAATGATCGTGAAGATAAGCTCTATTTTGTACGTGAACTAGAGGGGCAGATTATCCATATTTACTTCAATCAGTCAGCAGAACCTTGGATAGTAGAACAGGAAAATGAGGTTATTCTTAGTCAAAATTGTCAGTTATTAGAAGATGGGAAAGCAGAGATACAGCAATACGGATTTTTGATTATGTGTTGAAAACTGTTACCGGTAACAGCAAGAAAGCGTTTGCAAATAAAGATTTGTGCCCATTATAATAGTGGTGTAACAGCACGTTGAATACACAGGAGGAAATGAAGATGAAAAAAAGAAGCGCGAAAAAGTTAGGTTTAGGGTTAGTCTCTTTAGGAATCTTAGGCGGATTAGCGGCTTGTGGCAATGGTAATTCTTCAGCAGAAGGGGAAGCGGAAGAAGGGAAAACGTTAACAGTCTCCGTTGATTCTGGATATAAAGATTATATAAACGAAATAAAAGATACATTCGAAAAAGAAAACGATGTGAAGATCAAGCTGGTAGAAAAGGACATGTTCGATCAGTTAGAATCATTAGCGTTAGATGGGCCTGCTGGAAAGGGACCTGACGTTATGATGGCAGCATATGACCGGATCGGTGCGTTAGGACAGCAAGGACATCTGGCGGAAGTAAAACTGGGAAATGAATCAGCTTACGATGAAACAGACAAAGCCCAAGTGACTTATGATGGAAAAATCTATGGAGAACCTGCAGTAATCGAGACCCTTGTTTTGTACTATAACAAAGATTTAGTCGATACAGCACCAGCGACGTTTAAAGATTTGGAAAATCTATCCAAAGACAGTCGTTTTGCTTTTGAGTCAGAAGCAGGAAAAAATACAGGATTTTTAGCTAAATGGACTGACTTTTATTATTCCTATGGTTTGATTGCAGGTTACGGTGGCTATGTATTCGGTGATGATGGTACAGATCCTTCTGATATCGGTTTGAATAATGCAGGTGCTGTAGAAGGAATTTCTTATGCAACAGATTGGTTCCAAAATGTTTGGCCTAAGGGAATGCAAGACATAAAAAGTGCAGGAGACTTCGCCAGCCAGCAATTCATGTCCAACAAAACTGCAGCAATTATTGACGGCCCATGGCAAGCGCAAACATACAAAGAAAACAATATCAATTATGGTGTTGCAAAAATTCCTACTCTAAACAATGGACAGCCTTATCAACCATTTGGCGGAGGAAAAGGATGGGTAGTCAGCAATTATGCTAAAAATAAAGATCTCTCTCAAAAATGGCTCGATTATGTAACGAATCAGGAGAATCAAGAGAAATTCTTTGAAATGGTAAATGAAATCCCTGCAAATCAACAAGCTCGGGAAACAGCCAAGGCTAAAAACGATGAATTAACAACAGCTGTGATCGAACAATATGAAACAGCTCAAGCAATGCCAAACATCCCAGAAATGGGTGAAGTTTGGACAGGTGCAGAAAACTTGATGTTCGATGCAGCATCAGGTTCAAAAACACCAAAAGAATCCGCAGATGAAGCAGTGAAAACAATCAGTGAAGCCATAGAACAAAAATACTGATTAAAATGATAACCGTCCATTTTTATAAAAAAATGGAACAGGTGCTTCAGATAGAGGTGGCAAGAGCGAGATGGAAAATTATCTTGTTCTTGTTGCCATTATCTTAAAAGTAGTTTGCGGTTTAGCAAGTTTAGAGGGGGCATTCAGATGCAGCAAGATAAAACAAGCCAGATCAACGAAAAAAAAATCACGCTTTGTTCACTTATTCCGGGGATGGGGCAGTTTGTAAATGGCCAAACTTTTAAAGGTATCGTTTTTTTCGCAATATTCGTCCTATTCATTGGTCAGATGTTCTTGGGCGGATTTCATGCATTGATAGGATTGGTTACTTTGGGAAGTATACCAATGGAAGATCATTCATTATTTATTTTGATTGAAGGCACTTTGCAATTCATCATTACAATCATTTTCTTGATTTTTTACGCTTTGAATCTTCTAGACGCCTATCGAGTAGCAAGGATGCGTAAAGAAGGGAAAAAAATCAATCGAACGATGAAGGAAGTCATACATAATATAGGTGATGAAGGTTTTCCTTATCTATTGACACTTCCCGCGTATCTTCTCATGATTTTTACCATCATTTTCCCAGTCTTAGTCACATTATTTACTGCATTTACCAATTATGACTTTAATCATATTCCACCAGCCAGTTTGATTGATTGGGTAGGGGCTAAAAACTTTTTTAGCATCTTCTTCTTGAGTTCATATCGCAATACTTTTTTTGCAGTCTTTTCATGGACCGTAATCTGGACGTTATGTGCAACAACTTTACAAATCACCCTTGGTATTCTCACAGCGGTTGTTGCTCACCAAAAATTTATTAAATTTAAACGTATTTTCGGTATCATTTTCTTATTACCGTGGGCGGTCCCAGCGTTTATTACTATCATGAGTTTTTCGAATATATTCAACGATAGCGTAGGTGCCATCAATACTCAAGTTATTCCTTTCATAAACCAGCTTCCATTTGTAGATATCAGTGCAATCTCTTGGAAAACGGACCCGAACTGGACTAAAGTGGCAATCATCTTAGTTCAAGGATGGTTAGGATTTCCCTATATCTATGTAATGGTTACAGGGATTTTACAGTCGATTTCTGAAGATTTGTATGAAGCAGCAAAAATCGATGGAGCAAATGCATGGCAACGTTTCTCAAATATCACACTGCCAGCTGTATTTCTAGTTGCGGCACCAACGTTTATTACCCAATATACTGGGAATTTCAATAATTTTTCTATGATCTACCTATTTAACAATGGAGGGCCCGGAAGCGTGGGTGGAGGAGCTGGTTCTACAGATATCCTGATTTCATGGATCTATAAACTTACGACTGGAACTTCTCCACAGTATTCTATGGCTTCAGCCATTACGTTGATTATCTCCATCATCGTTATCTGCGTATCTTTGCTAGTGTTCAAAAAGACAAATGCGTTCAATATGGGGGATTAAACAATGAAAAAATTTCATTCGAGTGCACGATTCCAAAAACGGCTTTCTCACTTTTTTACTTACTTTTTTCTTTTACTGTTATCAGTCATTATTATCTATCCACTTTTGATCACAGCAAGTACTGCCTTCAAGTCAGGAAACATTGCGGCTTTCAGTTTGGATTTTTCAAGCGACTGGACTTTAGGGAATTTCACGCGGCTGTTCAGTGAAACACTTTACGGGACGTGGTATAAAAATACGTTAATCATCTCTGTCCTAACGATGATCGTACAAGTAACTGTAGTAACTTTAGCTGGTTATACGTATAGCCGTTATCGTTTTATCGGCCGCAAATCAAGTTTGATGTTCTTTTTAGTGATTCAGATGGTACCGACTATGGCAGCATTGACTGCCTTTTATGTCATGGCTTTCTTATTAGAGGCACTAGATAAGTATTGGTTCTTGACGATGATTTATATAGGCGGTGGGATTCCAATGAATACTTGGCTGATGAAAGGATACTTTGACACAGTACCAATAGATTTAGATGAATCTGCTAAACTTGATGGGGCAGGGCATTTCAGGATTTTTTTCCAGATTGTATTACCTCTTGTCAAACCAATGCTCGCCGTTCAAGCATTATGGGCATTCATGGGACCTTTTGGCGACTTCATGCTAGCGAAGTTCCTGCTCCGAACACCTGAAAATCAGACTGTTGCTGTCGGCCTGCAAACATTTATTTCTGACGTGACAAATCAAAGGGTCTCCCTCTTTGCTGCTGGAGCAATTTTGATTGCTTTACCGATTTGTCTATTATTCTTCTTTTTACAAAAGAACTTTGTTACCGGCCTGACATCTGGCGGGACAAAAGGATAGGAGCAGAGGATCATGCAAACATTTCCGTTAAATTATTTTTCCACTTTACGTACGCCAACTCAAGTGTTTGCGGGACGCAAACTATTATCATGGCCCAAATTTTTCTTGATATTTGTATTTTTAGTTTCCTTGATGGTCATGCCTGTGACTCTTTTTTATGCCAATCAGATCCAAGGGATTCCATTAGAACAATTTCTATCCGTTCATTCGTTGATCGATGAACAAGGAACCAAAAAATTTTCTGAACTTGAATTATCTGAAACTGGGTTACAATCATCGCAACAAACGATAGCTGTGACCCCTGAAATTTTGGTAGGTGTGTCTTTATCTGAGAAACAACAATCCGATCATGGAACTTTTATTGATTTTGAGAAGGAACAATGGGTGATCCAACAAAAGGATAAATCTGGTATACGCCGCTATACGATGAATTATAGTCCATCTTTCCAACCGGATTCTGTACGTACGCCGGAAGATTTCCAACGATTTTTAGAAAGAGAATTTTATGCCAGTAATCGTCCAACAATCATTTTATCTTATAGTTTAAGTCTTGGTCTTGTCCTATTTATCATGACGAGTCTCATTTTATTCGGTGCTTCCTTTTTCTTGTGGATGACAAGAAAAAGCCAACTCTCATCCATTCATACATTCAAAGAGAGTGCAAATTTGATGCTGAATGTGATGGGGATAGGATCCATGGTAGCAGCAGTTGTAGGGTTTATCCACTTTGACTTTATCTTGATGCTAAGTGTCCAAACAATGATAACTGTCTTGCTGCTTTTATGGGTTTTTGCTAAGACAAAATTCAAAGATAAGCGTGTCGAATGACAAGTTTAAGTGATTTGTGCGACAATGAATGTGAAAAAAATGAAAAATAAAGTAGTTTTTGAAAAATTTCTGAAAAAATTAAACTTCTTAGTTGATTCTTTTCTTTTTTAGTATTAACGTAATAGGGTAGTTTTTTTAAGGAGGAAAATCATGTTAGAGAAAACTTTATACAACCAATTATTTTCACGTTCTTTCTCGCTCCCTGTCGAAGTAAATTATTGGGACGGTACAACGAAACAATACGGAGATACGGACACTCCTCCCCAAATCAAAATCAATATCCATGAAGAAATCCCAATGAAAGAGATTACAAGCAACGCTTCTTTGGCACTAGGAGAAGCCTATATGGATCATCGAATCGAGATCGAGGGAAGTATCCAAGCATTAATCAACGATGCTTATCAGCAAGCAAACAGCTTTTTACGAGGAAAAGATTATCTAAAATGGCTGCCAAAGAAAGAAAAACATACAAAACAAAAAAACAAAGAAGATATCCATGCGCATTATGACTTAGGTAACGACTTTTATAAACTTTGGCTAGACCCAACTTTGACTTATTCTTGTGCCTATTTCAACACACCTGAAGATGCGTTGGAACAAGCACAAATCAATAAAGTCCATCATATTTTAGACAAACTCTTTATCAAAGAAGGCGAAACGTTGCTTGATATCGGTTGCGGCTGGGGAACATTGATGTTCACTGCTGCCAAAGAATATAACGTCAAAGCAACTGGGATTACTCTAAGTGAAGAACAATACGATTTGATCACAAAAAAAATCAAAGAAGAACATTTAGAAGATAAATGCCGTGTATTATTAATGGATTACCGTGAACTAAAAGGCGAAACGTTTGATCATATCACAAGTGTAGGTATGTTCGAACATGTAGGTTCTGAAAATCTTGAAGGTTATTTCAAAGTCGTAAAAGATTTATTGAAACCAAAAGGAACAGCTTTGATCCATGGAATCAGCCGACAACAAGGCGGTGCGACAAATGCTTGGATCAATAAATATATTTTCCCTGGCGGTTATGTTCCTGGTGTTACTGAATTAGTTGATAATATTACAAAAAACGATTTGCAATTGATCGATTTAGAAAGTTTGCGTCGTGACTATCAATTGACATTAGAGCATTGGACAAAAAATTTCCATCAAGTCCAAGATCAAGTCACGAAAGAAATGGGTGATTCCTTCTATCGAATGTGGGATCTATATTTACAAGCCTGTGCAGCGTCATTTGAGTCAAGCAATATCGATGTAATTCAATATTTGCTTGTTCAACCTGGAAATAATGATATCCCAATGCATCGTGCATAATTGATATAAAAAGGCAGTTTAAAAGCTATTTAATTATTTAATAAATGGAAGCTAAGTTTTATGATGCTCCCGAAGTGAGATTTTAGTCTAACTTCTAGGGTTGTCTCTAAAGCTTAGCTTCTTTTTTATTTTCATAATAATAACGTTGTTCTTTAATTTTTAAACATGACAGAAATTTTTTTCTTCGTTATACTTGTATAGAATACTATTTTATAATAAAGGAGATAAAATCAATGAAGAAAACTGTTATTTATACTAGTTTATTTGCGGCTTTGTTTTTAGCTGCTTGTCAATCAAACACCAATCAAGGAACATCTGGGAATACATCTTCAAGTAGTGAACAACGCTCTTCTCAGGTATCGGAATCCTCAACAAACGCAAGTACATCTTCGTCTAGCCAAACAAAGAATTCGAGCGAGGCAATGGGCCAGTCAGCTATCAAAGTGTCTGCAGCTCGTGCGATTGAATTGTTTAAAGATAAGTATCCAGATACTGCTATTACTAGTTTGGAACTAGATAGTGATTGGGGATCTTACTTCTACAAGATAGAAGGTGTCGATGATCAAAAAGAATATGAAGCAAGAATTGATGCTCAGAATGAAAAAATGGAAACAGAGAATCCAGAAACGCTAGATCGAGAGGATCAAAATGGTCAAAAGAAAAAAGAAGATGGTCTAGCTGTTGATAAATTAATTACAATTGAGGAAGCAGCAAAGATTGCTGTCGATAAAGTAGGAAGCGGTACAGCAACAGATTGGGATCTGGATAAAGATCTAGGTACTACTTATTGGGAAGTCAAAGTAAAAAATGGTAATCAAAGTACATCAGTCAAGATTAATAGTGAAACAGGGGAAGTGCTATCAACCGAACAGGATGATTAAGAAATACGTTGAAAAACAAGAGTTGATTTTTCTTTTAGTCATGATACACTAGATAAAATAACTTGTTTGAAGGAGCGATTTACTTGAGTTTAGAAACGACCTTTGCCAATCATACCTTTGCTAACCCTTTTATGAATGCATCTGGTGTACACTGCATGACTACCCAGGAATTAGACGAGCTGGCTCATTCAGAAGCAGGAGCATTTATCACTAAGAGCTGTACAATCAATGAACGAAAAGGAAATCCCGAACCACGTTATTTTGATGTTCCTTTAGGCAGTATCAATTCTATGGGGCTTCCAAACTTAGGCTTTTCTTATTATCTAGAGTATGCTCTTGCGTATGAAAAAACGCAGAAAAAACCAAATCAACCATTATTTTTTTCGATCGCCGGGATGAGTGTCCAAGAAAACTTGGAAATGCTTGGGGAAATAGAAAAAAGTGGATTCAAGGGGATTACTGAACTAAATTTATCTTGTCCAAATGTGCCTGGTAAACCACAACTAGCTTACGATTTTGAGGCCACTTATGAAACATTGAAAGAAGTATTCAGCATCTTTTCTAAGCCGTTAGGGATCAAATTGCCTCCTTATTTTGATTTTGCTCATTTTGATCAGATGGCAGATATCTTGAATCAGTTCCCGTTGACATATGTCAATGCTATCAACAGTGTGGGTAACGGGTTGTATATCGATACAGACAAAGAAGCAGTGGTCATCAAACCAAAAGAAGGGTTCGGCGGCATTGGGGGAGAGTATATCAAGCCGACTGCTTTAGCAAATGTCCGCGCTTTTTATACGCGTTTGAAACCAGAAATCCAAATCATTGGTACAGGTGGGATTCGGACAGGACAAGATGCATTTGAACATCTGCTATGTGGCGCAAGCATGTTACAGATTGGTACCGAGCTTCATAAAGAAGGGCCGGAAATTTTTTCTAGAATCATAAAAGAATTAACGCAGATTATGTCAGAAAAAGGATATACGTCAATTGACGAATTTAAAGGCAAATTACGCAACATTTCATAGCAAAAAGACGAAGGTCATGATTGATCTTCGTCTTTTTTTATAAAAAACACTCGTCTGTTCATTCATGTGCAAGCGTACTCATTGTATGTTAGACGAACTTGTGGGAAAATAACAGGGGCAAAAAGGAGGATACTATGAAAGATGCAACAGAATTAGCGAAAGGACTTAAAGAAAAAGAATTTAGTTTTCAAGAATTAGCTGAGGATGTACAGAAAAAAATAAAAAAACAAAATCATGAATTGAATGCATTTGTTGCACTTGAACCATTCGAGAATAGTTCCACTGAACGATTGATTCCCCAGTCAGAAAAAGGACCATTGGCAGGTATTCCATTCCCTTTAAAAATGCTCGGTCAAGAAAAAAAGGGGTGGCTAGCTACTTCAGGATCTCGTTTATTTGAAACACATCGAGCTTCTCATACATCCAATTATGTACAGCAAGCAGAAGCGATAGGGCTAGTTCCTTTTGGACAAACCAATGCGCCAGAGTTTGGTTTCAAAAATATTACAGACCCCGTCATCTATGGCCCAGCAAGAAACCCCTGGAACCTTGAATGTACACCTGGCGGATCAAGTGGAGGCGCTGCTGCTGCAGTTTCAGCGGGAATCGTTCCTTTAGCTGGCGCTAGTGACGGTGGTGGTTCTATTAGAATACCCGCTTCGTTTTGCGGATTGATTGGGCTGAAACCTTCGCGAGGGACGATGCCAGTTGGTCCATATGCTTGGCGAGGATGGCAAGGAGCTGCTATTGATTTCGGTTTGACGGTTTCTATGAGAGACACGGAGGCTTTATTTTATGGGATGAGAAGCATCCATTCCGGTGCGCCATATCAAGTATCGCCAGTTGAGTGGCAAACACATCCAAGAAAAAAACATTTGAAGATAGCTTTTTGTGTTGATTCACCGATCCACTCACAGATTAGTGAAGAGGCAGTACTTGCTGTAAAAAAAGCTGTAGATTTCCTTGAAAAAGAAGGACATGATTTGACGGAGATTCCTTACCCACTAGATGGTCGTAAACTGATTAGGTCTTATTATCAGATGAATGGCGCAGAGACAGCAGCAATGATCCACTCGATTGAAGCAGGCATCCAGCGAACTGTCAGAAAAGAAGAACTTGAGCCGATCTCTTGGACTTTGTTCCAATATGGTCAGAAACTTTCTGCCGCTACTTACATTGATTCTCTGCATGTATGGGATGAAGCAGCAATTGTCATGGAACACTTGCATCAAGAATATGATTTATTCCTTTCACCAACGACTGCATTTACTGCCCCTAAAATCAGCGAAGATTTGCAAAGTGATACGATAAGAGCACAGATGGAACACATCCATGATTGTTCTGAAGTACAAGCTTTAGAAGTTGTTTCTTCTATGTTTGAGGACAGCTTGAAGATCACACCTTATACACAATTGGCTAATCTGACTGGACAACCAGCAATCAGCTTGCCTACTCATTTGACAAAAGAAAACATGCCTCTCGGGATTCAATTTATGTCCGCCAGAGGAAGAGAAGATTTGCTGCTTCAAATCGGCTATCTATTTGAAGCAAGTCACCAGTTCCATTTACCAAATCCATGGAAATAGCAGAAACAAGGAGAAGAAAAAATGAAGAAAAAAAGATTGTTTGCTCTAATAACTAGCGTCTTTTTTATTTTAAGCGCTTGCGGTACAGCTGCCGCTAACCAAGAAGATCACAGCTGGAGTAATGTGGAAAAAAAGAAAGAATTGGTAGTAGCAACTTCTGGCACACTATTTCCCGCTTCTTATTATAATGATCAAAATGAATTAGTTGGTTATGACGTAGACTTGGCGAAAGAGGTAGCCAAACGTTTAAATGTCAAAATCTCCTTTAAAGAATACAATGTGGATGGACAAATCACTTCTGTTTCAAAAGGAGAATCAGATTTTGCTGCGAACGATTTTGGTATCACAAAAGAAAGAGAAAAAAAATTCTCCCTTTCAGAGCCTTTCAAATATTCATTTGACAGTATGATCGTACGAAAAAAAGATGATTCAGGAATCCACTCACTTGATGATCTTAAAGGAAAAAAAGCAGCTGGCGAACCCAATACTAGCTATATGCGTTTAGCGGAAAAACACGGAGCTAAATTAGTTACTTACGATAACGCCACGAATGATCAATATTTAAGCGATGTAGCAAACGGTCGAACAGACGTTATTCTAAATGATTATTATTTGCAGAAAATGGCCGTATCTGCTTTACCAGATATCCCCGTAAAAATCTTGGAGAACGTTTATTTCAATGAAAACGAAAGTGGTTTTTTATTGAAAGAAGGAAATGATGCTTTGAAAAAGAAAATCGATGGCGTATTAAAAGAGATGAAAGAAGATGGGACGACAAAGAAAATATCTGAAAAATATTTTCAAACTGATGTTTCAGTCAAACCGAAAGAAACGATGACTGAGTCGGTGAGTGATTGATGTACTTTCCTCTCATTGATTTTTCCCTCATGTGGACTTCACTTCCTTTCGTACTGCAAGGCTTGGTATACACATTAGGGATCGGCTTCGTGTCTTTTGTTTTAGGAAACTTGGTAGGGTTGCTTTTGACAGTTCTAGGTCTTTTGGATTGGCTACCTCTGAATGTATTTATTCGTTTTTATTTATCGTTCTTTAGAGGTATTCCCGCACTAGTCTTGCTGTTTTTGTTATATTTCGGGTTACCTTATCAATTAAGTGCCTTAACGGCTTCAGTCATCTGCTTCACGATTACCAGCAGTGCATTTATTGGTGAAATCTATCGAGGATCACTAGCAGGCGTTTCTTCAGGTCAGTGGGACGCTGGTTTAGCTTCTGGTTTTTCTTTCTTTGGGGTATTGAAATATATCGTTTTACCGCAAGCCTTTCGAATCTCGGTACCGGCACTCAGTAACGTAGCTATGGATTTAGTGAAAGGTACCTCATTAGCGGCAACGATCACAGTGCCAGAAATATTTCAAAAAGCAAAGATCATAGGTGGTCGGACATTCGACTATTTTTCTCTTTATATTTTAGTTGCACTGATTTATTGGATCATTTGTATCGGGATCGAAAAAGTGCAACAGTATTTAGAAAAACGTTCCGTCCATCAGTCAATCTGAAAAATAGAAATGGTGCTAGCGTGGCAAGCATCATTTCTATTTTTGTTTCTTGTGTATTCTGTCTAGTATTTTAAAATCATTTCATGTAAAATGTAAGACGAAAATATGTTCGGAGGTAAAAACATGAAAACCCCGCTAACCATCGAAATAGAATCCTCATTATACCAATATTGCATCGAGCAGGGCGGCTTAGTCGTAGAAGAAGTCACGATGCCTGATGACCAAGGAATTGTAGATACGCTTAGCTGCTTGACAAAATTTGATGGAAGCCGAGAATGGCGATGCTATGAGCTGAAAGTGACAAAAGCAGATTTTCGTTCTACAGCCAAACTGTCATTTGTCGGGCATTATAATTATTTTGTTTTGCCAAGTAAACTATATGAAGAAGTGAAAACAGAAATCCCTACAGGAATAGGTGTACTAGTATATCGCGCGTACACGATCGAAGAGGAAATGCCTGCATCTGGTACATTTATGATTGCGAAAAAAGCAGCAAAGAAGGAGCTTGCTGTACCGGAAGAAGCTTTGACAAACCGTTTTATGGCTTCTTTATTCAGAGAAGTAAGAAAAGCAAAGCAAATGGAGCGAGGCGTAAAATATTTTCCAACAGATCAATTGTACAAAGAATTGAAAAGACGTTCAGAAAACCAAGATCCCTTTTCTAACGAACGATACTATGAACGATTTTTAGAGGAAATAGCTAGTCAGGCAATCAATGAATTGCAAGAAGAAGTTGCTGCGCTTCAACATGATTATGAATACTTAAGGCAACAACAGCAGATCCGGCGGTTGCCCACAGAGCCATTGGAGTGAAAAATATGTACTATCCTTATTTAAGAGGAAAACAATTTGACCTATTAGCATTAAAAGAAGCATTGTCGCGAGGATTGCTCTCCAATAAAATCCAACCGGTAATCGAACCAGTACGTGATTCCGCTACGCTTAAAAACGTGATCGAATTATTTCAAAAAAAGCACCATCCAATTGCTGTGATCCAAAATCCCCAAGTAGGACAATTCAAATTATTCGATCAGCATGTGCACAGTTGGACAGTCAAAGAACATAGCTCTGTCGTCTCTGCACAGATTTTAACGCCAGAAAATCTTAACGACGTACTGGATTCACCTCCAACATTTCTTGTATTCGATGGACAACACTATCCAAAAGACGCAGAGGTGTGGAAACAGCTGGCAGGAGTCGATTCGAAATTCTTGATACCAGATGCTAGTCGCTTTCGTATCTGGCTGCCCGAAAACAAAATTGTGATCCGTGACTCTTTTCGAACGAGAAAGCATGTTGAAAGTTATACAGATAAAGCAGACGCTTTTTTTAGTGATGACTATCTTTTTTTCCACGAAGACGGATATAGTGGATTTTCTGATTTCACGATCGAAGGCAGCCGTTATTTCGATAAAGGGTTTCCTAGCCGAGCGCTTGCTATCCATCTAACGTATATCGATGCTTACGGTAATATCCGCGTAAAGCATTTTGTCTCTGACAGTAATGATTCCGCTAAAGATCAAGCATTGAAGTTTCTTGAAGCAGGAGATAAAATGAAAAAATGGATCATGCGTCACCATCATCAGCTCTTAATCACATCAGGAATGATTGAATTACTGGCTCTCTACCAGCAACAAAAATTTCCAGGACTCGGAGTATTGAAAAAATGGTCCCTAATGCATCATTTGGAACTTATCAGTCAACTACTGGATCATCCAAAAAATTGGCTTAGAAGTTATTCAAAAGTTCCTGAACTGTATGAAGTGATTCAAAAATTAGAGAATATAAATGAAAAAGAAACAGAAAAGAGGTAACTGGATATGTATATTCGGTTAACAAGAAAAGAAGAAGTAGAAGAAGTGGTAAAAATTATTGATGCTGCAGCGGAATTTATTGCTTCGCAAGGCTCTCCCCAATGGCAGAACGGGCAGAAACCAACAAAAGAAACGATTTTGAACGATATTGAAAGAAAAGAAAGCTATGTATTAATAGTCGAAGATCAAATTGTTGGAACAGCTGCATTAGTCTCAGGCGTGGATCCCGTTTACACAAAAATAGATGGTAGTTGGAAAGAATCAACTGGTCCTTATTTATCGATTCATCGTGTTGCTTTAGCAGAAAGTACTCGAGGAAAAAAACTAGCAAAACCGTTCTTAGAACATTTGTTGACGATTGCAGCCAGCAAAGATATTCAAGATGTCCGTATCGATACTTATCCAGCTAATGAACCGATGGAAAAGACCATCTATTCTGCTGGATTCACTTATCAAGGAATGATTGAATTCCCTTTTGAACATGGTGAAAGAAAAGCGTATCAAAAAATAATCAAGTGAGTATAAAAGCATCTTCACAAGGATGAAGACTTAATAATATGAAAAAACAACTAGCTGATTGCTAAGAGATTGGGACAGTAGTGGTGAGCTTCAAGAAATAATTTTCGATGAAGCTACTTCTGAAACACCGTTCATCGAGAGGTCGTGACACCATTTTTGTCGCGGCCTCTCAGCTTATCTTATGGCTATTTAGCTAATCTGTTTCTATCAATAATCCTTTTTTTATTTTATCTACTGCTTCTTGGAACGCTCCATCGTTTGATACGACTAAAAGTGTGGGAATAGCTGCCAACCGTTCCAGTTGAGCTAAGTCTTTCGCATAAACTGCCATTCTGGCCAAAATCTGTTCGGGTGAATCTCCACGCTTTTTCAGGCGCGATTGTAATGTTTCTTTAGAAATCGTAATAAAGATCGGACGGACTACCGTGCCAAAATACTCGTATAAATGCCAAAAACCATTTGCCGTCAAAACGGCATAACAATTTCCTTCCTTCAGTTTTTTGGTAATCTCTGCTTTGCTGGAACCATATTTATATTGAGCATATTGATCCCACTCTGCAAACTCGTCTCGCTTGATCATCTGATTGAATGCATCGTCAGATACAAAATAATAATCCTCTTGATCTTTTTCTCCAGGTCTTGGTGATCGATTCGTGTAAGTAATGATCTTTTGTTCGGGCTGAAAAACAGCTTCTGCGAGTGAAGTTTTCCCAGAACCAGAAGGTCCGATAAACACATAGCAATAATTCATCATCATTTCTCCTTTGATATTTGAGCAACTGAAAAAGCTTTGGAAATATTTCCAAAGCTTTTGAAAGCAACGTCGCTTTTTTTGTTTATTATACCAGTAATCCAGTCACAATAGCACTTAAAAAGCTGACTAAAGTCGCTGTTAGCAAAATTTTCAATCCGTGTTTTGCGACAAGATTTCCTTTTTCTTCATTTAATCCCTTCATCGCGCCAGAAATGATCCCGATAGAAGAGAAGTTGGCAAATGAAACAAGGAAAACAGATATGATCGCTGTTGTGCGTTCAGTAAAATGGAAATGACCGTTAGCTAATTCTGTCATAGCAACAAATTCATTTGTAACCAATTTAGTCGCCATGATACTACCAGCATCCACTGCTTCTTTCCATGGGATTCCACTGATGAAGGCAAGGGGGGCAAAGATATAACCTAAGATCTCTTGGAAAGTAATACCGAATATCCCGTGAAAGATAGCATTGATCATGGCAATCAAGGCAACGAATCCGATAAGCATAGCAGCAACCGTGATTGCCACATGGAAACCATCAAGAATGTATTCTCCCAACATTTGGAAAAAGGTCTGTTCTTTGTTTTCTTCAATAATTAGTTCGTCTTCTTTTTCTTCTAATACATAGGGATTCACAATCGAAGCCAGAATATATCCGCCAAATAAATTCAAAACAAGGGCAGTGATCACATATTTAGAATCGATTAGTGCCATATAAGATCCGACGATTGACATAGACACTGTAGACATAGCCGAGACACTCATGGTGAATAAACGTTTCTCAGATAAGAAAGGTAATTCCTTCTTTATGGAAATAAATACTTCCGATTGCCCTAAAATAGCAGAAGCTACTCCATTGTAGGATTCTAATTTGCCCATTCCGTTGATTTTACTTAACCCAAGACCAACGGCTTTCATAAACAATGGAAGAATTTTGATGTAACGTAAAATCCCGATAATAGCAGAAATAAATACGATTGGCATCAATACGGAAAGAAAGAAAGGTGCACTTCCTTTATTTGCTACACCGGCAAAAACAAAGTCAACACCCTGCCCAGCAAAAGCAAGAAGATGATCAAACATTTTTGCCAATACAGAAACAACCGCTGTACCAAAAGTTGTACGTAATAATACGAAACCAAGAACAAGCTGTAAAACGAACATCACAATTAGTGGTTTCAATTTGATTGCTTTTTTGTTGCTGCTGATCAAAAAAGCAAGACCTAATGTGACAAATAAACCAATCATACCTAATAAATAACTCAAATAATCACTCCTATTCCAAATTCCGTTTTATTTTACCTGTTTTGTAAATAAAATACTAATCTTTAGTGAAATTTTCATTACTTTTTTAGAGTAAAACGCATTCATTTCCCATTAGAATACAAAGCAACCAAAATAAATTAAAAAAACAGATAAAAGACGCTAAAAAAACTGATGTTCCATTGTTTTTTCGTATTTCAAATAGAGAGGGAAAGTAAGTGAAAGTATGAGAAATAAAATTTATCCTATTCTTGTTTTTTCTTTCAAACTGAATATCCCTCAAGAAGGGACAAGAAGTGTATCCACTTAGTAATGGCTATAAAAAAACGAAACTATTGTTTAAGCTAATGCTAATAGTTTCGTTTTCAACCTTTATAAGTGAGTTTTTTCTATTGGTAGTATAGATTTTCTGAAGGGTAAACAGGTGCGCAAGTAATATCGATTCCTAGTTTTTTCAATGTTTGTTCATCATTTTTATTGACCATCACAGTGGAGTGGGCTTGTGCTCCCTCAAGTTCAGCTAGTTTATCATAAGCAACTTGAGCGATTGGATTCGTTACTGCACTGATTGATAAAGCGATCAAAACCTCATTGATGCTTAGTGCATCCAAAGAGGAATGAAGTGTCTTTGACTTCAATCCTTGTATTGTTTCAAGAACTAATGGTGATAATAAAGGAATGCCATCTGCAATATGCGCTAAATGTTTTACTGCATTTAAGATGACTGCCGCTGACGCATCCATCAATGAGCTTGTACGTCCAGTAATAATGATTTCATCTGGTAATTCGATGGCAATCACAGCAGAAGGATCTTTTGTAGGACTTTGTGCTTGAATTTTATCTGCATAATCATGGGCAGGAACGACAACGTTTCGGTCTTCAGGGCGTAATCCGACTTCTTCCATAATCAGTTTGATTCGATTAACTGCTTCTTCGTCAATCAATCCTTTTTTGAAGTCACACTCTGTTTGGAAATAGCGGCGGATGATTTCTTGTTTAGAAGCTTCTTGGACAACCGCATCATCCACGATACCAAATCCTACACGATTCACACCCATGTCAGTAGGAGATTGATAAACAGATTCTTTACCAGTAATTTTTTCAATAATACGTTTGATTACAGGGAAGGTTTCAACATCTCGATTATAATTTACAGCTACTTTATTGTAGGCGTCAAAGTGGAAGGAATCGATCATATTGACATCCTTCAAATCGACTGTGGCTGCTTCATAGGCAATGTTCAATGGATGTTTCAACGGAACGTTCCATACTGGAAAAGTTTCGAACTTGGAGTAACCAGCTGCATGTCCTTTTTGGCTTTCATGATACAGTTGGTTCAAACAAGTAGCGAGTTTTCCGCTTCCTGGTCCAGGAGCTGTCACTACAACGATTGGTTTAGCTGTTTCAATGTATTCGTTTTTCCCAAACCCATCTTCTGAAACGATTTTTTCTACGTTGACTGGATAGTCTTCGATTTCTGAATGTTTATAGACTTTGATATTTCGTCTTTCTAGTTTATTGATAAAGACTTTCGTGGCAGGCTGGCCGCTATAGCGAGTGATAACGACACTGTTGATCAATAATCCATAACCGCGTAATTCATCAATCAGTCGCAAGATATCCATATCATAAGTAATCCCATAATCACCGCGGATCTTATTACGTTCAATGTCTCCGGCATAGACGCAAATCAGTATTTCAGCCTGATCTTTTAATTTTTGTAGCAATTTGATTTTCGCATCTTCTTCAAATCCTGGAAGTACACGTTTTGCATGTTTGTCATCCACTAGCTTTCCACCAAATTCCAAATATAATTTATCATAGTGGTTCACTCGTTCCAAAATATACGCGGACTGCTCTTCAATATATTTCTCTGAATCAAAACCAATTTTTTTCACTGGGTTCCCTCCTTAAGTACTAAAGCATTTTTTCATTTTTTTTTGGATTCGTCAACTGGAAGAGTAAAATTCCTCAAAAAAACAAAGAAAATGATTTAAACCAACTTGTCTAGATAGTTATTCATTGGTATGATAGTTTTTGATAAGGAAGGTGCTACATGAAAAAAAGACAGAAAAAGAAAAACGCATATAAACACTATATCCGTTCGATTTTTACCGGTTATGAAAAAATGCTTGAAGATCCCGAATTAGAACAATTGACGTTTACTTATTTAAACGAAGAAACGCAACTAACTCGTGATGACCATCAGCGCATTCATTTCACAACAAGAGATCTGCCTAGTAAATAAAAGAATATGATAAAAGTCATTGTATTCGATTCTGTCCTATCAGATGAATCAGATATCAAAGACTAGTTGATCGAAAAAAAGGCTGTGCCAAATTTTGGTGCAGCCTGTTTTATGGAGCATTGCCCGCTCTTTTTTATAACAATTTTTTACAGAAAATGGTACTATTGAAGTATTAATAAGTGAAAATCAGATGAGTAAGAGGAGGCAAGTAGTATGAAAGAGCCAGATACAAACACAAATTACGAGCAAGGCGAACTAGAGGAGACGAGCACGAATCAGGATACAGCAAAAGAATCGTCTTCTTTTTATGATATCAAAGAAAAAGCAAGCATGAATCTTTCCCAATTATTAGAAGATTTACAAGCTTTTGAAAAAGCTGTCCGCGAAGAAGATATTCCTGAGATCTACCGTTTGTACAACGGCAGATTGAACGAAGAATTAAAACGAAGCTCAAATGAAAATCACGAGATTGACCAATTGCTGATGCGTAAGATCCATGATCGTTTTTTGCAAGAATTTCCTTTTATGGAACAAGTAGAAAGCATCTCACCAACGATGAGCTATTACAAAATCGGCACTTATTACCATGATCGCCCTACAATTGGTATCGATGCAAGTTTGCCAGAAATTTTTGTTTTGCCTAAGATCGATGAAGAGTGGGAGAAATATTCCCAACCGGAGACAACGGACTATGACAAAAAAATCAATGAGCTAGACGCAAAGGTGATCACAGCTCAGACAGAGATCGAACGTCTAAACGAACAGATAAAAGAAATCAATCGGCAGATGACTGATTTGGACGATAATAAAGGATTCTTGAATCGTAAGAAAATCGAGGAAGAAATTCAAGAATTAGAGAAGAAGAAGCAAGTGCTATCTAATGAAAAATTAGGCTGGCTTCCTTATATCGAGACACCTGAAACAATCCAACAGCAAAAAGAAGCATTGAAACAAGAAGCAAGAGCGGACCAACTTCGCGCAGCCATCGTAGAAAAAGAGCAACGGCAAATCAGTCGCTATTTCGGTAGCAAAGAGGGGTTTGGTCAAGCAATCCATGAATTCTTGATGAATTATCTTGGTAATGAAAATCCTAATAATCAATCTAATGAAGGAGGTTCCGAGTATGAATGAACACGATGAAGCAGAATGGACAAAAAATGAATCACAGACAGAAGATCATGAAGAAACGAACACTTCATTAGAGGAACAAACCAGTAAGCCACTGGATGACACAGAAGAAGTCCCTATGCCAGAAGAAACAAAAATCCATGAAAAAGAAAAAGTAACTCCGACAAATACGGATACTTCAGAAAACACCCATGCTTATGAAGTATCTGAAAATCCCGGATATTTAGAAGGAAAAGAGCAAGATTATCAAGATATCGTCAGTTTGATTGAAACAGCGGAAGCAGAATTAGCGGATTTACGTATGAGAAAATATTTGATTGAATCAGATTTTCCCGAATTATTAGAATCATATGACCGCTTTATATTGAATGAAGAACCGATCTCAACGATTGGAAAAACAAGTCTGATCGAATACTTCACATATGAATTACTGAAACCGTTGAATGATATTGGTCTGGAACGATCAAATTCAGCTTATGACACATGGAAAACAAGACATTTCTCTATCAATTATACGTTGAATGGACAAAACGAATTAGTCTTTTCCTTTGTATTACCGACCATCGATCAACGATACCAAGTGGAATCGATGAGTCTTCTAAATGTATCACCAGAGACGATGGAAATCGATGTCCAGGATGATCGAGTGCTTTCTTTGATCCGATACTGGTCAGTTGATCGAGTATTCTCAGCAGGACAGATTACGATCTTCAATCACAAATTGAATCAATTATTAGCCCATGCTAGAATGCTTGGTTTTACAGTTAATCAGACACTACTAGACAATACGAAGCCACTTCGTTTGAACCTTCAGAGCGAATTTGAATTGACGAATGAAGTATTGGATGATATTTTTATCGTGGCGATGAAAAATCCCTCCTATGATATGGAAAAGATCAACGAAACTACTTATCAAGTACGATTAGATAAAGGACAGTCTTTAACGATAGCAACAAACGAAAAAGATCAAACGGTCTTGTCGATCTCATCTGGAGATTACCCACGATCCGTCATTGATTTCTTTATCAATTACGAATTCTTGGTTCCGTTAATGGTGAGAAAGTCCTGATTGGATAAGTTGGATTACCAGAGGTCATTCAGATAATTCTGTTCCAAAGGACTTGCGGCAGTTATCCAGAATAATTGTCACAAGTCTTTTCTGTATGTACTGAATGAACGTGAATCATCTGCTGGTGAAGGAGGAGTTACATCAAGAATGACCACAAATAAAATCGCCCAGCTTAGCTTATTGTCTGCTGCTTGTGTAGCAGGTAGGATCGCTTTTCAATTTATTCCGAATTTCCAGCCAATGACTGCTATTTTTTTATTTATAGTACTTTACTTAAGCTTGAAAGATGCGCTAATTGTCATGAGTCTTTCTATCGCAATCAGCAGTTTTTATTTTGGTGTGGGTCCATGGGTCATCGGTCAGTGGCTCAGCTATACCGTCGTTCTGGCGTTGTTTTCAATTTTCTACTCGAGAAGAACAATTCAAAGGAGTCTCTGGTTAAAAGGAACCTGCTTTTTTCTAGCAGGTATAGTTTATGGAATAGGGATGACTGTTTTCGATACGCTGCTCTATCATTTACCTCAACCTTGGGTCTATTACCTTCAAGGGGTGTCGTTTGATCTGATGCACAGTATAGGTAATGTTGTGTTCTTCCTTATTTTTCTGCCAGTCGTCAAACGTTTTTACAATCATTCAGGAGGAAAAAATGAAAAAAATAATTTATAGTCTGCTTGCAATGAGTGTCAGTGTACTCATGTTGACAAGTTGTAGTACAACCAAAACACCATCGACTTCAAACCAAAAGGAGGAAGTAAAAACATCGCAAAAAGCAACGATCACGTTACAAGAAAATGGTCAAAACTTTTTGAAAAAAGAAGTGACTTTCAAAAAAGGAGAAACTTTACTGACTATTTTGAAACAAAATTTTGAAGTCGAGGAAAATGATGGCTTCATCACTTCGCTTGAAGGGCATTCTCAGGATGAAAAGAATCAAACCTATTGGATGTTTACTGTGGATGGGAAAAGTGCTACTACTGGGGCAAAAGAGATCGAATTGAACAATGGACAATCGGTCATTTTCAATTTATCTAAATTATAAGTTTCATAAAAACTGTTAAAGGGCGGATATTGCTACTCTTTAGTCAGTTCACTTGATGAAAGAAGGAAAAGAATATGGAAAATTTTAAAAAAAGCGGAATGTTTTCCGTAATTGCTGCTCTAGGGGCTAATATTCTAGTTGCTATCAGCAAATTTGTCGGCTATGCAATCAGTGGCAGTGCCGCCATGCTGAATGAAAGCATCCATAGTATCGTTGATTGTAGTAATCAGATTTTGCTGCTATTTGGCGATAAACAAGCTAATAAAGGTCAGAGCGACTTGCATCAATTTGGTGAAGGTCGAGCAAAATACTTTTTTAGTACGATCGTCGCAATGATGCTTTTCTTCGGTGGGGGAGCACTAGGGGTGATGGAAGCTTTTGAAAAATTGACGCATCCATCCCATGAAGTTGGTAATCCAATCATTGTCATTGCCATTTTGTTATTTGGTTTGGTAATCGAAGGAAGTTCTTTGCGTGTCGCAATGAAGGAAATCAAAGAATTGAATACTGAAAATCTTTCCACGATGCGCTTTTTGCGCGAAAGTCGACATAGTGAAATACTGATTATATTTACGGAAGACTTGTGTGCTGTAATCGGTTTGGTCTTGGCTTTAGCGGGAACAATCTTGACTTATACAACCGGGATCGCTGCATTTGATGCTATCAGCGGATTAATGATCGGTTTCTTACTGATGGGAGCTGCGATTTTCCTAGCAAAAGAATTTTATAGTCTGATCATTGGTGAAAGTGTGACAGCAAGCGATTTATCAAAAATCAAGTTAGCCTTTGAACGACCTGAGATCAGTCGGCTAATTGATATCAAAACCGTTCATTTAAGTCCAACGGAAATTTTAGTCGCTGCAAAAGCAGATATTGTTGGAAACAAAGAAAATGAAACGTATTCGATCATCAATGATATTGAAAAAAATATGCGCCAGTCTCTTCCTGACAAGAAGATGTATATATACATTGAAACAGATAAATATGACCCAAATTATTCTCACAAATAAAACGTATGTTCATGAATTGAAGCAAAAATGAGAAAAATATAATCTTGTTTTTAAATAAAACGGCTACAATTTAGCGAATTTATGTTACAATGAGTCCGCTGTTTATTTGTTGTAATTAAAGGAGATATTTTAATGAACAAAAAGAAGAGTGCGCCATGGCTTCAAGCTTTGCATGCAGTGATGCCGCTTTGTATAAGCTATATACCAGTGGGATTAGCTTGTGGAGTATTGTTGCAAAAAGTTGGATTTGATCCTCTCTTATCAGGGCTGTTATCGATTCTGGTCTTTTCCGGCGGCGCGCAGTTTTTAGTTGCATCTATGCTTACGACGCAAGCATCATTTGCAACGACATTATTGATGGTTTTCTTTTTAGAATTACGCTATACATTATTAGGAGCAAGTCTTGCCGGTTTTATGAAAAAAGAAAAGCGGACGTTTTTAGCTGTCTTTTCTCAATCACTGAATGATGAAAACTATGCGGTGAACTACTTAAAGTTCTCAACTGACCCCTCTTGGAACAAAAGAAAGGCTTTATATGTCAATTGGTTCTCAATGGCTGCATGGGCCGGTAGCAACATGATCGGTAATTTTTTTGGCTCGGTGATTCGAGTAGATGCTGACCTTGTCCATTTTGCTTTGACTGCTATGTTCATTTTTATGTTTGTCATGCAAATGAAAAACGCACTACTGATCTTTACAGGTTTGTTTTCAGGTGTATTAGGGGTGATCTTCATGGTATTATTCCAAAACACATTCGGCTTGATTGCAGCTACTGTTATTGCTTCATTTGCCGGATTCATGCTGGAGAAGGCATTTAAAAAAGAAAAAGCCAAGAAACTAAGGGATCGCGGCAAAGATGTCAATGAACCGCTCTTCAACTTCCCAGAACAGGAGGCCAACCATCATGACTAAACTATATTTGCTGTTTTTAGTTGCTTGTCTGTTCATCGTTGCGTATATCCCGCGCTTGTTCCCGATGCTTTATTTTACTCATCGAAAAGTGCCATCTTGGTTTAGTGACTGGATGAAGTATGTACCAGTAGCATTGTTTGCGGCGTTAGCTTTCAAAGATGTCTTCATTACTCATGAACATCTGGATATTGCTTGGAATATCAAAATAGCTGCAATGATTCTAGTAGCAGGTGTGGCTTACAAAACACGTTCGATGGCGTTGTCAGTTTTGACAGGACTTGCGTCTGTCTTTTTACTGTCCATGCTTTAAACTGTTTTATTCCCTAAAAAACAGAGATTGCGACATAAGTTGTTCAAACTGATCTATCCAAACTGCATTTGCATCAGCCAATTGTGGATGCAAGTTCATTTGTTCGGATAAAAAGATTAGTGTTGACTTATGATGCAAGCTCTTTTTTGTTTTAAGAATTAAAGAGGGATTTGTCCTTCTATGTTTTTTTGCTATAATAGGGAAGATGTTTATTTTATGAAAGAATAGTTGAGGGAAATTAGATGAATAAAAAATTGATGCAAGGAACATTTTGGCTAACCTTTGCTAATCTTCTATGTAAAGTTTTAGGGGTAGTCTATTTGATTCCCTGGCTAAGTATGATGGGGAACAATCAAGATGGTATGCTTGCTACGACATTATACAATGTTGGCTATCTTCCATATGGATTGTTCCTGATGCTTGGTACAGTCGGATTTCCAAATGCGATTGCAAAAAAAGTAGCTGTAGCAACAAAAGAAGGAGATAACGCTGCTTGTCGGCTGATTTTTCGAAGTACGATCAATATCATGTTCGTCATCGGTATCGCCTCTGCTGCGTTGATGTATTTATTTGCTCCTTTATTAGCCGGAATCAGTCCAATCGCTAACGTTAACAACGGGATATTAGCTATCCGAAGTTTATGCCCATCTTTGGTTGCTATCCCGATTTTGAGTGCAATGAGAGGATACTTCCAAGGGAAAAACGATTTACGACCTTATGGAACTTCTTTGATTATTGAACAAGCTGTACGAGTGATCGTTATCTTGGCTGGTACTTATTACTTGCGCGTATTGACTGACGGAACCATATTAGAAGCTGTATTGATCAGTACAGTTGCTTCTTTCTTCGGTGGGTTAGCTGCGATTATCCATATGTATATCGTCGGACGCAGAAAAGACTTCTTTGAACTTAAAGACTTTTTGATTTCCAGTCGTTACTTCGAAAGAGAAAACCGATCTGCCTCTGTCTCTATCATTCGGGAAACACTACCGTTCATTTTTGTCGGCTCCGTCATTACTATCGTTCAAATGATCGACCAAGTAACGATGAAACCACTGCTTCACTTTTTCCGTCCAGAGATTGCAGATCAGCAACTGGAATTCTTATTCAGTCGTGCTTCTGTTAATCCAAACAAACTGACATTGATCCTGATTTCCATGGTAGGAACAGTTGCTATAAGTAGTTTGCCAATACTAAGCACAATGAAGAAAAAAGATCGTTTACAAATCGAAAAGACAGTAGGAGACAGTTTTTCGATTGCGTTATTGATCCTTCTTCCTTCATTGACCGGGATGTCTTTATTAGCTGGACCGTTATACACATTGTTTTTTGGTTATGATCCTGAAAGTGTTGGTTATTTCCAAATGGCTTTGTTAGCTTCTTTGTTTTTCTCATTATTCACGATCCTATCAACGATGCTTCAATCTCTGAACCACCATCGTTTTGCGATTCGACTAACTGTAGAAGCAATTATCCTGAAAGTCATCTTCCAAGTAATCGGACTAGGTCTAGTTGGCGGATACGGGATGAGCTTATCAAATGGCTTGGCATTCGGTATCGTCTTTGTTCGTGGGTATCACTTTATGTGCAAAGAATACCGAATAGCACCTTTAGCAAAAATCAGCAGTTTTTTCTTAAAAACTTTCCGATCTACCTTGATTATGCTTGCGGTATGTTTCATCATTTTCTTTTTGCTGAATCAGCGATTGCCAATGGAATCAAAAAGTTATGCAATGGTTTATTGTGTGGCTTTAGGAAGTATTGGGGGTTTAGTATTTTTATTTTCTCAATTCGGAAAAAATGGGTTCCGAATGTTGAAAAATGTTAAACATCGTAGCGGAAGCAAAGAATAGGCTAACTAGTCGTCTTTTTGCTGTCACTAGAAAAACGGCAACTCGTATGATTACGCTTGTCGTTTTTCTATTTTCCAATTTTAGTTTCATATCTAATCTTACTTATGATATAGTTATGAGGTCTGGAAAAATTCTTTGAAACGAGGAAATTAAACACATGAAACTTGCAGTAGTTACAGATAGTTCGGCGTATCTGCCGGAACGTATCAAGAACCATCCCGACTTATTCGTGATTCCAATCCCTTTGATTATGGATGGGAAAATTTATAACGAAGGAATCGATATCGAAGCGGATGAATATTATGGACTTTTAAAAAACAGTAAAGATTTTCCTACTACTTCACAACCTGTCGTAGGGGAAGTTTTGGCTTTATATGAGGAATTGAAAGAGAAAGGCTATGACACGATTTTAAGTATCCATCTTTCTTCAGGTATTTCTAGTTTCGTCAACACCTTATTTGCGATGAAAGACGATATCAGTGGAGTAACGGTCATTCCTTATGACTCTAAGATCACTAGTATGCCGATGGGACATATGGTAGAAGCTGCCTTAGACTTAAATGATGAAGGTCAGCCACTTGATGAGATACTTGCGCATGTCGATCGAATTCGAGATAATACTTACGCTTATCTAATTGTAGATGATTTGAACAATTTAGTACGGGGAGGGCGATTGACCAATGGCGCTGCACTGATTGGTAGCCTATTGAAAATCAAACCGATCCTGACATTTTCTGAAGGAAAAATTGTTTTATTCGAAAAAATCCGTTCAAGTAAAAAAGCATTTGCTCGGGCTGAAGAAATCATTGGCAAAAGAAATAACGAAATACAACCGCCAGTCAAACTTTATGTGATACATGCAAACAATTTAGAAGTAGCGATTGCGGAAAAAGAGAAATTGCAGAAAAAGTATCCAAATGCAGAAATCGAAGTTGGTCATTTTGGACCAGTCATTGGTACACATTTAGGCGAAAAAGCCATCGGCATCGCCATTTCAGCGCAATAATTCCTTTTATTCAAAAAACATACCAAAAATATTCTAACATCAGCTTGCTCTTTATTCACGTGATAAATGTACGTGTAGAAGAGCAAGATGATGTTTTTATGTGTTTCTAACAAACAGGCTCTTTTTCTTTGCATTTCTCTCTTCAGTCATTTATAATGTCGTATATAGTTTAGTAAATTAGTAAACTACTGATTTACTAATTTACTAAAAATAGAAAGACGAGGAGTTAAAATCATGGAAATACCTACAAATTTAAAACATAAACCAGTGCTCGTTGTAGAAGACTACGATAAAGTTGATGGAAGAAATGCATTGAATACGGACGCAAAAGGTCTTTCTCTAGGTCTCGCTCAATGGAATGACCGTGGAAAAGTCGACATATCAGGCAAAGTATGGCGACATACTGGAGAAAAATGGTCTCGACAATCAGAAGAATTACCAATTACACGTATTTTAGACTTAGCGATCTTAGCTGCACAAGGAAGTTTATACTTCCAAGATGCTTATCGTTATGAAAAATTCTATGATCCAGAAAATCCAGTTGTGGACATCATTGGTTTGCAGGGAAACCGGATGACAGTCGAGGTAGATACCAAAAATCCAAAGATCGATGAAGACATTATTTTGTATTACGATACACTACAAAAAGACGGAGAACTGATTGGGGAACGATTCCGTATTTTAAAACGTCTTTTAGATGAGTTAGGATATTAATAGACAGAGATGATCAAAAGGGGAAGAGAAGCATGGAGAATTTCTCACTAACAGAAAACCGGACCTTTTCACGGCTAGAAAAGCAAATGATCTGGAAGAAACCGAAAAGCCATCGGACAAGTGCAGAAGAGTGGCGGATCGCCTCCGAAATCAAAGAAAATTGGCAAGATCCTGAAATGAAAATCAGTAACGTTCTTTTAGAAGGAGACGCCGGATCGGGTAAGACACAGTTAGCAAAAGCACTATCTGCTGATTTGCAACTTCCCTATACAAAAGTGACATGTTTTGCAGATATGGATAAATCAGATGTGTTCGGCGCCTTATTACCTGTAGTAGATTCCGATAAAGAACAAGACCAAGAATTGCTGGAAGCTATTTACCAAACAGATACACTTGAAGCTGTACTGACACTGATCCAGAACCATTACGGCATTGATTCTTTTTCTGCCAAAGAAAAATTAGCAGAGTTAGTTCAAAGAATCGAAGCCGATTATCCAGATGCAATCCATTATAGTTATTATCCTTCTGAAATCGTTCGAGCGGTCGAAAAAGGATATCTATTAGAGATCCAAGAGCCGACTGTCATCCGTGATGCTTCTGTTCTTGTGGCACTTAACTCAGCGCTCGAACCAAATGGGATGTTGAATTTGCCAACAGGAATCATTCGTCGCCATCCAGATTGTATTATTGTCATTACCACAAATCGAAACTACCAAGGAAATCGACCCTTAAATGAATCCTTAAGAGATCGGATGCAGCATGCGGAAAAAATGGATCTTCCTGCCTTAGAATTCATGGCAGAACGTGCGATGGCGAAAACCATGATTCAAAATCAAGCACTCCTTATGAAGATGGCAGAGATTATCCGTTTATTGGATGAAACTGCAAAAGCAAATGCCATCAAAGGTGTAGCAGGAATGCGTTCATATTTTTATTGGGCGAATACCTATAAGCAAGGACAAGATTTACTCCAGTCGATTTATCCAAAAGTTTTGTATAAATTATCCACTGATCCAGATGAATTGGCAATCCTTGAGCAAGATTTGTCTGAGAGTGGATTGTTATTAGAACTTCAAGACATTTTGAGAAAAGAAAAATGGGGCTATCCTCAAATAGAACCTCAATCTGAGCATACAAAAGGAAGAACTATCAGCGCCGAAGAAGCAAACGAACGAAACATCACTGAAGATGCTGAAGAAACTTTGCGCTTAGATGAAAAGAAACAACTGTCTGATGAAGAACCAAATGTGGAAGAAGAGAGACTAGAGAAAACAACAGAAAAAAACGAGATGCCTCCTCAAATGCAAAAAGAACGCAGGAGCGATATCGAAGGGAAAAATCAGAAGGAACAACAACAAACAGAAGAGGATTCCCAAGAAATGTCTGCTTCTGACATGGAAACACATGATAAGGAAATCAAGAAGCAATTAAATAAAGAAGCGCGGCAAATCATGAAGGAAACGATTCATGAAAAAGAAGGTCTCATCGTTCACCGACCAGCTTTCCAAGGAAAAACGCAAGAAGCACGTGAACTACAAATGCAAGTCATGCCGATAGTAGAATCACTTAGCCGACAAATTTTAGAATTACTGGATAATGAACAAACAGAGACGTACCAAAAGGGAAAATATGAAGGACAGCGGTTTAACGCAAGTAGAGTAGCATATGGTGATTTGAGAAATTTTGACAAAAAGAACCCGCCACATGAGCAACCTTCCTTAGCGGTAGCTGTGCGGATCGATGAATCTGGATCAATGATAAGGGATAATCGGATCGAAGCGGCAAAAAAAGCAGCGATCGCCATTGCCGAATTTGCTAAGAAAGTCGATATCCCCTTGTTGATTTACGGGGATACAGCAGACCGTTCAGCAAGAGAAAAGACTTCTTTGTTTTCTTATAAAGAATTTGAAGACGGGTTTCAATGGTTAAATGAAAAATTAGTCACTATGAAACCAAGACAAAACAATCGTGATGGAGCGGCACTTCGTTTAGCAGCGGAAAAATTAAACAGACAATCCGCCACAACCAAACTGTTGCTTAATATTAGTGACGGTCAGCCAAAGGCGTTGCCAGATTATACTGGCAAAAAAGCAAAAGAGGACATCCAGTCTGTTTTAAAAGAATACGAGCGTCAAGGCATATTATTTGTTTCCGCAGCCATTGGTCAAGACAAAGAAGAGATCAAGTCAATCTACGGTGAAAGCCGTTTTGTAGATATTACTGACCTAAATGAATTTCCCAAGCAAATGATTCAATTGATTGCCCGTTATCTATGATAAAATAAAGCTCAACGAACGCACTTAGCAGATTCGTTGAGCTTTTCGTTTCTAGTTACCGGTAACAAGGATACTTCTAAAATAGAATCGGTTATAATCAAGAGGGACCGTTAAAGGAGTGAAACGATATGATACAAGAACAAAAATGGTGGAAAGAAGCAGTAGGCTATCAAATCTATCCGGCCAGTTTCAAAGATAGCAACGGCGATGGACAAGGAGATATCAATGGGATCCGCGAAAAACTTGGATACTTGAAAGATCTTGGCATCGGATTTATCTGGATCAATCCAATCTATCAATCTCCATTTATCGATAATGGTTATGACGTAAGTGACTATCAAGACATAGAAAAGCGATTCGGCACGATGGAAGATTTTGATTTATTGCTGAAAGAAGCACATGAATTAGGAATCAAAGTTATTATGGATCTTGTCATCAACCACAGTTCGGATCAGCATCAATGGTTTGAAGAATCGAAGAAATCCAAAGAAAGCCCTTATCGAGATTATTACATTTGGGTCGATGGAGTAGATGGCAAAGAACCAAATAATTGGACATCGATTTTCGGCGGCTCTGCTTGGGAATATTCTCACGAAACAGGACAGTATTATCTGCATGTCTTTGCAAAAGAACAACCAGACTTAAATTGGGAAAGTGAGAAATTGAAAGAAGAACTATTCAATATGATTCGATGGTGGCTAGATAAAGGGATAGACGGATTTCGCTTAGATGCGATTTCTCATGTAAAAAAAGATGAATATTCAGTAAAAGCCACAGAGAACCCTTTTTCACCCTTTCAAAATGTCTCGGGAATCGAAGAACATTTGACTGATTTAAAACATGTTTTCGAAGAGTACGATATCATGACAGTCGGAGAAGCAAGCGGCGTCACTGCAGAAGAAGGGCCGGAATGGGTAGGAAAAGACGGTTATTTCGATATGATCTTTGAATTCGATCATATCCATATTTGGCAGCAAGAAAAAGAAGGGCAATTAGACGTCCTTAAGTTAAAACATGCATTAAGTGCTTGGCAAACTTCCCTAGATGGTATCGGATGGAACGCTTTATATATGGAAAACCATGATGTTCCTCGTGCCGTTTCTGTGTTCGGAGATACCCGTCCCGAATTTTGGGCTATGTCTGCAAAAGCAATCGCTATGATGTATTTCTTTTTGCAAGGAACGCCATTTATTTATCAAGGACAAGAAATCGGAATGACGAATATGCCTTTTGAATCGATCGATCAAGTTGATGCAGTGGATTCGAAAAGACTATATGAAAGGCTTCTTGCGGAAGGTAAGACAAGAGAAGAAGCATTAGATATCATTCGTGAAACCACCAGAGACAATAGCAGAACACCCATGCAATGGACTTCAGAAGAATATGCCGGCTTTTCTACACATGAGCCTTGGATGATCACTAATCCTAATACCAAAACGATCAATGTAGAACAACAAGAACATGAACCGGATTCGATCTTGCAATTCTATAAGAACATGATCCGCATTAGACAAATCAATAAAGGCCTGATATACGGTTCTTATAAAGAATATCTTCATGAACATCCACAACTATATGTCTATGAAAGAGATTTAGAAGATGAACAGTATCTTATTATGGTAAACTTGACGGAATCATTTGCTGACTATGAACTCCCAAAAGAAGCAGATCAGTCATGGACATTGCTCTTATCAAATTATTCTAGCGGAAACTTTGAAAAAAAAGGAACACTAGCCCCTTATGAAGCTCGGCTGTATAAAACAAACAATTAAAAAACTTCCTCGTTAAAGTTCAATAGTTGGACTTTCCGAGGAAGTTTTTCTAATTTACCCATCTTAATAATTTGCTCTAGGACCACCGATATATTTAGAACGAGAGCGAAGGGCTGTCACATGGGCTTGTCCCAAGGTTTTCAAACGAGGTCTGATAGGCACTTGGACATGTTTGATATGCATACCGATCGAAGTGTCACCGATATCGATGCCGGCTTGCCCAATTACATGCTCCACTTCGACAGGGTCATTGAACTGCTCAAAAGCAGCAACAGAACAAGCACCTCCAGCGTGTAATGCAGGGATAACAGAGACGATTTCGAATTTTTTTGCTTCTGCCACTGTTCGTTCTACCACCAATGCTCGATTCAAATGTTCGCAACCTTGGACAGCTAAGGCAATTTCTTTAGGATCTAATAGCTCTTTTAACGTACGGATGATCCACTGACCAACTTCCGCACTGGAATTTTTTCCAATATGTCCACCGACGACTTCACTTGTGCTGCACCCTAAAACAAAGAGATCTCCTTTTTTCAAGTGTGCCTCAGCCAATACGTCATTAACTATTTCAGTCAATTGAACTTTCAATTCTTTTTCTGACAACTTCATTCTCTAAAACCTTCTTTTCAATTAATATTGCTTCCGTGCTTGAATACGTTGAAGACTTGCAGTTATAGGAAAGGCAAGACCCATACCGATAAGATTTTGAAAGGTATTCCCTGGGATAGAAGCCACTCCAGCCGGCCAATCATACAAAATCCAACCGGCGATACCATAGCCGACGATCATAACTAAGCTTCCTAAAAAAAGACCAAATAGCCACATACGAGTAGAAGATTTACTGAAAGATCCGGCAACATATCCTTGTAATCCGTGAATCACTAATGAAAAAATAGCCCATTGCGGATATCCTGAAATCAAATCGATTAATAGACCACTGGAAGCACCGACAACTAATCCACCCATTGGACCATAAAGAGAAGAAGCAGTATAAATTCCAGCCTCACATAATGTCACAAAGCCGTTCGTAGCCGGTACAGGGATCAAAATAGTTAATGAAAGTGCAACGGTCAACGCAATCAACATCGCATAGATTGTTAGTTGTTTAGTTTTCATTTATCGTTCCTCCTTTTTGGATACCGCCAGACCAGACGCTTCCTGTATGATCATTCATCAGCACACCATTGGAAATACAATGGGCAACAAATTTTTTACTTTCTGCTACGGCTTTTGAAACGTCTGTTCCTAATACAAGATTCGCTGTTATTGCAGAAGAAAAGGCACAACCGGCACCATTTACTGTCGGGGTATCGACTTTTTTCTGAGAAAACACCTCATGATGGTCAACTGAATAGAGAAGATCCACAGCTTGTTCGCCAGCCATCCTTGTGCCGCCTTTTATTACAATTTTCTTTGCTCCTGAAGCAGTGAGCTCTTTAGCGAGATGGATCATTTCTATCAACGAAGAGGGGAGAGCTTGACCAGAAAGTAAAGCAGCTTCTGCCAAATTAGGCGTAATCATCGTAACAAGTGGAAAAAGTTCTTCGATGAGCTGCGAAATATACCATTGATTGATCACAGTTTCAGTTTCTTTGAATGCCAAAACAGGGTCTAAAATGATTGGGATATTTTGTTTTGCTTTTATGAAGTCTCGAACAACCATGATTGCTTCACTTGAATTTAATAACCCAATCTTGATTCCATCTAATGAAGTCATTTGATCAATTGAAGCCAACTGTCGTTCAAGCAATTCTGAAGGAATAGATTCCAAGATAAATCGCCCATTCGTATCTAGTACCCCTATAGATGTCAAGGCGCTTAGCCCGAATAAACCAAAATCTTCAAAAGTTTTTAAGTCTGTTTGGATTCCTCCACCAGCAAATGGATCAGAGCCACCAATCGTCAAGATTCTTTTCATAACATTTCCCTCCATGAATAAGAGTATAACGAAATTTTCAAAAAAGAAAAACAGCCAATTGGCATATTTTTATCTCATCCAATTTTCAAAAAGAAGCGAAAAGGGAATGTGACAAAAATCGTGTCACATTCCCTTTTTCCAAATAAACGGTCTTCAATTAACTGGCCCTCGATATTAGCTCAACAAACGGTAAAATATAAGGAACTATTTTTGTTTGGCTGTTCTTATTACTTGATGCAGGACAGCTTTTTCACAACCGCTTAAAAACGATTAGTTGTTTTGTGTTTTTAATTCTTTCTCGATTTGAAGCCGCTGAACTTTCATTGTAGCTGTTCGCGGGATTGCATCAAAGTCACGGATGATAGGGGCGTTCAAACGTGGAAGTTCATGGACTTGCTCCCACCAGCGATTCCAATCCATTTCTTTATCAGGAGCTAAAGCAATAATCGGCTGTGGAGAATGATTTTTATCTCTTACAATCACTACCTCTGCCAAAAAATCTAACGAATCTAATAAAAAGTCTTCAATAGCTAATGTACTATTGATCGTTTCGATCAGATCCACTTGCCGATCTTTCAAAAATAGGTGGCCATGTTCATCCATAAAACCGTAATCTCCGCTATCCCACCAATCGCCATAAACATTTTCTTGGAACCGTGCATCTTCCTTATAATAAGTCAAAGCCCGTCCTTTAGACAGTAATTGTATATGACCATCTGTATTTTCAGGAAGGACGTTCCCGACTGAATCTGTGATCCGTGCGCTTGTCATGTCTTCCAGTCCAACGCCCATATCTCTTGCATCACTCGTTTTCAAACTGTCGAGTGTATGAGCCTTAAGAATCATTGGTCCACATTCACTTTGGCCATATACTTGAAGAAATACCGCATCTTGTGTTATTGATGTTCGCAAAAATGTTTCCATTGTCTGATTGTTTATGGCATCAAAAGTAGAGTGATAATAACGGATGCCAGAGAAAGCTTTTGGATGTTCTTTAGCAGTAAAACTCCACTGAACAAAGTTATTCGGATGAGTCTCTAATGCGATTGGTCGGTAGGTTTCCAACATATGAATAACTTTTGAACTTTGTGCGTCTGCTAAAGGCATCATAGGAAAACCCATGGACATCAAAGAAGAGATGCCAATATTGAATCTAGAATGTACGGGGGAAATGTGAAAAGCAATTAATTTCTTTTCTGAAATTTTTGCAAAAACAGTTTTTTGCCATTTCGTTCGCCAACCCATAGAATGAGCGGAATGACAAATAAGCTTAGGGATACCAGTTGTACCAGAAGTATGGGTCATATAAGAAATTTCATTTTTAGCTAAAAACGATTGGAGAACAGGAAAAGTAGGTTGCTCCAGTAAATAAACAATAGGAATCTGTTTTGATTTAGTCCCGTTTGAAATTTCTCCCACTCGTTTTTTTGTCTCATCATCAAATAAAACGAAGGGGTCTTCTAAACGGTCGATAAATACTTCCATTGTCGCTGTTGGTAGATGATAAGAAGTCATGACAGGCACTGCACCAAGGTAAGACACAGAAACAGCGAGAAGGTATGTGTCAAAAGCGGAACTCTTATAGATAATGACTTTGTCTCCAGATTTCACACCAAGATGGGCCAATTGATAAGCTCGATCTAATACACTTTCAAAGCATTTTTTGTAAGTTGTTTCAAGTCCTAACTCAGGAAAAGCAGAAAGCGGCTGATCAAAGATAATCGGGATCTCGGAAAAGCCAGCTGCAGCTTCTTGAAAATTCGTAAATAAATTCAAAGGGCAATACATTATGGTCTCCATCATTCACACTCCATTATCTTTTGTTAAGTAATATACAAACTAAAGATAATCGTAACATAAACCTTTGTATAATAACATAGTTTATTGTGAAAAAAGTTCAGATTTCTATGTGACAGAAACCTGAACGAATGTCGCTAATTCATGATAAGAAAAATCAACCATTTTTTCCCAGATTTCTTGAAAAGAATGGGAAGATAGGTATCGATTACCACATAAATAGTTTACCGCGTCAGCATCATCTAAATATAGTTCAGTATAATAGCGATAGGTTTTTCGGCATAATTCTGGTGATACATTCTTATACACTGTGATTTTGCTCAAAATTTGGCGAATAGTCCGAGGAGAAATTTGTTGATCATGCGAGGAACGAAAAACAAAAGAATTTTCGTCCGTATTTTGTGCTGTTAACTTAAAATAGTTCTCCAGAAACGGCATCGCTTCTTTTGGTATTGGTACTTTACTCAATCTGTTTTCTTTTCTATTCAGATTAAGAATCTGCTTGGTCAAAGATACATCTTTACGTTTAAGTTCTACTACTTCATGGATCTTTAATCCGCAATACAGAAGAATGGCAGTAATCGGAAGGTTCCTCGGTCTATTTTTTTCTTCAAAGCTAGCTTCTCTGCTTGTTCGAAAGCCTTCAATCGGGATAAACAAATGCTCAAAATCTTTGAAAAGTTCAGCATCGATATATCGCGGAGCTGCTTTGGTTGTTTCCGGTAAACTTGTACCCAAAAGAGAGATCTCTTCTTCAATCAGTCCTTTTTGATACAAAAATCGTAAAAAATGATTTAATGAATATTGCTTCCTCGAAATCCCGTAATAGCTATTTTCAAACAATTGCTCCGTTTCTTGGTTCGCTGTAGTTTGGAACGAACGAGTATGTCGATAGATTTTAGCTAAGAAATTCTGATAATCTTGTTTTTCTAGACGGATAATCAGCTGGTCATCCACTTCTTCAGAAAATACTTTTCTCAAATAATCAGTAAACAAATGGAAATCTTTTGCATATTCATAGCGACTACCTAATGATAAAGAAGAACGATTTTCTTCTAAAAACTGTTGAAAGACGGAAGGGAGCAAATGTGTACGTTGTTTTAATTTTTCTTGCAGTTGTTTTCTAGTTTTGCTGTCCAATACAAATCCCTCCAGTTATTGTTCATTTCCTTTATTTTACCGCATTTCTTCAAATGAGGATAGAGACTTTGTCTTGCTTTGATAAAGAGCATCCATGTAACTGTCTTTTAAAAGTCTTTACAAAACCAGAGGTGATTCTCTTAGTTTTTAAGAAGCCCTTAAGTTTCACTTGCAACAATAACTACAATTTCAAATAAAAACAGGTGAATATATGTCAGCTATTCTATTAATTCCAATCTACGAACCCACAGAAAACACTGTATTCTTCATTAATCAATTAGCACAATCTGTAAACGTACCGATTATCATTGTTGATGATGGAAGTGGGAAAACCTATCAAAAACTGTTTCAGCGAATGGAACATCCTAATATCACTAAAATCAGCTACTTTGACAACAAAGGCAAGGGATATGCATTAAAATTCGGCTTTTCAGTTATACTTGATTCCTATCCAGACATTACTGGCATTGTCACAGCAGACAGTGATGGTCAGCATGAAATCGAAGACATCCAAAAAATGCTAGTGGCAGTAGATCGATTAGCTGGTCAGGAATTCCTTTTGGGTGTAAGAGATTTTTCGTATGAAAACACGCCCTTTCGAAGCTATTTCGGGAATCGAATGACGAGCGGTTTTTATTATCTTTCCTCAGGTATCCACTTACAGGATACACAAACAGGACTGAGGGGATTTTCTATCTCTAGTTTATCTGAACTGCTCAAAATCGAAGGAAATCGGTTTGAATATGAAATCAATCAACTGCTAGTTTTACCAAAGATCGGCTATCGAATGACTACGATCCCTATCAAAACAATATATAGCGATGGAAATAAAGGTTCCCATTTTCGAATATTCCAAGATTCCTATCTTGTTTATCGTCCGTTCATTCGTTTCTTTTTTTCTTCGATTTCCTCTTCATTGGTGGATATTGGACTATTCTATTCCATTATATTTTTTATTGGAAATCATACAATGGCTTCTTTGTTGATTGCTACCATACTTTCTAGAGTACTATCAGGAATTTTCAATTATCAAATGAACCGACATTATGTGTTCAGAAAGCAAAGAGCCCATACTGCTTTTTATAAATACAGCTTATTGTTTCTCTTTCAACTAATTTTAAGTTGGCTAGGTGTGTCAATCCTTTCGGTTATTATTCAATCGCTTTTGCTTTGTAAGGCTGTTGTAGATATTTTATTGTTTTTTGCCAGTTTTTCTATTCAAAGGCGCATAGTCTTTCGTTAGGAGGAAATTTATATGAAACTTTTTTTAAGAAAAAAATATATGTGGGCATGTCTATCGAGTGTTTTCTTTTTAGGAAGTTCAAGTTATATATTACTAAAAACATTTGTTTTGCCTCAGGAAATAGCATCAGTAGAAACGATATCCAAAGAGACTTCCAGCTCGACGACAGACACAAAAAGCACGAGTAACTCAAGTTCTTTTGAACCAGTGATTACAGATAATAGCTACCAAGATGAAAATATCAATATCACATTATCTTCAGAACGTGTTGATGAAACCACAGTTTATGTTGCTGATATTACAGTAAGCGATTCTAGCTATTTAAAAACAGCTTTGGCAAACAATACGTATGGACGCAACATCAAAGAAACTACATCTGCGATCGCACAAGAACAACAAGCAATTTTAGCGATAAACGGAGATTATTATGGTTTTAGAGATAAAGGATATGTACTTAGAAATGGCACACTATATCGTGATACACCTAGTGATGATGAAACGAAAGAAGACTTAGTAATTGATAAAAATGGTGATTTCTCAATAATAAAAGAAGCAGAAACATCTGCTGAGAAGCTAGTAGAAGAAGACGTACAACAAGTTTTATCTTTTGGTCCTGCTTTAGTTGAAAATGGAGAAGTCACTGTTTCTGAAGATGAGGAAGTGTCGCAGTCGATGAAAAGTAATCCACGAACCGCAATTGCTCAAGTTGGAACAAACCATTATCTCGTTGTTGTTTCAGAAGGTCAAACAGATGATAGTCAAGGGTTGAGTCTCAGCGAACTAGCAACTGTATTGAAAAATCACGGAGCAAAAACCGCATATAATTTGGATGGTGGAGGATCAACAACACTTTATTTCAATGGAAAAGTCATTAATCAAACAGTCGGCGGAAGCGGAAACTCTGAACGATCTGTCAGTGATATCGTTTTTATAGGTTAAGAAAAGGGGTATAGTTATGAATAAGAAAAAAACATTTTATAGTTATTTTATTAGTTCAGTCCTTCTTTTCATCTTTCAATGGATTTATCATCATTTTAGCCACGGGGTCACTTCACAAGCCTTGAGATGGGTCTGGGTTATTCCAATGGTAGGAGGGGCATTCCTTTTTATTTTCAAAAAAATATTAAATACTTTTCAAAATCGCTTGGCTTTCAATTTATTCAATACTGGTTTGACTAGCTATATCGTCGGGATGATTCTTAAAGGAATATTAGAAATAGCTGGGACTTCCTCACCTTACATAGGAATTTATCCTATGATAGGAATGATTATACTGGGAATCAGTCTCTTTATCTATATAAGTAGCTTACTTATTCACGGATTGGATAAATGAGACAATCGTAATAAATGGAAATATAAGGATTTTTTTCAAAAAATTTCCTATAGGAATAAATGCACAAATGAGTATTTTAGTGATATATATTTTGCTATTAGCATAGATATTCCGAAATTTCAATTAAAACGTTTTAATCTAATTCCAATCTAAATATTTGTAGAAATCAATCGTCTCCTATAGAATAAATTTATAAGTAAAAATATACCAATCATAAATCTATTTGCTAGGAGGAATTTACATGGAAGACAAAAATTTAACAGTCATCGGTAGCTACAGCACAAGGGATGAAGCATTATCAGTAATCGAACGATTACGTAACGAAGGGTATGATCGAGATGATATCGTTATTTATACTACTGATGAAGCAGCAACTAGACTGGGATTCGACGGATTATCCGGTATAGATGTTGAAACAGATGAGAATCGGATGGATGGCGAAGAAGATCGTTCTTTATGGGAAAGAATAAAAGACACTTTTTCTTTTGATACCTATGATTCTGAGACGGCTACGCCAGAAAATGATCCTTTATATCAGTATAGAGGAGATATTTCTGCTGGAAAATTTGTCATCACAGTAAAAGGCTATCGTCAGCCAGAAACAACAAAAGACACAATAGATACGCAAGATACAGTTACCTCGGCAAGCACAATGGGAACAGGACTAGGGACTGGGACTGGCACTGATCCAATGGACGTAGATGGCACGACAGGCTTTCAAAATACAACAGATCCATTGAATATGACACCAGGAACTGATCCGATGGACGTACCTGGCGAAGCTGATTCTATGAGTACAAGAGAGACTGAAGACATTGATCGCAAACCAAATCTAGATGATGATACGATTCAACTAAAAGAAGAAAAATTAGATGTAAATACACATGATGTTACCACTGGAGAAGTCGACATCCACAAACATGTGGTCAACGATACTGAAACGGTAGAAGTACCGGTCAAACGTGAAGAAATCGTCATCGAGCGCAAACCAGTAACAGATCCATCTTCACAGGGTACAGACGAAAACTTGGAAGATGACACAATCACTATCCCAATCAAAGAAGAGCAAGTAGATGTTAGCAAACATACAGTTGTTCGTGAAGAAGTGGGAATTCATAAAGAAGAACATGAAGACGTTGAAAAAGTGACAGAAGATGTTAGCCGAGAAGAATTGGATATTGACACAAGCGGTGATGTACACATTGAAGACCGCAATAAAAAATCTTAAGCGTAAGCTAAAGAGGTTGTGACAGAAGAGGTCCGCTTCAAGAAATAAGAAGGAATTTACGAAATTTGTTTCTCAAATTTTTGTGAAATTTCGGCTTATTTCCGAAGAAGCTACTTCTGGAACACCGTTTATTCGGAAAACAGGGCTGTGACAAGATTATTGTCACAGCCCTGTTCCTAGTATGTTTTAGAGTTAAGCATTATTTTTTAGGCTTCAACGGTAATTGGACTTTAAAATCAACTCCTTGTGGAAGATAATTGGATACAGAAATTTGTCCGTGGTGCTGTTCGATTATCTGTTTTGCAATCGCCAATCCAAGTCCGTAACCGCCAGTTTCCTTCGCACGAGATTGATCTTCCCGATAAAATCGATCAAAGATTCTTACTTGATCTTCTTCACTGATAGAAGGGCCAGTATTCTTTACGTGAATCAGCCATTCTTTATGGTTAACAGACGAATCTAAAATAATTTTATCTTTTGGATTCGTATATTTTAAGGCATTATCTAGCAAAATAACCAAAACTTGATGGATCTTTTTTTCGTCAATTGGTACTTCTGATGTTGCCTCGTTATGAAGGATAAACTCCTTTCCGTCTATGGTGGCCATCTCTTGAAATGGTTTAACAAGGTTTTCGATATATTCCTGTGTATTGATCATTTGTTTTGAAAGTAGCTGCTGATCAGAATGATTTCGGGCAATCGTCAGCAGATCTGAAGTCAATCCAGTGAGCCGTCTCGTCTCTGACAATGCTTGAGCAATACTTTCAGATTCCTCAATGATGGTATGATCAGGTTTGGTAAATAGATGTTCCAAACTATTTTGAATAATCGTTAACGGTGTACGTAATTCATGAGAAGCATTTTCGACAAATTCTTTTTGTCTTCTCCAAGAAAGAATGATAGGGCGCATGCTTAGACTAGACAAGTAATAACTAATGCCAATTGAGATAAGCCAGAAAACAACCATACACAAAATCATAATTGTGCGAAAAGTTGCTAATGAATTTTTGATTTGATTTGTATTTTCTAAAATTTGGATATAGGCAACACCAACTTGATTCGTCTCTGCTTTTTTCGTTATCGAGCGGAAGGAGAGGGTAGACGAGTCGTTTTCTTCATTTAATTCAATATTTTGGATGGTATTCAGATTTTTTGTATCCATTTTTAATTCTTTGATCTGATTGAAGCGTCCACCAATAGCTGCCTTATTCAATATCTCACCATTTTCAGACCACAAGATCACTTGAGTGTTAAATCGGTCATTTGATGGTTCCATCAATGGTTGTTCCATGTTTGTTCTGTTTTGTTCCATTTGATTCGGGTTCAAAAAGGGATCACCTCGCTGATACCTTTGTATCTCTAATTGTACTGTCCGAGAATCAAAATCTGTTTTCTCTAATGAAAGATCCGTTTCTCTATACGCAGATTGGTTCAATATCTGTAAAGTAATGAACCCCAGAAGAAAAAAGATCAAAGCAAATGCAGCTACATTCGTTATAAAAAAACGGCTACGTTGCTTACGCGTAATATCTCCATTCATTGCATCACACCCCTTGCAATATATAACCAACATTACGTAAAGTTTTGATTTCTTTATCTAGTCCAGTACTGCGTAGATGTTTCCGTAAATTGCTCATGTAAACTTCAACAACTGTAATCGTCGTATCAGAATCAAATCCCCAGATCCGATCAAATATCTGCTCTTTTGTCAAAATGATTCCTTTATTTTGTAAAAAATAAACGAGTAATTCAAACTCTTTTCCTTGTATGGGCAAAACTTGTTCTTTGTACAATACTTCATTACTTTTTAGATCACAACTGATATCCTTATACTTCAGAATGTTTTCATCAAAGAGACCAAGCGATCGTTTCAATAATGCTTTCACGCGCATGATCAATTCTTCTCGATAGAACGGTTTTGTCAGATAATCATCTGCACCACGTTCAAATCCTTCAATCTTATCTTCCAAACTATCTTTTGCTGTCAAAATCAATACAGGAGTCTGTATTTTTTCTTTCCGTAACTTTGCTAGGACTTCATAACCATTCATTTCCGGCATCATCAAATCCAAGATTGCAAGGTCATAAACACCGCTTTCCAACTCAAACAGTCCTTCACTACCGTTATAAACTTGTGTTATCTCGCCAATTGTTGTGAGTATTTCTTTTATATTATTGGATAATACCTTATCGTCTTCTATTACTAACAGTTTGATCATTTTCCCACCTCATTCATTTGGTCACTTTAGTTTATCATGGAAAGCATAAAATTGGCTTAAATAAATTTTTTATGACTCATGTTAAGGTTTTATCGAAAGATGTCTTAGACAATTTATTGATAAGAAAAAAACAACATAAGTGACAAAATGTCACTTTGAAGTTACACTATTCAACGAGTGACATTTTGTCACTATCAATCTATCATAGGGAGGAAAAACAAATGTTTCTAGCTATCAAAGAAATTCGCTATTCTAAATTACGATATGGCTTGATCGTCGGTATTATGTTCTTGATTGCGTATGTCGTATTCATGTTGTCAGGACTAGCGAATGGACTTTCAGAAGAGTTTAAAAAAGCAATCGATGATTGGGACGCACAAGAGATTGTTTTGTCGGAGGATGCAAATCAAGTATTTGCAGCTTCACAATTAACAAGAGGAGATCTGAAATACATTGAAGGAGGAGAGAAAGCACCAATCGGATTGTACAGCGGAGCAATCAAAGGAAAAAATAAAGAAAATGTTACAGTTTTCGGCACAACGAAAGAAGCATTTTTATTACCAAAACTCACGAAAGGGCATGAATTTAAAACAAAGAATGAAATCATCATCTCTCAAAATCTGGCTGATTCAGGCTATAAAATTGGAGATACGATCAAAATTGGCAGTTACGACGATCCTTTGACGATTGTCGGTATCTTTCCTGAAACTTATTACACAGTTTCTCCCGTCATCTATGCATCCCTAGATACGTGGACTGCTTTGAAGTATGGAAAACAGCCGTTTGCTTCTGAAGAAGAACAGCCGATCAATGGGATCGTAATAAAGGATTCAGCTAAAATTTCGAAAGAAAAAACATCGAAGGATCTACAGTTATTAACTATTGGGACATTCATTGAAAGTATTCCTGGCTATTCTGCCCAAAATATGACCTTAAATGCGATGATATACTTTTTGTTCTTAGTGGTTGCTGCCGTGGTCGGTATTTTCATGTACGTGATGACACTTCAGAAGACTGCTATTTTTGGAGTAATGAAAGCACAAGGGATTAAAAATTTCTTCATCGCTAAATCTTTAGTAGCACAGTCCTTTATTGTTGGGGTGGTAGGCGTTCTGCTTGCTCTTTTGTTTGCTTATTTGGCTAGTCTGATTTTACCAAGCGCGATGCCTTTTGCTGTTTTTTGGTCACAATGGTTGCTATATAGTGGGATTTTGATCATTGTCGCAATGCTAGGCGGATTGTTTTCGATACGTACGATAACCAAAGTAGACCCAATTACAGCAATAGGAGGTTAATAAAAATGAAAAAAATATTAACGATGAAAAAAGTTACCAAAACATTTGGTTCTGGTCATACAAAGGTCTCAGCTTTGAAAGCAATTGATTTTTATGTAAAGGAAGGAGAATTCGTCAGCATCATTGGTCCTTCCGGTTCAGGTAAAAGTACTTTCCTTACCATTTCAGGAGGATTGCAAACACCGACTTCCGGAGAAATAGTGATCAACGGTCACTCTCTAACTGAGCTTCCAGAAAAAAAACGAGCAGATTTACGCTTTAAAGAAATTGGATTTATTCTCCAAAGCTCTAATTTGATTCCTTTTTTAACGGTAAAGGAACAATTTGAACTAGTTGACCAAGTTACTTCAAAAAAAGAAGATTCAACAAAAATCGATTCCTTGCTGCAATCTTTAGATATCCAGTCACTTAAAAATAGTTATCCTAAAGACCTTTCTGGTGGAGAAAGACAGAGAGTGGCAATTGCTCGCGCTTTATATAATGAGCCAAGCTTGATCTTAGCAGACGAACCAACAGCTAGTTTGGATACAGATCATGCATATGAAGTCGTCAAATTACTAGTTAAAGAAGCTCATGAGAAACAAAAAGCAACTATTATGGTTACTCATGATGTCCGTATGATTCAATGGAGTGATCGCGTTTATCGAATGGAAGATGGGTACTTGACAGAAGAAGAGAAAAAGAAGGAATGAATCCTTCATGACAATGAAGGGCTATCCACGTATAATCAGAGATAAAGGAGAGATGTGGATGCCAAAAGAAACTTTTTTCAATTTATCGAACGCAAAGAAACAGAGAATCGATGACCTATTACTGGAGATATTTTGCTCACAGCACATCAGCCAAGTCAAAGTCTCAGAGATTGTTGACAAGATGGGGATGTCGCGCGGTGCTTTTTATAAATATTTTCAAGATTTGGAAGATGCTTATTTGTATACGATCAAAAGCAGTTCTCACATAGTCCATCAAGATATCTTAAAATTCATTAGCGAAAACAAACAACATTTCTTTTTGGGGATCGAAAAATATTTAGAGGGGTGCTGCGACTTAGATCACGAAAGTATCTATTGGCAAAGGTTATACTTGTTAACCCAGCGAAATGATCAGCAGACAACCAAACGTAGAGAACTATCGGCTGATTCTCCAATGAACAAAAAATGGCTGGAATTATTAAGAATCAATCATTTCTCCATTCAATCGTCGGAAGAAGCAGTTAGTTTCCTATACTTTTCCATGTCCCTCGTAATGAACACATTGACGGATCTCATTGCAAATAATTGGACAAAAGAAGAGTTGTTAAAAGACTTTCGCTATAAATCTCGTTGGATTGCTGAAGGTATACAATAAAAAGAAACAGCTATGTCTATTTGTCCTGATATTTTTATCAGGATAGTAGAGTATACATGGCTGTTTTTTGATTGTTTATAGTTCAAATAAGCGGATCAGTTCTTCTTCATTTGCGAATGACACACTATCATCAATCAACATATAAGGAACATGGGTATTCGGAATTGGTTGATTCGTGACGATCAGGTCATACTCAAGAAGATTGTACTTCGAAAGTTGATCTTCAGTGATAGCAGTTGTTTCAGAGTGAATCTTATGCACAGCAAGAACATCACTGACATATTTTTCAATGTATCGACTATGTCGAAGACTTAAATCACTGACGATTAGTATTTTTTTATCTGAAGTATAATGGTGTATTTCAGGATTACCGATAAGCATCCAAAATATATAGCTAGATAAATAACAAATCAAATTTCGATTCAGTAGGGTGGAATAAAATTGAAGTTCTGCACGAAATCCAGCATATAGACGTATATGGCGATGTTGCATCTGTTCTGCAAAGTAAGTGGCGCGAATCGTCAAATGAGTCGTGTCGTATGGGAAGATACGTGAGAAAAAATAAATTTGAGTTAAGAGTCGAACAACAAATTCTTCGTTTTTTTCTTTGCAATCAGCAGATGAAAATGAACAGTAGGATATATTTCTTCGTATTTGTTCACTGATTTCATTTTTTTCTTTCTCCGAAAATTCCGAAAAAATCGTATTGACAAAATAGTTCACTACTTTTATATAGCTGCTGTACTTCAATTTCCCTAAAAGATTTTTCAAGATCAAAAAGTCTTTTTTATCGATATTTATCAACTGTACATAAGAGTCTCCAGCTTTCCATTCGAATGGATTTCCTTGTGATTCCCGCATAAGATGCACAACAAAATACATAATAAAGAAAGATTGCTCATAAGGACTTTCTTCCTGAAACAAATTCAACTGACAATTATTCTTGACCATAATTTCTTTGATCTTCTTTTTTTCGATTGGAAATGGCAACGTGCGTCTTCCGTAGTAACTTAAAAAGAAAAAGGTGACAAAGATACGCAGCTGGAGCTCACTTTTCAGGCTAGTCAACTGAAACCCTTGATCGACGATTACTTTTAATAAATAGCTTTCTAAAATTTGATTGCATTGTTTCAACTTACGCGTAAAAGAAGAACGACTAATCGAGATTTTTTCACAATAATACTCGATCGTTTTGCCCGGATTGACAATGATTTCATTTAATAGACGACTATTTGTAGAACTTTGTGACATTTCCATCAGAACATTTAAATAAGCTGGTACATTCAAATGTTCAAGACGATACCCCAATTTTTGTGAAGATTGAATCGTTATATCCGTTCCCCAGCGGATTTTGATCTCTTCGATATACCTTACAAATGTAGATTCTGAACTACCAATTCGTTTGGCAAGTTCTTTTTTAGTCATCCACTTGTCAGAAATGGACAGAATTCGAATGATTTTTTCCATCTTTCTATAGTTTCCTTCCAACAACCTGATCATATGTTTTTCTCCCTCAACCCTTTTCTTTCAATGAAACGCTCAATAATCGAAGGAATCAACTTCATAAATGAAACCAATTGGTATGAAAATTGGTGTGATTCCCTTTAGCGCCCTTCGTATAATAATTATCATATTAAAATAAATAAAATTATGTAACGCCTGTTTATTTTAATAATTTTCACTATTCACGTCAAAACAGAAAAAAAGAAAAAGGAGGGGAAAAATGACGACCACAGGGAAGAAGCTGAAAGTTGTTTTTGTGCTGATATTATTGAGTTTATCGAACATCCTGCCTGTAACTGCAATAGCAGAAGCTGCAGATAATCCAACAATGTTAGAAATCATTTCAGCTGAAATCACTTCAGATCAATCTGGGAAAAAAGCACTGAACGTCAAACTAAATGCGAATAACAACAGTACAAAAAAGGTAGAGAAGGAAATTGGTCTAGTTGAGAATTACTTAAGTGATGTGGAAAGAAAGGAAGGAGATGGCTATGCTTATCAGGTAAAAAGCGGGAAAACCATGCTGGAAATCTCACCAAATACTAAACAAACGATCAATCTAAGTCTTCCAATCGATCCAACACTTTATCATAGCCAGACAAATAAGCTGATCGTCGATAATAAAGAGTATGACATTACTGATGCGAAAGAACACAAGAAAGAGACAGAAGTGTCAACATCAAATACAGACGAAACAAAAGAAGGAGTATCAGAAGAAAATGAAAATTCTGTCAGCCCCTTTACATTGCCTAGATTGTCTTTGCCGGCTGTGACTGTTTCAACTAACCAGACGATTTCTACAGAGTATACGACAGATGATCAAGGCACTTATCCTAAAGCCAATTGGCAACCTACAGGAAATACAAATGTTCTTGATCACCAAGGTAATAAAAATGGATCAAATCAATGGGATGGGATAAATTCTTGGGATGGAGATCCTAATGATCGGACTCATTCGTATATCGAATACGGGGGAACAGGCAATCAAGCAGACTATGCGATACGTAAGTTTGCAAAGGAGACAACTACACCTGGATTATTTGATGTTTATTTGAATGCCCGTGGAAATGTACAAAAAGATATCACACCTCTTGATCTCGTATTGGTCGTAGACTGGTCAGGAAGTATGAACGACAATGATCGGATCGGTGAAGTAAAAATCGGTGTCGATCGTTTTGTCGATACTTTAGCAGATAGCGGTATCACAGACAAAATCAATATGGGATATGTCGGCTACTCAAGCGAAGGATATAGCTACAGTAACGGTGCAGTACAGATGGGTTCATTTGATTCAGTGAAAAATCAAGTAAAATCCATTACACCTTCACGGACAAATGGTGGTACTTTTACACAAAAAGCACTAAGAGATGCAGGAAACATGCTATCCGTTCCAAATGGACATAAAAAAGTGATCGTTTTGCTGACGGATGGTGTACCAACATTTTCCTATGAAGTACAGCGGGTACACGCACAATCAAGCAGCAATTATTACGGAACTCAGTTTTCTAATACGCAAGATCAGCCGGGAAATACTTCTCGAATTGCAAGAAGCTATGATGCACCTGACCAAAACAATCTATCCAGAAGAATCGACAGTACGTTTATCGCAACCATCGGAGAAGCGATGGCACTCAAAGAACGAGGAATCGAAATACATGGTCTTGGCATCCAACTTCAAAGCGATCCGGCAGCTAGTCTCTCAAAAGCAGAAGTAGAGTCTCGTATGCGACAAATGGTTTCATCAGATGAAAAAGGCGATCTTTACTATGAATCAGCTGATCATGCAACAGATATCTCTGAATACCTAGCCAAAAAAGCTGTACAGATCTCAGCAACTGTAAGCAATGGACAAATAAATGATCCAATCGCAGAACCATTCATTTATCAGCCTGGTACACTTTCAGTCAAGAGTGTGGGGACAAGTCCTACAACGGTCACTCCATCTATTTCCATAGAAGGAAATACCATCAAGAGCAATCAGATCTATTTAGGAAAAGACCAAGAAATCCAAATCCATTACCAAGTGAGAATCCAAACAGAAAATGAGGACTTCCATCCAAATTTCTGGTATCAAATGAACGGTAGGACGACTTTTCAACCAAGTATTGACACTGACGAACTAGCTGAATTCGGTATACCATCTGCTAAAGCTCCAGGAGTCAATCTTCACATCAAAAAATTATGGGAAGAATTTGACAATAATCCAGCTAATCGTCCAGATCAAGTCACTTTTGAAATCCAACGGAACCATACAACAGATGCTGCAGCTTGGAAAAACGGATATATCCGCATCACTAAACCAACTAAAGATACTGCAAATACGTGGGAACGTGCAGACGTCGAAAAACTGTCTGCAAATAGTGGAGAAAGTTATCAAGAGATACTATCACTGCCTCAATACAATAATCAAGGTCAAGCATTCAGTTACCAAACAATCAAAGAACTTCCTGTACCAGGATATGATTCTCAACAAATAGATGCACTGACATGGAAGAATACTAAACAATTCACACCGTTAGACTTAAAAATAACGAAAAATTCCTCTACAGGAGAAAAGGATCTCATTGGCGCTGTTTTCAAATTAACAGGAGATTCTATTGATACTTTACTAACTGATAATGGTGATGGGACCTATTCTCTTCCGGAAAATGTCAAATTGCAAAAAGAAATGACTTATACACTGACAGAAACAAAAGCTCCAGAAGGACATGAATTAAGCAAAAAGACTACTTGGAAAATCAAGATTGCTTCTAATGGTACGGTAACCGTTGATGGAAAAATAGTCACTACTTCCGATGATACGATTCAGTTGACCATTGAAAATCCTTTTATTGAAATTCCTATAGCAGTACGTAAGTATACGATGCAAGGGACGGGCAAAGAGATGAATCTTAAAGGTGCAGCTTTTGCCCTACAGAAAAAAGAAGCAAACGGTGCTTATCAGCCAATGGACAACCAGACAACGAATGAAAAAGGTCTTGCCATTTTTGATTCACTCACACCTGGAGAATATCGAGTCGTTGAGACAGCTGGTCCTGCAGGATATGATACTTCACCGGGAAATTATGAATTCCAAATCGATAAATATGGAAAGATTATTTACACGGGGAAAAACATCGAGACAACGAATGGCATGTGGACGCTTACTCATCAAAATCGATTAAAAGCGTTTGACCTGACAGTACACAAAAAGGAAGACAACGGACAGGCATTAAAAGGAGCCAAATTCAGACTGCAAGGACCAGAAATAGACTTAGAATTGCCAAAAGATGGACAAGAAACGGACACCTTTCTATTCGAAAATTTAAAACCTGGAACTTATAAGCTGACCGAAACCTTTACACCAGGAGGATACCAAGGACTAAAAGATCCAGTTACTATCATCATAAAAGAAGATGGATCGATTCAAGTGGAGGGACAAGATTATGAGTCTGTTCTTTCACCAGGAGCCAAAAACAACCAGATTTCTTTAGACATCACGAATCAGGCAAAAGTACCATTACCTGAAACGGGAGGAATTGGCCGCTTAGGAATCTATCTAGTAGGGATGATTGGTTGTACATTTTCTATTTGGTATCTTTTTTTCAAAAAAGAAAGAGGGGGCAGCTAATATGAAAAAACTTGGTTGGCTTAGTATGTGTCTCTTCTTATTACTATTTAAACCTGTTTTTACTCAGGCAGTAACAGCAACAGAACCAGATATGGTCCAGATCACTTTGCACAAATTACTGTTTCCAAATGGCCAACTACCGGAAAACCAGCCAAGTGATGGACAAGAAAAAGAGTTATTGCAAACGTATCGGGGATTGAATGGAGCCACATTTCAAGTTTATGATGTCACAGAATCTTTTTACCATTTACGAGAAAAGGGGAAAACAGTAGAGGAAGCACAAACAGAGATTGCAAAAAACGGTGTGTCTTCTGGCACGTTTATCGCAGAAGCAACGACCGAAACTCTGAACAACGAAGATGGTATTGCTTCTTTTTCTCTACCTGTCAAAGATCATAAAAAAAGAGAGAAAGCGTATCTTTTTATTGAATCCAAAGCACCAGAAGTCGTCAAAGAAAAAGCAGAGAACATGGTAGTTGTTCTACCTGTATATGGACAAAACGATCAAGAACTTTCATCTATCCATTTGTATCCTAAAAATGAAGAAAATAACTACCCTGATCCTCCTTTTGAAAAGGTATTAGAAGAATCGAGGGATGATTTTACGATTGGTGACAAAATCACTTATTCCTTGCACACGACGATCCCTATGAATATCTTAGACTATCAAAAGTTCGTATTATCAGATAGTGCGGATGGAGCATTAACGTTTTTACCTAATAGTCTAACGATTTCATCGAATGGACAAAAGCTATCAGAAGGATTTGTCATACACACGAAACCACACGGATTTGAAATTGCATTTTCGATTCCTTCGCTAGAAAAATATGCTGGAAAAAACCTGAATATTTCTTATCAGATGCAGCTAAACAGTACAGCTCAGGCGAACAAGGAAATCAATAACAACGGAACACTAGATTTTGGTTTTGGTATCAGTACAAAGAAAGTCTCTGTATATACAGGGAGTAAGCAATTTGTCAAAATCGAGACAAATAAACCAAACAAACGATTAGCTGGCGCAGTATTCCTTATTAAAAACAAAGCAGGAAATTACCTCCAGCGAACAGCCAATGGATACAAGTGGACAAGTAACGAATCAGATGCGCTTCACCTGACCTCCGATAAAAATGGCGCTTTTTCCATTATCGGGTTGAGAACAGGAGATTACTGGTTAAAAGAGCTCAAAGCACCATCTGGTTATATTTTAAGTGAAACAGAAATTCCGTTTACCATTTCAACTAGTCTCTCTGAGGATAAAGAGACTGTCGGTAGATTGAAAGTAGTGAACAGAAAAGAAAATAGTCGTCCATTTCTTCCTAAAACAAACGAAACGAAAAACATCCTTCTAGTCGTTGTTGGCATGGTGTTCGCAAGCCTTGCAATATGGTTGTTTATTAAAAAAAGAACAGGAGTGACAAAATGAAAAATCATAAAAAAATAAGCATTATATTAGGCGCACTTTTTCTTATTTTACCATTAATCACAAGTAGCTTCGGTGCAAAAAGAGTGTTTGCGGAGGATACAGCAGCTCAAGTCATTCTCCATAAAAAGAAAATGACTGATTTACCCGATCCTTTGATTCAAAACAGTGGAAAAGAAATGAGCGAATTCGATCAATACCAAGGATTAGCCGATATTTCATTTTCTGTTTATAACGTCACTCCAGAATTTTATGCGCAACGGGAGAAAGGAGCGTCGGTGGATGTAGCAAAACAAGCAGTCCAATCTCTGACTCCTGGTACACCAATTGCATCAGGAACGACAGATGCGGATGGAAATGTGACTTTATCTTTACCTAAAAAACAAAATGGGACAGATGCAGTCTACACAATCAAAGAAGAACCAAAAGACGGAGTGACAGCTGCCACAAACATGGTGCTCGCTTTTCCTGTATATGAGATGATCAAACAAACAGATGGCTCTTATAAATATGGGACAGAAGAATTGGACACTATCCATCTCTATCCTAAAAATATAGTTGGTAATGATGGAACGTTGAAAGTAACCAAAGTCGGTACTGCCGAAAACGAAGCACTAAACGGTGCAGCATTCATTATTTCTAAAGAAGAAGGAACACCAAGCGTCAAAAAATATATCCAAAGCGTCACAGATGGATTGTACACTTGGACAACGGATCAAACGAAAGCCAAACATTTCATTACTGGTCATTCTTATGATATCGGCAACAATGACTTTGCCGAGGCAACGATTGAAAAAGGACAGTTGATCGTCAATCATTTAGAGGTTGGAAAATATAATTTAGAAGAAGGAAAAGCTCCTGATAATGCAGAAATGATTGACAATCAAACAAACACACCGTTTGAGATCTTGGCAAATAGTCAAACACCTGTAGAAAAGACAATCAAAAATGATACGTCCAAAGTCGATAAGACAACTCCACAATTGAATGGAAAAGATGTCGCAATCGGAGAAAAAATCCAATATGAGATCTCTGTTAATATTCCTTTAGGTATCGCTGATAAAGAAGGAACACAAAACAAGTACACGACATTCAAACTCATTGATACTCATGACGCTGCTTTGACATTTGATCATGAAACTTCAGGAACGTATGCGTATGTCTTGTATGATGGGGATAAAGAAATCGATCCAACAAATTATTCTGTCACTGAACAAACAAACGGATTCACGGTTTCAGTTGATCCGAATTATATTCCTTCACTCACTCCTGGTGGTACGCTGAAATTTGTTTACTATATGTATTTGAACGAAAAAGCAGATCCAACAAAAGGGTTTTCTAACCAAGCAAATGTCGATAACGGACATACAAATGATCAAACACCACCGTCAGTCGATGTCGTTACTGGCGGCAAACGATTTGTCAAAGTAGATGGTGATGTTGCATCAGATCAAACACTTGCTGGAGCAGAATTCGTCGTTCGTGATCAAGAGAGTGACACAGCCAACTATTTGTCGATCGACCCATCTACAAAAGCCGTCAACTGGGTTTCGACGAAAGAATCAGCAACAGTTTTTACAACCACAAACAACGGTTTAGTTGATGTGACAGGTCTCAAATACGGCACGTACTATCTGGAAGAAACGAAAGCACCAGAAAATTATGTTCCATTGGCAAACCGCGTAGCATTTACTGTCGATGAACAATCTTACGCAACAGCAGGACAGTTGATTTCTCCTGAAAAAATACCAAATAAACACAAAGGTACACTTCCTTCAACAGGTGGTAAGGGAATCTATCTTTATATTGGTGCAGGAGTGATCCTTCTATTGATTGCTGGATTGTACTTTGCTAGACGCAAGCATAGTCAGATTTAATCTTTGTACATGAATTGGAAAGAGGAGCAGTGGCTTACGCAATTGCTCCTTTTTCTTTTATTAACAACTAGTCAGCACAAGGAGAACACAAATGAAACAAAAGAAAAGGAACTATCTAGACCTGCTAATGATTCTTCTGCTTCTGTCAGGGATAGGCGTCTTGGCTTATCCATTCGTTAGCGATGCGCTGAATAACTACCTAGATCAGCAAATCATCTCTCATTATCAGCAACAAGCAGTAAAAGAAAATGAAGCAGTCATGGCCAAAATCCAAAAAGACATGACAAAGAAAAACCAGCAATTAGCAAAAAAAGGAGGAAATCCCGGTGTCGATCCCTTTACTAAGAAAAAGGAACCAGTGAAAATGGACAAAACCTATTTTGAAAAACATACGATCGGCGTTCTGACGATTCCTGAAATCAATGTCCATTTACCGATTTTTGACGAAACAAATACCGTGCTGCTAGAAAAAGGCGCTTCGTTATTGGAAGGGACATCTTATCCTACTGGGGGAGAAAGTACGCATGCCGTTATTTCCAGTCATCGGGGACTGCCTCAAGCAAAGTTGTTCACTGACTTGCCAAAACTGACTTTCGGTGATTCTTTCTATATCGAGATCAACGGACAGACACTTGCTTATCAAGTCGATCAGATAAAGACGGTAGAACCAACTGATACAAAAGACCTGAGAATCGAAAAAGGGAAGGATTTCGTGACACTACTGACTTGTACACCTTATATGATCAACAGTCATCGCTTACTTGTCAGAGGGCATCGCGTTCCTTATCATGCAAAAAAAGTACAGAAAGAAGTACAGAAAGTATCTGAGAACAAACGTTTCTTCCTGTACGGATTGATAACTATAAGTATACTGATTTTTCTGTTTCTTATTTATCTTTTTCGGCAGACATTTAAAATAAGAAACAGAAGGTAACTGTGTCTCTTTTCTATGATAGATATATTCAAATCAATGCGTAAACAAATAGACTGGCTGAAGTTTGAAAAAGAAAACTTCAGCCAGTCTATATTTATAACGATATCAAAGAAAGCTTATCTCAATTTTTCCGATATTCTTTAAGAAGGCCTTTTTGCATCAATTCTTGTTTGTTTTTCAAGTTGCGGATATTCTCTTCAAAATTTTGAGAATATATCACTGAGAATAACGTATTTAATACGTAATCGAAGGCAATTTGAGAGGAGAAAGTCGCTACTTTAGCAAAATCATATTCCTCCTGCGATATAACAAGACACATATCAGCCTGTTTGGCCATTTCTGAATGCTGATTTCCGGTAATCAATAATGTTGGAGCTCCTACATGCTTTAGATAGGTCATTATCCGTTCATAATGATGAATACGACCGCTGTAGCTAATAAAAACTGCGCAATCCTCGCTAGTCAAATTGGCTGCATTCCAAGAAGAATCGCTATATTCTTCGGCCAAGATCAAAAATTTATTCAACTTGACCATTTTATTCTGGAACTTCCTTGCCGTGATTTGGGAATCACCTTTTGCAAAAAGAAAAATTCGCTGTGCGTTGTTCAATACTTTACTGATGTTTTCCAAATCTTGATGCTCGATCTGCAATTGCGCTTTTTTTATTGACTGGATCGACAAATCTGCCATTTTCTTTGCAATTTGCTGTGTGTTATCTTCACTTGAAAAAGGAAAATTAGGATCAATCGTTTGATTAAACTGGGCAATCAATTGATGAACTTCCCGTCCTAGTTCGAAACGAAATTCTTTAAATCCGCTGAAGCCCATTTTTTTGCATAAACGAATGATAGCTGAATGGGAAGTATACGTAGCTTTTGCTAATTCTTCAATCGTCATGTAGACTGTGGCTTCGATATTCCTCCGAATATAATCAGCGATCCGTTTCTCTGTCGTGGTAAACAACTCTTGTTTGGTTAATTTTTCTTCAATAAGCATGATCTGACCTCCAAATTCTATCTTACTGATAAATGCTTGGTTCCGCCACTCTCTTTTTGATTTTTTACCTTACTTTGAACATAAATTTCACCAAACCAAATGATAACAAATGTTTTTCTGAACTTTTTTGCCAGAATAGCTATTATAGACACTTTCTATATTTTTCTAAGATATACTGAAAACAACAATAAAAGGAGGCACAAATCATGCTTACAATCGCTTATCTCGGCAATGGAAAGAGTACAAATCGCTATCATTTGCCATTTTCAAGAAAACTTACGGACAAAATCAATATCAAAAAAATTTTTTCCCCATCTAAACCAGTGTGGGAAACATTTGAAGACATCGAATATACCGATCAGTTGTCTGATCTTTGGAATGATCCTGAGATCCAATTAGTTGTCATTACTACACCAAGTCAATTTCATTATGAATATGGAAAAATGGCACTTGAACATGGAAAGAATGTATTGGTAGAAAAACCTTTTGCAGAAACCTCAAAGGAAGCAGAAGAGTTATTTGCATTAGCAAAAGAAAAAGGGCTATTTATCCAATGTTACCAAAACAGACGGTTCGATTCTGACTTCTTGACAGTCCAAAAAGTAATCGAAAGCGGGAAATTAGGGGATATTTTAGAAGTAGAAATGCATTACGATTATTTCAGACCGGAAGTACCAGAAAATACACATGAATTTTCTACTGCAAACAGCTATTTATATGGACATGCTTGTCATACAGTAGACCAAGTTCTTTCTTATTTCGGCGAACCAGATGATATCCTCTATGATGTTCGTCAACTATTAGGGAAAGGACGAATGAATGATTACTTCGATTTGGACTTTTTCTACGGAAACATGAAAATTTCGATAAAATCCAGTTATTTCCGTATAAAAGAACGTCCAAGTTTCGTCGTTTATGGAAAAAAGGGGATGTTCGTGAAACAAACGAAAGATCGGCAAGAAGAACATCTTAAAATGTTTTATATGCCTGATCATGAAGACTTTGGGATCGACTTGCCCGAACACTACGGTGTATTGACTTATATAGATGAACAAGGGGATTATCATGAAGAAAAAGTGATTTCCGAGGTCGGTGATTATAGTCGCGTCTACGAAGGCATTTACGAGACATTAGTCAATGGCGCTGAAAAAGTCATTAAAGATGAAGAAACAATCTTACAGATGAAAATTTTGGAAGAAGGAATCAAAGACATTCAAGAATCAGAAAATAAAAGATGAAAACATGACATATTTGTAAGAATCGGGTTTGTTTTTTGACGCACAAACTGTCTTATTGTACGATGAAAAAGTATAGAATTACTAGGAGGAACCAATATGACAAATTATGATGGTGAAAAACACAAACGATTAAGAGGTTCAATGGCCCCTAAAACGGAAGATGAAGTAGCTTTAGCAGGTACTAATTCTGGTGAAACAGAAGATAAAGAAGAATCATTAGCTGGTACAAACTCCGGTGAAACAGAAAACAAAGAAACAGCTTTATCTGGTTCAAATTCCGTAGAAGAAGAATCAGAATCTAACGAACCTAATCACCTCGAAAAAGATATCGAAAAAGCGGTTGAAGAGGTCAAAGAAAAATTTGAAGAACTGACTTCAAAAAATAAACACGATCATCATTAATTCATAAAAGCAGGGAGCCATTTGGTCACCTGCTTTTTTTATGTAACTCGATAGAGGTCGTTTAGTACAGTCGTAAAAAAAATCTAACTGTAAGTTGTACCAAACAATCCTCGCTTTAAAAGCGGTATCATACTAGAATACAAATAGGAGGTGAACAGCGCTGTGAATTACAAAATTAGTTATCTCCTGAAAACACCCAGAGAAATCAGTCTAGAAAAAGCAGCCGAGATCATCGAAGTAAATATAGACGAGGCAATTAACCAACTAGCTCCCTTTGCCGAATATATGGATGAGACCCATATCCGTCTGAAAAAATTTCGAGCGATCGACTGGGCAGAAAAATACGTGAATATCACTCGCTTTGAAGCGGTGTACACCGAACAAGAGCGTAGAGATCTTCTTTATTTGATGGTCTATTCGAATACCATACCTATTTCTGTATTTCATTTTCAAGACTTTCTTCAGGTTTCTAAAGGAACAGTCCTATCGGATATCAAAAAAGTAAGAAAGGAATTAGAAGGGGAAGAATGTCAGCTGACATATACTAGAAAAGCAGGCTTTAGGCTACTGGGGGCAGAAGTAATATTGAGAAAGGAAGCAAAAAATCGCACCGCTCGTTTAATGCAATCGCTTGCTGGAAGATTTGGTCTCACGTATTTAAACGCAATGCTTTCTCTTGATTGTTATGCAAAAGCTAGAGATTTGTTAGATAACACAATCTCTCTATCAGATCTACGCTTTGCACCCAATCGAATGGATGAGTTAGCGTATTATTTAAGTTTGACCACTAATCGAATGGGGAAAATATCTGTAGAAAAGGTAAAAGATGCTGAACTTTTAGCTTCTCTTGCAATCAATGACATCAGTCGACATGTATTGACTGGCTTAGGCTATTCCGAACATCTAGAGTCAGAGATTCTATTTTTCTCTCTTTGCTTAGCCTCCATTGTTGAAGGAGATATCCAGGAGCCTGCGCTTGATTTTTTGCTGGAATGTTCTTCAGAAGTCATCCATCGCATGGAATTCCTGATGGCCATAGAATTTGATTCATTTCGTGAATTATTGATGAATGTCTTTTATCACTTGGTACCTGCCTATTTTCGTATTTCTTATTCTTTTTACTTGCCTAATGTGATGATTGATCAAATCAAACATCAATATGCTACCATCTATGAAATGACAAGAAAAGCATTGCGTCCGTTAGAAAAACGGATAGGGAAGAGCATCCCTGAAGAAGAGGTTGGTTTTTTCACTATACTATTCGGCGGAGAAATAAGAAAAGTAGATGAAGAAGAAAGAAACAGAAAAATAAGAGCCGTGATCGTCTGTCCAAGTGGCATTAGCTCTTCATTGATCTTAAAAAGCGAACTTCAGCAATTATTCCCGATGATCCTTTTTACAGAGACCAATTCAGCTGATCGCTTGCACGAGGTTGATGAAACTTCTTACGATATTGTTTTTTCTACTGTGCCTCTCACGCTTACGAATAAGAAAAAGTCACTGTATGTCCTACAACCAATCATGACTGACTTGGAAAAAAACCAGCTGATCAATCAAGTACAAAGAGATTGGCTGATACCAGGATTCTCCATGCCTTCTGCTCAAGAATTGCTAGCTGCGCTACTTCCATATATCGAATTAAAAGAAGGTGTAGATGAAGAAAAGCTCTATCAAGTCTTAAATCGTAAAATGAACAAACTTTTAGAAAAGAAGGAGGATCAACGTCCTATGCTATCTGAATTATTAACAGAAGAAATGATCCAATTATCCGATCAACCAAAAAAATGGCAAGAAGCAATCACACTTGCCGCACAGCCACTATTATTAAAGAATAAAATAGAGAAGAGTTATATCAAAGCGATGATTGAACGTGTGGAGCAGTATGGTGCGTTTATCCACATCGGTGACCACATCGCACTGCCGCATGCTCGTCCGGAAGACGGCGTAAACGAAGTAGGGATGTCTTTGCTGAAACTTCAACAACCAGTTGATCTAATCGATGATCCTGCTCACCCCATCAGCTTATTTATCTGTTTAGCCGCTATCGATAACGAGGCACATCTTCGAGCGTTGGCAAATTTAACCAAGCTGCTTTCTAATAAACAAAATCTTCAACAGCTATTACAAGCCTCAACAAAAGAAGAAATACTAGCAATCATAAAAAAGGGAGACGAATAACATGAAAATTTTTGCAGTGTGTCAAAGTGGATTAGGAACAAGTTTTATGGTAGAGATGAACATCAAACAAGCTCTTGCAGATCTTGGAGCAGATGTGGACGATTTCGAAGTAAGTCATACGGATGTTGGGAGTGTATCTAGCGATATGGCGGATTATTTCTTCATTGAACATTCTTTGAAAGATACACTTACTTCTATACCGGATGAAAAACTCGTGCCGTTGCAATCGATCATCGATAGTGATGAAGTAAAAGAAAAAGTAGAACAGATTTTGTCAAAAGAATAAAAATGATTCAAGGGAGGAAATATCAATGGATAAATTGTTGAATTTGTTTGTTTCAATCGTCAGTCAGCCCTCCATCCTCGTTTCTCTGATTGCACTGCTTGGGCTTGTTCTGCAAAAAAAGAAATTTTCAGAAGTGATCCAAGGAACCATTAAAACATTTGTCGGGTTCTTAGTATTGATTGGCGGTGCTGGGCTGATCAGTAATTCATTAACCCCTTTCGCTTCGATGTTCCAAACGGCTCTGCATACCCAAGGTGTAGTTCCAAGTAATGAAGCAGTAGTGGCGATTGCTTTACAACAATTCGGGACACCTACTGCCTTGATCATGCTAGTAGGGATGATCGTGAATATTCTACTTGCTCGATTCACAAGATATAAATTTATTTTTCTTACAGGTCAAGCGATGCTTTACGTTTCTTGTCTGACAGCAGTCATTTTAGTAAGCGCTGGATTTACTGCAAACGTGTGGATGATCTTATTAGGAGGGATTTTTGAAGGAACACTATTAACTATTACGCCCGCACTTTGTCAACCATTCATGAAAAACATTACTGGGAACAACCAAGTTGCGCTAGGACATACCGGCAATATCGGTTACGCGTCTAGCGGGTGGATCGGTAAGTTCTTTGGAAATAAAGACCGCTCTACGGAGGACATAAAGATTCCTAAAAGTTTCAGTTTTTTGCGAGATTCTACTGTATCGATCATGCTCTTGATGTCAATCGTATATGTCGCACTTGCCTTATTAGCAGGTCCTGGATTTGTTGAAAGAGAATTAAGCAATGGAGATAATGCTGTAATCTTTGCATTGATCCAAGCTGGAACATTTACAGCAGGGTTTGTTATCGTCCTTCAAGGGGTTCGGATGGTGTTGGCAGAAATCGTTCCAGCATTCCAAGGAATCGCTAAAAAACTTGTACCTGATTCTAAACCAGCGTTAGATGTCCCTATCGTTTTTCCATATGCACCTAATGCTGTATTGATTGGCTTTTTTGTCAGCTTCTTTGTAGGAACACTATCGATGTTTGCCATGATAGGCTTACAGACTACAGTTATCATCCCTGGAGTAGTTGGCCATTTCTTCTGCGGAGCTGCTTCTGGTGTTTTCGGCAACTCGACTGGCGGTAGAAGAGGGGCGGTATTAGGTTCTGCTTTCAATAGCTTATTGATTAGTTGGTTGCCATTATTTATCCTTCCGGTATTAGGAGATCTTAAAATCGCTTCTTCTACATTTGCCGATACTGATTATCTAGTACCAGGACTTGTACTTGGGAAACTAGGAGAATACGGTCAAATGGCATTGACAGTCGGAATCATCGCTTTCTTTTTACTTGTCGTATTATCTAGCTTTCTTTTTGCCGGAAAAAGAACAAGCATTGTTTCTAAAGAACAGAATTAAGCAAGTTTCAAAATAAAAACTGCTTGGACAATATCAGAAGACGATCGAATGTTTTCTGATATGTCGCAAGCAGTTTTTTGTTTTATGCATTTATTATTGAATGGCTTGTTAAGACAAGTGGCTGTTTTGCTAGAAGAGGATAACTTTTACCATTCATTTTCACTGTTCCGCCTGTTCTATCAGAAGTAATCACGATCTTATCTTCTGTTTTTTCCAGCGAAATCATTCCATCTTTGATAGGTAGCGTACAATTCAGTGTTTCAAATGAATCTAGATTAGGTTGTATCATAAATTCTTCATAACCTGGCTTTGTTGGATACAAACCGATAAAATAGCGTCCTAAAAGATAGATTGGGCTTGCTCCCCATGCGTGGCATAAGCTTTTTCCATAAGGATCTCCGTACATACTGTACTTTTCATTTCCTGTTTGAGTAGGGTCGTATTCTTCCCAGAAAGTTACCGCATCATGAGATAACATCCCTCCCCAATAATCAAGAATCGTTTGGTAGACGATTTCCGTCTGTCCGAGTTTGCATAAGGCATCTTGTTCATAGAATTTAAAATAGGGTGTAGTGATCTGTGTGATAGTATCATTCAATAAGACATTCTTTAAAATCGATTGCTGTTGTTCTTTGTTAGCAAAATCGAATAAAACAGCGAAAATATTCGCATGACGCGTCACATTTCTTTTCCCAGATTCATAGCAATCGATAAAAGCGCCAAGTTCTTCATCCCAAAAGTAGTCAAATAGGTTTTGTTTCAATACCTGATATTTTTCTTGATAGAGATCAGTAGGATAAATTTCAGCCTCTCCATATGTTTCAGCTAAGATATCTCCGCAAGTGATCATAGAGTGGTAGGCTTTCAGTAATAGGACTTGTTCTGCAGCAAGCGTTCCTTCTTTATCCATTTCAGACCAATCAATAAAGATCCAATCTTTTTCTCTTCCATAAATAAACCCTAATTCATTCGTTTGTTCCATCAAGTACCTCATCAAGGATTGCATCTTAGGATAGACAATGCGTAAAAATTCGCAGTCTTTCGTCATCATATAGTGGTTTTCGATGCCAATCAGCCATAAGATCGAATAGTCGACAATCGTATTCATATGTTGCTTGATTTCATTTTGTCCTCTTAATGCGAATATCGTTCGCTTATTGATTTCCTCGTCAAAGAAAAGATATTGATTGATCATGAATGATTGATACGCATCTCCAGACCAAATCCAGCGATCTCGTTTGATACCGTCGATAAAAAACAAATCACTACATAACTTGAAAGTTTCTTCTGATACTGACCAGATCTGATCCAATAAAGAAGAATCGCTTGAAAAAGTAGCTTGTTTCGAAAGAGATAAAAATTCATGAAAAACTTGAAGTTGAACCATTCCAGTAGAAACCTCTGGTATAAACAAATAGCGAAAAGCGCGTTTACGAGCTTTCATTTTTCTTGTCATTCCAATTTGTTTATAGTAACAATACTCGATATCCATAGCTTCTACATCGGACTCTCCATAACATAGAGTGATGGATTCGATAGGATCGTCCAGAGACATTAGTTCTACACAGCCATTCACTGCTCGTCCAAAATCGAATAAGACTCCTCCATTAACTTCCCTTTCAGTAACTGGATGGACACATTCTTTTTGATAATAGATTTGATTTGGATCTTTAGCGATATCGACATAGAGTGGACTCCAACCAGCTGGGTATTCTTCAATAAAGTTGCTTGCTGTCCAGCCGATATCTGATTTTATTTCATCTCCCTCGATAAACATCGCTGGTAGCCCAGATGTATGTCCAACGAAGATCCGGATTTTTACTTTGCCAGCCGGACAAGTCAGCCATTTTCCAGATGGATGCTTTTTCCCATTAATTTCTACGTACCCAACTCCTTGGATCGTTACTTTGAACATGGAAGGATGATCAAGAAAGTAATATCTCTTAAACTTGACGTTCCGATGACAATCATCCATGTACCAGTACGCCGGCCAGTCGAAACCTCGTTCTTCTCGTTGGAAATTTTGTAGCAGTCCACGGCGGATCTCAAAGTCTCCAGGATACCAAAGCCATCTATTTTGTGATTTTTCATTTGTCATTTTGCGCGACCTCCATCAAAATTATTTTGTTGTCAATTGTTCTTTTATTTCTTCATCTACTCTTATTACTGACTTTCTATTCGTCCTGTATACCACTAGAACGCTAACAAGCGCGCTAATCAACAGCAAGATACTGCCATTAACGAAAACAGCAAGTGTCTTACTTCCAAGAGAAACAAAAGAGAGGAAAAGCAAACCATATGGTGCAATGAAAGTGCCTAAATTAGCGCCAACTAGTAAGATCGAGGTATTGAAATTCTCCGCATGCTTAGGCGCTTGGATGCTCACTTGGTTGAATAAATAAGGAATGAATAACGAAAAAGAAATCCCAGTTAAAATCGCGCCAAATCCAATCACATACAGATTCATGGCACTGGCAATCAATACAAAGCCAATACCCATCAGTAGTAAAGAAAGAGTAAGCATATAACGATATGCTTTTGCCTGAAGCCAGCCAAAACAAACTCCGGCGGCCATACTTGCCAACTGCATGATGGTCAAGATATTCGCTGCATTGGTTTCGTCTCCTAGAGAATAGGTCGTCAAGACTGTGGCTAATTTGATTGAGACAGCGTTATATATCACGATGATCAGTAAGAGAAAAATACCATAACTAATCATTTGGGGATTTGTTTTGATTACTTGTCTTGCTGAAGCTGTTCCTTGTACTTGAATCTTAGTTGTTTCAGGTCTAGGAACAAACAAAACAAACAAGATTAAAATAGGTAAGCTGATGGCGTAGACTAAAAAAGTATATTGCCAGCCGAACTGTACTAGTTGTCCTGCAACAAATGTCATTAGAGCTGCACCAAATCCCTGAAATGCACTTTGAAAACCAATCATAGATGCACGTTCATCTCCGTGATAAAAAGCAGCAATCATGCTGACTGCCAAAGAATTGATCAATCCGAAGCCAATACCTAGCCCAGCTCGTGAAGCTAAGACGATACTGTAACTTTGCGAGAAGAGGGGGAGGACACCACAAATCGATGCAATCACTAACCCGATGATCACAGTCTGTTTTTGTCCGATTCTCCTAGCAATAAAACTACTAAACAAAACGAAAATAGTGACCATAAAAGATGGAGCAGTCGTTAATAATTCAACAGCAGATAAAGAACGCGTGGTATAAGTAGCTGACATACTGGGAATCGCTGATGTGACCGCACCAGCAGAAGTCAAAATAAGAGAGACTGACAGTAGAGAAAATTTCATCATTTTTTTATTCATACACATATTCCTTTCACTTTTTGTAAGCGCTTATCAAAAATATAGTATGAAGTAGCTCTTCACTCAATAGCGGAACCACAGGAAATTCATGTCCCAACCATAGAAAGTCTTTGTGAAACCCAAAATAGCTTTGCATATAATTGCAGTACAGCGTAAACTAATAAGCGAAAGAAACCGCTTACAATAAGGAGGAAGTCAATTGGAACTAGCTGAATTAGACACTTTTTTGCGTAATGAAGAATCAATCGAAACTCTGCAGCGTGAACAAGGAAAGAATGTCAATGACTTAAACTTAGCTTATCATCTTCAGACACCACCAAAAATCCACCGAGGAGATTTATTTCAAAACGGAAATATTCATATCAGTAAACACCGTCGATATGCGGAAGTTCCTGAGCATACACATGATTTTGTTGAGATCAATTATATGTATAGCGGAAGATGTTCACAGGTCATCAATGGGGAAAGGGTGGATATGGAAGAAAGTGACGTGGTAATCATTGATAAAGAAGCTACTCAAAGAATTGAATACACAGGGCAAGAGGATATTTTAATCAACATCTTATTAAAGGAAGAGACCTTATCTACAGAAATATTGAACCATTTGGCAAGCACCAATAATCTGCTTTCTTCTTTTTTGATCAATGCAGCAAAAGAAAAGGGAGAACATACGCAATTCATTCATTTTCATGGCGGAAAAACGAGTCGTTTGACGCATTTGATTGAAAATATGCTGTTGATTTATTTTGATACATACAGTCATAAAATCCGTTCACTAAACCTATATATATCACTACTACTAATCGAATTGACTCATTTATTAGAACAGCAAACCTTTTCGTCAGCAGATGGATACGCAGAAAACGAGATGCTTGGTATATTGGATTATATCGATAAGCATTTTACTTCTTGTACGTTAAAAGAAACAGCGGCTCATTTTGGCTACAATCCGGTCTATCTTAGTAATAAATTGAAAATGTATTTTGATGCTTCTTTTCAAGAACTGGTTCTACAAAAAAAATTTGACTTTGCATTGGAATTGATTCAAGAAACGAGTTTTTCGTTGGAAGAGATTGCTAATCGCATCGGATATAAACAAACCACTTCTTTATTCAAATTATTCAAAAAGTATTCAACATGTACGCCCAATGAATGGAGAAACCCCCGATAAGAAGAACAGTCTGACATGTAAAAAACAGATAAGACTATTCAAAGTCTTACCCGCGTATTAACTAAACTCAATCAAGAGAAGCAGGAAAAAGTTGATGGCACTATATAGGAGATAAGTTGCTATAAATAGATGTTTTAGTAGTGGCTGTTTCCACTTGTGCCTTCTCTTCATTTGATAAATACTCACTAGTAAGCATACAGTGATGATAGATACGCTGATCTTTCTAATTTGGAAGATTAGCGTCCAGAGATGGGAATCCATTGTTAATTGGATACGTGGCAGAAAAAAATAGAGGACACTCAAAAAGACATACTTTATCCAAGATGAACCATTGGACTTATTCTTAATAATATTCACTCATTTCAATAGGTTAGTCAGACAGATAGGCTTTTGTTTGGTACATATCATAAGGTATATCCGATACTAGTGTACTCATTTCTTATCTTCCAATAAACATATAGAAGGAACAGTTTTTTCATAAATAAGAAAAAGCAGTTCCTTTTTTAAACTTCTTTTATTGTATCCTTTAGATAATGTGATTGAAGAAGGGAGGAGGAGATGAAAATGGTAAAGGGTTGGTTGAGTGGTTTAGCTGCTTACAGCGTTGTTGGACAAACTGATTTATTTTCTGCGTTCGCTATGTATTTGTCTAAGTATCGTTTTGTATTATTAGGTGCTCTTTTTTTCGTGATTCTATTAACTGTTCTGTTGAGCAAAAAGATGTCCGCAAGTTCAAGTACGAAGAGTAAAGCACCTAGTAATAAGGGTTTTCAGAAGCAGCAGCAATATAAAAACTATCGTAAATGATATTTTCTATCTCTTTAAAGAAATCAAAGGATGATACGGCAATTATTTACTATTTACAATGAGGTGAAGCATGGGAAATTTTGCATTTATCATAACTTTTTTAAGCGAATTTGCTGTCTTAGCACAAAATGAAGGAACTGGTATTTTTGCCACCTTCGTTGCTATGTATCTCATCCGATACGGATTATCCACTTTTTTTGCCGTCTATCTGTTCATTTTTATCGTCAAACAGTTCTATGAATATCTAAAAGGCACCAGTATACGAAAAAACAAACGCCGATTTAAAAGACAGTTAGCTGCATCCTATAAAATACAAAAGAAAACGATCCAAGAAAATTATGAAAAAGGATTGACTGATACGGACAAAGTAAAGAAAAACGTTTATAACAAAACAAAACTTTAGATGTGACAATGAGGGAGCAGAGCAAATGGATATAGGGATTGCAATCGTAAATGAAGGGATATTGATTTTAGGTGCGATTGGCTTTTTATTATGGTTAATTATTTTTGGCTTGGTTTTATTTTCAGTTCTAAAGCGTACAAGGAAAAAGTATAGCTTTGATAAAGGTGGAGCTAAAGTAGCTCCATTAGTGATAGCGTTAGTACTTTTAGTTGTGTTGGCAGGGTACATGGGTGTAATCGTTTATCAGTTATCTGTTGTACGTATTTAGGAATTCGTTTCCATCAAAAATTATAATAACAGCTATTATAATTAACATATTGATAAAATGAATAAACAAGACTATAATTTCCATGAAAGTAACAAATAGTTATGAAAAAGGAGCTGTTTATTCATGAAAAAAACAAGTCGTAAAGTAGTAATCGTCGGTACAGGTTTTGTTGGAACAAGTATCGCTTATGCAATGATCAACCAAGGAATCTCTAATGAATTAGTCTTGATCGATGTGAACCAAGAAAAAGCAGAAGGGGAAGCACTGGATCTTTTAGATGGTATGGCTTGGGGCGATGAAAACGTTGCTGTATGGTCAGGCGGTTATGAAGAATGCAAAGATGCAGATATCGTTGTTGTCACAGCTGGTATCAACCAAAAACCTGGTCAATCTCGTTTAGATTTAGTTAAGACAAATGCGTCAATCATGCGCCAAATCGTCAAAGAAATCATGGGATCAGGATTCGACGGAATTATCGTTGTTGCTTCAAATCCAGTAGATATTTTGACATATATCGCTTGGAACGAATCAGGCCTGCCAACATCACGTGTTATCGGTACTGGTACAACATTGGATACAACTCGTTTCCGTAAAGAAATCGCATTGAAATTAAAAATAGACCCACGTAGCGTTCACGGCTATATCTTAGGTGAACATGGTGATTCAGAAGTTGCTGCATGGTCACATACAACTGTTGGTGGTAAACCAGTTTTTGAAATCGTAGAAAAAGATCATCGTATCGCAAAAGACGAATTAGATGTAATTGCTGATAAAGTTCGTAATGCTGCTTATGAGATCATTGATCGTAAAAAAGCAACTTATTATGGTATTGGTATGAGTACTGCACGTATCGTAAAAGCTATCTTGAATAACGAACAAGCTGTATTGCCTGTATCTGCTTACTTAACTGGTGAATACAACGAAAAAGATATCTTTACAGGTGTGCCATCAATCGTTGACGAAAATGGTGTTCGTGAAGTTGTTGAATTATCCATCAACGAAGAAGAAAAAGCAATGTTCAGCAAATCAACAAGTGCTTTAAGAGAAGTATTGAACACTGTATTATAAGAAATAATGAGTAAGAACTAAAAAGTCAAAAACTGCTTAACAGATATTTCAGCTGTTAAGCAGTTTTTTTATTGATATCTATAGGTAAGCAAATAAACGGAATGATTATAATCGATTCGGTCGAAAATGATCCATACGTATGAAATGTAATCTGCTGATTAAATAATCGAATCGATATCAGTGACAACTAAAACTTAAGTAAATGATTTATCTATGTGATTAAAAATCCTTCAGTGATGGCAAACATAAATACAGTGAGTCGTAATCTGGATTAACTGTATAAAGAAAATGGTTTTTATCATTTAATTAAACGTTAAAAAAGAAGAAAAACTACAAAATTTTTTTATAATTTTGCACAAGTAGATTTTGATGGAAAAATGACGATTTTTGATAAAAAACCGTTCGAGAGAGGTTTATTATTTTTTAAATCTACTTCGTATAATATATATTATGTAAACTAAAATATATAAAAAATCAATCCACTAGTTCTAAACCACTATTTCCTACTCTTCACACTTTTGTATTCCTTTTAAATCAATTATTTCAAAATTAATCCATATTTTTATGAAAAAACTATTTTGTATGAACAACCATACAAAAAATCAGCATATTCTTTAATGACATGCTGATCGAATGGAGAAATAAATTTTTTTAATTCGTTCATTTTATTGCGGTTTGTCGTAAATAATTGGTTATCTTGGACTTCAGTGAATCGAAATCCAATGAACTAGTGGTAATCATTATAATAAAATCAACAGCTTCTTGACGAGAAAAAGCAACTGAACAATTATTCAATTGAAGAAACAACAGCATGGCAACAAGAGCAGTTCGTTTATTACCATTATGAAAAGGATGTTTTTTAGCTAAATTAATTGCTAAAATTGCCGCTTTTTCATAGACTTCGGGATAGAGTTCTTGATTAAATACTGCTTGTGAAGGCTGTTTAACTGCCATATCTAATGCATTGGCATCTTTTATACCAATCATTTCGCCTGGTGAGTAACGTAAAATAACTTTTGCGTTGATTTTGATAATTTCTTTAGTCGAAAGATACCTCATAAATCAACCAAATCTTTTAACGCGTCTTCATATTGATTCATGATCGAATCAACTAATAAATCAATATCAGGTTCTTCTTGTGCTTTGATCATTCGTACAGAACCATCAGATTGAAAAACATAACTGATTGCGTCACCCGTCTGCACACCCATGAATTCTTTTACTTCTGGTGGGATAGTTGTTACATCGCTATTGCCGGATTTTCTAATTTTATACTTTTTCATTTTTTTCATATTTCGCCACCCTCTATATTCTATATCATTCTATAGTAAGTACATTATATCTAAGTATATACATTTAATCAATGTATATACTATTGATTTACTTTTTCTTACGGAAAAACGAAAAAGAAAAAAGTTAAAAGAGTTTGTGACATGACTTTTGTCACAAACTCTCGTATTTTTAACCAAAATATTGATGGAATACTTGTGTAATAACTGGTAGGAAATAAATAATGATCATAGCCCCTACCACCATCAACAATTGTTTACGCTGTTTCTTTCGCTTCAACATGCTTGTCGTTTTATGAAAAAAATAAGTAGCGCTTTTAGCTCCTGCAGTCAAAGTCGATAAAATCAGCGTTGGTGAATATGCTGTTTGATTGTGCGTCAATGACAGCAACTTCGTCCCGTAATCAGGATACTTTAGAAATGCTTGGTATACAGCCACAATCGTGATTGCTCCCATAAGATAATTTAAAAATGAATGCACTTTTTTCAAATAAAAAAACTCCTTGCTATCTATATAAAATCAGCCTACCCCAACATTTTTGCTTGATTGACTGATATTTTTTGGTTTTATTGGTATTTATATTCTCACTTTTCGGAATAAATATTCTGCTATTTCATTGTTTTCATTTACTCTACTTCGTTTTCATTATTTTTTCTTGATGTTTCTTTGTTTCCATCAACTGCTTTTGTTCCGCTGTTTTCGATCCATGGAAAAGAAAAACCGATCGTCATATCTTCTTTTAATACTAAAACTGCATCGAATTTCCCTTTTTACCAGTAAAACCTTTGACAACTTTACTTGTCTTTCCTTTTGAAAGCAAATCTCTGAGATTTGTTTTAGTCAGCTTCTTTTTAGCTACTGTTGGCCACAATTTGAAGTCGCATTCCGGGTTCAAACATGTAGCGATTTTAGGATAAAGCATGACTACCCCTTTTTTACATTTTGGACATCTTCCTAATTGGTCGTTTTTCTTCTCCATCGCTTTTATCTGGCGTATTCCGCTGATCTCATCTGAGAAATCTACCTTATCGATTTGATTAGGTACTTCTGCCAATAAATGTAAGATGAATTTTTTGATGTTTTCTAAAAAAACAGATGGCGTTCCTTCTTGGTTACCGATTTTTCTCAAGTATCCTTCCCAGCGTGCAGTCATTTCTGCACTTGTCAGCAATGGTTCATTAGCTACTGCCTTACAAAGAGTGATTCCTTTTGGCGTAACGATTATTTCGTTTTTATTGACTTCGATGTAATGTTTCTGCTTAAGATTTTCAATGATATTGGCCCGTGTAGCTTCGGTCCCTATTCCTTCTACTTCTTTGAGGATTTCTTGCGCTTCATCATTATCCAGCGTTTTTCCCGCAGTTTTCATTGCTGTGATCAAGGTTCCTTCGGTATAGGGTTTCGGAGGTTGTGTTTCTTTCTCCATACTTTTCAGCTCTACTTCTGCTTCTTCATTTTCTACGATAGGAGGAAGCGTCTGAGCTTCTTTCTTTTTTGACTTGATGCGCAAGATTTCCTGCCACCCTTGCTGTAATGGGATCTTTCCGGTGCTTTTTAGCTTTAATTGCTGTACACCCGTCGTGACAGTCGTCTCTTCATAAATATAATCTGCGGCAAACATAGCCACAGTGGTACGTAAGACTTGCAAATAGATTGCTTGCTGTAATTTAGATAGCTTCGCAAAGCGTGCAGGAGTCGGAATCGTCTTTGTCGGAATGATTGCGTGATGTTCTTGAACTTTTTTCGCATCGACATACCGTTTCTTTGCTCTGATCTCAGTTGTCTGTACTTCTTCTATTCCTAAAAACTTTTTATAGTTTTGCAGATGTTTAACCAGATACTGATGCTCATTTTCTGTGATATAAAAGGAATCCGTTCTTGGATAGCTTAGAAATTTGCTTTCATACAATCCTTGAGCAGCATCAAGTGTGGCTTTAGCACTTGCTTTCATTAGCTGATTCATCTTTGTCTGCAAACTAGATAGCGAAAATAAACGTGGGCTATGCAACCTCTTTTCCTTTTTCGTAACTTCAAGAATCCGTCCGTTTTGCTTACCTAAATGCGCTCCGAGTCTCTCTATTTCCTTTGTTAACTCTTCTTGTGTTTTAAATGCTTTTTTTGGTACGATTTTTCCTGAAAATTGTCCTTTGTTTGTCGTAATTAAACCTTCTCCTTCAAAGTATGTTTCTTTTTTGAAGTGTTTGATTTCTTCTTGCAGCTGATAAATCATGTAAAGTGTCGGCGTTTGTACACGACCAAGAGAAAAACTACCATCAATCCCTTTTCGTTGAAGCAGTAAGCTATATAATGGGCTTCCGTTCATTCCAATCAGCCAATCAGCATTCTGCCTTGCTTGCGCTTCTTTATATTTTGGAAAATAGTTCTTTCCAGGTTGGAGATTCTTAAAACCTTCATATATTGCTTCTTTTTCAAGAGAATTGATCCATAAACGTAAATAGTTCTTTTCTTTAGAAAAGGCGTTTGCTTGACGAATAATCGACCACGCGATGGCTTCACCTTCTCTATCACCATCTGTTGCAATAATGATGGTATTGGCTGACTGTAACTCTCGCTTTACAATCGAAAATTGTGCACGTTTGTCCCTTGGAACTTCGTAACGGAAGGTTTCTGGGAAAATAGGCAAATTTTCTAAAGACCATTTTGCCCAACGCTCTTCATAAGCTCCTGGAGCAACCATATCTACCAGATGTCCAAAACCATAAGTGATGGTTACTTCACCAGCAAACAATGGATCGCTGATTTCATAATACCCTTCATGCCGCTTTCGCTGTTGGAAGGTTTCGGCATAGGATTTTGCTTGTGAAGGTTTTTCAGCTAGTATCACCGTCTTCATCTTCTGACCTCCGTTACTTGATTTTTTGCGGACTTCTCTATTATGGAACATATTTTCGCATCTGGCAATAAAAAAAAGATACCGTATAGTCGAAATAGGCACAAAAAACATCAAGCCAGCAAACGATGTTCCGTTTGCTGCTTGATGTTTCTAGAAAATATTCATCTTTAGCTGTCACTCTTGGTTAATCTGCCAATTGATGCCAAATCGATCAGTTACCATCCCATACAACTGAGCCCACGGAACAGCATCCAGCGGCATCTCAATCTTACCACCCTCAGCTAAGCTTTCAAATAGACGCTTCGTTTCCTCTTCATTTCTTGTTTGGATGACTAAAGAAACATTATTTCCAACAACTAATTCAGGACCAATTCCTTCTGGCGTATCTGCAAACATAACTAATGTATCATAAATGTTCAACCGTGCATTCGTGATTAGATTTTTTGCTTCTTCTGGCAAGTTCATTTGTTCTATTCCAGGCATTTCACCGTATGTGGTGATACCTGATGCTTCAGTCTCAAAAACTTTTTCATAAAAAGCGATGGCTTCACGAGACTCATTTTTGAAGTTCAGATAGATATCCAATGTAAACAGCTCCTTTCTTGGTTATAATCTATCATAAGAAAGCGTTTTTTACGAGTGAATCGTTTGATTGATTCATGACAAAAGCCTTGTCGCAACTTCTTCTTAATCTTTTTTATGATCATTTATTCAAAAAATCTGTAATAGCTGATTGATTCATTTGATTATCAATTTCAAGAATGCTACCAGCATAATCACTTTGCCCATAATTCCACGAACCGTCTACTGGCACACTTATTCGATCAATGCCACCAGCTCCTCGTGCAATCGAAAAGAGGTTTTTCGTCAAGAACCAAGCAGTGACATCTGTGGATGTATACCCTAAAGCTTTACCAGCTGCATAAGGTGCACGAATCAGATTCAATGGATTCTTCAATTGGCTGAAAATAGCGTTCATTACTTGCTGTTGGCGTCTGACACGGCCAAAGTCTCCTTCTTCATCCATTCGGAAACGTGCGTACTGCAAAAGAACATGTCCATCCATCTTCTGGACCCCTTTTTTAATATCTACACCATCCAGATTCAGATCTTTTTCTGCATCGATCTTCACTCCGTTCATGAACAAGGCATCGATCACTTTTTCAAACGATTTGAAATCGACTTTCGCATAGTATTGACAATTGATTCCAAAATTTTCTACTAAAGTTTGACGCACTAGATCGGCTCCTCCGTATGCATAAGCTGAATTGATCTTATTTTGTCCTACCCCTGGGATCGTAACGAAGCTGTCACGCATAAAAGAAATCAGTTTCGGCTTATGGGAAGGACCATCCAACTGTAAGACCATGATCGTATCAGCTCGTCCAGCATCTTCTCCGCGTGTATCACTCCCAAGAATCAAAATATTATGCGCACCATTTGTCGCTTTTTGCCCATGAAAGGTTTCTGAAGTCGCTGCCTCTAAGCTTGTGTCATGTTCAGCTACATATTTACCAATAAAAAATGAGATACCTGAATAAAGGATCAAAACAAGCAAAATCGATAGAATGATTTTTTTCCACGATCGCTTTCTTCGAGATTTCAACGGTTTGTTCTTCTTTTGCCGATTGAAAAATTTTTTATTTTTTTGTTGTTCTTCTGTTCTTGGTGCATCTCTATATATCTGTTGTTCGTGTTGGTTCAAATGTTCAAATGAGTGCTGCTCTCTTTCATAAATACGGGTAGCATCTTCCTCATTTTCCATACGCGTTCGTTTTCGTTCTCTTCTAGCAAAAATACTCCCCGTATCCCGCTTCAGAGGTTTCGCCTTCTTATGGATGTCCTTATAGCGATCCATCCGACTCATTGTGGTTCCTCCTCGTTTCTTACTGATAAATAAAGGATACGATAACCAATCGACAAAAGCCTATCATTTTTTGATAATTTAATAAAAAATAACGAAATAAATGCTTCGATACATAAAGAATTACTTTTCTTGAGACCGTTTATGCGAGAATAAAAAATCTTTATCTATTATCCTTTTTTAATCAAACAGTTTTTCAATCACATGGATCGGCATCTTTTCCTTTGTCCATAATTCAAACGCGATTGCTCCTTGGTAGATCAACATGCCAAGTCCATTGTATCCTTTTGCTCCTACTTTTTTGCTTCTTTTAATAAACGTGTTTCTCTAGGTGCATAAATCAAATCAAAAACCGCTAGTTTCTCATGCATCATGTTTATATCTAAGAGCGGTGACTGATCGATTTTCTTTCCCATCCCGATATCTGTTGCATTGACTAGAAGGCAGCTTTCTTTCAAGTCTTTTCTTAATTGATACGTATCGGCAAAATCACGAACTTTTATCTCACAAGAAGTTCGATAGCTGAGTTGTTCGAATGTTTCTTTTACTTGAGCGAATGTTTGATTGTTTCGTTTATAAACTACAATTTCCTTAGCACCGTCTAACGCCGCTTGAACAGTGACTGCCTTTGCTGCCCCTCCAGCGCCCAGCAGAGTCACTTTTTTCTTTTTGACCGAAATCCCAGCTTCTTGTACGGATTGCATGAAGCCCGCACCATCGGTATTATAGCCAATCAAACGACCTTTTTCGTGCACGATCGTATTCACTGCTCCAATCAATTGTGCTTCCTGGCTTACCTCATCCAGATAAGGAATAACCGCTGTTTTATTCGGCATCGAAAGGTTCACACCTAACATATCAAAAGTTCGTATACTTTCGACTGCTTGCTTCAAATTCATTGGGTTTACTTTGAAAGCTAAATACACCGCATCGATGTTGTTTGCTTCAAAAGCAGTATTGTGCATCAATGGAGATAAACTGTGAGAAGCTGGATCAGCAAAGAGTCCAGCTAATTTGGTTTGTCCAGAAATCATCTTATTCCTCCTTTGTTCTTACTTCAATAAAAAAAGCCACTTAGCGTTTGATACGAAAAAGTACGAAACGTCTAGGTGGCAAAGTAGCAAATTCTTTTCTCTTCGTTCACTTGTCAGAGCAAAGAATATTCTATTTAATTGTTAAAATCATTGACTACGTGATCCTACAAAACACCCAAATATGTTCCAATTGTTTATTGTTTTAAGTATAGGATGAATCAAAGGAAGATGTCAATGAGTTTTCAAGTCCTTCTACTGAAAGGAGACTTTCTGTCGAAATCAATCTACTACTTCTTCAAAGAACTGCAAAAGGTCGCCCATTGTCAAATGTTGCTTTTCTTTTTCAGAAAGATCCTGAACAATTTTTCCTTTTTGGAGTACGATCAGACGATTTCCGTATTTCAAGGCGTCTTCCATTCGATGCGTGATCATGAGACAAGTCAATTTTTGTTCATTGATCCGCTGATTTGTTAACTGCATTAATGCTTTAGCTGTTTTAGGATCTAAAGCGGCAGTATGTTCATCTAATAACAGTAATTCAGGAGCCGTGATCGTCGCCATCAGCAAACTTAATGCTTGGCGTTGACCGCCAGATAATTCCCCTGCTGGAGTATCCAAATGTTGTTCTAGGCCATTACCGACTTCTTGACATAGTCTGAAAAAATCTTCTTTTTGATTTTTCAAGTTACGTAAACGGAATTTCCGCTTTTGCCCTCTTTTTTGTGCAAGTAGCAGATTTTCTGCTACAGTCATCCGGGGAGCCGTTCCCATCTTAGGGTCTTGGAAAACCCGAGAAAGGAATCGTGCTCTTTTTTCTTCTGAATCTTTTGTAATCAGCTGATCTTTAAAAGAGATCGATCCTTGACTGAGTTGAAGCGTACCAGCGATGGTATTGAACAGTGTGCTTTTTCCAGCACCATTCCCGCCAAGAACAGTGATAAAGTCCCCTTCTCTGATTGTAAGGTTGATTTCATCCAATAGTACTTTCTCTTCATTCATCCCATTGTTTACGACTTTTCTGCCGTTTTTGATTGTCAATATATCTGTCATTACTATGCCTCCTTCTCAAAACCCGTTTTTAAGTTCAGTGCTTTCTTCAATTGCGGGATCATCAGACAAATAGCTAAGATGATAGCGGAGAACAACTTCAGATAAGTCGTGTCAAACCCTAGTTTGATTACTACTAAAATCAATAGTTGATAAATGATACTGCCGACAACAATAGCAATCAATCTTTCTGCTAGCGTCAATTCTTGGAAAATCACTTCACCGATGATGATGGAAGCAAGACCGATGACGATCACGCCAATCCCTTTATTTACATCTGCATATCCGTCATTCTGGGCAATCAGCGCACCGGATAATGCAATGACACCGTTCGACAAAGTCAAACCTAAAATTTTCATACGATCGGTTTTTATCCCTAACGACCGAGCCATCGTTTCGTTGTCTCCTGTCGCAATATAGCCTTGACCTAAATCTGTATTGAAGAAGAATAGCAGTACAGCAATCAAGATGCCCAAAGAGATGAAGCCAAGAAGGACTGTGTCAAAGTAATCAGGTAATCCAAAGCGATGAAAGCTGTCTTGTAGAATCGGATGATTCAATAAAGATAGATTTGGTGTTCGCATCACAAACAAAATAACTGAGTTCAATCCTGACATCACTAAAATCCCTGCTAGAATAACCGGTATCTTTCCTTTTGTATAAAGTAACCCTGTAATGAGTCCTGCTACCATACCAGCACCTACGCCCAATAACGTAGCTAAAATCGGTGCTACCCCATGAGTGATAGCTGTCACACAGACAGCAGCACCTAATGGGAAGGACCCTTCTGTCGTCATATCAGGAAAATCTAAGATCCGATAGGTCATGAAAATCCCTAATCCTAATATTGCCCAAAGCATGCCTTGTGAAATAGCTGATACGATCATTTGTCATCCTCCTTAGATGTTTCTTGTTGCGACTCATCTGTAATGATTTTGGCTTTTTCTTTCATCGATTGAGGAATAGTGATTCCTAAGTGATCAGCCTGAGATTGATTGATCACTGTATCCCCTTGATCAAACATATAAACAGGTGTCGTTTCCGGTTTTTCTTTTCCGCTCGCAAGTTTTGCCGCCATCTTACCGCTTTGAAGCCCTAATTGATATTGATTGATCCCGATTGTTGCTAGTCCGCCTTGTTCTACCATTGTATCAACAGAAGGAATGACGGGGATATTTGCTTTATTCGCTTCTTTAACCACTGTCTGCATAGCATTGGCAATCGTATTGTCTAATGGAACATAGATAAAATCGACTTGTCGGCTCATCACTTGTACCGTTTGTGCAATCTCATTAGTGGAAGGCACCGCATATTTTACTGCTTCTAACCCTTCTTTTTTTGCAGCTTCTTCCGCTTGTGCTACTTGGTATTTTGAATTATCTTCCGAAGAAGCATACAAGATCCCGACTTTTTTTGCATTTGGCAGCAAATCAGAAGCAAGCTTGATTTGTGAAGCAACAGGTGGCTGATCAGAAACACCTGTCACGTTTCCACCAGGTTTCTCTAAAGAACCAACTAATCCAGCCCCCATAGGATCCGTTACAGCACCTAATACAACGGGAATCGACGAAGTCGTGTTTGCTAATGATTGAGCAGCAGGCGTTGCGATTCCGATCAAAACATCAGGATCGGATTGTACTAGCTGTTGACTCATTGTGGCTAGCTTGCTCTGATCGGCTTGTCCATTTTGAAATTTGATTTCAAGATTTTCTCCTTCTTTTAATCCTTCTTCTTTCAGACCATCTTTGATCCCTCGATAAATCTCATTTAATGCCGGATGGCTCACATATTGCAATACCCCGACAACTGTTGTTTTTTTTGTCTGGTTCGTCGAAGTACTTTCTTTTTCTCCTGAGGCTTTTCCATAAATAAATGCACCTACTAAATAAACTAAAATAATTACTACAACTGTTATTAAACGTTTGTTTTTCATTTTTTCCTCCTGCAAAGTCAATCTTTTTATTTATTAAAATCAGGCAAGTATCCAGTCTACAAAAAAAGACAATGGCCAAAACGGTCATTGTCTTTACACAAAAAACCGCATAGATAGGATCTATGCGGCAGTCAATGTTCATGTCTAGCATAGATACAAGCTTTAGAAATGCACTCTAAAAAGTTGTATCTATGGGAAAGTTTCACCATTAATACAACTTATCTACGCCAGCTGCGCCAATTTTTTTTGTTCTCTGCTGAAATACGTTTTGATAAGTTCATTACAGGTCACCCTTTCCTTAAGAATTGATTTAAGTCTAATCGAATTTTTGAATTTCGTCAACTATATTTTTTATTTTTTTCATTTGTTATTTTGAAGATCAAACATCACTTGTTCTGATAATTAAAAATAGCGCTATATAGAGCCACCATTTCATCACGTTAACAACTCAATTAGCAGTCTCGGCATTTGGGGAAGCTGTTCCTGTTCTATCCATTTCTTCTTCTAATTGTTTGATATTGGCTAACGGTAGTCGATTCAGCTTAGGGATCAACTCCTTATCAAAATCAGTTATTCCTCCCTTACCCGCAGTTATCCGATTTGCTTCTTTTCCTCCATCAAAGAAAATAAATGTCACTTCATCCGTTCGTATGTTATATTTTTGTTCCAGTTCATGTACGTCATAAACGATCGGATAATAAAAGATCGGTCGATTCAATTCTTCCATAAGCTCAGGGTCATTAAAGACATCCAGCATATCCTGATAGGTTTTCCCGTTCGGTTTGCTGAACATCACCGATATCGCTCGGCTTTGTTTGATTTTCTGATCCGCTTGACTGTAATCAAAAGGTTTTAATTTGCTGGTTGGTATGGATGAATAAACGAGACTATTTACTTGCTCTTCTCGGATTTTTTCCGGCAACAAAAACATCGCAATTGTTAGTAGCAATGATAAGATGAGCAGAAACACAAGACGTCGAAAATACTTAATTGGATTTTCTGCGAATGACACTGAGAAATGATCATTCATTTCTTGTACTCTCGATTTAACTGCTTCCCAAATAACAAACACCTTCTTTTCTACTTTTTCTCCTATTTTTTATTATACCTAAAAATTTGGATTTCAACGATAAAAACACTGTTTTTTATGTAATTAGTCCAATTTTTTCTAGACTTTTGCTTCACTATTCGGCCAAATTGGTTTTTCTTCTTTTTTTCGTTATAATGAATATACTTATGAAAAGAAATGAGGAATGAACCATGTCCTTTGATGGTGTATTTACCCATGCGATGGTCAACGAATTGCGTGAAACGTTACTATCTGGCCGGATCTCGAAAATCCATCAGCCTTATGAAAATGAAATCGTGCTGGTGATTCGTTCACGCGGCAAAAACCATCGATTATTATTATCTGCGCACCCTAGTTATGCTCGTGTACAGATTACCCAAATCGATTATCAGAATCCTGATAATCCGCCTAACTTCGTGATGATGCTTCGAAAGTATTTGGATGGTGCTATTTTAGAAAGCATCGAACAAATCGAAAACGATCGAGTGATCCATTTTCACTTTGCTAAGCGCAACGAGTTGGGCGATTTACAGAATATCATATTGATCGTTGAATTAATGGGGCGTCATAGTACGATCGTCTTAGTTAATCAAGAAACTGGAAAAATATTGGACGCGATCAAACACATAGGAAGCTCTCAAAACACTTATCGTTCTTTGCTTCCCGGCGTAGAATACATTGCTCCGCCAAAACAAGAGGTCTTGAACCCATTTAGCTCCGATAAAGAAAAAATCTTCCAGCGACTTTCTCAAACTGAACTAGAACCAAAAGCAATCCAATATCAGTTTCAGGGAATCGGTTTCGATACTGCTCAAGAGCTGACCAAGAGATTGCTTGAACGTCCTAATGAAAAAATGGTTGTTTGGGACGAATTTTTCTCATCGATCATCAATCACCCAGACCCTACTTTTTACGAAACGACAAATAAAGATTTCTTTACGCCGATTGTTTATCAGGTATTTTCCGAACAAGCATCTGCTGTGACAACTTATCCAACACTCAGTCAATTATTAGATAGCTATTATCACGAAAAAGCGGAGAAAGATCGGGCAAAACAACAAGGCGGAGAACTGATCCGAAAAATCGAAAATGAACTAAAACGAAATAAAAATAAATTGAAAAAACGTGAACAAACACTCAAAGAATCCGAAAACGCTGAGAATTACCGTAGAGATGGCGAACTACTTACTACTTTTCTGACACAAGTACCACGTGGCGCAAAAGAAGTTGTTTTACCTAATTATTATGAAGAAGACCGGCCAATCAAAATAGCATTAGATCCGTCGTTGACGCCAAATCAAAATGCACAGAAATATTTTCATCGATACCAAAAGCTGAAGAACGCCGTTAAGTTGATTGGCGAACAAATCCAAGAAGCCAAAGATGAAATCCAATATCTTGAATCTGTCTTGTCTCAACTGGAAATTGCCGGTCCGATGGATATCGAAGCAATCAAAGAAGAATTGACTGCTGAGGGCTATTTGAAAAAGAAGACACAGAAAAAACAAAAGAAAAAGAAACCATCTCAGCCTGATCAATACTTTTCTTCTGACGGAACGCTCATTCTTGTTGGTAAAAACAACCTTCAAAATGACCAGCTGACAATGAAAACAGCTAAGAAAACCGACTATTGGCTCCATGCAAAAAATATCCCTGGTTCGCACGTCATCATCAAAAGTGATCAACCTTCAGATGAAACAATTACCGAAGCTGCCGAGTTAGCTGCCTATTTTTCAAAATATCGATATTCTGCCCAAGTACCAGTTGATCTTGTACAAGTGAAGCATATCCGCAAGCCAAATGGTGCCAAACCTGGTTACGTCATTTATGAAAATCAGAAAACAGTCATCGTGACACCAGAAGAAGAGAAAATTATAGCTATGAAACAAAACGGGTAATGAATGTATTTTCTTAGAATCATATTTTCGTACTTTTTCATAAAAGCAATCAGTTATAAATTGCTTTCTATAAAAAGAGGGGTTGTGACAAAATTCGTGTCACAACCCCTTATTTCGAATAAACTGTTTTGTTTGGCTGTTCTTTCTACTTAATATCAGTCAGATGTTCCGTCTGCTTTTCTTAATTCTGTTGGTCCAGTAACCGAGGAAGCTCTTTGATAAATCTTTGAGCGATTTCACTGAGCGGGCGCTTTGCCGAATAAATGATATAAAATTCATTTAGCTCGCCTTCTGCTAAAGGAATTAACCGCAAGTGCTCACGAATTCCTCCAATCACAATACCAGACCCTGAAGCGTACGCATCAGTTTCAAGAACGATATTCATCAAAGTCCCTCGATCACTGGTATAGATCACTGTTTCTTGATCAGGAATCTCGATAAGGTCTTCATAAAAATACGGAAAATTATTTCCATCCTGTGTAAAACGAACTTGAGGATAAGATAACAATTCTTCTTTTGTGATCTCTGCGTGTGTAGCTAGCGGATGTCCATGCCTTAAAAAAATGTGTGTTTTAAATTTTCCAATGCTGCGTCCACTTAGTTCTCCTTGTTGCAAATATCTTCTGATACCAGCTTGATTATGCTCGTTCATATAAATAATGCCGATTTCACTGTGCTGCTCTTTGACTTCTTCGATCACTCTCGCCGTCGTCGTCTCCATGATCCGAAATTGTTTGATTTCATCTTTGAATTCCTCGAGTAGCTGTGCGGTCAAAGGACCTAAGAAATCATAATGCTGGGCAGCGATTGAAAAATTCTCTCTCTTTTCACTCGTTAGATAGTGACTTTCTAATGTATCAAGCTGAACCAAGATTTTTTCGGCACGATTTAAGAAATCTTGTCCTTCTTCTGTTAAATATGCACCTCGATTCGTTCGAGTAAATAGCGTGATTCCTAACTCGGTCTCTAATTCTTTGACACCAGCTGAAAGACTTGGTTGTGAAACAAACATTTTCTTTGCAGCTTCTCTGAAACTACCATTATTTGCCACAGCGACCACATATTTCATTTGTTGAATATTCATTGCTCAAACTCCTCAAAATAATAAATTTCTCTTCCATTCAAGGGTTGAATTGGTCGGTTGTTCGGCTGTGCATACTGCCCTTTGAAGGGTAGAAGAAACTCTTGGTTCAATTTTTCTACATGATCCATCACAAACCATTGGATTGGTCCGCTGGTAGGTGGAGTTGTCAATGAACCTACATAATGAAAATGGCTTTTTTTCTCTGGAAAAAAGACATCTGGATTTACCCAGTGTTCATGTTTTTCTAAATTCCATCTCTCTCCATTTTCTTGATTATAAAACCAACCTTCCTGTTCCATTAACTGATACATGACGCCCACGACCAGATTCTCTTTTTTGCTGTTCATATGAACAAAATGAAACTCAATATCTTCCTGTTTCCCGTCGATGATATGTTCTGATGGTAAGTGGAAATGAATATCTGTCAAATAATAGCGTTCTTTCTTGAACTCTACATAACTGAGTTGATCAAAAGGTACTAAATGAATCGTATTTTTGAATTCCTTGTCAGTGAAGCGTTGCTTTTGATAATGAAACGAAAGTGTCTCTCCTTTCATTTTTATTTCTTCACCTTTTGTTAAATGAATAGGTGACTGCAACGGAAATTCCGCACCTCTCGCAAACCAATCACATAAATTCGCCCAATTTTCCGGACCTCTGTCTCCAGAATAGCCCCATTCGACATCCATATTCTTTTTCAACTATACTTCCCCCTGCATCTCATATCGTTTTTATTTTTCTTCTTTCTTTACAATCGTTGAGACAGTTTCTAAAAACGCCTCTTTTCCATAAAATTCCTGGTTCAATAGTTCCGGAAATATCTCTTTAAAGAAATACTGAACAGAAGGCCGATGTTCAAAGCTTTTGATAGTCGTCACTGCCTCAATGAACATCTCCTTGTAAACTTTTTCTGGATTATTTTTGATGATTTCATCAAAAGACTCATAAAGAAGGTCAACCTTATCTGAAATGGCTAATAGTTCTCCTTCTACAGTTTCATCTTTTCCCTCGAACAACCGACGGCGATAAACTTCTTGGAACTCAGCTGGAATCTCTTGATTGATGAATTCGTCCGTCATCTTTTCTTCAACTGTTTGCAGCATCCCTCTTAATTCTTTGCTTGCATATTTCACTGGTGTTTTGATATCACCAATAAAACGTTCTGTGTAGTCATGATTCAGTGATTTTTCATAGAGCAGTTTCCAATCGATTGGCTGCCCATTTGCTTCTTCAATATCTCCTAGAACTTGCGCAATAGATGCTACACGATACGAATGTGCTGCGACTGTATGCTCCGTATATTTAAAAAAACCAGGTGCCCTTGTGATCGTCTCTAAATTGTTCAATCCTAAAATAAATTCATTCAATCCCATAAAAGTTACCTCCCTTTGAGATTTCTTTTTCCGAATATCATATCATTAAATAACTGACATTCGCAACATTTCCGCTCTTTTCCATTTTCGCAACAGCTCGCTTACCAAAAAATAGAGAAACTCTCGATAGAATAGAGTGCAGAGAAGAGATTATTCTCTTTTCTCTGCTATTTAGTCTTAGCAAAATAAATTTTGCAAAAATCAAAAACTGATCACGATAGAAGTTTCTTTTCATATCTGATGAAAAGATACTTTTCGCAATCAGTTTTTGGATTGTTTTTATATCGATTGATAGCCATTTTTTCTCACAATCAATTAATTATATGCTTAAGATTCTTGTTCAAAAATTTCACGAAGTTTCGGGGCATTTAAATCTTTTTCAGATAGTTGAATCAATCTATATCGTAAGTTTCGATTATTTGAATGATATCGTTCAAGTCATCAATCACGATATCTGCTTGTGCCTGATCAGGGGGCAGATCTTGCTTTAATGCAATCGTATATAAATTAGCTGCTTTTGCTGACGCAATACCAACAGGAGAATCTTCTACTGCGATGCAATGTCTACCATCCAATGCATTTACTGCGATTTGATAAATTTCTGGATGTGGTTTGCTTTTAGATAGCTTTTCTCCTGAAATGACAAAATCGAAGTATGGTGCTAAAGCATTCTGTGTCAGCATTTTGTCGATTTCTCTTTGAGGAGAAGAAGAAGCAAGAGCAATTTTGATACTTTTCTTTTTTAAATAATCCAAGATGTCTTCCGCACCCTTTCGCAGTGCTATTTTAAAGTCAATAGGATGTTTTTCCCGGTACGCAAGGTATTCTTTTCTAAGATCAGCTCGTTGGTCTTTTTCTGAGACCAATACTTCCCAAATCCCATTTTCTGTCAGTCCAACGAAATCCAACTTATTCGTCGAACCTGGTAGGATGTTTTTTTCTTTGAAAAATTGCATACGTCGATCAAAATAAAAATTTTCTGAGTCAATTAAGACACCATCCATATCAAAAATCATGCCTAAATTCACAAACCTTCCTCCTATCCATAAATAATTTCATGAATCAATCGTAATTCCAACGTGGAAATCTTGATAGTATACTCACTCTCTATTTCGAAAAAGGCACGATGGATCTGTTCCATTTCTGCACCTGCTTGAGTCGTATATTCCTCTATATCTTCTTGTTCATCCACACTTTCTTTCCTTAAAATTCGTTCAATCATACAGCAGCAATGTAGGTATAGTAAAAACAACTTACTATTAGATAGAGTGATCTCTAAGGTTTCCTCAGCTACGGATACAGCACTTTGCACTAAACGCAACAGTTTGGTTGCGTCCAAAATCGTTAAATTTTCGATGATTTTATTAATTGAAAAACTGAACATCAGCTGTTCTTTTAAATCTTTATCACGTATGTCAAAATAATCTTGTAGAATTGAAATGAACTTCTCAACATCTTCACCGTTAATTAAATGATCAAGACCAATATAAGGAACCTGTTCGATTTTGGGATCTTCTGTTCCTACAATCATCAATACTTCATATATTTGGAAAGGATCCTCATACATTTTATTTTTTTGCAATTTTTTGTAATCATACGGAATAATCGTCAATTCTTTGCAATGATTTTCTAAACAAGATTCCAAAATCTCTTGTATTTGAGTAGCTGAACCTATTCCGGTGTAACAGCAAGTTAAGATTGCCTGTGTTTTTTCTTTTTTTGGTAGTATTAGTTGTTTTTTTACTTTGTTTTCTATATCGATTTTTTGGCTGATTTCTGCGATAGACATTTGTCTTTGAATCAACTGCCCAATCTCCAATACAAGAGGCGTAGAGACATAATCGATAATCAGCAGTGGACCACGTATTTTATCTGCTAGCTTTTTTCCGATTTCGTTCAACGACCCCATATCTACTAATAAAATCAACCCGGCGTCCGTTTGATGATCATTGATAAAGCGAATAACTTGTTCTTCTACTTTAGCTAACGTGATATTGATTGGCATATCATAAGCTTGAAAGATATTCTGCTTCAGTATCCGATTGCCTACGTTCGCCATACTGCTAGCAGTAGAATAACCATGAGCTAAAATGATACTCTTGATTTTCTTTTCTCCTAGCGTGATCTGCAACCCATGAAAATAAAAGGAAATAAAAATCAAATCTTCCTCTTTAAAATCTTGATCTAATTGTCGAGAAATATGTCCTAGTACTTTTTTAGCATACCAATAAGAAGTATCTATGGAACTCGAAACCAATTCTAACAACTTGTCTTTGACACTTTGCCATTCATGATTTTCTGCAATCATATCTGTGTTGTTTTTATGGTAGAGATACTGTGCTAGGGCAATCACACGATTACCATCTTGTTCCAATCCGTAGTTTTCATGCATCCAATAAAAAGTTTCTCGTATCTGATAGGTTAGTACAGAATAAAATGATTCTTCTTTCGAATAACTATCTTTAAAAATAAACTCGTCCATCAAATGATTGATTCGATTTACCGTATGATCAATAAAATCTTTGATCATTAATTCTTGCTTTTCAACTTTTTGATACATTTGCACTATTTTTTCAAATAACTGTCTGATTTGCCTGACTTCTGAAGATTCTAAAAAGACTTGGTTAGCTGTATGCGGCAAATATTGGCGGTCTGGTAAAGCTTTAATCGTTTTTTTTAGCTGCTCTTTTAGCTGCATGGTATTTTCAGTTGGAAGATCCTTCAAACGAACTCGAATAGACAGACTATTTTGGTTTTTGGCGTACGCACTACCGCAGACATATTTCACGATGTTCTTTATCTTCCCTACATTGCCTTCTAAGTCACTATTAAGCAAAAAGTCCACTAGTTGATAACTTACATCGATGCGTTTTGACAAAATATTCGCTTCATTGATAAAAAATGTGTCTATCAGTTGCATACGTTCTGATTGCGGACGACGTTCATAATTCGGCAACATGACAATCACTGGCAAACGGCGAATAAAGGTCGGCAAAAATGTTTGATAGACATTCTCAGTTGTTGCAAATATCATACGGACGTTTGCTTTATGTCTGATTGCATTGTCCCCCATCGGTGAAATTTCTCCTGTATCCATAAATGTAAAAAGCTTTTCTTGCCCTTCATCACTTAAGCGGTGAACCTCATCCAAAAATAATACGCCATTATCAGCTTTTTCTATCAATCCAATATGTTCTTTTTCTGCTCCGGTAAATGCTCCTTTGACATGGCCAAACAAAGCAGAAGACAAGAGTTCAGGATTGTTGAAATATTGGGCACAATTATAAGAGATAAACGGAGCATCTTTTGGGATGACCTTTTCTGCTACAGCATATTCATAGATTTTTTCTGCTAAAAATGTTTTTCCTGAACCGCTATTGCCCGATAAAAGAATAGGTAACCCATTCCCAGGATAAAGTACTGCTGTTTTTATTTGATCAACTGCTTCTCTTAAGCTGCCATTTGCTCCAATCACCGTTTCTAATGCATTGGCTTTTTCTGCTGCAAATAAGTCTTCCCAAGTTTCATATTCAGATTCTCTGTGAAAAATGCCAAGTTCAGCTAAAGCTTCAACATGTAAAAAAGAGACGGGGTAACTCTTGACCTTGACCAATACTCCTTCTTTCATTCCTTGATTTAAGTAGAAGCTTGTTGTACTTCGATTCAAACCGACATTTTCGCTAATTGATAAAGCTGAAAAATCTTCTGCATGATGCTCACTGTAATTTTTTGTCAGCTCTTTTAAATATTTTTCTACTTTTTTGTTCATGATCAACACCACCCAATTTACTCTTGCTCAATCAATTGTACGAGAATAAGAAACCCTTTTCAATGCAAGGGAAGAAAAGCCGAGGCACTTGGCCTCAGCTCTAGTTTAATACTCTAATTTCCACATATAACGACGCTTTGTCAGTGGATGTTGGCGTACTTCAGCTAATTCTTCTGCATAGACGCGGAATACTGCTGTGATGACGAATGGATTGAAGTAATCAAGAACCTCTTTCGCAATGTGGGCAGACAGTCCCCAATCCAGTGCATCTACGATTTCTATTTTTGCATCGAAACGATTCAAAAAAGTCAGTGCTCGGGCATCCATTTGACGCGTACGACCATCATTCATCAATAAGATAAATGGTACGTCTTTGTCCGTGATTTCAAATGGACCATGGAAAAATTCACCAGAATGGAAAGTACCAGAGTGAATCCATTGCATCTCCATCATTAAACAAATAGAAGTGGAATACGCAACTTCATGAGTCGCTCCTGAACTCATAACATATATCACCTTTTCATTTTTGAAACGTTCGGCGAATTTTTTTGCTTGTAGACGTGCTCCCTTTGCACTTTCTTGCGACAAATCATAAATTTTGTCGAAACCATCCATCATCTTATCGTAGTCTTTATACCCTTCGATCTGATTTAGTAGTTCAACTGCAAGTTCTAAGCAGTAACCTGTTTTTTCTAGTTTTGCTGCGTAATCTTCTGTGAAACGATGATAAATCACATAGTCTGCGTCTTTCGTTAACGGAGAATCTACGCTATGTGTTAAACTAATAACTGTGGCACCTTGTTCTTTCGCTACTGCGTTAGCTTGAACAGTTTCAGGAGTCGTACCTCCCAATGAAGCTGAAATAACTACAGTATGATCGTTGATCGAGCGAGGTGTCGCATAATTGAATTCATTTGCCGTAAAGTGGCTGATACGTAATTTGTTTGCGTTTTGTTCTAAAAAATATTTTGCTGGATATAGATCTGCTTTCGATGCACCACAGCCGACAAATACGATGGACTCCACCTCTTTGTTCGCGATGATTTCTTTGACGATATCTTTTGGACTTAATGTTGAATTCATGTTTGAATTCCTCCTCATACTATTTATTTTTAACCTAAATTAGGTTGGTCCCTTAATTAAAAATCCCGCATAAACTTAGTAAAACACCACCAGCGATACAAATAGTGAGCATCAAACCGGTCCGAACTTTCTTTTGCAACAACCAATACATAAAAAATGTCAGCCCTAAAGGAATCAACTGGGGCATGATATTATCTAAAATATCCTGTAAAACAAACGCCTTGCCGAATCTTAGCGGCGTGGTGATCCCAATCATACTAGCAATCATGGCTCCAATGACCATCAAACCGATAATCGTACAAACATACATCACTTTATCCATCAAACCTTCTTGATACAGTTTCGCTAAATATTTATTCCCAGTATTATAACCAATTTTTCCGCCATAATATGTAACGAAAAAGGACGGAATGAATGAGATGATAATGGCCAAGATAGGGCCTAAGATACTACCTTGCTGAGCGAGATTGATTCCAAAGCCAAAGGCCAAAACACGTATGGTTCCTTGGAAGAAAGAGTCTCCGATTCCTGACAAAGGGCCCATAAGCGAAGTCTTCAAAGCACTGATGGTTTCCGGATTGAAATTTTCTTGATCTTCGGCATATTGTTCTTCCATAGATGCTGTTAGTCCTAAAACGAATGAACTTGTTTGCGGCGTACAATTGTAGTAAGCCATGTGCCGCTCATAAGCATCGATTTTCTTTTGTTTGTCTTCTGGCTTGTCATAGATTTTATCGATGATTGGTGCAATACCATACATAAATCCCATATTCATTTGTCGTTCGTAATTCCACGAAGCTTGTATTGCCCACGAACGCCAGAAAAATTGCCAATACTTCCAACTATTTTGATCTTTCTTAGTCATAAAAAAACTCCTTTCTATAAATCATCTAAAGGATCAGGTTCGCTTACAGCTGTCCTATTATCTTTACCATTGAATTTGACTTGTGCCATCACAAAGGCCACAATGCAAGCAAAAGCTGCGATACCTGTGATGCTTAATCCGGAGTAAGCTGTGATTAGAAAACCAAGTAATAAAAACGGGATCATTTTTTTCGTCAACATCGTTTGTAACAACAAAGCAAAACCATATGCTGGTAAAATTTTGCTTGCTAAAGTCAGACCATTTGTCAACCATACTGGGATACTGCTCACGATATTTTTCACTAAATCTGTTCCAAAGTAAACAGCTAAAAAGATAGGGATAAAATACATCAGTGAATATAAGACCGTACCATAGATTATGTGGATCCGTCGTGCTCTGCTGAACTTTCCTTCATTGATTAAATTATCTGCCCAATGTGTCAGATTTGAGAGTACTGTCCGCATCAATATTCCAAGCATTTGTCCTAATACAGAGATTGGAATGGCAATAGTCAGAGCAGTTTCAGCATTGGAGCCAGATAGAATAGCAAAAGCTGTAGCAATAATGGACGCCATATTCATATCCGGTGGCGCTGCTGCTCCGATATTTACCAGACCAAGCGACATCAATTCCAGAGAAGCACCAACCAACAAACCTTTTTCCAAGTCACCTAATACTAACCCAACTAACGTACTCACGATTAAAGGCCGTTCAAAATTCATCCTCCCTAGTAGTCTAGAGTCCAAGATGCACATGATTCCGACCAGACCTAAGGCAATCGATTGAAACAACATAACGTAAACTCCTTTCTTTTTAAATCATTGTATTCAAATCCTCTTTTTTGGAGGTTGGAACCTGTTGCATGAACTGTTTGATGCCCATTGATTTTAGTACTTTCGCATCTTCTATCTCATTTTCAGTCAAGAAGATAGCATTACTGAATTGTTTTGATCCTTCTTTTTTTATGATGCCTCCGTAATTGATTTCCTTAACGTTTGAGTAACTTTCGCAAAACTGACGAACATCCTTGGTATTTCCAAAGATCATCATGATGTTTTCACTCAATGCTTCTATTTTAGATATTTTTGTCAAGGTATTTTCAACGGTAAATATATTGAGTTTGATTCCTTGAGGTTTTGATAGTTCTAAAGACATTTTTTTAAATTCATCATTGGCTGCTTCATCATTCACCACCAGAATTCGGTTGATTTGTAAAGATTTACTCCAAGAAAACACCACTTGTCCATGTAACAATCGGTGATCGATACGAATGAACTTGATCATAGATCATCTCCTCCTTCATTTGATTTTTTTAGTAATCGATTGCAATCAATCAATGACTGCCGACTTTCTTCGATAATCAATTCTAAATCTGCAGCAGCAATTGGGTTAACTTGCGTGGCGATTGAAATCACTAAGGGTAGATTCATTCCTGTGATCAAGCGTATTGCTGGCTCTTTCTTTAACAGTCCTATCATTTCATTATTGACACTTCCTCCTAAGATATCTGTGAGAATAAATAGATTTTCTTTTCCTAATTTTGAAACTATACTTTGTATTTGTTGTTCTATCGGCTCATCTTCATCGCGATAAGCCGATAATGCATAAATATTAGTGGCAGGTCCCAAGATCATTTCAGCTGTTTGTTTTAGACCTTGAGATAATGCGCCATGACTAGCTAGAATAATCGTATTCATTTTTATTTCCTCCTCGCTGACAGTTTTATATAAAGCAAATACCGTGCCAACTTCTGTTCAGCCTGTAAAAGCTATAGTTACAACTATTTCCCAACACTTTTATCATTTACTGATAAGTGTTCAATCTATTTTGTAAAAGTGTTGAACTGCTTTTCTACATATATAAAACAAAAATAGCCTCTCGACTGTGGGATAGGAACACAGTTGAGGGGCTGTTTTTGACTCGTTGAAGTCGTTCATACTTTGTGTAATCAGCGCTATTGAAGATCATGCATATGTATTTTATGGATGTATCTCCTCATCCAAATCATCCATGCAGGGTTATGAAAAAAATAAGGATACAGTTACATAAACTGTATCCTTAAAAAATATAACGGTGTAGAGAAATGGTAATTTAGAAATATTCAAAATAATATAGCTTTATTTCTTCAATTATCTAAGTATTTTTGTACTTAAAACTGCCAATTTTCAGGATCTTTTTTCCATTCTTTTAGCAGAGTTAATTCTTGCTCATCGATATAACGATCTTCTAAAGCTGCTTCGATCAATACAGAGTAATTGGTCAACGTCATAAGAGGGATTTCGGCTTTTTCGAAATTTGCTTTTCCTTTTGGCAACTCATACGTAAAGATAGCTGCAACACCAAGGATAGCTGCACCTTCTCTTTTTGCTGCTTCAGCTGCTTCCAAGACGCTACCTCCTGTAGAAATCAGATCCTCGATCACAACCATCTTCTGACCTTCAACTATACGCCCTTCGATTTGGTTGCCTTTCCCATGATCTTTCGCCTTACTTCGAATATAGACCATTGGCAAGTCTAATATTTCCGCTACCCATGCAGCATGAGGAATTCCTGCCGTTGCAGTTCCAGCAATTACTTGTACTTCAGGGAAAGCTTCTTTGATTTTTCTTGCTAAGCCTTTTGCGATCTCTTTTCGGACTTTTGGATAGCTCATCGTGATTCGGTTATCACAGTAAATGGGGCTTTTGATTCCACTTGCCCAAGTAAAAGGATTACTTGGATTTAAAAATACTGCTTCAATCTCTAATAGATCTTTTGCGATACTTTGTTCTACATTCATTTTAGGTTGGCTCCATTCTGTTTGAATCGCTCGGTATGCTTCATAAGGATCAGTTGCCTGTGTGATTGGTCGTCCCACAACGATGAAAGTTGAGCCAATCTCTCTTGCTTGAGAAGGTGTGACTACTCTTGTCTGATCTCCTACGACTGTTCCTTCTGGTCTTATCCCTGGAGTTAAGCAAACAAATTCATCTCCCGCCGTTTCTTTGATCGCTTCTACTTCCCAAGCAGAAGAAACCACACCATCTAATCCTGCTTTTTTGGCACAGTTAGCGTAATGGATCACACTTTTTTCTAAAGGAACTTCGATTAGTTGGTCTGCATGCATCTCCTCTTCACTTGTAGAGGTAAGTTGAGTGATAGCTAGAAGTAGCGGACGTTTCCCACCTTCTGGCGTTCCTTCTTCTAATCCACGCATTGCCGCCTCCATCATGCGAATACCGCCAGCTGCATGAACACATGTGACATCAACACCAAGCTTTGCCAGTCCCCGCATTGCTTTTTCGACCGTATTCGGAATATCGTGAAGTTTCAGATCTAAAAACACATCGTGACCAGCATCTTTTAAATAACGTACGATTTCAGGTCCTTCTTGGTAGAACAATTCCATTCCGATTTTCACAAACAATTTTTCTTCTTCTGGGAAAAAAAGAAGAAAGTCTTCTACTTCTTGCCAAGTTGAAAAATCTAATGCAATGATTGGTCGTTGGTTTAGTTGGTTCATCGTTCACGTTCCTCTCTCACTTCTTTGATTAATCTTTCCAGTGACTCAATACCTAGTTCGTTCATTCGCACTGGGAGCTCTTTGATTAGTTTAGGACAGATATAGGGATCGGTGAAATTCGCAGTCCCTATAGCTACAGCGCTTGCTCCAGCCATAAACATCTCAAGAACATCGTCCACTGTCTGCACGCCGCCCATCCCAATGATTGGAAGATTGGATATACTTGCCACTTGATGAATCAAACGGATAGCGACAGGCTTGATTGCTGGTCCGGATAGTCCACCTGTTTGATTGGCTAAAATTGGTTTTCTTGTCTTAAGGTCAATCCGCATACCAAGTAGTGTATTGATCATTGTAAATCCATCTGCCCCTCCAGCTTCGATTGCCTGAGCGATTGGAACGATGTCTGTCACATTGGGAGATAGTTTGACATAGACAGGAACAGAAGCAACTTTCTTTACTGCTTGTGTTAATTGAAAAGCAACATCAGGATCTGTTCCAAAAGCGATACCGCCATGCTTGACATTTGGACAGGAAATATTCAGCTCGATTGCTTTCACATTTGGCGCTTCGCCGATTTTGCTACAAACTTCTACATAGTCTTCTTCACAAGCACCAGCAACATTTGCGATGATGGGTAACTCATTGTACTCCTCTAATTCTGGAAGAAGTTTATTCATAACAACGTCTAGACCAGGATTTTGTAAACCAATCGCATTCAACATGCCAGATGGTGTTTCCGCCACTCTCGGTGTGGGATTGCCAAAGCGAGCATTTGGAGTCGTTGCCTTGACCATGATCGAACCAAGCTGATTCAAATCATAGTATTTTCCATATTCTTTGCCAAAACCGAAACAGCCGCTTGCTGGCATGATAGGATTTTTTAATTCTAGGCCAGGAAGTTTGACTGCTAAAGGATTCTCATTCATATAATTACCTCTCCTATTTTAAAAATCGGTCCTTCGTCACAAACTTTCACACTTTTTGTTCCTGTTTCATCTTCTGGCGTATGACAAACGCAAGCATAGCAAGCCCCTATCCCACATGCCATGCGGGATTCTAATGATAACTGGACATTTTGATGCGAAGAAAACAGCTGTTCCACTGTCTTCAATAACCCGTTTGAACCACATGCAAAAACTGCTGTAGGTTTCGTCTTCGTTCCTAATAATAAATTACCGACATTTCCGTGCATACCGTATGTGCCATCGTCAGTAGCGATTCTTGTTTCTCCAAGACGATTAAATTCTTTTTCATAATAAACGACTTCATGTGTGGCAAAACCTAAAAAGTGCGTTGGCTTGATCCCTTTTTTGACTAACTGCTTTGATAACTCATACAGAGGCGGGACACCGATTCCTCCACCGATTATAAATACTTCGTCTCCTGTATGAAGATCAGATAAATCAAAGCCATTACCTAAAGGGCCCATAACATCTAAATAGTCTCCGGCAGAAAGAGTAGAGAAAACGCTAGTCCCCTCACCTTCCACCCGATAGATAATACGGCAAGTATTTGTCTCGTGATCGATATGATTCAAGCTAATCGGTCGGCGTAGCAGCAAGTCTGCACGCGGCACGAGGATATGCAAGAACTGTCCTGGTTGCTGCATTTCTTTTACTAGATCACCTTTTAATGTCATTTCAAAAATCTTTGGTGCCAGCTGTTTTTGCTGAACGATTTCCATCATTTCTTGTTTCATCTGTCCCCTCCTGTAACGGATTTTCTTCTTTCGGTCTTAACATGTATACACCGTTAAATAGGGTTGGTTGAAAATGCACGGGATTCCATCACTCGAACGATCGCATCTGCTGTGTCTAAAGAAGTAAACAACGGAATACCATGTTCGACTGCTTCTCTTCGGATAATGAAGCCGTCTTTAGAAGCATTTCCCCGATCTTTATCAATCGTATTGACAACCACTTGTGTTTTACCATCTCGTATTAAGTCGACTACATTTTTTTCTGCTGCTTCCTCAGAAATTTTCGCAACTGTTTCAACAACCAAACCATGTTTTTCGAAATAGGCAGCTGTATGTTTCGTTCCTATCAGACTATAGCCGATTTCTGTAAAACGTTTAGCCAACTCTAGTGCTTCTTCTTTTGTTTCATCCGCAATCGTAAACAATACGGCTCCATATTCAGGCAAGTGTAATCCAGAAGCTTCGAATGCCTTGTACAAAGCTTTGTCTAATTGTCTGTCAGACCCCATTACTTCTCCAGTCGATTTCATTTCAGGCCCTAAGTAAGTATCGACTTTCTGCAATTTAGTAAAAGAAAAGACGGGCGCTTTAACATGGACTTCTTTTGTTTCCTTATAAAGTCCGTTTTCATAACCAAGTGCCTTTAATTTCTCTCCCAAAATAGCTTTCGTCGCAATTTGTGCCATTGGAATTCCTGTCACCTTACTTAAGAATGGAACAGTCCGACTTGCTCGAGGATTGACTTCGATCACATAAACCTCATTTTCATGGATGACGAACTGGATATTCATCATCCCGACACAGTTCAAACCTAATGCTAAACGGATCGTGTAGTCTTCGATCGTTTTCTTGATTGATTCAGATAATGTTTGAGGTGGATACACAGCCATTGAATCCCCTGAATGGACACCGGCACGCTCAATATGTTCCATGATCCCTGGAATGAGTACTGTTTCACCGTCACAAATCGCATCCACTTCGCATTCGCCACCAAGCAAATAGCGGTCCACTAGTACTGGATGTTCTGGAGAAGCTTTCACAGCATGTTCCATGTAGTCTTCTAAATCTCGCTGATTTTCAACGATTTCCATCGCACGCCCGCCTAATACATAGCTTGGACGAACAAGTACTGGATAACCAATTCTCGAAGCGATAACCACGGCTTCTTCTTTACTTGTAGCAGTATCCCCTAAAGGTTGAGGAATATCCAACTCTTTCAGCGCTTGCTCGAATAAATCACGATTTTCCGCACGATCCAAGTCTTCAATCGTTGTCCCTAAGATTTTTACACCAGCAGTAGTCAAAGGTTCGGCTAAGTTGATTGCTGTCTGACCACCGAATTGAACGATTACTCCTATCGGCTGTTCTAGCTCGATCACATTCATCACATCTTCGAAGGTCAATGGCTCAAAATATAATTTATCCGAAATAGAAAAGTCAGTAGAAACTGTTTCCGGATTGCTGTTCATGATGATTGCCTCGTATCCTGCCTGCTGGATTGCTTTGACAGAATGCACAGTCGCATAGTCAAATTCAACTCCTTGTCCGATACGGATAGGACCAGATCCCAGTACTAGAACTGAGGGCTTTTCTGATCGTGAACTTTCATTTTCATATTCATAGGAACTATAAAAATAAGGTGTTTTTGATTCGAATTCCGCTGCACAAGTGTCAACCATTTTATATACAGGAATCAAGTCATTTTCTTTTCTCATCTGGCGAACGGCTTCTTCGCTTATTTCCCACAGCTCCGCCACTTTTTTGTCTGTAAAACCGTTTTGTTTCGCTGTTTTCAATATCCTGTCATCCAACGGCTGCTGTTTCAACTGCTGTTCGATTTCTACGATATGCAACAGTTTATCTAAAAAGAATAAATCGATTTTTGTCAAATCTGCCAATTCTTCTATGGTGTACCCTCGTCTAATAGCTTCAGCTACATAAAACAGGCGATCATCTTGTGCTCGAACCACTTTTTGGATTAGGTCATCGTCCGTGATGTCTGCCAACTCAGGAAGTTCGATATGGTGTGTACCGATTTCTAAAGAACGCACAGCTTTCAATAAAGACTCTTCGATATTCCGACCGATAGCCATCACTTCACCAGTTGCTTTCATCTGCGTACCTAAAAGCCGTTCTCCGTTTTCAAACTTATCAAACGGCCAGCGAGGAATTTTAGCTACAACATAATCTAATGCAGGTTCAAATTCTGCAAAAGTCGTTCCTGTTACAGGATTTTTCATTTCGTCTAATGTTAATCCAAGCGCTATTTTAGCAGCTAGCTTAGCGATCGGATAGCCAGTCGCCTTACTTGCTAACGCCGATGAACGAGAAACACGCGGATTGACTTCAATCACATAATAATTAAAGCTATGTGGATCAAGAGCAAGTTGGACGTTACAGCCTCCTTCGATCTTAAGTGCTCGAATAATCGAAAGAGAAGCATCACGAAGCATTTGATATTCATGGTCAGACAATGTCTGGCTAGGAGCAAACACGATAGAATCACCTGTATGGATACCCACTGGGTCAAAATTTTCCATGTTGCAGACAACGATTGCATTATCAGCCGAATCTCTCATCACTTCATATTCAATTTCTTTAAAACCCGCAATACTTCGTTCAATTAAACATTGGGTAGCTGGGGAAAGACTTAATCCATTTTCTGAGACTATTCGTAATTCTTCTTCATTTTCACACATGCCTCCACCAGTCCCGCCTAAAGTAAAGGCTGGACGAACGATGACGGGATAGCCGATTTTATTTGCAAACGCTACAGCTTCTTCTACTGTATTGACGATTTCAGACTCGGGGATTGGCTGATTCAATTCTTTCATCAACTGTTTGAATAAATCACGGTCTTCTGCTTGATCGATCGCAGAAAGCTTCGTTCCTAGAAGTTCTATGTTCAATTCTTCTAAAATACCTGATGCTGCCAGCTCCATTGCCATATTGAGGCCTGTCTGTCCGCCTAAAGTTGGAAGTAGAGCATCTGGACGCTCTTTTCGAAGAATCCTTGATACAAATTCAAGTGTGATCGGTTCGATATATACTTGATCTGCCACTTCTTTGTCCGTCATGATCGTCGCAGGATTAGAATTTACTAAAACCACTTCATATCCCTCTTCTTTTAAAGCAAGGCAAGCTTGTGTTCCTGCGTAGTCAAATTCTGCGGCTTGACCAATGATGATCGGACCAGATCCAATCACCATAATTTTCTTGATATCTGTACGTTTCGGCATCTGTTTACTGCTCCTTTCCTGCATCCATCATTTCCATAAATTCATCAAATAAATGTAGTGCATCGTGCGGACCAGGAGCAGCATCTGGATGAAACTGCACACTGAAAGCGGGATAATCTCTGTGTTTGACTCCTTCTACTGTTCCGTCATTTACTTCTACATGGGTTACGATGAGTTTTTCTGAATCAATCGTGGCTTCATCGACTGCATAGCCATGATTTTGAGAAGTAAAATCAATTCTTCCGGTCGCTACTTCTCGTACCGGGTGATTTAATCCTCGATGTCCGAATTTCATTTTATAGGTATCTGCACCGTTGGCTAAAGCAAATAACTGGTGACCAAGACAAATACCAAAAATCGGTACTTTTCCTTGGATTTTTTTGATCATTTCGATTGCTTCTGGCACATCTTTTGGATCACCAGGTCCATTCGTCAGCATGACTCCGTCTGGTGATAACGCTAAAATCGTCTCGGCATCTGTGTTATAGGGAAGTACTGTGAGGTTACAGTTTCTTTTACTCAATTCTCGTAAAATACTATGTTTCAAGCCGAAGTCAATGACGATAACTTTCCGTCCTGTTCCTGGACTTGGATAAGGTTTGTTAGTGGAGACTTGCTGCACTTGATTGGTTGCTAGAACGGTTGCTTTCAGCTGATCAAATGCATGTTCGAAGGAATCTCCAGCATCAACGATACTTGCTTTCATCGTTCCGACTTCACGGATTTTACGAGTAAGGGCGCGCGTATCGATACCTGATATTCCAGGAATCCCTTTTTGTTTCAAAAATGAATCTAGCGTCATTTGGTTTCGCCAGTTTGAAGCTACACGCGCGTGCTCTTTTACTACTACTCCTTTGCATGTTGGAGAAATCGATTCATAATCATCTCTATTTACCCCATAATTGCCCACCATAGGATAGGTAAATGTAATGATTTGACCGTTGAAACTTTGATCGGTGATGGTTTCTTGATAACCAGTCATACTTGTTGTAAAAACGATTTCTCCGAAGACATTTGCATCCGCGCCAAAAGCTTTTCCTTCGAAAACTGTTCCATCTTCTAATATAAGCAAACGTTCCATATTTTTATTCTCCCTTCTGCCACACAAGTTTTCCGTTGACAAAAGTCATTTGTGTTTCACCTTTTACTTTCCAGCCGATAAAAGGTGTATTTTCCCCTTTTGATAAAAAGTCTTCTTTATCGATCGTGCAAGTTTTTGTAATATCAAAAATTGCTACATCAGCGGGTGCGCCGACTGTCAGCGTTCCTGCATTCAAACCAAAAATCTCAGCCGGTTTAACTGCCAGCCAATTGATTACTTGTTCCAATGTGAATTGTCCAGTTTCTACAAAATGAGTGTAGATCAGTTGGAATGCTGTTTCGCTTCCTACTATGCCAAATGGCGATTTCATGAAGCTTTGGCTTTTTTCTTCTAATCCATGTGGGGCATGATCTGTAGCGATACAATCGATCGTGCCGTCAAGCAAACCTTCGATCAAGGCTTCCCTGTCCTTCCGTCCTCTTAGCGGTGGATTCATTTTCCAAAAGCCGAAATCTTCGGGAATATCTTCATCGATCAAAATAAGATGATGGGGCGAAACTTCCGCTGTTACGTGGATTCCTGCTTTTTTTGCGTCTCTGATTACTCGGACACTCTCTTTAGTAGATACGTGGCACACATGGTAATGAACACCAGTTGCTTCAGCTAGCAACAGATCTCTGGCGATTTGAGAAGACTCGGTTACACTTAAGATCCCGGGAAGACCCAGTTCTTCTGCCTTCTTGCCAGCATGCATAACACCGCCAAATAATAAAGATTCGTCTTCTGTATGGGCTACTAGTGCTTTATTGTTTTTCGCAGCTTCTTTCATAGCCAGATACATCGTTCCAGCCGTTTGGACACCTACACCGTCATTTGTGAAAGCAAAAGCACCTTCTTCAATCAGTGCTTCTTGATCAACTAATTTCTCACTTCGCAGATTTTCTGTGATTGGCGCATACTGTAATACCTTCACAACTGCATCTTTTCTAATGATGTCATATACTTGTTTCAGCTTTTCTGCCTTATCAGGTACAGGATTTAAATTCGGCATCGCGCATACAGTAGTAAAACCACCACGTGCAGCTGAGCGAGTTCCAGCTTCGATCGTCTCCTTGTATGTAAATCCTGGCTCTCTCAAATGGACATGGACGTCCACTAAACCAGGTGTGATCAATTGTCCCTTTGCATCAAACACTTCATCAAATTCGGCTTCTGAGAATCCTGTACCGATTGCTTTGATTCGCCCATCTTCTATCCAAATTTCTGCTGGTGTCGTCATATTTTTTCGTGTATTGATCTGACCGTTTTTAATGAGTGTTTTCATTTTTCCATCCTCCTATAATTACGCTTTTCCATTTAGCACTGCTTCTAAGATTGCCATTCTGACAAAGACACCATTGCTCATTTGTTGAACGATTCGTGACTGTAATCCTTCCACTAATGAATCAGCTAATTCCACATCGCGGTTAACTGGTGCTGGGTGCATAATGATTGCATGTTTTTGCAGCTTCTTCGCACGTTCAACTGTTAAACCATATTCCTGATGGTAGCCTTCTTTTGAGAAGCTTTCTTTTCCATCATGGCGTTCGTGTTGCACTCGAAGCATCATCATGACATCAACTTGATCTAGTAGTTCGTCCAATGGCATATAATGTCCGTATACTTCGAATTCATCGTCGTACCATTCTCTAGGACCTGAGAAGAATACTTGTGCACCTAAGCGTTTCAACATCTGCATATTGGATTTCGCTACCCGAGAGTGGGTGATGTCCCCTACAATGGCAACTTTCAGTCCTTCAAAGTGTCCAAATTCTTCATAAATGGTCATCAAATCAAGCAAGCATTGGGTTGGATGCTGTCCGCTTCCGTCTCCCCCATTAATAATCGAGCACTGGATGGTTTTGCTTTGTATCAGTTCGTCATAATAGTTTTCATCACCATGACGGATGACCGCTACATCTACACCTAATGCAGACATCGTCAGTACTGTATCGTATAACGTTTCTCCTTTTTGGACAGAGCTTGTACTTGCTTCAAATTCAATCACTTCAAGCCCTAGTTTTTTCTCCGCTACATCAAAACTTTTATGTGTGCGGGTACTATTTTCGAAAAAGAGGTTTGTAGCAAAGTACTGGCGCTTTTGCGGAGTCCAATTAGCCCCTTGCTTGAATTCTTGCCCTCTGCGAATCAAGCCCATAACTTCTTGGTCAGTAAGTGCCTCAACGGTCAATAAATGCTTTAAACTGATACGTTCTGATTTGATGATCATAATGTTTCCTCCTTAGTTTTCTTCGCTTCGTGAAGTTTCTGGTAAGATAAGATTTAAAACGATGCCAAGTACAGTTGCTAACGCCATTGCCGACAATGTAAATGTGCCTACTTCAAAGACAAGTCCGCCAATTCCTACTACTAGTATAACTGAAGCAATCAACAGATTTTTCTTTTTGTCAAAATCGATTTTGTTCTCGATCAAAATCTTCATTCCGCTTGCTGCAATGACACCAAACAAGATAAAACTGATTCCTGAGATGACTGGTCCAGGGATACTTAAAATCAAAGCGCTTAATTTTCCTACGAATCCCAAAACGACTGCAAAAACTGCAGCTCCCCCAATCACAAACACGCTATGGACGCGTGTGATAGCCAGAACACCAATGTTTTCGCCGTAACTTGTTACAGGAGGTCCACCAACGAAGGCTGCTACGATTTGTGCTAAGCCATCACCTGTCAACGTCTTATGAAGACCCGGTTCTTCAAAGAAATTACGTTTAGTTAGTTTATTCAATACCATAAGATGGCCGATATGCTCTGTCATCGTCACAAAAGCGATGGGCGCCATTGTTGTGATTGCTCCAAGATATAGCTTTGGTTCATATTGTAAAAATGGAATCTCAAAGTTAGGAACAGCAAACCAGGCAGCGTCTACGATTGGCTTAGTATCCACGATTCCAAACAGCAAGGCTACGATGTACCCGCTAATAATACCTAGTAAAATCGGAATCAATCCGAGAAAACCTCTTAGCCACATGTTGAAGAAGATGGTCAATCCTAATGTGATCAGTGCTACGGCAATATACTTGAAATCATATGTGCCTTGATTATACATAGCATTTGTTGCTGCATTTGCCGCAAGTCCCAACCCGATAACCATGATGACTGGGCCGACGACGATCGGAGGCAAGATTTTATCTAGCCATGCTGAACCGATCTTTTTGATGATCAGCGCAACAATCAAGTAGACTAATCCAGTTGTGACTGCTCCTTGTGCAATCGCTGGATAACCATCTGTTTTCATCAAAAGCTGCATCGCTGCAATGAAAGCGAAGCTGCTTCCTAAGTACGCAGGTATCTTTCCTTTAGTAGTAAATAAGTACACCAATGTACCTAGTCCTGAACTGACTAGTGCGATACCTGGATCGATCCCTACTAAGATAGGTACTAACACGGTTGCTCCGAACATCGTGAACAAGTGTTGTAAACTTAATCCAACCCAATGTCCTGGGGTTGGGCGATCGTGGATATCTAACACCACGTCATCATTATGAAATCCTTTTTTCTCCGACATGTTTCTCTCTCCTCTAATCTTCCTCTTTCAAAATCATGATGCGATCTTGTCCATCAAGCTCTTGCATCTCTACTAAAATCTCTTCCGCCCGAGATGTTGGAATGTTCTTCCCAACATAATCTGCACGGATTGGCAATTCTCGATGCCCACGATCTACTAGGACTGCTAATGAAATTTTTCTTGGTCTGCCAAAATCCATTACTGCGTCCATTGCCGCTCGAATCGTTCGTCCTGTATACAAAACATCATCAATCAAAATAACTTCTTTTCCTTCTAAGGAAACTGGGATGTCAGAAGAATGAAGTTCCGGTTCTTCTGGATTTTCTTTTTGTCATCTCGGTATAAAGTGATATCTAGTTCTCCTACAGGAATATCGATATCTTCTAGCTGCTTCAGACGTTCAGCGATTCTTGATGCAATGTAGATTCCTCGTGTTTTGATACCTACCAATACGATATCTTGGATACTATGGTTTCTCTCGATAATCTCATAAGTAATTCGAGTCAATGCTCGCTTCATCGTTACCTGATCTACTACTTCTTTTGCTTGCATTTTCATTCCCCCTACTTTTTTGCATAAAAAAACTCCTGCCCTAAGAGGACAGGAGGAATGTTTAGACTGAGCGTATACTGATACACTGATAGCTATACTATGTCAATGAGCAATTTACTTTATGGCGCACCATACGTATCCTTGCTCCCACCCTTCTTAGCCTCACGGGACTAAACTTAAAGGAATTCTATTAAGTTTTATGCTTTCGTTGTTAATTACTATACCGTTATCTAAATTAAAATGCAATGTTTTTTCTTAATTTTTCTAAAGTTTTTTCAAAAACTTCTGGAAGAGGTGCTTCAAAGATCATCTTTTCGTTTGTAGTCGGGTGCGTAAAACCTAACATTTGCGCATGGAGAAACTGACCATTGCCTTTCAAAGTTTTCTTCGGTCCGTATACTGGATCTCCAGCTAACGGATAACCGATATACTTCATATGCACGCGGATCTGATGTGTTCTTCCAGTTTCCAGTTTTAATTCAACTAGAGTAAATCCTTCAAAACGTTCCAATACAGTAAAATGCGTGACAGCTGGCTTTCCATCTTCTCTTATCGCCTGCATTTTTCGGTTTTCTTTCGAACGGCCGATTGGCGCATTGATCGTGCCTTTTTCGTGAGGAATCTCTCCATGGACTAAAGCAACATATTTACGTAAAGAAGTCTTATCTTTTAATTGCTTAGCTAATGATTCATGTGCCTGGTCATTTTTGGCAACCATCAGCAAACCTGAAGTATCTTTGTCGATTCGGTGGACGATACCCGGTCGGATAACTCCGTTGATCGTAGAAAGATCCTTGACATGATACATCAGCGCATTGACCATTGTACCATGCGTATGACCTGCTGAAGGATGAACGACCATTCCTTGGGGTTTATTGATTACCGCGACATCTTCATCTTCGTAAACAATGGTCAACGGGATGTTCTCTGGGACAACATCTAATGTTTCTGGTTCAGGGATCAAGACAGTGATCTCGTCTCCTTGTTTTACTTTGTAATTTGCTTTGACTGGTTCTCCATTGACAGAAACCGCACGTTCTTTCAGCCACAATTGAATTTGCGAACGGCTGTAATTACTGAATAGATTAGTCAATACTTTATCGATCCTACCAGATTCATGATAAATCGTTGTTTTAAGTTCTGTCATTTTTTTCTTTGATCCTTTTCATCTAAAATAATATAAATTAATATACAGATCACTCCGCATACAAGTGTCACATCTGCTACATTGAAAATTGGAAAGTTCATAAAGTCTGTTTGAAACATATCTACTACATAGCCAAGTCGGAGACGATCAATAAAGTTACCTATCGCACCAGCTAGAATCAGGCTCAATCCAATCATGAACCAGCGATTACCTTTTTCACGATTTTTAATCATCAATGTGAGAATCACAACGACTGCAATGAGTGTCACTATAGTAAAGAACCACATCTTCCCTTCTAGCATACTCCATGCGGCTCCAGTGTTTCGAATATGATTCAGTGACAATATACCTGGTATAAGACTTTTCGTCTCTCCAAGCGCTAAATTATCAGTGATCCACCATTTGACCAGCTGATCCACTCCCACTAGCAGAGCGCTGAATATCCAATAAATAATTAACAAAAAATCAATCCTTTTCTATTTGTTTATAAATATCGCGAGGTCGTATGATCCCAAGCAGATTACCATCGGGATTACCATCTTTAGTGATAAGTACGGCTTCCAAAGTTCCTTGCTCACGAAACATCGCTTCAACCTCGTAAATATGTGTTTTAGCTGGAACAAAATGATAATTTGTGTACTTCCCATTTTGGATAATCAAATCCAATGCTCGTTTATTTGTTAAATCAACAGGACCTTTTTGGCTTTCTTTTGCTAGCCAAAATCCGATATTCCGTAAAGTAATCAATGCTACAAATTTTCCTTTATTATATAACGGAAACTGTGAATACCTTTTTTCTGCTACTATCTTTAACAGTTCAAGTAGCGGAAGATCTTGCTCAAAACCGGTTACACGTTTTGCAAATCGAGGTAGTACGGTTTCTGGGCGTATCAGTTCTTGTTCGATCAGCTGGATTCGCTTGACTGTCCAATCATTTGGTTCTGCAATGACAAAATCGACGGCGATTCGGTCATGGACGATTGCATTCCTTAACTGAGCAAGCTGTAAAAGATCATCTTCATATTTTCTGATCATCAATTGTTTTCTTTGAGCTAGGCGTCTGACAAGTTCGGTAAATCCCATGTTTCGTGCATTTCCCATCTCGTCTCTCATCCATTTTTCGATTCGATTGAAACTGATTAAAAAAAGATCAGAGTTTGCCATAATTTTCCTCCTTGATCAAATATGCCCGGTTTTTTATATAGAAAAAGAACGCAAACATCACGACAACTGCAAAAAAACTGAAAAATAGATTTTGTAGGAAAACGGCCCCCAACCCAGTTGCCAGAAATAAGAACGGGTAGATTTGAAGAATCAAACTATTCATTGTGATCACATAAACAGGCTTTGCTTCTTTCACTGTATAAACGGGGCTTTTTAGCCAATAAAAGGTGACCTGCATCGTAAAGGGAACTTCCAGATCAAGCGTTATCTTTTGTTCATGATTGAGAAAACTGCGTTTTTCATTATTGATTCTTAATTGAATCGAGCTGCCCATACCGTAAAAACCGGTTTTTCTTATAAATGTCGTTTTCATCGTACCCTCCTATTATGCTTTAGTATAGCTCAAAATACAATAAAGAAAAAGAATGATCCTAGTGCAAACACAATTAATCTCTTGACACCTTCAAAAAAAGAAGCTGTAGTCAAAATACAGCTCCTCTTATGTTTAATGAAAGTCATTTAGTATACGGTAGATTATAATCAAGCTTAAAACAAACCAAATACTTCTCCGTCGTTTGTCACGTCCATATTTAATGCAGCAGGTTTTTTAGGTAAACCAGGCATCGTCATAACATCCCCAGTTAAGGCTACTAAAAATCCTGCCCCTACTTTTGGGATGATTTCTCGGATGGTGATGGTGAAATCTTCAGGTGCGCCTAGCAATGAAGGATCATCAGAGAATGAATATTGGGTTTTCGCCATACAAATCGGCAAATTATCCCATCCATTTTTCGTAAATTCTTCTATTTGTTTTTGCGCCTTTTTACTAAAAACAACACCATTTCCTCCGTAGATTTTCTTGACGATTGTTTCAGTCTTTTCTTGTATCGTTTCTTCTAGGAGATACAATGGCTTGTAATCAGCTTCTTTTCTATCAATCAATCGTACCACAGCTTCTGCTAAATCAACGCCACCTTCTGCTCCATTTGCCCATACACTTGCTCTTTTAGCAAGGATTCCCTGATCTTCGCACAAGTGCTCCAGCAGTGTAAGTTCACTATCTGTATCTGTTACGAATTCATTGATTGCAACGATCACAGGGAGTTGGTATTGTTCCATGTTACGTATATGACGTTTTAAATTTGCAAAACCTATTTTCAAAGCGTCAAGATTCTCATTTTTAAGTTCATCTTTTTTCATTCCGCCATGCATTTTCAATGCGCGGATTGTTGCGACGATCACCACTGCATCCGGCGCTTTTTTCAAGTTAGGTACTTTGATATCTAAAAATTTCTCTCCGCCAAGATCTGCACCAAATCCTGCCTCTGTGACAACGTAATCTGCTAATCTCAATGCTGTCTTGGTAGCTAAAATACTATTGCAGCCATGGGCGATATTGGCAAACGGTCCCCCGTGGACAAAAGCTGGTGTTCCGTAAATTGTTTGTACAAGATTCGGCTTGATGGCATCTTTCAGCAGTAATGCCAGAGCGCCTTCTGCTTTCAAGTCTCCAGCAGTCACAGGCTGACGGTCAAATGTATAGCCGAGAACGATTCTTGCAAGACGAGCCTTTAAATCTTCGAGGTCTGCCGCAAGACACAAGATAGCCATGATTTCGCTAGCAACTGTGATATCAAACCCATCTTCTCTTGGGACACCTTGGATTGGCCCACCCAAGCCAACGATTACTTTACGCAGTTCACGATCATTGAGATCAACTACCCGTTTCCAAATCACTCGGCGAGCATCGATGTTCAATTCATTTCCTTGATGAATATGATTATCTAAAAGAGCAGATAATGCATTATTAGCTGTTGTGATAGCATGCATGTCACCAGTAAAATGCAAGTTGATATCTTCCATAGGCAATACCTGTGCATATCCTCCGCCTGCAGCACCACCTTTGATTCCCATCACAGGACCAAGTGAGGGTTCTCGCAATGCAATAACAGATTTTTTATTGATTTTATTGAGCGCGTCTCCTAACCCTACAGTGATTGTTGACTTTCCTTCGCCAGCTGGTGTTGGATTGATGGAAGTAACTAAGATCAAATGCCCTTCAGCGTTATCCTTTGAGCGATTGATTCCAGAAAAATTGATTTTCGCCTTATATTTCCCATACAGTTCCAAATCGTCTTCCTTAAGATCTAATTTACTAGCTACTTCAATAATCGGTTCTAGATCTGTTTCTTGTGAAATTTGCAGATCACTCTTCATTTGATTACCCCTTTTCACGAACTTTATTTAAAAAAATACCTTCTTTGTTAAGATATGCCAATTATACCTTGTTTTATTCAGAAAAAAAACATTAAATTACGGGTTTTTAATTTATTTGACGTACTTATAAATACTCTTTATAATGAAGGCTATGATCAGACTTTAGAAAGGTCGTGAGTGCTTTGACCACAGGAATTGTAAAATGGTTTGACAACAAAAAAGGATACGGCTTTATCAGTTATGATGACACAGAAGAAATTTTTGTACATTTTACTGCGATTGAAGAAGAGGGATTCAAAACTTTGGAAGAAAATCAAGTGGTCGAATTTGAGATCATCGAGGGGAATCGAGGAACACAAGCTGCCCATGTCAAGAAAGGCAGTGTTCACACTTCCGAATCCAGTATACATTGATTTAGATAATCAAATAGAGTGAGACGTTTAACGGGTTGATCCGTACGTCTCACTCTTTTCTTTTCCTACAAAGATTCATTTCTTCAGGGCCTATTTTTTAAAATTAACTTTTTCTATTTTTCGTATATGGGGTATTATTTCTTTGCTGTTGAGAAGATGGTCCTACTTTAGGCCCACTTTTTTCAAGATGATCAAAAAGAACCACTTGATCTTTTTTTCGCATCATAAAAACAGATGGGGCTTTCTCATTTTGCAATGTCATTTGTACTCCTGTATTAGTCGGTGTCAAAGATCGAATCTGTCCGACAGTTATTTCCCGGTCTTTCCAAAAAGCAGCATAGCGTATGATTACCGAGTTGGATTTTAAAATAAAAGAACGCCGCCATCCTAGAAATAGAAAAACAAGAAAAACACCTAAAACAATATTGCTTTTCCAATACGGACCTGTGTTTTCTAAAGAAAGAATCAGACTAAAAAACAGAATGATCAAGGTCAATGACCAATAGATGATCGTATGTGCCAATTCAGGCTGCCATCGAATATTTTTTTTCATTCTCTAACCTCTCACCGATTCAGTAATGATATAATCTTACCATAACATTAATTTGAACAAAAAGGAGAATCTCTTTTTATGTTAAAAGTATACATTGATGCCTCTACAAAAGGCAACCCTGGACCTAGCGGAGGAGGGATCTTGATTGTCTATCAAGGTAAACAAGAACAGCTATCTATTCCCCTTTCTGTAGGGACAAACCATCAAGCAGAGTTCGAAGTCTTTTTAAAAACTTTAGAATTTCTAAAGAATAAGGGTTTACAGAATGAAACGATTTTCTGTTTTTCAGACAGCAAAACACTGGTTTCTACAGTCGATAAAAACACAACGAAAAACGAGCTTTTCCTTCCCTATCTCCAAAAAATCAAAGAACTTCTGCCCGACTTTTCCTTGTTAATCCTACAATGGTTGCCCGAAAACAAAAACAAAGGGGCAGATAACCTCGCACGACAAGCCCTACAAAAACAATTAAAAGAAAAATAGACTCTTCGAAGAAAAAACTTTAAAGAGTCTTTTTAGTATCTTGTCTTTAATACAAAAGATAATTGTGATCAAAAGTGATTTCCAAATGATAATCTCCGATTTTTTCTTCTATTTGAATACGTAAAATTCTTTCGAGTTCTGTATCATCAAATTGGAATTTTTCAGGAACAACTACGTCAAACTGCAATGTTTTCCCTTGATGGATGACTCTAAAATCATGTATATCGAGCCCTCTACCTGTTTCAAAAAGAATTTGCTTTAATTGATGCAAGATATTATAGTATTTTTCGTTATCAACAGGCATTGGGTCCAAGTGACAGACAAGTTCTACGTCTAAAGACTTTTTGAAGTCTTTTTCTATCAGGTCAATAATCTTATGTGCTTCATTCAAATTCATTGATTCATCTACTTCGATGTGGACTGATGCAAAGCGTTTATTGGGTCCATAGTTATGCACCAGCAAATCATGATAGCCAAGTATATCGTCGCAGGCATTCAAGTGTTCTTCCATTTCTTCAATCTCTGCTGACGTTGGGCGACTACCTAATAGCTCATATACAAAATTCCGAAGCATCGTTAAACCACTATAAAGGATATATAATGCTAAAGCAAAACCGATATATCCATCGATACGCCATCCAGTTACCCATTCGATTGCTGCTGAAAGCAATACAGCCAGTGTAGTAAAGACATCATTATAACTATCTGTTGCTGTAGCTCTCAATGTTTCAGAATCAATGGATCGTGCAATAACCTGGTACATTTTTCCTTGTGCAAATTTCAAAAAGATGGAAATGATCAGGACAAAAAAGACGATGGGTGCTAAAGAGACATTTTCTGGATGGATGATTTTTTCAACGGATGACTCTAAAAATTGAAATCCTACATAAGTAATGATGATCGAAACAAATAACCCACTGATATATTCGAAACGTTCATGTCCATAAGGATGTTCCTGATCCGCTGGCTTTGCAGCAATTTTAAATCCAATCAAAGTCAATATAGATGAAGCAGTGTCTGATAGACTATTCACTGCATCAGCCATAATGGAGACACTCCCTGAAAAAAGCCCGATCATTAGCTTAGAGACAAACAAGATTAGATTCGTAACCAATCCTAATATGCCAGCTAGTACTCCTTTTTTTGTCCGCTGTTGCGGTATTTGTTTCTTTTTTTCTTCTTGTTTCTTAACCAAGTTTTTTACCCCTTCTAGTTTGCTTGTTGCTCAGGTAAAAAGATGGAGAGGACAATTCTTTTCCTCTCCTCTCTTCCTTTTTCCATCTATCATGCGTCCTACTATTCATTCAAAGATGGCCGTTATTCTGGTTTTAATGGCGTTGCTGCAAATAACGCTTTTGCTAGTAATGGTGTTATGATTCCCGCTCCTATTGCTTCAGGTATCCCATTGATTGCTGCAACTCCTGCTAAGGTTTTAAATAAAAGAGCAGAATCTACACCATAGGCATCTGCCGTTGCACCTGTATAAAATAATCCCATGAATCCTAACACTAAGACTGTATTGACCAATGAACCTAATACCCCTGCAAAGACCGAGCTGATCGTTATTGATTTATTTTTTTGATAAATCCAGTGGAAAACCAAACCAGCTACTAAGCCAACAAGCACTCTGGGAACTACCGAAATAATCGGGTTCGTGAATACCAATGTATCAAATGGCGTTGTCGGCATGGCGTAGGCACGGACAATTGTAGCAATTCCCCAAAACAGGCCAATTACCATCCCATCTTTTGGACCCAATACTACTGCGGCAATAATTACTGTAATATGAATAATCGTTAAACTAATGAACCCTAATGGAATAAAGCCAAGCCAAGGTACCATAGCTTGTACGATGATGATTGCTAATAAGATAGCACGTAAGACTAGTCGAAAGGTTTTATTTCTGCTATTCATTTTTTCACCCCTTTTATTTATACTAATCGTAAAAATTTCTGTCACTTTCGTCAACTAAAGACCATCCGAAATCGACCATTTGATTAGATGCGCTCTTCTATTCCATCGAAAAAAGTATGAGGGCAAGACTATTTGTCTTCGCCCCCATGATCGTGTTTCGTTCAATGATTGAACAGTTGTTTTTTTCTATCAAACATAAACGGTCTATTGTTGCGCAAGCCATTCTTTCGCAGCTTTAAGTGCATCTGGAATACCAGCAGGATTTTTCCCACCAGCTTGTGCCATATCTGGACGTCCACCACCGCCACCGCCTACTTTCGGTGCGATTGCTTTAATCAAGTCGCCAGCTTTTAGTCCAGCTTCATTTGATTCTTTCGTCATTGCCGCTAGCAGACTGACTTTTCCTTCTTGTTCGTTTGCTAAAACAAGAATGTCTGAAATATTTTTTTGTTTCCATTGGTCAGCTAATTGACGCAGCTGATTCATGTCTTTCACTTTTACTTGTGCTGCAATGATTGTTTTTCCATTGATCCTTTCTGGATTCTTGAATACATCACCGGCTTGTTGATTCGCTAACTTGCTAGCTAATTGTTCATTTTCCTTTTGTAGCTCTCTTACTTGCTGTTGCAATTGTTCCGCTTTTGAAACAACTTCCTTCAATTGAGGTGATTTAACAATTGTTGCTACTTGTTTTAGTTGTTTTTCTTCTTCTTCAAGTAGTTCATACGCTTCTTTGCTTGTTACAGCCTCGATTCGTCGCACGCCTGCACCAATTCCTGATTCAGAAACGATTTTGAAGATTCCGATGTTTTCTGTGTTTGCTACATGTGTGCCTCCGCACAGTTCGATTGACCAACCGCCAATATTGACTACGCGAACGTCATGTCCGTATTTTTCACCAAACAAAGCCATTGCACCCATATTTTTGGCTGTATCGATATCTGTTTCAATTGTTTCAACTGGGATAGCTTCCCAGATTTTTTCGTTGACGATTCTTTCCATTTCAGCTAATTCATCTGAAGTGATTTGACCAAAATGGGTAAAGTCGAATCGTAAATGTCCAGGAGCGACTAAAGAACCAGCTTGATTTGCATGCTCGCCAAGTACTTCTTTCAATGCTTTGTGCAGTAAATGGGTTGCTGTATGGTTTTTGATGATACGGTTGCGCATCGATTGATCGATCAATAGATGATAAGTTTGTCCTTCGCTCATTGGTGCTTTTACTTCTACTGTGTGCATAAATTGACCATTAGGCGCTTTTTGAACATCTGTAACAACTGCAACGATTTCTCCTGCTTCATCCATGATCCAACCTTGGTCTGCTACTTGGCCACCCATTTCTGCATAAAAAGGTGTTTGGTCAAAGATCATTTGAGCTTCACCTTCTGCGATTTCATTCAGAAGAGATTCGCCTTTTACGATGACCAATAATTGACTATCTGATTCTTGCTCCGTGTATCCGATGAATTTACTTTCTACTTTGATATCTGTCAATAAAGCAGATTGTACACCCATTGATTTTTCTGTACTACGGGCAGAGCGAGCACGTTCACGTTGTGCGTCCATTTCTTTTTCAAAACCAGCATGATCAACTTTCAGTCCTTCATCTTCTGCCACTTCTTCCGTTAATTCTACTGGGAAGCCATATGTGTCGTATAATTTGAAGATGTCTTTTCCTGATAGAGTCGTACCGTTTTCGTTTTTCACTTCTTGGATCACTTGATTCAAGATTTCCAATCCTTCATTGATTGTTTCATTGAAACGTTCTTCTTCTGTACGGATAACTTTTTCAATAAATTCTTTTTGTTGAAGTACTTCAGGATAATAACTTACCATGATTTCCCCAACGACAGGGACTAAACGATATAAGAATGCTTGTTCAATACCTAATTTTTTCCCATGCATGACCGCGCGACGAAGCAAACGGCGTAAGACATACCCTCTTCCTTCATTCGATGGTAATGCACCATCGCCAATAGCAAATGAAAGGGCCCGAATATGATCTGCGATTACTTTGTAAGAGATATCTGTTACTGGGTTTTCACCATATTTTACTTGTTTGCTTAGCTTTTCTACGGCGTGGATAATAGGCATAAACAAATCTGTCTCAAAGTTCGTGGGCGCATCTTGAACGATTGAGACCATACGTTCCAATCCCATGCCCGTATCAATGTTTTTATGAGGAAGTGGTTCAAATGTATTATCAGGTTTATGGTTGAATTCTGAAAATACCAAGTTCCAGATTTCTAAATAACGTTCATTTTCTCCTCCTGGATAGTTTTCAGGATCATCTTCTGCTAAATCGTTATAAGCTTCTCCTCGGTCATAGAAAATTTCTGTATCTGGTCCACATGGGCCTGCACCGATATCCCAGAAGTTGTCTTCTACATCAATAATGTGATCTAACGGTAGACCGACTTCTTCATGCCAGATGCGTTTTGCTTCTGTATCTTTTGGATAAACTGTTACATAAAGTTTTTCTGGATCGAATGCCATCCATTTTGGATCAGTCAAAAATTCCCATGCCCAGTGGATGGCTTCATTTTTGAAATAGTCACCAATAGAAAAATTGCCCAGCATCTCAAACATCGTATGGTGACGTGCTGTTTTACCGACATTTTCGATATCATTTGTTCGAATAGACTTTTGGGCATTTGTGATTCTTGGATTTTCTGGTACAACTGAACCATCAAAATATTTTTTCAATGTTGCAACACCAGAGTTGATCCATAATAAGGTTGGATCGTTCACGGGGATCAAAGACGCACTAGGTTCAATTGTATGTCCTTTAGATTGGAAGAAATCAAGAAACATTTGTCGAACTTGTGCACTACTTAATTGTTTCATATCATTACCTGCTTTCTATAAATTAAATACAAAAAAACACCATTACAGCCAAGGACGAAAACTCGCGGTACCACCTTGATTGCAATGATGTGTAATCATTACCTCTTAAACTCGATAACGCTGAGCTGCGTCGGTATTTCTACCAAAATAGAAAAAGGGAGCAATTTGATTAGTGACTATTCTTTTTTCAGCCAAGAAAGAATTTTCTGTGAGTCTTAAAAAAACAAATCATGTCCTTTTCGTACTTTAATAAGTATACGCATTCTGTCAATCACTGTCAATATCTCAATTACCTATTTTTATTTCCTTTTGGTCATATTCCATATTTTTTGGTACGATAAGGATAAAGAAATCAATACATCTCTGTTATTCATGATAAGGAGGAATATGATGAAAAAAATAGTTGGCGCAGATGAATGGATCCGCGCAGCTAGCTGCTTTTTGAGATATCAAGTTTTTGTATTAGAACAAGGAATTCCTGCAGAACTAGAATTCGACGGAAAAGATATCCCGCAACAAAACTATTATCTATTTCTTGATAAAAAAAGACCAGTAGCCACATTGCGTTATGAAAAGAAAACACCTACTTGCTTCAAGCCAGAACGCTTTTGCGTAGCAAAAGAATACCGAGGAAAAGGGTTAGGCGGTCAGTTGCTTGAAGCTGCAGAAAAACGGGCGATGTCAGAAGGTTGTCAGACTAGTTATGTAGTAGCTGAAATGACGGCTGTAGATTTTTATGAAAAACAAGGGTATCATACTTGCACGAAACCTTTTATTGAAGATGAAGTACTTTGTATCGGAATGGAAAAAAGTCTCGCTTAAAAACAAGAGATTGTGACAAAAGGCGTGTCACAATCTCTTGTTTTTTATTTATGCGAATTTTTCTTATTTTTACGAGCAATACGACTTTGCTGTCTGCGTTCGATTTTGCGTTCTTTTTTATTTTTTTCTGCAATTGCCCAATCGATTTTTTTCTTATAACCAGGCTTGATCTTTTTCTTTTTCTTCTTCACAAGTCCAATCAGAGTTGGGTCTAATACATCCTTTGATTTTTCTCGTTTGGTACGTCTATTACGATCATATGTTTTAACGATTTCACCATTTTTGATTTCTTTCGGTTCAAATGAGACGCCTAATTTCTCGATCGCATCAATGGCTTGTTCATCGTTTGGTGAATACAACGTAATGGCCGTTCCTTTTAAACCATTACGTCCAGTACGTCCGACACGATGGATAAAGAAGTCCAGATCTTCCGGGATTTCTGCATTGATAACATGAGAAACACCTTCGATATCGATTCCTCTAGCAGCTAAATCAGTCGCTACAACATATTGATACTCCAGATTCTGTACTTGTCGCATCACTCGTTTTCTCTCTCTTGGTGTGATGTCCCCGTGAATCTTTGCTACTTTCAATCCTTGGTTTTTCAAATAATCAGCAATTTCATCCACATGCTGTTTTGTATTGGCAAATACGATTGCTAAATAAGGATGACCAATCGTCAGCAGTTGATAAATCATTTGATTCTCATCTTTACCTTTTGTTGAGATCAGCCAATTTTCGATATCTTCAGAAATAACTGCTTTCGGCTTGATTTCTTCAATGATTGGATTCTCCATATATTTTCGCAAGAATGGACGCAGTTTTTCTGGAATAGTGGCAGAAAAGACTAAGAACTGCAATTTTTCTGGTAACCGACTTGCAATTTGGTCTACTTCATTTAAAAAACCCATATCCAATGTCATATCCGCTTCATCAACAACAAATGCAAATGCTGTGTGAATCTTCAACGCTTGTTCATTCATCATGTCTAATATTCTACCTGGCGTGCCTACTACGACCTGTGGCTGCTGATGGTGCAGACGGTTTAACTGACGCTGTTTGTCTGTCCCCCCGACAAAATTCGAAACACGGATCTCCGGTGTAGAAAATTTAGCGATTTGTGTAGCTGCTTCATAAATTTGTGCAGCCAGTTCTCTACTTGGAGCTGTAATAACAACTTGTACTTCCTCTTTATCTGCATTGATTTTTTCAAACAACGGCAACAAAAACGTATGTGTTTTTCCTGTACCAGTTTGAGATTGCCCAATGATATTTTTTCCTTTTGCAATTAAAGGAATCAAACGTTCCTGGACCTCTGTGGGCTGTTTGAAGCCCTTTGCGGCTAACGCTTCATTGATAAATGGTTTGAAGCGAAATATATCAAAATTATTCATTCGTGCACCTCTTCTCTTTAAATTATCACGACTTTGGCATTATAACATAGACAAAGTATTTTTGCTCAGCTAATTTCGAGAATCATCATCCTTTGTTTGAGCAATCGTGCTAACGGTATATGTGTGACTAGCTTTTTCATAAAACAGAATCCGTTTTTTTCTCAAAAATGATAGCAAGATATTTAAAATAAAAATACCTTGCAGTAGCAAGACACCGAGAGAAATGAATACTGCACTCATCTGCAACACCGTATTCGTTGTCGAATTCATGATTTGCTGAAGCAACTGCCCCAACCAGCTTAAACCATAAAAAAGAAAATATAGATACCCATAGCGGATGATCAATGCTTTCAAAGAAATTCGCTCGCGGTCTTGCTCCACCAAGCGGATGCGTACAACTTTTTTCCCAAGTGTCCATCCATTGGTTATAAACGGTACAATCATAAAGTATAGCCCTACTTCCAATAAAAGCCACCAGATATGAGAAGTAACTGTCCCTGAATCGAACGCAAGTTTAAAGAAAATCGCTGCGATAAAATTGACAATAGATAAGAATGTCCAGTCGATCAAATAAGCGACCAAACGTCGTGTCAACGAGACAGTTTTTCCTTTTTCATAAGAAAGTTCATCCATCCGTCTTCTCGTAGGAAGCATAAATGTAAATAACGGCGTAACAACAAAACCAATGATTCCACCCAATGTATTTGTCACTAAATCATTCACATCAAATAAGCGGTATGGTCTTGGGTAGATAAAATAAAGGCCACTTAGCTGCGTCAGCTCAAAAAATAGTGATAGACAGAAACTAGCAATCATCGTTTTCATAAAGGAAAGCCGGAAATAATATCTTAAATAAATGCCAAATGGTATGAGTAATAAAACATTAAAAGCTGGTTCCAAAAACACACTCTGCTTCATCGCCGGCAGATAGGTACTAGGTTCAGATAATACCAATACCGTGTTGTCTCTGAAATGTTGCCATGAAGCAAATAAATGCAGCTCCATCTTTGGTCCTGTCATTTGGGCAACCGTCTCCTTTGCCGGAAGTGGTAAGATTACCAGAAAGTATGCACACAATAAATAGAAAACAAAGGAATACAAAATAACTGCCCTTGTTACTAGAAATGTTCCATACTTTCGATATTCATAAATAAAAAAAACAGATGAAATCGCTAAGGCTAAAAATGGAAAAACAACCAGCGCAAAATGAATCGGTTCGATATAACTTGCCATGTGACTCCTCCTTGATTCTTTGTATCTCCCTTATCTTAGCAGTCCTTTGCTGTTTCAAGCAAGTAACGAGGCTATTATTTCTCATTTCTTTCAAAGTAAAGTAAGATAAACTCAAAGGGGGTGTCGAGATGCTGAATATGTACTTTGTTTTTGGCGTACCTATTTTTTTACTGTTCCTTTATGCAACAATTGCTTATGTAAGAAAAAGAACTACGATTCATTATTTAGGATTTATTCTCCTGATTATTTCAGGTTTCATGCTTGTCTTCAACCTTCAGACTTGGCAGCAAGCGCTTTTTGAAATGGATAAAATGACTCCACATGCTTTGTCTAAAATGATTGGCTACCCTGTCTATCTGATTTGGCTTCCCATTTTCATTTCTGGTTGCTTGGTTTTATTAAATATTTATCGCGGTGTACGCCGAATATTTCTCTTACGCAAAGCAAAATAACAGGCAGAAATCGGTTGAACCCGGTTTCTGCCTGTTTTCTCAATTCAAATGCATACCGATCCCTGGTCCTAGCGGTAGCTGGAATACATAATAGAGAATAAATAAAATGATCCATGTGATAGTTAGACTTACAGCATGTGGTAGCATTATGGAAATAATCGTTCCGACACCGGTTTTCTTTTGATATTTCGTGGCAAATGTAACGATCAAAGCAAAATACGGCATCAGTGGCGTGATAATATTGACAGGAGAATCAGCTACTCGATAAGCAGCCAAAACAGCTTCTGGAGCTACTCCCAACTGATAGAGTAATGGAACAAATATTGGGGTTAAAATAGCAAATTTTGGTATCGCTCCCACTAAAATAAAATCAAGAATAAGTGCTAGTGCTAAGAAACTAAGTAACAAGGCTAAGCTGCTCAAATTCATATCTTCAATAATCGTGGCTGAATTGACTGCCCAAACAGTACCTAAATTAGTAAAATTGAAATATGAAATGAATTGGCTAATGATTAACAATAAGAAAATCATCCCGCCTAAGTTGCTGAATACTTTAATAATCGGATTTACTACATCCAAACTGGATTTGACTTTTCCAACTGCCTTTCCAAAACATATCCCTGGAATCAAAAATGAAATCAAGATCAAAGCGATTAAACTATCCATAAAAGGTGTAGAACCAATCAATTCATCAGTTTCAGGATGGCGAAGTGGGGCACCACTTGGTATCGTAATCAACAGCATAAATGCCAGTACCACTGTAAATCCCCAAAAAGCCCAATGTAAGCCTTTCGATTCATCGGTAATCTCATCGTTAGCAATCATTCCTTTTTCTTGGAAAGTTCCTAAGCGAGGTTCAATGAGTTTTTCGTTAATGATAGTGGAAACAATCACTACTAAGATGGTTGATGCAATCGAAAAATAAAAATTTGCCATTAAATCAACAGAATAGGATGGATTAATGATATGTACTGCATCATTTAATATTTCGGTAAGCATTCCATCCACTGGCGTAATAACTAAGTTGACACCAAATCCTCCTGAAACACCTGCAAAGGCCGCAGATAAACCTGCTAAAGGATGTCGCCCGACTTTATAAAATACTGCTGCACCTAATGGAATCAATACTAGATACCCAGCATCAGAGGCAATACTCGACATTACGCCAAGAAGTACTAGTACCGCTGTCAGACTAGATTTTGGTACTACCTTTACCAGCTTTCGAATCATCGCACCGATTAAGCCAACCTCTTCTGCAAATCCTACGCCTGCCATCGCCACTAAAGTGACTCCAAGAGCCTGAAAGCTCATCAAATTTGAGACGATCGAAGTCAACATAAAACGGATCCCTTCACCACTCAACAAACTTTTTACATGTGTAGTAGTAAGCTCTAGTGCTCCTGTTTCAGCATTAATAGCATCAAACGTAACGTGTTGACCCATTAGATAAAAAATATGAGACAGTACTCCTACAATAACGATCAAAATTAAGAATATAATAGCTGGATGGGGCACCTTGTTCCCTAGTTTTTCTACTGTATCTAACACTTTATCTAATCTAGAATGTTTTTCTTTTGGCATCTATTCTCCTCCTTTTTCAAACCAGATGAAAGAAAAACAAGCTTTTTCTATCATCTGGTTCATTTTTATTTTTAGAAGCTTCTTTACTTCAAGGAAATTGCCGTCTTATTCTCTGCAATCTTTCAAACTTTCATGAATATTCTTTTTTACTGAAGGATACAAACGTTACGAGTGTGAAAATAGTTACGACTGATTGGTAACGTTTTTTCTATGAATACGTTTATTTAACCAAACGGTAGATTGCTTCAGCGTAAATAGCTGTTGCTTTCAAGATATCTTCTACGTACATATATTCATTTGGCTGATGCATTACATTTTCTCTACCAGGAAATAAACTACCGTACGCACATCCTTTTTCCAAGATTCGTCCATACGTACCTCCACCAATTGTTTGTTCATAACCTTTTTCCCCAGTATGTTTTTCGTAAACAGACAATAATGTTTGGATGAATGGATCATCTCCTGAAACATAATGCGGAGTCTTGATATCTCCAATTATCGAAATTGATACTGATTCATTTTGAAGGACAGTCAGCAAGGATTCTTGAATTTTTTCTTTTGTAATCCCTTTTGGATGACGAATATTAAGAATGATCTTTTTCTCTCCTTCTTGCTGATAAATGAATACATTAGCACTTGAAGTCACTTTTCCCATCACGTCATCTTCATAATCGACCATTAACCGATGCCCATTAAAGTCTTCATGCAGATAATTGGCAATGACAGAAAGATAAGCAGATCCTGAGCTGTCTAATGGATATTGATGCAAAAAGTCGGCGAGATAAGTTCCCGCATTGATACCAAATTTTGGTTCTTGGGCATGTGCAGCTTTTCCATACAGAACGAAGGATGCTTCTCCTTCCTTATATTCAAAAGTCCCTTTCAATTTTTTGTCATCTAGATATTTTGTATATCCAGCTTCTAAAGAAGATAACTTTTCCAAATCAGGAATTTCCAAGACGGCTATTGCCTCGCTTGGTACCATATTTGCACGCAAACCAGAAGAGAATCTTTTCAGTTGCATTTTGTCTGCCTTTTCTTCCTTCAAAGAAAAACTCAGCTCGAAAGATAAAATCCCTTTTTCACCATTAATGATTGGGAAATTGGCATCTGGCGAAAATCCAAATGCTGGCATTTCTTCTTTTTCCATATAATGATGGATACCTATCCACTCACTCTCTTCATCTGTTCCGAAAATGAATCGAATTTTTTTCGATGTTGATAATTGCAGTTCTTTGATAATTTTCATCCCATAATAGGCAGCAATACAAGGACCTTTGTCATCACTTGAACCTCTTGCGAACAATTTCCCTTCTTTGACGATTGGTTCGAACGGATCAGTTGCCCACCCTTCTCCTGGCGGTACGACATCTACATGTCCTAAGATACCAAGTGCTTCTGCTGTTTCTTCCCCATATTCTATATGTCCGGCTAGATTATCAATGTTTTTAACTCTGAAGCCATCTCTTTCCCCAAATGACAGTACTTTTTTCAATGCTAAAGCAGGACCAGCACCTAGTGGATATTCATCTGTCTGATGTTCGATATCCCTTACACTATTGATGCGTAGCAATTCACTTAAATCCTCTAGCAACATCTCTTTTCTCTTTTGTGCTTCTTGCAACCAGTTTATTTCCATAAGATCCTCCTTGGTAGAAATGACTTAATTTCTTAACGGGTATTTATGGTCAAAAGTTTGTTTCCAATGAATTTCAAATCATTTTTTGCTATCTACGTTTCAAATAAAGGTAAAACGGGACACCAGCAAGTGTCAATGCAATCCCCATCGAAGCTAAAAAAGTTTGAGTGATAAGTGTGCTTGATACAATAAAGGTTCCTCCAATGATTGCTACTAATGGGATAAACGGATACATTGGAACTTTATATGGTCGAATCAGATCAGGTTCTTTTTTACGAAGAAGGATGACACCAACAAAGACCATCGTATAAAAAATCCAAATGACAAAGATCAGCATATCTGTTAGTGTATCAAAACCACCGACCATCATCATGCCAATAGCGATGACTAGCTCTAAGATACCCGCGGCTACAGGAACTTTAGTTTTATCATGAAGTTTAGCAAAAAGCTTGCTAAAAGGCAGGTTGTTTTCTTTTGCCATAACGTAAGGAAGACGCATTCCAGTAAGAGTATAGCCATTGATAGTTCCATAAACAGAAATCAAGATACCAACTGTGACTAGTCTTCCACCAAAGCCGCCAAAAATCATTTTTGCAACATCACTTGCCGCATTGCTGTTTCCTACGACTCCGTCGATAGACGCAGTTTTTAAGAAAACCGCATTTACTAATAAATAAACGATCATGATTCCGATGATTCCTAAAGAAATGGCTTTTGGCAAATCTTTCGCCGGCTTTTTCAATTCTCCCGAAATATTTCCTACGTGTATCCAACCGTCGTATGCGAACATCGTTGCTAGTAAGCCAGCTCCCAAAGCAGAGAAAAATGAAAGGTTTTCTCCTGCTTGGATCGGAAACAGTTGGAAGTCTACTCCTTCTTGTCTGAATAAACCAAAAATAACGATCACAAACAAAGGAATGAGTTTGCAGACAAGCGTAATCGACTGAAAAGCTCCTCCAGCTTTAGAACCTAAAAAATTGATCAGCATGATCGATACAGCAGCTGTAACAGCTACAGGAACAATCATCGACTGGGAAAGATCAAATAAATTGACGAACTGTGTACCGAAAATGATCGACAAGGCTGCTACATTTGCTGGAAAATAAATCACGACTTGAGCCCAGCCAAGTAAAAATGCTGCTGTATTTCCATAAATCCGTTCGATATATTTGATCATCCCGCCTGTTTCAGGAATAGCCGCTGCCAATTCAGCTCCTGTCAGTCCTGCACAAACAGAAATCACACCACCTAGAAACCAGGAAAACATATGCAAACTGACGGTACCTGTTACTTCTGCTACGCTTGCGGCTTTGAAAAACACCCCTGCACCGATCACTGTGCCCATAACAGTCGATAAAGCAGTGAAAAAACCCATCGTACGCTTCAATTCATTTTCCGTTTTTACTTCCTTTATTGGCGTGGCTTGATATTCTTCCATTACTTACCTCCTTACATACCATAGCCAAAAAGTATAGAAACCTTTTTGGCTATAGTTCTTGTTTTATACCGTCTCTGCTAATTTTTCTCTCAGTTTTTCCAACATATCCTTTGTCATTGCATCTAAATCGTATTTTGGTGAAAAGTCCCATTCCTCTTGCGCACAAGAAACATCTAGTGAGTTTGGCCAAGATTCTGCTATCGATTGACGCACAGGATCGACATCGTAATCCATTTCAAAATCTGGTATGATTTTTTGAATAGATGCTTTGATTTCTTCAGGCTCAAAAGACATTGCCGATATATTAAAGGCGTTTCGGTGAACTAGTCGATTAGGGTCTGCGTTCATGAGCTTTATAATGGCATCGATCGCATCTGGCATATACATCATATCCATTGATGTACCTTGATCAATAAAACTAGTGTACTTTCCTTCTTTGATTGCTGAATAATAAATATCGACTGCGTAGTCTGTCGTACCGCCTCCTGGCAAGGTCACATAAGAAATCAATCCAGGGAAACGGACACCACGAGTATCTACGCCATATTTCACATAATAATAATCACATAGTAGTTCTCCAGCTACCTTCGTTACCCCGTACATGGTTGTAGGGCGCTGAAGAGTGTCTTGTGGGGTATGATCTTTTGGAGTATTTGGACCAAACGCGCCGATTGAACTTGGCGTAAAAAATTTCAGCTGGAATTCTCTAGCGACTTCCAATGCATTGACCAGCCCAGTCATGTTCAAATCCCATGCTAACTGTGGTTTTGCTTCTGCAACAGCTGACAAAAGAGCAGCCAAATGGATCAATGTGTCCACTTGATATTGTTCTGCTATGCTGCGCATTTTTTCGTAATCCATTACATCTAGGATCTCAAAGATATCGTTTTTCCCAATGACTTCAGGCATGCGTATATCTGTCGCAATGACATTTTCACTGCCTAGTTCTTGACGTAGCCGCGTGATCAACTCTGAACCAATTTGTCCTAAACATCCTGTCACCAATACTTTTTTCATGATGATCCTCCCTGATCTTTTTTTACTACTATCTTCAGATGATTAACAATATATGCGTGAACATGTTCTCTAATTTTAAATATGCGAAAAAAATAAATTAGTTAAATAATTTCCATTTCTTTTCCTATTTTTTGATAAATCGCTACTGCTTCATCAAGCATTTCCTTTGTATGTTCCGCAGTCGGCATATTTCTGATTCTACCTGTCCCCAGAGGAACAGTTGGATAAACGATTGGTTTAGCATAAATCCCATGTTCGATCAGTTTCTTAGAAAAAGTCTGAGTCACTTTTTCATCTCCTAAAATAACTGGAGTGATAGGTGTTTCAGACACACCGATGTTATAGCCGACTTTTTTCAATTCTTCTTTAAAATAATTAGCATTTTCCCAAACTTTTTCGACAAGTTCCGGATGTTCTTGCATTAAAGAGATCGAAGCCAACGCAGATGCAGCTGCTCCAGGAGTTAGCGAGGTAGAAAATAGAAATGGCCGGCTTCTGGCTTTCAACCAGTCAATCAGTGTTTTTGAACCAGCTACATAACCCCCAACAACACCTACAGCTTTCGATAACGTACCCATTTGCATATCAATTTTGTCGCTTAATCCAAAATGTTTGACGGTTCCTGCACCTTTTCCAGTTACACCTGAGCCGTGCGCATCATCTACATAGGTGATGAGTCCATATTTTTCGGCGATTGGGATGATTTCCGGCAATCGTGCAATGTCTCCATCCATGGAGAAAACCCCATCTGTGATATACATGATTTTTTTATATTTCTTACTTTCTACGGCTTCCTTTGCTTTATTCTCAAGGTCTTCCATATCTTGATGTTTGACTCGGATGATTGTTGCTCCGGATAAACGACATCCATCAATGATAGATGCATGGTTTAATTCATCCGATAAGATAGCATCTTCTTTTGTCATTACTGCAGAGATAGCGCCCATATTACAGTTGAATCCAGATTGAAAGGCGATTGCAGCTTCTGTCCCTTTGAATTCTGCGATTTTTTCTTCTAATTGTTGATGGATCTTCAGCGAGCCATTGATTGTTCGGACTGCACCTGCTCCTACGCCATAAGTTTCAGTTGCTTCAATACATGCTTTCTTCAATTCTTTGTGATTGGCAAACCCGAGATAATTGTTGGATGCCAGATTGATCATCTTTTTTCCGTCTACGATGATACAAGCACCATTTTCGCTTTCTAGTATATCGATCGTGTTGTACAATCCCTTTTCTTTCAGTTGCTCCAATTCTCTCTCCAAATACGTCATTAACTCTTTGGAAGACATGGTCTCCACCTCCATATTCATCTGTCTTGCAGAACATCCCAAACATATATCTTGTCATTCATCTACGAAGCAAGTATGCCACACGATTGGTAACGCTTACATTAATTATGAGAGTTATTTAACCATATTTTTTATTTACTGCATCTTTTTACTTTCCAAGAACTTGGATAGTATGAAAAGTTAACTTTTAAATAATGGTGGTATATTGATTTACCTAGAAAGAAAACACAACAAAACCATTGTTGGAAGCTAGCTAGATAAAATCTAGTATATTCTGAATTTTTAAACTATTTATCGCATAGACCAATAAAAAATAAAAAAATAAGCAAAAAGCTTTCATCTTTATTTATCAGCAATTTTTAATCTTATTATCTGATCATTTTTTCACAAAATATTTATATTGAATTTGAAAAAAGACTGTGATAAATGTCTTATCACAGTCCCTTCTTCCGAATAAACGGTGTTCTCCTGCCAACTCCTCGGTCACAATCTCCATCATTTTTTGTTATTTTTGATCCAATTTTCTGGTGTGAAAGATGGATCGTCAATAGACCACTCTAGAAAAAATTCTTCTAAAAATTCACGCATAAAGCCTTCTCTACGTTTGGCTTCTTTGTATCCGTAATCAGTGTTCATTTTATCAGGTAACAAGAACAGTTTTTCATAAAAATGATTGATCACTGTCGTGCCTTTTCGGTAATTTTTTTTATCCTTGAATGTTTGTGGATACAGTTCAGAATCAAAAATCGGGTGTCCATGTCCTCCACCGAAATAAGCAGTTCGCAAAATGCCGATTGCTCCTAACGCTTCGATACGATCAGCATCTTGAACGATCTTCCCTTCCAAAGATAGTTCGACTGCTTCAGAGAGATTTTTAGAAAAGGACATATTTTCGATAATGGCAAAAATCATTGAAATCTGTTCCTCTGTGATTGGCAAAGAGCGAAGAAATACACGAAGCTGTTGCTTTGCTTCGTTCTCATCTTTAACGACTTTATCATCAATCGTATCATGCAAGTAAGCTGCTGCAAGCGTCACAAAACGGTCTGCCTGCGGTTCCGTATCCAAAATTCTCTCTGCTAGCTTGACGACTCTTTTGGTATGATCGCTTCCATGTCCCGTTTGATCATGTGCTAATTTTTCCATGCTATAATCAGCGATTACTTGTAATTTATCCATCCAGTCCACTTCTTTCTTAAGTAAATAGCTGAAAACATCTAATCGATTAGATGAATTCCAGCTATCTTTATAAATAGGTTTTATTTTACTTGATATACATTGAAATATAGCTCTCTCATGTAATCGATCAGATATTGCGGATTAAGTGGTTCATGCGTTGCATCCATAATCAATTGATTTGGCTTTCTAGATGCACCATATTGATGGATATGCTCTGACATCCAATTTTTGATTGGAGAGTAATCATCTGACGCTAGAACATTTTCCACATCTATTTCTTGCTGCAAAGAATGAAGTAATTGTGCCGCATACATGTACCCCAATGCATAAGATGGAAAATAACCAAAGCTTGCACCTGACCAATGAACGTCTTGTAGGATACCTTCCACATCATTTGTTGGTCGTATTCCCAGATACTCTTCATATTTTTGATTCCATATTTCAGGTAATTCAGCAACACCTACGCCTTCATTGAAAATCATTTTTTCGATTTCATAACGAATGATGATATGGAGAGGGTAAGTCAAACTGTCTGCCTCGATACGAACCAAACTTGATTGTGTATGTTTCAATGAACGATAAAACTTGTCAAAAGGAATATCATCGAATGTTCCTTCTGCACATTCCTGGAAGAAAGGATATTGCTTTTTCCAGAAGCTGCGACTACTTCCCACAATGATCTCATTAAACAACGATTGTGATTCATGAATACCCATTGATGTGCCTTGATAAACCGGTGTATAAGCATATTTATCATCGATGTCTTGTTCATACATTCCATGACCAGCCTCGTGGATCACTCCAAAAACAGCCATTTTGAAATCTGTTTCGTTCCAGCGTGTCGTGATCCGTGCATCATTTGGATTGATTCCAGTCATAAATGGGTGGACAGTGTCATCTAGACGACCACGACTAAAATCATAACCAAGTTGTTCGATCACTTTTACTACAAATCTCTTCTGTTGTTCCTTTGTCATTCTCCGATTTAAGAAGTCTGTTTCAGGTTCCGTCCCTTTTTCTTGGAGCGCACGGCGGATCGTAAGAATTCCTTCTTTGAGTTGATCAAATACCTTATCGAGGATTTCAACAGTCATCCCAGGTTCATATTGGTTAAGTAGAACATCATAATCTGTCTTTTCTTCTTTTTTCCAATAAGGTATCAATTGTTTTGTCAATTCGATATTTTGGTTCAATGATTCTTGAAAATCAGAAAACTGTTGTGTTTCTCTAGCTTTTTGCCATTGACCATGAGCGGAAGAAACAGCAGCTGTATATTTTCTCATGAGATCTTCCGGTACGCGATGTTCTAAATCATACTCTTCTTTTACTTTGTCAAAAACGGACGTTCCGACTTCCGATAATTCTTCCGGATGTTCAGAAAAATAGCGAATGGCTTCTTTAATTTTTGGACCGATCTTTTTTGAAAAATAAATACTGTAAAGATAGCTATCTACTTCACTCCGGTATTCACTAGCTTTTTCTGGCATACCTGTTTGTGTATCCCAATCGAGGATTCCTAAAGCTTGTTGTAGAAGATTGATTTCTTTTACTTCTTGTAAAAACTCTTTTTCTTTCATTCCCTATTCCTCCAAACATCCAATTGAATGAATCAATTAGTCAGATTATTCGTCTTTCTCTTTTTTTCTAGGCGGACGAGTTCCCCAATACTGGAACAGATCCGTACGCAAAGCACCATTATACAATTTTCTTTTTTTGGTTGCTTTTTGTCCGTAAAATTCCTCAAACGCTAAGTCGCTAGTCAAGATATATTTACTCCATGTTTTTAATGGACGGAATACATCGCCCATTTCTTTATATAATTTTCGAACGGTTTCTTCTTCTCCTAGTCGTTCTCCGTATGGCGGATTAGCAACGATGACCCCATATTCTTTATCTGTCTTGAAGTCTTTCACTGCTTGTTGTTTAAAGACAATCGAAGAGCCTAGTCCGATTTCTTCAGCATTGGCTTTGGCAATTTCAATCATTCGTCCATTGATATCTGAACCAGTAATATCTAATACAATATCATAATCTGCTTTTTCTTCTGCAGCTGATCGAACATTTTCCATGATTTCCTGACTGAACCAGTCCCAAGATTCGCAAGCAAACTCACGATTGAATCCTGGTGCGATATTATGGCCTATTAAGGCTGCTTCAATACAAAGCGTACCTGAACCACATACAGGATCATAAAATGGACGATCTTTCCGCCAATTTGTCAGCATCACAAGCGCGGCCGCCATGTTTTCTTTCAATGGTGCACCACCTTTTTCTAAGCGATAACCACGTTTGAATAAACTTGGTCCTGTCGTATCCAAAGTTAGCATCACATGGTCTTTCAGCAAAGCTACTTCCAATTGGAAATGTGCGCCTGTTTCCGTCAGCGGAACAGAAGCTGGACGATGATAATACGTGCGAAGACGTTCAACGATTGCTTTTTTTGTGATTGCCTGGCAATCAGGCGTACTATATAGTTTCGACTTGATTGATTTTCCAGCTACAGGGAAAGCTGCATCTAGTGGAAGAAAATCTTCCCAAGGCAATGCTTTTACGTTTTCAAACAATTCATCAAACGTATACGCATCGAATTCCCCAACCACGATTTTTACTCGATCTGCTGTACGTAACCATAAATTAGCTGTAGCGATTGTTTCCATTGTTCCTTCAAATCGTGCACGTCCGTTCTCAACTTGGCATTCAATTCCAAGATCTCTTAATTCTTTACCAACCAGTGCTTCGAGACCGCTTGCCGCAGTTGCGACGAGGTTGAATTTCCTGTTTTTTTCCATACATAATCTCCTTATTTATAAAAAAAGGGGGGTGGGACATCAGTCAGTCCTACCCCACGCTTTTACTCAAACTCCGAATAACCGGTGACACAAAAGTCTGTTTTGTAATAAGAACAAAATACTTTTGTCACGACCTTATTCCCTGATGTTTGCGGTTTTCTATAAGCCATGTTCTGTACTTTGCTTTTCCAGGGAGAAAAAGCAAAGTGGTAACCATCTATCTGCAGTTGTACTGCCTTTTTGTCTTGTTCTTCTTCCAAACAAAAAGCGCCCCTACCATTGTTTGGGTTGCTCGCTCGAGGGGTTTACCGCGTTCCACCGGATGGGTTTCCCCAGCCGCTTCGTCACTGTGGCACTTTCAAGGATACTTAAGCATAGCCGAAGCCTTAGCTTGTTTTCCTGCCGTTACTCCAAAGAGTACCTTAGCTTATGTTTTCGCTAAGCACGAACACTACAGGCATCACAGCCTGTGCGAGCATGGACTTTCCTCAGCCTGATCAAGTCAGACCGCGATTACCCGAAAACCGCAAATTCATTAGTCAAAAATTAAAATTGACGTGTTTTTTCATTATCATCTAAGCTTGTATCTGCATTTGTGTAGTTATTTGGATTAGGTTGTGCTGGTTTAACTGCACTTGCTTGTTGATCAAGCTTTTTACCAAATACTTCACGTTCAAGGTTTGACAAGCGTTTTAAGATATCGAAATTGGTTACTGCTGCGCTCTTCGGTACTTCTGTTTGCTGCACACGTGTTTGAGCTGCTCCTTGAGTTTTAGATAATTGAGCTACTTTTGCACTCAATCGATCGTTTTCTTCTTGTAAAGCAAGGAGTTCTTTGCTGTAAGTTTCATAATCTTTGATGATATTGTCTAAGAATTCATCAACTTCAACGGGATCATAGCCGCGCATTTTTGTTTTGAATTCTTGTTGTAAAATGTCTTTAGGACTATAAACCAAATTCGCCATATTTACACCTCTAGTTTTCATTTACGTAATAACATTTCTACCTTTTTCATTGTATAGGAAAAAAGTTGATAAATCAAACACAATATCGATTATTCACTAAAATTTTGAAGATCGTCCATGCTGATCAGCCGAATTTCGTAGGGATGATCCGCTTGGTAATTCTGTGCATCTTCAAAAAAATACTTCGTTTTCCCAGGGAATTCTTCATCATAGATCAGCAGACAGCCTACTGTATGTTCAAGTATAAAACGAGTATGATTCTTTAGCTGACTAGGTGATTGGTAGGGTTGATGGCTAACAGCTTCGACATAATCTGCTAATTGCTCTGCTAATTGTTTTTTCTCTTGGTTCCCTTCATTCCAGTTATTACCAAAATCAGCAAAAGGATACAAAATACCAATGGAAAGTTCCGGATATTCTTCTTTCAATTCCGCTACTGTTTGCACGGTCCATAGTTCAACGCCCAAATTCCCACTGACAAGTACCCATTCCACCCCTTCTTCTGCTAACTGGCGGAGTTCCCTTTTTAAAACATTTTTAACAACTTGGATTTTAGGGTCATTTTCTTTAAAAACACCGAGTTCGAAACTTCGATACCCAGACACATAGATTACTTTTGACTTATCCATCTCAGATTCCTTTTCTTTCTATCTGCTTTTTTGCTATAATGTGGCCTAGGAGTGTGATTAAAGATGGTATTGCGCTATCCAAACGGCCAACCTTATTATAAGAATGCCTCTCCCGTCGAAAAAATTCAAGAAAAAAGAAAACAAATCACCGAATTCGGCAATCGGGGGATGCGCTTTGAAGAAGCAATCAATGAAAGTAATGAGTATTATCTTTCCCGCGGGTTGGCAGTTATCCATAAAAAGCCTACCCCTATCCAAATCGTGAAAGTAGACTATCCTAAGAGAAGCGCTGCTGTAATCAAAGAAGCCTACTTTACCCAAGCCTCAACCACAGACTATAATGGCGTCTATCGAGGCTTTTACTTGGACTTTGAAGCAAAAGAAACCAAGAACAAAACATCGTTTCCCTTTAAAAACTTCCATGCCCATCAAATCGAACACATGAAAGCATGCCTCGAACAAAAAGGAGTCTGCTTTGTCTTATTATGGTTTTCGACATTGAAACGCTGTTTTTATTTGAATAGTGTTCATTTGATTGCTTACTGGGATGCTCAAAAGGAAAAAGGACGCAAATCACTGCCTTTATCATTGATCGAAGAACTAGGAATAGAGATCAAAACTGGTATTTCTCCGCAGATTCCTTATTTGGACGCGGTTGACTTCTATTTATCAACATTATCTATTGAAGGAGAAAGCAAGAATGGCAAATGAACAAACTAGAAGCTCTAGACGACAGAAACAGCCTACTCCTAAAAAGAGTGTGAAGAAGAATTCTGGCAAAGGTTCTGGGAAGACTTCTGGACCACATAAAAAAGGATTATTTATTAAAATCCTTTTAGGCATCCTCTCGTTTTTCTGTATCCTCTTTTTAGCAGGTGTAGGACTGTTCTGGTATTACGCAAAAGATGCACCCGAATTGACAGATAAAAAATTGGACGCTACCGTATCTTCCAAATTATATACACAAGATGGCGAATTATTCGAAGATCTAGGTGCGGAAAAGCGAGAAAAGATTTCTGCAAATGAATTACCGAAAACATTGGAAGATGCGATCGTGTCAGTAGAGGATCGGCGTTTTTATAAACATATCGGGGTTGACCCTATTCGGATCATCGGTTCTGCCCTTTCTAATTTCACCTCTGGCGGTCTACAAGGCGGAAGTACTTTGACACAACAATTGATCAAACTGTCCTTCTTCTCCACCAGCGCCGAGGATCAGACCCTGAAACGTAAGGCTCAAGAAGCGTGGATGGCTGTAAGATTGGAACAGAAAAAATCGAAACAAGAAATTTTGACCTACTACGTAAATAAAGTGTACATGTCAAATGGTTTGTACGGGATGGAAACAGCTTCTGAGATGTACTTTGGTAAGAAACTATCAGAACTTTCTTTACCACAAACAGCATTGCTTGCTGGAATGCCGCAAGCCCCTTCTGCCTATGATCCTTATGTTTATCCCGATCAGGCGAAGAAAAGACGAGATACTGTTTTGTATACGATGCTTCAAAACGAAAAAATCTCTCAAACAGAATATGATCAAGCTGTCAATGTACCGGTAACGGATGGTTTGCAAGAGCTAACTCAATCTGATGACAACACTAAGATCGTCGATAATTATGTCAAAGAAGTCATCAATGAAGTACAAGAAAAAACAGATAAGAATGTCTACACAGACGGTTTAGAGATTTATACGAATTTGGATCTGGATGCTCAAAAGAAACTATATGATATCGTCAATACGGATCAGTATGTCTCTTATCCAGACGACGAGATGCAAGTTGCCTCCACGCTTATCGACACAAATACTGGGAAAGTCAAAGCCCAGATTGGCGGGCGTCACATCGCAGAAGACGTGACTTTAGGCAACAACTTAGCAGTGAATACTTCCCGTGATTTTGGTTCTACGATGAAACCTGTCACAGATTACGGACCAGCTTTTGAATATTTGAAATATTCTACTGGAAAAACTATCACTGATGCGCCGTATAACTATGAAGGCACTTCTACTCCTGTAGGAAACTGGGATAATCAATATATGGGCACCATTACTTTACGCCAAGCACTTTACTTATCCCGTAATGTTCCAGCAGTCAAATTATTCAATGAAGTCGGTTCAGATAAAGTGGCTTCTTTCTTAAAAAATCTTGGGATCGAATACAGCACGATCCATCAATCGAATGCGATCTCTAGTAATACGGAAGAACAAGATGGGACAAAATACGGAGCTTCTTCCTTAAAAATGGCAGCAGCCTATGCGGCTTTCGCCAATGGAGGAACCTATTACAAACCTCAATATGTTAATAAAATCGTCTTCCAAGACGGTACAGAAGAAACTTATGAACCTGATGGAAAAACAGCCATGTCTCCAGAAACAGCTTATATGATCACAGACATTTTAAAAGATACAATCACTGAAGGTACTGGTACGAATGCGCAAATCGCTGGGTTATATCAAGCCGGTAAGACCGGAACATCAAATTATACAGATGACGAATATGCGAAACTTGGTATTTCTTCTGGTGTATATCCAGATATCCTATTTGCGGGCTATACACCAAATTATTCGATTTCCGTGTGGACAGGTTACAACAAGAAAATGACACCTGTCACTTCAGAATCGTCACACGTGGCCTCTGATGTTTATCGCGAGCTTATGCAATATGTTTCAGCTAACGTGACAAATACAGACTGGGAGATGCCAAGCGGTTTGATTCGTGTGGGCGGTGAACTGTACTATAAGGATCAATATACAGTGAAATCAAATACAGTTGCGCCATCAACAACTATTCCTTCTTCCAGCTATGTCCAGGCTCCTGAAAGCTCAACAACAGAGACGACGACTCAAACTAGCTCTACTAGTCAAAGTGAATCAACCGCTGAGTCCTCAACAGAAAGCACGACAGCAGAGACAAGTGAGCCAGCGTCATCAACGACGGTTCCTTCTTCTTCATCTGAAGAAAGCTCGACGCCGTCTTCATCTACTCTTCCTTCTTCCAGTGAACCAGCAACTAGCGAAGCGGATGCTGCAAATGACCATACACCATCCAGTAGCACCTCAGCTTCTGGAAACAGATAGAAAAAAGAAACCACGTCTACAGGCGTGGTTTCTTTTTTAGCGTCTTTTCTTTTAGGCGCATCCGATTTTTCCCATCTTGACATATTGATAGCAAAGGACACACCTCACACTTAGGATTTCTTGCTGTACAATGATATCTACCGAAAAAAATCAGTGTATGATGTGTCTTTACCCATAATTCTTGCGGCACTTTCCGCATCAGTGTTTCTTCTACTTCCATGACCGAGGCATCTAGTTTGCAGATCCTCAGTCGTTTTGAAACACGCTCAACATGGGTATCTACTGCGATTGCTGGTATCCCGAATGCATCTCCTAATACGACATTTGCCGTTTTTCTGCCCACGCCAGGAAGAGACATCAATTCTTCTCTTGTCGTTGGTACTTGTCCGTCGAAACGTTCAATCAGCTGCTGCGCACACGCTTTGATATTTTTTGCTTTGTTACGATACAAACCAATCGTTTTTATTTTGAGGATGATTTCATCGATTGAAGCATCTGCTAATGCATCAGGTGTCGGGAAGGAGGCAAACAAATCTGGCGTTGCTTTATTTACTGATACATCTGTCGCTTGGGCACTTAAGATCACTGCAATCAATAACTCAAATGGATTATTGTGTTTCAGTTCTCCGTGTGCTTCTGGGAACATTTCATACATCGTTTCTAGAGCTTCCATCGTCTTTTGTTTGCTTAACATATTCTGCTACTCCTCCAACCAATTTTTCAGCGAAACTTTTGGCAATTCTTCTTGTTGAGTCGGCTGTTCTACTTCTCTTTGAAGAAGTTGCTGTTTCCTTCGTTTTTGGTCTTCTTCTACTTGCTGTTTTGTACGTAGATTTTTTCTTTCCCACGATAGCAAAATGCGGTCAATGTAATTAAAACTATAAGCCTGATTCAATACGGCTTCCCGTAGTGCTAGCTTCAAAATTTCCGGCTGATAATGGTCTTCTTCTAGCCATTGACCAATCCGCTGGAACTCGATCGAAGAAAGCGGGCGTCCAAATTCTTGTTCAAATAATTGATACACTGACTGGATTTCTTTTTCTTGTATTTTTTCTTCGTATTTTTTTTCTTGTGTTTTTAAATACTCACCTAATTGATCATAAATAGGGTAAAGATTATATCGATCTGCTTTTTTACCATTGACAATCGTCGTTTCTATCTTGATAAATCCATTTGTTACGAGACGATCCAGTATTTGAAAAATCTGGTCTTGTTTGATTCCCATATCTATAGCAATCATCTGCAAATCAGGGAAAGTATCTCCTTCAAGCTGTGCCATGTGCAACTGTAGAACAAATAAAAATTCTTCAGATTGCAGACCGATCCTATGATAATTTTTAAGTAAAAGATTAGATATGACTGTTTGTCCAGCGCTTAAGTATTTTTCTAAATTCAACATGATTTCTCCTCCGCTCAATCACAGTATACGTAAAAAAAACATGGGAAGCAAGAACAGGTTTCTTTTCTATTGCTTCACTGATCGGTCAGATTTATAGTGTCGTCTACTTGATTTTTGTTTGTTTATTTTTTTGATGTGCATTTTCACTTTTCGGAATAAATAAGTCAAGTAGATTTCGCTGCTCCTCATAATGTTGACAAGGAAACAAAATTACTGTACACTTTTTTTGTTTCCGAGTTAACATTATTGTATAAAGGAGTTTTTTAAATGTTCAGTTTCACAAATAAACATTCTAAAGTTTTTGGATGTATTTCTGTCTTATTCACTGGATTAGGATTTACTATCGTCAGTCCTGTACTTCCTTTTTTAGTGCTTCCTTATTCCCACTCCGCACATCAGCAAGCTTTCTATATCACTTTGCTCATGTCTGTTTATGCTCTAGCTGCCTTCTTATCTGCCCCCATTCTCGGTAGCTTAAGTGATCATTTCGGGCGTCGTCCGATCCTTATTATCAGTTTATTAGGATCAAGTATTGGATATTTGATTTTTGGTTTAGGAAATTCGATATGGATGTTGTTCCTTGGTCGTATCATTGAAGGATTGACAGCAGGAGAAATCTCCACCTTATATGCTTACTTTGCCGACATCACGGAACCTAATGAAAGAACCAAAGTTTTTGGATGGATGGGTGCTTTAGTCGGTATAGGAACAACGCTTGGTCCTATTATAAGTGGTCTATTAGCTGAATTGGGAAATTCTGTTCCTATATTTATTGGAGCACTCTTTACTTTCTTAAATGCCGTTTATGGCTACACATTTATGCAAGAAAGCCTTCCAATAAAAAAACGTTCAGTAGATTTAAGTTTCTCCCATGTAAGACCTTTTCACCAATTACAACAATTATTCAAGATTTCATCCGTTATTCCTTTATTGACAGTCGGTTTTGCTGTTTGGTTAGCGGCTGGCTCTCTGCAATCTATCTTTTCTCAATTTTCGATTGACACCTTTCAGTGGAAAGCGGGGTTGGTTGGTTTAAGCTTCTCTTTGATTGGAATCTTGGATATTGTCTCGCAATTATTCATTATGCCTCGATTGCTCAAAAAATTTTCAGAACAGCAGATCACAAGAATAGGAATGTGCAGTGAAATCCTCGCCTATCTATTCATCACATTATCTGGAATTCTTCTACTGCCGGTTTTGTTTTTATTTGGGATTATCTGTTATGGTTTCGGCGATTCTATTTTTACTCCTGTATTCAATGGCCAACTATCCAATTCTGTTTCAGAAAACCAGCAAGGTCTTGTAATGGGCGGTACCCAAAGTATACAATCTCTATCGCGCGTCATCGGCCCGCTAATCGCAGGACAGCTTTATGCCGCAGCACCAGTTCTTCCGACGATATTCGGGTTTTTGCTTATAATCTTTGCCTATTATTATTACAATATAAAACATTAGTTTCATTTGCTACTCCGTATAAATTCTCTGTATCGACCGATAAAACGAAATACTGTGTCAAATTCTTCTTTTGACATATTTTCAAATACAGCAGCATCTCGCTGGACCCATTTTTGATGTAGTTGCTCGTGTCTATTCTTTATTTTTTGTCCGATTGGCGTCAATTGAAAATAGATTTCTTTTTTATTCTCTTCGCTTTGATAAGTGTTTATGATCCCTCTGGCTATCAGTTTTTTTGTTAGCTTACTGATGGCTCCTCTAGTCATATAACTAGCATTCGCTAATTTTGTCACGTTAGGATCAGGGATTTTCCCGATATGTTCAATCACTTCTAGTTCATTTAGCGTAAATCCTGCAAATTCTTTTTCCATTTCTGGTTTATTACGATGAATAATCTCATTAGCTAAATCCAGATATTCTTCTATTAGCAGCTGTCTTTTATCCATTTCTACACCTTCTTTTTCTTTCATTATATTATTTTTTTGTTTCCTAAACAACAAAGTTAAAAGGATTTTTGTAGTAAAAAAGAGAATGAAATCAAGAAAAAAGGGGTTTGACAAAAATGTCATAACCCCTTTTTCCGAATAAACGGTGTTTAAACATCATCTTCTGTTTCTAGTTCATACGGCTGTCCTTCATATGTGTACTCCGTATTCAACGTGCCGTCATTTTCATCTGAGTAGATACGCCGACTGAAAGGAAAACGATGAGAAGCATTATCTTTCGCATCTTCTGCTGGCATCGTATAATATTCCTCTTGTGTTTCATTCAATTGAGAGAGCACTTGCTCCGCCAACTCATCTATATTGATCGTCGACTCCTTCGCAACATTTTTATAATCTTCTAAAAATGCATCTTGTTGGACAAAATATTCTTTATTCATCTTCTTTCTCACCTTTCTTTTCAAGTTCAAGTAAAACTGCTTGTTCTTTTACGTAACAACTTTATCTTTGTTGCTTATTGTGACAAAAAATGCGAAGAAAGACAACTAATTGTACTTTTCACAAAAAGACAGAGGGTCGTGACAAAAAATACGTCACAACCCTTTTTCCAAAATAAACGGTATTTAGTCAAAACTAAACAGCTTTTTCCTAACCGCTCTCGTCTGTCTTTCTTTATTGTGCTGTTTCGATTTCGCCTAGCGCTGCTTGTGCAAGTAGGTTCAAGTAATTCCAAGGACGGTCAAAATGTGGTTGGAAGAAGAAGTCTGAAAGAGCAAGATCTTCTACAGTCATTTTATTTTGAACAGCTAAAGACATAGTATTTGCTGATTGCGTAATGTCGTATTTAGACATGAACTGAGCACCAACGATACGATTTGTGCCTTTTTCATAAACTAACTCCATCATTACTTTTTCGGTAGTCGGCATGAACTCTGGACGATAATTGTCTTCAAATACCGTTGCTTGGACTTCTAGATCGTTCAATGTTGCGCTTTCTTTGGTCACTCCTGTCGAGCCAATCGTCCAGCCAAAGAGATAAAGTCCTGAAGTTCCTTGAGTCCCACGATACGCCATTTTATGCTCTGTCAAGTTATTTCCTACAAGCAATCCTTGGCGCACGGCATTTGTTGCCAGAGGAATATAGTTTTGTGTGCCACTTGGATTGTAGTTGACTACTGCTGAATCTCCAGCGGCAAAAATATCTGGATCACTTGTTTGCATGTATTCATTTACTTTGATTGCCCCGTTTGGCAGTGTCTCTACTTTTCCTTCGATCAGTTTTGTATTTGGACGGAAGCCCACACATAAAATGACCATATCTGTATCAAATGTATCTGTTGGTGTAGCTACTTGTTTCACTTTTCCTTCTTCATCTGTGATGAATTCAGTAACATTTTCACCTAATGCAAGAGTGACACCACGGTCTGTCAATTCTTTTTCTAGGATATCTGTGAATGGTTTATCTAGATATTTGTTCAAGATGCGATCTAACCCATCAATCAATGTTACTTGTTTTCCAGATTCGACAAAAGCTTCGACTAATTCAATACCGATATACCCACCACCAACGATTACTACACGTTTTGCTTCTTTCGCTTGTGCAATGATTTCATTTGCTTGGTTGTAGTTTTTGCATAGGAGTACATTTTTTGCATCAATTCCACTAATCGGTGGGATGATAGGCCATGAACCAGTTGTCATTACTAATTTATCATAAGAAACCGTTTCTGTTACTCCTGTTTTCAGATCTTTTGCCGTCACTGTTTTGTTTTCTGTATCGACGTCTGTTACATCGTGTTCCATTTTAACTGTTGCTCCTAATGAAGATAATTCTTCAGGGTTTGAGTAGAACAAGCCTGCTGGGTCTTTTACTACTCCGCCGACATAAAGTGCGATACCGCAAGATAAGAAAGAAATATTGTCATTTCTTTCATACACTGTCACTTCTGCTTCTGGATGATTTTTTAAAATACTTTTTACAGCTGCAGTACCTGCATGAGTACAGCCAATTACTACTACTTTCATTTATGGTCCCTCCGATTAACATTTTGTCCTTCGACAAAATTACTATAACAGAAATAAAACGGATACAACAGTTTAATGCTTGTGAATTCACAAAGGTTTATTTGTAGTTTTACTCATTTACAATCATAGAAATCCATTGTTAGCAAGATCCTCATTGTGATAACATTCACTTTAACGTTTGTCCTTGTGAATAAAAGACAAAAAAATAAAAAAAGCTAGCGTTTTTTTACGTAGCCAGCTTTTTTAAGTGTAACACTTGTAGAAACTGTTTTACATTTGTGCCTTTTTTGCTGATTCTTTACAGTCTGGACAAAGTCCATACAATTCCAACCGATGTTCGTTAATCTCAAAATCAGTCAGCCTACTCGCAGCCATTTCTATATCTTCTAACCCTGGGTAATGAAAATCAACGATCTTACCGCAGTTTTCGCAAATCACATGATAGTGACGCTTTGAGCTGAAATCAAAGCGACTAGAAGCATCGCCGTACTTCATTTCTTGAACAAATCCAATCGAAGTAAACAGACGAAGATTGTTGTAAACGGTCGCAACACTCATGTTTGGGAAACGATGTTCAAGTGCTTTATAAATCTCATCAGCTGTTGGATGGGAATGATGTTCAATCAAATATTCTAAAACCGCATACCGTTGAGGTGTGATTCGAATGTTCTCTTTTTTTAACTTTTCGATAACCTCTTCGACTAACTTATTTTCCATGTAAACACCCCACGTTGTTATTCTCGTCTTATCATACTATTTTTACATTTTAAAATCCACTTAACATGAAAAGAAAATTCAATTTTATTGTATTTTAATGAAAAAAAGACGTAAAACAGTCATGTTCACCATTCTACGTCTCTATTCAACTAACTCTTTTCTTATCATAGATTTTTGTGTTTTCTCTTTTCATCTGTAAAAGCCTTCCACATAAACCTATTTATAGAGAAACAAGTTTACTTACATTTCTTGGTAAAGGGCTGTAGATAAATAACGTTCACCATTGTCGGGAACGACTGCTAATACCTTTTTGCCTTTCCCTAGTTCTTTTGCGACTTTTAATGCGGCAGCAATTGCAGCACCAGATGAGATACCAACTAAAATCCCTTCTTTTCGTCCGACTTCTCTAGCTGTTTCCATCGCTTCGTCACCAGTCACGGAAAGGACTTTATCATATACAGAGGTATCCAATGTTTTAGGGACAAATCCTGTACCGATTCCTTGGATCTTGTGAGGGCCCGCTTCTTTTCCTTCTAAAATGGCAGATTCTGCCGGTTCTACCCCTACTAATTCGATTTTTGGATACACACGTTTTAATTCTCGGCCAGCACCAGTGATTGTCCCGCCTGTCCCGATACCTGCGACAAAAGCGTCCAATCCATTTACTCCAAAGGCTTGATGAATCTCTGGACCAGTCGTTTTTTCATGTACAAGAGGATTTGCTTCATTTTCAAATTGTAATGGTAAAAAGTAGCCATTTTCTTTTGCCAAACGTTCTGCTTCTCTAATGGATCCAGAAATACCATCCACACCAGGCGTCAGAATCAACTCTGCGCCGTATCCTTTCATCAATAAACGTCTTTCGATACTCATCGTCTCAGGCATCACGATAATGACTTTATATCCTTTCGCGACTCCTACCATCGACAATCCGATTCCTGTATTTCCGGAGGTAGGTTCAATGATAGTATCTCCTGGTTTCAGTAATCCATCATGTTCCGCTTTTTCTATCATACTTAGAGCAATCCGGTCCTTTACACTTCCTCCTGGATTAAAAAACTCAAGTTTCACAAATACATCTGCTGAATCTTCTGGTACGAGTTTATTTAATTTGACGATTGGCGTTTTACCAATCAATTCGGTGACTGAGTTATAGATAGCTGTCATCTTCAATTCCTCCTTGTCTTTGCTCTTCCCTACTTATCATAATACAATCTGTTCATTTCTGGCGAGTGATTCGTCTTTGACTAGTAAAAAAAAGACAAAGATATACCAGATATGGTCGTTTCTTTGCCTTTTTATCTAAATCACACGTTTAATTCTTGTCCGACTAATAAAGAATAACTGGACATGGACATGCCGTTTTTCGCCATTAGATCATCAACAGACATGCCAAATTTTTGTGCAATATCCCATAGCGTATCTCCTGATACAACTGTATATGTTTGACTACTATTTGTATCCGTACCTGTTGTCGACGATGATGATGACGTTGAAGTCGTCGTAGTAGTTGTTGTTGTTGTACTTGTAGTTGTTGTTGTCGCCGAACCAGTTGATGGTGTATCAAAACGGGTTAAATTATAAGTATTAATCAATGAGTTCAATTTGGTTCCATAATCTGGATCAGTAGCGTAACGACCTGTCAAGTACGCTGTTGCATCATAAAAACTTGTTGTATTGCTTTTCCATACACCAGCATAATGATAATCGCCTGTTGAAAAACTGGTTGAACGAAGAACATTTGCGTGGTCTTGGAAGGATTCCCAATAAGAAGAATATTTTCGGAATGGTTCATTCATCGTTACCCATTGTCCGTTTACATATTCTTTGGTTGCCATATAAACGACCTGTCCGTTATAGCTTCCTTTTACACCGAACAAATTATAATTGGGCGCACTAGCTAATCCGGAAGTACCATATGCACTTTCCAACAACGCTTGAGCGATCATGACTGAAGCATACAAGTCATTACTTGCAGCAACTTCTGATGCAGACCAGCCGATTTGATCGATAAACGCTTGAGGATCAGCAACTGTTTGAGATCCTTGTTCATCTGCATGAACACTTTGCGGTACCGCTGTAACCATCATCGGCCCAACTAAAAGACTCGTTCCAATTAAAGGAGCAATCGCTTTTTTATTGATCACCATGTTTCTTTTAGGTCTATGGTGTCGGGCACTGCGGGTCTTCAGCTCTTGCATTCAAATTCCTCCTCAAAATAAAAAAACTTACTAAAAAGTTCTCTTCTTAAAACAAACTTAATTAATTAAATTATACTTTTAATTCTCAAGAAACACAAACTAATCCGAAGAATTCTTTGTTTTGTCATTTAAATGTAATATAAAAGAAAACGAAAAGTAACATTGATTTATTCTTACCACCACATAAAAAACAGCTGCCTCCAACTTGCAGACAGCTGTCTTTATCATTCAAACAATGATTGGTGTCTATGATAATTGATTGTACGTATTCACAACATTTTCTACTGTAAATCCAAACTCTTCTAAAATTTTAGCACCAGGAGCAGATGCACCGAAATGATCGATGGTAATCGTTGTTCCTTCTGTACCCACATAGCGTTCCCATCCGAATGATGCAGCAGCTTCGATCGCCACGCGTTTCTTCACTGCTTTAGGAAGTACGCTTTCTTTGTATTCAGAAGATTGTTTTTCAAACAGGTCGAAGCTTGGCATAGAGACAACAGAAACATCTTTCCCGTTTTCTGCCAATTCTTTTTGAGCTTTCACGGCTAAATCAACTTCAGAGCCAGTTGCAATCAAAATACCTTCTGGTGTTTCTCCTTTAGCTGGAGAAAGAACGTATGCGCCTTTTTTGACCATTTCATCTGCTACTTCTTTTGTAGAAGGCAATACAGGAAGGTTTTGGCGGCTCAATACAAGGATAGTAGGCGCATCAGTAGTCTCCATCGCCACTTTCCAAGCAGCACGTGTTTCATTTCCGTCTGCTGGACGAATCACTTGGACACCAGGCATGCAACGAACAGAAGCTAATTGTTCAATCGGTTCGTGTGTTGGTCCGTCTTCTCCGACAGCAACGGAGTCATGTGTCAAAACGTAAACAACAGGCGTATGTTGAATCGCTGCTAAACGAACAGCTGGTCTTAGGTAATCGACAAAGACAAAGAATGTTCCGCCATAGATACGAGTTCCGCCATGAAGTTGGATACCATTCATAGCCGAAGCCATCGCAAATTCGCGAACGCCAAACCAGATGTTACGTCCTTCATAATGTTCAGGAGTAAAATCTTTATCAGCAGCTACCATTGTATTATTGGAACCTGATAAATCTGCTGAACCACCCCAGAAACTTGGTATAGCTTTCGATAATTCTTGGATGACTTCTTTACTTGAAACACGGCTTGCTTGACTGCTTCCCACTTCATAAGTTGGCAATTCTGCATCCCAGTTTTCTGGCAGTTTTCCATCAAAGGCATCTTCAAATTGTTGTGCTAATTCAGGATAAGCTTTTTTATAATTGGCAAACATTTCATTCCACGCATCTTCAGCTTTTTGTCCTTCTTCTATCATTGTTTGATGGAAGCGGGCAGCTACTTCTTCGGGAACAGTGAAGTCTGGATAATCCCATCCGTAAACTTCTTTAGCCATCTTGATACCATCTTCACCAAGAGGAGCACCATGAACAGCAGATGTTCCTTCTTTAGGAGCACCGTAGCCGATGACTGTTTTTACTTCGATCAACGTTGGTTTATCTGTTTCAGCTTTTGCTTCTTCAATCGCTTTAGAGATTGCTTCTAGGTCATTTCCGTCTTTCACTAAGATATGTTGCCAGCCATATGCTTCATAACGAGCACCAACATTTTCTGTGAACGCTTTTGAAGTTGGACCATCTAATGAAATATCGTTTGAATCATATAAAACGATTAATTTACCTAACTTCATATGACCTGCCATCGAACTTGCTTCTTGAGAGACTCCTTCCATCAAGTCTCCATCCCCACAAATTGCATACGTATAGTGATCCATTACGTTGAAGTTTTCTTTGTTATAAGTGGCTGCAAGATGTGCTTCTGCCATCGCCATACCAACAGCCATTGCAATTCCTTGGCCTAATGGGCCTGTAGTAGCTTCTACACCATCTGTATGATGGACTTCAGGATGTCCCGGTGTCTTAGAATCCCATTGACGGAATTGTTTCAAATCATCAATTGTCACTTGATAGCCAGCTAAATGAAGTAAACTATATAACATTGCTGACCCATGTCCTGCTGAAAGAATGAAACGGTCGCGATCAGCCCAATTTTTCGATGTCGTTGGATTTACTTTCAGGTGTTTTGTCCATAACGCATATGCCATAGGTGCTGCGCCCATCGGCAATCCAGGATGTCCTGAGTTTGCTTTTTGGACTGCTTCAATACTTAATGTACGAATTGTGTTAACGCCAAGTTGGTCAATTTTGTCAAACAAAATAACCCCTCCTATTAATTTAGGTTTTTTTTACCTTTATTTCTTACACTCTCATTCTATAAGATGTCAAACGAAAAAGCAATCATTTTCAGTATTTTTTACTAAAAGTTGTCATTTCGGTTGTGTAAGCCTTTTTTCTTTTGGATTTCTTTTAATTTTTCCGGGGTCACGTCATTGCCCTCAGGATCGACGATTTTCATTCCTTCGATATGATGACGCATACCGGAACGAAAAGCTTCCAAATACTCTTTACGCAAGTTGATTTGTTCTTGTTCTTCGGCTTTCGAGAGACCATTTTCCTTCTTTTTACGTGCAAGTTCATTGATCCGCTCTATTTTTTCAGGTGACAGCATGCTCAGCCCTCCTTTTACTCTCCTTCATATTATATAAAAACTGAAAAAAAAACAACTAGATAAACTAAATAAAATACGAACATTCGTTTGATTTAGCGCTTTTTATATGGTACTATTTATTTATCAAGTGAAAGAAGGTGTACCTTGTGGCCCGACAAACTGAATCAAGACAAATTGAAGTCTTACGTTATATCCATGAACAAGTAACCCAAAAAGGATACCCGCCAACTGTCCGTGAAATCGGGGAAGCTGTTCAGCTTTCTTCTACTTCTACTGTTCACGGTCATCTTGCACGGCTTGAAAAAAAAGGGTTTATCCAAAGAGATCCGACGAAACCTCGTGCAATCGAGTTGACAAAACAAGGTTTAGAAAAGATTGGGATTCGTCCAACAACTATTCCAGTACTTGGCGTAGTAACAGCTGGAGAACCAATTTTAGCAGTAGAGGATGCTTCGGACTTCTTTCCGATCCCTCCTAATCTTTCTTCTGAAGAAGGCAGTCTCTTTATGCTGACGATTCGTGGAGATAGTATGATCAATGCTGGAATTTTGGATGGCGACAACGTGATCGTTCGGAAGCAGGAAACTGCACAAAACGGTGATATCGTCATTGCAATGACTGCAGAGGATGAAGCGACTTGCAAACGATTCTATAAAGAAAAAAACTACTTCCGTCTTCAACCTGAAAACGACTTACTCGAACCAATCATTTTAGATCAAGTATCTATATTAGGACGAGTAGTAGGGCTTTATCGTAGTCATATCTATTAATTAGTACTAAAAAAGAAATTTTTTAAAACCGAGTTTGAGACCATTGTCTCAAACTCTTTTTTCGCCCAAGTTCTTCTTCTTTCAAATTTTTATCGCTTCCCTCTTTACAAACCGAACAAATATTCGTATACTAAATATACGAACAATTGTTCGCATAAATTAACGAGGTGAGAATTCATGAAATCAATGAGACGTCTTGGCTTAGTATTAACTGTTTTGTTTTTAGGTATTATTATTGGTAATTTCGGCATACGTCCAGCTTTACTTGTGTTTGTTCCGTTATTTACTTTGTGGTTCATGTTGTGGGATGAAAAGAAGTACCGTCAATCTGAGCGGCGCAGAATTCATGAAGATCATTTCTATCATGAACCCTACTACAGATCCAGGCAATCATAATGAGGATTGACTGCTAATTGTTCAAAAGACAAAAAGTTAAACTTTTACGAGGGTGTGACAAAAAACGGTCACATCCTTTTTTTCGAACTTTTACTGGACTTTGACTGGCTCCATTTATAAAAAAATAGCGACCCTCAAGCGTCAGAGTGCCTATCTGACTTTTGAGGGTCGCTTCAAAATCGCTTCTTTATAAATTATAAATCATAAATCGCTTTTTCTGCTTAATATTCCATTAATGTAATAATGTCGTATCCTTTGATTTTGTCGCGTCCATGGAGATCCATCAATTCGATTAAAAATGCGCAGCCTACGACTACACCACCTAATTGTTCGATCAGTTCGATTGTCGCTTTGATCGTTCCACCTGTAGCCAGCAAATCGTCACAAATCAGCACACGCTGACCTGGTTTAATGGCATCCTTATGCAATGTCAATGTATCTGTTCCATATTCTAATCCATAAGTCACTTCGATGGTTTCTCGAGGTAATTTTCCTTTTTTGCGGACTGGTGCAAAACCGACTCCTAACTCATAAGCAACAGGACATCCTACGATGAACCCACGTGCTTCTGGTCCAACTACCATATCAATTCGTTTTTCTTTTGCATAATTTACGATTTGCTTCGTAGCTTCCCGATAAGCATCACCATCTGCCATCAGCGGGGAAATATCTCTGAACACAATTCCTTTTGACGGATAGTCGGGAATACTGGCAATATAATCTTTTAAATCCACTCTTTGTTTCCTCCTAGGTTGTTAACCATTTCTTTATGGTAGGAATATCGCTCAAAAGCAAAAATTCCTCAACTTTGATTTTATTTAGCCGCCGCTGGTATAATTTGCTCTCAGTCAAAGGATGACTTTCTGGGCTGGCGACTTTTTGTAAAACACCGTTCTCTATTGTAACAAATTTCAATTCAAAAAACACCTGTATCATAAAAATTAATAATTTTTCAGGGATATGCAAATATTGGGCTACTGCTTTTATTTTATGACGTATATCTATTCGTTCTTGAGAATGGATCAATTTAAACAATTTTGCGTACTGTTCTCTTGTGCCTACCCCATTCAAATAAGCCTCATCAGGTGAAATCCCCATCAGATAAACACGATTGAATGAATAAGACCCAAAGACTTCTTTCAGCTTTGCTAAATCATCTGGACAATCCATAATAACCAGAGATTTCGGTTTTCTTTTTTCAATTACTGCTTGTATAAAGTCCATTCCTTCGAAAACAATCGCCGTTTCTTGGATGCTCTCCGGCACGAATTTCAACGTCGAAGAATCAAAAGCTAAATAAAGACTGTCTTCAGATGTTCGGCTCTGTTCACGGAAACGTTTTGCCCGCCAATCAAATACCTGCAGACCACCTACTGCAAAATCAGATACCATCAGTTGTGGTTTCTTACGTCCATTCCATTCATTGATCGAAAGCTTTCCTACTACATCTACTAGATTATTCAGCAGTTCTTCTTCTTGAGTTCCAAAACCAAAAGCGACCGCATCAAGCTGACTAGATTCATCGGAAAGGACAAATTTCAGATGCTGTTGGTTTGCTCCGATTTTTTTGACATTCGCTGCTTGGACTTGCCGAAATAAAAATTGAGGTAAAGGATTATCTGTACCAAATGGCGCTAATAATTTTAGTTCATCAATACGCTCTACTGTTACTTCATTCGGAAGTAGCACTTCATCAATTCTTAATTCAGGTCCTCTTGTCAAATCGATTTGACGATCGACTATATATTGGTTCATCTTCTCCTGTAGTATTGTGACATTTTCACTTGGCATCGTTAACCCGACTGCTGCATGATGTCCTCCAAAATAAGTAAATAGATCTCGCATCTGGTCAAGCATTTCAAAAAGGTTCAAAGCTTCAACACTACGTCCAGAACCTTTAGCTGATCCGTCTTCTTTTAAAGTAAGAACAAGCGTTGGTTTACCAGTTTCGTTCATTATTTTTCCTGCAACAATACCTAAAACACCTTCATGCCATCCTCGGTTTACCAATAGATGGATATGATTCTCCTTATTGACCATTGCTAATGCTTCTTCTGTTATCTGCTCTACGATTGCTTTTCTTTCTTCATTGATTTCATTCAATTTTTTTGCTTGAATGGATGCCTCTTCTTCGTCAAACGTTGCAAGCAATGAAACGGCAGGTCGCGGGTCACCCATTCGACCAATGGCATTTAGTCTGGGCGCAATCGAAAAGCCGATCGTTGTTTCGTCTGCATCCCTCATTTTTATGCCGCTTTCTTCAAACAGTGCCTGAAGTCCTATCCGTTCTGAATGATGGATGGCATCGATTCCTAATGAAACAAGGATTCGATTCTCATCAGTCAATGAAACTAAATCGGCGATTGTTCCTATCGCTACTAAATCCAAAAATTCTGCAGGTGGTTCTTCCAACAATGCAGAAGCTACTTTGAATGCTACTCCGACTCCTGCCAGATCTGGAAATGGATATTGCCCCGCTGGATGACGAGGATGAACAATCGCATAGGCGTCTGGTAATTTCTCAGGTAGTTCGTGATGGTCTGTAATGATCACGTCTACACCAGCTTGCTGAGCATATGCTACTGCATCATTTCCTGCTACCCCGTTATCAACAGTGATAATCAACTGGATGCCTTTTTCGATCTTTTCTTGGTATACCGATCGATTTGGTCCATACCCGTGCTCAAATCGATTTGGCAAAAATACTTCTACTTCTGCGCCAAGTAATTCCAGTGTTTCTTTCATTACCGTTGCACTGGTGATTCCGTCTGCATCATAATCACCGTAAACGAGGATTTTTTCTCCACTGATTACAGCTTCTTGTATTCGACTGATTGCTTTATCCATATCGTGCATCAGATACGGATCATGTAGTTCTTGTTCCTTTGGATGTAAAAATCGGTTGATATCCTCTTCCTCATGGTAACCTCTTTGCCACAGTAACTTACCGACAAATGGAGATAATTTCAGTTCACGGATCATTTGGAGAAAGGATTCAGAAGGCTCTGTCTCGCTTAACTTCCAATCAAAATTTGTTTGTCTCACTTTCTCACTCCTAACTTAGTTATTATAGCAAAGGAAATCAGCAAAAAAAAGCAGAAAGAAAGAATAAAAATAGATCAGATCCGCTAGACTGATGTTCAGCAGGACCCGATCTTTTATACGACCATTTATGAAATATCCCTATTAGTCAAAATAATTGAAGCTTTGTTTTGGTACTTGCGTTTTTTGTTCTTCCGGCGCTTTCAATTGACTGATTTGTGTTGTTTTCGCTTGTAATTCCGCCTGGTAAGCAGCTTCCAACTCCGCGCGTTCGTTTCTAAACTCGCGTTGCTGTTCTTCTTTTGCTTCTTCAATTTTCTTTTGCAGATCTGTTTGGTATTCTGATATTTCCTGAGTCAGCTGCTTGATTTGCTTTTTTTGCTGCCATAGTGTTGCCGAAGCAGTCAAGAATACGATCAGTGCACCAATCAGCGCAGAACCGATGATCACTAAGATCAACGGTGCAGAAAAGGAAGTGAAGCCAAAACTTACAGGGACATTTTTATTGTTCAATACAGCAAAAAGAACAATAATCAAAACTAAGATAAATCCAAGAATCACATTGCTTTGCTTTTTCAATTCCTCCACCTACTTTTTGTTAAAAATTCCGCTGGCTAAATAATCACCAATCGTTGGAAACAGCGTATAAAATTTTGATGCAACTTCTAAAATAAACGGTTGATTGATTTCCCGTTTTGGATGTCTCATATTGCGGACAATCATTTTTGCCAACTTAGTAGGTTCTAAAACGATTTGCCCGACTTTTTCCAAATAGCTTCCGCTTGGATCAGCCTTGTCAAAGAAATCTGTCTCGATTGGACCTGGATTTACTGTCGTAACAGCTACACCAAGTGGTTTCAATTCTAATCGCAAGGCGTTGGAAAAGCCAAGGACTGCAAATTTCGTGGCAGAATAAACCGTTGATTTTGCAGTTGCCATTTTCCCAGCCATTGAGGCGATATTAATAATATGTCCTTGTCTTCTTTCTGCCATATTGATCGCAAATTTTTGTGTCAAAACCATCATTCCTAAGATATTGACTTCAAACATATCGTACGCTTTTCCGAGATCGAATGTAAGGAAGTCCTCGAAAATACCAAAACCAGCATTGTTTACCAGAATATCGACACGTCCAACTTCTTCCATTACTTTTTCATATAGTTCATCCACACTATAAGGATCGCTGACGTCTACTTTGAAAGCATAAGCCTCTTTGCCACTCAAGCGTCTGCACTCGTCTCTGACACCTTCTACAAATGCCATTCTTCGTGCGCAACTTATAACGATTGCTCCTTGCTTTGCTGCTTCATAACAGATTTGCGCGCCTAGACCACCTGAACTACCTGTTACTAAAACAACTTTATCTTCTAAATTCATGCCTCATCCTCCTCACGAAATGGTATCTCAATGCTATCAAAATCTTTCATGATCGTTGTGTTTTCAAACACTTCTTTTGCTTCTTTTTCAAGCTCTAGAGCTGCTTTTCCTAAATATCTTGCACTGATATGAGTAAGCAACAACCGTTTTGCCTGCGCTTCTTTTGCTACTTCAGCAGCTTGATGAGTCGTGGAATGGAAATAGTTATGCGCCATTCTTGCTTCATCTTTATTAAATGTGCTTTCATGTACCAGAATATCACTGTTTTCCGCAAGCACAACAGAATTATGTGTTTTTCTCGTGTCCCCCAAAATAGTCACGATCCGCCCTTTTTTATTTGGGCCTACGAAATCTTTTCCATTGATCGTCCGACCATCTTCTAGTTGGATCGTTTCCCCTTGCTTTAGCTTGCCGTACAGTGGTCCAGCGGGAATGCCTAATTCTTTCAGACGATCCACCTGCAATTCTCCTTTATGATCATGTTCAACCACACGATAACCGAAACTGTCGATTCCATGATTTAGTTTTTTTGCATAAACAGAAAATTGCTGATCAGTAAAAATCGGGTCTGTTTCATTTAACTCGATGAATTTCAGCGGATAACTTAACCGTGTTTGCGAAATGCCTAAAGAGACTTTTATGTATTCCTCTATCCCTTTTGGCCCGTAAATCTCTAATGGCGTATCCCCACCTTGAAATGAACGGCTGCTGATGAGTCCGGGAAGCCCAAAAATATGATCGCCGTGTAAATGTGTAATGAAAATTTTTCCGATTTTTCTCGGACGGATAGTCGTTCGCAAAATCTGCATTTGCGTGCCTTCACCACAGTCGAATAACCAAACTTCATTACGTTCGTCTAAAAGTTTCAATGCTATGCTTGTCACATTTCTATGTTTTGCAGGAACACCTGCGCCTGTTCCTAAAAATTGTAATTCCATAATCTACCTGACTTTCTTTAAGTTCCTCTTTAATTTTAGGGGAAAAAGATAGGATAATCAACCGTAAGTCGAGAAAGGCTTCAAATAAAAATAATGTTCTTCTGTGATAACGTTTTCTTTAAACTCCTTTAAACTCCATTGTAAAAACAGCAGCGAATCCTTTTGAGATTCTCTGCTGTTTTTATTAATTTGAAGATTCGGAACTCTCATTGTCATCGGAAGATTGCGGATGTTTGTCCTCCCAAGTCTTTTGGGCAGCTTCTTTCGCCTGCTTTTCGGCTTCCTTCGCATCATGCACATCTTTTTCGACATCTTCATAATCCAAACGGGTGATTTCTCCGCCTAATTCCATCATCACTAATTGATTCAATGGACGATTGTCTTCTTCATCCGCAATCAAAATCAGTCCTGTAGCTCCTTCACCGATTTTATTTCCTACAAAGTCGAACACAGTCTGAGCATCTTTTATTTCTTTTGCATCTTGTGTCGCACCGATCATCCCTCCAGCAAACCATCCTAATAGAATCCCTAGCGGCCCACCTAATACGCCAACCAACATACCAATCAACCCACCAGTAGAAGATTTGTTATTACCAGTAAAGTCGATAAAATCTTCTATTTTGAATTGATGGGTTCCATTGGGATCATGGCTGACAACGGCCATCTGTTCTCCTTTGATCGAACGAACAGCATGGAGTTTTTTGATTTCTGAAAATGCCTGATATGCTTGGCTTTCTACTTGAAAATTTAAAATGATTACTCGCTTGCTCATTGAAAACGCCCCTTTCATACCTTCTTGTTATTTATTTTACCTTTAATTGTAAAATAAGAAAAGAAAAGCACTCTTTTCTACCTAATAAAAAAGGAGAATGGCCTCAGCCATACTCCCCTTAGATTTGAATCTATATTTTTTGGTATTTGTTTTTATTTGTTTGCCTATTCGACAAATTCAAATTCAAATTCACCGATACGGACAAGGTCGCCATCTTTCGCCCCACGTGCTCGAAGTGCCTCATCCACACCCATACCACGTAATTGACGAGCAAAACGCATTACCGTTTCATCATGATCGAAATTCGTCATTTGGAATAATTTTTCGATCTTCTCACCGGATAAGATCCACGTTGCATCTGAATCACGATTGATCTGGAACTCAGGACCTTCTGGATTGAATCCATAGTGTACAGTTTCTTCTTCCAGTTCTTCCTCGTACAATGGGAATTCTGGCGTTACTTCTAACAAGTCTGCTGTAGCATTCAATAACGCATCCAATCCTTGTCGAGTCACTCCAGAAATTGGAAATACTGGGATATCATCAGCGAATTCGTCTTCTTTTTCCTTGTTCAGCTGTTCTTTGAATTTCACTAGGTTTTCCTGTGCATCCGGCATATCCATTTTGTTAGCCACGATGATTTGCGGACGCTCTAACAAGCGTAAGTTGTAAGTAGATAATTCTTTGTTGATGGCAAGATAGTCTTCGTAAGGATCTCGTCCTTCCATCCCACTCATATCGATCACATGTAAAATAACTCGCGTTCTTTCGATATGACGAAGGAATTGTGTACCTAGCCCAACACCTTGCGAAGCTCCTTCAATCAACCCTGGCAAGTCTGCTGCGGCAAAACTTCTGCCATCACTTGTAGTAACCATTCCCAAGTTAGGGACTAGTGTCGTGAAATGATAAGCGCCGATCTTTGGACGAGCAGATGAAATCACAGATAGCAAAGTCGATTTTCCAACAGATGGAAAGCCTACAAGCCCAACGTCTGCCAATACTTTCAATTCCAGTTCGATTTTTCGTTCTTGTCCTGGTTCCCCGTTTTCAGCAATTTCCGGTGCAGGGTTCCGAGGAGAGGCAAACCGAATATTTCCTCGTCCGCCACGTCCCCCTTTCGCCACAACTAGTGTTTGACCATTTTCAATTAAGTCTCCTAAAAGAGCACCAGTCTCTGCATCTCGGACAGTGGTTCCTTGCGGTACTTTCACATAGGTATCTTCTGAACCACGGCCGTGCATCCCTTTACTCATTCCATTTTCACCTGGCTGCGCTTTGAAATGGCGATTAAAACGAAAGTCCATCAATGTACGCAAACCTTCATCGACGACCAAGATGACATCACCACCACGACCACCGTCTCCACCAGCCGGTCCGCCGTCAGGAACGTATTTTTCGCGACGAAATGCAACCATTCCGTCTCCGCCCTTGCCAGCTTTCACATCGATCGTTACTTGATCTAAAAACATGGACATAATTAAGTCCTCCTATTATTCAATTTATTTATTTGACTGCCTGAATTTCCACAATAAACAAAAGTCTTCCTTATTTTATCGGTGAAATCTGTTTTTGTCTATCATTTCAGCAAAAAGATTGATTGCCTTCTTCTTTTTTTATTATTTGGTAAGGTTTCCAACCATTTTTCTGCTATCGAGTATAATTTTTTGACAAAATATGCTTTGCGTAGCAGAATAACAGTGTATTAATTGTATTAATTGAGGATGCCGTTTCATAGCACCCCTAATAAAGGAGGAACTTTTGATATGACAGTAAAAGTAGGTATTAACGGATTTGGGCGTATCGGCCGTCTGGCTTTCCGCCGCATCAAAGAAGTATCAGATGATATTGAAGTAGTAGCAATCAACGACTTAACAAGTCCAACTATGTTGGCACAATTATTGCAATTTGACTCTACTCACGGTACTTATCCTGGCACAGTTACTGCAACAGAAGACTCAATCGTAGTGGATGGCGAAGCAACGCGTGTTTATGCAGAACCCGACGCAAGCAAAATCCCTTGGGTAAAAGAAAACGGTGTAGATATCGTACTAGAATGTACTGGTTTTTATACATCTGAAGAAAAAGCAAAAGCACATTTAGATGCTGGTGTCAAACGAGTAGTTATTTCTGCCCCAGCTGGTGCAATGAAAACCATCGTCTATAACGTCAATGATGATACATTAGATGAAAACGACCGAATCATCTCAGCAGGTTCATGTACAACAAACTGTTTAGCACCTATGGCTTATTTCTTGAATAATGAATTTGGGATCGAAGTTGGTACAATGACAACAGTCCATGCCTACACTTCAACCCAAATGCTGTTAGATGGACCAGTAAGAGGCGGTAATTTACGTGCTGCTCGTTCAGCTGCTGACAACACTATTCCACATTCTACTGGTGCTGCAAAAGCAATCGGCTTAGTTATCCCTGAGTTACAAGGAAAATTACAAGGACATGCGCAACGTGTTCCAGTCGTTGATGGTTCATTAACTGAATTAGTTTCAGTATTGAAAACCAAAGTAACTGCTGATCAAGTAAATGAAGCAATCAAAAAACACACAGTTGACAATCCTTCATTTGGGTATGATGACCGTCAAATCGTTTCTAGCGATGTCATTGGCACAACTCAAGGTTCGATCTTTGACCCAACCCAAACAGAAGTAACAACTGCTGGCGATTTCCAACTTGTCAAAACTGTTGCATGGTATGACAATGAGTACGGATTCACTTGCCAAATGATTCGCTTACTAGAAAAATTCGCTAACTTGTAATTTAATAAATCAAACAATAAAACAAGCCTTTGACTGGGTCTAGTCAAAGGCTTGTTTCTTTTTATCCTTTTGCATTTAAACTAGTTCAATGAACATATTGGCTTAAAAACTGTTGGACTACTTGCTGATACTCTTCGGGATCTGTCTTGTATGCTTCCGCATGCTCGGCTCCTTTTACAACATACTTTTCTTTTGGTCCCTTCGTTGCACGATAGACCTTATCCAACATTTCAAATGGTACAAATGTGTCTGCGTCTCCATGTATAAATAGCATTGGACGCTGGTTTTTCTTCAATTGATCCACTGCACTTGCCTCACCGAAAAAGTAGCCGGCACGGACTTTTGTCACTAGACTCGTTACTTGCATAAGCGGAAATGCTGGAAGACTAAACATATCGTCTAGCTGATACGCAAGCTCATCATGGACAGAAGAATAACCGCAATCTTCAATAATTGCTTTTACGTTATTTGGTAATTTTTCTCCGCTAGTCATCATGACAGTTGCTGCCCCCATGCTGACACCATACAGAACGATTTCTTGCGAGTTTCCATTTTCTTCTAACACTTTGTTGATCCACTGCACATAGTCTTTACGCTCTGGCCATCCAAATCCAATATAATCCCCTTCGCTTTTTCCATGCCCTCTTGCATCAGGAACAAGGACATTGTAGCCCATATCATGGAACATCTTTGCATAATTGGTCATCGTTTCAGCATCTCCCATGTAGCCATGAGCAACTAGAGCTGTTTTTTCACTTTTCGTTTCAGCAGGAAGATAAATCGCTGATAATTTCAGACCGTCTTTCGAAGTGATTGTCCAATTGCTTCGGTTCTCTTTTGAACTAAACCACTTATGTGCATCCGTTTCTTTGGATGTCTGTGTTGTACCTGGTGTATCTTCATCTAAAAAGTCTTTCTCAGACGGCACGACAGCATAATTATAAAAATAATTCCCTGCAAACAATAGCGCAATGATTAGAACTAGGGCAACGCCTAGAAGGATTTTCATCCAAAGTTTCATAATTTATCCATCTCATTTCTCTTTTTTCATCTAACCTTGAATTAGTATAATCAAAGAATCTCTACTATGCAATGTTCATTTTTATAACCTATAAAAAAACAAAATAAAAAAGCAGAAATAACTGGCTATTTCTAGCGGATTATTTCTGCAGCAACTCATTATCTATTTTTTATTTTCAATTAATTTAAAGCTTGACCAAGGTTTCAAAAAGTCAAGGAGGAACAGTTCGTCATCAGAAATTCTTCCTACAACATTGACCCGTCCGTCATTTTTCATGTCCTTCAAGGCGATTTGTGTTTCTCCCTTATATTGACCATACCCATCATTATCAATCAGCACATCACCATGATGCATATCTCGCGTATTATGAGGTGGAAAATCTTTTTCTTTATAATATACACGAGTCATCGTCGAACGAAGGATATACTCTGAGCGATCTCCTCGATAACTGTGGAGGTTGTCAAATAAGCAGATTCGTTCGTTTTCTGTAATCCCTTCTTCCGTATCTACTTTCAATGTTGGATAATCTGCATTAAAAGCTTCTGCCATTTCTTTCAATTCTTCTTCGCTTGCATACGCATTTCCAATAGAAATATCATCAATCAGCCCTGTAAGGATCAAATGCTTCACTTGTGTAGCAATCTCAAGGTCTCGGTGGTCTTCTAGTGTGCACAAGCCATCTTGTGTAGGCCAAGGGCCAAACTCAGCGGATTGCGAATTGACGAACGCCATCGTATTCAAATTATATTTTCTAAATTTTTCTGAACAAAAAACAAAATGGTCGTAGCCTAAACCAGAATATCGATGAGGATAAAAATTATGAGAACCTAATAAATTATCCGTGTTTGGCGAATAACTCATGATGTTGTCAACATAATTCGTGCCCGAACTCATATTGATCTCGATTTTGATACCGAAAGGATTACGCGTCATTTTTGCTTCTTCTGCTCCGGTGAACCCGATATCTAAGCGAACTCCATAGGCACCCATCTTATGGAAAAAAGATAAGTCATCGTAAGAAATCTCCAACTGTTCAAATAACGCTGGATTGATATCCACCATTACTTCCATGCCTAGGCTATTCGCATAATCAACTACTTCTTTAAATTCTGAAAGAACTTTTTCTTTGTCGTCGTTGATTTGCAGTAAACTGGTAAAAACCCGTTTATACCCATACTTATGAGCTAAATCCAAGTACGCTTTGTCCTTTTCAAATGTTGATCGTTCTGGATAAATCGAGATTCCTAATTTTCCCATATTACCATTTCCTCCTGCATCTTTTCGTTTTTGTATCCACTTACATTATAGCAAAGACAAGACAAATGGTCTACACCTTTTCTTTTTCTTTTAAAATAAATGATAAATTCCAATAATTTAAGTAGGTATTTCTCCTCTATTTTGTTATCATTAAAGATAACAAAATAGTAAATTGGAAAGGAATAGTTATGAAGAAAAATAAAGTTATTTTAAGTATTAGTTTAGCTGCAGCATTATTGTTTGCTGGTTGTTCCGCAAACAGTACGACTTCTCCTAGTTCATCCGCTGAAAGTTCAAAGAGTACATCCACTGCGGAAAGTACAACTGCCAGTAGTGTCGATTTGAATGCATTGGAATTGCCACAATTGACGAAAGATGTAGCTGAAAATGAAGATTTGGTCGAAATGGTGACAAATAAAGGCACAATCAAAATCAAATTATTCCCTGAATATGCACCTAAAGCAGTTGAAAACTTTATGACACACGCAAAAGATGGTTACTATAATGGCTTGACTTTTCACCGCGTCATCAAAGATTTCATGATCCAAGGCGGCGATCCTAAAGGCGATGGCACTGGAGGCGAAAGCATTTGGGGAGAAGGATTTGAGACAGAGATTAACAACCACCTTTACAATATAAGAGGTGCGTTATCTATGGCTCGCTCACAAGATCCTAATAGTAACGGCAGCCAGTTCTTTATCGTTCAAAATTCAGATGACATGCATGATGGTCTTTTAAAAGATGATTACCCTCAAGCGATTATCGATGCTTATAAAAACGGCGGTTATCCTTCCCTTGATGGTCAGTACACTGTCTTCGGTCAAGTGATTGAAGGAATGGATGTCGTGGATGCTATTGCAAATGTCGAAACAGATAGTTCAGACAAACCAAAAGAAGAAGTAAAAATTGATAAAATCAATATACTGCAAGAAGCAAAATAAACAGAACATAAAAATAACGTCTGAATCTAGCAAATATGACAAAATGTGCTAGATTCAGACGTCTTCTTTTTACATAAAAAAGCAGGTAAGCATCCTTCTATTTTTCTATAACAACTTTTTTATGATCAAGCATTTTGGTTGACGATGAACGTGAATTCACACTCACAGACTTTTTTATCATCTACATATGCTGCAGATAACGCTGTACCGACTGACCCCTTCATTTTGGTGATTTCAAAATGACATTTCAGTACATCTCCTGGAACAACTTTTTGACGGAATTTGGCCTTATTGATTCCACCTATATAAGCTCGTTTTCCTAGGAACTCTTCTGATTTTAGGATAAGAATCGAACCTGCTTGTGCCAGTGTTTCTAGGATCAACGCACCCGGCATCACTGGATTGTCAGGAAAGTGACCTTGGAAAAAATCTTCATTGATCGTTACATTTTTTGTCGCCACGATCTTTTTTCCTGGTTCTAATGTATCTACATAATCAATATAACAAATAGGATAACGATTAGGGATCAAGTCCATTACTTCAGTAGCAGATAATACGTAAGACATAACTAAACTCCTTCTTTCAGGCAATTGCCATTTTCATTACTTTGACTATCAAAGTATCATATTCCTAAATATTTAGCAATCTTTTTTTAATTTAAGAAAAAATAGTTTGACAATCAAAACATTTTGACTAATAATTAAGAAATCAAGAAGTTATTTTAGCTATTATTTTCTATTTTTTACGACTATCAAATTTTTATCAGAAACAAAGGAGAGTCATTATGTCATTTCTAGAAGGAAAAAAAATCGTCATCATGGGCGTCGCTAACAAAAAAAGCATTGCTTGGGGGTGCGCTGAAGCAATGTTGAAACAAGGGGCAGAGATTATCTATACTTACCAAAATGAACGAATGAAAAAATCATTAGTCAAATTGGTCGGCGAAGAAGCATTCACTGTAGAATGTGATGTTTCTAGCGACGAAAGCATCGAAAAAGCAATGAATGCCATCGGTGAATATGCTGGAGAGATCCACGGCCTTGTCCATGCAGTTGCTTACGCCAACAAAGAAGAATTGTCTGGAAATGTGTCTGATATTTCCAGAGACGGCTATCAATTAGCTCAAGATATCAGTAGCTACTCTTTGATTGCTGTATCAAAATACGCACAACCGTTTCTTGCACCAAATAGCGGAATCGTTAGCATGACTTATCTAGGTTCAGAGCGCGCAATCCCGAATTATAACATGATGGGTATCGCGAAAGCTTCTCTTGAAGCAGCTATCCGTTATTTGGCAGCTGAGTTTTCACCTAAAGGCATCCGAGTCAATGGTATTTCAGCTGGAGCAATCAAAACATTAGCTGTTACAGGGGTTAAAGACTATCAAAAACTTATCCAGTTATCTGAATCTCGTACGCCTGATCAGCAAGGTGTAACGATCGAAGAAGTCGGTAATGTTTGTGCTTTCTTGATTAGTCCTCTTTCCAGCGGAATCATCGGTGATATTATCTACGTTGACAAAGGTGTCCATCTTTCATAATCCTTTTGTTGCATTCTTTAAAGCAAAACATATAAAAATCAGGAAAAAACTTTTTAAAGTCTCTTCCTGATTTTTTCTTTTTTACGTTTTTTCAACTTATTACTTTGAAATTATTCCACGACTTCAATCCAGCCTTCTGGTGCTTCTATGTCCCCGAATTGAATACCTGTCAATTCATCATACAACCGCTTTGTTACTGGTCCTACTTCCGTTTCGCTATAAAATACATGCAGGTTGTTATTGTGATAAATCCCGCCGATTGGAGAAATAACAGCCGCTGTACCACATGCACCAGCTTCTGCAAATTGATCTAGATCATCAATGAAAATATCTCCTTCTATTGCTTGAAGTCCTAGTCGTTCTTCAGCTAATTGCAGCAAAGAATATTTCGTGATACTTGGTAAGATAGATGGCGATTGCGGGGTGATGAATTTTCCGTCTTTCGTAATCCCAAAGAAATTTGCTGCCCCTACTTCTTCGATTTTCGTGTGTGTGGCTGGATCAAGATAAACACAATCTGAGTAATCCAGTTCTTTTGCTTCTGTTCCTGGAAGTAAACTTGCTGCGTAATTTCCGCCGACTTTTGCTGCGCCAGTTCCCTTAGGAGCAGCACGATCGTAATCAGATACAATAAAGTTCGTTGGTTTTAGCCCACCTTTGAAATACGCTCCTACTGGCGTACAGAAGACGACAAATAAGTATTCTGGAGCAGGATGGACACCGATGTTTTCACCGACCCCAATCAGTAAAGGACGCAAGTATAATGTAGCGCCTGTTCCATACGGAGGCACGAAAGCTTCATTTGCTTTTACCACTTGCTTAACAGCATCAACGAACATTTTTTCAGGGACCATCGGCATCAGCAAGCGTCTAGCACTTTGATTCATCCGACGACTATTTTGTTCAGGTCGAAAGAGATTGACCTTCCCGTCTTTTCGACGATAAGCTTTTAGACCTTCAAAACATTGCTGACCATAATGAAGCGCTGGAGAGCCTTCATGAATCGTCAGGTAATTATCTTCTGTCAATTCCCCTTCTTCCCATTGTCCGTCTTTCCATTTGGCAATGAAACGCCAAGGAGTTTTGATATAAGAAAATCCTAAATTATTCCAATCGATTTGCATATATTTACCACCTTCGTTATTTTCTCCACATTTTATCATTATCCATATTGTTTGTCATTTTATTTTCAGCTTTTTTCCTTCATTATAGTTATTTTTGCTATTTCCTTTTTTGAAAACTTCTTGGTACAATACAGAAAGAATCAAATTTTAGAAAAGAGGATTTTATGTTTTCATTATTAGCAACTGCCGGTACGACAGACTCTTCTGGCGAGACATTGACAGATCAAGCTGTCAGCAAAGTAAATGCGTTTCAGCGGTTTTGGGACGGGATTGATTGGGACGCTATTTTGGCTGCCTTTATCCAAAAAAGTTTATATCTGGTTTTTTTGATCATCCTTTTTTGGATTCTTCACCGTGTGGGAAAATATCTGATTGATAAGTCTTTTAATCAGTATTCTAAAAAAGCCATTCTAAACGAGAGCCGCTTAAAGACTTTACATAGTCTTTTAAATACTATTTTTCATTATACCCTTGGTTTCTTCTTTATCTATGCAATTTTATCTGCTATCGGTGTACCGATCGGATCACTTTTGGCTGGTGCCGGAATTGCAGGTGTGGCGATTGGTCTTGGTGCCCAAGGGTTCATGAGTGATGTTATTACCGGATTTTTTATTATCATGGAACAACAGATGGATGTTGGAGACTACATCAAGTTAGCAAACTTAACGATTGAAGGAACCGTCGTATCTGTTGGTATCCGTACCCTTCAGCTAAAAGCAACGGATGGTACTGTCCATTTCATCCCGAATCGAAACATCACCACGATCAGCAATCTTTCTCGTGCAAATATGCAAGTACTTTTAGATATCCGGATCGTTCCTGAAGAAGGATATGACAAAATCTATGAGATCATTGATCGAGTAAATCATACATTAGCTGAAAAATACCAAGAAGAGCTTCAAACTGAACCTTCCATATTTGGTTTAGTGGATCTTGGTAATAGTAATTTTGCTATTCGTACGGTCTGCTACGCATTGAACGGAAAACAATATGCCTTAAAAGAAGAGTTTTTGAGCTCCTATGTCAAAGAATTGACAGCTTCTGGGTTCACGATTCCGAACAGTCCAATTGCTGTCGGAAAATAATTTGGTCAAACGATGCAACGAATCTCACTAAAAAGAGCGTGGGACAAAAGTAAAGAACACTTTTGTCCCACACTCTAAACACGTATAAACGGCGGAAGCAGAAGCAAATCCTTCGGAAATAAGCTGAAATTTACAAAAATTCGAAAAGCAATTTTCGTGAATTCCTTTTTATTTCTTGGAGTTAAACGCTTCTGTCCCAGCCTCTTTCCTACGATTAGTCAAGTAAAAGGTGCAAGAAAAATAGCTCGTAAACGAAAGCGACAAAATCAAGGCACACCAAATAAAGCCCCGTTCGTAAAAAATTTTCGATCTGGGCAAAGAAGTGGTATACTGTAAGTGGTTTAGTTAATGGTCCACTGAGACCGCGTACGCATAGTCGTACTCTGTATGTGCCCTAACCATAGCGTGCATACATTTCAGAAGCTTGTTCATACAAGCAACTGTGGCAACCTTCTCTTTCTTAGGGATAGGTTGCTTTTTTAATTTGTAGTAATAATCGACAATATGATTAGGAGCTGCGCGTTGCTGGCGAATCATATTTCGAATGGTGAAGAAAATAATTTTCCGTGCTTTGGGATTACCACGCTTATTGATGCGGTCTTGGCCAGTATACTTACCTGATTGATACCGTCGGATGTCGATTCCGACAAAAGCATTCAATTGTTTATGGGTTTTAAATCGTGTGATATCTCCTAATTCACCGAGCAATAAAGCGGCTGTGAGTGCGCCAATCCCAGGGAACGTTTGGTACAACAAAAAGCAAGGAGAGCCTTCGGCTTTTTTGATCATTTGTGTCGCCAGTGCTTCTTTTTGTTCGAGTAAATCTTGGAGAAGTTCGGCGTAATAGATTGTTTTTTGACATTGGATACTGTCTTTTTCAACAGCTGGATAGGCACACTGTGCATAGTGGATGATTTGATCTGCCTTTTGCTCGGCACGATTCGCGGAGATTTTTTTCCGTGTTTCGTTGATCAGTTTATTTTTTATTTTTGTCCGAGTAGATGCCAATACAAAATCTGGATGGGGAAAAAGACGGATCAATGTCAATGCGTAAGGGGTCAGCCTGTTTGAAAAGAACTGTTCAAGCTCTGGAAAAGTCAACTGAAGACAGTTGTGTAAATCCATGCGCAGACGAGTGATTTTCTTCTCAATTTCTTGATAAAAACGGGCTAAATCGCGCATCTCTAAGTAAAAATTGCTTTGTACTTCTTTTGGCTGACGTTGACTTTTAAGATGAGTCTGTGCGAGCCGATGGGCATCCGATTTATCTGTTTTCCAACTGCGTAAGGTGCTTTCTTCCATCTGTTTTTTCGCTTCTAACGGGTTTAACAAACAGTAAGAAAAGTGATGATCTTGAAAGAACTTTTCGACTGGTCTGGAATAAATCCCCGTTGCTTCAAAAACAATCAATGGACGTTCAGGCAAGTGCTGGATCTCTTCGAGTAATGCATGAAATCCTCTTTGAGTGTGTTCAATCTCGTCTTCAAATAAGCAGGTGTCGTCTTTGTATAGGACACTGTAGCTGTGTCCCATTGAAACATCTAATGCAAGAATGTAAGGCATTTGTTTTCCTCCTTTTTAAGTTTTGAAAGAACTTTACTGCTTCATTTCGATTCCAATTTCCTATACACGGGCTCATGGCCCCAACATACGTAAACCTGATTCTAAAATGACAGTAAAGAAGTTCGGTTTTTGATAGGGACTCGTAGTCCTCAAGGCTTTGTTCGAACTTTCTTTCACTCTTCACTATAATCTAAAAATAGAAAATAGAGGAGAACATCATTCGTCAATGATGTTCCCCTCTAATCTTAGTATGTTTTTCAAGATAAAGTCAAAACCGGTACGCTTTTGTTTCTACTTATTTTTTGATTATCTTTCAGTTTCTCGTTCTTTAGCTCACAATATCGATTTGTTCTTTTAATTCTTCGATTTTTGGAGACAATATATTGCGACGTTCTAATTCATGCACCATGAAGTTTACGGCTTTAAGCAGCTCTTTCCTTGTGATGATTCCTTTGAAAACCCGTTCTTCTGTGACAACCGGTAAAAAAGGCGAATCAACTAACAAATGGAGTACTTCTTCTAGTTCCCAATTTTCATCAATCGTCGGAACATCCGTTTCTGTTACATCAGCAACTGTTAGTCCTTCTAAGGGATCCATGCTGATTGTTTGCAAGTCAATCATTTTATTGACCACATCTGATAAACTTACTAGTCCTACAAAGTGATCATCTTTTCCTAATACAGGAATTTTGGAATAACCGACCTTCGATAAGACAAGTAAACCATGGGATAATGGATGATGATACATAACATTTGCCACATTTTCTGCAGGAATCAAAAACGTTTCCTGATTTTCCAGCAGCATTTCTCTTACTATAGGTCCAATCATCTGATGGCCTCCATTTCTATTTCATTCAACACTACTATTTTACCGAAACCGGATGCAAAATTCACAAAATAAAGCTTATTTTTATTAAAAATTAGAGTTTTTTTATTCAGCGCTCTCTCGAAAAAGAAAAGGCCAACTCTTCAACTGCCTGATGGGCACGGTTATAGTATTGAACAGAAATTTGGTCATCTAAACTTTCAATAAGAGCATATGATGGGATTTGGATCGGGCCTCTAGGTTGAGAAATGCTTCCAGGATTCAAAAATAGGATTTTCTGATCCATCTCACAGCCTATTTGATGGGTATGACCAAAAAACACCATATCGGCATTTGCAGCTCGAGCTTCGATTGCTAACTGTGTCAAACCAAATCGGACATTCGATAAATGACCATGAGTCATGAATACTGTATCCTGACCAGTTTGGATCACTTTTTTCTGTTCGAATCCTGGTCCATAATCACAATTACCTTGAACCACTTGGAATGTATCCCATAATGGGTCAGAAGCTTCTAATTCCGAATCACCACAATGGAAAAAGATATCCACTTCAGAACGATAGCGATCTACTAAGTCAACGAGGATATCTCTGTCTCCATGATTATCACTTACTACTAAATACCGCATCTATCTCTCTCCTTCCAGCCATTGTTTCCACTCGGCACTCAATTTTTTCATTGCTTGAGCCCGATGACTGATCTTGTTTTTTTCTTCGCTCGATAATTCTGCTGCTGTTTGTTTCTTACCTTCTGGGATAAATAAAGGATCATATCCAAAGCCGTTTTCGCCAGATGGTATACGGGCTACTCGACCGGGCCATTCCGCTTCTACTACAAGGCTATCTTTTTTTGGTGCCGCGAATACTAGTGTACAATGGAATTGTGCTGTTCTTTTTTCATCTGGTACATCTGTCAATTCATATAATAATTTGGCGTTATTCCCCGCATCACTTTTTTGTTCCCCTGCAAAACGTGCAGAATAGATTCCTGGCATACCGCCTAATGCATCCACTTTCAAACCTGAATCATCTGCTAAGACTGGTTGATCAAGTAATTGTGCAATCGTTTCTGCTTTTAATCGGGCATTTTCTTCAAATGTGCTGCCAGTTTCTTCTACATCTGGCAATTCAGGATAGTCAAGTAATGTTTTTACATGATATCCCGCTTCTTTGAACATATTTCGAAACTCTTCTGCTTTTCCTGGATTTCTTGTCGCAATGATGATTGTTTTTGTTTCTTCTATCCGCTCATTATCTTGAGCAAATTCTGTTAGCAAAGCATGTTTTTGCTCTTTGATCAAATCTTCAATCGCGTTTTTTCCAAAAAAGAGCATTTCATTCAACTGTTCTCCATCAAACGTTGCTTCTTCTCCAGTTCCTTGAATCTCCACGAATTTTCCTGATTCTGTCATCACGAGATTCATATCTACAAGTGCTGCGGAATCTTCTTGATAGTCCAAATCTGTCACGCAAGTCCCATCCGGCAAGATCCCTACGCTAACTGCAGCAAGATGCTCTTTGATTGGATCTTCTGACAATTCCTTTTCTCTTAAAAGCTTTTCAATTGCTAGTCTCAACGCGACGAATGCCCCAGTGATGCTAGCTGTTCTAGTTCCGCCATCCGCTTGGATCACATCGCAGTCTATGATGATACTACGCTCTCCCAGCTTTTCCAAGTCTATTACTGCACGCAAGGAGCGACCAATAAGACGCTGGATTTCCATTGTTCTACCAGAAAGTTTCCCTTTGCTGCTTTCTCTACGATTTCTCGTACTCGTTGCTCGAGGTAGCATACTGTATTCAGCAGTTACCCACCCTGTTCCTGTTTCTCTCAAAAAGGGCGGTACAGAATCCTCTACTGTTGCAGAACAAATAACTGTTGTATCACCAAAACGGATCACAACCGATCCCTCTGGATATTTGAAAACATTTGTTTGAAGCTCCAGTTTACGAAGCTCTTGGGCTTTTCTCCCGTCATGACGCATCCTTATTTCCTCCTAATTCAATATGATCTACATTTAGGTGTCCGATTCCAAGCCAGTCTTCGGCTATTTCTTGGAAAAGTTTAGCAGATCCTGTTGTATAAAACTGACATAATGTCCGTCCATTTTGCGGTGAATTGCTCAAATTGAAATAATCGAGTAGCATAGATACTTCACCTACTGTTTCTGCTCCAGAATCGATCAGTTGAACATTTTCACCCACTACATTTTGAATGATGGGGCGTAATAATGGATAATGGGTGCATCCCAAAATCAATGTATCGATTTTTTTAGTCGTTAACGGAGCTAATGTTTCTGCCACGATTTTTTTTGCCACAGATGAATGGTATTCATTACTTTCGACAACTGAAACAAATTTGGGACAAGCAAGACTTGTCACAGTCAATTCTGGCACTTTCTCTTTCAGTGCTTTTTCATAAGCTTGACTTTTTACCGTACCAATCGTACCGATAATGCCAACTTGTTTATTTTGTGTTTTTTTTACTGCCGCTCTTGTACCGGGAAGGATCACACCGATGACTGGAATAGAAAGAGCAGCTTTGATTTCTTCTAAAGCAACCGCAGTTGCGGTATTGCAAGCAATCACTAGCATCTTGATTCCTTGCTCCACCAGATAATCCGTCATTTCCCAAGTATACTGGATTACCTGTTCCGCGGGTCTAGGGCCATATGGGCAGCGTGCTGTGTCTCCTACAAATAAAATATTTTCATTCGGTAATTGTTTCAGGGCTTCTTTTACTACAGTCAAGCCGCCGACACCTGAATCAATAAATCCGATAGGGCGATTATCTGTCAATCGTATCATCCTTTTTTTCAATAAATTCTATCCTCCCTATTGTGTACTTTTTAGCGTGAATTTTCAAGTGCTCTCACTTGCTTAAAACAATCAAACTCTCTTTTTTTCGAATGGAAAGAGGAAAAGCGGTTGTGACTTTAGTCTGCCACAACCGCTAAAAGAATCATCTATTAATAACTGTACCGTCTCTTTTCCAAGTAACCGGAAAGCAGAGAAAGCGCGTAACACACCACGAAATACATAAGTGTCATGATGATGAACATCGGAAGCACATAATTGGTATTCTGTCCATAAATAATACGTGCTTGATGAGAAAGTTCAGGTAAAGAAATGATTACTGCTAATGAAGTATCTTTGATCAGTGAAATCAATTGGCTCACAATTGCCGGAATCATTGATTTGAATGCTTGCGGCAAGACGATCGTCCGCATCGTTTCTACATAAGTCAGTCCTGTTGACAATCCTGCCTCCATCTGCCCTTTCGGAACAGCATTAAGTCCTGCTCGGAAAATCTCCGACAGCATAGCTGATTCAAAGATCGTCAATGCTGCAACAGCGGACCAGAAGATGTTCATCTGAATACCAATCTGAGGCAAGGCAAAATAAGTGAAGAAAATGATCAATAATAATGGAAGATTTCGTATGATATCGATCACAATACCAAGGATTTTGGACAAGAAAGGGATGTTCGCAAAACGAATCACACCTGCCAGACCACCAATCAAGAAACTGAAAATGATCGAAAACAATGAAACTTCAACAGTAACCTTTAATCCTTCCAATAAAAAACGGACATTCATCCATGAAAAAGCGCCGCTAAAATCCATGTATTTCCCCTCCTTCTATGAACGAACCGCCCATTTTTTCTCAAGATAAACCATTAAGTAAGATAACGGCAGCGTAATAACTAAGTAAAATAACCCAACGATGATATACGTATCGAAGGTATTGAATGTTTCACTGGCGATCAAGTCTCCTTGATACATCAAATCCAAACCAGCTACGATTGCTAAAATAGACGAGTTTTTCACAAGATTAATAAATTGGTTGCCTAATGGCGGAATAACGATTTTGAATGCTTGCGGCAAAACAATATAACGCATAATTTCTGAATAGGTAAATCCAGAAGACAATCCTGCTTCTGTTTGGCCTTTTGGTACGGTTTGAATCCCTGAACGTACCGTTTCAGCAATAAAAGCGGATGTATAGATAGTCAATCCAATCGTCCCAGCTTGAAATCCGTCTAGATTAAACCAATAAATCGGTACGACAACATAAAAAAACATCACGATAATCAATAATGGAATGTTTCTAAAAAATTCTACATATGCCTTTGCTAAGGCACTCACTATTTTATTCTTTGATAATTGGAAGATTGCCATCAACGTTCCGATAATCAAACTAAACACAAGTGCTAAGACACTCGAAAACAATGTGATCTTGAACCCGTCGACAAAGATTGGTCCATAAGTCTGTATCAATTCGCTCATTGCCTCTCCCCCTTACTCTACTTTTCCTTCAGTTTCATTTGGAAACCATTTTTGATAGATTTTATCGTATGTGCCATCTGCATGCATTTCCTCTAGCGCCTGGTTAACAGCTTTCAAGAAGTTTTCTTGTCCTTTGTTGATTGCAATTCCATAAGGTTCATTAGTAAACGTTCCGCCGACTAATTCGTACTCTGGATTTTCATCTGCAATCCCTAACAAGATCGCATTATCCGTAGTCATCGCATCTCCCTGGCCAGATTGTAAGGCAGTAAATGCTTCTGCATAATTTTCCAATTCCAGAATGTTTGCATCTGGTGCATGCTGTCGGATATTCGCAGCCGACGTAGAACCTTTGACTGCTAGAACTGTTGTAGAAGCATTCAAATCATCTACACTTTTGATTTGGCTTCCCTTCTTTACCAACAAAGCTTGGCCAGCATCGAAATAGACATCTGAAAAATCGACTTGTTTTTTTCGTTCATCTGTGATCGTCATCGTCGCAATGATTGCATCGATGTTTCCGTTTTTCAATAACGGGATCCGCGTTTTAGAAGTGACTTCAACAAATTCCGCTTTTCCATTTTCACCAAGGATCTTTTCAGTGATAGCTTTTGCAATATCTACATCAAATCCTTGTACGGTTCTGCTCTCAATATCCATCATTCCAAATAATCGAGTATCATATTTGACACCCCAGATGATTTCATTGGTAGATTTGCTTCGCTCTAAAATATCTTCATTTGCCAACCCATTTCCTTTACATCCGGCTAGTGCAAGAAAAGCAATGCCTAAAAGGAAAATCAGGCGTATCTTTTTAAACCTGCGCATCTTTTTCCTCCTATCAATGATTGATAACTTTACTGATAAATTGCTGTGCTCGGACTTCATTTGGATTTTCGAAAAAGTCTCTCACATTTCTGCTATCTTCCAATACTTCTCCGTCAGCCATGAAGATGACACGATCCGCAACTTCTTTGGCAAAGCCCATTTCATGCGTCACGACAATCATTGACATACCATCATGCGCCAATTTTTTCATGACGTCCAATACATCACCAATCATTTCCGGATCCAAAGCAGAAGTAGGTTCATCAAACAGGAGCATCTCAGGATTCATCGCTAAACCTCTGGCGATTGCCACCCGTTGCTGTTGTCCACCGGATAACATGGAAGGATAAGAATCTTTCTTATCTAACATATTGACAGTTTTCAGAAATTTCTCCGCGTTTTTGATTGCAGTTGCCTGGTCTTGCTTTAACACTTTGATTGGTGCTAATGTAATATTTTCCAGAACGGTTTTATTAGGATACAAATTGAAATGCTGGAAAACCATGCCGATATTCTTTCGGACTTCTGTCAATTTTGTCCTTTTATCATGCAAGTCAGCATCATTAATTAGTAGCTTGCCTGAAGAAATCGTCTCTAATCCATTGATACAGCGAAGCATCGTGCTCTTTCCTGAACCAGAAGGACCAATGACAACGACAACTTCTCCTTTCTCGAATTCGAGATTGATATTTTTTAATGCGTGGAACTTGCCATAATATTTATCCACGTGATCAAATTTAATCATTGCCATAGAATTACACTCCCATTATTATTTAGTAAGATTTCTTTTAAAGATGTATAATAAAATACATTATATCTGATAGTTTAGTAATTTGTAAAGTTTCTTAGAACGTTTATTCTCCCATAAATATTTCTTTCATTTCTAATCTATTAGTTATTTTATCCTCTTTCCTTGTTTTTTCCTTAGGAACTGTTGTTTCTTGTCAGGAAAAACGGTAAGATATTAAGTGCTCAGACTTACAAATCGTAAAGAGGTGTCTTTTTTGAAAAATATTATTTTAACGGGAGATCGACCAACTGGGAAGCTGCATTTAGGGCATTACGTCGGTTCTCTAAAAACCCGAGTGGCTATGCAAGCAGATGAAGACAACCAACTGTTTGTCATGATTGCTGACATGCAAGCACTGACCGATAATGCTAAAAATCCTGAGAAGGTTTCATCAAATGTCTTGCAAGTTGCTTTAGACTATTTAGCCGTGGGATTAGATCCTGCAAAATCTACTTTATTTATCCAATCACAAATTCCGGAATTAGCTGAGTTAACCATGTATTATTTGAACTTAGTCAGCGTAGGACGCGTTCGTCGCAATCCGACTGTCAAAACAGAAATCGAACAAAAGAAATTCGGTGAAAGCGTGCCTACAGGATTCTTTATCTATCCTGTTTCTCAAGCAGCAGATATCACTGCATTCAAAGCGAATCTCGTTCCTGTTGGCGAGGATCAAAAACCAATGCTAGAGCAGACACAGGAAATTGTACAAAGCTTCAATCATACATATGGTGAAGTCTTGGTGGAACCAAAAGGCGTATTCCCACCAAAAGGAATGGGTAGATTACCTGGAATCGATGGAAATGGCAAAATGAGTAAATCGTTAGGAAACGGTATTTATATCTCCGATCCTGCCGATGTCTTACAGAAAAAAGTCATGAGTATGTATACTGATCCAAACCACATCCATGTACAAGACCCTGGACAAGTAGAAGGAAATATGGTCTTCACCTACTTGGATGTATTCGGAACAGATAAAGAAGCAATTGAAGAAATGAAAGCTCATTACCGCCGCGGCGGACTTGGTGATGTAAAGATCAAACGATACCTCATTGATGTATTGGAAGCTGAATTTGCACCGATCCGCGCGCGCCGAGAAGAATTGGAAAAAGATCCTTCAGCTGTTATGGAAATCTTACGTAAAGGTAGTGAAGAAGCTGCTAAAGTAGCTGCACAAACACTTTCTGAAGTAAAATCAGCAATGGGGATCAATTACTTCCATTAATACACCGGTAAATCCATCTTAGTGACATCATTACCAAACTCAAAAAACCGAACAATAGTTGAGTAGCTGCTTACTTGCATGCGTACGCTCTCTATCGTTCGGTTTTTTGATGTTCAAAAGCAGAATCAGAGACTTTCACTTTAGTTGAAATAATTGGCCAGTTCTTAGTCCGTGACGACTTGTTTGTCGATCACTTGAGTGGTTTCTTCAAGAAGTGTCGTATACTGCTTTTCACAGTTGATCAGTTTTTTCAATGCATCTTCGTATTCATTGATCGGCTGAGTGGCGACCACAGCTTCAGTGACATTCCCTTTTTCAAGTGCGGATATTTTGTTCAACTGTCGTCAAAGAAGGGCAAAAAGCTGTGTCCCCCTCATTTTTATTGGTAGTTTTTTATAGATTTTCTACTATTTCTTTTCTTACTAAATAGTTCCTTTATTCTCCATATTTAATGAAGTGTTTAAGATATTTATATAAGGTAAACAAAGAATATACTATCGCTATTACAATTACTGGAATGATTAAAAATCTAGTTTGAATATCAAAAAACATTAAAATATAAACGATTAGTAAAAAGCCTCCTACAAAAAAAGCAATAGATGAAGCTCCTAATGCACCTTTTTTTGAACTTCAATCGGTTTATCTTTAAAAGTATTCCCAGCAACTATTCCATACCATTTGCCTCTTCTAAGTTGAATACCAACGATTATTAATAAAAGACCAAGAACAACTAACATGAACACCACTACCACCTCCTTTAATCTCTGAAGTAGCCATGTGCAAAACGTCTGAAATTCAATTAATGATACACTAAGAAAAAATGGTTGGGATTACCACCTCGGTCATTTTTCCATATTCAGCAGATTAAATGTCATGATTTCTTATCCAATAAACCTCTTATTAGTATATAGCCAAAACTGTTCTTTGAAAATTAGCGATAAAAATAATGATTTTCCTGTTCATTTAAAATCTAATTACTTGTGTAATAAAACTCTCCCTTTTCAATTTCATCTTCTCTTTTTTTCATACTTACATAGCCGTGTTATTGATAGTCTTTCACTGTGAATACGACGGCTCGATAACTACCTATTTTTCTGATTTTAGAAATTTATGGAATCTACCTGAAAAATAAAAAAGAGCAGAACCGAAGATGGATCTGCTCAAGTATCTACTCTATATAAAGTGTTTTTAAAAAAACATTTTCAAAAGCATGGACGACTGATAACTATTTTGCTTCTAACTTTTAACGAATACTTGCTCCAAGCGTTTCTGTCAAAGCTTTTGTTACCTTATCCATTGCTTTATTGATTTCTTCATCTGTCAATGTTGCTTCAGGATTGACGAATGTCAGGCTATAAGCCATGGATTTATGTCCTTTTTCGATGTTTTCTCCTTGATAGACATCAAATAATTGGATATCTGTTAAAAATCTTCCGGCAGCAGAATCGATAACTTCTGTTAATTCCTGATTTGTCACAGTTTCTTTTACAAGCAAAGCGATATCCCGGCTGACTGCTGGGAATTTTGTCACTGCTTCAAAAACGATTCCTTTTTGAGCAGCTTCCACTACAGCAGATAAATCAAACTCAGCTACATATGTTTCTGGAATATCATAACTTTTGGCAATTGTCGGATGCACTTGACCGACAAAACCGATAAATTGTTCGCCAAGGTAAATCGCAGCAGTTCTTCCAGGATGCATTTCTTTTATTTCTGTCACTGTTTGATAATGGATATCTTCATGGATACCTAGTTGTTCAAATAAGTTTTCTAAAAGACCTTTGATGGTGAAAAAGTCTACGTTTTGTGCTTTCGTCTGCCAATCTTTTTCTTCCCAAACACCAGAAATAGCGATTGCTGCATGTTTTACTTCTTGTGGCAGATGTGCGCGCGGATCATTTTCTTGGAAGAATACCCGACCGATTTCATATAAAGCAATCTCTGTATTTTTTCGAGCAGTGTTATAACTGATATCATCTAATAGTCCGCTGATCAAATTCATTCGTAATACAGAACGTTCTTCGCTCATTGGCCAGTCCAAACGTGTAATATTACTTTCTTTTATAACAAACTGTCTTGATTTTTCTTCTGTTGTCAATGCATAACTGATTGCTTCGCTCAATCCGCTTCCTTCAAAGATTGTACGAATTTTACGAGTAGTTTCTTGTTCTTTTGACAAGCTTCCAGCAACCGTTTCTCCACTTGGAAGTGTAGATGGCAACTGGTCGTATCCATAAATACGAGCAACTTCTTCGATAATGTCTGCTTCGATTTGGATATCCCAGCGTCTTGGTGGTACGACTACGGAATAAACATGATCCTTTTCTTCATAGCCAAATCCAAGTGCTTCAAAAATCTCATTTACTTCTTTAACGACAAGAGATGTTCCTAAATATTGATTGATGCGTTCAAGTGAAATCTTCACTGATACGTCTTCTGCTTTGATCTCTGAACCTTTGACCGCGCCTTGTAGAACTTCCCCACCTGCAAGAGAAACGATCATTGCTGCAGCAACCTCACTGGCTTCTCCAACAGTTGCATGGTTGATCCCTTTTTCAAAGCGTGCAGAAGATTCGCTACGCAAATTAAATTGTTTTGCTGTACGACGGATCGAAATTGGATCAAACAAAGCAGATTCCAGTGCCACTGTTGTTGTTTCATTCGTGATCTCTGAATCTAATCCACCCATGACACCAGCTAAAGCAACTGGTTCTTTGCCATTAGTGATGACAAGATTGTCAGTTGTCAATTTCCGAGATTCTCCATCTAACGTGACTAATGTCTCATTTTCTTTTGCATGTCGGACAAGGATCTCGTTTGATTTCAATTTGTCGTAGTCAAATGCATGTAGTGGTTGTCCGAATAAAAGCAAAATATAGTTCGTCACATCTACTACATTGTTGATTGGGCGGATGCCTTCATTCATCAAAAGATTTTGCAGCCATTGAGGACTTGGTTGGATTCTTACTCCTTCAATGATGCGGATTTGATAGGCAGGAACGACTTCTTTATCTTCAACTGTCACTTGGATCTTATCGCTAGCAAGTTGTGATGATTCTACTAATTTCTCGTCATCGAATGTAGGCGTCTGACGATAGATTGCTCCAACTTCATAAGCTACGCCACGCATTGACAATGCATCTGCACGATTTGGTGTGATAGACAATTCAATGATCGAATCATCCATATCTAAATAAGAAAAAACTGGATCGCCATTTACAGCTTCTTGTGGCATATAATAGATACCCTCAGCGTATTCTTTCGGTATAACACTGTCTGAATAGCCAATTTCTTGTAACGAGCAAATCATGCCATTTGATACTTGACCACGCATTTTCCCTTTTTTGATCTTCACATTTCCAGCAATCCGTGAGTTAGGAAGCGCAACAATCACTTTGATTCCGACCTTCACATTAGGCGCTCCACAAACGATTTGAGACAGTTCGTCTTCGCCAATATCGACTTGACAAATAGAAAGGTGATCGGAATCTGGATGTGGTACACATTCCTTGACTTCACCGACAACGATTTTTTTCAAGCCTTCTTCTGGAACCGTGATTCCCTCGACTTCGATTCCTGTTACAGACATTTTATCCGCTAATTCTTTTGGTGTTACATTCGATAAATCCAAATAACGATTAAGCCATTTATATGAAACTAACATCTTCTTACTCCCCCTTGAACTGACTTAAGAAACGTAAGTCATTTTGATAGAAATTACGGATATCATTCACTCCATACCGCAACATAGCTACGCGGTCTGGTCCAAGGCCGAAAGCAAAGCCTGAATATTCTTCTGGATCGATTCCTGACATCTTCAACACATTCGGGTGCACCATGCCAGCTCCTAAAATCTCGATCCATCCAGTGTATTTACATACGTTACAACCGGCACCACCACATTTGAAACAACTGACATCTACTTCTACTGATGGCTCCGTAAATGGGAAATAACTTGGACGCAAACGGATTTCACGATCTTCCCCAAACATTTTTTTCATTACGACTTCTAATGTTCCTTTAAGATCGCCCATCGTGATGTTTTTATCAACAACTAGCCCTTCAATTTGATGGAACTGATGGCTGTGGGTCGCATCATCTGTATCTCTGCGGAAAACTTTTCCAGGCGAGATCATTCGTAGAGCACCCTTAGAGAAATCATGCTTTTCCATTGTCCGTGCTTGGACTGGTGAAGTATGTGTCCGAATCAATATCTCGTCTGAAATATAGAAAGTATCTTGCATGTCCCTTGCCGGATGGTCTTTTGGCAGGTTCATCCGTTCGAAATTGTAATGGTCAGACTCTACTTCGTAACCTTCCACGATCTGATACCCCATACCTACAAAAATATCTTCAATTTCTTCCATGATTTGTGTCACGATATGACGTGTACCATGCTTTACTTTTCTACCAGGCAATGTCACGTCTACTGTTTCTTTTGCCAAAGCCGCATTTAACGCTTCTTCTTCTAACACTTGTTTTTTTCGCTCTATTTCTTCTGTCAAAAGGTCTCGGATCTCATTTGCGAAACTTCCGACTTTTGGACGTTCTTCTGGACTTAGATCTTTCATCCCACGCAATACTTCTGTGATCGGTCCTTTTTTTCCTAACGTTTCAACACGTATTTGATTTAATTCTTTTAAATCTTGTGCCGCCGTGATTTTGACGATTGTTTCTTCTTTCAAGCTCTCTAATTGTGCTTGTAAAGACATGTGCTTGTTCCTCCTTTAAATTCCAAATACAAAACAAAAAGACCTCATTCCTGTTAAGGAACGAGGTCTTCGCGTTACCATCCTAATTTGCGATAAATAAACTTACATCGCACTCTTACTTCGTTAACGACAGTTGCCGGTCTGATAATGATCAGACGAACTCGGAAAGTGAACTTCATTTTTCAAACACAGGACCTGTTTTCAGTCTGTGACAGATCTCCCTGAACTGGTTTAGCCAAACTACTCTTTTTCGTCATCGTTCTTTTACTTATTCGTATGGACTATAGTTTACAAGATTTTTTTTACAAAATCAACCGCATTCTTCCTCTGTGACCCATTTTTCGCTCCAAACTTGTATTTGACGCATTGCTTTTTGCAAGTCTGCTCCTTTTTCAGTCAAGAGATATTCTGAACGGCTTTTTTCACTACAGGCAATGTTTCGAGTGACTATTCCTTCTTTTTCCAATTCCTTCAAGCGTTCGACCAATACCCGATCACTAACCATCGGGATTTTTGCCGCAAGCTCGACAAAGCGTTGCGGACCATTTTCGAGTAGTACATCGATAATCAATCCGTTCCATTTTTTTCCTAAAATAGAGAACGTTTTTTCAAATTTAGGACACAAAACGAATTCTGTCTGTGTTAGCTCCATCATACTCACCTCTTCCCAGAGTATAGCATAATCCTTACAAAATATAAGTCAAGTTTGCTCAATTATAATTATTTATTAATGTTTATGATTCGTTTCACTCGAAGTAAAATTAGGAAAACATTTTCTACAGGTTTATTCAGTGCTTCTGTCATTGCTTGTTGGTAAAGTCTTAGCTGTCCCTGATATTTTTGGACGATCGCGTCTATTTCTGCTGGATCATCCGGATGTAAAATGAAATCTGTTTTAAAATCATAGATATGGAGATGATCTTTTTCTTCTAAGTATCCATCGACGATTCCGTGGATCAATAGCTCATCTTCCTGATTTGGATAGTCTTGAAATACTTCATCAGCAGAAAGCAGCATGGAAAAAGGTTGTTCCCGTTTTACGTTTTCTTTGTTGGCAATCAACTGTTGCCCAAGTTCTGTTTGAAAGAACCATATAATAGAAGAAACATCTACTTTTTTTGCGACCTTTTCGTCTATTAAACGTTTCTTTACTAATTCCTGCAACTTTTGATTGATGCTCTCTGTAGTTGGCATCTCTAATGGCAGCAATTGCAATAAAGCATGGGTAGCTGTTCCAACAGCAGCTGCCGACACTTGCCGATCTTTTTGTAAAAATTTTGGTTCTGCTAGTTGTTCTTGCGTATAACGGAATTGACGAGATGCTGCCTTTGTCTGACTACTTTCCAGAGTCAAGCGTGATTCTTGTGTATCATCTGGATCTTCGAATAATCGTTTGATCTCAGATACAGATTGATAACTTGTGGTTTGCGAAGAAGCCTGATAAGGATATTCATAGGCTAGACGTTTTTGTAACGAATCTGCTAATACAGTTTCCTTTTCTTTCACCTGCTGATCTAAGTTAACCAGTTCTTTTTCAGCAAGCAACTGTCTTTGTTCAATGATTGATTGCTGATTCATCCATGAAATGGAAAACTGTGCATTTGAATATTGAAGGAGAGAAGTCGAAACTTCTTCCTCTAAGTATTTCTGCATTTCAGGATGACGGATCAATCCGTAACCAATCCAATTCATCAAGCTGCTTCTGCCCTTCAAACGTAGCGCAGGATCAAAAACCAACTCCTCATGATCAGCTGCTTCAGACCACGTTTGGATCATTTGCTCTTTATTTTTATAGGAACCGACAATGAAAAGCTTTTGTTCTGCCCGAGTCAATCCTACATACAATTTACGCATTTCTTCCGATAACAATTTGTTTTGCTTTGCCAATTTGATGGCTTGAAACGGTAACGTATCATACAGTACCCGTGTTTCAGGATCCATATAGCGAATACCTGCTCCAAGTTTTTCTTCAAAAGCATACCGATTGCGCAAGTCTTGTAAGTTGAATTCTTTCGTCATATCTAACAAAAATACAACTGGAAATTCCAAGCCTTTACTTGCGTGGATCGTCATTACGCGAACAGCATTATCTTCTATTGAAATGACTGGTTCTGCTAAGTCTTTATCTTTTTCTTGCATTTTTTCAATGAAACGCACGAACTGATATAATCCTCTGAAAGAACTTTGCTCGTATGCTTTGGCACGATCGACCAATGCATAAAGATTGGCTTGTCTCTGTGCCCCTGCTGGCAGACCGACCACATACTCTAGATATCCCGTCTCATAATAGATATCCCATAGTAAGTCAGTGATCGAAGAACGGCGAGCAAGTTCTCGCCAATGATCTAGTTGTTTGCCAAAATGTTCCAGCTTAACCGCTAATTCATCTTCGTTTGATGCTTGATAAGCAAGCACAGCATCATAGTAAGTATGTGCACGGTCGGCTAATCGGATACTTGCTAATTCTGGTTCAATCAAACCCACGACTGGCGAACGCAATACAGCTGCAAGCGGAATATCTTGATAGGGATTGTCAATTAATTGTAGCAACGAGATCATCGTGCGAATTTCTGTCGCTTGAAAATAATTTTGAGCATCATTCATCTCCAAAGGAATATCCAATGTTTTGAAAATCTCTAAAATTGTTAAGTTGTTCTTTTTTGTAGGTGTCAAGAGAACAATGTCTCTGTATTCTATCGGACGATCTTTCTTTGATTTTTTATCATAAATCATAAAGGAAGAATCAATCAATTGACGAATCTTCAGTCCTGTCATAAAAAGTTCGCCTTCTGTTTTGTCCTCCAGTATATCGTCAGTGGGAATCTCGATCTCTGATTCTTCCTGTTCTTTTTCATAGATCATGATTTCTGGCTCAAACTGTTCATTCTCTGGAAAGTCTGAAAATCCCTGTATCAGTTTGGCTGCTTCGTCATAATTGATTTGACCAACTGCTGGATCCATTAGTTGTTCAAAAATAAGATTCGTAAAAGAAAGGACTTCTTTTCTAGAGCGGAAGTTCTCAGCCAAAACGATCCGACGTCCGCCTTCTTTCTTTGAAAAATTCTCGTATTTCCCGATAAATAAACTAGGATCTGCTAAACGGAAAGAATAAATGGATTGTTTGACATCCCCAACCATGAACATATTTCCTTTTGTATCATCAGGTTCTCTTAGCCAGTATAAAATGGCTTCTTGTAATTGGTTCACGTCTTGATATTCATCTACCATTACTTCTTTGAATTTTTTTCGATAATGTTTTGAAGCTTCACTTGGCAGCCATGCATCTTTCGTTTTTTCTGTGAGAATCTGCAACGCTAGATGTTCCAGATCATTGAAGTCCAATACGCCTTTTTCCCGTTTACGCATACTGAAACCGTCCATAAAGCTTTGCGTGACTTTTGTCATTTCTTCGACTAACGGTAGTGCTTTTTCCGTTAATTCTTCCATTTGGCTTGGTGAAACAGGAAAGTAACTTTTACTTATCTGCTGAATCAATTTTTTTGCTTTATCCCTCATGCCCTTGACTTCATTGGAGATTTCTTTCAATTCTGCTTTACGACTGCTCTTAAAAGTTGAAAAAGTCAGTTGTTCCAAACTAGCATAAGCATCTTCTAACCGATCTTGCGAGAAAGCTTCATAGATATTTTTGATCTGCTGTTGTTCTCCAGCTACTTGCTCATACATTTTTTCTAATCCTTCACCTTGTGCTAACTGAGTCATCTGTTCATATAATTGTACACATTGGTATACATCTGCCAAAACTAAAGGACGGATTTGTTCTTGATATAATCGAGATTTCGCTAGCCCCTCAGTCAAACGATAATTAGCGCTTAACTGTTCTAGCCATTTTTTGGGGTCAGGGTTGGCACGGGCAAACTCATAAAGCGAAAATACCAGATTCGTCAAGCCGTCATCTGAACGATCATTAGAAAAATTCATTGTTAATTGGAAAAATCGTTCATCATTTTCTGCATAAAGTGCTTCTCTCAGCTCGTCCCACACATCCTCCTTCATCAAGATCGTTTCTGTTTCATCTGTTAACATGCGAAAGACCGGATCAATATCAATTAAGTAATAATAACGTCGAATAACTGTTAGACAAAAAGCATGTAAGGTTGAGATATTCGCTGTGGGCAATAAAACTAACTGCTTAGTAAAATGCTGTCTTCGTACAGGGTCGCTTTCGCTGTTGACCGCTTCTTGCAATGCCTCTTGAATTCTTTCTTTCATTTCTCTTGCAGCTGCTTCAGTAAATGTCACAATCAGTAATTCATCGATATCAAAACCCATTTTTAATTTTTCAATCACTCTTCGAACAAGCACTGTAGTTTTACCTGATCCGGCAGACGCAGAGACTAACAAATTATCTCCTTGATCGAAAATCGCCTGCCACTGATCATCTGTAAATCGTTCATTTTGCGGTTTTAAAGGAATTTGATTCACTCTTCTTCACTCCTTTTCAATATTCTGCGCAGTGCTTCTTCCTTATCTATTTTCTCCAGACGGTGGTAATTATTTTCTTTCAGCATCACATCAAACGTACAGATGCTTCTGAATGGACAAAATTCACAGGCAATTCGCTGTTTATCTTTATAAGCTGGGTTCAGTTTGATTTCTCCGGAAGTGATTGCATCTCCAGCTAACCGCATATTTTCCCGATTATGCGCCATGAACAGTTGCAGTTCTTCTTCCGTGAAAAATTTATCTTTGCTGAAACTACCTTTTTGGTATTCATCTTTCGCATTTTTTTTCACTGGATAGATCAGTGATTGTTCTTTTGCTTCCAGTGAATGATCTAGTACTTCTAAAAGAGCGGGATCATCGACAAAAACGCCATCATAACTAAATTTTTTCAATGTATTCTTCTCTACATCATCGGTCTCCGTCAATACAGGATTATGAACATGTAAATAATATGATCCTGCTGGTTTAACAGCCGCCTTTCCAGTCAAACGTACCGCATCCATCAATGCTACGTCCAGATACGTCAATAATTGCATAGCCATGCCATAATAAGCTTCTGTGACATCGAATGAACGTCCACTAGATTTGTAATCAATAACGCTTAACCAAGTATCTTCTTGTTCAGAAGCTACATCGATCCGATCGATTTTTCCTCGAACGTGGAGTTTTCCACCATTACTCAACGGTAATTCCAGACCTGTGATACCTTTTGCTCCAGCAATCTGACCAAATAAAATCTCCGTCTGAAGAGGATGCATGCCCGTATTTTTGCTCTGTTTTTGCAAAGCCCATGCTACTTTTTGGATCGTCTGTCCTAACTGATAGCGGATATAGTTCATTCTTGCGGAACTATCCAATATCTCAAACCGAAGTTCTCCGAACACTTCTTGCAGCACTTTTTCAGTAAAGTCTTTACGCTGCGCATCGGTCATATTCACTAAGGATAATTGGTTTGAAAACAGTAGCTTGAAGAAACGATCCAATGATTCATGATAAAAATCACCTGTTGCTGCTGGAGTCAAACCATAAACAGTTCGTTCTTTCAATTTCAACCCAAATTGCATGAAGTATTTGTATTCACAATTATAAAAATTCTCCATACGTGAAATCGAAGTATAAATTTCTTTTCCATAAAGCTCTTCCGCCATTTTTTCTGGCATCGAAACAGGCACATTCAAATGTTCCTGACTTTCAAAGATTTGTAAAGCAAAATTGCGCCATGAGGAATTCAGTACTAATTCTTTGAGCTTTTGCCAATGTTTTGGTACAGGTTTCTTTTCATCTAAAGCTAATCGATAAATCCTATTGACTGTATTGATTCCGCTTCTGTAAGTTCCTACATAACAATCAGGATCGCTTTCGATTGTCAAATGCTCTTTTCTCTCGACGGGAACTGATAAATATTCTGTGATTCTGCGCAAATAAGGAGACATCTTCAGTGAACCATCTGTGTCATAGCTTTGTGCATAGCTAAGATATAATCGATCCGTTCCGGAAAGAAAAACAAGGTAGGCTTGGAAAGGCTCAAAAGAGATACTTTCTTTTGATGGGTCGAATAAAAACTGTCCATCTGGCAAAGCTTGATTTAATACTTCTCGTTCTTCACTGGACAACAATCCTTTTGTTTCTTTACGGTCTGGAAACACTTGATCATTCAAACCTAATGCAAAAGTGACGGCAGCTTGATTCGGTCGAACTAATTCCAAACGGTTGATTCGCACTTGGTCGATTGCGGTAGGGATTTTACCATAACTTAGATTTTCGAGACCACTCGTAATGATTTCTTGGAACAGAGACCAGTCAAAAGCCGATTCACCATAAATGACTACATATTCATCCAGCAGATCAATCAGCGCTCCCCATGTCTGCTCATGGTTTCTTGCCGCTTCTAAGTTTCCTCTGTCTACTTCCTGATTACGCCAAAACAATAATTGTTGCTGTACACCACTTTGAATCAAAAATTGATAAAAAACATTTGCGGCCGCTTGACCTGTTTTACTTTTCTTTATTTTTTTAAAAAATGCAGGTACAGATTTCTGAAATAATCGTCTAATCGTATTTGACTGTTCTTCCAGATACTGTACGTCTTCAATCTGTTCTGCTTCAAAATCATACGCCACAAACTGCCAGTCTTTTTCACGCGTCCAGTAAGTGCCTTGATAATTATAAGCAAGTGCAACATTTTCTGTGATGTCCAATTTTTTCCTGAATTCATCTCGTTCTTGTTTCCATTCATCCAGTTCGGTTTCTGTTTCCATCGATAGGAACAATTCCGTCTTGAAAAAACGCATAATATCACTTAGTCGATAAGAATATCGGTCAAGAGCGAACAGACTGTTGACCCATTCAATCAGCGGATGATTTTCCATCATTTGTTCTTCATCGATATAAAAAGGAATCGCCATTTCTTGAAAGATTGGTCGAAGAATATTTCCATATAAGGACATATTTTTTGTCAGTACTTGGATATCACGATAACGGTAGTTTTCTTCACTGACTAGCCGTCTGATTTCAACAGCTAGCTGTCGGACTTCCTCAGTTGGATTTTCAGCTTCCCACAAATGGAGAGCCTCTTGTTCCCCTAATTTGCGGACGGTTGCTTTCTTTTGGCTGGAAGTCTCTTCCCACATCGTTTGCAGCAACTGAAGCTCTGTCGGACGATTCTGCTCTGGCGCAAAACGATCTACTAATATAGGAACTTTCCGTTCTCTCGCACTTTGAAAAAGACGGAAATAAAGCTTTCCAGTCTCATGAAAGAGCGTAAGTACTTCTGGAAGATCCGCTGTATAAGGACGATCCAACAATAAATCGACAACTAATTGCCCCTTTTCCATCATTGCCTGCAGTAATTGATACTCTTGCCCATTGATTCGGGAAAAACCGCTGACGATAAATTGGACGTTGGTGAAATCTTGTGTCTGCATATAATTTGCTAGTATAGCCAGTGCATCTTCATTTGATAGTGCACGTTCGGTCAATTCGCTGTCATAAGCTGAAAAAATCAGCTTCAAGTCTTTCATTTTAAGTTGCTGGTCTTCTGCATTCGGTGAATCACCAAATAAAAGCATCAAGTCTTCCGGTTGAATATTCCCTGTGCGCAACTCACTATAGAGTTCTTGCAATTGGCGAATAAATCCTCTTTTATTGATTTCTCCGCGAAAGATCGTTAATTCTTCCTCATGTTTTTCTAAAATCTGTCGCAAGATCATCGCAGATCCGGATTCTGATAATTCATTTCCTGTAAGAAGGGTTGTCTGTTGCAGCAAATACCAAGCCAGACGGTAAAAACTGAATACTTGAACATTTGTTGTGCTGAAAGCTTTTTTCCCGCTTCTTCTTCGCATCTCCGCTAAAATTTCTTGTTCCTGTTCGAATTTGCTGTAATTGGGAACAAGGAAAAATACTTGGTTGCTTGCATCTTGGTCGAGCCAAGCTGATGCTTCGTCAATCAAGACTTGACGGTGATCTTTTTTCCCGTTTCCAAGAATAAATTGTAAAGACATGCTTTTCCTCCTTCAACACATGATACGGTGCTTCTTTATTATATCAAAAAATACTGAACATTTGTTCTATATTCTTCAAATTATATACTTTTATGGTTCTGATATTTCTATCTTTTTTGAGTATACGCAAAAAGACAGGAATCGCTACAAATAAGCAATTCCTGTCTTTTCATGAGTTGATTAATGGATAGATCCCATTAGTTTTTTGATTGGTTCTTTCACAGTAAATAGCAAGATACCACCGACGATTGCTACTGCACCGATAATACCGAAGTAGGCAGATTCTGTTCCTGGTGTGTAGAAGCGTGCAATTTGTGCATTGATTGCTTGTGAAGAAGCATCAGCTAAGAACCAAATAGCGATTGTTTGTGATTCAAATGCTCGTGGTGCTAATTTCGTTGTCACAGACAAACCAACTGGTGAAAGACACAATTCAGCAATAACCACGATGAAGAAACTTCCTAACAACCACAATGGACTTACTTTTCCACTTGTTCCGTAAAGCATACCTGGCAACATCAATAGTAAGTATGATAATCCTGCAAACAAAAGACCAAGAGAGAATTTCACTACTGTAGATGGTTGGCGTTTGCCAAGTTTTGTCCACATTGTTACGAATACCGGCGTCAAAATAAAGATGAAAATCGGATTCAATGATTGATACCAGCTTGCTTGGATCGTCACACCAAATAGTGTAGATTGCGTACGTTCACTAGCAAATAAAGCTAAGATAGATGAACCTTGTTCTTGTAATGACCAGAAAATGATTGCTGCAAGGAATAATGGGATATACGCCCATACTCTTGGTTTTTCTTCAGCAGTTACATCTTTTGAAGTCAACATTTTGATAAAGTAATACAACGGTAAGATAATCCCTAATACACTGATTGTATTGACAAAAAAGTCGATTGTCAAATGACCAGTTAATTGTGCGCCACCGAATACTGCAACGATAACAACAAGTGCGATGATCAAGTTACGGATGAATCCTTTACGTTCTTCAGTTGTCAAAGGATTCGGTGGTGTTGTACCCACTCCGTCTAATGTCTTGCGCCCTTGGATGATGTATTGTAATAATCCAAAGAACATCCCAATAGCAGCTAAAGAGAACCCTAAATGGTAGTTATATTCTTGACCGATTGTCCCAACGATTAGTGGTGCTAATAACGCCCCTAAGTTGACACCCATGTAAAAAATCGAAAATCCTGCATCTCTTCGCAAATCAGTCTTTGAATAAAGATGTCCGACCATGCCAGAAACGTTCGGTTTCAAAAAGGCGGTTCCAATAATGATCAATGCCATTGAAACAAATAATGTACTTACACCAAATGGTAAAGCCAAGACGATGTGTCCAAGCATAATGAAGACTCCACCAAAGAATACAGTGCGTTTTGCTCCTAACACTCGGTCAGATACCCATCCGCCGACGATACTAGACATGTAGATCAGAGATCCGTATATCGACATGATAGCTAATGCTGTTGCTCGTGGTAATCCAAGTCCCCCGTTGGCAACTGTATCGTACATATAATAGATAAGTAATGCACGCATACCATAATAACTAAATCGTTCCCACATCTCAGTGAAGAACAAAGTTGACAATCCCTTCGGCTGCCCGAAGAAGCCCTTGTCTTGCTGTTTTTCCATAATCTATACCCCAATTCTTTAAATTTTCAGAAAATATTATACATCTTTACCGAAAAATTTAACTAAAAAACTTATTTAAGAAATATAAACTAATTTTCTATAAAAACAAGTAATTTTTAATGGCAATATCATAAAAAAAAGAAGATAGAGATTTAATAATTATATATCAGACGTTTTTTTCAAATAAGCAAAAATTCCTCAAACACAACAATGAAAGCGATAACCAAGGAAATCCTTTTCTAACGATTTCCCTTATCAAAATTGTTTTTTGAACTTCGCTTATTTTTTGTGAGCATATCTATTTACTTACTTTTTGTAAGATGATATACTTCATTTCGTAATCAATTAAAAAAATGCAAAACGCAAATCAAAGGAGAAATTTTAATATGACAACTTTTACTGACACTTTAAAAAACCGCCGTTCAATCTATCATCTAGGACGTAACGTTTCACTTTCTAATGAAGAATTGACAGCTTTGATCAAAGAAGCAATTAAAGAAAGCCCAACTGCTTTCAATGCTCAATCAACACGCGCAGTTATTCTTTTCGGAGATGCACATGAAAAACTTTGGGAAATCACTGAAGAAGCACTTCGCCCATTGACTCCAGCAGAAGCTTTTCCAAATACACAAAACAAATTAGCTGGTTTCAAAAATGGTTATGGTACAGTATTATTCTTCAAAGATACTGACGTGGTAAAAGGTCTACAAGAACAATTTGAATTATATGCAGACAACTTCCCAGATTGGTCAGAACAATCAAACGGAATCGCAACAGCGAACACTTGGGTAGCATTAGTTGATAAAGGATTGGGCGCAAACTTGCAACATTACAACCCAGTTATTGACGAAGCAGTTGCAAAAGAATGGAATATCCCTTCAAACTGGAAACTACGTTCACAATTAGTATTCGGTTCACCAGAAACACCAGCTGGGGAAAAAGAATATATGAACGATGCAGATCGCTTCCGTGTATTCGGATAATTTTACTTGAAAAAAACAGAGGTTGTGACAAACATCTTGTCGTAACCTCTGTTTTTTATTCTGGATCGATCATAATATCAATCTCCGCCTCATCGTTCAAGCGTTGGGACAAAAATGGAACTAATTCTTCTAATGATGCAGAAAATTTCAGCATTGGTCCCCGCCATCCGTTTCGGAAAAAATTCATTTTTACAATTTTAGAACCTTTTGGTTGGTACAACACGATTTTATTGATTTCAGAAAAAGGAACACCTTTTTTATCAAAGCTATTCAAGACAAGCCCTTCTTCTGTAATTCCTCGACTGTCCAACAAAAAACTAATAAAAATCATCGCTGACAAAATCCCTTTTGCCAATTCATCTGCTGTAGGCTGACTGATGAGTGTGTACCAAACGACTAGTACTACTAAGAATGGTATGACCAAGTAAACCCATCGATTCCGAACAGTCCGATAAATAATTTCTTTTCGAACCAGCCAAAGAAATAAGAACATAACAACAACGAATAAAAACAATAGAACCGTAAAAAATGTTACCATGACAACTCGCCTCGCTTTTTCTTCTCCTGAAAACAGGAAAAGAATACTGATTTACCTTCTCAAAGAAATTGGACTTGCAGCACGCCGCACGTCCAATTATTTTCTTTATTCAAATGTATCATATTTTGCAACAACCATGCTTGCTTTTTCATCTAATAACTCTTGATCCTCTGCAGCACATTGGGCAACTTTGACCACGGCACAGTTTGTCATTTTTGATACAACTTCACCAATGACCGTTTTTGTAAAGCCAATTGGTTTGCATGCATATTGTTCTCCTAAATTAATCATTTCTTCCGTCATCAAAATCCTCCTAAACTGCTGGAACTTTTCTCCATATTACAACTGCTATTTTTTGGAGATTTAATTATTTGATTTTTTGTTTACAGTCAAAAATCAACCTTACAGGCATTATAGCGTACTGTTTTCGTTTTCACAATTAAAACAGCTGTTGTATCTAGAAGAATTTGTTCTAGAATAATAAATAATATTCCTCAAAAACTGATTATTTCTTACATATTTAAATAAAATACTTCCCTTCCCAATAAAAATACACTTATAATAGGAAAGATAAACAGCTGAAAAGGGAGATTTCCAATGAAGAAAAAAACATTTAAAAAACTATTGTTTCTAGGAGGTACAGCTACTCTTTTATTAAGCGGTACAAGTTATTACCTACATATCCATTCTCCAGAACATACAATGAATACTACACAAAAAAGTTCAACACAAAAAACGAAAAAGACAAAAGAGAAAGCAGAAGTTTTGCTAGATGTTCCATTAGAGAGCCAGTTTGACTCTCCTTCTCTAGAAAATGGCTGCGAGGTCACTTCGCTTTCCATGCTTTTATCTTTTTATGGTTATGAAACGACTAAAAACCAGTTAGCTGAACAATTGGATTACGTCCTTGTTTTCAATGCAGACGGGACTCACGGCGATCCTAATGAAGGATTTGTTGGAGATATCAGTGGCGGAGACTGGGCTATGGGCGTCTATGTCCCTCCTGTTGCCTCTCTTGCTCAACAAATCGTCCAAACGGATTATCATACTTTTCCAAAAACAGACGCTCAACTAGATGATATCAAAAAAGCTCTATCTAAAGGAAATCCTGTATGGACTTCCGTGACTATCAATTTTGAAGTCCCTGATGAAACTGATTTTATGACTTGGACAACAAACAACGGAGAAGTAAGAGTCACTCCACTTGTTCATGCTTGTGTAGTCACTGGATACGACAAAGAAAATATTTACGTCAACGACCCCTATGGCGTAAAAAATCGAGCAGTACCGATCAATGATTTTTCGGCCATTTTCACTGCAATGGGTGGACAAATGCTAACTTTGGAGAAAAGCTAGTAATTAAAGTAAAAATCCCTTATACTCTAGATACCGAACCTTTGAAGGGAGCACAGATAATGGAAAAATTCACTCATAAAAAAATGGATCCAAATGAAATTCCGATTATTTTTGTCCGTGACCGCAAAGGAAATGTTCAAGGTAAAGTTTCTATTAATGAGTGGAACGAACGGTGCAGACCTGCTACCCTCAATGAACTAGAAATCAAACTGTATCGTCAAGCTCTTGTCTATTATGGAGACCAAGAGTATGGAAAAGCAATCGATTTATTAAAATTTCTGATCGCTCGAACGGAGTACACCCATTTTGAATATATCGAACGTTTAGCAAACATTTACCATATCATGAATGAACCTGTCAAAGAATATCACTTGCTTGACTCCGTCTTGTCAGTAGCAGAGCGGATTGCCCTTCCTGCTGGATTGGAAAAGAAACTGGTGCGCCGCCTTTTACGAGTAAAACAACAACTATCTGATCAAGAAAAATAACTTGCGTTTTTTTAGAAAAGTGCTATGATTATTTTGTTGAATAAATGGGATGTAGCCAAACTGGTAAGGCACTTGACTCTGAATCAAGCAATTGTAGGTTCGAACCCTGCCATCCCAATTTGATGGACTTGTTGATAAAAAATGAACCCCTGAAAAAAGATTAATCTTTTTTCAGGGGTTTTTGGAATATTTTTATTATTTATTATATAGTTTACATAATTTTATTATAATTAACAATTAAATCTGTAGCACTCATACAGTAAATTTAGCCAATAATTGCTAATGCTTTTTCCGGAACTTTTTCTCTAGGAACTTCTTCATACGTTTCTATGTGCGCTCCTTTATTGCTGATTTTCAAATAATGATTTTCTTTTAACACAGAAAGTCCATTAAATTCAATTGTACGCTCTTCCCCATCGACATTAGCAGCTTTTTGAACATACCTTGCCGTTCCATGTTCATTTACTTCCTCTGGTTTTTGTGTTTTTACATAGACCTCACCTTTTTCAACTAATGGATTTAGTTGATCAAGTATACCAGGGATTTCCCCGTAACTTCCTTCAGTATAGTATTTCAGTCCAAATAGCAAAATACCACTAATCGCCGCCAATCCTATCAAATATTTAATCACTTTCATCTTTCTACCTCCTTGTTATATATTCAGTATATGGGGCAATTAGAAAAATTCCATCCGACCTAAGTTGGAGATTTTTCTCCTACTTTAGAAGCGAGAAACAAATGTTTTTTTAGTAAAAATGATCGTTATTTGATATTATGGAGGTGTGGATAATGTAGTTTTTCTCACTTTATCCATGTTAAAAAATCAAGTTGATGGCAAAGGATGTGTTCAAAATGAATCAAGAAGAATTATTTCAAAAAGTCAAGGAAATGATAAAAGGCGGCAACTTCGACGGCGCAAAACGATTTATCGAAGAACATAAAGAACAACTAGGTCCTTACAAAGAGAAAGCACAAAATCTTCTAAAAGACGTAAATATCGACAGTGTGAAAGACAAATTCAAAAATCTATTTAATAAGTAGGAATTTTCATTTCTGGAACACCGGGAATCAGAAGTTGTAAAAGAGACGTTCAGCCTTATTGCCGATAGGCTGTCTCTTGAACACCGTTTGTCCAGAAGAAGGGACTGTGACACGATTTTTGTCACAGTCCCTTCTTCTTTCTGAATCATCCTTACTAAAATAAGCGTGTTGGATCATAATGATAAGTCACATTGCCGTTCAGCGATGCTTTTCCTACCACATATTTACGATTCTCCAATTTCAGCCATGCTTCTCGAAAAGCCATCAATTCTTCTCTTTTTACATCAATTTTTTCGATTTTTCCATTAATCAAATCTTGGATAAGTTGTTCATATGGATTCATTTTTTTCCTCCATTTGCTGTTAATCAATAAGTTGTAAAAATAGGTTCATATGCCTTTTTAGTATCCAGATCTTCTCTGACTTTGACTGTCGTATAAATGATTTTTTCTACTGGGATACTATAATAACTACCTTCACCGTTATTGAATCGGTGAACGTCTTTCTTTGCTAAAATACCATTGATTTTATTCGTCAGTACACGTTGTTCGACACTATTGCTTACAACATAGTAAATCACCCGAATATTATTGATTAAATGCAAATCGATTTCTAACACTACATGATCCATGAAAATTCCACTCCTTCTTTCACTTTGATTATAGCAATTTTCCCCTATAAATTCAAAAACAATACATATTTTACTGGATAAATCCATAGAGCTGCTTGCGCCTTCACGCACAAAGTGTTATTTTGTATCTTGGACTTTATTTATTGGAGGCAATAGTATGATTGCGATCGGTCAGTTTGTTTTTTATATTCCTTTTTTTATTATGCTAAGCATTCTTTTCTATTACATAAAATGGACGAAAAAGAAGTTTTCAGTTTTACTGGCCTCTTTACCTGCCGTATATTTTACTTATCAGATTTTTTCTTTTAGACATTGGGAAACAACATCTGTATTAGTGATACACATCATCGAATTGACGCTTGCAGTAGTTTTTCTAATCATTTGGATTTATTTTTTATATAAAAATCAGAATTGAATCCTAGCAGTTTCAAAAGAAAACGATTAAAGATCAGCAGAGATTTGCTGTATCTTTAATCGTTTTTTTCTATTCTGTGATACCAAAAAAATGTTTGAATCGGTGAAGAAGCGTTCCTTGTTTTAATTCTACAAATTCTTGTGCAATCGAATATTTTTCTTCCAAATTTTCTTTGTTCTTTTCAATCAGACTTTTTGCTTCTTCATATTTTTTATCTGCACATAATACTTTTACTTCCTGTAAAACTTTTCCTGCTTCCATTTACCTCACCCTCTTGCCTTTTTTATGGCTTTAAGTTTGATTTAAGCTATACGCATTATTCTATATTCATCCCAAATAACCTTTTTTCATTTTTTACTCCTCGAACCAGTCAGTTTTCTAAAGACTGATTGGTTCGTCTTTTTTATTTTTCATCCATTTTATGCTGCTCTTCTGCTAATTTGTCTAATGCTTTGAGGGATGTGACGGTTTTCGCATAATCATAGCTGTATAATTCTGTAAATTTATCAGGCAGAACAAACCACGCTGGATGGTAGCCGTTCGCAGTGATTGGGAATCCTTTGTCTTGTTGATTATCTCCATCCCACCTTACAGCAACACCTTTTTTTCCTTTCCACTTTATTAAAGCAATCGAGTATCCTTTTTTTGTTTGTGTGCCGTCTTCAATAATTGCTAAAATTTCTATTTTTTCTTTTGGTGCACGAACTTCTTGAGGGCGAACCATTTTCTATTCCTCCCTTATCTAATTACTTCACAACCAATACACTGCAAGGGGCATGTGAAACGACATAAGAAGCGGTCGATCCTACTAGTGCTTGTTGTATCGCTCCTTTTCCTGTCGCTCCCATAACAATCAAATCAATATTTTCTTGTCCAGGGATGACATTGGCAATCAAATTTCTTGGATCTCCAGTTTCAACTATTGCATGGATCTCAGCAATACCGAACTCTTTGGCATCATTGATTTTTTTCAGCATGGCTACTTCTGTTCTTTGTTTTTCATCTGCATAGATTTTTGAAAAGGCATAGGCACTATGGGTCAGCTCAACTTTGTTGATGATTGACACGATAAATAAGCGGGCTTCATTGTCCTTTGCTAAGTCAAGGGCTTCAGCGAACGCTTTGATCGATTGTCTTGATCCGTCAACTGCTACCATGATGTTCTGGTATCTCTTATTCATTGGAACCGCCTCCTTTTTCTTTTATTGTAACATCTCAAGCAAAAATACAATAAATATACGCAATGTGTAAATAAAATGATGATTAATAGCAATTTTTTTCAAGTTATTTATACATTTCTGTTCTCATCAGAACTCTTGTTCTAAACCTATTATTTCTGCATTATGTGAATTTCCTCATCATTTTTCACATGAGATGAACATCATTCTGTTACAAAAAACGTGGATTTGTCATAAATTGTCATGCTTCTTTTACCTATGAAATATTTTCACGTGTTAAAGTATTCCTCGTTGAACACAACAAATAAAACTTTTTAACGAATAAAGGAGATTTTTCATGACATCACTTAAAACTTTACTTTTTGGAACAACTTTGGCTGCCGGTGCTGCATTCTTCATGGGAACGACTGCTCATGCGGACGAAGCTTATACCGTTCAATCAGGTGATACTCTATCAACGATTTCTCAAAAATACGTTGGTGACAACTCCTTGATCAATGCCATTGCAGAATCAAATTCAATTTCTGACATTAACCTGATCTACTCAGGACAACAATTAACGATTCCAACAGAAGGCTCTACACAAGCAGCTGCTGAACCTCAAGCAGCCGTTCAAGAAGCACCAGTCCAAGCTGAACCTGTTCAAGCTGAACAACCTGTTGTACAAGAAACGGTTCAAACGGAAACACAAGCAGCCCCTGTTGCTGAAACACAATCTGCTACAACAGAAACAACGGCAACAAGCACGAATGCTGCAAAAGAATGGATCGCACAAAAAGAATCAAGCGGTTCTTACACAGCAACGAACGGACGTTACATCGGACGTTACCAATTAGATTCTTCTTACTTGAATGGTGATTACTCTGCTGCGAACCAAGAAAAAGTGGCAGAACAATATGTTGCTTCACGTTATGGTTCTTGGGAAGCTGCGAAAGCATTCTGGGAAGCAAACGGTTGGTACTAAGATTCATTATTTGAACGTTTAAACACATTCAAAATAGGAAGAGGCCATGCGAAAGAATACATCGCATGGCCTCTTTTTGAGTTGTTTTGTCACATTAGAGCGAGTTTTTTGCTCATCTATTACTTCTATGACTTTCTTACCGAAATCTATTTTATATCAGATTTTATAAAAAAATACCGATGGGATCTCTCCCTCGACATCTTTTCTCAGTATATATAAAAATTATGCGGCTAAGAAGATTCGAACTTCCACGAGGTCGCCCTCACTAGCGCCTGAAGCTAGCGCGTCTGCCAATTCCGCCATAGCCGCATCATATGTTCTAGTTTAGGATTACATTTGTTTTTTGTCAAGAACATATTTTTTGTTCTTTTTTATCTCTACGCGTTTTCCCTCTTGCAACCAATACAAATAGTTCATCCGAATAACTCCATCATCTATTGAAGGGCGATAAAAAAATTCTGTTTTTTCCATAAGCTCAATTTCACTTTTCAGAAAATTGGTCACATGATGCGGGACGCTGTCGATGCAAACATAGACATAGTCAACAGCACGGATTCTTTCAAATAGTGCTTTCTCCCCGTACTCATATGCATCGATTCTTTCGACAGTTTCTACATATTTCTGCAATCCTTTTACGAATCCTTTTATTTGTTTGTTCCCGATCACAGCAATTTTGAGTGATGATGCCCACTTTTCAGCGTCTATGCTCAATTGCTTTTTACTTGACTGTTTAGATTTTTGTCTTGTTCTCTTTAGATATTTGTCGCTTCTTCTTTTTGACTTATTCTGTTCAACGATAGGATAGCAATACCTTAGATATACTGGACCGTCTACTATTTTTTGATGTACTCGTACTGCTATGCCATCTGTTAAAAGATCTTTGCGTTTAAAGCTCTCTTCTACTATCAGTGGTCTTCTTTGCTCCGTATTGACCTCATAGAAATAAATGTTGTCCTCTTCTATTTCTACAAAACCATAAAAAATATTTGTTTCTTGATACTGCAAATTATTCGCTTGTTGTTCAAAGATCCATTGATACCTATTGAACAGCTTGTTCAGCTGATTGAACTTATAAAATGATTGGGTATCTAACTGTTGGATCAATGCATGGATCAGATCTTGAGGAGCTGCTTGTACGAAGTTTTGTTTTTTCTTTGCTAATTGTTCTGTTTGTCGCTGGTTGACTTTATACAACTGTTGCAGTTCTTGTTTTTTCTTCTCCATGATTTTCAGATACGTAGCATTTCTATTTGAAAGCTTTTCTAATTTCTTGTTCAGTCGATCATTTCTTTTCTTTAATAAACCTGACGCTTTATGTATGCTCTCTAGATAATGTTGCATTTGGCTATTTTTTTGCAGCAAATAAATGATGATCTGGTTACGTTTTTGGAGTTCCTGAAGTGCGTGATTATCTGTATTCCAGCCCACTTCTTCTAATTTTTGATACAATAGTTCTGTTTTCCTCTGCTGTTCGATGGCTTTTTGTCTCATCTCTTCTTTTTCTACTTTTGCTTGTTGGTGCTGTCGTTCGAGTTGCTGTGACAGCTCTCTGATGTGTTTCTTGTCCTCTCTTCTTTTCTTGCTCACAGTAGCTACTTGTTTTTTTGCTTTACTCAATTCTTGCTTCAATTGATTCATTTCATTGTTTAAACGAACGATTCTGGGATCGGTAGCTATTTTATTTTGCTGCTTTTTCTTCGTTTCTTTGTTCTTCTTTTTCTCTCGATTCAGCTGTTTTTGCTGCATTTTCTCCAACAACTGTCTTCTTCTTTCATTTTGATACTGATCATTTTTTGCTTCTGTTTGCCGCCATCCTTCTGGAATTCTTTTATAACCGCAAAAGTAGTTCACGAGATCTCCTTTCTAGTGATCATAAGCAACGGACGAAAAAACTTTAAATAACACATTTATTAAAAATTCAATTTATCTTGAACTTTCAATATCAATCAATAAGATCATTTTTAAAAGATAACGAGGATTCATCTATTATAAAAACAATACAATAAATAACAAAAATCTGCAATCATTTATTTTGTTAAATTATTCTTAATACGATACATCACAAAAAAATAAAAATAAGAATGGCTATTCGCCAAAATAGTGCTATAGTAGAAAAAATATGTTTACTTAGGAAGAGGCGGATTCGATGAAATTGATCAAACTATGGGAAGCAGATTTGGAGAAAGCTTATCGGCTGCAAACTAGCTTCGGACCAAACGAGAATGGATTTATCAACAGTGCTTATGGCTATACACTTGCTGAATTTTTAGATTATGTAAAAAAATGCGAAACCACTTCTTTAGGTATTGATCTTCCTGAGAATTACGTTCCCGCAACCGTCTTTATTTTGGAAAATGATGGACATGAGTATGTAGGAATTTTTAATCTGCGCCATAAACTGAACGAATCATTAAGAAACGGCGCTGGCCATATCGGTTACGGCATCTCCCCTGACTATCGTAAAAAAGGATATGCAACACAAGGTTTAGCATTAGTACTACAAGAGGCAAAAAAAATCGGCATCGATGAGGCACTTTTGTCTGTAAATAAAAAAAATCTTGGCAGTCTTAAGGCGCAGCAAAAAAATGGGGCCACGATTTATCGTGAAGATGGGAAAGAATACTATACGAAAATCAAATTGATGTAAAAAATATGGATGGCAAAAGAAAAGAGATTTGAATGTCCTTTATCAATAGAACACATTTATTTGATTAACTTCTAATATAGCAGACAAAATTTTATAAACAAAAAAACCTCTTATCTCTTTTCTTCTAGAAAGGATAAAAGGTTTTTTGTTTTTACTATTTGCTTCTCATAGCTAGTCAGTCAAGATCCCTATCGAATCCCCAACGCAATCCGTGCATAACGGCTCATCTTATCGGTCGTCCATGCGGGATACCAGACAAGTTTTACTTCTGCTTTCGTTACTTCTGGTACTTCTTTCAATGCGTCATGGATAGATTCTGTTAAAATATCGGCTAGTGGACAGCCCATAGTTGTTAGCGTCATTTTGATGACTGTTTCTCCGTTTTCAGGATTGAATTCTATATCATAAATCAAGCCTAAGTTGACAATATCGATTCCTAATTCAGGATCGATCACCATTTCCAAGGCAGCAAGAATACGTTCTTTGATCAGTTCTATTTCTTGCGCAGACCGTTCTTGGTTTGCTTCGCTCATCGTACGACACTCCTTAACACGATTTTTATTTATCATACTCTTTTTTTAACTACTTGTAAATGAGAATTTAGAAGGAAGATTCTCGTTTAAATTTATAAAATGTCCTTATTAGATGGAATACATTAAATTCATTCTAAATAAAACTGATTCCTCATTTTTTTTGTGAACGATTTTTTATTTCTGGCAACACACCTGTTGTTCGATACATTTTTTGTTCGTTTTCATTTGCAAATCGGCCAAATACTGAATGAGTTGGTAAAATATTGATAAATGCATCGTCGTCGATTTCATGAACGATCTGATCAAGATCATACATTTCATAGCGGGTGATGACCATCATGATCATATTTCCTTGTTTTTTTGAATAGCCACCGACAGACGGAAGCAATGTCATTCCACGTACCATCCGTTTCGCTAGTTCTTCTGTTACCTCTTCCGGTTTGACGGTCACGATCATCGCTGTTACTTTTTGATGACTCGTATGGATGGCATCAATCACTTGAGTCATTGCATAAATGGAAATAATCGTATACAAGGCACTTTCCCAGTTAAAGAAGAAGCCTGCGATGACTACAATGATCCCATTTAGAATCAGCATGTAATTTCCGACTGTTTTTCCAGTTGTTTGTGAAAGCACAAGAGAGATGATGTCCATTCCCCCAGTTGTAAAGCCCATTTTTAAAGATAACCCTACGCCAAGACCTAATAAAACACCGCCTACTAAGGCATTCATCAAAATATTATCAGTGATCTGTCCGACTGGAAGTAGCATCGTCATCACTGATACGCATACAACGTTCACAAAACTAAGGATCGTTGCTCGTTTTCCTACTTTGAGGAACCCTAATACAAACACAGGGATATTCAAAATAAAAATAAATGTTCCTGTGTCTACCTTGATATGAAACCATTCATATAAAAGCGAGGAAATGATTTGAGCGATCCCATTCATCCCTGCAGAAAAGACATTGGCTGGAATCAAAAAATAATTTAAAGCGACCGCAGCGGTCAATCCGGTTATCAAAATAACCACTATTTTTTTTAATCTTTCATTTTTATGATACGCAGTCATAATTTTGCTCACAAGCACCTCTCCTCTACTTTGTTATTCCAAATGTAAGAATAACAGTTTATCTATTAAAATAAAATACTTCGAACTCAAATGAGAAGAATTTTAGCAAACAAGTAAGAATCTGCCCCATTCCTATGATAAGATAGATGTATAGTAAACTTATACGTATATCAGGAGGGTTCTTATGGCAAAAGATGCTAGCTTCGACATTGTATCAGAAGTCAATACAGAAGAAGTAAAAAATGCGATTCAGCAAACAACAAAAGAATTGACTAATCGATTTGACTTCAAGGATTCTACGGTAGAAATCAAATTAGAGAACAGCAATCTAGTTGTCTTGAGCGATGATGATTTCAAAATCGAACAGATCAAAGATGTATTATTTGGTAAGTTGATCAAAAGAAATGTGCCAATCAAAAATATCCATTTTTCCGAATCGGAACACGCGCTAGGTGGCAAAGCTCGTCAAACTGCCGATCTTGTCAACGGAATCGATCGTGAAAACGCGAAAAAAATCACTACAGCTATCAAAAATGAAAAACTGAAAGTAAAAGCACAAATCCAAGAAGATCAGATTAGAGTGACAGGTAAAAACCGTGATGATCTTCAAGCTGTGATTGCTTTATTACGTAAACTTGACTTACCAATCGAGTTGCAATTCACTAACTATCGTTAATGAAAAAAACGAGGCTGACATCTGTCATCCCTCGTTTTTTTGATTTACTGCTTCTTTGGATGACCAAAAACGCTGTATTCCTTCTTCCAATTCTCCAACACTTCGTACTTCTCTTGCTGTTTGCCAATGTTGTGGGAATAAACGTCGATAAGAAAAACGAGCAAATCGTTGATCTGCCAATACTACGATTCCTTGATCCGCCATGCCACGAATCACTCGACCACCAGCTTGCAAGACTTTGTTCATTCCAGGAAGCTGATAAGCGTAAGCAAATCCAAGGTGTTCCTTCTCATCATAATATGATTTGATCAGTTCCTGCTCATGATTCATCTGCGGCAAACCTACACCTACAATCATACTGCCGATCAATCGGTTCCCTCTCAAATCGATTCCTTCTGAAAAAATCCCACCAAGTACACAAAATCCTATCAATGTTTCATCGGGATCTGCTTGGAATTTTGCTAAAAATCGTTCGCGTTCTTCTTCATTCATGTCCGTTTCTTGAATCAGCACATCGCTGTCAGGATATTGCTGTTTGAATGCTTCCGCCGCAAGGTCTAAATATTGATAAGAAGGAAAGAAAACGAAATAATTTCCGACCTTTCCATCAGCAAAAGCATGGATTGTCTCAACTAATTGTGCCAGACTTTGTTCCCTTTTTCGATAAGTCGTCTCTAAGTAATTTGCGATGAAAACTTGCTGGTTTCCTTCTGGAAAAGGACTCGGCAGTTTGTAAGCGAGACTTTTTTGTCCGCCCAGTGTTTCCTGATAATAAGATAGGGGTGAAAAACTCGCAGAAAAAAGGATACTGCTTCTTCCTTTATCCAACGAATGCTCAAGAAACAAGCTTGGATCAATACAAAACTCTTTTACTATCAGATCGCGATACGTTTTTTCGACCGTTGTTTCATAGTGATCATCATAAAATTCACTGACCTTCAAAAAATGAAGCAAATCAAAATAATAAGGAAGCAATTGTTCTTGTGATGGATGCTCAGGAAATTCTGCTAGCCATTCTTTGATTTTTTCGCTTAATTGATAACCTGCCTTTACTAAAGATTCAGCCGGTGCTTTTTGATGATGATAATCCCAATGATCTTCTTTTGCTATTTCTCGGATCGAATCAAATTCTTTCAATAGTTTGTTGAAACGACGATGGAGTTTTTTGAATTCCTTTGGTATAGCTTCCTTACTTCGTTTCGTTTTTTCATAAGATAGTTCTGCCGAATACATCTCTCGGGAACGATTCACCAAATTATGTGCCTCATCAATCAAAAACAGATAATCCTCGTTTTTTTCATCTTCAAAAAAACGTCTTAAATAAACAGTGGGATCAAACAAATAATTGTAATCCCCAATGATCACGTCGCACCAGATACTGACATCTAATGATAGTTCGAAAGGACAAAGTGTATGCTTCCTTGCATAAGTTTCGATGACTTCTCGAGTGATCTGATTCTCATGATTCAAAAGATCCCATAATCCTTCGTTGATACGATTGTAATAACCATTGGCATACGGGCACTGATCTGGATTACAGGTCGTCTCATCTAAAAAGCAGATCTTATCTTTAGCCGTCAAAGTGACACTTTTTATTTCAGCTCCAGTATCTTTTAATGCTGTCATGGCATCTTCAGCTACTTGTCTAGTTATTGTTTTGGCCGTTAGATAAAAAATCTTTTCTCCCTCTTCTTCCCCTACAGCTTTCAAAGCGGGGAATAACGTAGAGATTGTTTTTCCAGTTCCGGTAGGTGCTTCTACAAACAATTTCTGTTTCGTACGGATTGTTTTATAAGCAGCTACTGCTAGTTCACGCTGGCCTTTCCTATACTCATCATGGGGAAATTTCAAAGCCATCAAAGAGGCATTGCGTACAGTACGCCAGTTTTCTTGAAAAACAAGCCATTCTTTATAATCTTCAGTCAGTTTTTTAAAAAAAATTTCTAACTGCTCTCTTGTCTGATGTTCGACCTTTCTCGTAATCACTTCTTCTGCCGTCTGAAAGTAAGTCAACTGCAGATTTATTTCTTGTAAATCATGCTCTTGACTATAGATATAGGCGTATACCCTTGCTTGATGAAAGAAAAGTTCCACTTGTTCTGGTTCTAAATCTTCAAATCGTGGTTCGGAGGTTTTGATTTCATCTATATAATAAATACCGTCTCTTTTGAAAATACCGTCTGCACGGCCTTCAACGATCAGGTGATATTCATCTAATGGAACTGTTGTTTTTAAAAAAACTTCTTTTTCATAGTCTTCTCCCGCATCTTTTTGGAGCTTGCGGTGGATTCTTGCTCCTTCCAATGCAGTATGGCTACTTTTTTTACGATTGTCGATACTTCCACGTCGCAAAATAAATTCTACTAAGTGCCGCACAGATATTTTTGACTGTTTGATCATTTCCACCACCTCTTTCTCTCTAAGATTACCTGAAAAAGCCTAGTTTAGCAAAAAGAGCTCTCTTTTCAAGCATAAAAAAAACACCCTGCTGATTAGGCAGGGATATAGGATATAGAATTTGGATTTTTGGATGAGTCTAATGTAACAAGGACATATTAAAATGCTATGAAAACTTACTTTCCTTCTCTTTAGAATATCCAAATACTTTTCATATAGTCTGATAATTCAGATAAGTAAAGAGAAATAAGTACCTGTTTTTGTTTCCTAGCAATGAATGCGTTATACTAATGGATGAAAGAAGTTTTGGCTATCAAGGAGGAATGCACATGCATATCGAAAGATTAAAAACAGGAATGATTGAAGAAAACTGTTATTTGGTCTACAACGAAGAAGCACTTTTGATCATTGACCCTGGAGAAGATGCGGAACAAATCAAACAAGAAATCAAAAAAACAAACCAACAACCGGTAGCGATTTTACTTACCCATACCCACTATGATCATATTGGTGCAGTAGAACCCTTACGCGCATATTATCAAATCCCGGTGTATGTCAGCCCACTAGAACAAAAATGGCTAGGTGATCCGATTTTGAACCTTTCTGGACTCAGACGACATGATGATATTGCTGATATTATTGTCTCACCTGCAGAATATGAATTTGAAATGAAAACTTATACTTTAGGGAACATGTCTTTTCGTGTGGTCCCTACTCCAGGGCACTCCATCGGAAGCGTTAGCTTTATTTTTGATGATTTTGTCGTTTCTGGCGACGCCCTATTTAGAGGAAGTATCGGTAGAACCGATCTGTATACAGGAAATTTAGAACAATTACTTCACAGTATTCGGACCCAGCTGTTTGTTTTACCTGATGAATTTGCAGTCTATCCAGGACATGGTGATGCAACAACGATTGAACAGGAAAAAAGGACAAATCCTTTTTTCAATCGTTAAAAATGATTTAGGAGGAGAATAAAATGACAGAAACTACACTTTATATCGTACGGCATGGAAAAACGATGTTCAATACAATCGAACGCGTACAAGGCTGGTGTGATACGCCACTCACAAAACAAGGACAAGAAGGCATCCATTATTTAGGGCGCGGGTTAAAAGATGTCGACTTTTCTTTTGCTTATTCTAGTGACAGTGGTCGGGCGATCGAAACTGCCCGTATTATTCTAGGAGAACATTCTAAGGGAAAAGAAATTCCTTATTTTATCGAGAAACGGATCAGAGAATGGTGCTTCGGGTCTCTTGAAGGCGGCTATGACATGGAAATGTGGGGTGTGATCCCTCGCGTATTGAATTTTAAAACATATGATGAAATGTTCACCACAGAAGTTTCTTTTGAACAAATTGCCAATGCTGTATACAATTTGGATACGGCTGGATGGGCAGAAACTTATGAAACATTACGAGATCGTGTGTGGACAGGATTTGAAGATATCGCCCATCACTGCGAAAAAAACGGCGGCGGAAATGTTTTAGTCGTATCACATGGTTTGACGATTGCCTTCTTGCTTAATCTGATCGATTCTAAACAGCCTGTTCGTGCTGGTCTTTTAAATGGCAGTGTAACAAAGGTTACTTATGCAAACGGTCGATTTTCTATCCTTGGTATCAACGATACGTCTTATATCGAAAACGGGAAAGCACATAGTCGAAACTCGTTTTTATGATGGGATATTTTAATTTTTAACAGAGAATCATAAAAGGCAAAGTCTGAACGAGGGCTTTGTCTTCTTTTTTTCTCTTCGTATTCTTATCTGCTTCATTTCTCAAGTTTTTCTTAATATTAAAAAACAGATTGGGTTTATCAAAAAATAACGGTATACTATAAGATGTATCTTAATTGGGAAGGAAGGAATTTATGTTTTTTGCAAATATTATCAAAGCAGTGATTCTCGGTATTATTGAAGGAATAACGGAATGGCTGCCCATCAGTAGTACTGGTCATCTGATCCTAGCAGATGAATTCATCAAACTGGATGCCAGTTCACAGTTTATGTCGATGTTCAATGTCGTTATCCAATTAGGGGCGATCTTAGCTGTCGTCGTTCTTTATTTTCACAAATTAAACCCCTTTTCTCCAAGTAAATCAACGATAGAAAAAAAAGATACTTGGACACTTTGGTTTAAAGTGATCGTTGCTTGTATACCAGCCATCATCATTGGTTTGCCTTTGGATGATTGGTTAGAAGCAAATTTCCACAAGTTCTTACCCGTTGCCATTGTTTTGATCGTTTACGGTATTGCCTTTATTATTGTCGAAAAACGTAACAAAAACAAAACACCTCGTTGGACTTCGCTGAATGACTTTACGTACCAAGCAGCTCTTCTTGTTGGGTTATTCCAAGTCTTGGCACTTGTTCCCGGAACATCCCGTTCTGGTGCAACGATCCTAGGAGCTATCTTGATTGGCGCTTCGCGTTTTGTCGCTACAGAATTCTCATTTTTCTTAGGGATTCCTGTCATGTTTGGCGCAAGCGGCTTGAAGATCGTCAAATATTTAGCTGAAGGGAACTCATTCAAAATGGAAGAAACTGTTGTTCTTCTTGTAGGAACATTCGTATCTTTTGTGGTTTCTGTCTTAGCTATTAAATTCTTATTAAGTTATTTGAAGAAAAACGACTTTACCGCTTTTGGCTGGTATCGTATTATCCTTGGTATCATTTTAATTGGTTATTGGTTTATCGCAATGTAAGAAAAACCAGAACACTTCTCTTGTATGAGAAATGTTCTGGTTTTTTATTTTCTTTAATGATAATTATTATAAACAATAAAAACTATATAAAGCTTCGTAGCCAACTGATAACCATTATCGTTCTCATTTATCTGTTTTTATTATCAATTACATTGTTATTATGCTATCCTTGTTTTGACAAGGAGGACTGATAACGATGATTAATCAGAAAAAAGCTTTTGCAGCAACAATTGGCTGTCTTTTATTTATGATTGCCGGTTTTATTTTCGACCGATTCTCTCTTACCATCACCTCGCTTTTTTATATCAGCGCTATTATCATCGGTGGATACAAACAAACATCGGAAGGCTTGAAAGAATTGTGGAATGACCGAACACTGAATGTGGACTTATTGATGGCTTTAGCTGCTATCGGTGCCTGTTTGATTGGTAATTACTTTGAGGGAGCAATGTTGACATTCATCTTTTGTTTAAGCGGTGCATTAGAGGAATACACGACCAATAAAAGTCAAAAAGAAATTACCGCTTTGATGAATCTTCAGCCACAAAAAGCTCAGTTACTAAAAGAAAACGGACAAATGCAAGAAGTAGATGTTTCGCAATTAAAGGTGGATGACTTGGTGTTCGTCGCTAAAGGAGCGGCTGTTCCGATCGATGGTTGTTTAGAAAGCACACAGGCAACGATCGATGAGTCTGCATTAAGCGGTGAATCTGTACCTGTAGAAAAATATTTAGGAGATGAGATGTTTGCAGGAACGCTGAATCAAGGAAATCCCATTACGATTCGAGTAACAAAAACGAGTGCCGAAACCGTCTTTGCTAAGATTATCCAATTAGTGGAAGAAGCACAGAATACGCCAACTCAAACAGCTTCATTTATCGAACGGATCGAAAACAATTATGTAAAATTGATTTTGCTTGCTGTGCCTCTAATGATCCTTCTCCCCCACTTTTTCTTAGGTTGGAGTTGGGATGAAAGCTTTTATCGAGGAATGGTATTACTAGTCGTGGCTTCTCCTTGTGCGCTTGTCGCATCTGCTACTCCTGCTTCTCTAGCTGCTCTTTCAAATTCTGCAAAAAATGGGATTCTAATCAAAGGCGGGATTCATTTAGAGAAGCTTTCTGAATTAAAAGCGATTGCCTTTGATAAAACAGGAACACTCACTAAAGGAAAACCAGTTGTGACTGACAGCTTTTTCTTTGATGAGAAGGATTTGGCACAACAACTTCTTGTTGCTATGGAACAAAAAACGACACACCCTCTTGCTCATGCGATTTTACAATATTTCGATTGCACAATACCCGAAGCAATCCAATCCCTATCAATAGAAGAAATTACTGGTTTTGGCTTACAAACTACCTATTTAGGTGCGCAATGGAAAGTTGGCAAACACGCTTATGATCCTGAGACGATGAGAATCAGCAAAGAGATTGAGGAAATGATCGAACGTTTAGAAAATCAAGGAAAAACTGTAATCTATCTGTCTAAAGATCAACAGTTAATCGCTGTTTTAGGTCTGTTGGATATTCCAAAAGCAAATGCCCAACAGGTGATTTCTTACTTTAAATCCCAAAACATCCATACAAGTATGATAACTGGCGACCATTCTGGCACAGCAAAGGCTATTGCTGAACAAGTAGGGATCGAACATTACTATGCAAGCTGTACTCCGGAAGAAAAAACACAACTAGTCAAAAAAGAAAATGAACTTTACCAAGTAAATGCGATGGTTGGTGATGGAGTCAATGATGCGCCTGCTTTAGCAGCTGCTTCATTAGGTATCGCTATGGGACAAGGAACAGACGCCGCTATGGATATCGCAGACATCGTCTTAATGAAAAATGACTTAGATAAATTTGTCTACAGTCATCGGCTGTCTTTAAAAATGCGGCGGATCATCAAACAAAATATTATTTTTTCGATTCTTGTTATTCTCTTGTTGATTGCTTCTAACTTCCTGCAATTTTTAAATCTACCTCTTGGAGTTGTAGGACACGAAGGAAGCACAATATTGGTTATTCTGAATGGCTTGCGTTTACTAAGACCTTTACCTGCTCTTTCTGATTCTTCAAAAAAATGTAAGTCTTGTCCACTATACAAAGCGCGGCTGTCTTCTGTCAAATAAGCGAAGTGTTTTTTATAATTTTATTTTATGAAAAAAACAGCTTATGAATAGGTCTTGAAGGATGAATTCCTACTTTTGCAACTTTCCAAAAAGATGTTATGATTGTTTCGAAGAAAGTGAGGAATATATTTTATGGAAAGTTGGCTTTTTTTAGGAATTATTTTACTTGTAGCAATTTTAGCTAAGAATCAAAGTCTGATGTTAGCGGCAGCTTTTGTGTTGATTATGAAGCTCATACCAACCTCCCGTTCCTTTTTCCCTTGGCTTCAAGGCAAAGGAATCAATATTGGTGTGACGATCATCACTGCAGCTATTCTGATCCCTATCGCAACAGGAGAAATCGGTCTACGTGATTTATTAGAAGCCTTTAAATCCCCTATCGGCTGGGTAGCTGTTTTTTGCGGTGGGCTAGTGGCTGTCTTATCTTCCAAGGGCGTAGGATTGATTGCTTCTGATCCGCAAATCACTGTTGCGCTTGTTTTTGGCACGATTTTAGGTGTTGTCTTCTTAAGAGGAATCGCCGCCGGACCAGTCATTGCTTCTGGCATTACTTATTGTATCTTACAAGTATTTGCTTTAGGAAAATAGATCAAATTTTGCCTATTTTTAGGAGATTCTTAATACCCCCAATTTACTGATCCGTGATATACTGACAACGAGGTGATACAATGTTCGAAAAATTGAAGTATTTCATAGGAACAATTGGCTGGTTTCTTTTAGCGGTACTTTTGATTCTAGGCTTAGCTTATCTTTTATTTCCTGATTTGATACAAAATGTGTTAGATACTGCTTTTTGATTGACCTATTAGAATGATATAGGGATGCTCCTGCGATGCAGGGGCTTTTTTTAAACAAGGAGCGAGCGAATGAGATTCCCTATTGAAATCGATGCACTTTTTTCTTTTTGGCTCTTCTCCTCTTTTTTGTTATACTAGATTACAGTGGACAAAAGAAGGAATGATTGCATCCGCTTTAACGAATATCAAAATGGAAGAAACAGTACCTGTTTTCAGGTTACTTTGGAAAGAAAGGAAGACGCTTGTGGAAACTTTTGAAGGTCTTTTAATTGATACGTATGTTTTACAAGAACAGCCAATGATGCTGACTGGAATCAACTTGCAGCTTGAGGACCGTGTGATCAATGGACTGCTTAAAGATCGCTATTTGGCAAAGTACATCTTACGTTTGCCACTAAATAAATATGTACTGGAAGTAAGTGGCAAATGGAACCGTCGAAATCAGTTAGTCATTAAAAAAATGTTGATAAAAAATATTGATGAATATATTAAAATAATCGGTACACCAGAATAACCTTTACCGATCAAAGGTGACTGGTTATAAAATAACTGCAGTTTCTTAATAGAAAAACAAAGAACAATAGGGAATCGTATCCCTTTTCAAAAAAAACTTTGCAAACGGTTCTCTTTGTTATATAATGACTTAGTACCAAACATTCCCATTCAATCTTTGTTTAAATAGATAAATAAAAATCTAGTTTGGTTTGACGCTATTGCCTCCCACAATAGCGTCTTTTTGATTTTTTCAGCTTGATTTATCTGTTTTTACTGATAAAAAGTTTAAATAAAAGACTGTTAAGGAAAAAAACTTGTCATGTTCATATTGCAAAGCGCGCTGCCTTTAGGTATAATAATGAATGTTGAATTATGCGGTCACACGCGTAAGAACTTAAGTTATCGGAGGTGAAACTAATGCCAAACATTGAATCTGCAATCAAACGTGTTCGTACAAGCGAAAACGCTAATGTGAAAAATTCATCTCAAACAAGCGCTATGCGTACTGCAATCAAAAAATTTGAAGATGCTGTAGCTTCAGGTGCTGACAACGTAGATGCGTTATATAAAGAAGCTGTTAAAGCTATTGATATGGCTGAATCAAAAGGTCTAATCCACAAAAACAAAGCTAACCGCGACAAATCTCGTTTAAGCAAAAAAATCGCTAAGTAAAAGAATCGGCTTCGGCCGGTTTTTTTATTTGTCAAAAAAACCAAAAGCAACCGGTATTCTTGCATGCTTTTGGCTTCTTCTTTCTTCCTATCGATTTCTCAACAACTGCCCTGTGCGCAAAACGAAAAGTTGAAAACTTAATTCTTTTTCGATTTGCCCCGTTTTGATTTGATAATCCATTTCGACTAATTGATCAAATAATTGTACTAGCAACTGTTCATCGAATTTCCTTACTTCTTGCATGGCAAGTTTTACACGGTAAGGATGGATTTTTAATGTTTCTGCAATATTGGCCTGCTGATAGCCAATCTTTACAAGAAATTTTGTCTGTAAAAACAAACGTAATTGAGAAAGTAAAATCGCATTGATTTTGATTGTTTCCTCCCCTTGCATGACTAAATCTTCATATAAACGCAAGGCTTGTTCTGTCTTCCCTTTTAAAATATATTGGGTCATGTCAAAAATATTATGTTCCAATGTTTTAGGAACTAATTGTTCTACTTCTCGAACAGTGATCTGCTGTTGATTTTGTCCATAAAGAATTAATTTCTGTAACTCTCTCATCATTTTGGATAAATCTAAGTCAGTCAACCGCAAGAATAAATCAATGGCGTTGCGTTCCATTTTGATGGAGGAGTTCTCTAAGGTATTCATCAGATATTGACGTACTTCTTTTTCATTCAACTGTTGGACGTTGATGATGGTTGCTGTTTTTTTCAATTGTTTCGTTACTTTTTTCCGTTCATCCAACTTTTCATATGGTGCAAAAAATACTAATACAGTCGATTCTAGTGGTTCTTTCAAATAAGCTGTCAGTAAATCAGTATTTTGTTCGATCCCATTGTTTACTTTCTCACCTGTTAAAAAATATGGGTTCTCCACAAATACTAATCGTTGATCTCCGAAAAACGGCAATGTCTCTGCTTCAGCCACTACCTCCTCTAAACTTGCATTTTCCATGTCAAAACTTAAAAAATTTAAATCATCTTCGCCCTCTAATTTGATTTTTTTAACTATTTCTGCCCGAACTTGATCTTGGAGAAACTTTTCTGTTCCTAAGATCAAGTAACAAGATGCAAGTTTTTCTTTACGTATTTTTTGTAACTCTGCTTGTATACTCAAATTACTCACCACTTTCAAAATTATCCTACCATGAGAAGATGAGAATTACTAGTCTATCATTGTTTCCACTAGACCATGAGGATGAAAAACTGGATGCCAGCGATAGGTGATCATTCCTTGCTGATCGGTTCGCCATGTTCTTATCTGATTTTCTTCTAGTGCCTCCAATACTTCGCTGTGAGGGTGACCATAACGATTATTTACTCCGCAGGATATAATTCCATGTTTCGCTTCAATACGGGAAAGAAAATCCGTATTACTTGATGTGCGGCTACCGTGGTGACCTAATTTGACTACGTCGGCTTTCAAATTAGGATAAATAGAAAGCAACTGTTCTTCCATCGCTTGATTCAAATCACCTAAAAACAAAAAACGGCTATTGTTATATTCCGTCCATAAACCAATTGAATCTTCATTTCTTCCTTCTCCCTTTTCAAAAGGGGTCAATACATAAAGATCATAATAGCCTTTGATCCTGTCGCCATGTTTGACTTCAATGATTTTAGTGCCATTTTTTTGAGCTTCTGTTAAATGCCTTCGCAACGGTTCATTTCGTCCAGCGCCCCAGCCAATATAAATTTTTTTGATGGTGAAATGCTGAGATAATGTGGACAATTCTCCCACATGATCCGTATCGTCGTGTGTCAAGATGAGTTTATCGATCACACTTATTCCCTGTCCTTTTAGGTATGGAACGATATTCCTTTCAGCAGGAGGTCGTGCAATACCTTGCGCCCACTTTTCCCTTTCAAAGTGTAACTTCCCCCCCGTATCAATCAAAATCGTTTCTTTTCGAAAAGGACTTTGCAAAAAGATACTATCTCCTTGACCAACATCGATAAAAGCGATCGTTGAAGAAAAACGTAAAAATGGCAAAGTCAATAGCATCAAAGAAAACAGACCAACATAAAACAAGAGTTTCATCGGCTGCTCGTTCAATCTATCCATACAAATCAGTAATCCGAAAATATATACCCCTGATAGCACAAGAGGTAGACGCCCTATAACAAGAGTCGATCCTGAAAACGAATCGATCATTCGTTCAAACAAGATCAGTCCCTCTTCTATCAGCAAAAGTAAGGTTCTCGGCAACCAGCGATTGAAAAGCGTCAGAAAGAACACACTAGGAAGAAAAAGAAACTTGAATACTGGTGCAACCAGTAATGTAAAAAGACTGCCTAAAAGAGGCCACTCATAAAAATGCCATACAATCAACGGCATCGTGATCATGGTAAATAGGACATGAGAAGCCGTTTTTTTCATCCAATCTCCATCAAAAGAAATCAGGATAAACAAAAAACTCATGAAAAAACTAAGCTGCCCGCCCGCATGAAAAAGAAATCGAGGATCAAATAGCAAAAGAAGCCAAAAGACAACTGCAAATAAGTCCATAGAGGAGTAACGTTTATTCAATAATTTGACTAGCAACCGCAATAAAAACAACAGACTAGCACGCAAGACAGAAATAGAACTGCCTGCAAGAGAAACATAACAGATAGTTAGCAGGCTCAACGGAATGATGCTGACGTGCAGTGGCCATCCGATACGTCGAAACAAATAATACAGCCACCCTAAATAAAATTGGATGTGTAATCCCGATAGGCTGAATAGATGCAGCAAACCACTCTCCCTAAAAATTTCTTCTGATTCTCTGAAACCTGAATCTTTATAGCCCCATAATAAAGAATTGATATATACACTTGTTTTTTGCGGAAATTCAGATTGGACAAAAGAAATAAAAGCGCCTCTTTTTCTCTGGAGCCAATTTCGCCAAAGATTTTGTATGGTGATTTTTTCGACCCTTTGAATTTGGAATCGACCAGAGATTCTATGGTTCCTGAAGTAAGCTTCTTGGTCAAAAGTATAAGGATTTCGCTTTTTTTCGGGAGAAATAAACTCGCCTTCAGCTGTCAATTCTATCCCCTTCCCTCGGAATCCAAGCCAAGTTTTCAATTCCTCTTCGGTGTTTACTTGATAAGAAAGCTGTACCTTCTGTTTACTCTCTGACAATCTTCCTTCCATTGTCAAAAAACTGCCATTCGCACGAATCGTATCTGTAGATAAAGTCACTTGCGCAGCTGTTTCTTTTTCCTCTAAAAATGAATATTCTTGTAGCTTATAAGAAACGGATACCATTATGCTACCCACAATACAGAAGTACGCGATAAAACGTCCTTCTTTTAGCGAAAACCACAAAAAAATTCCGGCAAGAAACAAACGATAAATCCAATTGTCCGTATCATACAACAAACAAATAATCATCGACGTAATTGCCGGAAAAATCAACCGATTTCGAACATGCCTTTCTAAAACGCTAGACATGTTTTCCTGTTAATTCATTTTGAAGTTTTGAAAAATGCTGCGAGTCTAAAGCAACTTGGTGTACAGATATGCCTAATTGTTCAATCAACGCTTGAGCATACGGATCATTTCGATAGTCATGGAGATAATTGATTCCTTTAACACCAGCTTGCAGCAAAGCTTTTGTACAAGCTAAACATGGAAAATGTGTGACATAGATTTCCGAACCTTCCGTCGGGATACCGAGTTTCGCGCACTGTAGCAGCGCGTTCATCTCTGCATGGATCGTTCGCAAACAGTGTCCATCTACAATATAGCAGCCTTCATCTATGCAGTGGACATCTCCACTGACTGCTCCATTATAGCCGCCAGCAATGATCCGTTTTTCCCTAACAAGTGTCGCTCCTACTTCTAAACGTGTACACGTGCTGCGTAAAGATAACAATACCGCCTGAGCCATAAAATACTGGTCCCAGGGAATGCGTTTGTTTTGAGTCTTATCAGTAATTTTTTCTTTGTTCGTATCGCATGGTTTTGAAGATTTTTCTAACATGGTTACATTCCTCCGTTTTTTCAAGTTGGTCAAAAAAGCACTCCATTGCTTAAACAAAATATTCTTTAAATATACCGAATCATCATGTCTGACAAAAGAGCATATGCTTCACTGCCGAAATGAAGCCCGTCATCCATTAGCCTCCATTTATTGCTCTTTTCAGTTGGTTCTGAATCATTCTATTTAATTGTAACGAAGTTTTTTAGTTTTTCAACTGTCTTTTCACCGATACCAGAGATCTCCTGCAAGTCTTCCACTTTCTGGAATGATCCGTTTTCTTCTCTAAATCGAATGATTTCTTGCGCCTTGACTGATCCGATCCCAGGAATCTGCTGGAGTTCTGAGGGACTGGCTGTATTGATATTTATTTTTGAAGGCTCGGTATCTGCTGTAGACTGTTTTCCTTCGGGGGATGCTGACTGATTAAGATGTTCCGGCGGCTCTTCACCTACAGCAGGGATATATAGGACTTGCTGATCTTCTATCTTCGCAGAAAAGTTGATTCGATCGCTATCCGCTTCTTCTAATAATCCTCCTGCGCGCTTTAGTACATCATAGACCCGTTCTTCTGAAGAAAATGAATAGATACCAGGCTCCTTCACACTTCCTTTGATATCGGTATACATAACCTTTGGACGAGCATCCTCTTCTACAGTATTTCCTTCAGGCAATTGATTTTCTTCACTGGAACTAAATGGAGAAAGTATTTCTTTTGCAGCGATTTCTTCTGGTTCTCTATGAAATAACAGATTTGACAATAAAAAACCACTGACTATACAAAAAATAAGAACTACCGTAGACATAAAAACGATTAACTTAGGGGAGGTGAGTATTTTCTTGTTGATTTTTTCTATCATTATTTCTTTTTACAAAGAATGATCAGTAAAAACCATTCATTTCTCCTTTCATTTGAAATCGAAGAAACAATGTGCTCTGACAAAATCGTCCCTTCAACATCTAATTACGTCAATTTTTTCTTTTTTTTTAGCAGAAAGATATTTTGACGAAAAAAAAGGATTGTGACAGAAAATATGTCACAATCCCTTATTCAAAATAAATAGTAGTCAATTAGCTCAAAAGCTTGCATCTGCAGTAAATAAATCCAAACAAAAGAGGAGAAGCTGTTTTTGCGTAGCTATTCTTATTACTTGATACAGAGTAGCTTTTTCACAATTTTTTTAATTGGTTCATTTCATTTTCTCTAGATAGTCAAGCGCATCTTGTACTGTTTTTACTGGTACGATTTTCATAGAGGAATTCAATTTTTTGGCAGCGGCTTTTGCTTCTTCATAGTTGGTTTTTATTTCAGGATATTCTTTCTTAACATCGTCTGAGATCGTATCATCTGGTGCAAAGAAAATCTCTACACCGGCTTTATCCGCGCTTGCTACTTTTTTATCGATTCCTCCGATTCGGCCGACTTCTCCTTCGCTGTTGATCGTTCCAGTTCCGGCAATTTGCTTACCATGTCGCAAATTTTTACCAGTGACCTGTTCATAGATTTCTAAAGTGAACATCAATCCTGCTGACGGCCCACCAATAGAGCCAGAATTAATGCGAACATCTGTATCTGATTCGATCTCTGTATGATCAGTAAGTGTGATGCCTATTCCTGCCTTTTTATCTGTTGGCAACTCAATCAGATCACCAGAAGCTGTTTTTTCTTCACCATTATGCAAATAACTGATTTCGATTGTTTGTCCAACTTTTTGGCTTTTTACATAATCCATAAATGCTTCTGTACTTTGAAAGCTTTTGCCGTCTACTTTTGTTACTGTATCTCCTACTGAAAGCTTGCCAAAAAAGTTCGATGTCTTCTCTACGCTCATGACATATACGCCTTTGAATTCCATTTTATAAGGCTTGCCTGCAAGCTTCAACGCTTGTTCGATTGCTGCGTTTTGGGAAGAATCCATATAATACTGTTGCATTTGATTATATTCTTCATTTGTTGCCCCACCAGTCAATTCTTCTTTACTAATCAATTCTTCAAAGGGGGCTAGTTTAGCCTTTAGAGCCAAAAATCCGGTAGCTTGCCTGATACCGACGGATGTAAGAGAGAAAGAGCCAGAACCTTTGTCTTCTTTGTCATTGACTGTAATTAATTCTTTCAGATCAATCGTTGCTCCTGGTGATTCCACATAATATGGCAGAGGAACTACTACAAATCCGATGATCAACATTCCAAATATGATAATCAGTACTGTTTTGAACCATTGTTTAGCTTTCATTTGATTCACGCTTTCCAGCTAGAGCTTCGTTGATAACTGGCGGTAAATAACTGCTCACGTCTCCACCAAAGTGCAGTACTTCTTTTAAAATACTGGAACTGACATGGCTATATTCTGGTTTTGCCAATAAGAACACCGTTTCCAATTCCTCGTTTAGATGATGGTTCATCTGAGCGATTTCTCGTTCATATTCGAAGTCTTTGATACTCCGTATTCCTCTGACCAAGGCATCCGCGCCGATTTCTTTTGCCGTTTCCACTGTCAATTGATTTTCCTGATGTATGACTTTTACATTAGGAAGATGTGCCACAGCTTTTGCAATCAATGTCATTCTTTCTTCTGGAGGAAACAAACTGTTCTTTGAAGTATTGATAAAAACACCAATTACCACCTCATCGAATAATTTAGCCGCACGCTCCACTGTATCTAAGTGTCCTTTTGTAAAAGGATCAAAACTTCCTGGGAATAATGCACGTTTCATCATTTTCCCTCTTTTCTATAGATAGTCACAGCTGTTATGCCATAAATCTGTTTTCTTATTTGATGAAATCCAGCCACAGATTCTGGCAATTCGACTGTTTTATCCGTTTCGCATACGATAACTGCGGTTTTAGAAAAAAGTCCCAGTTCTTCCATTTTATGGATTTGATCAATGATTTTTTGTTTTGCATACGGCGGATCAAGAAACAAGTAATCAAATTGTTGTTTCTCTGTTGCTAGCCGTTCGATTGCTTTGTCCGCATCAAGTTTTATTGTGGTAAACTTCTCTGGTTCTTTCGTAATCTCGATGTTTTCTTTAATGATTTTTAGCGCTTGGTAATTTTTGTCTACGCATACTGCATGACTACAGCCTCTGGATACGGCTTCGATAGCTAAACCTCCGCTTCCTGCAAACAGATCCAATACTGTCTCTCCATCAAAATAGGGTCCAATCATATTGAATATGGATTCTTTTACTTTATCTGTAGTTGGTCTGGTATTCGCCCCTGCTAAACTTTTTAAGCGGCGTCCGCCATAATTTCCTGATATTATCCGCATCTACTCACTCCTTAGAAATGGTACTGGTACTAGTATACCAAAAAAAAGACAAAAAAATACTTGGACAATGATCAATTTTTGATAGTTGTCCAAGTTATTTTTCTATTAAAAAACTGCTCATAAGAGATTTTTAAAGATGTTCAGCTAATCGGATTTCTGTATTCAGCTCTTCGATTTCGAAACCTTCTTCTTTTAATACCGTTTTATTACCTATTTTATCAGCAAAATTCATTTCGATATCTGGTCGGTAAGAACGTTCTACGTTTCGAACAAAATGTAATTTACGGATTCGTTCTTCTGTCTCTTCAAATGTCTCTTCATTCAAGTAAAGAACGACATATTTCATTTTTCTTGAGACATAATGCAACAAGCCGAACTTTTTTAGATTCTTTAATTGTTTTAAGCTGTAGACCCATACGATCAGCCCGCGTCGTTTTATTATTTCAAATTCACTATTGTCAACTTGCATGACAATTCCCTCCGCATCCAAAGTGTTTTTTCGTTTCAAAGAACGGACTACCTGCATCTACCTTGATTTCATTAGAAACTTCTTCAGCAAGTGCTTGGACAATTTGATCCAACAGACTTTGTAACTGTGTTTCACTATACCTAAAAGCTGCGACATGCTCATTCAGATCAAGCTGTCTTTTTGCTTTTCGAAGAGCACGTTTTTTTTCACGGTAATCAGGTGCATATTCACCGTATGCCGCTACATTTTCAAACACCTTTTTCTGCGACAGGAACGCTTCTTTTAATTGGCAGACTTCTGCAGATTCTTTCATTGATTGTTTATGTTTGAAATAAGAAGCCATCGTTTTACTCTTTTTTATCATTTCAGCGACTCGGAGGCATTGATCCTCCAGTTGAAACAGCTCTTCATTAACGATCACTGCTATCACTACTTTCTTCGTTTTCTTCTTGCAATAAGACTAACATATTTTCTTTAGAAAAAGCAATGCCTAATGAATCCGTTCCCGGATCCATAAAGCGGTCATGATTATATGGATCGCTGTACCAATATAAAAACGAAAAAGTAGCGTCGATTGCTGGATGAATAAACAGTCCACTAGTATTTTCTAATTTCTGTTTACTGATTAACTTCTCCAATTCATCATTCGTCAAGGAAAATTTCGTTATCGTTTGTCCACTACCTAGCGATTTTTGCCAATCAGCCATACGTTCGTCTGACAAGATTTCTTCAGGCTTTGTCAAGAAATCATGTAGCAGCAGCCGACTGTGGTTTTGAAAGGCAAGTGGTTGGTTGTATATAGGAAGTTCGTCTTCTCTTCTAAGCATGTTTAGTAAAGTCGTACTTTTTCGTTCTTTACCGCGATTGATCGATTCCCAGTCAGCCGATTTATCTGCTTCATAATGTGGGAGACCTTCACCAAACACTTGATACGGTAAAAGTTTCAAAAGACTATCTTTATCTAAATATACAACTGAAAACAGACCGTTAGTTGTTTGATCAAAAAACAAAATAGCAAAAGTGTCGTTATCAAAAGCAATCAGTGGACGATAATTCATATCCTCTTCCATCAGTTCGATTCCAACTTCTGTGTCATGATACTCAAAAGTGAAATTAGTATAGATAGTCGTGAGCTTTGTTAGGTCCTGCATCGTCATCCCTAAATAAAACGGCGTGATATCAGCAGGTCCTGTTTGCAGTACTTTAACAGTTGTGACCATGCTATCTTGGACATTCACTTCAAAAGTGAGATGACTGGCTTTGTTTTCATAATATCTTGTTTCAAAACCAAACCCACTAGTTAATCGATCATAGGATGGTCCAAAATCTTTTTCTAGCTGTTCGATCGGTTTTCCAATATAAGTAGAAAAACCAGTTGCTTTAAGCTCCTGGTATTTCCACGTTGTCATTTGATTTGAGAGTTGTTGATCAGAGTTTTCCTTCACTTCAAGTTTTGGCGGGAACAAGACTGGTTCCATATAGAATGCCGCAATAACTAATAGCAGAATCAGCCAAAACAAACCCAGTCTTTTCATATTTCCCCACCTTTCACTTATTATTTTTCAGTCACTTCAATCAAAAGGTCGCCAGATGAAATCGTGTCTCCTGAAGATACATATACATGTGCGACTTCTCCGTCAAAACGTGCTTCGATGGCTGTTTCCATTTTCATTGCTTCAGTAATCATCAACGTGTCGCCTTTTTTGACGTTATCCCCTTTTTTCACTAATACATCAAGCACAGAACCAGACATCGTTGCTCCGATTTGTTCTCGATTTGTTGGTTCAGCTTTCAATCGAGTTTGGACCGCACTGATGATTGAATTATCTTTGATAGTGATTTCACGTCTTTGCCCATTCAAATTGAAGAACAGTACGCGATTTCCTTCGATATCGGGTTCTCCGATTTCATCTAAACGAATGATAAGCGTTTTTCCACGTTCGATTTGTACATTGATTGTTTCACCTAAACGTATCCCTTGGAAGAATGTTGGTGTATCCAGTAATGTAACATCGCCAAATTGATTGTACGCTTTTTGATAGTCCAAAAAGACTTGCGGATACATCAAATAACTTAATACTTCGTCTTGTTTTGGTTCATAGCCGATTTTTTCTGCCAATTCTTTTTTCACTTCGTTGAAATCGACTGATTTCGCCAATAGACCTGGACGTTCACTCAACGCGGGTCTGCCCTTAAGAATGATCTTTTGCAGTTTTTCAGGAAATCCGCCGACTGGTTGCCCTAGTTCTCCTTGGAAGAAAGTTACTACAGATTCAGGGAAACTTAGTGTTTCGCCTTTTTCATAGATGTCTTCTTCTGTGAGATCATTTTGGACCATGAATAGTGCCATATCTCCTACGACTTTAGATGATGGAGTTACTTTAACGATATCGCCAAACATCAAATTGACAGTATGGTACATTTGTTTGATTTCATCCCAGCGATGACCTAGTCCGACAGCTTTTGCCTGTTGCTGCAGATTCGAATACTGTCCTCCTGGCATCTCATGCATATATACTTCTGTTTCAGGAGCATTCAAGCCATTTTCAAATGGTTTGTAATACATACGCACATCTTCCCAATAATGGTTCAATTTCTGTGCATTTTCAATTGTGATTTCTGGCAGCCGTGGCCCATTGACCAGCGCATAATACAAGCTGCTCATGCTAGGCTGACTCGTGTTCCCACTCATTGCACTCATTGCTACGTCAACGATATCTACTCCTGCTTTTGAAGCAGCGGAATAAGTGATAATCCCGTTTCCACTAGTATCATGAGTATGCAGATGGATTGGCAGATCCGTCGTTTCTTTCAATTCACTAATCAAGCGATAAGCTGCTTGCGGTTTAAGCAATCCAGCCATATCTTTGATTGCAATGATATGCGCACCCAATTGTTCTAGTTCTTTTGCCATGTCTTTATAATACTGAACATTGTATTTTGCTCGGCTTGGATCGTTGATATCGCCAGTATAGCAGATAGCTGCCTCTGCGATTTTACCAGTATCCCGTACAGCTTGGATACTTTTTTCCATTTGAGGAGTCCAGTTCAGACTATCAAAGATTCGGAAAACATCAATCCCTTGTGCTGCTGCTTCTTTGACAAATTCCACCAGTACATTGTCAGGATAATTAGAATACCCAACGGCATTTGATCCCCTGAAAAGCATTTGCAGCAATGTATTAGGCATTAAAGAACGGATTTTTCTCAATCGTTGCCAAGGATCTTCATTCAAAAAGCGGTAAGCCACATCAAATGTTGCTCCCCCCCACATCTCACTTGAAAAGAGTTCAGGAAGACCTTCTCCCGTTAAGCGTGCAATCTGCTTGAAATCCTTTGTCCGAACACGAGTTGCTAGCAGACTTTGATGGGCGTCTCTAAATGTCGTATCCGTCAACAATAAATTTTCCTGTCCTTTGATCCATTCGACCAAAGCATCGGCACCATTTGCATCTAAGACGTTCTTAGCCGTTACGTAATCAGTTCTTGTGATTAGATCTTTAGGCATACGTGGTTCTTCATAGAATGGTTTTTCGCCACTTTCGATACCTGGAAAACCATTGACAGTAATTTCACCGATATATTTCATCGTTTTATTTCCGCGGTCTCGTAGTCGAGGAAATTCAAATAATGTTGCTGTACTATCGATAAAAGTTGTTTTTGCATTTCCTGATTGGAATTCAGGATGTGTGATGACATTTAGCATAAATGGAATATTTGTTTTTACTCCACGGATCCTGAATTCTTTCAAGCAACGTTCCATTTTCTGAATGGCTGTTTCAAAAGTAGCGCCATGCGTACATACTTTTACTAACAATGAATCAAAATACGGCGTCACCACATAGCCAGCGTAAGCATTCCCTACATCCAGACGTACGCCAAATCCGCCAGGTGAACGATACGTATCGATTTTTCCTGTGTCTGGTAAAAAGTTATTCAACGGGTCTTCCGTAGTGATTCGGCATTGAATAGCTGACCCATTCAATTTGATTTCTTCTTGCTGAGGCAATCCGATTTCTTTATGCAAATCTAGCCCTTGGGCAATCAATAGTTGCGTTGTCACGATATCAATATCTGTAATCATTTCTGTGATCGTATGTTCCACTTGGACGCGAGGATTGACTTCGATAAAGTAAAAATCATCTCCTTCAACAAGAAATTCTACCGTACCCGCATTGACATACCCAACATGTTTCATCAATTGGACAGCTGCCTGACAAATTTTTTGACGTTGCTGTTCGTTCATAGAGACACAAGGCGCTACTTCTACTACTTTTTGGTGGCGACGCTGAACAGAACAGTCTCTTTCGAAAAGATGGATGACGTTTCCATGTGTGTCACCAAGAATCTGTACTTCGATATGCTTAGGATTGGCGATGTATTTTTCAACATACACTTCATCGCTACCAAAGGCAGCTTTTGCTTCGCTTTTTGCACGTTCGTAACCTTCTCTTGCACTCTTTTCATCATGAGCCACACGCATTCCGCGACCTCCGCCGCCTAGAGCTGCCTTGATCATAATCGGATAACCGAATCGTTCAGCAAATTCCAATGCATCGTCTACAGAAGCGATTGGACCATCTGTACCTGGAATTGAGGCAATTCCTGCTTCGATGGCTGCAGCTTTTGCTTTGATTTTATCTCCAAAAATATCCAAATGATGCAGTTTGGGTCCAACAAAAGTGATGCCCTCTTCCTCGCACCGTTGCGCAAAATTCAAGTTTTCCGATAAAAGACCATAACCAGGATGAATGGCATCAGCCCCGCATTCTTTCGCGATCGAGATGATTCCTTCAATATCTAGGTACGCATCAATCGGTTTTTTTCCTTGTCCTACTAAATATGCTTCGTCCGCTTTAAAACGGTGTACGGAATATTCATCTTCTTCTGCATAGATTCCAACAGTTTTAATTCCTAATTCTGTACAAGCACGAAATACACGTACAGCGATTTCACCCCTGTTAGCAACTAAAACTTTTTTCATCGAACCACTCCTACATCTTTTTTTATTATAAACCTAAGCTCTTGCGTTTTTCATCCGCACTAATGTTAAGGACAAAGCCGACACAGATCGAAAGCATCAGCAAACTGGATCCTCCTTGACTTAAGAATGGGAATGTAATCCCTGTCAGAGGAATGACACCAGTGATTCCTCCCAGATTGACAAACACTTGGATCAAAAACATTGCGCCGATCCCAATGCACAAAAGCGAATTGAACGGATCTCTTGAACGAATCCCTACAAGAATAATGCGCACGATCATAAAGAATAGCAACGCTAATATCAAAATCCCCATAATCACTCCGAGCTCTTCCACTACGATTGCATAGATAAAATCGGTTTGTGCTTCTTGTAAAAATCCCTTTTTCTGGATACTGTTACCTAACCCTCTGCCAAATAACCCGCCATTGAACATGGCATAGTAGCCGTTAACTAATTGATGGCCTTTATTTAATTCATCCGAGAAAGGATTTTGGTAAATAGCAAAGCGATTATAGATATACTGTAAACGCCCAGGCAAGATTTTTCCGTTTGTAATATTGATTAGCCAAATCGTAAAAGTACTTAAACAAAAACCGCCTACTCCTACAATCAAAGTATACACATAATTGACTCCGCTGGCTAAAAGCAGAACCAAAATAATCAAAAAGATAACTGCCGCATTCCCAAAATCGGGAAGGATAGCGACCAAAGCAGTCAGTCCGATAACCATTGCAAGTGGACGTTTTACAGTCCCTAGGAAATCTTTTTGTACACTGTTTTGCCTTTTTGATAAAGTCAGAGACAGATACCAGATAGAAATAATCTTTAGGTATTCGGCAGGTTGGATCGAAAATCCTGCAATTTGAAGCCAACCTTTTGCACCATTGATTTCTTTACCGAAAAACACAACGATTAGCAGCAAAATCGTCAAAACTGCGATGGCTGCCATGATTAAACGCTGGTTTTTCAAAACATCTGTTTTCATTTTGTAGAGTAGTGCGATAGCAATCAAGCTGAGCACCCAAAAAATACTTTGGTTAATGACTGATGCGGACGGATTTTGTCCGTTTTCTAATAATAGATACGACGTAGAACTATATACCATGATCAAACCCAAAACACATAAAATCAAATAGGGAATCAAGATACTATAGTCTAATAGATGCCTTTTTTTTACTTTCTTAGGCAAGTCTATTCCTCCTTGCCAACTTCTTTTTTATCATAATTTTCTTGGTAAACCTCACTGTATAACTGATTCAATTCTCGTTCCAGCTCACTTAACATCAGCTGCCCCTCGTTTTTTTCGATTACTCCTATACGAACAGCAAACCCGACTTGCTGGGAGAAACCGTACATCTGTGTATCTACCACTTCTTCGAAGGCTTTGCATTGCGAGATACAGAGACTGTTATTTTGGTTTCGGATTAATCGTTTGATCCGTTCTGCTTCATCATTTAATACTTGGATCGCAAGTTTTTTCGACAAAGAATCCATCTGTGCTTACCTCCCGTTCTAATTCCTCAATTATAACATATTTCATTTTCATAGGGAGCAAAAAAACAGATTTAACCAGTTGTTTTTATTCATTTTTACGTAATGGTCCTTCTTGCTTATCCAGAACATTAGGATCCATATTTTTTATCCGAGATAAAAAGGCTTCTCCGTATTTATCAAGCTTGCTTTGACCAACTCCCTTTATCTGAAGCATCTCCAGTCTGCTTGATGGACGTATTCGGCTCATTTCTTTCAAGGTGGAATCTGAAAATACGACATACGGGGGAACGCCTGCTTCTGATGCTAGATCCGTTCGAAGTTCCCGCAACACTTCAAATAGTGTATCGGTCTCTTCATCCGACAGCTGCTGGACTTTCTTGGGTTCCTTTCGATAAACAGCTTCTTGTCCTTTTAATACTTGGATCCCTCTTTCTGTTACTTTCAAGATAGGATATTCTCCATTAACGGTCAGAAGATAGCCATTCGATATCAAATATTCAATCAACTGCATCGTTTCTTTTTGCGATTGATTTTTCATCAGTCCATAGGTAGATAAACGTTCAAACCCTAAGGCTCGCAGCTTTTGTTCTTTCGATCCTGCTAAGACTTTCATTAGCATCTGCTTGCCATAATTCTCCCCCATACGTTTCAAACAAGAAAGGACCATCTGTGCTTGTGTCGTTACTTCTACTATTTCTCTATCATCTAAACAGTTACCACAACGATTGCACGGACTGCTTGTCTCGCCAAAATAGTTTAGGATGTATTGCTGAAGACAGGATTCTATATACGCGTATTCTGTCATCGCTTTTAATTTTTCATATTCTTTTTGCTTTTGCTCCTCTTCTCTTTGGGACTGCTGGATAAAAAACTTTTGGACCTGAGTATCTTGAGGAGCGAAAAGCAGGATGGCTTCACTGGAAAGACCATCTCTTCCCGCACGACCAGCTTCCTGATAGTATGCTTCTAGAGAGCCAGGGATTTGATAATGGACAACAAAACGGACATTGCTTTTATTTATGCCCATGCCGAATGCATTGGTCGCTACGATTAGCTGTAAGCGATCGTATAAAAAGGCCTCTTGCATTGCCGTTCGTTCATTCTCATTTAGGCCACCATGATATCTGCCTATAGAAAATCCAAATTTTTTAAGCAAATGATAGATTCGGTCTACTTCTTTTCTCGTCGCTGCATAAATAATACCAGATTGATTTTTGTTGATTTTCAAATACTCGACTAGATACTGTTCTTTTTTTTGGTCTTTCACTACTTGAAAGCGGAGATTTTCCCGTTCAAAACCAGTCTGGATGTGATTGCCGTCAGGGATTTTTAAAAGTCGTTTTATGTCAGCGGCTACTTGTATAGTTGCTGTAGCTGTCAGTGCAACAATAACAGGTCGATTTGGCAGTTGATTTAGCTGTTTCGCCATTTGTAAATAACTTGGACGGAAATCATGCCCCCACTGAGAGATACAATGCGCCTCGTCAATGGCAATCATACAGACGTTCCATCGATTCATCGCTTGAATGAAATCCGGCATGATAAAACGTTCTGGAGCAATATAAAGTAAACGATACTGCTGCCTATCGATTTCTTGGAAGCGCCTAGCTGTTTCGTAACCATCTAACGAGCTATTGATAAAAGTGGCGGGTATACCTAATTGATTTGCTGCATCCACCTGATCCTTCATCAGAGAGATCAAAGGGGATACAACCACAGTAAGCCCATCTAATAGTAAAGATGGAAGCTGGTAACAGATTGATTTCCCACTTCCGGTAGGCATGATCCCTAATACATTTTCCTGATCAATGACTTTCTGGATAATTTCTTTTTGACCAGGTCTAAACTTATCATAACCAAAGTATTGTTTTAATAAGTCGTTCATCTTCCCGCTCCTTTCCCTTGCCATTTTACTTCGGTTTTCACCGAAGGACAAGTCGGCCCTCTCGTGAAACATAAGTGCGATATGAAACAAAAACACGTCGGAGTTAAGTTCTTTAAAAGTCTTTAAAATGTCTTTTGGCGTATTTTCTGAATTTATGTCCATTGACAACGATGACTTCTCCACAGAAATGAGTTGGACAAAAAAAGAAACCAGCTATTTTTTATAACAAGCTGGTTTCTCTCTTCATCCTTTTACAGATTATTTTTTCTTTTTAGATGCTTTTTCACGAGCATTTTTCTCTAAAATTTGTTTTCTCAAGCGAATGCTTTCTGGTGTTACTTCGCAATATTCATCATCATTCAAGAATTCCAAAGATTCTTCCAACGTCAATTGTTTTGGTTTTTTGATGACAGATGTTTGGTCTTTAGTAGCAGACCGTACGTTTGTCATTTGTTTTGCTTTCGTGATGTTGACAGTCAAATCATTATCACGGCTGTTTTCTCCGATAATCATTCCTTCATATACTTCTGTACCTGGTTCTACGAAGACTGTACCGCGTTCTTCGATACTCATGATAGAATAGGTCGTTGCTTTACCGGTATCGATTGAAACAAGCGCACCTTGGTGACGTCCACCGATTTGACCAGGAAGCATTGGCAAATATTGATCAAAAGTATGGTTCATGATTCCGTAACCGCGCGTCATTGAAAGGAATTCAGTTGAATAACCGATCAAACCACGGGCAGGGGTCAAGAATGTCAAACGGATTTGTCCGTTTCCTGTATGGACCATATCTTGCATTTCACCTTTACGTAAGCTCAAGGATTCGATGACACTACCCATGTATTCTTCTGGTGTGTCGATTTGTACGCGTTCAAACGGTTCGCATTTTACACCATCGATTTCTTTTTCAATAACTTCTGGACGAGATACTTGCAATTCGTATCCTTCACGACGCATGTTTTCAATCAAGATAGACAAATGCAATTCTCCACGACCAGAAACAGTCCAAGCATCTGGAGAGTTTGTTGGTTCAACTCGTAAAGATACATCTGTTTGAAGTTCTGCCATCAAACGTTCTTCAATTTTACGAGCAGTTACATATTTACCTTCACGACCGGCAAATGGTGAATTATTAACTAAGAAAGTCATTTGCAATGTTGGTTCGTCAATGTGAAGGATAGGTAACGCATCTTGATGATCCACAGGAGTAACTGTTTCACCGACAAAGATGTCTTCCATACCTGAGACAGCAATCAAGTCTCCAGCTTTTGCTTCTTGAATCTCTAGACGTTTTAGTCCAAAGAAACCAAATAATTTCGTTACACGGAATTTCTTAACTGTTCCGTCTAATTTAATTAATGCTACTTGGTCGCCTACTTTGATTGTTCCTCTAAATACACGTCCGATTCCGATACGACCTACATAATCGTTGTAGTCAAGTAATGAAACTTGGAATTGTAATGGTTCGTCGCTATTATCGACAGGAGCAGGAATTTTTTCAATGATCGTGTCAAAAATAGGTGCCATTGTTGGTTCTTGATCTGCAGGGTCGTCTGATAAGCTTGACGTACCATTCAGTGCAGACGCATAAATCACAGGAAAGTCTAACTGATCATCATCTGCTCCCAATTCGATGAATAGTTCAAGTACTTCATCAACGACATGCTCAGGACGAGCAGAAGGTTTGTCAATCTTGTTTACGACAACGATTGGTGTGATATGTTGTTCCAATGCTTTTTTCAATACAAAACGTGTTTGAGGCATTGTTCCTTCATATGCATCTACGACCAACACGACGCCGTCAACCATTTTCATGATCCGTTCTACTTCGCCACCGAAGTCCGCGTGTCCTGGAGTATCCATGATATTTACGCGAATTCCTTTATAGTCTACAGCTGTGTTTTTGGCTAAAATCGTGATACCACGTTCTTTTTCTAGCGCATTTGAGTCCATCGCACGTTCTTGCAATTGTGTATGTGCGTCTAATGTATCTGATTGTTTTAACAGTTCATCAACTAATGTTGTTTTTCCGTGGTCAACGTGGGCAATAATTGCGACGTTACGGATATCGTTTCTATAATTCAATGTAACTAACTCCTTTTTTATTGGTTCTTTATGACAGGGCAAATTTTACTCGACTGCTAATTATAGCAGACTTTTTTCATGAAATATAGTAAAATGTTTTCATTTTTTCGAGAAAATTAATCTTTTGCCCGTTTTTATCATCTTTGTGAATGTTTTCTACCTTTTTTCAGCCTTCTTTTTTCAAAAGGTCTGCGATTTCTGCATATGCACAAGGAGTCCCTGCTAAATAGTATTCCCTTTTATCAAAGGTCAATGGAGTGCCAAAAAGACCGCTTGTTACCATACCAAACTCTTCCAATAAGACATTTCCCGCTGCATAATCCCAAGGACTGAGGTTCGAAATGTAAGCAATATGGTTTCCTTTCAAGATTGCGGCTAGTTCAAGACCTGCACACCCGTACATACGTGTTCCCATGCTGCTTTCCGCAATCTCTCGGATTCCATATTTATTATGACCGAAAAGATAGCTATTCACACCAAGTAAGCCTTCTGATAAAGATTTATTTGCTGGTTTAGGCATTGGTTTATCATTTTTGTAAACACCTATTCCTTTTCCACCCCAAAAAAGCTCATTTCTCATGACGTCATAAATGAAACCAAGTTTTCCAACGCCGGATTCATAAACAGCGAGCATGATACAAAAATTTTCCCCTTCAATCACGAAATTCAATGTGCCATCAATAGGATCAATGATAAAGACTCTTCCATCAAGATCTGCTAGTTGATTATACCCTTCTTCTTCTGCCAATATTTTCGCCTCTGAATCATAGGAATGGATTTTTTCGATTAGAAAATTCTGGATGTTACGGTCAACATTTGTCACTAGATCCGTTCGATTTGATTTTTGCGAGATCGTTAATGTTTGTTGAGAAGATTGGATTTTCTCACCAGCTTCTTCTAGCCAGGATTTGATATGATCAATCATCTGTTCCATTTATCTCACCCGTTCATTCTCAAAGTTTTGTTTGGATTTTTTTTTGCTTGCTGCACTGTACGATATAAGGAGTACCCGGAAGCTTTCTCAAATTCCCGACCCAATCGTTTTTCTTCTCCGATGGATTTGACAACTGTTTTGAACTGCTGATAGGTCTTCAAAAAATCTTCATTGTTTATCCCTTTTTCGTTCGCACGTTCCAGATCTTCCCACATCTTCATTACAATGACCATTTCATCTGTTGTCCAGTCTAAATCAAGTGGATACTGATATTCTTGCATCTTCAACTCTCCTATTTCATATTCTTCTTTAGTGTAGCATAGGAGACGGTAATAAACCAAGAAGTAGTCGTATCACAAGTTTACATAATTAAATTATTGATAATAAAAAAGAAATAAAAAAGGAGACTGAAAACTTACTCCTTTTTATCATTCTTATCTATTATTGAGTTTCTTCGTATTAATTCCAAAAAAACTTGATTTATCTTAGATGATCACGTGTAAGATTGCTTGTTTTTCTACTCTTGGCGAGTAATTGAGAGTTAATCACTCGGATTGTCTGGCCGTTTTTGTTTTTTTCTTCCATTTGACGTTCTGCTTTCCTTCTTAGCCTTTCTTGTACTCCATTATTTATAAAAATTTTTTCTTCATTGATAAGTTTATCAAAGCTAGGGTTCATGATTTCACGAAGGGTATGATCTTGATTTTTAGCGTATGTTTCCCATAATGTATTACTTGCTTCTATATCAGATTGTTCTCTAAGCGCTATAATCGTATTTTTTTTATACCAAATCAATTCAGAATCATCTGCAAATACTACTTGGCTTCGTTCAATTCCTTTACCTTTACGCTCAAGTACCTCGAGCAAAGAAGGTCCATCGATATTAGCATTTCGGAGCATGATAGTTTCAATCTTTGCGTATTTCTCGGAATCTGCGTCAAACAAATCAGACAAATGATCAAAGAAGCGCTCTTCAGTTCTACGAATCAATTGTCTAATCTGTTCTATTTGTGGTTGTTGATCAAGTGATAACGATGGGTCAATTTGGATGCTTGCGCCTACCTCAGTTCCTGGAATTTTCATTTCTAACTTCCTTCTTTCCCATTTGATGGATACATTACTCAAATATTTCTGTTTATTTTTTATGATATCAGTTTATGTAATAAAAATACGTACCATTATTTTCCAGAAAAAGAAAAAAACGCAACTGATTTCTCAGTTGCGTTTCGCCTATATTATTCAAATCAAATATGAATTGGCAAGCCTAATGCTAATTCCGAAGCATCCATGACGATTTCGCCAAGAGATGGATGCGGATGAATCGTCAAGGCGATATCTTCAGCATTCATTCCTGATTCGATTGCTAAAGCTAATTCAGAAACCATATCGCTTGCACCGACTCCCCCGATTTGTGCACCAATCAGCACGTTATCTTCGATTGTCGTAACTAGACGGATGAATCCTTCTGTTTTACCAAGCGATAATGCTCTACCGTTCCCTGAAAATGGGAATTTATATGCTTTTGCTTCGATACCAGCATCTTTTGCTTCTTTGATTGTCATACCTACAGAAGCCAATTCAGGATCAGTAAAGGCTACTGCCGGCATTGCTTTATAATCTACAGCTACTTTTTTGCCAGAGATTGCTTCAGCAGCGATTTTTGCTTCATAACTGGCTTTGTGTGCTAATGCCGCCCCTGGAACGATATCACCGATGGCATAGATATTGGGTACGTTCGTACGTCCTTGTTTATCTACCGTGATCAATCCTCGTTCTCCTACTTCGACGCCTGCTTGTTCTAAGCCCATATCATCCGTATTCGGACGACGACCTACAGTGACCATCACATAATCAGCAGTAACGGATTCTTCTTTCCCATCCACTGCATATTTCACTGTCACGCTGTCGCCGTTATCGACTGCTTCTTTCGCCATTGCATTCGTTACGACTGTTACGCCTTTTTTCTTGAAATCATCTTCTACTAATTTTACTAGATCTTTTTCGTAAGTTGGTAAAATTTGTGGTGAGCCTTCAAGGATCGTTACTTCTGCTCCTAAGTTTGCGTACGCTCCGCCCAATTCGGCACCAATCACACCGCCACCGATGATCACAAATTTCTTAGGTACTTCTTTCAATGCTAATCCGCCAGTAGAATCTAACACACGTCCTCCGAACTTAAATCCTGGAATCTCGATTGGACGGGAACCTGTTGCGATGATTGCGTTATTGAACGAATAAGTTTGAGCTGAATCTGGATGAATGACGCGTAGTGTGTGATCATCTACGAAGAACGCTTCTCCTTCGATTGTTTCAACCTTATGTTTTTTTAATAGGAAACCAACACCAGAAGTCAACGTATGAACAACTTTGTTTTCTTTCCATTCTTGTGTTTTCGCAAAATCTAGTTTGACATTTTCACTAGTTACTCCAAACATTTCAGAATCTAGTGACTCTTGATAATGGTGTCCTGCAGCTATCAGTGCTTTTGAAGGAATACAGCCGACGTTCAAACAAACACCGCCAATATACTCTCTTTCAATGATTGCTACTTTTTGTCCCATTTCAGCAGCGCGGATGGCAGCTACATAGCCACCAGGTCCCGCACCGATTACAACTGTATCTAATTCTACAGCAAAATCTCCAACTACCATTTGTTTATCATCCTTCCATCATTAATAGCTCTGGATCAGCTAAAAGACGTTTGATATTATTCATTGCTTGTTGCGCAGTTGCTCCATCTACGATACGGTGATCGAAACTTAATGACAGTTTCATCACACGACCGACAACGATTTCGCCTTCAGCATTTACGATTGGTTGTTGTGCAATCGTTCCTACACCTAAAATAGCTACTTCTGGATAGTTGATGACTGGTGTAAACCAACCGCCACCTACAGATCCGATATTGCTGATCGTAATCGTTCCATTGCGCATATCTTCTGCAGATAGTTTGCCGTCATGAGCTAATTTTGCTTTCTCATTGATTTCGTCTGCAATAGCAAACATTCCTTTGCGGTCTGCATCTTTCACATTTGGTACATATAGTCCGTGATCCGTATCAGTTGCAATACCGATATTGTAGTAATGTTTATAAACGATTTCTTGGTTTGCATCGTCGATAGATGCATTCAATACTGGGTATTTCTTCACAGTCGCTGTTAAAGCTTTCACGACATATGGCAAGAAAGTAAGTTTCGTACCATTTGCAGCAGCAACTTCTTTAAATCGTTTCCGGTTATCCCATAGTTTAGACACTTCTACTTCATCATGCAATGTCACGTGTGGAGCTGTATGCTTACTGTTGACCATTGCTTTAGCAATAGCTTTACGTGTTGGTGTCATTGCTACACGTTCTTCCAAATCTCCTAAGTTGGACTTGAATGGTTTTGCTGTTGCAGCTGGTTTGCTTTCTGCTGCAGCAGCTGCTTCTTTCGGCGCTGCCGCTTCTGGCGCTTCTGATTTCGCTGGTGCACTGCTTGGACCACCTGTCAAGAAGTTTTCGATGTCCTCTTTTGTTACTCTGCCACCTTTTCCAGTTGCAGTTACTTGTGAGATATCTACATCTTTTTCGCGGGCAAATTGACGAACAGATGGCATAGCCAATACACGTTTATTGGGATCGGCAGCTTCAACGACACTTGCTGAACCTGATGTTTCCACTTTTTCTTTTGGTGCTTCAGCTGATGGCGCACTAGTTGATGGTGCACCATTGTGTCCAGGAGCATCGATTTCTACTAACACGTCCCCAACATTTGCTACTGTGCCTTCTGGGACAATCACGTTTTTAACTGTCCCGGTTACGGGTGACGGGATTTCTTCTACTGATTTGTCGTTTTGAACTTCTAATAATGTATCATCTTCATTGATTGTATCTCCTGGTTTGACGAACCATTTGACGATTTCACCTTCTGCAATTCCTTCACCGATATCCGGTAACTTGAATTGGAAGACTCCTTCGCTTGACGATCCAGCTGATTCTGTATCAACAGTTGGTTCAGCAGCCGGGTTAGCTGGAGTTTGGGATTCTGCGGCTACACCACTGTCCCCTTCATTGTCTTCGTGTCCTGGTGCATCGATTTCTACCAATACATCCCCAACATTTGCTACTGTACCTTCTGGAACAATGACATTTTTAACCGTTCCTGTTACAGGTGAGGGGATTTCTTCTACTGATTTGTCGTTTTGAACTTCTAATAATGTATCATCTTCATTAATCGTATCTCCTGGTTTGACGAACCATTTGACGATTTCACCTTCTGCAATTCCTTCACCGATATCCGGCAATTTAAATTGATAAGCCATGACTTTGTTTCGTCCCTTCTTTTCTTAAAATTCCGCGATCTCTTTTACTTTGTCTTCGATATCTTTTGCGTTTGGCAACCAAACATTTTCTGCTTGACCAAACGGGAAGACTGTATCAGGTGCAGAAACTCGTCCGATTGGGGCTTCTAATGAAAGGATAGCGCGTTCTGAGATCTCAGAAACTACTTGCGCAGCAACACCCGCTTGTCGTTGTGCTTCTTGGACAACGACTACGCGACCCGTTTTTTCCACGGATTGAATGATCGTTTCTACATCTAATGGCGCAACTGTACGAAGATCAATGATTTCAACAGAGATATTTTCTTTTGCAAGATTATCTGCTGCTTTGATTGCTTCACGCACCATTGCCCCGTATGTGATAACAGATACATCTGTTCCTTCACGAGTAACTGCTGCTTTGTCCAAAGGAACTTCGTAAGCTTCATCCGGCACTTCTTCTCGGAATGAGCGATATAGTTTCATGTGTTCTAGGAAAACAACTGGATCGTTACTTCTAATAGAAGAAATCAATAGTCCTTTTGCATCGTAAGGATTTGATGGGATCACTACTCGAATACCAGGAGACTGGGCAATCAAACCTTCTAAATTATCTGAATGCAGTTCTGGTGTATGAACACCGCCACCAAATGGTGAACGGATCGTGATTGGTAGATTTCTAGTACCGCTCATTCGATATCTTGTACGAGCCATTTGAGCTACTACTTCATCCATTGCTTCGAAAATAAAACCAAAGAATTGGATTTCAGGAACTGGACGAAATCCTTCCAACGCAAGCCCAAAACTCAACCCTGCGATTCCAGATTCAGCTAAAGGAGTATCGAATACTCGGTCTTCTCCGAATTTTTCCTGCAATCCTTCAGTTGCCCGGAAAACTCCTCCGTTTTTCCCAACATCTTCACCAAAAACAACGACATTCTCGTCATTTTCTAGTTCAAGTGCTAAGGCATCGGTGATTGCTTGGATCATTGTTTTTTGTGCCATGATTATTTCGACTCCTTCGCTTCATAAATTGCAATTTGTTCTTTGATTGATTGTGGAGATACTTCGAACATGTTTTTCAAGAAATCTGAAACCTTTTGTTTTGGAACTTTGTCGGCTTCTGCGATAGCTGCTTTGATTTCTTCTTTAGTTGCTTCAATCACTTGTTCTTCTTTTTCTTCAGACCAAAGTCCTTTTTCCGTCAGATATTTACGGAAGCGGATCAATGGATCTTTTCTCTGCCATTCGTCATCTGTGTCTTTTGTACGGTAGCGTGTTGGATCGTCCCCAGATAGTGTATGGGGTCCGTAACGATAAGTCAGTGTTTCGATTAGGACTGGTCCATTTCCGCTGATCGCCCATTCCCGTGCCATTTTAGATACAGTATACACTGCAAGCGGATCCATTCCATCGACTTGAATACCTGGAATCCCAGCTGCGACAGCTTTTTGTGCAAGTGTTTTTGCTGCGGTTTGTTTTTCACGAGGTGTAGAGATCGCATACCCGTTGTTTTGGATATAAAACACAGCATTTGCATGGTAAGCGCCAGCGAAATTGATTGCTTCGTAAAAATCACCTTGTGATGAACCGCCATCACCAGTATAAGTGAAGACAACATTTTTCTTGTTGCGTTTCTTCAAACCTAATGCAACACCGGCTGCTTGTACATATTGTGCACCGATGATGATTTGTGGTGGTAGAGCTTTCAATTCTTCTGGATAAGAATTACCTGCAGCATGTCCTCTAGACCATAAAAATGCTTGGGATAAAGGTAAACCATGTTTTACTAGTTGAGGGACATCTCGATAACCTGGAAGAAGAACATCTTCTTTATCAAATGCATACGCGCTGGCCAGCTGACTTGCCTCTTGTCCTGCAGTTGGTGCAAAAAAGCCTAGGCGTCCTTGGCGGTTCAGCGCTGTGGAACGTTGGTCTAATACACGAGACCATACCATGTGAGTCATTAATTCAACGAGTTCATCATCGGATAAATCAGGTACTAAATCTTTGTTAACTACGTTTCCATCTTGATCAAGTGCTTGATATACTGGGAAATCTGCATTGACTTCATCTAGCAGTGCTTGGAAGTCGATCGGTGCTTTTTTGTTTGCCATTTGTCACACATTCCTCTCTCATCTATAAGAAAATCTCTTCATTCTGCGATTGAAACAGCGAATAAAACTGTATCACTATTTAACCGTCTTCATTAATAAATTATCATGGATTTATGAGAAATACAAGCTAAAAGCACAAATTTTCACGATGAAAGGAAATTATGTCAATCCGCATATTAACAGCTTTAGTGAATATAATCACAATTAGGAAAGCGTTTTATATTTAGGCTGTGTTTTTTCTATTTTCTAATCAAACTTACAATGATCTGTTTCTATTTAGAAACGCTGGTGTTATACAGTTTTGCTGCAACTATTTATTTTCTTAAGACATCGTGAATGGCTATACAAAGAGTGTATTTTTCTCTAATACTTTGCCTCGTCTTCTTTTTACGAAAAAAAAAGAAACAGCCGGAAATTTAAATCCCAGCTGTTATATTCTTTAATCTTTTTACTTTGTGAAATTATTCTGTTAACCACTGTTCTAAAATTTTCATCTTTGAATAAAACAACGATATGTTGGCTTCATCTAGACGACTGTAATTGATTCTGATTCCATTTATATCTTGCCCAAAAAGTAGACTTGGTGCGATTCCTAGACCCAAATCTACTACTTTTTCTGCTAGTTGAGGGTCCAGCTTTTTTCCATCCCAAGTGATCCAAGCATAATAACCACCTAAAATCGAATGAAGCTTGAAAAACGATTGAGACTCCGCCCAAATGCTTATCAGTTGGCTTTTTTCTTTCAATTTTTTTCTTACATCCAACATTTTCAAATCAATTGCTTCATCAAATATATTAGCGGCCGTGATTTGTGTAAGGATGTTCATCGAAAACTCCATCATTTCTTGCGCTTTAGCTAGTTGCGAGATAAAGGCCTCTGGTCCGATCAACCAACCGATTTTCGTTGTTTTTCCTAAAATTCTAGATAACGAACCGACATATAATACATTATCCGGATCAATCGTTCGTATAGGAAGAACTTCATCTTGGTTTAGAAATGAAAGGTCCGTAAATACATCGTCTTCAATAATTGGAAGCCGATACTGCCGACACAATTCTACTAGCTTTTCTCGTCGCTTTTGACTCATCACTTTTCCTGTAGGGTTTTGAAAATTGGGGTTGATCAGCACTGCTTTCAATTTATTTTTTTGGATCGATTCTTTCAGTTTTTCTAAGTCGATCCCTTCTTCATCCATCGGTATCCCAAATAAACGCGTTCCTGAAGCTTTGAAAAGAGGTAATCGGTAAAAAAAAGAAGGTGACTCTACAGCTATCCCCTCTCCAGCAGAAAGAATCGTTTGTAAGATCAAAAAGATTGCTTGCTGACCACCACCAGTCACCAGAAGCTGGTTTAGGGAAAAGGTCAGTTCAAATTTACTTTCCAAATACTGTTTGATTTTGTTACGTAACGGAGTATAGCCTAAAAGATCCATTTCTTTTTCTTCCGCTAAGATTTCTTCAAGAGAATAAGAAGGAAACTCAAAATTCGGCAAAAGCTCATCTGGCATCTCACTCGCATATAAGTCAAGGAACAATGTTTTTTGGCTCTGCTTTGCTTCTTTTATTTTTTGTTCATACCAATCCGTCTGTTCATAGCGAGGTGAGATCATTCGTCGCCAATCGATTCTTGGAACGGCGAATTTCCCCCATTCAGTCTGATTGACGAACCAACCGCTGCCACGTTTACTTGTTAATACGCCAAGCTCTCTAAGTTCTTCCAATGCATGAACAACGGTGGAACGATTTACACCAAAAAATTGCCCTAGTTTTCGTTCCGATTCAAGTTGATCTCCAGGATTGATTCTTCCACTTTCGATTTCTCTCATGATCTGTTCCATGATTTGACGATAAATCGGTCCTTGTTTTTTCTCTACTTTTCCCCACATAGTCCTCTCTTTTCTGTTGTCCATTCTTTCTATTGATTTTACCGAATTTACGAGAAAAAAGAAAAGCTTTTTTTTGCAAAACATAAAAAACGGAAGGTTCTGTTATGAACCTTCCGCTGATATTTTACTCATTATTTAGATCGTATCTCCATTAAAAATCGAATTTTTCACGATGACATAATCAACTTTCCGAATGGATTCCAGATCTCTTCCTCCAGCATATGAAATAGATGACTGAAGGTCTTGTTGCATTTCCACTAGTGTATCTTTCAAAGATCCTTTATGTTGGATCCAGATTTTCTTTCCTTCAACATTTCGTTTTTCACCTTTTTGGAATTCTGAAGCAGAACCAAAGTATTCTTTATATACAATTCCGTTTTCGACTTTTGTTTCGCCAGGAGATTCCTCGTGACCGGCAAACAATGAGCCAATCATAACCATTGTCGCTCCAAAACGGACAGATTTTGCAATATCGCCATGTGTTCTGATCCCACCGTCAGCGATGATCGGCTTGCGAGCTGCTTTCGCACACCATCTAAGAGCGGCCAGTTGCCAGCCTCCAGTTCCAAAGCCTGTCTTGATTTTTGTAATACATACTTTTCCTGGACCAATCCCGACTTTTGTTGCATCTGCACCCGCATTTTCCAATTCACGGACGGCTTCCGGTGTACCAACATTACCGGCAATCACAAAAGTTTCAGGCAAATATTTTTTAATATGCTGGATCATATCAATAACTGAGTTAGCATGTCCATGTGCGATGTCGATAGTGATATAATCAGGATTTAGCGATTCTTCTGCCAACTTCTCTATAAAGGAATATTCCTCTTTCTTGACGCCAACACTGATTGAGGTAATCAATCCGCGCTTTTTCATTTTTTTGATAAACGGAATTCGGGCTGCTTCATCAAACCGATGCATGATATAGAAATAACCATTTTCCGCTAAGAATTCTGCAATCGTTTCATCAATAATCGTCTGCATGTTGGCAGGCACTACTGGCATTTTGAATGTATGTTTACCTAATGTGACCGTTGTATCACATTCAGAACGGCTATTTACGATACATTTATTAGGAATTAATTGAATATCTTCGTAATCAAATACTTTCATTACATTATCCTCCTGATGTTCACATCCAGCAAAACACGAACATTATTAATTTAATCAGGGCTTTTTTTAGCGCCCTATGTAATTTAACTCAATTAAGCGAAAAAATCAAGAGCAAAAAGAGAATTTATACGAATGGTAAAAAAACATACATTATTTTTAGTCTATACAAACGAAGCAATGAATGTTCGCTTTTAGCGAAAAAAACATACTAAGATTAGAGGGGAACATCATTGACGAATGATGTTCTCCTCTATTTTCTATTTTTAGATTATAGTGAAGAGTGAAAGAAAGTTCGAACAAAGCCTTGAGGACTACGAGTCCCTATCAAAAACCGAACTTCTTTACTGTCATTTTAGAATCAGGTTTACGTATGTTGGGGCCATGAGCCCGTGTATAGGAAATTGGAATCGAAATGAAGCAGTAAAGTTCTTTCAAAACTTAAAAAGGAGGAAAACAAATGCCTTACATTCTTGCATTAGATGTTTCAATGGGACACAGCTACAGTGTCCTATACAAAGACGACACCTGCTTATTTGAAGACGAGATTGAACACACTCAAAGAGGATTTCATGCATTACTCGAAGAGATCCAGCACTTGCCTGAACGTCCATTGATTGTTTTTGAAGCAACGGGGATTTATTCCAGACCAGTCGAAAAGTTCTTTCAAGATCATCACTTTTCTTACTGTTTGTTAAACCCGTTAGAAGCGAAAAAACAGATGGAAGAAAGCACCTTACGCAGTTGGAAAACAGATAAATCGGATGCCCATCGGCTCGCACAGACTCATCTTAAAAGTCAACGTCAGCCAAAAGAAGTACAAAGCAATTTTTACTTAGAGATGCGCGATTTAGCCCGTTTTTATCAAGAAATTGAGAAGAAAATCACTCGTCTGCGCATGGATTTACACAACTGTCTTCAGTTGACTTTTCCAGAGCTTGAACAGTTCTTTTCAAACAGGCTGACCCCTTACGCATTGACATTGATCCGTCTTTTTCCCCATCCAGATTTTGTATTGGCATCTACTCGGACAAAAATAAAAAATAAACTGATCAACGAAACACGGAAAAAAATCTCCGCGAATCGTGCCGAGCAAAAGGCAGATCAAATCATCCACTATGCACAGTGTGCCTATCCAGCTGTTGAAAAAGACAGTATCCAATGTCAAAAAACAATCTATTACGCCGAACTTCTCCAAGATTTACTCGAACAAAAAGAAGCACTGGCGACACAAATGATCAAAAAAGCCGAAGGCTCTCCTTGCTTTTTGTTGTACCAAACGTTCCCTGGGATTGGCGCACTCACAGCCGCTTTATTGCTCGGTGAATTAGGAGATATCACACGATTTAAAACCCATAAACAATTGAATGCTTTTGTCGGAATCGACATCCGACGGTATCAATCAGGTAAGTATACTGGCCAAGACCGCATCAATAAGCGTGGTAATCCCAAAGCACGGAAAATTATTTTCTTCACCATTCGAAATATGATTCGCCAGCAACGCGCAGCTCCTAATCATATTGTCGATTATTACTACAAATTAAAAAAGCAACCTATCCCTAAGAAAGAGAAGGTTGCCACAGTTGCTTGTATGAACAAGCTTCTGAAATGTATGCACGCTATGGTTAGGGCACATACAGAGTACGACTATGCGTACGCGGTCTCAGTGGACCATTAACTAAACCACTTACAGTATACCACTTCTTTGCCCAGATCGAAAATTTTTTACGAACGGGGCTTTATTTGGTGTGCCTTGATTTTGTCGCTTTCGTTTACGAGCTATTTTTCTTGCACCTTTTACTTGACTAATCGTAGGAAAAAGGCTGTGACAAATGTCTTGTCACAGTCTTTTTTCTGAATAAACGATGTTCTCCTACGTTGTCCGTTTTTTCTTGTTATACAAGTCTAATACAACGGCTAAAAGCAAGATCAACCCTTTGATCGCCTGCTGCCAATCTACCCCAACGCCTAAAATCGACATGCCATTGTTCAATACACCCATGACCAAGCCACCGACAATCGCCCCCATAATCGTTCCGATGCCGCCGGATGTCGAAGCACCGCCAAAATATACTGCCGCCATCGCATCTAGTTCCATCGAAGTACCCGCTTGAGGTGTCGCCGCATTTAACCGAGCTGCTAAGACTAATCCAGCTAAAGCTGCCATGACTCCCATGTTGACGAAAACCCAGAACGTGATCCGCTTTGTTTTGATTCCTGATAGTTCAGCCGCTTTTCGATTTCCGCCCGTCGCATAAATCTGGCGACCTGCTACTGTTTTATTTGTCAAAAACCCATATGCTGCGACGATCAAACCGAGAATGATCAAAATGATCGGATATCCTTGATAAGAGGCAAAGATATAAGTTATCCCTAGTACAACGACTGCTGTAAATACCGCCTTTACCAAGAAAGCTGTTGGAGATTCCACTTCAAATAAATGATTTTTCCGACGATTTCTTGTTCGCCATTGCCCAACAACTAACACGATGGTGATGATCATTCCTAAAATCAATGTCAAGAAGTGAAGGCTACTTCCTTCGCTTAAGTCTGGTAAATAACCCGTAGACATTTTTTGGAAAACAGCTGGAAAAGGTGCCAGAGATTGGCCTCCTAGAACAACTTGTGTCAGTCCACGAAACATCAGCAATCCTGCTAAAGTCACGATAAACGCCGGTATCCCAGCATAAGCTATCCAAAAACCTTGCCATGCGCCGATCAGCCCGCCTACTGCAAGACATGTGATGACTGTCACCCACGGGTTCATTTGGCGATTGACCATCATCATGCCCGCAATTGCACCAACAAACGCCATCACTGACCCTACCGACAAATCCACATGACCTAAGAGCACAACTAATAACATCCCTGCAGCTAGTACTAATATATGACTATTTTGCAAAACAAGGTTAGTTATATTCAATGGACGCCAGAAAATACCATCTGTCATCAATTGAAACGCAATAAGTAGTCCCGCTAAAATGATCACCATGCTGTAGCGACCAAAAAGATCAGCTGCTCTACTTTTCAAATTTAGTTTTTTCTCTTTTTTATCCGTAAGATTTTTTGCTTGTTCCAACTTACCCCACCTCTTCTTTCGTCATTAATTTCATCAAGACTTCCTGATCTGCCTCTTCTCGCGAGACTTCTCCTGTAATACGTCCTTCGTTCATCGTATAGATTCGATCACACATTCCTAAGATTTCAGGAAGTTCAGAAGAGATAAGACAGACAGCTTTGCCGTTTGCTGCCATTTCTTCGATAATCGTGTAGATCTCATATTTTGCCCCAACGTCTATCCCACGGGTTGGCTCATCTAAAAAAAGAATATCGGGTTGTGTCATCAGCCACTTGGATAAAACGACTTTTTGTTGATTCCCACCACTAAGACTACTGACAATTTGATGGATGGAGTTTGTTTTTATACGCATCTTTTTCCGGAAATTTTCTGCCTCAGTTACTTCTTTTTCTTTATCTAATACTCCTTTTTGACTTATTTTATCCAAACTGCTCAGCGTCACGTTTTCCCGAATATCCATCAGCAGATTCAGTCCTAAAGATTTTCGGTCCTCCGAGACATAAGCGAGTCCGTTTGCAATGGCTGAAGGAACGGTCTTAACTGATATCTCTGCCCCTTCCTTTGATATACGTCCGGATATCTTGCTTCCATAAGAATGTCCAAATAGACTCATAGCGAATTCAGTTCTGCCCGCTCCCATCAGCCCAGCTATTCCTACAATCTCTCCTTTTTTCAAATGCAAGTTGATATGGTCGTTTATGATTCGCTCCTGATCAAGAGGGTGATAGACCGTCCAGTCTTCTACTTTAAAATAAACTTCTCCAATATCCGGTTTTCTTTCAGGATAACGATCAACTAAATCTCTGCCCACCATCCCGCGAATAATACGCTCTTCGCTGATCATTTCATTTTCTAGCGTCTCAATCGTCTGTCCATCCCGTAAAATGGTGATTCGATCTGCGATATCCACGATTTCATTCAGCTTATGTGAAATAATGATGGAGGTTACACCCTGCTCTTTCAGCTCTCGGATCAATCTCAGCAAATTCGCGCTTTCTTCTTCATTCAATGCAGCGGTAGGCTCATCCAAAATCAATAGACGGACGGATTTTGATAATGCTTTAGCTATTTCAACTAGTTGCTGTTGCCCTACGCCAATCTGGGATACTAGAAGATTCGGGTCGATAGACAAACCGACTTTGTTCAGCAATTCATACGTTTTCTTTTCTGTCAGTTCCCAATCAATCACGCCTCTTTCTGCTTGTTCATTTCCGAGAAAAATATTCTCTTTTACTGAAAGATAAGGACTTAATGCTAATTCTTGATGAATGATGACGATGCCTTTTTCTTCACTATCTTTCAAATCTTTGAATTGACACAGCTTTCCATCATAAAAGATTTCCCCGTCATAGGAGCCATATGGATACAAGCCGCTCAAGACATTCATCAATGTTGATTTTCCCGCTCCGTTTTCTCCGCACAATGCATGGATTTCCCCACGCTCAATCATCAGATTCACGCAATCTAACGCTCGGATTCCAGAAAATTTTTTGGTGATATCTGCCATTTTTAAAATACAATCCGCCATAATTCTTATCCTCTCTCTGACTTAGATCTCTTTAGTTCCTTGTTTGGTTCCTCTCAATTTTTCAGATCGGATTCTTTATAATAATCTGTGTCGATCAGCTCTGCTTGATAATTATCTTTATCGACAGATACTGTATTTGCTAAATACGTAGGAACAGTTTTCACCCCATTATCATAAGTTTCAGTATCATTGACCGGAACCTCTTCTCCATCACTGATTGCTTTGATCATTTCAATCGTATTTTTTGCTAAGATACGTGTGTCTTTAAAGATCGTTTGTGTTTGTTCCCCGGCAATGATCGATTTGACGCCAGCAACTGTCGCATCTTGTCCAGTAATCACAGGTAAAGGTTTACTTTCACTCCCATACCCCACGCCTTTTAATGACGAAATGATTCCTAAACTTATTGGATCATATGGCGACAAAACAGCATCCAATGTTTGGTCAGTATAATTTGCGCTTAACAGATTATCCATCCTTGCTTGCGCCGTAGAACCATCCCAGCGAAGCGTAGCGATTTGACTGAAACTCGTCTGTCCAGATGGCACGATCAACTGACCGTTGTCCATATATGGTTGTAAAACAGACATCACTCCGTTGTAATTAATTAGTGCATTGTTGTCGTCAGGCGAGCCACCAAATAATTCAATCGTGAATGGCCCTTTTCCTTCTTTCAATCCTAAGTGCTCTTCAATATAAGCTGCTTGCGATACACCTACTCCAAAATTATCAAAAGTCGCGTAGTAATCGACATTTTCTGAATTCATCAGTAAACGATCATAGGCGATTACCTTGATATCTGCTTCTTTTTCTTTAGCTAACACATCAGTTAAAGCTGAACCATCGATAGAAGCAATCACAAGTGTATCTACCCCTTTTGTAATCATATTTTCGATTTGCGCTACTTGATTTTCTACTTTATCTTCTCCGTATTGAAGATCTGTTTTATAACCCAGTTTTTCTAATTCTGAGACCATGTTGTTCCCATCAGCGATCCATCTTTCTGCTGATTTGGTCGGCATAGCGATTCCTACATACCCCGTACTATCATCTGCAGATCCTGAATTGCCACACGCACTTAATAGAATGCTTGCGGTCAAAATAGCGATACTCCCAAGAATCTTTCTAAATTTGTTTTTCATTTTTTATCCCCCATTCCAATTGATACACCGAGTATAGCTAATAAAGAAAGCGTTAACATTGATTTTTTTATGGGATTTACTTTAAATTTTTTAGGTGTTCTTTTTTTGTCTTGGATTTTTTTAAGTTTCTTGGATTTTTTTCGATTAATTCCTTTTGACTTTGATTTTCTCCTTTATCTGATAAGATAGTACTAACAAATCCAGATGGAGTGATCTAAAGTGAAACGTGTTTTATTTTTTTTAGCCCTTATTGTAATCGCTTACCAAATGATGGGGTGTACACCTAATACAAAGGAAGCACCTGACCCACTAGTCGTTGGTTTTTCGCAATCAGGAACGGAGAGTAGCTGGCGGAAAAAGCATACTGAATCAATTATCACTGCGCTTGAAAAAGAAGATTACCAAGTTCTCTACCGAAATGGCTACATGAATCAGGAACGGCAAATCCAAGATATACGGACGTTCATTGCCTATAAAGTGGATATGATCATTTTTACTCCTTTGCAAGAATCCGGGTGGGACTCTGTATTAAAAGAAGCAAAGCGAGCAGAGATCCCTGTCATACTTGTCGACAGACATATTCAAACGAATGATCCCGAACTTTTCGTCACCCACATCGGCCCCAGTTTCAAAGCAGAAGGAAATCGGGCGGGTTTATTTGTCAGCAATCACTTCACAAATTCAAAGAAACAGGAAATCAGAATCCTAGAACTTGCTGGTTCAGAGAACTCCACACCGACCAAGCTACGCTCCGAAGGATTTTTGGAATCAATCAATCGTAAACCAACCCTAAAAAAAGATGGAACTATTGACCATAAACCTCCAATGACTATTGTTCACCGAATTGTCGGTGATTTTATTCGGATGAAAGGAAAAGACCAGATGAAACGATATTTAGAAACAAATGATTTATCCGAAATCGATGTATTATACAGCCATAGCGATGAAATGACTCACGGTGCTTTAGCTGCGATAAAAGAAACATCAATCAAACCTGGAGAAGATTTGATCATTGTAACGATTGATGGACAAGAAGATATGATCGAGAATCTACGCTCAGGAATCGTCAATTGCGTAGTCGAGTGTAAACCTGATGTCGGCTGGTATGTAGCCAATACCGTTACTCGTTATTTTGGAAATCTTCAAACAGGAAAAACACTACCTAAAGATATTTTTATTTCCGAGACTGTCTTTTCCCAACAGAATATAGCTAACATCCCAACCAGAAATTATTGACTGGAGAAGTATCATGACAAAAAATTTAAGCATAAAACAGATTTTTGCCCAAGCAAACAAAGCCATGCTTCTATTTGCTGTTATCCCTTTGCTACTGAGCATACTGTTATATTCGCAACAGCTTTTGATTTATCAACAGACGATCGCAAATATCCAAAAAGCAGATGCAATTGCTTTGAAGGTTGATCAAAAAGTTTTGGAAAGTATGTGGGACTTGATTTCTGGCCAAGTAACCGTAGATGAGTTCAATAAGGAAAATATCCTAGAAGAACTTAGGAATGACATTCGAGAGATCAAAAATAATACCAATACACTTAAAGAAATTAGTACGTTAGATGTATCGTTACGTACGATCGATACATTGGAAGATTATCAAACTGAGCTCATTCATCATATCTTGGCAGAAGATTTTATGGATACCAATGAACAGATCATCAATCAGGTAGATTCTGTCACTCAACTACTGTCAGATATTTTACAGGACTTTGTTCGTGTGGAAATCGACTTAGCAAGTCAAAAAAATACGACGCTTGTCCGCTCACTCATTTTATTAACAATAGTAGAATTGGGGGTTCTTAGTACTATTTTTTTCTATGCGAAAAAGAATCGTCGCTTTTTAGAACAAAAGGTCCAAGAGCCGATCAATCAGCTGATCACAATGTCCGAACAGCTTTCTTCAGGAAATCTTGGATTTCGTTTAAACATGCCAGAAACACAAGAACTACAGACACTTACCGCTAGTATGAACAAAATGGCGGAAGAACTAAACCAGTCTTTACGGGAAAACGCTTTGAAACAATACCATTTAGCACAAAGTGAAGTTCGTGTATTGCAAGCTCAGATTACTCCCCATTTTATTTATAACAGTTTGGATGCCATCATTTCTTTGATCGAACAAAACTGCTTTGAAGAAGCTCTGACTATGACCCATGCACTTTCCGGCTTTTTTCGTACGTCTTTAAGCAAAGGACAAGACTGGATTCCTCTTGAAAAGGAAATCAGCCATATCAATGATTATTTGGTCATTTTAAAAATAAGATATAGACATATGCTTGACTATAAGATCGATATACCAGAAACACTTTTTCCTGTTTCTATTTTAAAGATGATTTTGCAACCATTGATCGAAAATGCTGTGTACCATGGAACAAAGTATGTTCGTCACAAAGGATTTATTCGTATTACTGCATGCAAAATCGACGAAATGATCCAATTCAAAGTCATAGACAACGGTATTGGCATTCCTGCAGAAAAACTAGCAGAAATACGTAAAGAGTTAGCCAAAGGGATCGATTCAGATTTCAGTATCGGCTACGGGCTTTACAACGTAAACAAGCGTCTCCTTCTCTATTACGGAAATAATCAAAAACCTATCACGATTGACAGCAAATACCGAGAAGGGACAACTGTCACACTGACGATTCCTATATCTCCCAAAACAATTGGAGGAAACAAATATGTATAAAGTTTTTATCATCGAAGACGAATACCTCATTCGCAATAACTTACGGGAACAAATAACTGCCCTTGGTTCATATTATCCAATCACATATGTCGGGGAAGCTGGAGATGGTGAGATGGCACTGTCTTCGATTATCGACTTACAGCCCGATATCATTCTGACTGATATCCAAATGCCATTCATGGACGGTTTGACTTTTTCAAAAGAAGCAAGGAAACTGCTTCCTTGGACTCGCCTCATATTTATTAGCGGATTCGACGATTTCGATTATATGAAAGGGGCAATCCAAGTACAGGCAGATGATTATCTACTTAAACCAATTAAAAGCAACGAATTGAAACAAGCAATAGAAAAAGCAGTGACTGCTTTAGACTTGCAGCAAAAAGAAACGCTCCCTTCTTCTGACCTTGTTTTCGAATTGAAAAAAAATCATTTCTTGAACGGTTTGTTCAAAGGCTCACTTACAATCAGTGAAACATTGAAACTTGCTGAATCTTTCAATCGCTCTTTAGCAGGGAAAAAAATGACCGTATTATTAGCAGCAAACCAAGTCAGTACAGACTTTGAAGATTACGCTCATCTCAGTGATTATTTGAAGTTTTTATTTAGGGAGAATCAACAAGTGATTTTTTCTGCTGTTTCCTCGCGATTCATTAAATTTTTAATAGTTGATCCTCTTGAAGAAAATGTAATCGAGACCAGTTATCAGGTAGCCCAAACGTTGGTCCATGAATTAGAGAAGGGACAAAAAAATAATTTTTCTGTCGCCATCGGTCCTGTCGCAGAAAGAATCAGCGAATTACCTGCATCTTTCGAGATCACGCAGATGATACTTGAAACTGCCAGTTCCCTTAAAGATCAAATTATCAGCTATGAGGATTTGATTAAAGAAGCGAAACTTCCAGTTGATTCTGTCTTTTACTTTGATCTCTCACTTGATTTGTCTTCATTATCGAAAAACGAAGTATCTAAGTACATCGAACACTTGACGAAACCACAAGGCACACCAACTCGAACACGATTATATCGTTTATTTGTCTTGACTAAGCTACTCCAGCATGTCTGCCTGAAAGAAAAGGAAATCCCGCAAGAAATGGTTCATTGCACATCCACCAGTCAACGCTTAGCAATCAGCGCCGACGATTCGCTTTACCGTTCGACTGTTTATATGTTCATTTCTTTCTTAACTGCTCTGCCCTCACAGCCTTCAAGGAACAAATATCAGCCAATTTTGAACCATGCATTGGATTTTATCAAAGAAAATTTTACCGATCCAGATATGTCCTTAACTTGGGTCGCTCAACAAGTTGCATTAGGCCCCTCTCATTTCAGTACGATTTTTTCTCAATCGTTTAACCAAACATTCATCGATTATCTGACAGAACAAAGAATCGAATTAGCAAAAAAATTATTACAGCAATCAGACTATCGTATCTCAGATATTGCTTTTGAGATTGGTTATAATGACCCTAACTATTTCAGTTATTTATTTAAGAAAAAACAAGGGATTTCCCCAAAAGAATATCGGACACAGATTTTCCTTGAAAACAAAAATAAATAATAAATAAAATCCGTACAGTGATACTCTTTCCCGTTGTAATTAAAAAAAGACGGAATATCTCGAAGCTGAAAATAGCTTTCAAGATATTCCGCCTTTTTAATTGATCGCACCGTTCACCTGCATGACAACTTTTAAGGTAAAATGTTTCCAGCAGCACGGTACAATTCGTACCAATCTTCCCGAGACATATTAATTTCTGATGCTTGAGCGATTTCCTTGATTCGCCCTACGTTCATCGTACCGGCGATTACTTGCATATTGGCTGGATGGCGCAAAATCCAAGCAGAAGCCAAGCCAGTTGGTGTCGTTTGATATTTAGCTGCTAGTTCTTCTAATGTTTGGTTTAATTCAGGGAATTTTTCGTTCCCGATAAATACACCTTCAAAAAATCCATACTGGTATGGCGACCACGCTTGGATCGTCATATCATGCAAACGGGAATAATCAAGTACACTACCATCATGGTCGATACTTGCTTCATCTGTCATATTGACATGAATCCCTTGATCGATCATTCCAGTATGTTTCAAGCCAAATTGCAGCTGATTAGCTACTAATGGTTGACGAACATATTTTTTCAGCAATTCGATTTGCATTGGTTTTTGATTGCTGACACCAAAATAACGGACTTTACCTGATCGTTCCAATTCATCAAATGCTTCAGCTACCTCTTCTGGTTCTACCAATGTATCTGGACGATGAAGAAGTAAAGCATCCACATAATCCATTTTCAGACGGGTCAAACTTTTTTCCACAGATTCAATGATATGTTTTTTAGAAAAATCAAACATCACACCTGGAACGATTCCACATTTTGTTTGAATAAAAAGATCTTCTCGTTTGATTGATGTTTTTGCTAGAGCATCTGCAAAGATTTCTTCACATTCACCGTTCCCATAAATATCTGCATGGTCAAAAAAATCAATGCCGTTTTCATAAGCTGTCTCAATCACTTTTACTGGATCTTCCGCATTGTTGATACGCATACAGCCTAAGATCACTGCAGCTACTTTCTGGTCAGAAGTACCTAATTGAATTTTTTTCATCTGAACTCCTCCTTATTTATATACACAACAAAAGTGTACCACACTCTTTATGAAAAGGCTTCACTAAAATCGACACTTCCGACTATATTTGTTGTATTTTTTTATAAATGGAAGCAGCTGATTTACTTCACGACCAGTTCGCTATTGGCAGCTTTTTCTCCAATATCTGTACGATAAAATGTTCCATCTGTCGTTTTATCCATTAACGCGGTGTAGATTTTTTCCTGTGCTTCTTTGATCGTCTCACCATATGCTTCTACTAAATAAAGACGACCTCCTGCTCCAACTAGTTTGCCGTTATTTGAGGAAACTCCAGCATAGTAAACAGAAAGCTCTTCTTCCAGAAAATCTGGTAGAACCATTCCTGTCTCATATTCTTCGGGGTAACCGGCAGCTGCCACCACAACACCTACATTGTATCCTTCTTGCTGCCACTTTAACTCTACTGCACGATTCTCTAATAAATCATCGATTACTTGCGCAAAGTCACTCTTCAACCGAGAAAGAACGACTTGCGTTTCAGGATCACCGAAACGAGCATTAAATTCGATTACTTTTGGTCCTTCCTTCGTAGCAATCAAACCCGCATATAAAACACCCGTGAAAGAGCGTCCTAGTTCTTTCATTCCTAAAGCCGCTGGTTTCAAAACTTCTTCCACAGCTTTTTCAATCATCTTTTTTGGAATTTGCGGTACTGGTGAATAAGCTCCCATCCCCCCTGTATTTGGCCCTTTATCGTTATCAAATGCCCGCTTATGATCTTGCGAAATGACCATCGGATACACCTTGGTATCACGGACAAACGCCAAAAGGGAGAATTCTTCTCCTGCCAAAAACTCTTCTACGACGATTTTTTTGCTGCTGTTCCCAAATCGATGCTGGTTCAACATTTGTTCTGCCGCATCCAGCGCTTCCTTCACTGTTGTAGCCACGACTACACCTTTTCCAGCTGCTAAGCCATCCGCTTTCACTACGATTGGCGCACCGTTTTCTTTGATATACGCTGCTGCTTTTTCGTAACATTCAAAACTTCTGGATTTAGCTGTCGGGATTTGATACGTCTCCATCAATTGTTTAGCAAAACTTTTCGAACCTTCGATCAGAGCTGCTGCTTTTGTCGGACCGAAGATTTTCAATCCTTCCGCCATAAAATCATCGACGATTCCATTTAATAAAGGAACTTCAGGACCAACGATACTCCAATCAATAGCCTCTTTCTTAACAAAATGAATTAATGCTGAATGATCTTGATCACTGATAGCGACACAATTGATGCCATCCTTTGCCATTCCAGGATTTCCTGGCGCACAATACACAGTATCCACCTTCGGACTGTCTAAAAGTTTTTTACTTATTGCATGTTCACGACCACCTGCACCGATCACCAAAATGTTCATTTATCCGACTCCTCTCTAATGTCTAAAATGCCGAACATCAGTAAAGACCATTGCTAGATCGTATTTATTCGCCATATCAATAGAATCTTGATCTTTGATACTTCCGCCTGGCTGAATGATTGCTTTTATACCATGTTTGGCTGCATATTCAACTGAATCATCCATTGGGAAATAAGCATCGCTAGCTAAAACTGCACCTTCCATTTTCTCTTGCGCTTGTTCAATCGCAATTTTTACTGAACCGACTCGATTCATCTGACCGGCTCCGATTCCTACTGTCTGACGTTCGTTTGCCAGCACGATCGCATTAGATTTCACATGTTTGACAGCTTTCCAAGCAAACGCCAATGCTTTTACTTCTGCTGGAGTTGGCTTACGTTTTGTCACGACTTTCCACGCTTCTTCGTTTTCCATTGCCAGATCTTGATCTTGTACAAGAAGTCCACCTAAGACTGAGACCGTTTCTTCTCGATTTTGACTTTCTTCTTGCGCAAAGTCTATTGTCAGTAATCGGATGTTTTTCTTTTTTTGCAGTAATTCCAAAGCTTCTTGTGTATAAGAAGGGGCAATGATGATTTCTAGAAACAGCTTATGCATCTGTTCTGCTGTTGGCAGATCTACTTCTCGATTCAAAACGATGATCCCACCAAAGATTGAAACAGGATCTGCTTCATATGCTGCTTCCCACGCTTCTAAAATCGTAGATGCTGACCCAATACCGCAAGGATTCATGTGTTTCAAGGCGACTACCGTTGGCTCGTCATATTCCTTCATGATCCGTAACGCAGCATCCGCATCACGGATATTATTATAAGAAAGTTCTTTCCCATGGAGTTGTTTTGCTGCTGCGATCGAATATTTTTCCAGAAGAGCGGACTGATAAAAGGCAGCGGCTTGATGACTATTTTCACCGTAACGAAGCGTTTGTTTTCGTTCATACGTAAGTGTCAATTTTTCCGGTTCTTTTTCTTCCACCCAATCCGTTAAGTATTGAGCGATCAGTGCATCATATGCAGCAGTATGACGAAAGACTTTTGCCGCTAGTTTTTGTCTGAAAGAAAGTGAAGTATGCCCATACTGACGTAATTCTGAAAGTACCTCTTCATAGTCAGATGGATCAACAACAGCGGTGACAAATTCATGGTTTTTTGCTGCACTACGGAGCATACTAGGACCACCGATATCAATGTTTTCAATAGCTTCTGCTATTTCGACATCTTGTTTCATAATCGTTTCTTTGAAAGGATATAAATTGACACAAACAAAGTCGATTGGTTGGATATTTTCCGTCTCCATTGCCTCCATGTGGCTAGGGAGATCGCGTCTCCCTAAAAGACCACCATGGATTTTAGGATGAAGTGTTTTGACACGACCATCCATCATTTCAGGAAGCCCTGTCACTTCTTCGATCGAAAGCGTTTTGATTCCAGCTTGATCCAATGCATGCTTTGTTCCTCCTGTTGAAATGATTTCTACTCCTTGTTCAATCAAACCTTGGGCAAATGCTACAATCCCAGTTTTATCTGATACACTGATCAATGCTCTTGTCATTTCAGATAGCCTCCATTTTCAATAATTTCACTAATCACTTCTGGATAGATTCGATGTTCTACTCTATGGATTTTTTCTTCTAAAGAATCGAACGTGTCCTCCTGTTCGATCCTCACTTTTTCCTGTCGGATGATTGGTCCAGTATCTACACCTTGGTCGATATAATGAATTGTGACACCCGTTTCTTTTACTCCAGCTTCAAATGCATCACGAATGCCATGCAAACCAGGGAATGCAGGTAAAAGAGATGGATGGATATTGATGATTCTTTTATCATAATTTTCCAGCAATACTGGTCCAATGATTCGCATGTATCCAGCTAGTACAATCAAATCGATCTTTTTTTCTTTCAATTTATGCAAAATCGCTTCTTCATACTCTTTTTTGGATTCAAATTCTTTAGGTGAAAAACAATCTGCCGGTACATCCAATGCGACTGCACGTTTCAAAACATATGCTGCAGGCTGATCACAAAACAACCAGTCAATCGAAGCTTCCAATCCTTTTTTTGATAAATAATCGGCTAGCGCTTGAAAGTTGCTTCCGTTTCCAGAAGCAAAAACAGCGATTCTCATCGTTCTTCTCCTGTAAACACCACACGATGTTTTTCTTTGGCGATCACTTTCCCGATTTCATAAACTTTTTCGCCAGCTTGCTCAATCTCGTGTACGATTTCTTTTACTTTTGCTTCCTCGACTGCTAAGACCATCCCAATGCCCATATTGAATATTTCATACATCTCCATCATAGGAATCTCACCATATTTTTGTAAACAGCCGAAGATCGGAAGAATCGGCCATGTGCCAAGTTTGATTTCAGCAGCCATAGATTCTGGTAACATTCGCGGGATATTTTCTACAAACCCTCCACCGGTGATATGTGCAGCTCCTTTGATTTTCTTTTCTTTGATTAGGGGAAGCAAGGAAGAAACATAGATTTTCGTTGGTTCAAGTAATACTTCGCCAAGTGTTTTTTTCAATTCTGGCAGTTTTGATGATAAAGAAAACTGCTGCTGCTCAAAGAAAATTTTGCGAACAAGAGAGTACCCATTTGAATGGATTCCGCTAGATGCTATTCCAAGCAACACGTCTCCTGGGTTGATTGTTTCTCCTGTCAATAATTGAGATTTTTCAGCTATCCCTACAGCAAATCCGGCTAGATCATAATCATTTCCAGAGTACATACCGGGCATTTCAGCTGTCTCTCCGCCAATCAGTGCCATATTTCCTTGAACACACCCATCCGCTACACCTTTTACTACATTTTCTAAACGTGTCGGATCATTTTTCCCCGTTGCTAAGTAGTCTAAGAAATACAACGGCTCTGCGCCTTGTGCTAAGATATCATTGACACACATCGCTACGCAGTCAATTCCGATCGTGTCGTGTTTGTCCGCTTCGATTGCTACTGCTAATTTCGTCCCTACACCATCGGTCCCCGAAACAAGGACTGGCTCTTTTAATTGAAAGACCGATAAATCGAAACAGCCGCCGAATCCTCCTATAGCGCCCATCACACCTAATCGTTCCGTTTTTTTGACATGCTTCTTGATCCGTTCTACTACTTCATATCCAGCTTCGACATCTACGCCAGCTTTTGCGTATGCATTTGCCATTGGCTTCATATGCTCCCTTCTTGATCTGCTTTTAAAAGAACGATACTTTTTCTTTTAGTGATTCCTGATATTTTTCTTCATAGTCATATAACGGTGTCGGATAATCTCCGTTGAAATAAGCCATACACAATCCTGAATACGGGGCATCTTTTTCCAGACCGATCGATTCGATTAGACCCTCTTCACTTAAAAAACCTAAAGAATCGGCACCGATACATTCTTTGATTTCATCAATCGTATGATTGGCCGCAATGAGTTCTTTACGCGTTTGAATATCAATCCCATAAAAACATGGATACTTCAAAGGAGGAGAAGCAATCCTCACATGTACTTCTTTTGCTCCTGCTTCTTTCAAAAGATGGACGATCCGTCTGCTTGTCGTGCCCCGAACGATCGAATCATCAACCATGATCACCTTTTTCCCTTCCACTACCCCGCGTACAGCAGATAATTTCATTCGGACCCCTTGCTCTCTTAGCTCTGGCGTCGGCTGGATAAATGTTCGGGCAATGTATTGATTTTTTACTAATCCAATTTCGTAAGGGATACCGCTAGCTTCTGCATAACCACTTGCGGCTGACAAAGAAGAATTAGGTACACCAACGACCATGTCTGCTTTTACTGGCGATTCTTTCGCTAAATTCCGTCCCATATTTTTCCGGGCAGTATGCACATTGATCCCTGCGATATTTGAATCCGGTCTGGCAAAATAGATATATTCCATCGAACAAATAGAAAGCTGCGTGTCCTTCGTAAAGCAATCAATCTGGATTCCTTCGTCATTGATGATCACTATCTCACCAGGCTGGACATCTCTTATAAAACGTGCCCCAATAACTTCTAATGCACAAGTTTCCGAGGCAATCACGTATGCTCCGTTTTTCATTTGTCCGATTGCTAATGGACGAAAACCATTCGGGTCCAAAGCGGCAATCATTGCCGTTTCTGTCATTAATAAATAGGCAAAGCCACCTTTGACTTCATTTAAAGCACTTTTCAATTTATTTAAAAAATCTATTTCTTCACTTCGTCGGATCAAATGCATCAATATCTCCGTATCGGAGTTGGAATGGAAGATCGCCCCATTTTCCTCTAACTCTTTTCTAAGGGAGCGAGCATTGATCAAGTTACCATTATGCGCTAAGCCGATCGACTGATCATGAAATTTGAATAGAAAAGGCTGAATATTGTCCACACTTCCATTGCCTGCTGTTGCATAACGTACATGTCCGATTGCAGCTTCTCCTGTTAACTGCTGCAATTTTCTTTGATCTTTGAATACCTCAGAAAGTAGACCCAGATCTCGATGACCCATGAGTTTCCCTCGATCATTGGACACGATACCCGCACCTTCTTGTCCTCGATGCTGAAGACTATGGAGCCCGAAGTATGCCACACTAGCGGCGTCTGGATGACCCCAAACACCGAAGATCCCGCATTCTTCATTTAAACTCTTCACTTCATAAGACATACGATTGCATCCTCCCAGCACTTTCTTGCTACTGCTGTTTCTATTTTGATTTGACCGTCAGTTGCTGATATTTCGATTAGCGCTTCATCCGTCACCTTACCTGCTAAAACAGCAGCATCTCCCATCATTTCTTCGAATCGTGTCTGGTTTTCCGGTGCAACTGTCAATACAAACCTTGATTGAGTTTCTGCAAACAATTGAGCAGAGGGCAAGCCAAACTGCACAGATAAACCTAACTGATATTTGAAAGCTGATTCTGCCAGTGCAATTGCCAAACCACCTTCTGAACAGTCATGGGCACTTTCAATCAATCCATTTTGGATGGCTGTCAATACTAACTCCTGGTTTTTCTTTTCAACGGCTAGATCAAAGTTTCGAATCACCCCTTCGATTCTTCCAAGCTGCATCTTTTGTAATTCACTGCCATCAAAATCTGCAAACGTCTTGCCTAATATATAGATTAGATCCCCTGATTTTTTGAATTCTTGAGTAGTGATATGTTCATGTTCCTCGATCAATCCGACCATACCGATCATCGGTGTTGGATAGATTGCTTGACCGTCCGTTTCATTATATAAAGAGACATTTCCTGAAATAACAGGAGTTCCTAACGTTTCACACGCAGCAGCAATGCCGTCAGCTGAAGTCGATAATTCCCAAAAAACTTCTGGTTTATCAGGAGAACCATAGTTCAGGCAGTCGGTGATCGCCAAGGGTCTACCACCGCTAGCAATGATATTTCTAGCTGCTTCTGCCACTGCTATTTGTCCTCCGACTTTTGGATCCAAATAGAGATAGCGAGCATTGCAGTCTGTGGTCATCGCTAATGCTTTATTCGTCCCTCTGACTCTCATCACAGCCGCATCACTTCCTGGACAGACCACTGTATTGGTTTGTACTTGTGAATCATAAGTTTCGTAGATTGAACGTTTCGAAGCAATCGTCGGTTGTTGCAACAGATCAAGCAATACTTGTCCAGGTTCTTCAATAACCGGCTGATAAGGAGCCAACTGCTGAAAATCTGCGATTCGAGCTGGTTCTTTCATCTCTTTATGATAGACTGGCGCATCTTCAGCCAGCGCATCGACTGGCAGATTCGCTACTTCTTTCCCTTGATGATATAGACGATATTGCCCGTCGTCTGTTACTTTACCGATAGTGACTGCATCTAGATCATACTTCTGAAATAGTTCTTGGATTTTTTCCTCCTCTCCTGATTTGACACAAATCAACATCCGTTCTTGTGATTCGGATAGCATCATTTCATAAGGCGTCATTCCAGTTTCTCTTTGTGGGACTTCGTCTAATGTCAATATAAGTCCTGAACCAGCTTTTGAAGCCATTTCCGCACTAGATGAAACAAGTCCTGCTGCTCCCATATCCTGTATACCTACTAGAGAATCCGAATGATGCAAGATTAATTCCAAACACGCTTCAAGCAGTAGCTTTTCCATAAAAGGATCCCCTACTTGTACAGCAGAACGTTGCTGTTCTTCTTCTTGACTAAATTCTTCTGAGGCAAAAGTTGCGCCGTGGATGCCGTCGCGACCTGTTTTTGCTCCTACATACATGATCGAATTGCCGACACCAGCAGCTTGCCCTTTCTGGATATCTTTGTGTTCAATCAAACCTACACACATTGCATTGACTAATGGATTTCCTTCATAACAAGGATCAAATGCAATTTCGCCACCTACAGTCGGTATGCCGATACAATTGCCGTATCCGCCGATACCTGCAACTACTTCTTCTAGTAAATATTTTGTTCTTGGATTATCTAATTCGCCGAATCTCAATGAATCTAGCAACGCAATTGGACGAGCACCCATGCTGAAAATATCTCTGATGATTCCGCCAACTCCTGTCGCAGCTCCTTCATAAGGCTCCACGGCTGAGGGATGGTTGTGACTTTCTGCTTTGAAGACAACTGCTAGTCCATCACCGATGTCGACGATGCCTGCGCCTTCTCCAGGCCCTTGCAAGACATGAGGTCCACTAGTAGGAAATTTGCGTAGAACCGGTTTAGAATTTTTATAGGAACAATGTTCGCTCCACATAACAGAAAACAGTCCAGTTTCCGTATAATTAGGCATTCTTCCTAAGATATCTTCTTCGATCATTCGATATTCTTCATCAGTCAATCCCCATTCGGCATAGATTCTTTTTTTCTTGATCTCTTCAGCTGTCGGTTCATTCAATGTTTTCATCTATACGGTCACCTTTCCGAAGTTTTTTAAAATGGAAGCAAAGAATCGTTTCCCATCTTCTGATCCTAGCAAGTCTTCTACTGCACGTTCTGGATGAGGCATCATTCCTAACACATTCCCCGCTTTATTCGTAATCCCTGCAATGTTTTCCACGCTGCCGTTGATGTTGTCATTATAAGTAAAGACGATCTGATTATTTTCCTTTAGGTCTTCAAGTGTTTCTTCGTCACAGAAATAATTTCCTTCCCCATGAGCAACTGGAAGAGAGATTATTTCATCTGCTTCATATTCTGAAGTAAAGGCCGTCTTAGGATTGACTTTCAATGGTACAGTTTTACAAATAAAATGCAAAGACTCATTTCGTCTCAGTACACCTGGCAACAGTCCAGCTTCTGTCAATATCTGGAATCCATTACATGTACCGAATACGGGTTTCCCTTCTTCAGCAAAACGAATCACTTCTTCCATGATTGTAGAAAACCGAGCAATCGCGCCGCATCTCAAATAGTCACCATAGGAGAATCCTCCCGGCAGTAAAACCCCATCAAATCCTTCTAAAGAGGACTCATCATGCCGTACAAATTCGGCATCAGCGCCCATGATCTCGCGAACTGCCCATAACATATCTGCGTCACAATTTGAACCTGGAAAAACGATGACCGCAAATTTCATGTTATACTTCCTCCATTTTTTTGATTTCATATCGGTATGTTTCCATATTTACATTTGCAAGCAACTTATCACAAATCGTTTCAATCACTGTATCGATTGGTTCTTCTGTATCAGCAAGTTGTATCTCAAAGTATTTTCCGATACGGATATCTTCGATTGTTTCATATCCCATACGATGGACTGCTTTTTTTACTGCTTCTCCTTGAGGATCTAATACTGAATCTTTATAGGTTACATAAACTTTTACGAAATACATCATACTCGCTCCTTTTCTTCAGTTAGTTCCGATAGACGGTTATATACTTCTTGATAGACTGGAATCAGATTACCTAAGCCTCTGCGGTAAACGTCTTTGTCCATATGTTCATTCGTATGTTCATCCCATAATCGGCAAGTATCCGGTGTTACTTCGTCCGCAAGTAATATTTTTTCATTCGACCGACCAAACTCTAGCTTGAAATCTACTAAAACCAGACCAACCTTAGCGAATAATTCGATCAAAATTTTATTGATAGCTAATGCTTGGGTTTTCAGCTCACTGATTTCTTCCGGTTTTGCCAGTTGCAAGTAATAGATATGCTCTTCATTGACAAACGGATCATCCAACTGATCATCCTTATAGTAGAATTCAACGATTGGCTTGATTAATTTTTTGCCTTCAGGAACACCTAGACGTTTTGAGAAACTTCCTGCTGCAATATTTCGGATCACCACTTCCAGAGGGATGATTTGTACTTTTTTTACTAATTGTTCGGTTTTAGATAATTGTTCAATAAAATGATTTTTTATTCCTCGCTGGGTCAGATAGCGGAAAATCGTACTTGTGATTTGATTATTCAATTCTCCTTTCCCACTTATCTGATCTTTCCTCGCGCCATTCAACGCAGTCGCCTGATCTAAGTATTCTACCCAAATCAAGTTTTCATCAGAGGTAAGATATAATTTTTTGGCTTTCCCTTCGTACAGAAGTTCTTTTTTCTCCATGTCCGACTCTCCTTTTTATTTACATTCAAAGCAAATACAACGATTTTTGTTCGTGTTTTCACTTTGAATTTTAACAATCATCTTTTTAGAAATCAATATAAATATGTACATTAAAGGCATTAGATTCTTTTAATGTTCGTGTTTTGTTGTAAGTACAAAATCCCCCTCATCAACAAGCGTTTACATTTATATATAATGATGGTATATTAAAATTAACTAAAAATTTGGATAACTGGATCGAGGAGGCACTTGCCGATGGAAGATGCAATAAAACAAGGTCAGCTTTTTTTATCAGAGTTAACGGCTGAAGAACGTTCCTGTCTATATAATGATTTGTTGTCGATCAAAGACGTTTATTTATGCAATAAAGATACTAGTTTTTATACCTTTCGGAAAATCCGCCGAGCAGCTAAGCGTTGCGCTGAATGCCGTAAAAGGACTTTTCGTTATCGAACAGAACACAAAGGCGAACTTTTAATCAGTCAGATCCACGAGCAGAAACTTTTCAAAAATCACTATCGTATCCAGATCTTATTTAATGGACAAGAGATGGAATATACTTTTCTCGAAAATTTGCTGCAACATCTCCATAACCAGCATTTTAGTTATAATAGCCAAGCCATTTACGCTTAATTCCTCTATTTTTTGTATATAAAGAGGTAGTCGCTTTATTCCTATCATTGATAAGAAAACATAATAAACTAAAAGAAGCAGAACCGCTAACGGATCTGCTTCTTTTTTGGTTATTTTTGCTATTCTATTTTAATTGAATTTTGCAACTCACTCTTCTTTATTCCAAACCTACTCGTTTGAATATCACGTCAACGTTTTTCAAATGATGATGATAATCAAAGGCATCGTCTATTTCTTCTTTAGATAAGACCGATGTGATGGTCGGATCTTCTTCTAACAGCGGGCGGAACTGAACTTGGTTGTCCCAAGCATACGCAGTTTTTGGCTGAACAAGATCATAAGCTTCTTCTCTTGTCATTCCCTTATCGATCAATTTCAGCATAACGCGTTGGCTATAAATCAAACCAAATGTTGCAGACATATTCCGCTTCATGTTTTCAGGAAAGACCGTTAGATTTTTAACGATATTGCCAAAACGATTTAACATGTAATTCAATAAAATCGTGGTATCAGGCAAGATGATTCGCTCTGCTGAAGAATGAGAAATATCTCTTTCATGCCATAATGTGACATTTTCATAGGCAGTGACCATGTGTCCGCGCACCACTCTGGCTAGACCAGCCATATTTTCTGAACCGATTGGATTCCTTTTGTGTGGCATAGCAGAAGAACCTTTTTGACCTTTCGCAAAAAACTCTTCTACTTCACGTGTTTCAGACTTTTGCAATCCGCGTATCTCTGTTGCAAAGCGTTCAATACTTGTAGCAATAAGCGCCATCGCTGAGAAATATTCAGCATGTAGATCCCGAGGGAGAACTTGAGTAGAGATTTCTTGCGGATGGATTCCCAATTGTTTACATACATACTCTTCAATAAATGGCGGGATATTTGCGAACGTCCCCACTGCTCCTGAGATTTTTCCTGCTTCTACTCCTTTTGCCGCATGTTCGAATCGTTCGATGTTCCGTTTCATTTCTGAATACCATGTGGCAAGTTTCAATCCAAAAGTAGTTGGTTCAGCATGGACACCGTGTGTTCGACCCATCATCACTGTATATTTGTGTTCTTTTGCTTTTTCGCCAATGATTTCTGTAAAACGTTTCAGGTCTTCCCGTAATATATCATTTGCTTGCTTGATGAGATAGCCATAAGCAGTATCTACGACATCCGTACTTGTTAGACCATAATGGACCCATTTTCTTTCTTCTCCCAATGTTTCAGAAACTGCTCGTGTAAAAGCAACGACATCATGGCGTGTTGATTTTTCGATTTCCAAGATCCGATCGATATCAAATGATGCATGTTCACGGATTTTTTTCACATCTTCTTGTGGGATTTCACCAAGTTCTGCCCAAGCTTCATCTGCTAAAATCTCGACTTCGAGCCACGCACGGTATTTGTTCTCTTCCGTCCAGATATTCCCCATTTCAGGGCGTGTATAACGTTCTAACATGTTTTTTCTCCTCTAATCCCAAATATTCGTTTGTTTGATTTCTTCCAGCGTTTGCTGGATGTCTTCTGTCAAGATAGTGATATGTCCCATCTTGCGACCTTTTTTCGCTTGTTTTTTTCCATAGAAATGGAATTGCCAGTCTGGCTTATTCTCAATCAAGCGATAGCTTTCCAACAGTTGTTCTCCCAAAACATTGACCATCACTGCATTGCTTGTCAGACGCACTTTTTCTCCTAATGGCCAGCCGCAAATACCTCGAATATGGGCATCGAACTGACTCATAGAACAAGCTTCGATAGAATAATGCCCAGAATTGTGAGGACGAGGGGCTAATTCATTCACATATAACCCGCCTGTTTTTGTTAAGAACATTTCTACCCCTAGAGCACCTGAAAGACTTACTGCTTCTGCAATCACACGGGCAATACGCTCAGCCTCCTCGATCACATCCTGATCAATCGCAGCTGGAGCAATCGTTTCGTGCAGAATGTTGTTTCGATGGATATTTTCCACGACCGGAAAAGTTGTGAAATCTCCTTGTCCATTTCCTGCTACCATGATCGAAATCTCTTTTTCAAATGGGATCCAAGCTTCTAAAACACAGGTTCCTTCTCTTAAAAGATCCATTGCAGGGGCCAAGTCTGCACGACTTTTCAAAACATACTGCCCCTTGCCATCATAACCGCCTCGAGTGGTTTTCAAAACGCAGGGATAACCGATCCCGTCAATCGCATCTTGGATATCTGTCGGACTGACGATCGTTGCATAAGGAGCAATCACGATGTTGTTCGTTTCCAAAAAAGATTTTTCCAATAGGCGGTCTTGCGTAATCGCAAGCAAGTCTGTCCCTTGAGGAATAAATGACATGGGTAAGATCGCATTTAGCGCCTCTACACTGACATTTTCAAATTCATAGGTAATGACATCTGTTCTTCTAGCAAGCTCTTTCAGCGCAAAGGTGTCATCATAGACACTTTCAATGTGCCAATCTGCAACTTGTGCGGCTGGACAATCACTTACAGGATCCAGCACACCTACTTTAAAGCCCATTTCTTTTGCACTAATCGCCATCATACGACCTAATTGACCGCCGCCGACGATCCCGATCGTTGAACCAGGCAACAAAGGTTTAACCAAGTTGATCACTACTTTCTATAACAGTTTTAGCCAACATTGAACGTCTTTCAGCCAATTTAGCCTCCAATTCTAAATCATACATGGAAAGCATCTGTATCGCAAGTAGTCCAGCATTAATTGCTCCAGCTTTTCCGATTGCCGTAGTAGCCACAGGCACGCCTCCAGGCATTTGAACAATCGACAGAAGCGAATCTAAACCATTTAATGTTCGTGATTGGACCGGTACGCCGATAACCGGCAAAGTTGTTTTTGCCGCAACCATCCCCGGTAGATGGGCGGCTCCACCTGCTCCTGCAATAATGATTTTGATTCCTTTTTCTCGAGCGCCTTGTGCATATTCAAACATCAAATCTGGTGTGCGATGAGCAGAAACGACTTTTTTTTCATAAGACACACCGAATTCTTCCAATATTTGACATGCTTCTTTCATTGTTTCCCAATCTGAAGTACTCCCCATGATCACAGAGATTTTTGCTGTCATTGTTTTTCCTCCCAGTTTTTCTACATCCATATTTTAACAATCGTATTTTTTGTTGTCAAAGAAATTTCGAATATTGATAAAGAAAACCATTTTATTGTTCGTGTTTATCCAATACATAAAACATACTAAGATTAGAGGGGAACATCATTGACGAATGATGTTCTCCTCTATTTTCTATTTTTAGATTATAGTGAAGAGTGAAAGAAAGTTCGAACAAAGCCTTGAGGACTACGAGTCCCTATCAAAAACCGAACTTCTTTACTGTCATTTTAGAATCAGGTTTACGTATGTTGGGGCCATGAGCCCGTGTATAGGAAATTGGAATCGAAATGAAGCAGTAAAGTTCTTTCAAAACTTAAAAAGGAGGAAAACAAATGCCTTACATTCTTGCATTAGATGTTTCAATGGGACACAGCTACAGTGTCCTATACAAAGACGACACCTGCTTATTTGAAGACGAGATTGAACACACTCAAAGAGGATTTCATGCATTACTCGAAGAGATCCAGCACTTGCCTGAACGTCCATTGATTGTTTTTGAAGCAACGGGGATTTATTCCAGACCAGTCGAAAAGTTCTTTCAAGATCATCACTTTTCTTACTGTTTGTTAAACCCGTTAGAAGCGAAAAAACAGATGGAAGAAAGCACCTTACGCAGTTGGAAAACAGATAAATCGGATGCCCATCGGCTCGCACAGACTCATCTTAAAAGTCAACGTCAGCCAAAAGAAGTACAAAGCAATTTTTACTTAGAGATGCGCGATTTAGCCCGTTTTTATCAAGAAATTGAGAAGAAAATCACTCGTCTGCGCATGGATTTACACAACTGTCTTCAGTTGACTTTTCCAGAGCTTGAACAGTTCTTTTCAAACAGGCTGACCCCTTACGCATTGACATTGATCCGTCTTTTTCCCCATCCAGATTTTGTATTGGCATCTACTCGGACAAAAATAAAAAATAAACTGATCAACGAAACACGGAAAAAAATCTCCGCGAATCGTGCCGAGCAAAAGGCAGATCAAATCATCCACTATGCACAGTGTGCCTATCCAGCTGTTGAAAAAGACAGTATCCAATGTCAAAAAACAATCTATTACGCCGAACTTCTCCAAGATTTACTCGAACAAAAAGAAGCACTGGCGACACAAATGATCAAAAAAGCCGAAGGCTCTCCTTGCTTTTTGTTGTACCAAACGTTCCCTGGGATTGGCGCACTCACAGCCGCTTTATTGCTCGGTGAATTAGGAGATATCACACGATTTAAAACCCATAAACAATTGAATGCTTTTGTCGGAATCGACATCCGACGGTATCAATCAGGTAAGTATACTGGCCAAGACCGCATCAATAAGCGTGGTAATCCCAAAGCACGGAAAATTATTTTCTTCACCATTCGAAATATGATTCGCCAGCAACGCGCAGCTCCTAATCATATTGTCGATTATTACTACAAATTAAAAAAGCAACCTATCCCTAAGAAAGAGAAGGTTGCCACAGTTGCTTGTATGAACAAGCTTCTGAAATGTATGCACGCTATGGTTAGGGCACATACAGAGTACGACTATGCGTACGCGGTCTCAGTGGACCATTAACTAAACCACTTACAGTATACCACTTCTTTGCCCAGATCGAAAATTTTTTACGAACGGGGCTTTATTTGGTGTGCCTTGATTTTGTCGCTTTCGTTTACGAGCTATTTTTCTTGCACCTTTTACTTGACTAATCGTAGGAAAAAGGACGTGACAAAAGTGATGTCACATCCTTTTTTTAGTATAAATGGTATTCAAACAGCTGACCCTCGATATTCACTCAAAACGCTGGTTTCGCAACTTTTCTTTTACTTCATTATTTTTTGAAGGCTTCTTCTACTATTTCTTCATCTTTTTTTAAACCATTAAAGATCAGATTCAATATGATAGCCGTAATACTACTCATTACGATGCCATTGCCAGTGAACATTTGCAATGTTTGAGGCATTTGACTGAATAGTGTCGGCGTAATATTGAAACCTAGCCCAAATCCAACAGAAACAGCAACAATCAATAGATTTTTATCATTACTGAAATCAACTTCCAACAGCATACGGATTCCTTGGACTGCCACCATCCCGAACATGACTAACATTCCTCCACCAAGTACCGGCTCAGGAATGATTTGTGCTAACGCACCGATTTTAGGGAATAATCCTAAAACAATCAAGAAGAACGCAGAGAAGTAAATAGGTTTTCTCGTTTTGATTCCCGAAAGTTGAACCAATCCGACATTTTGAGAAAAGCCTGTGTAAGGGAATGTATTGAAAATACCGCCTAAGATAACGGCAAGTCCTTCTGCACGATATCCTTTTTTCAATTCTTCTTCTCCAACATTCTTTCCAGTAATGTCCCCAAGCGCAAAATATACACCCGTTGATTCTACCATACTGACCATAGAAATGATGATCATCAGTAAAATCGACCATACATCAAAAGTTGGCTTACCAAAATAAAAGGGTTGTGGGACATGGAACAATGGTGCATCTCCAATCGCACTCAGATCGATCATTCCCATGAAAGCAGCTAAGATGCTTCCACCGACTAAACCAATCAATACCGCGATGGAACGAATGAACCCTTTTGCCAACATTTGCACACCTACAATGAGGAGAATCGTCACAAATGCAAGTAGTAGATTTGTTTTGTCACCAAAATCAGCCGCTGTTGCATTACCGCCACCCATTTTTTCAATTGCTACTGGGATCAATGTCAAACCAATAACGGTGATAACCGTTCCTGTTACTAAAGGCGGGAATAATTTCTTGATTTTAGAAAAGATACCTGAAACTAACACAACAAAGATACCTGAAGCGATAATAGATCCATAAATAGCTCCTACTCCTTCATTAGTTCCGATCAAGATCAGCGGAGCTACTGCTTGGATCGCACATCCTAAAACAACAGGCAAGCCAATTCCGAAAAATCGGTTAACGGTCAATTGCAATAATGTTGCTAATCCACACATAAAGATGTCAATTGAAATCAAGTAAGTCATCTGTTCTTGATTAAAGCCTAGTCCTGTACCGATCAAAAGAGGCACCGCTACTGCTCCTGCATACATCGCTAACAGATGCTGCAGCCCTAAAACCGCGGCTTTTCCATTTTGTGTTTCTTTTTCCACGATTATGCGTCCTCCTCAAGAAACTCAACTTGTCCATTCGTCAAGGAAGCGATACGTGCAAGAGAAACGACTCTCAATCCCATTTCTTCAAGCAACTGACGTCCATCTTGGAAAGACTTTTCAATGACGATCCCAATTCCTTCTACTTGAGCTCCAGCTTGCTGGCATAATTCAATCAATCCTTTTGCCGCTTGTCCGTTTGCCAAGAAATCGTCAATAATCAATACTTTATCTTCTGAAGATAAGAATTTACGAGAAATAGAAATCGTACTTGTCACTTGTTTCGTAAAAGAATAAACAGAAGCCGTCAATAATTCTTCATCCATCGTCAAGCTTTTGGCTTTTCTGGCGAAGATCATTGGAACACCTAATTCTTTTGCAGCAAATAAAGCTGGTGCGATCCCAGAAGCTTCAATGGTCACAACTTTCGTGATTCCTTGTTCTTTAAATACTTCTGCAAACCGTTGCCCCATTTGTTCCATCAATACAGGGTCTACTTGGTGAGTGACGAAACTGTCGACTTTTAGTACGCCCTCGCCTAATATACGTCCGTCTTTTTGAATACGTTCAACTAATTCTTTCACTTTATTTGCTCCTTTATCATTTATTAATACCAAAAAACCGCTTTTGTGCAAAAACCTACTATGTTTCTGTTAAAGAAAAACACCCTCCACTTTATCATAAGAAAAGAAGGGTGAAATAGCCAATCTTTTACTTATAGTCCAGCATTTACGGTACTGGCTAGAAACTGTCATCCATATTATGACGATATATAAGTAGGTATGTAAAACTAATAATAGTGTAAAATCATTTTCTTGCAACTGTTTTGCACGTGAAGGCAGTTTGACATATTTGAATAAAGAATGTTGTTTCAAATATTGAAAATAGTCTAACACTACTTTCTGAAACTGACAACGTGGTTTACTTATTTTTTTGTAAAATCTAATGTTTTTTAATGCATTACTCTTTTTTGTTCGGGTTTAAATAGTTATTTTTATTTTCACTTATCCAAAAATTCTATTTCACACAAAAAGGATTGTGAAAAAAAACGTGTCACAACCCCTTTTTCGAATAAATAGTGTTCCAAAGACAATCTACGGCAATAGCGCACAGATTTATAACGTACAGGAAATAATTTTCGTAAATTCCTTCTTATTCCTTGAAGTTGACAAGTTCGTCAATCGCCACTGCTTTTCCTGAAGCAATAGAGTGATTCGCTGCGATTCCTGTCAAAATCGACAGGATACCATCTACGTGAGTTGCTGCTCGATTCCACGGATCTTCTTCCTTTACTTCGCCAAATAGATCATCCAACAAACGTGGATCTCCTCCGCCATGTCCACCTGCTTCTTGTTCAACGATTACCTCATAGGGTTTACCGAACATCGGATAGACCTGGATGGACTGAAGAACGGCTGCTCCCTCATCTTTTTTATCTCCACCAGCGTTGATATAGGACTTTTCGATCACTTTCATTTCGATCCGTCCTTTGCTGCCATTAAAAGAAACATTGAATCCTTCCCACGGCATATACGCATTTAGCGAATACGTCAATATCGTACCGGTCTCGTATTTGACCGTCACTCCTAACGTATCTTCAATAGAAATATCATCGGAAAATACACTGCGATCACGAATGTATCCACTGTCTTCTTCTGCTTCCAAATACATTTCTCGTAATTCCTCATTGGCTGATAGATCTATAGCAAATGGATCATTTTTGGCTAGTTCGCTTCCATAGCATCGACTGTAAAATGTTTCTACTCCGCGTTTTTCCGCATTATGCATTCCATAAAAATTCAATCCACCAAATGCGAATACCTTTTTTGGCTGGCTACTCAACCAAAAGTTCACCAGATCAAAATGATGGGTAGATTTGTGCACGAGAAGTCCGCCACTATTGTGTTTATTTCGATGCCATCTTCTGAAATAATCTGCCCCGTGCTGCGTATTCAGCAACCATTCAAAGTGGATAGAGAAAACATCGCCGATTATGTCTTTTTCCAGCAGTTCCTTTATCTTCGTGTGATATGGCGCATAACGATAATTGAAAGTGACTCACAGATTCCTTCCCGTTTGTTTTTGGACAGTTATTATTTCTTGCGCTTTTTCCTCATCAATAGTCAGAGGTTTTTCGCAAATAACATCATACCCTTTTCTCATTGCACGAATGATATAATCATGATGAGTTCGATCTACTGACGTGATAATGACTTCATCTGGCCGTACATCATCCAGTAGCTGTTCAAATTGCGATGGCATACATGTCTTTACTTTCTTCTGTCCATACTTATTCACAAGTACTCGATTTGCATAATCCATTCTTGTTTGAGACACATCACAAAAACCGACCAGTTCACAAGTTCGATGATACGTAGAGGCAATTGCCTCATAAAAAAAGCGCGCTCTTCCGCCAAGACCGACTTGTACATATTTTTTCTTCATTTGAACTCATTCTCCTTTTCTTTTAACCAGCATGCTGTGACAAACGGCAGTCCGGGATACAACAATGCAGTAAGTAACAGATCATATTGTATACACCAAAACAGCCCATACAAAAGACAAAAATACCACAGAAACCCTTTGACGTTTTTTGACAACAGCCAGATATTTCTTTTGATCAAATAAATAAGACTATCTGCTTTTTCTTCTTTGCAGACATCAATTAGCGTACTAAAAAAACCATGGGATACAAAAAGCAACAGACACAATAGAAAAGGAATCAGATACCAAGCATCAGCCTTTTCTATGAACAAATACCAATCAGCTGCAAAAATAAGAACGAACAGCTGAAACAACGCAACAATGAAACATGACCTTTTGATTTTTTCTTTCCGCCAACCTACCTTCTTTTCCGCCAAATAATGGGCAGATAGATAATAAGCAGGATACATCATCAAAAAATAAATCAGATAGACAACATGAGCAGAAAGCGTTAATCCTAAAGTGAAAAAACATCCTAGGAAAAAAGCGAAAAGACCATGACTGATAAGACTGGTTAAAAAAATCCGACAGAAATAGTAGTTGATCTTGTAAAGAAACATCACCTCTATTGGCTTTTTCATCTTCAGCCTTTCAAGCCGCTTGTACTGATTCCTTGGACGAGATATTTATTGAAGAATAAGAAAATCAAAAAAACCGGCAGCAGAGACAGCGTAGACATCGCAAACATACTGGCGTAAGTCGTGCTAGATCCAGCATCTGCAAATAATTTGATGGCAATCGATACGGTATAAGATCTCGGCTTGTTCAAATAGATCAGCGGTCCCATAAAATCATCCCATTTCCAATAAAACTGGATAATGATCGTGGTGATGATCGAAGGTTTTAGCAAAGGAAAAATAATTTTGGTAAAGACACTATATTTGCTGCATCCGTCAATAATCGCAGATTCATCTAACTCTTTAGGAATGCCGACCATGAATTGCATGATCTGATAAATAAAAAATGCTTGTCCAAAAAAGTGCGGTAAAATCAGCGGCACATATGTACCAACCAAATTTAGCCGATTGTAAATAATAAACTGCGGAATCAAAATCACTTGTGCAGGAATCATCATCGTTACTAACATGACAACGAACCAAAACCTTTTTCCTTTGAAATCGATCCTCGATAATGCGTAAGCAATACAAGTCGAGCTCAGCACTGTCCCAATCGTTGATACTGCAGAAATGACAAACGAATTCTTAAAGAACGTGAAAAATGAGATTCCAGCAAAACCTACCCATCCTTCTGCGTAATTTTCCCATCGAAAAGTTTCTGGAATCAAATTCAGTGAACCACTCAGAATCTCTTGATCCGTTTTAAAAGAACCGGCAATCATCCACAAGACTGGATAAATCATGACTAGACCTAATAGCAAAATAAACCCGTACTGGAACCATTTCATTACTGTTTTATTCATTTTTTCCTCCCCCCGTTCACACAACGACCCATTTTTTTGATGATTTAAAAATCAGAAAGGTGACAGCACCCATGATCAACAGCATGATCCACGAAATAGCACTAGCATACCCCATAGAATTAAAAGAGAATGCTTGGTTATACACATAAAGAGCATAAAAGTTCGTGGCATCATTCGGACCACCTTGGGTAATGATGAACGCTTGCGTGAAAGTCATAAACGCTGCAATCGTCTGCATGACTAAGTTATACAAAATGATTGGCGAAAGAAGAGGTAGCGTGATCTTGTAAAACGACTGCCATTTATTCGCTCCATCGATCTCTGCCGCTTCATAATACGAGGCTGGGATCTCTTTGATACCTGCAGCAAAGATGATCATTGCCGAACCGAATTGCCAAGCAGACATCAAAACAAGAGGGATCATGACCAATTTTTGATCGCCAAACCAAGAAAGTGCTGGTGCGCCTAGGCGTTCTAGAAAAATATTCACTAATCCATTTTTAGAAAATAATTCTCGCCACACTAGAGCAATAGAAATACTGCCGCCAATCAAACTAGGTACATAATACAAAGAACGAAAGAAAGTCGTCCCTTTGATATTTCTCGTTAAAAGATAAGCAATCAATAGACCAAAGATCAGTTTCACAGGCACAGAGGCGAATACATAGAGAAAAGTGACTCGGATGGAGTTCAAAAAACGAGCATCACTTAGCATTTTTATATAATTATCCAAGCCGATCCATGAGACTGGATTCCCCAGACGATAATCGGTAAACGAATAATAAAGAGACAAGATCATCGGTATTACCGTTATCAATAGAAATCCTAGAATAAATGGAGAAGCAAATACGTAACCGACCACGTTATCTTGATTCATGAATCGTTTTAGTTTTTCTTTTTTCATGCTTTCCTCCTGTTACTATTCCAGAACGTTTGAAGCAAACTCATAAAAACTCTCTGCTGCTTCTTCTGCCGTCATTTCTTCATAGATAACTTTTTCTACTAAAAGATTGTATTGATCTTGGATTTCTGGATTTAAAGCGCTATCAAAAACATTTACTTCACCGTTGTCCATATCGGATATCATTTCTAAATAGTCGAATGTCGCTTGTAAAGTTGTATCATCTGTCTGAGCGAGTTGTTCTCGAATATTGGACATGATTGGTACACCGCGTTCTCCTTTTAAAATCTCATTGGCTTCTTCACTGTTTTGGAAGAAATCAATAAATTTAGCCGCTTCTTCTTTGTGTGCTGAATTTTTTGCCATACTCAGCATTTGCGAAGAACGTAATGGAATACCAGATTCTCCATCTGCTTTTCTGCGAGGAGGATTAATCAATCGAATTTCCATATCTTCAGGAGCGCCTGACAAAATTTCTGTCAACTGGTTACTTGATAGAAAAACCATCGCTGCTTCGCTATCTCTAACTGCCTGAAAAGACAGATCTGTCGTACTTGCAGCTCCACCACCCGGTTCTGGATGGGCACCTTTGTCTACCAGATTTTTACGCAGCTGGAAAAAATCTGTTAAATAATCCGGATTTTCGAATCCCAAACTGTTAGATAAATCCTCCTGATTATAAAAATTCAATCCTTTCTCAACTTGCGGTATTTGAATAATACAGCCAGCTATAAAATCTTCGAACCTTGAAATAGCATAAATCCCTAATTCTTCAGTAATTTGATAGCTGATTTGTTCAAATTCTTCCCATGTCCAATTGGAAGCAGGTTCAGGGATACCTAATTGTTCAAATATATTTTTATTGTAAGCAATCGCAAACGAGTTCACCCCGTTGGACAGTCCAACTAATTGCCCGTCGTAAATCGTCGTTGCCAAATAGGATTCATCCGCATTAGAAACATCAATTATCCCTTTTTCCACATATTCATCTAATGGTTCAATCTGATTGATGTATTGAGGAAATTGATTATTTAATTGAAAAATATCCCAGATATCATTTGATGCTGCTAGCGTACCTAATTTTGTGTAATATCCTTCATAATCATAGAATTCATACTCGATCGTCACATGAGGATTTTTTTCTTCGTAAAGCTCGATTACTTTTACCGTTGCATCGTGTCGAACTTGTGAACCCCACCAAGCCATGTTCAACGTAATTTTTTCGTCGTCCTCTTCTTGCCCACAAGCCGTCAAGAATAATAATATAACACTTAATGCTAAGATGATTCTCATTTTTTTCTTCATTTCCTACACCTCTACTTCCATTGACATTTTTCAATATACTGTATTCTTATACAGTATATATTTATAAAATCCTCTTTTTTAAAGGCGAATAAAAACCAAGGCTTGCCTTTTTGTTCTGCCTAGGATGAACAACTCAATACTTTCAAGGAAAATTAGATAGTGCTGATTTTTTTCCATTGCTACAAATGCTTCTTGCTTCAATGATGGGAGGATAATTGCGCAAAGAAAAAGGATATCAGACAACCGTCCAATATCCTTGACATAGCTAAATAAGCGTGCCACTCTGCGTATATTATTCCCTAAAAAATCAGAAAAAATAACTAGTAATTCTGTATGAAATTAGGTACAATATACACGTTGATGCACAAGCATTGACTATGGCAACTTGATTGGTCAGTTCCCGCTGACTTTTCAAGCCCCGGTGATTTAGCTGCTACTAAATTGCCGGGTGCCTTTTTTAGTTTTTATTCGTTTTTCATTCTATAGAAAGCGCTTCAATAAATCAAGACATTTTTTTGTTAGAATGCTAATAATAACAAAAGATTTTAACTATTCTTATGTACATTACAGATAAAAAAACAAAAAAATTTCTCTTTTTTTGAATTCCGAACAAATAGTACTGGAGTACAAAAGACGAGGAAGAGCCACTATCTGCTCTTCCTCGTCTTTTGATTCTCACCTGTTATTCATGATTCTTTTTCTCAGTTTCCCGATATTTTTCCATTTTACGACTAAAAAGCTCTCCGCTACTTGGCGGCGTATACGTGATGGCATTTGCTCCTGCTTGAATGGTCTCAGCAATACTTTCTTCCGTTGGACCGCCTGTCGCAATGATAGGAAGTACAGGATACTTTTTACGAAAATGACGTACTGCTTCTACAGTTTCTTTTCCCGCACTGATATTGATAATCGAAATACCAGCTGCTAACTTTTCATCAATTTCCGTATATTTCGATGTTACCGTACTGATAACTGGGATATCAACTACTCGACAAACTTCTTTCACTGTCTCTAAAGGCGTAGGACCATTCAAAACAACCCCTAAAGAACCTTGCGCTTCTGCAAACATGCTCATGTAAGAAGAACGAGCACCTTGTGTCAATCCGCCTCCTACACCGGAAAAAACTGGAATATCAGCTGCCTCAATGATACTTTTAGTAATTGCTGGATGTGGTGTAAAAGGATACACAGCAATTACTGCATTTGCATTTGTATTTCGTATGATTGCGATATCCGTAGTAAAGATGATCGAACGAATCAATTTTCCAAATATCTTGATCCCGCTTGCTTCTAAAATGATTTCCGGTACTCTTACGATATCTTTTCTCAATTCCGTCATGATTTCCGGCGTAAATTGTTCTGCCATCAGCCACTTCTCCTTTGCTATCTCCGGTCATACTGATTCAACTGGTACGTCTCGATGACCTGGATGATTTTTTGCGCATAACCGGGGTCTGTCGCATAACCTGCCTCTTGCAATGCTTGTGCGGCTTCCTGATAATTGGTGGCCGTAATCACTTTTTCATACAGTGCAGGATTCCAATCTACTCCTTGGACGAACAGTTGTGTATGGTCATCCATGGACTGTTCCCATGAATCATACACTTTGAAGTCTCCTTGGATAGTTATCCATTCTTCATTAACAAATTCCTTTGTTTCCAGGCTTACTTTCTTCTGATCCCCATAAGCCTTGATCCCGAAAAGATTATTGTATTTGCTAGCCAAGGTACTTTTTCCCCAATTCGATTCTAATATAGCTTGTCCTAAAATGATACTAGGAAGCACTCCATAACCATCTTGTAGTTCTTGGGCATGTGGAACAAGCCGTTCAATAAATTGCTGATGGGATTGCGCTTCATTTTCTTGCTGATTATCAGTAAAAGGAGAAGACAGATTCTTCAAGGAAAAAACAAAGGCTAGGAGTATCACTACTACACCGGCAACCACTGCTGGCCAACGGATGTTCTTGCGCTTTTGCTTTTTCCACTTTTTTTTCGCCATGATCAATTCCTACTTTTCATTTAATTCATTCAGATATTCTTCTAGCGTCAATTGGTGTTTGGTGATATACTCAGCATTTTCTTTACCGACATAACGTAAGTGCCAAGGTTCATATGTGATTTTAGTTATATCTTCGCGTCCTTTTGGATAACGAACGATAAATCCATACTGGGCAGCATTATCTGCGATCCATTTAGCTCCAGGCTGATCTCCGTAACTTGCATCCAATACAGTAGAAGGATAACTGTTGTACCAGTTTTGATCGACGACATCGACTGCCAGACCTGTGTGGTGTTCGCTGTATCCTGGCTCCGTAATCGTTTCTTTAGTGATTTTTGTCGCCTCCTCTTCTGATACACCTTGACGACTCATCACATCTTGGACATTTTGTTCGAAAACTTGTTGTTGGGATGATACAGACCGGTAAGCTGAGACCATAACTAACGGAAACCCAGCTGCTTCGGCAGCCTTAGCAAATGCTTCATATTCCGGAGCAATGCGTTTGTCGATCAAATATCCATTACTCAATGATGCCAATTGAGTAGACTCATCGATTTCTTTTTCTAATTTGTGATCTGGACCAACCAAAACTAGTTGCCAATCGTCTGTTTTAACATCTGGCAATTGTTTGGATGTACGATCTTGTGTTTCTTTGTCCTTTGCCTTGCTGCTTGTTGTTTGACTGTTCTTTTCTTTACTAGCAGTTGTTTTGGTGCTTGTTCGTTCGACCGTTTGATTGCCAGCTTGAACATGCGCGTCATCATCGCTAAAAATAACATAGCCCATTGCTGCGATCATAATCACAACTGCTCCAAATCCTAAAAATTTATTCACTTGAAAAATCCTTTCGTTGTTCTTCACGTTCCCCGTTCGTATCATGAACGTAAGTTTCTTCCAGATTTTCATTCACCCAATCAAGAAGTTCGATTTTTTCTCCTTCAATCTGTTTTTGAACATCTGCTGGCAAACGAAAATTCAAAATATCATCATAGCCCCATTCATCATATTGAATACTTACTTTCAAGTCAAGGTATCTACCAGCCTGCTGATTGTTTTTCAAAGGGATCAGCTCGACTTTTGCTGCTTTGCTGCTTAGCCATTTTTGCGCGATACGTGTTTTAATTTGTTTATACTCTGCAACAGCAATATTTCGTTTCTCGGGAAAAATAATCGTTTGACGCAAAATCTTTTGCGTAAGCATCCATTCATAATCAGTGAAAAGATTTTTTACTTTCTGCATCGCTTCAGAAGGCAAATTTTTCTCGCCATCTTTCCATTTTTGCCATTGTTCTGGGCTGATCAGCAAGTATTCATCTAAAAAATTTTTTTCAGTTTCAAACTGTTCCAATAATACACTCATAATAAGATCAATATATACTTGATGCACGTTTATCCCCTCCTTTTAACTATTCTACTTAAGTTTTAGTCAAAAAGCACCTGTTAAATCGCTGCTTTCATTTTTTTTAATGTTTCAAGTCCTCTCCCCTTCATTCTTCGTGATTTTTGTTATAATAATAGACAGAAAAGAATCTCAATCTAACTATGAAGGAGCATTTTCAGATGAAAAAATATCAATGGGGAATCGTGGGTCTCGGTACCATCGCACATGAGTTTGCCGAAAGCTTCAATCAAGAGACAAGTGAACTAACAGCGGTTGCTTCCAGAACTTCAGAAAAAGCGGAAAAATTCGCACACCGTTACAATATTCCAAAAGCTTACGGAAGCTATCAAGAAATGTTAGACGATGCTGAAATCGACATCATATACATTGCTGTACCAAATAAACAGCATATCGACCATATCTTGGCAGCATTGGAAGCAGGCAAACACGTCTTATGCGAAAAAGCTATCACGATGAACAAAAAAGAACTAGCTGACGCTATGCGTTTAGCAGAAGAAAAGAATCTGATTTTAGCAGAAGCCATGACTATCTTCAACATGCCGCTTTATCAGCAATTACGTTCAATAATGGATACAGGAAAACTAGGGGCTTTAAAAATGATCCAAGCACCTTTCGGCAGTTATAAGGAACCAGATCCAGAAAACCGATTCTTCAATCCTGAATTAGCTGGTGGAGCTCTATTGGATATCGGTACGTATGCGGTATCTTTTGCTCGTTTCTTTTTGAGTTCTCAGCCTGAAGTAGTTGCCTCTACAATGGTCCCTTTTGAAACAGGCGTAGACGAGCAATCAGTCACTATTTTGCGCAACAAAGAAAATGAACTTGCTGCTGTCAGCTTGACTTTTCAGGCAAAAATGCCAAAAGTCGGGATCGTTGCCTTTGAAAACGGCTATGTGACGATTGCTGATTATCCTCGTGCGGATCGTGCGGAGATCCTATTTACAGACGGTACGAAGGAATTCATCGAAAGCGGAAGTACTTCTGAAGCCATGAATTACGAAATAAACAATATGGTACACATGATCGAAGGTGACTTGCCAAATCGTTCTCTCTTCTTGACAAAAGATGTCATCGACATCTTGGATCAAATGCAAGTTTTATGGCAAAATATGTAATTTTAAAAGGTCGTGAAAAAGCTGGTCTGCATCAAGTAATAAGAACAGCCAAACGAAAAATAGCTCCTCCTATTTTTCGTTTGGCTGGACTTATTCCAGCAGATGCAAGCTTGTTTACCAAGAGGTTGTGAGCCTGCCGTTCAGCTCCGAGTCACAAGGAGCAATTTCAAAAAACAGCTTCTCATGTTTGTTGAATATTGTGACTTGTGACCGAGGAGTTGGCAGGAGAACACCGTTTAAGGAAGAGGTTGTGAAATCAGCGCTTTGACCTAAGTATTAGCTGAATTCAAAACCTCTATTTTTTGATTTTTTGTTGGGAGAATTCTGCCTTGATTTCAATAAAACTTTTAAAAGACTGCAAAAACTGGAACAATTCTGCTCGGTCCTCGAATTCAGGGCGGCTAGTCGGCAGAGGCATTTGCCGATACAATACATAAACTTCTTCAATACGTGCTAAGATTTGTCTGCCATCATTTGACTCTGAAAATGTTTCTGCCGTATAAATCAATAAACCGTAGATATGTTTTCCATAATAAGCGGGTTGTTGGATCCGCTTTAGATTTTCCAACATGTCTTTAATCACATTGACCTGTGCTCGTCTCATAGAGAAATAAGTTTCATAGTATAGCGGCTGTCTGAGCCAGTAGTTTTCTTGATGTTCTCTGGCATCTTCTTGGCTTTCGCGAATGAATGTCAGCAAATGTTCGCATTTGATCTGCACATCTCCTTTATTTTCCGATAAAAGAAATTCTGCCATTTGTCTCAAGATATTCCGAAATTCTTTTTCGATCTGTATTTGGTTTTCCTTCAGCTGTTTCGTACGATCTGGCATATAGACATTCGCAAGCAAAGCAAATACTAATCCAATCGCCATTAAACCCGCTTCATTGCCGATCAGCTGCCAAGACATGTTTTCCTCCACTAAATAATGAGTGACCAAAACCGAATTTACGACGATTCCTTCAGTTAATTTGAAGCGAGAGGCAAGCGGGATGAACAGGAATAAAAAAAGACTGAAGCCAAAAATAGTATACCCAACAGCAAAAAAACTGAACAGCGCTGTTGCTGTAGCTAGTATAAAGGCTGCGATTCGATTCATCCCTGTACGCAATGTAGAGCGTTTTGTATTTCCCACACTCAATAATGCAATGATTCCTGCTGCTGGCCAATACAACAGCGATAAGCTACCCGCTGTGACCATCGAAAAGAAGACACTGATCACTGTTTTGACTGTTCGCATTCCTATACGCATTTACTTCCCCCTTTTTTTATTTTAATTATACTTGAATAATGAAAAACTAGCTATCAGACAAAAGTTTAGGTATGATAGTAAAAAGACCAAAAAGGAGAATCTCTATGCAATTTGGCCGTTTTCGACTAGGTATGCGTACGATCAAAAGTGCCTTAGCTGTTTTTTTATGTATCTTGTTTTTTCATTTGACTCAACGAGGAATCCCAATGATTGCTGCATTATCTGCTGTTTTTTCTTTGCGTCAGGACTTGACTACAACCGTTTCTTTTGGAAAATCTAGGATCATTGGCAACACATTAGGTGGTACACTAGCTATCATTTATTTTTTTGTCAAAAGCTATTTTCACAATGATTTTTTGGTAGAATTGATCCTGCTTCCTATTCTAGTAATTATTGTAATTGTCGTGTCAGATGGCATCAACAATAATTCTGGCATCATTTCCGCAATCGCTACGTTATTGCTGATTGCATTGAGTATCCCTCAAGGTGAATCTGCTTTGTACGCGATCCAACGAGTACTAGATACTTTTATAGGAACATTCATTGCGATTGGTATCAATTTCTTTCTTCGTCCGCCTGAAACAGAAAAGAAGGAAGAACTATCAGAAGATTTGGTCGAACTCCAAAAGAAAGAACGATTGCTGCGAACAAGTTTACAAGAGATAGAAGCTAAGATCCAAAAACAAAAGAAAAATAGCGAGGACTGATTTTCTTTTGAAATAACATAAAAAATGGAGAGAAGAACTTGAAAAGTCTTCCTCCATTTTTTATTGATCGGTGAAGTGTACTACTTTATTCTTCCTTCATCGCGTGTTGTTCTGCCTCTTTTGGCGCTTCATACATATTTACTTGGCTAGTAGTCCCACGTGTCGACAAATTCTCTACGATTTCCTTCAAGTCAAGTCCTGTTGTCGCTTTTAATGTTTCTTGAGTAGTAGAAAGCAAGTTTGTGGCATAATTTGTCACTCGGTTCGCTCCACTGGTTTCTCCTGAGCTGTTTCCTGTATCGACAACAGAGATTTTTTCGATATTTCCTAGCGGCTGTGCTGCTTCGCGCATCAATTGCGGTAGCATATCGATAACCATACTCAAGACAGCTGCTTCGCCATATTCCTTGAAGGCATTGGCAATTTTTTGTTTTGCTTCGGCTTCTGCTTTTCCTTTTGCTAATGCTGCTTCTGCTTCTGCCTGTCCAGCTAACCTTGTCTTATTGGCTTCTGCTTCTGCTAGTGCTTCCACACGGAAACGTTCGGCTTCGGCTTCGGTCACTTCTTTGACTTTTTGAGCTTGTGCTTCTTGTTCTTTAGCGTAACGATCGGCATCTGCTTTTTTCTTCACTTCCGAATCATATTGCTTTTCTCGACGTGTAATTTCTTTTTCTTCCAATTCGATTTGTTTTTGACGTTCTATGATTTTGATCTGCATTTCTTGTTCGATTACTTGTTGTTGTGCTCTGGCACTTTCCAAGTTGTAGGCTTGGTCTGCTTTCGCTTTAGCAACATCTTGTTCTTGTTTGTAGGTTGCTAGTTTCAATTCTTTTTCTTTCAATGATTCTGCAATTTCTGTTTGTCGTTGTAATTCAGCTGCTTGTGATTCTTTTTCTGCTTGAGCTTTTTTGATACGCGTTTCTTTTAAAGCTTCTGCTTCTGCTATATCTGCATCTCTTTTGACTTGGGCGATTCTTGGTTTCCCTAAAGAGTCGAGATAACCATTTTTGTCTCTGACCTCTTTGATAGTGAAAGAAACAATGATCAATCCCATTTTTGCAAGGTCTACAGAAGCGACTTCTTGTACGCTTTGACTGAACTTATCACGATTTTGGTAGATTTCTTCTACAGTCATAGAACCTAGAATCGAGCGTAAGTGACCTTCCAATACTTCTCTTGCTTCATTCTCCAATTCTTCTCTAGTCTTACCTAAAAACTGTTCTGCTGCTGTAGCAATCTCTTCTACAGAAGAACCAATTTTGATGATCGAAGTACCGTCACACATCACCGGTACACCTTGTTCTGTATACACTTCTGGAGTAGAAACGTCCAATTTGCTGGATAATAGACTGATTCGATTCGAACGTTGGAAAACCGGCAAGACGAACGCTCCGCCTCCTCGCACGATTTTGATTTTGTTGTTACTTTCATCTTTGTGTACATTTTTGCTTCCTAAATAACTTCCACTGATGATCAACGCTTCATCTGGTTTTGCTGTTTGGTACTTCGCTACAAAGACGATCAGTAGCATCAGCAAAATCAACGCTGCGATTGCGATCGCGATAAAAACAATTGGTATTCCCATTTAACATACGCTCCTTTAAGCTTTTATCATGCTTTCATAAGGCATGACATAACAGATTCTTTCCTTGATCTCAATGATCAATACTTTCGTTCCCCGCTCCGCTATCTGTTCTTGGGGGCTGTAGAAACAAGCAGGACGACTGATGGAACCGGTAACACTTTTTAATTGGATTTCTCCCATGCCCCGTACAGGGATTGGTGTGATCACAACAGCTACTTGCCCTTCCAAAGTCTTTTCAGAAGACGACATCGTTGATTCGGCATGTTTCATCGGCATCAATAGATAGAAATTAAGCAAAAATACCAAAACTGTCGATATGGCTCCACTGGCAATAAATAAAAATAAAGAGGATTGATCCGTTAGACGCTCACCAAGAAAACCAAACAAACTTGTAAAAGTTAGCCAGGGTATAATAAGCATTGGATCAAGTGGGCCATCAAAATCGAAGACATCTCCAAAAATAATCAAAAGAACTGCCAACCCCGCACAAATCAGCAATGTATACCAATAAATCGTCTCAAGTGCGATTCCCCCTATCATATACACGCCTCCTTCCATTTCTACGTCTATCATACCAATGTTTGAAAATTCTGTATAGCTTCTTTCACCAATTCAAAGGTATTTATTCATAGAAAGCATCTATTTATCAATGCCAATTTGTTAATTTTTGTTTTTCATGTTAAAATTTTCACAATAAATTCTTTCGAGGTAGCCTATGTTTCCTTTCCTTAAGAAAAACCATTAAAGCTCCAAAATACGATCATTCTTGTCGTTTGTTTCTCCACATTCGTTTCTTTGATTGTTTCTGCCATATTGATTAGGAATTTTATTCTTTCGATGAACCGATCGAGTGTGTCAGATAGAATCTCTAGTATCGCTAAAATCGTTGCCAGCGATAAACTCATCCAAAAAAAGCTTCAGACTGGTGATCCGACACATGTGATTCAAGGAATCACAAATGAAATCATGGTAGCATCGAATTTAGATTTTATTGTTGTCATGGACCCTGAAGACATTCGATATTCTCATGCAGACCCAAGTTACATCGGTCTTCCTTTCTCAAGTCATGAAGATGTGAAAAAAGTGATTGGAGGACAAGAATTTTTCTCTGAAAAAGAAGGAATGTTAGGGTTCGGCTTCCGTTATTTCGTCCCTATTTATTATGATCAAGAGATTATTGGTGCAGTTTGTGTTGGCTTGACGAACAACACGATCGACAATCAGGTCAAAGATGGACAAAAAATGATTGTTTTTTCATTGATCATCGGGCTTATCGTAGGCATCATAGGCGCCGTTTTTCTTGCCCAAAAAATGAAAAAAGTACTGCTTGGACTTGAACCGCAAGAAATAGCGGAACAGTTAAGCGAAAAAACGATTATCGAAAATGAAGTAGATGAAGGAATACTGGCCATCTCTTCTGATAAAACTATCCTCTTGATCAATACACCTGCAAAAAATATTTTCTATCAAACAAAACGGCTGTCGGATTTCGAAGTAGGAAAAAAAATCAGCGATAATCTATATGACGTATTGTTTAAAGAGACAATCGATCATCAAACGACTGTTCGGACTCAATCCATGTATTTAAATGGGATAGAAACTATTTCTAGCGTTACACCTCTTTTTAGCAATGACCGTTTTTTAGGAGCAGTCGCAACTTTACGAAATCGATCAGAAGTAATGAAATTAATGGAGGAGCTCGGAGGGACGAAACAATATATAAACTCTATGAGAGCCCAAACTCATGAATTTATGAATAAACTTCACGTCATTTCTGGCTTGATTGACTTGAAGAAGTATGAAGAAGTCACCCATTTTATCCAACAGCTAAATCAAAATTATAAAAAAGAGATCGGTCAAGTCTCAAATCTGATCAAAGTCCCTGCGATTGCCGGTTTTTTATTAGGCAAAATAAATGAAGCCAAAGAACAATCTGTTGAAATGTTGTTAGAAAGCGATTCTTTTATCCCTAAAATGGAGATGGACGACTCCATCCATTCACTTTTGCAAGTGTTAGGGAACTTACTTGATAATGCTAAAGAAGCCGTACTTCAAATGCCTGAAAGAAACGGACAGGTTCGGCTCCATTTAAACTATGACACAGAAGCGGAAGTATTCATCGTGACCGTCTGCGATGACGGTGTCGGAATATCAGAAGAAATCTCAGAAAAAATATTTACGCTAGGTTTTTCGACGAAAGGAATCAATCGTGGATATGGGTTGAATATCATCCATTCAATTGTCAAACGTCACGGTGGGATCTTAGAATTTTCCAAACAAGCAAATGGCGGTACAATCGTCTATCTAGAATTACCAAAAAAGGAAGATCAAAATGATGACAAATGTCTTAATAATTGAAGATGATCCAATGGTTGCAGAATTGAATCGTACGTTTGTGGAAAGTATACCTAATATGAACGTAATCGAAAGTTTCAGAAATGTAGAAGAAGGAAAAAAATATTTCAGACAAAAAAACGCAGATCTGCTGTTGCTTGATGTATATATGCCTGGCGAAAGTGGTATCCATTTTTTATCTTGGCTGAGACAGCAAGGAAATGATATCCCAGTGATCTTGATAACCGCTGCAGATGATATCGAAACCATAAAAAATGTGATTCGATATGGTGCCTTAGATTATTTGATCAAACCCTTCACTTTGCAACGTTTCCAGTTGGCGATTGAAAAATACCTTGCTTTCTCTCAGACGATCCAAACGACTGAAAAAGCAGATCAGAAATTGATCGATCAAGTATTCAACCATACTACTCCCATTCACGAAGCACCTTCATTCATTGATTTGCCTAAAGGTCTGTCAAAACTGACTTTAAAAAAAATCTGTGCATCTATCCTAAAAGCAGAGACTATTTTTTCAACAAAAGAACTGGCTCAAAAAAGTGCACTTTCACGTATCTCCGTCAAGAAATATTTAAATTTTTTGGTGGAACAAGATATACTGAATGAAAGAATCAGATATTTGGAGATTGGCCGACCACTAATCTGTTATGAATTGACAAAGAAGGGGCGGAAAAAACTCACGGATTATTGTTGAGTCATCGAGTTATCTAATACTAAATAAAGGCTGTGACAAAAGTCTTGTCACAGCCTTTTTTCCGAATAAACGGTGTTCAAAAGCTTGCATCTACGGCACTAATCCCAATCAGATGAAAAATATAGAGTGCTATTTTTATCTGATTGTTCTTACTGCTTGATGCAGAGCAGCTTTTTCACAACCTCTATTTTTAAACATATTAGTATTAGTGATGAGTGCCCATGTTTCCTTACTTTAATTGACGCGCTTTAGGAAGAGATACCTCATTTTTCGTTTTTCCAGTTTCTATTATTTCGTGGAAGTTCTCGAAGCTTGTCGAAATCATATTTGACAATGCCTCATCTGTATTTGAACCTACATGAGGGGTTATAAGAACTCTAGGGTATAATTCTACTAGTTGCTGGATAGCAGGATCTGGAATCGTCTCCCATGGCTTGAAGGATCGGAAAAAGACATCTGTTTCATTTGCAAAAACATCGGTTGCAAAACCAGCTAAATGATTGCTTTTCAAAGCTCTTAAAATAGCTTCATTATCTTGAAGCTCTCCACGAGCTGTATTGATCAAGATACTGCCTCTTTTCATTTGAGCCAAAAATCCTTCATTGATCATTTGATCGTTTTCACCTGGGATGTGAGGTACATGGATACTGACGATATCGCTTTTTGCTAACAATTCTTCGAGTGAGTGAAACGTCAATACTTTTTTAGCAGCTTCTGTCTGATGGATATCATAACCGATTACTTTGGCTCCTAGCCCCTTAAACAAAACCGCTTCCGTCAATCCTATTCTGCCTGTTCCTATGATACCTACTGTGCAATTTCTGATTTCACGGCTAAACATTTGTTCATCTACTCGAAAATCTTTGAAAGATGTTCGGATCGTCGTATACGCTGTATTTCTCAAAAGCATCATGGCAAAAGTCAAAGATAATTCTGCTATAGCATTTGGCGAATATGATGGTACACGGGCTACTGTCATACCAAAATCAGCTGCCGTTTGTAGATTGATATGATTGACTCCCACAGTTCGGGTAAAAACATAGCGAATCCCATATTTCTGCATTTTTGCAAGATTGATCGCATCTGCTATACAATTTCCTCTCAGCAGTACAGCGTCATGGGCCTTAGCTGATTCAATATTGTCATGCGTCAGTAGTTCTTCATAAAGACTCAGTTCATAATGGTAAACATTCAATTGCTCAAAAAAATCGATCTCATTCGGACGAACACCATAACATGCGATTCTCATACTTTCCTCCTCCATTTCCTATTAAAACAAACCTATGCCGTGAATCATTTGCAATACAACGATCCATACAGGTGTCAGTACTACAGCAAAAATAGTTGACAGTAAGGATGCATTAGAGGCTAAAAGTGCCTCCCTATCAAAACTGATAGCATAGGCTGCTGCCACAGTTGCGGCTGGTGTAGCCATCATAATAACAATCGTTGCCAGTGCTTCAAAATTGACCGGTAGAATATTTGTTGCCGTCAAAACTGCTAAAATCACGATATTCAACGCAGGTACAAATACCACTTTGACTAAACTGTAATACCATGATGTTTTTTCAGAAGCAGCTTTTTTGAAACTTACTTCACCTAATGTTGCGCCGATTGCTAGCCATGCCAATGGCGAACTTAAACCAGCTAAATAATCCATTGGCTGAAATAGCCAAGGTGCTGTCTGGTCAATTCGCAAAAACGCTACTTGGCTTATCTCTCCTTCTGCACCTGTGATTGACACTTGTGGAAGATATCCTTGGAAAAGCCAAATGAAAAGGCCGGCAAAAGTAGCGATGATGATTGGATTAACGAACATCGCTTTGATATTTTTGGCTTCCATCTTCAAGCCACTCATTTTTATGTATCCATAAGAATACAAAAAGATCCGATAACCAATGTTGAAAATTGAGGAATACATCACGCCGACCGGTCCATAAATCGCACTGACGATTGGTGTCCCGAAAAAGGTCGTAGAACCAAAGATTGTCAGGACACGCAACGTTGATTGCTTATCCCCTTTATAACTTAAGAAAAAAGGTCTTGAAACTAGAATAAGAATAATATAAATAACTAACCCCCAAATCAACACATTAATTCCTTGCATCAAGAGTTCTGTATTGATATCTTGCATGAAAGCTCGAAATGCAAGTGCTGGTAGAGCCACTGTTAAGACAACTTTCGATAGGATTTTTCCAACAGATCCAGAAAAAATTTCCTTTTTTCTACAAATAAACCCTAATAATATAATAAAAACTGTTGAAGTAATTGCACTAACAATCGACATATCCGTCAAAGTCGATCGGAAAATATCAAATAAGTTCATCTTTCCCCTCCTATTTTTGTTCATTTTTTCACAATAAAAAATGCTTTTATTTAGCTAATACGTATTAACATTTTTTATTTTATCTTTATATTGTTAACTATTGAACAATAAGGAATTAAAGAAACTTTTGAAACTTATGTAAAGTGATATTCATTAGAACACAAAAAAACCTTAAAACCAAACTTGAGAAGTTTCGTTTTAAGGTTATCTTGGATTATATTATGCGTGGAAGCGTTCCACACCATCTAGATAAGTTGCTTCCAATGTCATATCAGGGTTCAATACGATAAAGTCTGCGTCGCGTCCTTGAGCGATTTTTCCACATGTGTCATCGATTTTACAGCTGATTGCTGGAATCAGACTAGCCATCATGACTGCTTGCTCTGGTGTTGCAAGTCCCCAATCCACGACATTCTTAATTGCTTCTTTCAATTTCAAGATACTTCCAGCTAAGTTGCCAGATTCCAAACGTGCCGTTCCTTCTTTTACTACTACCGGAAATTCACCTAAATTGTAATTTCCATCAGGCATCCCACCGGCCATCATACAGTCTGTAATTAAAGCAACATGCTCATGTCCTGCTTTTTCCATTAGGATTCCTGCCGCATTTGGATGTACATGATGTCCGTCACAAATCAATTCAGAAAAGACATGTTCTAAAGATAATAACGCACCTACCATACCTGGTTCGCGATGATTCAATCCGCGCATCCCATTGAAAGCATGGACAAACACGCTGGCACCTGCTTCAACAGCTTTTTGCGCTTCTTCTAGCGTAGCGTTACTGTGCCCTAGAGAAACAACTACTCCTTCTTCAGTCACTTGTTTGACAAACTCTTCTACACCTTGACGTTCCGGTGCTAAAGCAATTTTTTTGATCAAACCGCCTGAAGCTTCTTGCCATTCATGGAAAGTATCCAAATCAGGATCACCGAAATAACTTGGGTTTTGTGCCCCTTTGTGTTCTTCTGTGAAGAAAGGACCTTCAAAATAGATTCCTTTGATTTTAGCTCCTGGTGCTTCCTGATACATTTTGCCGATTGTCTCAGCTACATCTTTTAAACGTTCTTTGCTTGACGTCAATGTTGTTGGTAAAAATGAAGTCACTCCACAAGATAATAGACCTTCAGACATCACTTTGATACCTTCTGCATCGTTGTCCATTACATCATGATTCATATAGCCGTGAATATGTGTATCTACCAAACCAGGAGCAATCCATTTGCCGCTTTGGTCAATGATGTTGACTTCTCCCTCAGGTAGTTCTTTGGTGTATTCACCAAAAAGCCCATCGGTAATTTCAAGATAGCCTGCATTTTTGACGCCTGACGCTAAAAAGAATTTGTCAGCATAGATAAAAGTTCTCATTCTATTCTCTCCCTTTGTTTTTCTACCTCTAAAGTACTCTTATTTAGAGAAGAAGTCAAGAATGGTCTACACCATTTATAGATTTTTTGAAATTTGTTTCACAGCTTGTGCCAATCCTTCATAAAATGCTGCTCTTTCTGGTTCTTCTTTACGCTTGTATATCAAGCTCTTAAGCACAAATAAATCATTGAGATAATAGTAACTATTTTTCTCTTGAGCCCAATAGATTCCTTGGTTCACCTGCTCTAGTGCTTCGTCAATTTCATTTTGATGGAATAAGAAATTTCCATAATTATAAAAAATTTGCGAAAATTCACTTTTTGATCGTTCATCAGCTGATTGATGCAGCAGTTGGATGCTTCGACTCAAATAGTAGCGGGCTTCAGCAGTTTTTCCTGCCACACCATATATTTTTCCGATACAACTAATCAGTTGTATTTCTGTGTCAGAAACATGGATTCTTTCTTTTTGGCTAGAGTAGCTTAATGCTTCTTTTAAATAATAAAGAGACTGAGAAATATTTTGACGCAACGTGAATTCACAAACACCGAGATAATAATAATATCGTTGAAAGTCAGTTGCTTGATACAGATTCTCAGAAATATCAGAAGATTTTAGTACTTGTTCTAACTTGCGATAATCACGTTTTTGGAAACAACTATCCAACAGTTCAAATAATTTATCGTTTGTCCGAGTAGTTTTTCGAGAGAGATTCATCACATGATCAATCGTTACTCCTAGCCGTTGACAAATCTGCATCATCACCAATACATTTGGCAGTTCCTCATTATTTTCGATCCGGCTTAGTACACTTTGTGAACAAATATCTTGCGAAAGCATCTTTTGCGTCATTTTTTGTTCTTTTCGAATCTCTTTAATGATCGTGCCAAAGGACTCGATTAACGTTTCCATAAGTATCCTCCCCAAAATATGCGTATTCGCATTCTATCCGTATTTTACTTTAGGAAGTCGCAAACTTCAAGAAAAGACTTGCAACTAAATAATATGACTTTAGTTATTTAAGAGATCTCCATTAGAAAGAGAGCCTCAGTATATTTGTCTGTGGCTCTCTTTCTGGAAAATTTGCTTTTTTTAAAGTCACTTTTGTCGATATGTCGCTAAAAATTCTCTCATTTTCTTAGCCGTTTGTTTCAAATCATCCATTTTAGGAAGATAGACGATCCGAAAATGATCTGGTTGGTTCCAATTGAATCCGCCACCGTGCACGAGCAGAATATGATGTTCATGTAAAAAGTCCAAGACGAATTTTTCATCATCCAAAATATTGAATCGTTTTGTATCGATTTTAGGGAATATATAAAAAGCAGCTTTTGGTTTTACAGCTGAAAGACCAGGAATATCATTGATTGCATTATAGATATATTCTCTTTGCTCATAGATCCTTCCGCCTGGCAGGAGCAGCTCATCAACACTTTGATAACCGCCCAGCGCCGTTTGGATGATTTGCTGAGACAAGACGTTAGAACACAAACGCATGGAAGACAACATATTCAGCCCTTCTATATAGCCTTTGACGTGTGATTTATCTCCGCTTAGGACCATCCAGCCGACTCGAAAGCCTGCCACACGATGAGACTTAGATAGACCATTCAGCGTAATAACGAACAAATCAGGCGCTAATGTAGCAATCGGAATATGTTCTAGGCCATCCATCACTAAGCGGTCATAGATTTCATCAGAATAAATAATCAGGTTGTTTTGTCGGGCTACTTCAACTATTTCTTCTAATAATTCTTTTGAATAAAGTGCCCCAGTAGGATTATTAGGATTGATGATGACGATCGCTTTTGTCCGACTCGTTATTTTTGATTTGATATCATCAATATCAGGATACCATTCTGCCTCTTCATCGCAAATATAATGAACAGGTGTACCTCCAGCTAAAGCAATCGAGGCAGTCCACAACGGATAGTCTGGCATTGGAACCAGTACTTCATCTCCATTATCTAGCAACCCTTGCATACACATCGTGATCAGTTCGCTGACTCCGTTTCCGGTATAGATATCATTGATCGTCACATTCGGAAAATGTTTCAGTTGGCAATATTGCTCAATTGCTTTTCTAGCAGAAAAAATTCCCTTGGAGTCTGAGTAGCCTTCCGAATCACGAGCATTCATGATCAAATCACGAATGACTTCGTTTGGTGCCTCGAATCCAAAAGGTGCGGGATTTCCTGTATTCAATTTTAAAATACTGATGCCCACTTCTTGCATACGCTCTGCTTCTTCTAGAACAGGACCGCGAACGTCGTAACTAACACCTTCTAATTTGTTGGATTTTTCAAATTCTCTCATCACTTAGCCAATCCCTCATTTCAAAAAGTTAGAACTTTCCAAATTTTTTGTTATTTACTATTTCAATATCATACTCCATCCTAGAAAAATTTGCCACTTATTTAGGAAAAACATAAGTATCGAAAAAAACGCAGAGAAGCGCTGAGAACTTACTGGTCATGATAGTCATTCCATAGATTTGCTGCCCAATCCATTGCAATCCCACAAATAATTCCCAGCATCAACCCAAATAGAAAACGGCCAAATGCAAGGCCAATCAATATGCCTAGGATCATCCCCAGTCCTGAAAATTCTCCGTCATATTTCTCCATCTTCATAAGACCTCCCACTTTTTGAGCTTGACAACTATGTAAAACCCCGCTATCATTATTGTGTTATTATTTATGCAGACGTGATGGAACGGCAGACATGCAAGATTGAGGGTCTTGTGAGCGTACGCTCGTGTGGGTTCAAATCCCATCGTCTGCATTTTTCTTTCAAAACAAGCGGCTAGGACATTTTTGTCTCAGCCGCTTTTCTTTTTCTCGTTCATTCTTTCATCTTATTGGACCTTTTTTCTTGGGTATAGACTTTTCTCATATTCTACCACAATTTTTGGTTTTCCTAACACATGATAAGATCTCACAACGAATTGCTTTCTATTATTGTAATATCCTGTAACAACTAGTTTCATCCCTTCGTCTACTTCAGCTAGGAAGTTCAAACTATGGGAAGCAATCAAACAATTGACCTCATTTAAGCTAAAACGAATCAGTGGTCTGGCGCTGACCTGCAACGTACGGATTTTATCTACTGTTCCATATTTTTTCTCCATTGCCTTCACCTCATCACCATTATACGAACATACATTCCTTTTTGTAAAGAGGAAACACTTTTTATCTTGTAATTTTTTGTCCAGCTATTTTTCTTAAAGAACATATAACTTTTCTTACAACGATGAAGGACCACTTATTAACAAAAAAGCGGCAACAGCATAAATTGCTGTCGCCGCATTGCTGATCAAGGGTTACTTATCATAAAAGATTATTTACTCAAATGTTCTTCAACGATTTGTTGAGATTTATCAGCTGTATCTTCCACTTCGCCTTTTGCTTTTTCTAACTTTTGAATATATTGTTTCAAACTTGTGTTTTCAGCAGTTGCTTCGTCTAATTTTTTTTGCGTATCTGCTAACTGAGTTTCTAAATTTTCTTTTTCTTGTGTCAGTGTTGCGATTTTTTGGTTCAAACCATTTACAGTATTTTGTAATTCTGAAAGTTTTGCTTGTGCTTCTTGTAGTCTTGCAGTCCAATTTGCATTCAATCGATTGATTTCATCATTTTTTTGGTTGATTTCGTCTAGTTTCGCATTGATTTCATTTTGTTTGCTTTGTAGTTGTGCATCCTTGCTGACTAATTGGCTTTCTAAGTTTTGTTTTTCTGCTGCCAATTGATTTTTTTGGTTTTCTAATTCATTTACTTTTGCTTGGTATTCTTGGACATCTGCCTTTGAATCTTGCAATGTCTGTTCTTTTTGTGCTAGTTGTGCGGTAAGATCTGTAATCGTTTGCTCTTTATCTGTCAACGTATGGTCAAGCTGTGTCAGATTCTCATTGATTGTATCGATATCTGTCTCTCCACCCCACAAAATAATTTCATTTGCGTAACGCGTGCCTGTAAAGCCAATTAGACATAAAAATGCAACCACGATCCCACCAACAATAATTTTCTTTTTCATTATGTAGCTCCTTCATTTAATCTTTTTACACACTAAAAGTAAGTGATTTCACATGCAATGTCAAGCACTTTTAAATTACGATTGTAATTTTAATAGAAACGCTATTAAATTCTCATTTAATCTTCCTTTTTTATGTATCTGAAAAAACTTTTCATAGAGAAAAATATACCTTAACACTTTCTTAAATATAGATGTATGGTAAAAATAAATGAAAAAAACTAGTTTTTCTTAAACGTAATCCTTTTCATTTCATAAATTACTGTGTTTATTACAAAAAACGAGGATTTGTCATAAATTGTCATGCTTCTTTTACCTATGAAATATTTTCACGTGTTAAAGTATTCCTCGTTGAACACAACAAATAAAACTTTTTAACGAATAAAGGAGATTTTTCATGACATCACTTAAAACTTTACTTTTTGGAACAACTTTGGCTGCCGGTGCTGCATTCTTCATGGGAACGACTGCTCATGCGGACGAAGCTTATACCGTTCAATCAGGTGATACTCTATCAACGATTTCTCAAAAATACGTTGGTGACAACTCCTTGATCAATGCCATTGCAGAATCAAATTCAATTTCTGACATTAACCTGATCTACTCAGGACAACAATTAACGATTCCAACAGAAGGCTCTACACAAGCAGCTGCTGAACCTCAAGCAGCCGTTCAAGAAGCACCAGTCCAAGCTGAACCTGTTCAAGCTGAACAACCTGTTGTACAAGAAACGGTTCAAACGGAAACACAAGCAGCCCCTGTTGCTGAAACACAATCTGCTACAACAGAAACAACGGCAACAAGCACGAATGCTGCAAAAGAATGGATCGCACAAAAAGAATCAAGCGGTTCTTACACAGCAACGAACGGACGTTACATCGGACGTTACCAATTAGATTCTTCTTACTTGAATGGTGATTACTCTGCTGCGAACCAAGAAAAAGTGGCAGAACAATATGTTGCTTCACGTTATGGTTCTTGGGAAGCTGCGAAAGCATTCTGGGAAGCAAACGGTTGGTACTAAGATTCATTTATTAATCGAACGGTTTACTTTTATACAAAGAAAGCCAAAAGAGGTGCGACACTAGTTGTGTCACACCTCTTTTTTTATTTACCTAATCTAATGAAACGTTCCAAGTTTTGATAAGTATTTTTCTTAACTTCTTCAACTGATAGCTCTTTGATTTCAGCGATTGTCTTTAACTGTTCTTCAAGCAGTGAGACATAATCTTTTTCTGAAAAATTATCCCCTAACGCCCACTCTGCTGCATGTAGTCCATCCGTTTCAATAAGTAAGTGATCGATTGGGACTGTTTTAGCTAGTTGCCAGACTGCTGGGTTCTTTTTCAAATCAAGACCAATGCTGAAATAACAGCCTAAATCAATATAGTCTTGTTGATAGTCCAAAGAAGAATACCAATGAATCAAATAGTGATTAGGGTAAGCTTGGATATAGCTTAAGATCTCTTTTTCGCATCCTTTTGTATGCAGTACAACAGGTTTCTTATTTATGGCTGCAAAAGCAAGCTGTTGCTCAAACACCCTTTTTTGTGTAGACAGTGGCACATTCGTCCAGATATTGTCTAACCCTATTTCACCGATGATCCTTGCTTTCTTCAAAAAAAGCTCAACATGTGCAAACGTATAGCTATCCGCTTTCCAAGGGTGGATACCGTAACTTAAGACTTGATTCTTGCTTGTTGCAAGCCGTCTGTTTTTCTCCCATTCTTCTGGCGAATCACAATTAATGATCGTCAAAATCGTGTGTTCCTGCTGAAGAAGTGCTAAACTCTGACTCCCATCTAAATGACAATGAGCATCACTTAACATCTCATTCACCTGCCAATAACTGATAAATCGTTTGCTTCAACTCTGATTGCTGCAGTAGCCATTCACGTGACCGTCGTTTTTCAGGCACTTGAATCTCAGCAATCACATGTGCCGGACGGGTGGAAAGCACAAGGATCCTGTCTGATAAATAAATTGCTTCTTCAATATCATGTGTCACGAGCAAAGTAGTTCGCTTTGCTTTTTTAGGCAGTTTCAGCATCCAGTCTTGCATCTGCCCTCTGGTCATAGCATCTAACGCTCCAAATGGTTCATCAAGAAGCAAGTAAGAAGAAGGATTCATGATTGTTCGTAACAAGGCCGTTCGCTGCTTCATCCCGCCAGATAATTGTTCCGGCAAAAAATGTTCATAGCCGTTTAACCCAAAGATATCCAGATAATCCCTTATTTGTTCTTCATTGATTGCTAGATGATTGATTTTTTGATATAACGTAACGTTTTGATAGACGCTCAGCCAAGGAAGTAACATATCTTCTTGCGGCATATAACTAAATGCTGTATGGAGACCAGTTACTTTTTGATCGTCTACTTTGATCGTTCCAGAAGTCATAGGCTGGACTCCTGTTAAAGTTTTCAGCAATGTTGACTTACCGGCTCCGCTTGGCGCGACAATCGATGTAAAAGTATCTTTAGGGATAGTGAAATGGATGTCTTCTAATATTTTCAGGTTTTCAATGACTACATTCAAGTGGCTGATTTGGATTGACACATCTATCACTCCTATTTTATAAACTGATTAGTGAATAGTTCTTTCGAAGGTACATCTTGCTTGATCAATCCGTTTTCCTGCATAAAAGCTGTATAATTGCGCCAAACTTTTTCTTCCATCAATCCCCAATTCTCAGGATCATCCGTATAATTTTTTGACAAGAATGCTTGTGATTCTTCTAAAAACGTCCATTCATTTCCTTTTGCATATTTTTGCAACAGTTTAGCACTGTCGTTTGGATCTTTAATAGCTTCCTGATAGCCTTTTTTCGTGGCATCCATAAAAGACTGTACCAATCCTGGATCATTTTTGATCAGTTGATCATTCGTAATAATTACCGGAGTATAGTAATCTAACCGTTCATCTAATTCTTTCAATGGGATATAATTTAGTTCAATACCCGCTTCTTTTGCTTTGATCATATCCCAACCTTCAAAGTACCATTGGATATCTGAGGATTTTCCTAAGCTTTCTGGCCCTTCTCCATTGCTTCCTACCATTGTCAGTTTTGAAAAGTCACCGCCGTCTTTTTCCATCACAGCTTTTAAGACAGCTTCTTCACTTGGACTTTGCCAACCTGCATATGTTTTTCCTTCAAAATCTTTTGGTGAATGGATGTTACTGTCTGATAGGGTGGCGAATCCAGAAGTATTATGTTTGATCACTGTAGCAATTGCTTTGACTGGTATATTCTTTCCATCTGCGTGCGCATAAGTGACATCTTCTTGATAACTTATACCAAATTGTGCTTTGTCCGCACCTACTAGACCAATACTTGTCGAATTATCTCCTGGTTCGACGATTTGGACATCTAAACCAGCCTCTTTATAATAGCCTTTTTCTTTTGCTACGTAGATGCCAGTATGATTAGTATTTGGTACATAATCCAAAACAAGTGTCACTTTTTTCAAATCCTTCGTTTCTTGTTTGCTACTTGTTTCTTTTGCAGTGCCACAAGCGGATAAAAGCAACAGTAGCGGTAATAAAAGCCATAATTTTTTCATTTGATCCCCTTCTCTTAAAAAGTATAAAGCATACGGTAATACCCTTTTTTCAATAATGAACAAGCGCCATTCAGCAATAAACTCAATAAAATGACACAAATGATCGCAGCAAAAACTTTATCAATCTGGTAGCTGTTTTTTACGCGTATCATATAATACCCTAAGCCTGCTTGAGCGCTTAGCCATTCTCCAACGACTGCTCCACTGACACAATAAGTAGCGGCTACTTTTAAACCGGAAAAGAATCCGGATAAACCCGCTGGTATTTTATATATTCGATAAATCTTCCCTGTATCTGCCCCCATCGTTTTCAAAAAGATGATTTGCTCCTTCGATACTTTCCTCAATGTATCCGAAAAAGAAACTACGATCGGAAAATAGCTTATCAACACAACAAGAATCACTTTTGGAAGCATACCGAAACCAAACCATAGGGTCAATAATGGCCCTAAAACCATGATTGGCAACATTTGAGAAATCACTAGTAATGGATAAAAAGACATTTCTAAGAACTTCCAATAATCCATTGCCAAAGCAGTAATAAAAGAAAGAACGCTAGCTATTGCCAAACCAATCACTGCTTCATTTAATGTTGTGACAGAATGGGAAAGCAATACTTGTGCATCTGCTGTTAACGCAGAAAATACAGCAGCAGGTCCGGGTAAAATAAAAGCGGGTATTTTCCAAACTAAGACAACAATCTGCCAAATAATTAAAATGAATGCCATACTGACTGCTGGATAAAGATTTTTCTTCATTTTGACGCCTCCTTTCTTCTAATATGGATAACAAAAAACGCTTGAAATGGGCACGACATAGTAACCCGCTTCAAGCGTCTGCTATGTTTCTCCCTTCACCAGTATTAACTGACAGGTTCAATGGGTCTAAGTTCACAACTTACTCTCATGTCGTCTACGACATCCCCAGAAACAGGTATTCATTTTTTAAAGTGTAGCACAAGAAGGAAAAAGCAACAAGCGCTTTAGTTATCATGCTGATTATTTCAATAAATAGGAGAGATCACTTGCCAATGTCGGATACCCCATGATATAGCTATCCAACTCTTTTTTAGTCAATTTTTGATTGATGACTAGTGTCAAATCATCAATCAATTCGTCTGCTTGCTCGCTAATCACTGCAGCACCAATCAAATAATTTTGCTGGTCGAAAGTTAATTCAGCCTTAGCAACTGGTTCATTGACGCGATGATAGGTGAACCAATTGGTAAGATCCATCTCTACCACTTGATCTGACGAAGAGGCGTGACTTTTTGTAACCCCTACTTCAGCAAGCTTAGGACTAGCGTAGACGATCGTGGGTATAATTGGATATTTGATAGGGTCGCCTGTTGCATCCGTTATCCGCTTAGCTACATAATTCCCTTCAAAAGTGGCGACTGGTGTCAATTTGGGTGTTTTCCTTGAAACAATATCTCCACACGCAAAAATTTTTGGATTGCTCGTTTGCAGATAATCATTGACCTCAATCCCGTGTTTATCAAAGACGACATTCGCTTGTTCAAGTGCTAAAGATTCTGTATTCGGCTGTCTCCCAGTCGCACAAAAAATCATATCTGCTACTAATTCCGTCTCTTTTCCGACTAAACGATATCGAGTTCCTTCCGAGATGATCTTTTGGGTTTCAACATCAAAAGCAAACTGAATACCAGATGCTTCCATTTGATGGACGGCTTCCTCTACCAAAGACGCCTCAAATTCTTTTAATGGTCGTTGATTATGATGGACAATGGTTACTTTACTCCCTGCAGCATTGGCAATCGTAGCCAGTTCAAAAGCAATATATCCGCCGCCGATAAAAATAATTTCTTTAGGCAGTACAGGCAATGATAAAAAATCTGCACTAGTCTTCAAGTATTCCTTTCCTTCCACCGGTAAGATCGTGGGTCTTTGTCCTGTTGCCAGAACAAAGTAATCTCCATGAAAAACTTCTTCATTGACTTCAATAGATGAGTCGTCTAAGAAACGAGCGGTCCCTGAAAGATGATCGATTCCAGCTTCTGCCAATTGTTTTTTTCGATTTTCTGGAACTGGATCTGTGAATGTGCGTTTGAATTTTTGGAGTTCTTCCCAATTAGCAGTTGGGATCTCGTTAAATCCTTTTCCATTCAATTGTTTTATCCGATTACGGGCTTCTACTGCACTCAACAAGACTTTTTTAGGATCACATCCACGGTTAGGACAAGTCCCGCCCCATAGATCTTCTTCGACCACTAGTACTGTTTTACCTGCTTCTTTCAATCCATAAGCAGCACTTAAGCCGCTCACACCTGAACCGATGACGATTGCCTCATATGTTTTCATTTTCTTCCTCCTCTCGACTTAAAAAAGTAAAGACTTCTTTACTTGTCAGTGAACCAATATTTTTTCCTTTTTCTACTATCACAATGTTTGGGTACACTGAAAGAAGTGAATACACTTCTTTCAGAGGCGTATCAAGGCAAACTTGTTGATGACTGTTTTTTGGTACTTCTTTTAAAAAATATCCATTGACGACTAAATCTTCGACTCGCCATTCTTTCGTCTGTTTCGGTTCATCAAAGAAATGCCGTACATATTCATTTTTAGGATTCATCAATAACTGTTCTGGTGTGTCGCATTGGATAATTTCTCCATCTTTCATAAACGCAATACGATCTCCTAGCTTGATTGCTTCTTCCATATTATGCGTAACGAAAACGATGGTCGTTCCTAGTTCTTCATGTAAAGATAAAACTAATTCTTGTAATGAATTTCTTGAAATAGGATCTAATGCGCTAAATGGCTCGTCCATCAAAATCACATCTGGGCTTGCAGCAATGGCTCGGATGATCCCGATTCGTTGCTGTTCTCCTCCAGACAACTCTCTAGGCATACGATCTCGATAAATATCAGGAGATAAGCCAACTTTTTGAAGAAGTTCATCTACACGATCTGCTCTTTTCTGCTTTTCCCAACCTAACATTTCAGGTATGACTTCAATGTTTTGCTTGACTGTCATGGTCGGGAACAAAGCGATTTGCTGCAGCACATACCCCATATTCCACCGCATTTTCTGCAGATTATATTCATTTAACGATTTTCCTTTGAAGTAGATGTCTCCTGCTGATGGTTTAGATAATCCATTGATCATTTTCAAAGTAGTTGTTTTTCCACTACCAGAAGGCCCAACCAAAACAAAGATTTCTCCTTCTTTGATTGCAAGAGTTAGGTCATCAATGACATATTTTCCATCGTACTTTTTTTGCACATGTTTGAATTCGATTAATTTAGTCACTGATCTCCCTCCTTTAGTAATCCTTCGTTTTCCAGGAAGGTTCGTGCTACTTCTGCCGGTTTTTTCTTTTCGACATTGACTTGATAGTTCATATCGATCATTTGATTTTCTGTTATTTTTCCGCTTAATTTATTCAGCGCTTCAACGATTTCAGGATGGTCCTTGGCGAAATCTGTTTTCATCAGTGGCGCGCCTTGATAAGCTGGGAATAGCCCTTGATCATCTTCTAGAGTGACTAGATCATACTCCTTGAGTTGGCTATCTGTGGAATAAGCATCCACAATATTGACATCTCCATTATTGATTGCTTGGTAACGCAAACTTGGTTCCATGCTTTGTACACTTGAAAAATTCAATCCATATGCTTCTTGAATTCCTTTATATCCATCGGAACGATCAATAAATTCCAGTGTGAATCCCGCTTTGATCTGATTAGAAACTGCTGCTAAATCGGAAATCTTTTTAAGTTGATGCTCGTCTGCAAAAGATTTCTTGACCGCCAAGGCATACGTATTTTGATAAGCCATTGGTTTCAATAATGTCATATCGAATTGTTTGTTCAATAATTCTTCTGCTTCGTCATATGTTTTTTCTTTTGTCAAATCAGCATTTTTCATTGCTTCAGGTACCTTCACCAAGCTCTCTAGGACAGTCCCTGTGAATTCAGGATAGATATCGATTTGCCCTTGATCCAAGGCATTGAACAAAAAACTAGTCTTGCCAAAATTCGGTTTTAATTCAACTTCTGTTTTTGTGTTGTCTTCAATCAATTCTTTGTACATTTGGATCAGGATTTCAGGTTCCGCTCCTAATTTTCCAGCAATCGTGATGGTTTCATTTTTAAACAAGGCAGACTGATATAAAGAAACGCCCCCAACTAAACACACCACGGCTGCTAAAGTAATGATAGAATATCGAGGTTTCTTATGCTGCAACCAGCGAATCAATCCGCTGAATATAATGGCAAGCAAGGCAGAACTGATTGCACCAATCAATGTTAAAACTGGTGTGTTGCGGTCGATACCTAATAAAATAAATGTTCCTAATCCACCTGCTCCGATCAATGCCGCCAAAGTAGCCGTACCGATGATCAAAACTAAGGCAGTTCGGATACCTGAGATAATGACAGGCAATGCGATGGGAAGTTCTACTTTCAGCAAGCGTCTCATCCTGGACATACCAAATGCTACCGCCGCTTCTTCAATAGACGGGTCAATCTCAGCTAGACCAATGTACGTATTTTGGAAAATCGGAAGCAAAGCGTAAATAACAAGTGCAATCAATGCTGGAACAGTTCCGATCCCTACAAATGGGATAAGTAACCCTAATAAGGCAAGTGAAGGAATCGTTTGAAGCACACCCGTGATCTGCAATAAGACTTCTGCCATTTTTTTATGATTAGCTGCCCAAATTGCTAGAGGAATAGCAATCAGTGCTGCAATCAGCAAAGAAATGAGAGAAATAGACAGATGTTGAAATGCAGCTTCCAGCAACTCGCCTTTTCTTTCACTTAATGTTTGTATAAAATTATTCATGCGACCTTCCTTTCTGTTATTCTTTAAGTATAAACATTTCTTTACATTTTCCCAACTAACTTGACTTACCTTAACCCTACTAGGCGTCAGTAATTAATAAAAATATCACCTCTAAATATGCGGATAAAAAAAGAATCCGAGCAACAAAATCGGATAGATTTATTGGTTCTCGTTTCTTCACAACGAACATCCAATACATCTATACGAAATGATCACTCGGAATCAACCGTATCGTTTTTCATATACAACTTTTCTTTTAATTAAAAAGAAACAGCCAATAAAGTAGAAATCTCGTGGGGGAGAACACCTTTATTGACCTGTTCAACAAGTATTATACTGTATCATGACACTTTTTTGCCAAAAATGTAAAAAACGGTTGTTTTGGCATCATAAACGTCTTGTTTTCTTATTTTTACTTATATCACCACTTTATTTTCTATCTCTTTCACTCCATAAAGCGGAATGAGTTCTTCTTTTGACTGATAATAAACAGCTTTTTCACGGTTCTTCATCAAAAATAGAAAGATTTCTTTCATAGCAAGTGGTGCTTTGCCTTGTTCAAACACAAAGATGAATTGATACGATTCATTTATCTGGATTCTTGTCACAGGAATCAGTTTTTGGTCTTGAGCCAAAAAAACACCTTGATAATCTGTTTTTTTGGGTGATTTTGTAAGAATTGTCAATAAGTCTGCTGCTCGCATTTTTCCACTCCTTTTTGATAATTTGGAAGAAACAACCAAAAATAAATTTTTTTCATTTTCCTCTTGAAGAAAGAGTATAAGTCAGTATAATGAAGAGGTTGCTGAAAATTTTCAAAAGAAAAGAGGCTAGAAATGAAAAAATTAAATTTAATGACAGAATTGTGCGGAATCATTTTAGGCGCTGGGATCTATGGATTGGCTGTGACAGGCATCAATATTCCATCTAAACTGGCAGACGGTGGTGTTACTGGTATTGCTTTACTCTTGCATAATCTTTTTGGATTCGCGCCTTCTATCACTTCGCTGCTTTTTAATTTACCTTTACTGCTTATCTCATTGTTTCTTTTTGGAAAACACGCTTTTCTTCGGACGATCGTCGGAACATTTGCGCTGGTTTTCTTTTTACATTTATGGGAAAGCCTTCATATACATTTTGCTGTAGATAGTCTACTGATCAATAGTTTGATGACAGGGATTCTTTCTGGCATTGGTTGCGGTCTCGTCTTTCGATTTGGCGGAAGCACAGGCGGAACAGATATCATTTATCAAGCCATTGAAAAATATTTTCATATTAAGATTGGCAAAAGTCTTTTCTTGATTACTTTTGGTATTTTAGTTGTCTCCTTGCTTTATTTGGATCTCACACATTTTCTGTATACATTGCTTAGCTGTTCTATTCTATCTTATACATTGAATAAAGTGAAGTATCTGGAAATGGGACCTATTTTGCCCCATTTGGAAGCAAAACAGACTACAGAAACATTTGAACCACTTGATCCTCTTGAACAGTTAGAGCACTAATTCTTATTTTTACTATTTTAGTTACTATACTAAAAAATCATTATGTAAACTACAACGTATATTTTTTCAATAAAATTTTCTATAAAAATATGAAAACAAACTATTTTTGCAGACACTCTGTTAAAATAGTTTGTTTTTTACTCTTCACCCTTTCTCCTCTTGCTCACGGCAGAAAACATCAGCTGAGAAAAAAATAGGTTACGATATAATCTTTCGAGTAGAGTATAAAAAAAGAAACGCCGCAGCGTTTCCTTCTCCACTATAACATAATACAAGGTTGTATTTGTCTTATTTAAAATAGCTATTCTCTCCTAAAGAATTTCCCTGATCGTCAATCAGCCCTTGCAGTGAACGTTCTAAGATACCGTGGTTTTTTTTCGATTTTTTTTCTTCTGACTGCTTTGCTTCCCCTAATGTTTTTGTTCGATTGAACGTGCGTACAGACGGCTCATCATTTCTTTTTTCTTGATAAGGCGTTGGTTCTGTATCAAACAACAGATAAGAGTCATCTGTTTTTTTCATTGATTCGATCAAATGCTCTTCAGAAATTTTACTTTCTCTAGGGTCTGGAATAATGGATGCAGGTACATATTTAGGAACAAAATAAGAACGTTCCCGTACCTTTGTGTCCACAGATGAATTTCTCATAGTATTTCGAGACTCTGTCCTCGTTTCACTTTGCCTGACAGGACGAGAAGACTCACCAAAAAGTTTTTTTCGTCCAGTCGACGTGAGTTCTGATTGATGATGTCCAGTATAATCCGGTAATTTTTCTTTATGTTTTTCCAAATTTTCCTTGCGCGGAGCTGACTTCAATCCATTTGTTGCACGGCGCTTGCGTCGGACCTGTTCAGTGTTTGTGTTCGTGAAATGGAATTCGTTCATTTGTTCAAACGGGTGCTGATTCTGTTCAGTCAAAAGATCTTCCTGCCCGTCAAATAATACCCGCTTCTTCTCGCTGGTTAATTTTACGCCTAACTCGTCATCGTACGCAGGAAAACGGAAATGTTTTCGTCTGATTTCTTTCATTCAAACCATCCTTCTCAAAAATGGAACTTTTCTCAATAATAGCACAGATTTTTTGTTTTCAGTAGCAATGCGCTGATTATTTTAAGAAAATAGCGATGAATTTCATAAATATATAAAAAGTAACGAGGCTTAATTTGTCGTTTCTCTGATAACTAGTTCAGGGAAAAAGCGACGATAACCTTGACTTGCCCCTTTCTCTTCTATTTTTTTCAGCAACATTTCCCCGCATACTTCCCCCATACGGATAATATCTTGCTTGATCGTTGTCAATTTAGGCGAACTGATTTGGTCTAAAAACACGCCATCAAAGCCGATTACACCAAATTCTTCCGGCAAGCGCCCACCAGCATTTACAATTCCTCTTACCGCTCCTAGTGCCAGTCGATCTGAGCTGCATACAAAACAAGTTTTATCGGTGAAACCTGCCCAGTTTTCTATCATATATCTTTCTACTTCTGTCGAATGATTTGGAAATCGCAAGATCTTACTTGGAAGATCAGCTTCCTTCATCACAGATAAGTAACCAGCTTCCCTTGAAAGCTCAAACGATTCGTCCACTTCAATCCCGATATAAATAATTGTTTGGTAATCTCTTTCTAAGGCATATTGCGTTGCTTTTGCTGTACCATATTCATTATCGCTGTCTACATAGTCATATCCTTCACAATTTTCTCCAAACAAAACAACTGGTTTTTCCAAGCGGTCAATCCAATCGAAGTCTTTTTTTCTGACACCTGTGATGATGTATCCATCACAAGAACCGACATCGAATGCGTCATTTGTAACTAGTTGGAGAGAATAATGCGCTTTTCCGATCCGTTTAGCGATCCCCATCAGCAAATTCATGTAGTAGGGCTCGGTTGTGTCGATTTCTTCCAGTATAAATAATTTGATGATCTGTGACCGATTCGTGACAAGTGCTTTTGCAGCAATATTTGGGCGGTAATCCAATTCAGCCATTGCTGAGAAAACTAGCTCTTTCAATTCATCCGTCACCTGTTCCGGATGATTGATGACTCGAGAAACCGTCATTTTTGAAACATTGGCACGTTTTGCAACATCTGCTAAAGTGGGCATGCTCTCTTCCTTTCTAACATGTTGTCGTTCTTATTACCAATTATACCAAATTTTCCTAACAGGGTTCATTATAGCCCAAAAGAAAAATCAGAAAATCTCCTATCCTCCTTAAGTGATTTCCCAATTCAGCTATTTCTATTTTTTTATCAAATTCTTTGCTAAAAAAGCGGAAGCTTCCTCCATCAGTGGTATTTGTACCATGTGTCGCTGTGTTTTGGAGGAACGAAAAACAATTTCTTTTCCGTAAGGCTCAGGCCGGTTTTTCTCTACAAATCTTTCCGTTTGTATATAAGGGATCTTTTCATCTGCTTGTCCATGCCAAAAGAACAGAGGGCGTCCATCTAGCTTTTCCGGTTGCAATGATAAATCATAACTCTTGACCCACGAGATCAAATCAAAATAGTCTTTTGGCAAGATATAGTTGTATTCTGACGCTCGTCTTGCGATTTCTTTCCCATATTCCAGAAGCGCAGGAGATCCCATCAAACATACACCTGCTGCTATATGAGGATGCTTAGCTAACAACGCGCATGTTGTCATTCCGCCCATCGAAACCCCACCAACTGCAAGCCGATCATGTAAAAGATCTCTTTTTTCTAAATGCTTGATAAGCGTGTCAAACTCAAACAAGTTCCCGTAGATACTATCCCAAAATGTATAGGATGGAATAGAAGAAACTGGCTGTTTTCGTTCCCCATGATTCATCGCATCTGGCAGGATCACGCGAATACCTTGCTGTGCAATTTTCCTTCCTTGTGTCAAAACTAACTCCTTACTTGTCTGCCATCCGTGATAATAGATGACAACGGGAATCCGTTCTTCTCTTAATTCTTTCAGGACAACTTCTAACACTGGAATTTGATTGACAGAACGTTTCAATATAATTGGATTCAATGGCTACTCACCTATTTTCATTAAATTTCCTGATCGCCATAGCAACCATGATCCGACAGTCGTCTGGAACAGGTTCAGTATACCAAATAATATAAATGCAGGACTGAATGGCTCAGGAAATAAGAATAGGGAACAAAGCCCCACCACTCCTAATGCTAGCGAAAGGAGAGGATAAATAGAGAAATTCAAAAAACTGGCAACGCTACCGAAAATATTACCAATAAATAGTATCAAAAAGAAAAAAACGCTTAGAATCAAACCATCTGTCAGCGACATCTGAAAAACAATGTTCTCTACATCAATTGGCTGTTGAATCGCATAGACACCTAAGTATATACTGAGAAGGAGACTGAGCACGTGACTGGCACAAAATACTCGATTGACCGTTTTCATTTTAATCACCTAACCTATCTTTATAATTCTATTATAATCATTTTATCATTTTTTGGCACCAATAAAGTTTCAATTTTTCTTCACTTGCGATTTTTTTTGATATTGTTGTTATACAAATGAAAGGAGTTTTACAAATGATTGATCCTAAAATGTTAGGGATGATCTTCCTCATCAATTTTGCTTATATCACTTTGAACACGTTACGTTTTATGCTAACAATGAAAGGCTACCGGCTGATTGCTCCCCTTGTCAGTATGGTTGAGATCACGATCTATATCGTAGGGCTATCTCTTGTATTGGATCGTTTAGATAATCCGCTGAATTTATTTGTCTATGCGTTAGGTTACGCAGTAGGTATCAGTGTTGGGATTTTGATTGAAGACAAGCTGGCATTAGGATACATCATGGTCACAACGATTTTGCCAGCAAATAGCGCGGAAGATAAAAGTTTGCCTGGTATACTGAGAGAACACGGTTACGGTGTAACACAGACTTCTGCAATGGGTCTAGAAGGCGAGCGACTGGTCCTGGAAATACTTTCTCCTAGAAAAAGCGAACGTGAACTGTATCGCCTGATCAAAGAAATTGAAGAGCGTGCTTTCATCATCTCATATGAACCAAAATATATTTCAGGTGGTTTTTGGACTAAAAAAGTAAGAAAAAGACAAGGAAAATAACTCACAAACTAAAAAGCTGTCGAACATATAAATTAAATTTTAGATGTTCGACAGCTTTTTATTTATTATTTTGATTAAAAAACATCGACATATACTCATTGATTTGTTATTATACTTTATATACTTATCAATTTAATTTGGAGATATTATGGAAATTCAACGTAAAACAACTAATTTTTTACATTTAGGCTCTTTTTTTGCAACTTTGACGATTTTATTTTTTCTATGTTATTCGTACGTTAAGACCTCACAGGCGCCTTCTAGTGCATTAGGCTGGTTGCTTTTAGATCATTCTGATATTACAGAAACAGAAGAAAATCCGTTTTTTTTAATTTTATCTTCTCTATGCGCCTTGATGTTTTCTGTGTATTTCAGTGCCTATTTTTTTCATCGACATCCTGGTAAGTTAAATGAAGCTTCAGGTGTATTGATTGCATTTAAAACGTTTTCTTTTTTAGCTATCCTTTTTTATTCGTTTAATCACAATACGCTTTTCTTCTTTATCATGAATGGTTTAGTCGTGATTTTATCTATTTTCACTTATTTTATTTTTTCACTCATTTTTAGCCAAATGAGATGTCCGCTCTTCTTTCGATTAGTTCCTGTCACATGTTTTATCTACAGCTTGTTTTCCTTTTTTGTCCTTGCTTTGATACCATTGGCCAACCCTTCGACGATCCAAGTCGCAGGAAATCTGTTGGATATGCTCTTCATCGTCAGTCTAGGTGTATTTATGTGGCAAAGAAAAAAGAAACAAAATAAAAAGCATTTTGAAGCCTGACTACGACGACTTCATAAATGCTTTTTTAATTTTAAACACTTCAATCTAAAAGAATAACCCAAGATTGGATAGATGATTAATAATGACTTACCATTCGTTTCTGAGTGATTCTGGATCACCAAATGAACTTCCTAATCTAATCGCTAGTTCTTCCCTTAGAATGCCATACTTGACTGAATCATAATATTAATTATTTAAAAATCTAACTTTTCTTATGACCCCTTCCTTTGTCATTCCACATTTCTCACCAATTTTTTGCATTCCTTTATTTCCATACCATGTAGTGAATCCAATATGTGGTAGATAGGCAAAATACTCCAATAATTCTTTTAACTATAAAAGAAGAGAAAGACTCCTCTTGCAAGAATCAGCATAATTTTAGCTTACTGCTCTCTTAGATTCTTCTCACCAAAGCTGTTCTATATTGTTCTATATTGCTCCATATTCTTTGATATAAGAAAATGCATGCGGCATAAATTTTTTGCTCAACTCAGAAAAGATTTGTCGTTTAAGAAAGGCCGTTTCCTCCATTGTCAATGAAGGATCCAATGTTGGAAATTCAATCTCAGGATTGTTTTTTTCGACAATAGGCAATGCTAGTGTAAATGATTCTTCTTCCTTTATGGTATCCGTCACAAGTAATGACTGATGGAAAATACTAGGCCGACGATTTTTATATTTATTTTTACGTATCCTGTCAACGATAACTTCTATTTGATCAAAAAAGTACGCTTCATTTACATCTCCAATAAGTTCGGCTAATTCTTTGAATGCCTTCGTTACAGGAAGCTGATTCTTTTGTATAAAAAAATAATTAGCCAACGTAAGCGGGAAGTGTTCTTTAGAGGAAAGTGTAATAAAACGGTACTTCTGATTTCCTGCAGTCGTTCTCAGCAATTCTGTCTCTCGGCTGTTTCTTACTCCATAAAAATATGCTTCTTTTCGTTCATCTTCAAAACAATACGCCCAAATAACTTCTCCCATCGCTAATTTTTGTTCAGCAACAGAGAGTCTCTTCAATTGGTCGGCTATGGTTTCAGCAGCCGAAGTGACTTGTTGCAAGTAATCGTTGGGATCAAATACTGGAAAGTTCAAATGATATCTTCGCTCTTCTCTCTTGATTAATCCTGCATCGATCAACAGATCAAGAAAATGAGAAAATTTGTTTTGCGGAAATTCTTTTTTCAATTCTCTTAGAATCGTTTCTTTTTCTCGATGTTCATATAGATAATCGGTCAATAAAGAAAAAAGCGGATCACCGGTCAGTTTTTGATAAAAATTTTCCTTATTTTTTGAATAATAATAGTTCATATATGTTCTCTTTTCTATCCATTTTATTTTACTTAAAAGACTTTTACATAAAAAGGAGGAAGAACAAGAGTCATGTTTGACTGTTATTCTCCTCCACTTCTTAGACTTTTAGTATGTTCTGTGTTTCTTTTTATTCAATCGCTTATCCCATTCACTTTGAATGCTTCATCCTACCATTTGATTAGCTGATTACAGCCGTCAACTGAGGTACGACTTGTTTTTTACGTGAAACGACACCTTTAAGTAAAGCTCGGTTATTGGTCAAAGTTGTTTGGAAAGCTTCTTCTACTTTTTCTTTACCTTTACCAGCAACAAGTAATTCTGAATCGCTGTCTAAGATATTTGTGACAACTAATACGAATAAATCGTAGCCATTTGCTTTCATTTCTTCTTCCATCGCTGCTTCTAGTTCTGCTTGTCGATCCATCACTTCATTCAGATCCACTGTATTGACTTGAGCGATACGCACATTGGAACTGCCCATTGGGAAACTTTTTGCATCCAAATCAAGAAGAACCGCAGCTGATTTATCACTTAGATTCGTTCCGGCTTTCAACATTTCAAGACCATAGGCAGTTAGATCTACTTCAGCGATTGCTGCAAGTTCCTTTGCAGCTGCTTCGTCTTCAGGTGTACATGTTGGCGATTTGAACAACAATGTATCTGAAATGATAGCTGAAAGCATAATCCCAGCAATTTCTTTAGGGATCGTTACTTGGTTTTCTTTATATAGTTTTAAAATGATCGTACTTGTACATCCAACTGGTTCTGCACGATAGTACAATGGATTAGCTGTTTCAAAGTTTGCAATACGATGGTGGTCTACTACAGCCAAAATATTTACTTCGCTGATATCTGAAATACTTTGTTGGAATTCATTATGATCCACAAGCATGACATCTGCATTTTCTGCTTTAGCTGACTCTACTACTCGTGGTGCAGATAATTGAAAGTGGTCTAATGCGTATTGTGTTTCTTCATTAGGTGTACCTAGAGCAACTGCTTCTGTTTCGTTACCTAATTCATTTTGCAAGTGTGAAAAGGCAATGGCTGCCCCAATTGCATCTGTATCTGGATTTTGGTGACCAAAAACTATAATTTTTGACATGTCATTCGCTCCTTTGTGATTTCTCCTATTTAATAATAGCAAAAAAACGGAAAGAAGCAATACTTAACTTCTTTCCGATGCGTTCTATCGCGTTAAATATTTTGTATACTCCTCTGTATGAAGCAATCGTTTAGCATTTTCGACACGTTCTTTTGTAGGTGGTTCGATTCCTTCTAATGGATATTTCAAACCAAGTGTTTCCCACTTGTATTTTCCCATCGTATGATAAGGAAGGATCTCTACTCTATCTACATTGGACAAGGTTTGGATAAAGTTGTCTAGTCGGATCAAATATTCATCATAATCACTTCGCTCAGGAACTAATACATGGCGAATCCAAACCGGTTTGTTAATTTTTGACAAATATTGAGCCATTTCTAGAATATTTTCATTGTCCCAATGCGTTAGTTTTTTATGCTCTTCATTATCGATGTGTTTGATATCAAATAACAGTAAGTCTGTATACTTCATCAATTCTTGAAAACGAGAGAAGAAGGGGTCTTCATACGTAAAAGGTTTTCCGCATGTATCCAATGTAGTATGCATTTCCCGCTCTTTTGCTTTTTTAAATAGTTCGATCAAAAAATCGATCTGCAATAGAGGCTCTCCACCACTAACAGTAATACCACCTTTATCTCCCCAGTAAGGTCTGAAGCGTTCCGCCTTATCTAAAAGTTCATCTGCTGAGTACTCTTTCCCTCCGCCAATATTCCAAGTATCAGGATTGTGACAGAATTGGCAACGCATGCGGCATCCTTGCATAAACACGACAAAGCGCAGTCCAGGACCGTCTACTGAACCGAAAGTTTCGATAGAATGAACATAGCCGATTGTTTTTTCTTCCATTTAAATTCACATCTTTTCTTTGATTTCATTTTAAGTACAAGTTAGCTGTCGAAGCGAAGCTTTTTGAACAAAATTTTTCGCAATCACCGCTTCGTTATGTGTAAAATTTACAGGGACGGAACATACATGTCCTGCCCCTGTAAATCGTGTCTTTCAAATAAGCATACTGATCATTCGATTATGATGCGAAGGATATCTAACGATCTTTCGGCACTGAGTCGAAAGGCTGTTTCACAAACTTTTTTACATTCTGTCGTGTGAAGTTCTCATCAAGACATCTAGTTGTTGTTCTCTTGTCAAGTCACGGAATTTAACTGCATAACCAGATACCCGGATCGTCAAGTTCGGATATTTCATTGGATTTTCCATTGCATCACGCAATAGATCATTACTGAATACATTGACATTCAAATGATAAGCCCCTTTTGAGAAGTATCCGTCTAAGACATTACGCAAGTTTTCGATTCTTGTATCTTGTTCTTTTCCAAGACCAGAAGGATTGATTGTTTGGGTATTTGAAATTCCATCCAATGCACAACCGTAATTCATTTTAGCTGTTGAGTTCAGGCTGGCTAATAACCCACTTTGTTCTGCATTGTAACTTGGGTTTGCTCCTGGCGCAAGTGGTTTTCCAGCTTCACGGCCATCAGGAGTATTTCCTGTATTTTTACCGTAAACAACATTTGAAGTAATCGTCAATAATGAAGTTGTTGGTTTTGAGTTGCGGTAAGTTTTATGACGTTTGATTTGTCCCATGAAGTATTCCAAGATCCATGAAACTAATTCATCTGCACGGTCATCATCATTTCCATATTTAGGGAAATCGCCATCTACTTCAAAATCAACTGCTATTCCTTTTTCATTACGGATTGCTTTTACTTTTGCATATTTGATGGCTGACAAGCTGTCTGCCGCATGAGAGATTCCAGCAATACCTGTAGCAAATGTGCGTTGCAAGTCAGAATCCATCAAGGCAAGCTGAGCTGCTTCATAAGAATACTTATCATGCATGTAATGAATGATGTTCAACGTATTGACATATAGTTCTGCTAACCAATCCATCATATTCATGAAGTTATGTTTCACTTCTTCAAAATCTAGTACTTCTGATGTGATCGGACGATATTCTGGTCCAACTTGGGCGCCAGTCACTTCATCGACCCCGCCATTGATAGCATATAATAGTGTTTTAGCCAAGTTAGCACGAGCACCAAAGAACTGCATGTCTTTTCCAACAACTGTTCCTGATACACAGCAAGCAATCGCACAATCATCAGAACCCCATTGTTCACGAAGCTGATTGTCATTTTCAAACTGAATCGAAGAACTTTCAATAGCGATTCGGCTCGCATATGTTCTGAATCCTTCTGGAAGGTGTTCAGAGTACAAAACAGTCAAGTTTGGTTCTGGTGAAGGTCCCATATTTGTCAATGTGTGAAGCAGACGGAAATCATTCTTCGTCACTAATGAACGACCATCTAAGCCCATACCAGCAATGGATAAAGTAGCCCAGATAGGGAATCCTGAGAATAATTGGTTGTATTCAGGTGTACGCGCGAATTTGACCATACGTAATTTCATTACTAAGTGATCGATCAATTCTTGCGCTTCTTTTTCTGTGATTACTCCATTATCCAAATCACGTTGGATATAGATATCAAGGAATGCTGAGATACGTCCGATTGACATCGCAGCGCCATTTTGTGATTTGATTGCTGCTAAATAACCGAAGTATAACCATTGGACAGCTTCTTTTGCATTTGCAGCTGGTTTAGAGATATCATAGCCGTATTTTGCAGCCATTTCTTTCATTTGTGCTAATGCACGATATTGTTCAGTGATTTCTTCACGTAAACGAATCACTTCTTCACTCATCGTATGATAACCAGTCATATCATGATCTTTTTTCTTTTGTTCCATCAAATAGTCGATTCCATACAATGCCACACGACGATAGTCGCCGATGATACGTCCACGACCGTAAGCGTCTGGAAGCCCTGTAATGATTTTGTTTTTACGAGCTGCACGCATTTCAGCAGTATAAGCATCAAACACCCCTTGATTATGTGTTTTGCGCCAGTCAGTGAAAATATGTGTTAATTCATCGTTTGGTGTATAGCCATTGCTTTTCAGCGCATTGTTAGCCATATTGATTCCACCGAACGGCATGAATGCTTGTTTCAAAGGTTTGTCTGTCTGTAGACCGACGATTTTTTCCAAATCTTTATCCAAATAGCCTGCATCGTGGGAAGTAATGGTTGATACGATTTCTGTGTCCATATCATAGACACCGTTACGTTCGAATTGGATATCATTCAGCTTTTGCAATTCATCCCATAATTTTTCTGTTGCTTCTGTTGGACCTTCCAAAAAGCTGTCATCACCGCGATATTCAGTGTAGTTGTTTTGAATAAAGTCTCTAGTGTCTACGCCTTCTTTCCATTTGGTACCTTTAAATCCATTCCATTGCTCCATTGTATGGACCTCCTAAATTTCTGTTTTATGTAACAGTTTTTACGTGATTAGTATAACACAGCACCTTATCTTTGCAAGGGTTTTCTTGTTTTTTATTTAACAATTTTTATGTTTTATCTATGTATATTGCAAGTAACGTTGATTTACCAATATTTAAGCATTGTGAACACTTTCATCTTTTTTTGCAAACGTATAAGGATTTATTAAAAATGAATGAAAAAGAGGGGCCATCTGTATTAATACAGATGGCCCCTCTTCACTAAAATATCATAACAGTTATGATTCAATGAAAATCTCAGGAGCATCGATAACTTCGATGACTTCTCCACCTTTTTTCTCGTCCATAGCAAACGAACCATTCGATGTTCGATCACCTATAGGAAAATCCGTTGGATCAATCGTTATCTGTTGTCCTTTTTGATTCATCAAGGTTATTTCTTTTGATCTTCCTTCCGACATATAGATAATACGGTGCGGATTTTTTTTCAGCTCACGCATGACCGTCACTCCCCGCTTCGCACGTGAAGTTTGGCTGATTTCTTGAGCAAGCATGCGTTTCACGGCTCCTCGCTGAGTAACGATTACGATTGGCGTATCTCCGTCTGCTAACACAAGCAGCCCATTGACAATCCTATCTCCATCTTTCAAATTCATAGACTTCACTCCAGCTGCCTTTGCTCCAACAACGGGAACATCTGTTAAAGGATAGCGCAAGCCCATTCCTTGATGCGTTACTAAGAACACATCTAAGCCTGGCTGATCTTCTTTCAGATATACAGCAATAAGTTCATCTTCTTCCGCCTTTAGCTTCATACAGCTGAGCGGACGGCTCTTATAGGTGCGCCATGGTTCGAACTCTGTCATTCGTGTTTGCTTGATCAATCCATTCTTGCTGATGAATACAAATGTTTTTTCTGCTTGGATTTTTTGATATGGGAAAACAGCTAAGATCGATTCATCTACAGACAGATTGGAGATTGTTTGAGAAATGTGTTCGCCAGCATCTTTCCATTTCAAATCGGGTAGTTCATGAACAGGACGGTAGATCACATTTGCTTTATTCGTAATCAGAAGAACATGGTCCAATGTGCTCAATTCACCTGAGTACAGCAAGTAATCGCCTTCTCGCATCCCGATTTCTTCTGGTTTCGAAGCACTATAAGAACGAAGGCTTGTTCGCTTCACATAGCCTTCTCGCGTCACACTGACGATTACGTCTTCTTGCGCCACTAAAACTTGCGTATCGATTTTGATTTCTTCGATTTCGTCTTGGATTGTCGTCAGACGAGCGGAAGAGTAATTTTTTTTCACTTCTCGCAATTCTTTTTTCATAACAGAGAAAAGCTCTTTGTCGTTTGAAAGGATTTTATTCAACTCTGTGATTTGTGCAATCAAGCTTTCGGCTTCCTTTTGAAGCTCTGTGATATCTGTGTTCGTCAAACGGTATAGTTGCAATGTGACGATTGCTTCTGCTTGTTCTTCTGTAAATTGGAAAACATCGACTAAATTCTTTTTAGCATCTTTTTTGTCTTTACTTTCACGAATCGTTGCGATTACTTCATCCAGAATCGATAAAGCTTTCATCAGGCCTTCCACGATATGCTGTCGTTTTTGAGCTTTGGCTAAATCGAATTGGCTGCGTTTTGTTATGACTTGCTTTCGATGCTCGATATAACTTCTTAAAATGTCTTTCAGTCCAACTTGGTGCGGAGTCATATGATCGATAGCGACCATATTGAAATTGTAATTGATCTGTAGCTCAGTGTTTTTGAACAAATAATTCAAAATTCCTTGAGCATTGGCATCTTTTTTCAATTCAACGACAATTTGCAGACCAGTTCGATCACTTTCATCTCGTACTTCAGCTATTCCATCGATTTTCTTATTCAAACGGATCTCATCCATTTTTTTCACCAACGTCGCTTTATTTACTTCATATGGGATTTCAGTAATCACGATTTGCTGTTTATTGCCCTTCATTGCTTCTATCTTTGTTTTCGAACGAAGAATAACTTTTCCTCGCCCTGTTTCATAAGCTTTTTTGATTTCATCTTTCCCTTGCAAGATCCCTCCTGTTGGAAAGTCAGGTCCAGGAATATATTCCATCAATTTTTCAAGGCTCGCTTGTGGATGATCGATCATATAGATTGTGCCGTCGATCACTTCAGCTAAGTTATGAGTCGGGATTTCTGTCGCATATCCAGCAGATATACCTGTCGATCCATTGACTAGAAGGTTTGGGTATCGAGCTGGAAGGACTGTTGGTTCTTTTTCTGTATCATCAAAATTCCACACGAGATCGACTGTTTCTTTTTCGATATCTGCTAGCATCTCTCCACTTAACTTGGATAATCTGGCTTCAGTATAACGCATCGCAGCAGGTGGATCACCGTCCATACTCCCATTATTCCCGTGCATTTCGATCAGTACTTCCCGCAACTTCCAATCTTGGCTCATGCGGACCATCGCTTCATAAATACTGCTGTCACCATGAGGATGATAATTCCCCATGATATTTCCGACAGATTTTGCTGATTTACGGAATCCTTTGTCATACGTATTGCCATCTTTGTTCATGGCAAATAATATCCGGCGTTGCACTGGTTTCAATCCATCACGGATATCAGGCAGTGCACGTTCTTGGATAATATATTTGGAATAACGTCCGAAGCGGTCACCCATCACTTCTTCTAAAGTTAATTCTTGTACTTCTTGTCGATTTTCCATCAGGTGACCTCCTATTCTACTTCAAATAACTGATTGTCTTCGTTTTTATCTGCTCGTTCTTCATCTAATAATTCATTAGAAACTGAAGGAGAGATTTCAGTATCCTCTTTTTTATCTAAAATACTGCCATCTTCTTCCAACGTAAATTGTACGTGATTTTCGATCCATTTTCTTCGAGGTTCTACTTTGTCACCCATTAGTGTGGTTACTCGACGCTCAGCTTGCGCAGCATCGTCGATACGGACGCGAATCAACGTACGGGAAGTTGGATCCATCGTTGTTTCCCACAATTGTTCCGCATTCATCTCTCCAAGTCCTTTATATCGCTGTAGCATATATCCTTTGCCGACTTTTTTAATCATTGCTGCCAATTCGTCATCTGTCCACGCATATTCAATGACTTGCTTCTTCCCTTGTCCTTTGGATACTTTATATAAAGGCGGTAACGCGATATATACTTTTCCAGCTTCAATCAGCGGTTTCATATAACGATAAAAGAAAGTAAGCAGTAATACTTGAATATGGGCGCCGTCTGTATCCGCATCGGTCATGATGATTACTTTGTCGTAATTACAGTCTTCGATAGAAAATTCAGGGCCGACTCCTGCACCAATCGTATAGATCATCGTATTGATTTCTTCATTTTTCAAGATATCTTGCATTTTTGCTTTTTCGGTATTGATGACTTTTCCTCGTAAAGGTAGAATTGCTTGGAACTTTCTGTCTCTTCCTTGTTTAGCAGATCCGCCGGCAGAATCCCCTTCGACTAAATACAATTCATTTTTCTTAGGATTTCGGGATTGTGCGGGTGTCAATTTTCCTGAAAGAAGAGATTCGCCTTTTTTACGCTTCTTCCCATTTCGGCTTTCTTCTCTGGCTTTACGAGCTGCTTCTCTCGCTTCTCTCGCTTTGATTGCTTTACGGACCAACATCTGGCTCATTTCGCTATTTTCCTGCAAATAAAAGCCCATTTGTTCACTGATGACGTTATCTACTACGGTTCGAGCAACTGGCGTACCAAGTTTTTCTTTCGTTTGACCTTCAAATTGCAGAAGATTTTCAGGTACACGGATAGAGAGAACAGCAGCTAATCCTTCTCTGAAATCACTACCTTCCAGATTCTTGTCCCGTTCTTTCAGCAAGCCGACTTTTCTCGCATATTCGTTATAAGATTTCGTCATTGCCGCTTTCATTCCAGCTTCATGGGTTCCACCATCTTTTGTTCGAACATTATTGACAAAAGATAAGACATTTTCTGAATACCCGTCATTGTATTGATAAGCGACCTCTACTTCGATACCTTCTTTTTCTCCTGAAAAATAAACGACCGGTGTCAATGTATCTTTTTCTTCATTCAGGTAATCAACAAATTCTTTGATTCCTTCTTCATAATGGAAAACTTCCTTGACTGGTTCTTCTCCCCGAAGATCAGAAAGTGAGATTTTAACGCCTTTTAGAAGAAAGGCAGATTCTCTTAACCGTTCGGCTAAAATTTCATATGAAAATTTTGTTGTACTGAATATTGTATCGTCTGGTAAAAAATGGACAATCGTCCCATTTGCTTTTTTTGTTTTTCCTATCTTTTTCAACGTACCGTCAGGTTTACCGCCGTTTTTAAATTTCTGCTGATACTCTACGCCATCTCTAACGATTGTTACAGTCAGCCATTTCGATAAGGCATTTACCACACTGGCTCCTACACCGTGAAGCCCACCAGAAGTTTTGTATCCTCCTTGACCAAACTTTCCGCCAGCATGCAGCACAGTAAAAATCACTTCAACTGTTGGGATACCGGAAGCATGCATCCCTACAGGCATCCCACGTCCGCTATCTGCAACAGTTATACTATTGTCTTCATGGATGGTCACATCAATCTCACTGCCATATCCTGATAATGCTTCATCAACTGCATTATCGACGATTTCATAGACTAAATGATGCAAGCCTCGGCTGTCAGTGGATCCAATGTACATCCCTGGTCTTTTTCTAACTGCCTCTAATCCTTCCAATACTTGGATGGACGAGTCATTATATTCGTTGTTTACTTTTTTTGCCAAGGCAAACGCTCCTTCAATAATACTTTGCGGCAAAACCGCACCACGATTATCATACTAGAAAAGGTCGTGAAAAAAAAGAGGTTAGATGAGAAATCAATTTTAATTATCTCCTAACCGCTTTTTCGACATTCCTCTCTATCGATCATCTCTTCTTTGTGGTCATTTTTATTTTTGGTTTTCTTTCAACTTACCAAGTTCAATCTTGATACAGCGATCCATTACGACGTCTGTGCGTCCTGCTTTTCTTAGCATCTCATCTGCTTCTTCGTTTTCGATCCCTAGTTGTGCCCAAAACACTTTAGCATCGGTTTTCAAAAAATCAGCTGCTACTTCAGGTAAAAATTCGCTCCGTCTAAATACATCTACGATATCGATTGAATCATCGATTTCTGTTAAATTTGCATAGACTTTCTCTCCTAGAATTTCTTCACCAGCCAATAATGGATTTACTGGTATGATTTTATATCCATTGTCTTGCAATACCTGTGCAACCATGTAACTTGTTCGCTCTGGTTTATTGCTCAAGCCTACGATGGCAATATTTTTTGCTTCTTTCAAATAGTTAAAAATCGTTTCTTGTGTTGGATTTTTTATAGACATTTCTGTCACCCCTTGCTTTTCTTTTTATTTCATCTATTATACTTCTATCTTTCATTTTTTCAATTGTTCCTGTTACCTATTCATGCTAAAATAAAGGATAGTTTTCAACTTGAGAGAGGGTAAAAAATGAAATTGATCTTATTACTTATTTTAGCATATCTTTTAGGTTCTATTCCTTCCGGCGTCTGGATTGGCAAATTGTTTTTCAAAAAAGATATCCGGCAACATGGGAGCGGTAATACTGGAACCACCAATACATTTCGGGTATTAGGCAAAACCGCCGGGATTGTTGTCCTTCTTATGGATATTTTAAAGGGTACATTGGCTACTTGTCTGCCGATGATTTTTCACCTTTCTGGGATTAACCCTCTTTGGTTTGGGGTATGTGCGATTCTTGGTCATACATTTCCGATATTTGCTGGGTTTAAAGGAGGAAAAGCTGTTGCGACAAGTGCAGGAATGCTTTTAGGATTTAATCCTGTATTTTTTGTTTATTCCTGTATCATTTTTATCGTTAGTCTATTTTGTACAAGTATGGTGAGTTTGAGCAGTATGATCAGTGCAGCGTTGATCACTTTCTCCACGATCGTCCTTCCTTATGTAGCTCCTGTGATTTTGGCTAAGCCCAATTGGTTGCTGACGATCATTGCCTTTTTAGTCTCTTCCTTTATCTTCTATCGTCATAAAGACAATATCAAGCGTATCAGAAACCATACGGAAAGTCGAATCCCATTTGGTTTGAACAGCAGCAAGAAAAAATCCTGACATTTTTTCAGTCCAAAGAGATAAAACAGGAGTGTGACATGGATTTGTCACACTCCCTTTTTTCGAACAAACGGTATTCCAGAAGCTGACCACTTCTGTCACAACCTCTTATTACTTGATGTAGAATAGCTTTTTACACCCTCTTACTTCACTGTGATCGAATATTTTGTCTTGAAGATTTCATGGGCACCTAGTTGATTGATTCCTACTTTTTCCATCAAGTTTCCACTGCTATTCACCGTGTCAGCAATTCCACACCATGGTTCGATACACACGAAAGGGGCTTCTTTTGGATAAGGAGACCAGATTCCTACATAAGGCATATCTTTGTAGCTTAAAGTTATGCTATGGTAAGATTTTTCACTCCGAATGGCGTACGCATTTAGTCCTCTTGTTTCAAAAACCAATGCATCTTGATCAAAAAGTTCACGATTCAAAGCCAGATTCGTATTTGTCTGTCCTAACGTCTTTTGTTCCATATCAATGAATGGGCCTTTTAAAGGTAGGCGTAATCTTGATTTCAATGGAGAAAATGCTAGATAAAAGTCTTCGAATGACAATCCTTCTTCAAGAGGTACATTGAAAGCAGGATGTCCACCGATAGAAAAGAACATTTCTTCTTCACCTGTATTTGCTACTTGGTAATGGACCGTGATACCGTCTCCTCCTAATTCATAACTAATCACTAATTCAAAATCAAAAGGATATTTTTCTAATGTCTCCGGTGTACTCCGCAAGATGAAACTAGCCATTTCTTGTCCATGTTCAATGACTTCAAAATCCATATCTCGGGCAAATCCATGTTGTCCCATTTGATATGTTTTCCCTTGGTAAACATACTGGTCATCTTTTAAACGTCCAACAAAAGGGAATAAAACTGGTGCATGTCTGCCCCAATACGCTGGATCACCTTGCCAGATATACTCTAAACCGTGTTCTTTTGATTTTAAACTGATCAATTCCGCACCGTGTTCAGCGATTTCAGCGATCAGCTGGTCATTTTGAATAATAACAGTCATTGCCATTCCTCCAACTTCGACTTACTTTTTAAAATGGGAAGGCTGGAGCAAACATCTGTATCCGCCCCAGTCCCTTGTTTCTAATAACTATGTTTTGCTAATTCTTCTTTAAAACGGGAATTCAATACTTTTAAATAAGTTCCCTTCATGCCTAACGAGCGAGATTCAATGATTCCAGCTGATTCCAATTTTCGTAAAGCATTGACGATCACAGAACGAGTGATTCCGATGCTATCGGCGATATTAGAAGCAGTCAAACGTCCTTCATCTCCATCCAACGCTTCAAAAATGGCTTGTACAGCCTTTAACTCGCTGTAAGACAATGTGTTGATTGCCATTTGAACAGCCGTCGCACTCCGTACATCAGCTTCGATACTTCGAGACTTCTGATAAAGGATCTGCATACCGACAACCGTAGCTCCATATTCTGCTAAGACGAGATCGTCATCTGCAAACGATTGTTCCATGCGAGACAAAATGATCGTCCCCAGACGTTCGCCAGCTCCAAAGATTGGAACGACAGTCGTCAAACCAAATGGGTATTTTTCTCTTGACTCTACCGGAAACGCAGTGATATCACTTGTAATCGGGATATTAGCTTCAGTTTTCATCAGCTGTGCCACTGTATCAGTGTAAGATTCAGGAAATTGTTTCTCAACAAACATTGTTTTGATTCGTTCATTATTCACATCGTGGCGTTCATTGTAACCTAGTAATACTCCGTCACTTCCTATGATATAGGTGTTGCTGTCAAGAATACCACCTAATGTGACAGCCATTTTATCGTAAGGCAAATCTGCTTGCATGTCAAAAGTATTCTTTTGCTGCAAAAGTGTGTTTATCTTGCGAGTTTTCGTTAGCAAGTCTGTCATTGTCGTCCTCCGATTTTATAAAATATAGCGACTTAAATCTTCATTTGCCGCAATTGAGCCAAGTTTGTCATCAACGTATGCTTCTGTGATCGTTATTTCACCCATTTGCATATCTGGTGCTTCAAATAATAGGTCTTCTAATAATTTTTCCAAAATAGTGTGCAGTCTACGTGCACCGATATTATCTGTGTCACGATTGACATCGAAAGCAATTTGAGCGATCCGTTCAATTGCTTCTTTTGTAAATGTAACTGACACATTTTCTGTACCAATCAATGCTACATATTGTTTTATCAAAGCATTATTCGGTTCAGTCAGAATTTTCACAAAATCTTCAGCTGTCAAATCATCTAATTCTACCCGTATTGGGAAGCGTCCTTGAAGTTCTGGAATTAGATCACTTGGTTTAGACAAATGGAAAGCTCCTGAAGCAATGAATAGGACGTGATCTGTTTGAATGATCCCGTATTTTGTGTTTACTTGTGAACCTTCGACAATTGGCAATATGTCTCTTTGGACGCCTTCTCTGGATACTTCTCCAGATTGCTGTGATTTAGAAGTAATCTTATCGATTTCATCGATAAAGATAATCCCACTTTCTTCCGCTAATTTGATTGCCTCACTATGGATATCAGCATCCTTGACTAGTTTTGCTGATTCTTCTTTGATTAATAACTCTAAAGCTTCTTTGACTGTTACCGTCCGTTCCACTTTTTTCTTCGGTGTTAGAGCACCTAACGTTTCATTTAGGTCGATCCCCATTTGCTCCAATCCATTGTTCATCATTGGTGCAGGTTTCTTTTGATCTTCGACTTCAATGGTTACTTCACGATTGTCCAGTAATCCCTTTTGTAGTTGTTCCAAAATTGTACGGCGGTTGATCCGAATATCTTCTGTCACTTCTTCTTGTGGTTCAGCATTGTTTTGCTGACTAGCATTAAAAAGATTCATCATTTGTTCAAATTGATTAGTGGATTGTTTCTGTTCTTTTTTTATACCAGGCACTAAGATTTTTACCAAACGTTTTTCAGCATTTTTTTTAGCACTTGTGTATACACGGCTGTATTGCTCTTTTTCTACGATTTGGATCGCATTTTCCACTAAATCCCGGACCATTGATTCTACATCTCTTCCAACATAACCGACTTCAGTAAATTTTGTTGCTTCGACTTTGACAAATGGTGCATTGACGATTTTGGCCAAGCGTCGCGCGATTTCTGTTTTACCGACCCCTGTAGGTCCGATCATCAGCATATTTTTGGGTGTAATATCTTGTTGCATTTTTTCATCTAACTGCAAACGGCGGTAGCGGTTACGCAAAGCGACGGCAACAGATTTTTTTGCTGCATGCTGTCCTACGATGTACTCGTCTAATTCACTTACGATTTGTCTTGGTGTTTGTTTCAATTCATACATATTTACTCACCTCTTACAGTTCTTCTACGATAATATTATGATTAGTAAAGATACAGATGTCTGCGGCAATATTTAACGCATTTTCTGCAATTTCTTTCGCACTCATGTCATTTTGAGCATAATTTTTCATTGCTCGGGCTGCGGCCAATGCAAAATTCCCGCCTGATCCGATAGCTAAGATGCCATCATCTGGCGTAATCACTTCTCCTGTACCTGAAACAAGAAGCATTTCTTTCTCATTCATTACGATCAGCATCGCTTCAAGTTTTTGCATAGATTGCTGTGTCCGCCATTCTTGAGCTAATTCAACAGCCGCACGTTGCAGATTTCCATTGTATTCGTTCAATTTGCCTTCAAATTTTTCTTCTAAAGTAAACGCATCTGCGACACTTCCGGCGAAACCTACAACAACCTCTCCATTGTAGATACGTCGTACTTTCTTTGCTGTACCTTTCATGACAACAGATTCACCCATTGTTACTTGGCCATCTCCAGCCATGGCAAATTTTCCGTCTTTTTCGACAGCACAGATTGTGGTTGAATGAAATGGTGATTCGACCATGTTTGTTTCCTCCTAAATTTGTTCTTTTCCTTATTTTACGCTCTTGGATGGAATGAACGATAGTTTTTTTGTAGACTTTCTTTTGTTACATGGGCATAGATCTGGGTAGTTGATAAATTGGCATGTCCTAACAATTCTTGGACTGTCCGCAAATCTGCCCCATTATTTAATAAATGAGTGGCGAATGTATGGCGCAGCATGTGGGGATGGATATCGCTATCCAAGCTGCTTTTTTTGATGATCTGATTCAAGACATATTCAATACCAGTAGGCGTGATTGGTTTTCCATGATGATTCACAAAAACAATATCATGCTCTTCGTGGTATTTTGTCATCAATACCTGACGGCCTTCTGTGAAATATTCTTGTAGAGCATCTTGGGCAAAAGAACCTAGCGGCGCGTATCTCTCCTTGTTTCCTTTACCATGAATCAACATGACCTCTGAATCAAAATCAATGTCTGATACCAACAGATTACTACACTCGCTTAAACGGATACCAGATCCGTAAAGGACTTCCAGCAAAGCGCGGTTCCTCAAATCTAGAGGACTGTCTCCTGCTACGCTGTCAAAAAGTGCTTGCATTTCATTTTCATAAAAAAAGCGTGGCAATCTCAAATTTTTCTTTTTGAGATGAACGTAAGAAAATGGATTTTCTTTTATCACTTCTTCTTTGAGAAGGTACTGATAAAACGAACGTAGGCTAGCTATCTTGCGACTGATAGAGTTTCTGCTATAGCTGGGGCGATGATCAGCTAATGCACTCAAATAGACACGAACCGTAAAGTATTCCGCCTTCAGCAGATCAGCGTCTCCAGATTCCTCCAAGAAATGTTTAAAATGGAGAATATCTTCTTCATATGCTTCTTTCGTTTTTTCTGAATATCCTCTTTCGACAATCAAATAACGCAAAAATTTTTGTTCCCACGTGGCTTCCGTCATTTTCTCACCTTCCTTTTGTCCCAGAGAATAATTTAGCACAGCGTCTACAAAAAGACAAATAAATTGTCAGAATTTAACCAATATTTCTAAGTTTGTTCACAATTAATGCAATTCCTCACATTTTGTTTGAGAAATCCTTAAGGAAAACGCAAGAAAAAGAGCGAGACTATCCGTCTCACCCTCTTCATCGAGTTTGCTCACTCATTTGGGACTGCTGTTTTTCTAATTCTTTTTTTATTGTCTCATTAGCTTTTAAAGCACGTTGGGCAATTGCTTCATATCTTGCTTTTTTGTCTCGAATGCGTTCCGGCAATTCAGGAAATAGACCGTAGTTGGCATTCATTGGTTGGAAATGTTTTCCTTCCGCATGAGTAATGTAATAAGCCATGCTTCCAATAGCTGTTTCTTGTGGAAACTCGACTGGTTCCATTTCTTTTGCTAAGCGTGCCGCATTGATTCCAGCAAGTAATCCACTTGCTGCACTTTCAACATAGCCTTCTACACCAGTCATTTGACCTGCAAAGAACAAATCTTCGCGTTTCGTTGATTGATACGTCGGTTTCAGTAATTCTGGCGAATTCATAAAGCTATTTCGGTGCATAACACCATAGCGAACGAATTCAGCATTTTCCAATCCAGGAATCATCCGGAAAACACGTTTTTGCTCGCCCCATTTCAAGTGAGTTTGGAAGCCCACGATGTTGTATAAAGAAGCTGCAGCATTGTCTTGACGTAGCTGGATAACAGCATAAGGACGTTTGCCAGTTTTAGGATCTTCCAGCCCAACTGGTTTCATAGGACCAAAAAGCATTGTTTTGAAACCACGCTGTGCCATTACTTCGATTGGCATACATCCTTCAAAATATTTTTCTTTTTCAAAAGATTTAAGTTCTGCCACTTCGGCATTGATTAGTGCCTCATGGAAAGCTTTGAATTCCTCTTCTGTCATCGGACAGTTCAAGTAAGCTGCTTCTCCTTTGTCATAGCGGGACTTCAAATATACTTTATCCATATCGATCGTAGCTTTGTCTACGATCGGTGCAGCTGCATCGTAGAAATAAAAACCATCTGAACCATTGAATGCTTTGATACTTTCTGCCAATGGATGAGAAGTCAACGGTCCTGTTGCTACTACGGTGATTCCTTCTGGTATTTCAGTAATTTCTTCGTTTATCACTGTTACTAATGGATGCTCTTTGACTTTTCGAGTAATCGTTTCAGAAAAAGAATCTCGGTCAACAGCTAAAGCACCACCAGCTGGCACTGCTGTTTCATCTGCCGAAGTGATTACTACTGAATTCAATCGTCGCATTTCTTCTTTCAATAATCCTACTGCGTTAGCCAAACTATTTCCTCTTAGTGAATTGGAACATACTAGTTCAGCAAAATTACTTGTGTGATGCGCCTCAGTCGATTTGACTGGACGCATTTCATATAAACGGACAGGTACTCCTGCTTGTGCGATCTGCCAAGCAGCTTCACTTCCGGCAAGTCCTGCTCCAACAACATTTACCATTTTCAATGAAAGAACCTCTTTTCTATTATTTTTGGATGTCTTCTTCGTAGTCTCCATTTACACAGACTACTTGTTTGCCACCTTTGACTTTCTTCTCAACCAGATATCCATCACATTTTGGACAATTTCTGCCCACTGGTTTATCCCAAGAAGTGAATTCACATTCTGGAAAACGAGAACAACCGTAGAACAGTCTGTTTTTCTTAGATTTTCGTTCGATAACTTGCCCTTCATGACATACTGGACAAGTCACACCGATTTCTTTTACGATTGGTTTGGTATTCCGACAATCAGGAAAATTGCTACAAGCATAAAACTTCCCGTATTTCCCTAATTTTATCACCATCGGATGTCCACAGACATCACAATCGAATCCTGCTGGTTCATCTTTGATTTGGATTTTTTCGATTTTTTCTTCCGCATTCGTCAGTTCTTTTTCAAACGGTTTATAGAAACGATCGACTACTTTGACCCACGCTTCCGTGCCTTCTTCGATTTTATCCAAATCTCCTTCCATTTCTGCTGTGAAATGGACATCGACGATTTGAGGGAAAAATTCACAGATCAGCGAATTGACAATCTCTCCTAATTCTGTCGGCTCAAATCTTTTTTGTGTCAATTTTACATAGTAGCGTCTTTGGATCGTATCAAGTGTTGGTGCATAAGTGGAAGGTCGCCCTACCCCGTTTTCTTCTAGTGCACGAATCAACGTAGCCTCACTGAAACGTGCAGGTGGTTGAGTAAAATGCTGTTTTGGTTCAATATCAACAGATTGGACGACATCGCCTTCTTCAAGTTCTGGAAGAATATTTTCTTTCTCTTCTTTGCCGTCGTCTCTACCTTCCACATACACTTGCATGAATCCTTTGAATTTGATTTTTGAACCGTTCGCAATGAAGATCACACCATTTTGTTCTAATGTTACTTTCATTGTATCTAAAATAGCCGGCGTCATCTGACTAGCCACAAAACGTGACCAGATCAATGTATAAAGTTTCAATTGATCTTTATCTAAATATTGTTTGAGTTCTTCTGGTGTACGAAGCACACTCGTTGGACGCACAGCTTCATGGGCATCTTGTGCGCCTTGAGCATTTTTGATCTTTCGGTGATCATGTCTAGAAAATTCTTTTCCATACGTATCTTCAATAAATGCTGCGGCCTCTGCTTTTGCTGTATCGGCAATCCGGGTAGAATCAGTACGCATGTATGTAATCAAGCCGACTGTTCCTTGTTTACCCAAAGTGATTCCTTCATATAATTGTTGTGCTACCATCATGGTTTTTCTTGTTCGAAAGTTTAATTTACGGGCAGCTTCCTGTTGCAGGCTACTTGTAGTGAAAGGATTCGCAGGGTTTCTTTTGCGCTCTTTCTTTTCTACTTTTTTTACTTCGAAGTCTGTTCCATCAATTCTAGCAGTGACTTCTTTTACACTTTGTGCATCTGGTAACTTCTTTTTCTTACCGTCGATTCCCCAGAAATTTGCTTTGAATTTCTTGCGAGCTTTTTTAAAATTACCGTCGATGCTCCAATATTCTTCTGGAACAAATTCTCGAATCTCTTTTTCACGGTCAATAATAATTTTTAAAGCGACAGATTGGACACGTCCTGCACTTAACCCTTTCTTGACTTTGCGCCAAAGAATAGGGCTGATCGAATAACCAACGATTCTGTCTAAGGTACGACGAGCTTGCTGTGCATCTACTAAATCTACATCGATCGTTCTTGGTTCCTTAAAGGCTGCTTTGACTGCATCTTTTGTGATTTCATTGAAGACCACCCGATTTTTTTCTTTCAGATCCAACCCAAGTAGGTACGCTAAATGCCAAGCAATTGCTTCTCCTTCTCTATCCGGGTCACTTGCCAAGTAAACTTTTTGAGCTTTTTTTGCTGCGGCTTTCAGGCTTTTGATGACATCGCCTTTTCCGCGTATAGAAATATAATGGGGTTCATAATTGTTTTCAAAATCGATACCCATTTTACTTTTCGGTAAATCTCTTATATGACCAACACTGGCCATTACTTTATAGTTTCGTCCAAGATATTTCTCAATCGTCTTGGCTTTTGCAGGTGATTCTACAATCACTAAATATTTATACGCCATTACTGAATGGACTCCTTTCCATTGTCGTGTTCCTACTATTAAAAGAGGATTCATACAAATCGTAGCTAATCATATCCATTCAGAAAACGTTTGTCAAGAAAAGCAAATGAAAAGTATGGTGTTATTCTTTAAATTCTGCCAAGATATCTTCACCCGAAACCGTGCAAACTGCACCGTCTTGGATCAAATGATGACATCCGGCAGAATGTTCTGTTAAAATATTTCCTGGAACAGAAAAAACTGTTCTTCCAAGATCCAATGCTTGCTGGGCTGTTATCAGAGAGCCGCTTTTTTTCTTGGCTTCAAAGACACATGTTCTTTTAGACAAAGCTGCGATAATACGATTTCTCATTGGAAAACGATGCTTTTTCGGGCCGGATTGAGGAGGATATTCACTCAAAAGAAGATGATCATTTGCAATCACCTCTTGCAGGTCACGATTTTCAGCAGGATAGACTTGCTCTATCCCTGTTCCAATGACCGCGATTGTCCGTCCACCATGAGAGATTGCTGCTTGGTGACTGTAGGTATCTATCCCTTTCGCGCAGCCACTGACGATTACATATCCAGCTTCAACCACTGGTTTTAGTAAATAATACACTGTTTTTTTGGCTAAAGCAGAAGTACGTCTTCCACCAACAACGCTTAACATATTACAAGAAAGTAAAGATAGGTCACCACTGTAAAACAGGACAATTGGCGGATAGGTCAAGTGAAGCAACTGAGGGGGATAGTTGGGATCAAAGCAAGTAATAAACGACTGTTTCAATTGGATTTTGCCCCAATTATCGTGAATTTCATGCCAACTTGTACGGAACAGCTCCCGATGTGCGGTGATTTTTCCTATCTTAACGACGTCTTCAAATCCGATTTCTTTGTAAGGATACTGCATCATCCAGTTAGCAAGTGTCCATTTCCCTTGGCTACTAATTCCTTTTGCATAAGCAAGTTTCAATAAATTCTCTTCTATTTGATACATCATAAAACCGCCTTTCGTCTCTCTTTCTAATAAGATACGTAAAAGCGGCTGTTTTTTATTGTAAATATTTTTTTACAGGTGCAAAACTTTTGCGATGGATTGGCGTAATCCCTTGTCTTTCAAGTCCTTCTAAATGTTCCTTTGTTCCATAGCCTGCATTATGCGAGAAACCATACCCAGGATAAAGCACGTCATATTCTTTCATCAATTGGTCTCGATATACTTTAGCAATGATACTTGCAGCCGCAATCGACACAGATCGTGCATCCCCTTTGATTATTTTTTCCTGCTGTATAGACAAATCCAAGGTCATCGCATCGATCAACAAATAGCTTGGTGCAATAGACAAGTTTTCTACTGCTTGGATCATCGCCAATTTACTTGCTTCATAAATATTCACTTCATCGATTGTCTGCTGATCAATGATTCCGATCCCGATGGCCAAAGCTTTTTCTTGAATTTGTTGAGAAAGAAGTTCTCGTTTTTTCTCTGATAACTGTTTTGAATCATTCAGCCCTAATATGATCTCATTTTTCGGCAAGATAACTGCAGCTGCCACGACAGGTCCAGCTAACGGTCCTCTTCCTACTTCATCAATGCCGGCAATCCATTGGTGACCTTGTGCGTACCCTTGTTTTTCAAAGCAAAACATTTCTTCATATTTTTCCTTGATCAATGCCTCTTTTTTCAATCGTCGTTCAAAAGAAACTAGCGCTTGCTGTACGCCTTTGCGTGGATCGTTCCTCAATGATTCTAGTGTAGGATCATCTATTCTCTGTATGCTTTTCAATCGTTCTTTGATACTTTGGATGGATTCAGTCATCGCTTTTTTGCTCCATTTCTTCGCAACGATCCAATGTGTATCGACCAAGTTTTCCTTGACGGATATCATGCACGACTAATTCGCTACCGCGATCATAGTCTTCTTTATACCCACGTTTTGCTGTGATATCCATCAGCAATTCCGGTGCCAATTTTTCTTCTTGCTCGATTGGCAAACCATAACGATCGCTGATTCTTCCTGAATAATATCGGGCAAAAAAGTCCAATCCGTAAATCGCCAAATCATCTAAATGGACAAGTTGGTCTTTGATGGCGCCTGTCAGCGCTAGTTTTTTGCCGATTTCTTCATCTTCAAATTTGGGCCATAAAATCCCTGGTGTGTCTAACAGTTCCAACTCGTTACCCAAACGAAGCCACTGCTGACCTTTTGTTACACCTGGTTTATTTCCTGTCTGAGCAATTTTTTTGCCTACTAGTCGATTCATCAACGTAGACTTTCCAACATTCGGAATACCCAATACCATTGCCCGAATAGCGCGAGGCTTGATCCCACGAGCAGCGTCTCTTGCTCGTTTTTCTTTCAACGCTTCTTTAGCTGCAGGTACTAGCCCTTTGATTCCTTTACTTTCTTGTGCCGTGATAGCTAACGCAAGGTGGCCTTGCTTACGAAAATATTCTTGCCACAGCTTTGTCTGTTGTGGATCTGCCAGATCCGCTTTATTCAACAAAACAAGCCGAGGCTTTTGCTGAATGATCTGATCTAACATTGGATTACGAGAAGATAAAGGTAAACGTGCATCTACCAATTCAAATACGATGTCCACATATTTCATTTTTTCAGAAACTTCTCGTCGGGCTTTTGCCATGTGTCCTGGAAACCATTGGATGGTCATTGTTCTCTCCATTCCTTTCATATCGGAATATTCTCCGACTTTACTTGTTTTTTATTTTTCAATATATATTCACTTTTTTCTATTATAAAAAATCCTATCTATTAGTTAAGTGAAAGTGAACCAGTCCTCATTCTATCACATCTTCTCTTTTTTGATGATGTAAATTTTTTATTTTGATTTCTGTATACGAGTCTGATTTTTTGACAGCGCTTCCTAAATAAGAGATGATAGACGAACAATGCAGAAAGGAGACGAAACAAATGAATAGTATGGTTTTTGTTAATTTTCCTGTTGCCGATGTCAATCGTTCCGTTGCTTTTTATGAAAAGCTTGGGTTTAAAAAAAACGAAGAATTCTCTACTGAAGAAGCTAGTTCAATGGTGTGGGATGACACTTTTTGGGTGATGCTCCTCTCTCATGATTTTTATAAAAAATTTATAAAAGATAAAGAAATAGCCGATAATAAAAAAACAAGTGGCGCTTTGATTTCGTTTAGTATGGACAACGCGGATAAAGTAAAAAAATTCGCTCAAATTGCAAAAGAAAATGGTGGTGCTTTCCACGAAGTCGATATGGGAATACCTGAAGAAGAAATGTTTTCATTAGAAGTCCAAGATTTGGATGGAAACACATTAGAACCCGTATGGATGAAGATGTAAGCAGATAACGAAACTGACGTTTTTATAACAAAAAAATAGAGATGGATGATGCGATAAGTATTCTCCACCTCTATTTTTTCGATCGTACAATTGCCTTTTTTACAGTTTATAAAAGCAGTCTTCTTCTCATTTTATTAGTTGTTGGATGGTTATTTTTGTAAATCGCCAAGGTGTCATGACACCTTGGCGATTTTATGGTATCCTTTTCTTATTAACTGACAAAGGAGAGAATATTTTGAACACTTTGATTGCAAAAGACGTTTTTAGATTGCCCGAAATGAATGCAAGATTGTTATCGACTTCTGCCCTTTTATTAGCTCTTGATGTCATCTTATACAAGATAGCGATTGGTCCTGCTTATTTTCAAGTCACATTCGGATTTTTAAGTATGGCACTTATGGGTTATCTATATGGGCCGATCTGGGCTGGTTTGCTTGAAACGTTGTCGAACACTTTGAATTTCACAATATTTGGTTCAGGTACGTTTCAAGTTGCTTTTCTTATCACAGCATTCCTTGGTGGGTTTATCAATGGCTTATTTTTATATCATAAAAAGATAAACCTGCTTTCCGTCATCGCTGCCCAACTATTGATTATGATTCCAGTTAGCCTTTTTATCAATTCTTGGCTGATGTCTGTTTTGTTTGGTGCAGATTTCAAAGTGATTTTTCTAGGTAGGGTTATCAGGAATATGATTCAGATCCCTATTCAAATAACGGTTGTTTATTCATTTATCAAAGCTTTAGAGGCTAGAAAAGTGTTTAAACGAGCTGTTTGATTTTATGTACTAAGGTAATATGCTGATTTTGGACCATACGATAAAGAGGTTGTGACAAAAGAATGGTCACAACCTCTTTATTGTTTCTCACTGAATCCATTTTATTTCATCAAGCGGATAATAAACGAATCTTGCTTTGCCTAAAATATCCGTTTTATTGATCGTACCAAATGAGCGGCTATCTTTTGAAACTCTTCGATTATCTCCAAGTACAAAATAACTATCTTCGGGAAGCTTCGATTGTCCCGTCAGTTCTTGTAGTGTGAAGTCCGTCGTATAGGATGCATTTGCATGATCTGACTTTATGTTTTTAGTTAGATAAGGCTCCTTCACTACTTTTCCATTGATCTTCAATTGATCATTTTGGTAGCTAACATTTTCTCCTGGAAGCCCAATCACTCGTTTGATATAAATCGTCCCATCTGCTAATTGAAAAACAACAATATCAAATCGTCTGATCTCCGAAAATTTTTCCATCACAACCATATCGCCTTGTTTCAACACATTTTCCATTGAATTGCCTTCTACTGGTACAGGGATGAACAAAAATCCCCGCAACATGAACGCAATGAATCCAGAAACAAGTAAGTATTTGAATATAAGCCAGAAGCGATCAATATAGCGTTGTTTTTTTGTCAATCTCTATCAATCCATCCCTCGTTTTTTCCTTCTTTCTTTATTATAAGAAAAATATCAAAAAAATGCGACTAGATAGCTGAAATAAAAATAATTCTTTCTATCAAGCTGTTGGACAAAAAGCGCTTGGATCATAAATGGAAAGCCAATTTTTATAAGTCATGATTGTTCTCTAAATATTTTTCCCAAGCTTCGTCAAAAATATCCATGGATGGCAAATAGTCGACATTCAATTCTAGATAACTAGAAATTTCTTCGTAGCTAGAGCTGTGCTTAGGGAATTGGATATCTTTACCGGCTTCTGTAGCAAAAATAGATAAAGTATCATGTGCACCACCGCCTCGCAGTGTCATTAAATAGTGAAAAAAGCTTCGATTCACCCTTCGTTCCTCCAATTTTCTTCAATAAAGGCAGCCCGGCGTGCATGGTTTCTTTTAAAATTTTCAGGATGCTTTTTATAATACTCTTGATGGTCTTCTTCTGCTAGATAAAATGGTTGGGCTGGTTCGATTTTCGTAACGATTGGCTGTTCGAAACGTCCACTTTCAGCTAATTGTTTCTTACTATTTTCAGCAATGATCCGTTGTTCTTCTGTCAAATAAAAGATGACCGGACGATAATTGTCGCCGCGATCCTCAAATTGTCCGAAAGCATCAGTCGGATCCGTTTGCTGCCAGTAAAGTTCTACTAACTGTTCATATGAAATCAATGTTGGATCATAGATAATCTCCACTGCTTCCGTATGTCCAGTCGTTTGGCTTTTTACTTGTTCATAAGTTGGATCTGGTACGTGTCCTCCAGTATATCCTGACATCACTGTATGAATACCCGGAAGCGTATCGAAAGGTTGGATCATACACCAGAAGCAGCCTCCTGCAAATATTGCTCGTTCCATTATTATTCCTCCTCTAATACTACTCATTTGATGTTTTTTTGTTCTCTTTTGTCTTGCTTTCAGTACTGCTGTTGCTAGTTTTGTTTGTATTTGAGTTGCTTGAAGCATCAGAGGTATCTTTTGGCAAATATAGACTAAATCGAATGTCATCATTTACTAAGTCGATTTTATCTGCTTTAATATACATCCCGTTTTGCATTCGGAATTGATCCAATCTAAGCATGATAGTCAAATCATCTGTATTAACTTCGATCCAATCTGGCAATTTATAGTTTCTCTTGATCATATTCATCACATCTTTGATTGGCAAACTCAAGGTTCCAATAGAAAGACTTCTAGCTTTTAGTTGGACATTTCCATTTTCCATCACATAAGGATCAAAATATAAATAGAAATTGATAGGAAAACCTAATACTTCGAAAGTACCATTGAGTAGTGCTTCATTTTCCAAATAGAATTTATATTCGATATCACTATCTTTTTGATACTCACTAAGGAAAAAGCTAATGATTTGATTGACTTTTTCTTTATTTGAATTGATTGTGAGGACAGGATCGCCTTGCCTTTCCGTGAGGGCAGGTATTTCTGGGAGTTCTGGTTCCCGATTAGCAAAAATGCGGCTACCTAAAAATACTGTCGAACCGAGTACTACCCCAAGAAGGATAAGAAAAGCGACTTTCCAGTAATTCGTTTTCTTTGCTTTGTTTGAAGTTGCTCCAGACCTTGTTTTCATGTTTTTTACTCGTCCTCCTTCTCTAGCCATTGGTTTTGTGTCTCAATCAGCTGATCTCTCACTGCATTTGCCATCAATTGATAACCTAAATTATTCGGATGGAAATGATCTTCTTCGTAAAGCACATTGTTTTTGATGCCATTTAGATTTTCTGTCGTGCTAGTTGTTTGATCTGTGCCTTCTTCTGTGACACCTACTTCTTGATTCAATCCTTGATAAAGCAAGTCATTGATTGGAATAAAGTAGCAGTTCGGCATTTTTTTCGTCACCGTTTCTGTTCCTTTGTTCCAATTATTAACGATGGTCTGCATGTCAGTGATTTCAGGAAAGTTCAAATAAAATGGATTGTAGATGCCTAAAATATAAATTGGCGCAGTTTTATTGAGGGATCGAAATTCTTCCAATAGTTCTGTGACATTTTCCTGATAGTTTTTCATCGGTTTTTTAAAGGAATTGACCGTTAACCCGAACAAATTATTTTGGACAACTTTCATCAAATCATTTCCGCCAACAGTCAGCGTGATAAAATCAGCTGTTTTGATATTGTTTCGAATTTCTTCTTTTGTTTTTACTCGCTTTAAGATTTGGTCACTTCGTTCACCATTTACACCATAGTTTTCTGTTTCAACCGCAGTCAAATTATAACGGTCTTTTAGATCATTTGCGACAAGGGGAACGAAGCCTCCTTGTTTGGTTTGATCCCCTACTCCTTCAGTCAGCGAATCTCCGATAGCTATGTAGTGAAGTTTTTCTTTTTTATTTGGGTCTTCTCTCACAGTAGTTACTGGTTTCATTAGAGGGCCAGCTTTCGGTATGGAAGCAGCTAGACCTGCATAGATGATGATCGCAATTAATAATGGGAACAAAACGAGGATCAAATGCCGTTTCGTTAATTTCATCTTTTCACCTCTTGTATTCGATTGGTCTAATGTTATCAAAAATTTTATCAAAAAGGTAGTCTTTATGAAAAAAGAAAATAATTATTTCCCTATTTTTACAAAGAAAAAGAGAATAAGCTAAAAGCCTTGCAGGCTGAGGGCTTATCCTCTTTTTGACTAGTCTACGTAATACATGATTGCAAACGCGTCTTTACCAGTATGCGTAGCGATAACCGGATTCGTATGCAGTACAGGGATATGCATATCCGGAAACAATTCTTGCAGACCTTCTTTGAATTCTTGTGCCAGTTCTTTTGCATCCGCATGAGAGATGCCGATTTGCCGCACATTTGGCAATTCTTTCAGTTCGTTTTTCAAATTATTGAACCATTTGTCGAACGTTTTCTTTCCTCGCCCCTTCGTTACAGGGATCAATTCAGAGTGGGCGAAATTCATCACCACGCGTATGTTCAAAACACTAGACAGTAAACCAGTCGTTCGGCTGATTCTTCCACCTTTTACCAAGTTGTCTAGTGTGGAAATTCCGATGTATAATTTTGTATTATCTTGTACTTTTTTGACTTCTTCAAGGATTTCCTCTACTGATTTACCTTCTTTTGCTAATTCAGCTGCTCGAATTACCTGAAACGATAATCCTTGGTCAGTGGTATCACTGTCGATAACCGTTACTTTCGTTTTGGTTAAATTACTAGCTTGTCTTGCTGCTTCTACTGTTCCACTCAAGCCTTTTGTCATATGGATCGAAATCACTTCACTGCCGTCTTCTCCTAACTCATCATACATTGAGATGAATTCTCCAATCGGTGGTTGGCTGGTTTTTGGCAGATTTTTTGCTTTCGCCATCATTTCCATAAATCTTTCACCGTCTAATTGGTCATCATCCGGATATACTGTTCCGTCAATCATGATGGATAGCGGCATGACACGAATGCCTAAAGCGTCGCGTATGTTTTTTTCCATCGTACATGAAGAATCTGTTACGATTTTTACGTTTGTCATTATTTTCTCTCTCTTTCTTTAACAAGATGTCTTATTCATGTTAAACTACATGTAAGACAATTTCTATTTTTAGTATAACAGACAAATAATGATTTTTCATTAATTACACCTAGTAAAGGAGCCGTTTTCATGGAAAAAACGAAATTTAATCGAACGTATGAAATATTAAATGAAGTGTTTAATGCAGTCACCCATGGAATTGGGACTGGATTGAGTATCGCAGGACTAGTGATTCTTTTGATAAAGGGTGCCCACTTGCATTCCTCTCTCCATATTGTCTCTTATGCTATCTATGGATCGATGATGATTCTTTTATTTTTAACGTCTACGTTGTTTCATTCATTGATTTTTACAAAAGCAAAAAAGGTGTTCCAAGTATTCGATCATAGTTCGATTTTTCTTTTGATTGCAGGAAGTTATACTCCTTTTTGTTTGCTGAGTATCCGAGGATGGCTAGGTTGGACTTTATTTGTATTGATTTGGTTGTTTGCGATTCTTGGCATTATATATAAAGCGTTGACGTTGCATAAACGCGAGAGAGTATCAAAAGTATCTACGATCATCTATATTTTTATGGGGTGGCTCTGTGTCGTGGCTGCTGTTCCTCTTTATCATTCTCTTGGAATGACTGGTGTTATTTTGATGGTGGCAGGCGGTCTTTCTTACACGATAGGCGCATTCTTTTATAGCTTGAATTCTATCCGCTATATGCATGTGGTTTGGCATTTGTTTGTTATGTTAGGTGCAGGTTTTATGTACTTCTCTGTTTTATTCTTTACTTAATAAAAAAGCTATTGATGGGTCAGCTCTAAATAAAAGCTGTTCCATCAATAGTTTTTTTATCGTCTATTCGCCTGTCCCATTTTTTAAAGGATTCTCATTACGCTGATAGGTTTCAAATTGATGCGGGTAACGATTTTTTTCATCTATTTCTCCTTGACTCGTATTGATCAATGACCAATCAGACCAGTCAACAGGTGGAAAATAAGCATCTCCATCAAATACATGATAGATGACTGTCCGGTATAATATCGTACAAAAAGGTAGAAATTCTTGATAAACAGCTGAACCTCCAGCGATGAAAAAAATACCATCTGTTTCTTTTTCCAAGGCAAGCACTTCTTCTACACTATGCATAACATGCACGCCTTCTGCTGTATAGGAAGAATCTCTAGTCAAAACAATCGTTTGACGATTCGGCAACGGACGGCTGCCCATCCCTTCGAAAGTTTTACGTCCCATCACTAATGTATTTGCTTCTGTCATTTGTTTAAAGAATTTCAGATCATTTGGCAAACGCCAAGGAAGACGGTCTTCTTTTCCAATCAATCCGTTTTCGTCCTGTGCCCAAATTGCAGCTAACATTTTCTCATCCTTTCTGATTTTAAACAGCGATAGGCGCTTTGATCGTTGAATGTGGGTCATATCCTTCTAACTGGATATCTTCCATCTCAAAATCAAATACTGACTGCTTTTCCTGATTCAAAGCTAAAGTTGGAAATGCGCGTACTTCTCGGCTTAATTGTTCTTCCATTTGTTCGATATGGTTGATATAAAGATGAGCATCTCCTAATGTATGAACAAATTCTCCCACCTCTAAACCTGTTTCATGTGCAATCAAGTGAGTCAGCAACGCATAACTTGCAATATTGAACGGAACACCTAGAAAGACATCCCCACTACGTTGATACAATTGGCAGCTTAACCGTCCCTCTTGCACATAAAATTGAAACATCGTATGGCAAGGAGGCAAAGCCATGCTAGGAACATCTTCTGGATTCCATGCAGAGACAATCAATCTTCTAGAATCAGGTGTTTTTTTGATTGCTTCGATCACTTCTTTGATTTGATCAATAAAACCGCCGTCTTTTGTCTCCCAGTGCCGCCATTGATAACCGTAGATGTGACCAAGATCACCGTATTTCTCAGCAAAGGAATCATCTGTTAGGATCTTTTCGCAAAAAAGTTTGCTCTGCTTTTTATATTCTTCATTGAATTCAGGATCTGTCAAACTTCTATGTCCAAAATCAGTCATATCTGGTCCGTTATAATCTGTACTTTTGATATAGCGTTCAAATGCCCACTCATCCCAAATATGGTTTTTATTTTGTAATAGATAGCGGATGTTCGTATCTCCTTTTAAAAACCAAAGCAGTTCGCTTTTGATCAAGCCAAAAGGTACTCGTTTCGTTGTTAACAAAGGAAAACCTTTTTGCAGATCAAACCGCATTTGATACCCGAATAAACTTAACGTGCCCGTGCCTGTTCTGTCTTCTTTACGATGTCCTTCTTCCAACAATTTTCTTCCTAAGTCAAGATACGCTTGTTCCATCCCTTTTCCTCCTAATCTTCTGCCCATTCACTCAAATATTCCCAACGTGCCATTTTTTCTTCAAGTTGTGCTTCTGTCTCAGATACGTCGTTTTGCAATTCCTGTAACCGAGTGAAATCATCTCCTTGATGATTCATCTCTTCTTGGAGTAATGAGATTTTTTCTTCAAGTTCTGCAATATCCTCTTCAATCGTTTCCCATTCTTTTTGCTCCATATAAGATAATTTTTTCTTTCCAGCAGGTTCCTTGCTCTGTGTTTTTGGCTTCACTTTTTCAGCAGGCTGCTGGAGTTCTTTTTGCTTCAGCAAATAACTGGACATGTTTCCATAATAAAGTTCTTGTTTTCCGTTTCCTTGGAATACCAATAGCTTATCTGCTACCTTATCCAAGAAATAACGGTCATGGGAAACAGTGATCACAGCACCTGGGAAACTTCTGAAATAGTCTTCCAAAATCGTCAATGTTGCTATGTCCAAATCATTGGTCGGTTCATCCAATAATAACACATTGGGTTGTTGGATCAGCAGTTTCAACAAAAACAATCGCCGTTTCTCTCCACCTGAAAGTTTGCCAATCAGTGTCCCATGCATAAATCTCGGAAATAAAAATCGTTCAAGTAATTCTGCTACCCCGATTTGACTGCCATCAACCGTTTTTGCTTCTTCAGCAGCTTCTTGCAAGTAAGCAATCATCCGTTTATCTGGCGCCATTTCTTCATTTTCTTGTGTATAATACGCAAGCCGAACCGTTTCACCGATAGAAATTGTACCGCTATCCAGAGGAATTCTGCCAGCTAGAATATTAAGCAATGTCGATTTCCCTGCCCCATTTTTACCAGTAATTCCTAGCCTTTCCCGAGATTGGATCAGCAAATCTAAATGTTCTAGCAGTGTTTGGTCATTTATACGGTAACTGCCATCTTTGATTTCCAATACTTTTTTTCCTAAACGTTGTGTCGCTAGATTCAATTCTAAGTCATCTTCTTGGTTTACTTGATATAAATTCTCCTTTAGATCTTCGAAACGGTTGATTCGTGCTTGCTGCTTGGTACCACGAGCTTGCACTCCTGCCCTCATCCATGCTAGTTCTTGCTTATAAAGTCGCTTGCGCTTTTCTTCTTGTTCTACTTCTACACGATCACGTTCTGCTTTTTCTAAGACGTAAGCTTCATAATTTCCTTTGTACTCGTATAATTTTCCAAATGAAAGTTCGAAGATCCGGTTTGCTACTCGATCTAGAAAATAACGATCGTGAGTAACCATCAATAGAGCGCCACGGTATTGTTTCAAATAGTTTTCCAACCACTCGATTGCTTGATAATCCAAATGGTTTGTTGGCTCGTCTAGTAATAGTAAATCGGGTTCATCAATCAGCACTTGAGCTAAACTAACTCGTTTTTTCTGTCCACCCGATAGCGTATTGATTTTTTTATCTAATTCACTGATTCCTAATTTTTGCAAAATAATCTTCGCATTGGTATCTGTGGTCCAAGCATCTTCTTTATTCATTTGTTCTTCTGCTTTAGCATAACGTTTTTGCACATTAGGGTCTTCTCCATTTTCCCCTAGTTCGATCAATGCTTCCTCATATGCTCGAACAGTTTGGATCAAGGGACTGTTTCCCTGAAAGACTGCTTGGAGAACAGTTAGTTCATCAGAAAATTCAGCTGCTTGAGAAAGATAACCTATACGGTAATCAGTTGGATAAAACACTGTTTGCCGATCGCCATCGCCGCTATCGATACCAGCAATAATATTTAAGAGACTTGTTTTACCCGTCCCGTTCGTCCCAATCAACCCGATACGGTCTTTTTCGTGGATCAAAAAAGAAATCTGGTCAAACAAATCTTTTTCACCATAAGTTTTTTTGAGGTCAGTTACTTTTAATTCTTTCAACGTGTTCCCTCCTTATCTTGGATATTGTATCATAAAAATAGTGAACTTCAGGAAAATTTTTTTCGAATTTGTTCTTTTTGTGTTCCAAAAAAAGAACAGGACCGATCTGATCCTGTTCTGACATGTTTTGTTTTTATCGTTCTTGAAAATCTATTTTTTTATTTCGTTGCGCTCGATTTTTTTGACTTTGCTCGAAACGCAAATCGGAAAGAAAAGTTATCTGACGGTTTGTTCATCGTGTAAGATTCTAACAAATTGATATTCCTACGGTAGCTATTCGCAGAAAACGTCGTGATTTTCTCAGCAACTTCGTATTCATCAATGATTTTTCTTTCAAGATAGTAACCTCTCAGCATTTTTTTCGTAAACAGGTTATCTTGCTGGATCATCCACGAAGAAATCAAATTCCCCGAGCTCATTTTTATTCCCTCAAGTTTGCGTTGTTGGATAAAAAATTGAAGCATCGTTTCATCATAAATATCAGTCAAGTTATCTAAACTTTCAATAATCAATTGTGTATTTTTTTGATATGTCTCCCTGATTTCTTGGATATCTTCATCACTAATAAATGTCTGACGATCCGCATACCTTCTTTGCCAAAACATTTTTGGGTGGAGAACGATTCGCATCAACCTACGGACAACAATGAACCAAAAGCCGATAAAAGATAAAAATTGACTGGTGATCGAATGTTCGAACCGGGAAAGAAAACGGGAATAAAAGCGATAACCATTAGAAGAAAGTTTACCCGAACGATAACTTTCATCTAATCCGTCGCGTTCGATCGACAAAATCAGTGCTTGTATTTCTTGTACTTCTTGCTTTTCATCATCGGTTAAATCTTCCAAGTACAGATCACGTATCCGTTCCTGGTAATTTTCTATCACTGCTTCAGTGGCTAAAAATTCTTTTGTATCACGATCAATTTTCTTTATTTCTTTTCGCAAAACTTCAACGACCTCTTCTAAGATCATCAAAGCATTCAAATCCGTGCTTTTCGCTTCCTCTGTTTCCGTCAGCATAGGCAAGACAATGATCCCTATGACCAAAGTCACTAAGATAACACCGGCCGTCAAAAACAAAAGTAAAGATCGCTGGTAAAACATCATATTATTGATTGAAAAGGGCAAAATAAAGATCGTAGCCAAACTGACTGTTCCCTTTACACCGCCAAATGTCAAAATCAAGATCTCGTTCAACTGTTTTTTGAACTTTTTACTGCCATCTTTGAATACATAAAAAAGACTGATGGAAATGAATCTAATCACAAAAAGCATAATAGAGATCAATACGATAATTGCTAACAAAAGACCATTTGGATATAAACCGTCTCCCCATACCGGCGAGAATACTTGTGTCAGTTCGATTCCTAAGAATATAAACACTAATGCATTCAGTGTAAAAGCAATAGTTGTCCATGTACTGTGGGACAAACTCGACAACTCTGCATCAAACACGGTGATTCTCCTAAAACCAGAAGCTTGGAGAATACCTGCTGCCACCGCAGCAATGATCCCAGATACATCAAATGCCTCTGCCAAGACATAGGCTAGAAAAGGAAGCAAAAGTTCGATTAGCAGATACCCTGTGACATCTTGTGCCGATGCTTTTTCAATCAAATGAATTATTTTTTGTTTGAACCAGACAAGCAAAAAACCGATCAAAGCTCCACCAATACTGGAGACCACTAAACTCACCCCAGCGTTTACTGCGGAAAAAGAACCGGTGATTAGCGCACCAAGAGCAAACTGGAAGGCAGTAACGCCAGATGCGTCATTCAACAGGCCTTCTCCTTCTAAAATATGCATTGCTTTCTTAGGAATATTCACCCGTCCAGAAAGCGAACTGACTGCTACCGCATCTGTCGGACCTAACGCTGCTCCAAAAGCAAAGCAGGCAGCAAGAGGGACACTTGGCAACAGGAATGACAACGTCGCACCTACGCCGACAAGGGTCAAAATGACTCCGCCAAATGCCAAGAACAGAATAGTCCCGAAATTTTTGAGAATCGAAGAAATATCTGCTTTTTCTCCTTCTCTAAATAACAATGGTGCAATGATCATAACCAAGAACAATTCAGGTTCAAAATCAACTGATTGTCCCCACTCTGTCAGACCTAATACCACTCCAAGGAAAATTTGGATCAGTGGAGCTGGGATCATTGGCAAAATGCGGCTAGCTATGTTCGATAAGGTGATCGTTACTGCAAATACAATAACTAACTCAGCAAATTCCATCGTCCATCCCCTTTACTTTTTATTTTGTGTAAGCATTTTTAAAAATTGTTCTTTTTTCTTTAAAATTTTGGTTTCAACTACTTCAACTTGTGTTTGATTTCCCTCTAATTCACACTGTACACGTTTTGACTCCAAACGAAGCAGATCATGTTTCAGACGTTCCAACTGACGATACATCAATATATTTCTTTTACGCAACTTACAAAGTATTTGACGGCGGTCATCCATCGAAAGGGCGCCATAGCGATCATGCAACAGTTTTTTTTGTTGTTCAAAACTTTCTCTCATTTTCTAGATCTCCTATACACAAACTTCCATCATTATAGCAAAGTTCTCTTTGAATGAAAAATATTTCATTGTTTCATCGTTTATTGCTAGTTAGAAATTTCCATAAATTTTTCAACGCCTCATTCTATTCCAAATAGTCTCAGATATCAAGTAAAACTTAAGAAAGATAAAAGTTTCTAACAAAAATAATATTTGTTTTTTTATCATATCCTCCTTGTTCCTTTGTCACAACAAAAACATACTAAGATTAGAGGGGAACATCATTGACGAATGATGTTCTCCTCTATTTTCTATTTTTAGATTATAGTGAAGAGTGAAAGAAAGTTCGAACAAAGCCTTGAGGACTACGAGTCCCTATCAAAAACCGAACTTCTTTACTGTCATTTTAGAATCAGGTTTACGTATGTTGGGGCCATGAGCCCGTGTATAGGAAATTGGAATCGAAATGAAGCAGTAAAGTTCTTTCAAAACTTAAAAAGGAGGAAAACAAATGCCTTACATTCTTGCATTAGATGTTTCAATGGGACACAGCTACAGTGTCCTATACAAAGACGACACCTGCTTATTTGAAGACGAGATTGAACACACTCAAAGAGGATTTCATGCATTACTCGAAGAGATCCAGCACTTGCCTGAACGTCCATTGATTGTTTTTGAAGCAACGGGGATTTATTCCAGACCAGTCGAAAAGTTCTTTCAAGATCATCACTTTTCTTACTGTTTGTTAAACCCGTTAGAAGCGAAAAAACAGATGGAAGAAAGCACCTTACGCAGTTGGAAAACAGATAAATCGGATGCCCATCGGCTCGCACAGACTCATCTTAAAAGTCAACGTCAGCCAAAAGAAGTACAAAGCAATTTTTACTTAGAGATGCGCGATTTAGCCCGTTTTTATCAAGAAATTGAGAAGAAAATCACTCGTCTGCGCATGGATTTACACAACTGTCTTCAGTTGACTTTTCCAGAGCTTGAACAGTTCTTTTCAAACAGGCTGACCCCTTACGCATTGACATTGATCCGTCTTTTTCCCCATCCAGATTTTGTATTGGCATCTACTCGGACAAAAATAAAAAATAAACTGATCAACGAAACACGGAAAAAAATCTCCGCGAATCGTGCCGAGCAAAAGGCAGATCAAATCATCCACTATGCACAGTGTGCCTATCCAGCTGTTGAAAAAGACAGTATCCAATGTCAAAAAACAATCTATTACGCCGAACTTCTCCAAGATTTACTCGAACAAAAAGAAGCACTGGCGACACAAATGATCAAAAAAGCCGAAGGCTCTCCTTGCTTTTTGTTGTACCAAACGTTCCCTGGGATTGGCGCACTCACAGCCGCTTTATTGCTCGGTGAATTAGGAGATATCACACGATTTAAAACCCATAAACAATTGAATGCTTTTGTCGGAATCGACATCCGACGGTATCAATCAGGTAAGTATACTGGCCAAGACCGCATCAATAAGCGTGGTAATCCCAAAGCACGGAAAATTATTTTCTTCACCATTCGAAATATGATTCGCCAGCAACGCGCAGCTCCTAATCATATTGTCGATTATTACTACAAATTAAAAAAGCAACCTATCCCTAAGAAAGAGAAGGTTGCCACAGTTGCTTGTATGAACAAGCTTCTGAAATGTATGCACGCTATGGTTAGGGCACATACAGAGTACGACTATGCGTACGCGGTCTCAGTGGACCATTAACTAAACCACTTACAGTATACCACTTCTTTGCCCAGATCGAAAATTTTTTACGAACGGGGCTTTATTTGGTGTGCCTTGATTTTGTCGCTTTCGTTTACGAGCTATTTTTCTTGCACCTTTTACTTGACTAATCGTAGGAAAAAAGACTGTGACAAAAATATTGTCACAGTCCCTTATTCTGAATAAATGGTGTTCTAGAGACAGCCTATTAGCCATAAGGCACGATTTTGTAAAAATATGAGAAGCTATTTTTCAAAAATCACTTCTTATCGCTCCTGCGGTTACTCGTCGCAATTTCTTTGTTAGAGTTCTCATCATCGCTCAAGGCTGAATGTCTCTTTCACAACCTCATTTTTGCGTAAGATCAATTTATTCGAAAAATTCTCCGTATACATCTTCTACACGTTGGTCTGGGTTGATCACGATGTACAAGTTACCTGTTTTTTCGCTGATTTTTGTAGATTGGTATTGATTGTCTAATCCTTCTGTTCCTTTATCTAGATATGGGAAGTATACAAGATCAGGTGTTCCATTGCGGTAAAGGATTTCCATTCGTTCGATATCTTCGTATTTCAATGCACGATTAAACATGCCCATTTCCAGTCCACCTAAGTTGATATCATGTGTCGCAACTGCGTCCCCCTCATGGAAAATTTCGATTTTAAATCCGGCACATGGATGGATTTCAACAAATTCACTGCCGTTGATCCGTCCAAAACTTGTTGTGATTTGTTTGATCCAAAGATCGCCGATGTGACGGCGGTTAATCGTCCATGTTTCTCCATTTCTAAAATAAAATTTTAGCGCTGTCATTTCTTTACTCATTAAAAAGACTCCTTTATGATGTAATTTATTCTTGTACTTCCTCAGTTTAGCACAAATTTATGTAAGTGGTCACATTTTATGTTTTTTCTTCTAATGACGTATCTGCCCAGTTTAAGTAGCTAGCCAAGCTGAGCAGATACAGTCTAGCGTTTTTTAAATCAATTTTTCTTTCGATAAAAAATCCAAAACCTGTTTTTTATCATTTTCTATTCTTTGTTCTACGACAGCTTTTTCAGCTGATTGCAAAGCTTCACTAACCCACTTACCAGGTTTTTTTCCACTTTCTTCCAGCAAGATTTTACCATCTACAGCTAATTCGCTTAATGACTTGATAGGTAAACGATCATAGGATTCTTCTACGACATCCATCTGTGGTGTTTCATCAAAATAAGTCATTAATTCTTCTACTTGCAATGCATGCTTTTTGCCTAAGAAGTATAATTCGAACGGTTCTAAAACTCCAGTTTTTCGTTGACGCAGTCCTTGAACAAGTGCTTGGACATCCTTGATCATTTGATTGGAACACTTCCACGATTTCAAAAAGGAGCGAATTTCATTTTCTTTTAGATCCAGTTGACTGATTAATAATGTCCATGCTTGACTCTCTTCTTTCAATGGAACGGAAGGTAATTCAGCAAAACGTAAAAGTGCTTCACCTTCTTCTCTCAAACCAGGGCAGCAAATATAACATTCTGTTTTTATGAATGCATGGATTCCTGCAGACCGTTCATTTCCCAAAAGCATCTTGATGAATTCCACATTTATACGTTCTACAGATATTTTGCCTAATAGCTCGTGGTTTTCTTTGATGGCGTAGAAGGTTTCTTCCTCTAATTTGAATCCTAATTGACTGACAAAACGCAACCCACGCATCATTCGCAAGGCATCTTCATGGAACCGCTCATGAGGATTGCCTACAGCTCGCAAGATTTGTTCTTCTAAATCTTGCAGACCATCGAACAAATCGATGATTTCGCCGTCTTCTTTCAAAGCAAAGGCATTGATTGTAAAATCTCTTCGTTTTAAGTCTTCTTCCAACGAACGAACGAATTCTACATGATCTGGTCTGCGGTAGTCTTGATAAGTTGATTCCGTCCGAAATGTAGTGATTTCATATTGTTCATCGTTTTCTAATACCAATACAGTCCCGTGTTCAATCCCGATATCTATCGTTTTTGGAAAAAGCTGTTTGATTTCTTCTGGAAATGCGCTTGTTGCGATATCCACATCATGGATCGGCTGGTTCAGCAAGATATCACGAACACTTCCACCTACAAAATAAGCTTCATATCCTGCATTTTCTAATTTTTTCAGAACTGGAATTGCCTTTTGGTATTCCAGAGGTAATTGTTTTAATTTCATTTTTCCAACCTTTCCTGCGTGTTTCTTGTACTGAGATAAGTACTCAGTTGCATGATGCCTGATTGATAAGTCCGTTTTAGTAGCTTCAAAGCACAAACCACTTTTTTTTACTTGGCCTTACGTTCAAAGCGGTTATGGTCTCTTTGATTGAATTTTTCCATATTTTTTTCAAAAACATCAGTTAAGTCGATATTCAATGAATTAGCCATGATCATCGTAACGAATAAAACATCTCCAAGTTCTTCTGCTACCGAGTTATCTGGTTCCGAAGCTTTTTTGCTTTTTTCTCCATAAGCGTGGTTGACTTCTCTGGCCAATTCACCTACTTCTTCCGTTAATCGAGCCAGTTGAGCTAATGGAGAGAAATACCCGACCTTGAATTGTTGGATATATTCATCTACTTCCTGCTGCATACTGTATAAAGAACGTTTTTCATCCATCTTTTTCCCTCCAAAACTATCTTACCAAAACTTTAACGCAAATCCTAGATAAGAGCAATTGAGAAAAACGAATTTCCGTGCTACATTTAGGAAGGAATTTCTAAATGGAGATTCTGTGAAAATACATAATTGAAAGCTGGGATTCATATGGCTACACGGAAAACAGTAAAAGAAGTACTTTTTATTATTATAGGAACGAGTATTTACGCATTTGGACTTGTTTATTTGAACATCGCTAATCACTTAGCAGAAGGGGGCGTCTCAGGGATCACCTTGATCTTGAGAGCTTTATTCGGAATTGATCCAGCTTATACGACTTTATTAATTAATATCCCGTTGATTTTACTAGGGGGAAAGATCCTCGGAAAACGTTCTTTAGCCTATACTGTTCTAGGTACACTCTCTTTGTCATTCTTTTTATGGATCTGGCAACGGGTTCCGCTAGAAATTAATTTACAGCATGATCTACTGATCGTTTCTCTACTTGCGGGTTTGGTTGCAGGGGTAGGAAGCGGGATCGTCTATCGGATGGGTGGAACAACAGGCGGAAGCGATATTATCGCTCGGATTTTAGAACAAAATTACGGCATCTCCATGGGACGTTCCCTATTGGCATTCGATATCATCGTCTTGCTTGCTTCCTTAACCTATATCGACTTGAAACGCATGATGTATACGTTGATCGTTTCGTATGTTTTCAGTCGTGTGATTGATTCGATCTTAGATGGCGGATATTCTGCAAAAGGTCTACTTGTCGTCTCCAACAAAAGTGAAGAGATTGCACCGCTACTGATGACCGGTCTGCAAAGAGGTGTGACTTTCCTTTCTGGAGAAGGCGCATTCTCTGGTAATTCAAAAAAAATCATCTATATGGTCGTTAGCTCTAGTGAATTAACTGAAGCTAAGAGGATCGTCCACGAGATTGACGAAAAAGCTTTCCTTTCAATCATCAATGTGCATGAAGTGGAAGGGCAAGGCTTTACTTATTTGAAGCCACAGACAAGATTACTGAAAAAACTATAAGAAAAAAGACAAAGATTGGCTATGAGGAAAGATTCCACATCCAGCTGACCTTTGTCTTTTTTAGTACTATACTGTTTTTAACTAATTGTTATGTTCACTTACCCGGTTACTTTTCTTTTGTGTCTGCAAAAGGATCTTTCGGTTAACTTCATCAGATAATTTCAAAAAAGCATCCCTATCTCCATCTTCTAGCGCTTGATCGATTTGAGCATAAAGCATATTTAGTTTTGCTGCTTCTTCTTTTTCTTGAAAATATCGCTCGATCAATTCAGTATCTTCTTCACTAACAGAAGCATCCCAAGAAGAAAATGGATTATCTTCTAAGATCGATAGATATTCTCTTGTCTGCCAAGCATTCTCAAATAGACATTCCACATATAAGGGTTTCTTCCAATTCAATCGGATCTCATGAAAAATCTGATCTGTATCCGTAAATTCTTTTCCCTGCAAAAACAATTTCATTGGTTCCCCTTCAACAGATAGATCACTGATTTGCAGACCTCGATCCGCAAAATTTGCCCCTTCTACAAAGTGGACATTACTTAAAATCGCTTCATGATTGGCAAGATAATTCAAGATCCAAAAAACTTCTCTTCGGCTAAAAGATACATGATTGACCATCCACGTTAAAAAATTCTTCTTTTCCCGTACATCAATTAGCATTTTTCTCACCTCTCTGTTAGATCATCTAATAATGACAGTGCCTCCATATCTCCTGGTTCAAGTTTTAAATAATGAGTCAATAATTCTTGCGCTCTTTTTAGCTGTCCTTCTTCTCTTAAGAAAAAGGCATATTCTTTCAAGAAATCTGGTTCATGAGATAGTTCATGATAAGCTTGTTCATAGTGTACAGCTGCAACGGTGAAGTCTTCTAATTCATTATAAGCATGCGCTAGATTCCATTCCGCATACGGATTAGCAGTTTCTTCCATCTGATTGATCACTTGTATCACATCTTCATATCTTTCATCATCCAAGTAAAGATTGCTTAAAGTAAGTAATGTTTCATCTTGTTTATCTCCTACTTCTAAAGCTTTCAGCAAGAGTTCCTCTGCTCGCTGTTTGTCGTGCAGACGAAAAGCATTTTCAGAGGCTAGATGATAAAGTTCAACTTGGTAAGGATTTTCTTTGATTCCTTCTTCTAACACTGTTTGCGCTTCTTCAACCATTTCTTCTTCTTGAAGAGCTTGTCCTAGATATAGATATAATGATTGATAATGTGGATTAACTTCTCGAAGCTCTTCCAGATAGTTGATTGCTTGCTGATTTTCTTTTAATTGGAGATTCGTAAAAGCTAGCTGAAACAGTCGATCATCTGTCTTTTCTTCTTTCAATGCTTCTTCTAAAGGTGCGATAGCTGCTTCAAATTCACCTTGCATGCTTAAGGATTGCCCTAAACGTTCTTGCATCGAGATTCCTGACATCTCGTTTATTCCACTTGCCAACAATGTTTCATAAATTACTGCTGCCTCTTTGAAACGATCGACTGAAAAATACAATTCAGCTAGTGCAAACTGGATCAATGGTTCATCCGGTAGCAACCCTGCCGCTTCTTTCAATTTTGCTTCACTTACTTCAGGAATCCCGATGACTTGGTACAAATCAGCTATCGCCAATAAGCTTTGCGGATAGTAATCACTTTCCTTATCCACTTTTTCCAAGTATTCAAAAGCTAGGTCAATCTCATTGTCTTCGATTGCAATTTCTGCTAGCGGGATGTTTAGTCCGTCATTTTCTGGGTATTGGTTGATCAATTGTTCAAAAATCTGTTTTGCCTCGATCAAAAAGCCAATAGCTAGCAATTCTTCCCCTAGTTCAGCTAATATATCTGCTGGATCTTCCTTTAATGCTTTTTCTAAAAAGAGTTGTGCTTGTGCCAGATCTTCATCTGATAAAGCTTGCAACATTTTTTCGCTATTTGTATTCATTTCAATTCCCTCTTATCTCGCTGACGATTTGTTGAAATACCGTCATTGTTCTCAACAATTCTTTTTCGTTTGGTCGTTGGTATCCGTCTATTATACCTATTTTTTCTAAAACAAGTATTTTTTTGCTTTTTTCTGCCAAGAAAAGGACTTTTTCCAAATACTCCATCTTTGAAATCTGTTCCAACCATTGGATAGGATAGCCAAGCAAGTCTAGCCATACAAAAAAATTTTTTAGTTGGAAATCAAACGGATAGGCTTGGAGATTCCACACGAAATGAAACATCATCCCTAAGAATTTTTTCATACTAGCAGAAAGCAAGTGTCCATTTTCAGTCAGATAAAAAGCTTGTTCAAATAGTTTACCATAATTCGACAGATTTTCTGCCTCTAATTGATAAAAATAAATCATTTCTTCGATCATCCCGGCAAATGGCCGGGTCGTTAATTGCTTTTTATTTGGATAGTTTTTATACAAATTTTGTAAAAAACGGTGATCACAAATCATTCCGCAACAGATAAAAGTCAAAAAGTCAATCTGTTTTCCGTCCACTTGCCGCTCGCTGATCGTTTGATCATAAACGATGCGTTCTGGCATGTTGATGGTTTGTAGCACGACACGATTCGGTAGCTGCAAAATCGTTCGCTGTGGAGTTAATGCTCGGCTCAGCGAACGGATCGAGACAGGAATCAGCCAAAGTGATGAATCAAGGATTGTATGTTTTTGAAAAAAACCTGCCAGATCCATGATCCCTTCATTTCCAAATCCGATAACAAACATGGATTGATTTTCGGGATAGCGTTTGGTGAAATCAAGCAAGTTCTTCAATTCTGTTAAATGATTGCATTGAGTATTGGCACAAATGTACCAGTCATTATTTGCCTGATTTGCAAATAATGGGTTGATCTTATCTGCAAACAAATCATAATAACGCTGATTTGTTAAAAACAAGATGGGTTGATCGATCGAAAGTGCTCTTAGTTGACTGACAAGCGTTTCTCCGTAGAACACTTTTGTCAATGCTTCTTCTACTTGATAATCAAGTTCCATACGCATCCCTCCTCTTCTTATTTTTATTTTACCATTAGTAAGCAAAATCTAGAAAAGATAAGGGCAAAGTCCACCTCTTAACTTGGAAATAAATAAAAATTAAATAGAATACATGTGTTTTTTATGTATGACATACGGATTCGAAATTTTTGTCTCTTAATTGACTTTTTCTGCTAGGAAATAAAAAGAAAAGCACTTGTAGCCTTAGAGCCACAAGCGCTTTTTTACTGTCTTATTTAACAGCGTCTTTTAATGCTTTACCTGGTTTGAATGCAGGTACTTTGCTAGCTGGAATTTCGATTTCTTCACCAGTTTGTGGGTTGCGACCTTTGCGAGCTGCGCGTTCGCGAACTTCAAAGTTACCAAAACCGATTAATTGAACTTTTTCGCCGTTAGCTAAAGCATCTTGAATAGTTGAAAATACAGCATCTACTGCTGCAGTTGCATCTTTTTAGTTAAATCAGTAGCTGAAGCAACTTTTTCGATTAATTCTGCTTTGTTTGCCATGGATAGATTCACCTCCTCCACAAGAGATATGATAGAAATATCATTTAGTTAAAACTTTCTGAGTGGTCCAGAAGTTTAAAAAGAAATATTGATTAACTTCAATATTCTGTTATCACGATATCATATGAACCGCTTAATAGCAAGGTTTTTACCAATTTTCATATGCTTTTTTAGTCATAGAAACGTAACAAACAAAACTATCTTTTTCTTTTGAAAAAAAAACGTTGATATGGTAAAATGCCTATTTTCTTCTACGAGGGATGATTCGAATGGATGTCCCTTCAAAAGTAAATGCTTTTCTGATTTGATTTTCTAAGAAACGCTCATAAGAAAAGTGCATCAATTCCTCTTCATTGACAAAAACAACAAATGTAGGCGGTTTGACAGCGACTTGTGTAGCATAAAAGATCTTCAGCCGTTTTCCTTTATCTGTCGGTGTTGGATTGATGGCTACAGCATCCATAATGATATCATTCAAAACAGCAGAAGAGATACGAAGATTCTGGTTCATACTTACTTGTTCGATCATTTCAGGAAGACGTTCCAACCGTTGTTTAGTCACTGCAGAAACAAAGACGATCGGTGCGTAATCTAAATATCGGAATTCATCACGGATCTCTTGTTCGAAATCACGCATCGTATTGGTTTCTTTCTTCACAAGATCCCATTTATTCACAACGATAATGACACCACGACCAGCTTCATGAGCGTAACCCGCTACTCGCTTGTCTTGTTCTCGAATCCCTTCTTCCGCGTTCAGTACCATCAAAACGATGTCAGAACGGTCGATCGCACGCATCGCACGCATCACGCTGTATTTCTCAGTATTTTCATATACTTTTCCGCGTTTACGCATGCCGGCTGTATCGATCATCAAGAATTTCTGTCCACTTTCAGAAACAAAGTGAGTATCGATTGCATCCCTTGTCGTTCCTTCAATATCCGAAACAATCACCCGTTCTTCTCCTAAAATCGCGTTGATCAAAGAAGATTTACCAACATTTGGGCGACCAATCAAACTAAACTTGATCGTGTCGTCATCCTCTTCTTCAGTCTCTTCAGAGAAATACTTCACTGCTTCATCTAAAATATCGCCAATTCCTAGTCCGTGGCTTCCTGAAACAGGATAAGGATCGCCTAGTCCTAAAGAATAAAATTCATAGATATCATTTCTCATTTCCGGATTATCTACTTTATTGACTGCTAAAATCACTGGTTTATTACTTCTGTATAAAATTTTCGCAACCATCTCATCTGCGTCTGTCACGCCTTCGCGTCCGCTGACGACACAGATGATCACATCTGCTTCTTCAATCGCGATTTCTGCTTGATGTTTGATCTGATCCATAAAAGGTTCATCGCCAAGATCAATTCCGCCTGTGTCGATCACGCTAAATTCTCGACCTAACCATTCGCCTTTTGCATAAATACGATCACGAGTTACTCCAGGAGTATCTTCGACAATCGAGATACGCTCACCAGCGATGCGGTTAAAAATCGTAGACTTACCGACGTTCGGGCGGCCAACGATTGCAATTGTTGGATTTGCCATATTATTTCCTCCTCACAAGTTTCCAATCTCACTTAGTTTAACGAATGCAATGCCAACTTTCAAGCATAGATTGTCAATTAAACGAAGTATTTTTATTCCTTAATGAAATACTAACCGCTTTTCAAAAGAAAAACTGAGACAAAAGCAGCTGCTTTCATCTCAGTCACAGATACAAAATCAATTATTTTTCAGAATCATCGGTTGCTTTTTCTTCTACTTCTTCTTTCAACGCATCCCCTAAAATGTCTCCCATAGTGAATCCAGTATTTTCTTCTGGTAATTCATAAGACTCCACATTTTTTGGTTCTTCTTCTGAAGCTGGTTTTTCTTCTAAAGCTTTGATACTCAATGCAATACGATGTTCTTCTGGATGGATCTCCAATACTTTCACTTTCACTTCGTCGCCTTCATGAAGTACTTCGTGAGGTGTGGCGATATGTTTATGTGAGATTTGTGAGATGTGGACTAGCCCTTCTACTCCAGGGAATACTTCAACAAAGGCACCGAAACTTGTCAGACGTTTAACAGTTCCGTCCAATACTGCTCCAACTGGGGCTTTTGTATCGATTTCTGACCAAGGTCCAGGCTGTGTATCTTTGATTGACAAGGAAACACGTTCTTGCTCAGGGTTGATAGACAACACTTTAACGTTTACTTCATCATTAACAGCTAACACATCACTTGGTTTTGCTACATGACTATGAGAAATCTCTGAGACATGGACTAGACCGTCAATTCCGCCTAGGTCGACAAATGCCCCGAAATCAGTAAGACGTGCGACACGTCCGCTAAGAACATCGCCCTCATGAATCGTTGAAAGGATTTCTTTTTTCTTTTCTTCTCTTTCATTTTCAACTACCGCTTTGTGCGATAAGATCAAACGATTTTCTGATGGTTCGATTTCAATGATTTTAAAACTCAATGTTTTGCCTTTATAATCTGAAAAGTCCGCAACAAAATGATCTTCCACCATTGATGCAGGGACAAAACCACGCACACCGACGTCAACGACTAAACCGCCTTTGACAACATTTGTAACAGGTGCTTCAATTACCTTACCGTCTTGGAAATCTCTTTCGATGTCTTCCCAAACTTTTTTAGCATCTAAACGGCGTTTTGAAAGAAGATAGCTGCCGTTTTCTTTATCTTTGCCGATCGTACTGATAACAACTAAGTCTAATACATCGCCGACTTTCACTACTTCGTTGATATCTTCTACTGGTAAAGTTGATAATTCTTTTGCCGGAACGACGCCTTCAACTCCGGCCCCTTCGATTCCGATAATTACTTGTTTGTCTTCGATAACCAAAACTTCGCCCTTAACAACATCGCCAACTTTTACTTCTTGGACGCTTTTCATTGCGTCTTCCATTGACTGGTTGTTCTCTTGATTTTGATCAAATTCTGTCATAACACTTGTCCTCCTAACCAACATTCTGCCGTAAATACGGTACTGTTTTTAGTTTAATTGATTATTCAAAAAAAATAAAGCGATTTCGTTCGTTTTCCTTGAAAAAACAATTGTTTTTCAGTTTTTTTCTTCATTTAAAAAAGAAGATATCCCTTTTCCAAAACGACGGCTTTTATCGCTGCAACGACTTCTGGAATGGATTTGCCGGTAGTATCAATACGAACAGCGTCCTCTGCTTGCTGCAGCGGAGAAACTTCCCTTGTTGAATCATAATGGTCTCTTGCCTGTATCTCTTTTGTTAATGTTTCAAGATCAGTTGGGATACCCTTTTCTTGGTTCTCTTTGAATCGTCTTTCTGCACGCTCACTTACGCTTGCTACTAAAAAGATTTTTACTTCTGCATTCGGCAATACAGCTGTCCCAATGTCTCTTCCGTCCATCACAACGCCACCGCGTTCGCCTATTTTCCGTTGGATAGCAACTAGTTCTTCTCTTACTTTCCCATGAGCAGAGACTTCTGAAACAGCTTTTGTGACATCTGGCTGACGGATTTCTAGTGTGACGTCTTTTGATGCTGTGAATACATGCTGCCCATCTTCTTGTTGTGAAAAAGAGATAGGATACTTTTTGATCAGTGAAACTAGTCCTTCCTCATCTGAAAAAGATACATTATTCGTAATAGCTAGATAAGTTACTGCGCGATACATGGCACCGGTATCCGTATAAATATAATTTAATTCTTTTGCTAAGATTTTGGCAACGGTGCTTTTTCCAGATGAAGCAGGTCCGTCGATTGTAATACTGATTTGTGTCATGATATAACTCCTTTTTCTCAAAAAAAAAGCCGCAAAGCGCGACTATTATTATTTAATTCTTAGTTCTTGACCAGGGTAAAGCATAAAGTTATTTGGATCTAAGCCATTCAATTCAAACAATTGGTCAATGGTGATTCCTGCACGCTCAGCCACTTGTTTTGGACCTTCGCCTGCTTGAACAGTCGTTGTCGTACCGGCTACAGCTGAGGAAGAAGGTGTTGTTTCTGCTGCATTGCTGCTTGAATCCCCTGCTTGATAAGTTGTGTCACTTGAGGAAGAAGGTGTTGTCTCTGCTGCAATACTGCTTTCTGACGTTACCCCTGTATCTTGAGAAACAGTAGATTCTTCCGCCATTGTACTAGATTCTACTGTTGAAGTCTCAGTTGACTCCTCTTTTGTTGTACTTGTGGAACTTTCTACTACTGATGTCGAAGTTTCAGAAGAAGATGCTGCTGTTGCATTGTTGCTTGATCCGTTTCTGATCCAGAAATAAGCACCTGCTGGAATAGCGATACATAAGACTAGTAAAATCAAAAATAGCGAAAGAAATAATGTATTTCCTTTCTTTTGTTGTCTCTGAGAACTTCTTGATGAAACCTCATCATCTGTATCATAGATTGGTTGTTCCCATGGTTCTTGTGTTTCGTTATTTTCTGTAGATTGATGTCTATCTTTTCTGCTCACTGTTTTACCTCCTAAACTCTATCGTGTGTATTATACCATAGGAAAAAGTGTCTTGTCCTAAAAAATCAATGTTCCATGTTTTTTTTAAATAAATTTAGTAAAATCGATTCCCAATGAAGCGGTTCAGTCTTAGAAAAAGCCTTTTTCTTTGGTAGAAGTTCTACTTTTGCGCCATCAATATCACAACAATTCTGCGGCTTTTCGGAAAGTTCTTCACCAAAATAGGCCAAGATGAATTTTCTGCGGCAGTCTTCTTCATGGATATAACGAAGCATCTGCTGTAGGCGGAATTCTTTTTCTTTTTCCTGGCGTTTGAGCCGTTCCACCCAATTTTCTGGTTTTTCAGACTGTTGGATCAACTCCATCCATTTTTTTTGCAGCTCATCAAATGGCGCTTGCTCTGCTGTATATTCCAAATAAAGCTCAAAACTTTGTCGCTGTTCTCTAGAAAGTTGATTAAAGAAATAATGAATACGTTCATCTCCACTTTGATATAAAAGGATTGCTGCACTTTCTTCTTGATCTCTGCCTGCTCGACCGATTTCTTGTACATAGTTTTCCAGACTGTCTGGCAAATCGTAATGGATCACATAACGAATATCAGATTTATCGATCCCCATACCAAATGCGTTCGTAGCAATGAGAAACTGCAGCTGATTTTTTACAAACTGTTGCTGAAGCTGTCTTCTTTGAGCTGTGTCAAGGCCACCGTGATAATATCCAACTGAAAAGCGCTCCCTGAATAAATGATACAAGCGTTCGACTTCTTTTTTTGTTGCACAATAAATAATTGCCGCACCTTGTGCTCTTTCCATGAATTGTTCAAGTTCTTGTTCTTTTTGCTGCGTCTTTCGAACAAAAAGCGAGATGTTTTGTCGATTGACTGATTGTCTAACCTCTTTTGGCTGTCGATCAAATAGCACCTGACGTATATCTTTCGCTACCAAATCTGTCGCTGTCGCCGTTAGAGCCAATGTGACTGGGTTTCCCAAATGCTCGCGGATTTTTCCTAACTGTTGATATTCTGGCCGAAAATCAACCCCCCATTGTGATACACAATGGGCCTCATCCACTACATATAGCGCTATATCCTGTTTTTTCAGCTGCTCTAATAGAGAAGGGTTAGTCAACATTTCCGGACTCAAAAATAAAAATTTATATTGCGACAGATGACGGAGAACATATCCTCTTTCAGCTCGCGAAAGCAAGCTATTGAAAGCAGCTACTCGTTTTTCCCCTCGTTTTTGCAGTTGTGTTACTTGATCTTCCATGAGAGAAAGTAGCGGTGACACGATGAGGACCATCCCATCCATTAAATACCCTGTTAATTGATAGCATAGGCTTTTCCCCGTTCCTGTAGGCAAAATAGCGAGAGTATCTTCTCCATCAAGCAACGCCTGAATAATTTCTTCTTGGCCGGGTCGAAATGAATCGAATCCAAAATATTTTTTTAATTCATTTATTAACATTCTGTATCGCTTCCTTTCTCAATAGATAGATTTGATACAAACGAAATTCTCCATAATCTAATTGTCCATCTACATTCCATTCGCTGAAGCGCCACTCGCGCACGGAATCCTTATTTGGTTCCAACCGTTCGACCGTTTCTTGAGAGAGAATCCGCTCGTATGGAAAATCATCAAAAAACAAGGCCCACTCAATAAGATGATCTGTTACCGTCCCTTTTTTTAAATGACGGATTGCCATAATCTGGTCAATTGTCTGACCATTCATAAACATCTGCTTGGTGATCATCATGCTTTGATTGAAATTTTGCTGTAATAACGGATCAATCAACACATACCATAGCGAATCTGGCCGTTCTTCTATTTGTGCGAGCAAAAGATGGATACATCTGCTTTGTTGTAAATAAACAGCTGACTCATCATTGGTTTTTGCTAGCTGATATGGCAGAAGGCCTGTTCGATCATTTCCAGAGAATTGGTTAGCTAAAAAATCGGCTGCTCCTTCTGGTATCTCCGAAAACAGTTGCGCTAAACTTTCATACGCGCTATCAATCAAAATTCCACGTGACAATCTGCTTCCACTAAGCCATTTTTTCAGTTGAAAAGTATAAAAAGGACTTGTCTCTGCTGGAAGATAATTTTGGTTCCCAGATGCCAGATTAGAAATCACTTGAACAGCAAATTTGATGAGCCGCCAACTAGTTTCCCCAGTTCGTCCATATCGGTCAAAACGCAAACCAGTATATTCTGTGTGAAGTTCAGACAACCTATCTGCTCCTGCAGACGTTAGTTTTGCTTCATTTTCATTTATTTCGATCCAGCCTTGCTGTGCAAGTTTTTGCATAATCTGAGAAAACTTGTCCTGTTTCAATTCTGGAAAACTGTTATGAGCAAATAAAAGTTCGTGAGTAAATCCGAAAATAAGTACTGAAGTCGTTCGCTTTCCCACAAGGAGCTGGTAAAGAGAGCTGACTCGCAGCTTGTTTCTTGATGAAAATAGCGATAAAATAAAAACAATCATATTATTCTCCTTAAGTTAGGATGGTTAGAAATGTCACTACTATGTAAACTTGTACCTGAACGCTGTATTGCATGCGGTCTTTGCCAAATCGAAGCGCCGGATATTTTCGATTATGATGAAGAAGGAATCGTTTTATTTGCCCAAGAACCAGAGGCTCATCAACAGTTCGTCATGCCGGAAGAAGAAGCGTATGTAAGAAAAGCGTATCAAAAATGTCCAGTTCGGGCGATTTTATTAGAAAACAAAATTTAAGTCAAACTAAGCTTTAAAAATGAACACTAGATTTTCTAAACTTGAAAATAAGCCGGGATCTGTTTCTCCCATTCCGTGAAATCCCGACTTATTTTGAAAGTTATATTTATTATCTATTTATTTGACTTGTTTTTTCATAGACCCTATAGGACCCATTTCGGTTATTTCAACTTTTTCAGCCAGTTTTCCAATGTATTGACAATCACAGTTTGCTGATCTGCGTTAGAAATTTCTGCTTCTCCATCTCCTTTTTGCTCACCATAGCTACCAAAGCCTCCGTGGTTCCCGCCGTTGATTGATACATACTCTGTTCTTTCTGGTAAGTACTGCTTGGCTTCTTCATAAGCTTTCTGATTCAATACCTTATCTTTAGTTGCTGTAATGGATAAAACTGGGACAGCTGATTCTTTCAATGTTCCTTTTTTATCGGGATAGCTTGCCATGAAGAATACCCCTTTTAAATGACTGTCTGAATGATTCTTATTCGCATATCGACTTGCCATGACACCGCCTAAAGAGTGACCACCGATCACATAATCGGAATCCGGAAAATCTTCTTTGATCTTATCCGCTTTGTTTCCACCTATCACTGCTAGATCAAGAGGCATTTTGACAATAGCAACTGAGTAGCCGTTTTTTGCTAAATCTTGCGCCCAAATACTATAACTTTCTGGGTCTACGAGAGCACCAGGATAAAAAATAAGTAATGGAGACTTTGCCTGGTTCTTTTTCTCTCCTTCAAAAAACAAATAATCTTCTTTGTTTCTTCCTTCTTTTACCACCTTTTGTGCTTCTGACGATGGTTCGTACGTATTTTGCTGTATATAGTAATAACCGCCTCCGCCAAGTAATCCTAAAATAATGACTAAGCCAATTAGTATTCGTCTAAATATTTTCAATTTCTCCCACCTTTTCTATCTGAGTTTATACCTTCTTCTCAATCAAGTATGATTATACCTTAAAAAAAATAAGAGAAAAATGCAAACTTTCCAGCACCAAATAAAAAAGACGGAATATCCATTTGAATATCCGCCTTTTTATATGATTATTTTTTATTTAGCGCACAAACGATACACTGCTTCTGCATAAATTTCCATTGCTTTATACATACTGCTTAATTCCCATCGTTCATTTGCCTGATGCATGAAGTCAGGAGTATCAGGGAACATCGCACCGAATGCCACACACTGGTTCATCGTACGGGCAAAGGTAGCGCCACCTGATACAAATGGTTCAGTCATGTCTCCAGTAATCTCGCGATATGTCCCCAATAGGTTTTTCACTAACTCACTATCCAATGGCACGTATAATGAATCTAGGAAGTCAAACTCTTCATAAGACAACTCATATTTTTCTGCTGTTTTCGTTAATTTAGCTACTAAATCCTCTTTTTTGAATGTCACAGGAATTCTCATATCTACACCGATTTTTGTTTGTTCTGGTGTGATTTCCAAACTTGCAAAGTTCATCGTTAGCTCACCAGATTGTTCATCTTCTGTCTTGCCCACGACTGCTTCACCAGTTGCATTTTCTTGAACTAATTTTCCTAAGAAATTGATTGGGCCAAAATCGAATACTTCTGAAAGAACGATTGCCAGACGAGAAATAGCATTCACTCCTTGTGCGGCATCTTTCGCGTGGATACTTTTACCAAGAACGACGATTCCTTCGCCTTGTTCTTCGAAATCGAATCCGTGTTTTTTCAATGCTTCTTTTACTTCAGAAATCTTTTCACCAGAATAAGGAGCTGCATCAGGAACAACATTCAGCGCCCCGCCAGCTTTTACAGAAAAATCGTTCGTTCCAGGGCCTGTCAAGTAAGCTTGTAATAAGCCTTTTTCCGCATAAATTAAAGGGAATTCAGCGTCTGGCGCAAATCCTTGCGTAATGCCTTCTTCTTTTTCGTTATATTTTTCTAAACAACGCCACAAATTTTCTTCATCAGTACCAAAGATAAAACGAATACGTGTTTTGAATTCCACGCCAGCGTCCATCAAAGCTTTTACAGCATACATTGCCGCAATGGAAGGACCTTTGTCATCTTGGGAGCCACGACCAACTAACCAGCCATCTTTTACGGTTGGATCGAATGGTTTCGTTTCCCAATTGTTTTCGTCGCCTGCCGGAACAACATCCATATGACACAAGATACCGAATAATTCATCTCCTGAGCCAATCTCTGAATAACCGTAATAGCCTTCTGGATCTTTAAATGTTCTAAATCCTAGCTTTTCACTGATTTCCAATACTTTGTCTAAAGCTTCAATCACTTTTTTACCGAAGGGGTGTCCTTTCCCTGAATCTGCTTCATCTAGTACGGAAGGGATACGGATCAATTCGCTCAATGATTCTAATGCTTGTTCATGATGTTGTTCTGTCACAAATTGTTTCATGATTTTAACCTCCTAATATGTTAAAAAGGGTTATGTCAAATGCCTCCGACACAACCTCTTCTTCTCTAATAATGACGTTTTAAGCCTGCTCCATCAGCAAGCAGAATGTTCTTAACAAATGATGAAAGAAAAAACACTCACTGAATGGAGCAATCGACTTATCCACGTGCTTATCGATAGCCGTATATCGGTTTCTTCACTCTTATGATAGACCTTGTACCTGTATTTGTCTAGGTTTAGAACATTGCTGCTACACCTAGGATCACACAGATGGCTACAAATAATATCGCAATTAATTTACCAGTAAATTTCCACCATACTGAAACATCGAAACGAGCAATCGCTACAGCACCCATTACGATAGCTGATGTTGGTGTAATCAAGTTTACTAAGCCAGACGCAGATTGATAAGCAGTGATAACTAAATCCTTCCCTACACCGGCAAATTCACCCATAGGTCCCATGATTCCCATTGTTGCAGCAGCTAAGCCAGAAGTTGAAGGAATCAAGAATGACATAGGAATATAGAAAATAAATGTAATGATGATGAATACACTTGAAGATAATGAACTTAATCCTTGTTCGCCCCAGTGTAAGATAGTGTCTGTAATCAACCCGTTGTTCATAACTACTTGGATACCACGAGCAACAGCTACTACGATAGCTACACCAATCAAGTCAGAAGCACCAGCTAAAAATTCAGAGACGAATTCAGATTCTTTCATACCATACGTGATTGCTACGACGATTGACATGACTAAGAACAACATAGTAATTTCTGGGAAGTACCAGTCACCTAGTGGAAGCATGCTTTTACCTAAAACAGTACCTAGTACTGGAAGATTTGTTAACCAGTTTGTCAACGATTCAAAAATTGTGAAATTCGCATTCAAGGTTGTCCAAGGAATCAAACTGATGATCATGATACCAAAAGTAATGAAGAACAATACATTTACATGTTTTTGTTTTTTCGTGATTACTTCTTGGCGACCGATTGCTTCGATATCGAAATGTTTCATATCTTCTTTACGTTGATTGTATACTAATGATTTTGTTGGATCTTTTTCGATTTTTGATGCATAGCGATACACATATACAATAGAAATAGCTAACAAAATAACGAACATCAAGAATCGAAGACCAATACCTTCACCCATCGAAATCCCAACAGCTTGTGAAGCTACGCCTGTTGCGAAAGGATTGACCGTTGAAGCTAAACAACCTACTTGAGACCCTACTAATACGATGGCTACTGCTACCACTGTATCAAAGCCTACTGCCATCATAACTGGGATCAGTAAAGCATAGAACGGAATCGTTTCTTCTGCCATTCCATAAGTAGATCCGCCTAATGCAAATAACAGCATCAATACTGGAATAAGCATTTTTTCTTTTCCTTTGAATTTCTTCACAACTGAAGCGATTCCGGCATCTAGTGCACCTGTTTTGTTGATAATACCTAAAAATCCACCAACAACTAAAATGAAGAAAGAGATTGGGATTGCAGCAGGTGTTTCTTTAGTTAGCTCCCCCGCTGGTACACCTAGCATCCCATTGATTGGCGCCATGAAAATATCCCACAGCCCTTGAGGATTTTGTTGTACTCGTTCATATGATCCAGCGACAATGTTGCCTGCATCGTCTACACTATAGTGCCCAGCTGGTATAAACCAAGTAAGTACAGCGATTACTGCAATAATAATGAATAAGACCGTATACGCTGAAGGCATTTGAAATTTTTTCTTCTTTGTTTGTTCCATCTTCTTCTTCCTTTCTTTTCCGTTAGAGACATCATTTTTGGCTCTAATGTTATTTTATCAAAAAGAGTACCAGAACAAAAATAATAACACGCATTTTATAAAACTTTTGTTCAAAAAGTTCGTTTTTTCCTATTTCCTCCCCCTTCTCTTAGGTTTTTAAAGCTTTCTTCATTTTTATTGTAGCGTTTCCTTTTTTATATAAACAAACATTTCCGTCTTTTAAAAGGAGAAGGATTTCACATTCCAAAAGAACCAATTGATTTTTATGCATAAATAAAAAAAATACTCAAAACAAACAAATAAAACGTTTACAATATTGCATGTATTGTATTTTTTTCCAAAAAAAAAAAGATCAAGAATTTCTTGATCTTTTTGACATTTATTTAACTGCTGTATGACGTTGTTCCAACTGATGTTGTTTTCGACTTAACCATGGAAGAAGTTGCGCATGTAGCACTAAAAAGACAGCACTCACGATGAATCCTTTGATTAAGTTGAAAGGAACAATCCCAATCAATACATAATTTGCTAAAGACATCCCCAACATCTGTGTCGCGTTCAGTCCTAAAAACATTAAGTAAAGAGGCGTAATAACGAAATAATTCGCGATACTCATGAAAATAGTCAGAGCAATCGTTCCTGTAATCACACCTAAAAATTTATTTCTTCCTTTATGCTGTTTCTTTACACTAAAGAAGTAATAAATCGGAAAGGTAAAGATCGTTGTTGATAAGAAACTAGCTGTGTCTCCCACTAGGTTATCTGGAGAAAAACCTGTAGTCAGCAGATGTAATACTGAACGCAAGAACGCTGTTGCTACTCCGGCCGCTGGACCGAATAAGAACATACTGATCAATACCGGGATATCACTAAAATCAATCTTCAAAAAACTAAAAGCCGGCATGATCGGAAAAGCAAAATACTGTAAAACTAATGCGATCGCAGCAAACATCGCTACTGCAACCATTTTCTGTACACGGGTGTTCTTCATTTGAAATCCTCCTGTTAGGACTCCTCTTCAGCGAACTTTTTGACGTTTCTCTCCAAATGAAAAAACTCTATTTTCCAGGGAAAATAGAGTTAGAGTTATTTGATCAAGTGTGCGTCAAATAAGCCCTATCTTCTTTATCCAGACTGTACTGTCGGTATCGGAATTTCACCGATTCAGCTATTTTTTGCAAAATAGGTCGTGGACTATAACCACCGGTCGGGAATTTCACCCTGCCCCTGAAGACGAACCTTATATAAATTTTGTTTACATATTCATTATACATATCTCTTCAAAAAACGCAACATTTAACACTTATAAAAAGTAAGTGTTTATTTTGAATGGTTCAATAAGCTGCTGACTTCTTTTTTGTTCAATTCACGATAATCCCCAGGGCGTAGACCTTGTAATGTCAAATCACCGTATTTTTCACGTTTTAACTTTTGCACAGGGAGCCCAACTGCTTGAAGCATATTTTTCACTTGATGATTCCGTCCTTCGTGGATCGTCAATTCCACGATACTGTGATTTGTCTTAGGATCCACTGATAAAATTTGGAACTTAGCTGGAGACGTTTTTCGTCCTTCGATCTTTATTCCTTTTGCCAAAGGTGCAAGCATTGATTTTGTCGCAATCCCTTTTACTTTTGCGACATAAACTTTATCCACTTCATGTTTTGGATGTGTCAGGCGCTGGGCAAAATCTCCATCATTTGTCAGCAGTAAGATACCCGAAGTATCGTAATCCAGTCGACCTACGGGGTAAATTCGTTCTTTTACCATCGGCAGAAGGTCCGTAACGACTTTTCTTCCTTTGTCATCTGCTACAGCAGAAATGACTCCTTTAGGTTTGTATAATAAATAATAACCGTATTCTTCTTGATAAATTGGCACTTCATCCACTTCCACAGTGTCATGTTTTCCAACTTTTATCCCTAATTCTCTTACAACTTGTCCGTTTACTTTTACACGTCCTGCAAGGATAAATTCTTCTGCTTTTCGACGAGAAGTAATGCCAGCGTGGGCAATTACTTTTTGTAATCTCTCCATTTACAATTGTTCTCCTTTATTCATTCCATCAAAGAATAGATCTGGTGACACATCTTCTTCAAGTGAAATTTCCATTTCTTGTGTATCAGGCAGTTCCTCTAATGATTTCAGCCCAAAATAATCCAAGAAGTAACCAGTTGTTCCATATAATATCGGTCGACCTGGTCCTTCTACTCTGCCTTTTTCTTCAATCAGTTTATGAGCAGCCAGACGCTGTACCGCTCCTGAAACCTGAACGCCTCGAATCTGCTCGATCTCAGCTCGTGTGATTGGTTGTTTATAGGCAATGATTGCTAAAGTCTCGACAGCGGCTTGAGATAACGTGTTCGATGTTCCTTGCGCATATCGCTTGAGCAATGGCGCTAGCTCTTTTTTAGTCGTTAATACATAATGGCTTTCCGTTTCAAAAATATGCAAAGCTGAGTGCGGGTTTTGAGCGTAAGAGTCTCTTAATTCTTTCACTAAATTTGCGACTTCTGCTTCACTGAGATTCAACAGTCCGCTTAATTCTTCATTACTGATTCCTTCCTCGCCAACAATAAAAAGAAGGGCTTCAAGTTCACTTAATTTCGTCATGTTCGGTATCTCCTACTGCTAGATAAAGCATAATTGATTCATAGTTTTCTTTTTGTTGCGCAATAATCTGTCCTTTTTTCATCAACTCTAGCAAAGCCATAAAAGTAGTGACAACTTCACTTTTGGAAGGCGACTCAAAAAAAGAGTCGAAGGTACAGCCATGCGTATTTCTTTTTATACGCTCTTCGATAAAGATCATTCGTTCTTCGATCGTTGTATCATCCGGCGTGATCGTTTTTTCCACTTTTTGAGAAAATTTCTTACGTTCCAAAATTTTCTGCATGGCACGGATCAAATCGATTTTTTTGACTTGTCCTCGCTTCAACGGCTTTTCAACATCCGCCAATCCATCGATGTTCATAGGGTCTTTTGTGTAATAAAGACTTCGTTCCTCTGCTTTTTCTGTTAATTTTTCAGCCGCATACTTATACTTACGGTATTCTAAAAGCTGAGTGACCAATTCTTCTCGAGGATCTTCTTCCCATAGTTCTTCATCATCTGTAACAAACTCTTGGATAGGGAGCAACGTCTTACTTTTGATTGCCATCAATGTAGCAGCCATCACTAGGTATTCTCCTGCAACAGCTAGCTCTAATGTTTTCATTGTATGGATATAATTCATATATTGCTCTGTGATCGTAGCAATTGGTATATCATATATATCGATTTCCATTTGCTGAATCAGATGAAGCAGCAGATCGAGAGGTCCCTCGAATACATCTAATTTAATATTGATCTCCGTCAACTCATTCACTCTTTCTTCTTTTTCTTTGCTAGCCACTTTCCAATATAAGGCTCTGTGATTTCAGTTGCACGGATGGAGACATCCGGATACTTTTCTTGTAATTCATCTAACATTTGGAAGCCCATATTCTCACCACGATAAGATGGATTCAAAGAAATGTCATGGATGATCAGCTGATCGTTCGTTGCCCAATAAACACCAATGATTCCTTGAATGTTGGTCGAACCTTCTGGCGTAAAGAAAAAAAGTTCATAATCATCTTCAGATTCGTACGTATCTATCTCCTTCAACAAAGAAGACTTACCTGTCAGCTTCTTATGGAAACTCAACAGTCCCATAGCAATTTTACGGTTTTCTTTTCGGTAATGTGTTAACATCTTCTCACCTTCCTATGACTAAGCCCTTGGAAAATGCTGCTTATAAACATCTGTCATCCTTTTTTTCGTGATATGTGTATAAATCTGTGTCGTAGAGATATCCGCGTGACCTAACAATTCTTGTACTGTCCGCAAATCTGCTCCGTTTTCTAGCAAGTGGGTGGCAAAGCTGTGCCGCAGCGTATGCGGCGTTACTTCTTTGTAAATCCCAGCCTCTCTTACTAGCTGTTTCAGATTTTTCCAGATTCCTTGCCGGGAAAGACCTTTTCCGTGATTATTGACAAATACATGCATTTCAGATGCGTCCTTTACAAGTAACGGACGTGCTTCGTCTAAGTAGCGTTCCAGCCATTGGATCGCATAATCACCTAAAGGAATAATCCGCTCTTTATCTCCTTTACCGACTGTCTGTACCAGCCCAAGAGAAAGATGAAGATCTCCCAATTTCAATCCAATCAATTCACTGACGCGCATCCCAGTAGCATACATGACTTCTAAGATTGCACGATCTCTTATCCCTAACGTTTTTGTCGTATCAGGTGCTTCAATCAGCTTTTCTACTTCTGCCAGCGTCAATGTACTTGGTAATTTCTGCGCTTTCTTTGGCGTATCGATATGCTGCATTGGATCATGATCCGTAACACGCTCTTGTCGTAAAAACTGATGGAATCTTCTGAGGCTTGAGATCATCCGCGTAACGGTTGCTGTCGCTTTTTTTTCTTCATGCAGTTTTTCCAGAAAACGGATGACTAAAAAACGATCGACATCTTGCCATGAAGCAACTTTCTGCTCTTCTAGAAAATGCAAGTATTGTTCCAAATCACGTTCATAGCTTTGACGTGTATTGGCGGATAATCCCCGTTCAATATTCAAGTAGTGGAGATAATCGTTGATTTGCTCTTTCATAATAATCCCCCTCATGCCTCTCTATCATATCAGATACCGCTTCATTCTGATAGTCTTTTTCCATAATCTGAGCAAAGAAAAAGCCGTCTAGACACTCAGACGGACTGGTTTCTTTTTTCTTTTTCATAACATTCCTGACAGATTCCATGGAACGTCAGCCGATGATCTTTTACTAAAAAATGATAACGTTCTTCTACTACTTGCTCCACTTCAAGTAAAAGATCCTCTTCTACTTCCTCGATCGTGCCGCAGTTCAAGCATAGTAAATGATGATGGAAATGTTTGGCGCCTTCTTTTCTCAAATCATAACGGGCTAATCCATCATTAAAACTTACTTTATCGACAATTTTTAATTCTGTCAAGATTTCAAGGGTTCTATAAACAGTAGCAAGTCCAATTTCTGGACTCTTTTTTTTCACTAAAAAGAAGATCTCTTCTGCAGACAAATGCTCTTTCTCATTCTCCAAAAGCACAAGCAGGGTAGCTTCTCTTTGCGGTGTCAGCTTGAACCCCGATTCATGTAGCTGCTGTTTTGTTTTTTTCATCGCCGAAATAGCATTCATGACCATTTACTCAACCCCAACAATTTATAATAATTACAATTTAGAAAAACAATAGCACTGTGTTAATTAAAATTATTATAAGCTAGTTAAGAAAAACATGCAAGGGATTCTCAATTAGATTTTTTGACTAATTTTGTCACACCATTTTCTTGTTTAATCAGTCCTTGTTTCAAAAGATTGCCTAATGCTCGCTTAAAAGCACCTTTGCTGATGCCGAAAGCTTTCATGATGTCTTCTGGATCTGATTTATCTGTAAAGTTGATTTGCTGATCTGCAGAACGTTCTAAAATGGTTAAAATCATTTGTGCATCATCTGATATTGCTTCATACGCTCTTGGTTTCAATGAAAGATTCAGTACACCATCTGGTCGGACACCGATCACACGACCTTTTACCTGCTCGCCTAGTCGAGGTTCGTTATATCGTTCAGAAGGATGGATAAACCCAAGATAGAAATCTTCAGTCAAAACATATGTACCTGTTAATTTCAAACGGTAGGCTGTTCCTATCACATCTTTGTTTTTCATTTCTTCTGTTCCATACTTGCTTAAAGATTTGAATATTTTTTCGTCTGCTAAGCTCCCCCAAACACGGTCCTTTGCGTCAACTCTAAGGGAAATCATCAAACGATCTCCCTTTTTAGGCCACAGCTCTGTCATGGTCGGTAATTCATCAAGAGATACGACAAAGTCTTTATCTGGAAGACCGATATCGACAAATGCCCCTAAATCCTTTCTTGTAGCAGTAACGATTCCAAATGCATAGTGACCGATGCGACTTTTTGGAATTTGTGTAGTGATCCGGTTTTCATGTTTTTGATTTTGGTAGCCGAATCCTTCCACTGCCTCACCGATTTTGTGCTCGCCCTCTGATTTGCTTAAGCCAAAGGTTTGCCCATTTTTTTGGACAAAGTAATTTTTTTCATTTTCATCAATAATAATACCTGTAAATATAGTTGCTAATAAATCGTTCATTTTTTTCTCCCTCTATAGTGAAAGGTTTTCTTAATACATTTCTTTGCTATCATAACATAATGTTATCTACTTGAATAGCTGAGCCTTGCTTTGGAAAGGTGAAAAAAGGAGTATGACGACAGTTGTGTCATACTCCCCTTTTTCGAATAAACGATGTTCACCTGCCAACTCTTCGGTTTCAAGTCACACTATTCATCAAACATGAGAAGCTGTTTTTTGAAATTGTTCCTTGTGACTCAGAGTGAAACGGCAGGCTCACAACCTCTTTCGTTTAGCTAAAACTAATTGCTCCCATTTCCTCCGAACCACCCAGTTTTACAGTTGATCGTTACGATATAAAATGGCAACGCACTTTCTCCAATGCCTTTCATCAATGCAGATTTTGTTGAAGTGGCATATAGATTGTAATAGCCTTCCCCATTTTCGATTCTGGCTTTTTCTAATCTGTATCCTCCTTCAACGATATATCCACGTTGGATACATGTAGCAATCACTTTGCTTTGGACACCTGGTGCCCACGTCCATGCTGGATTAGATGCATCGGCAATATCACTTGCTCTGGCAGATTTGATTGGCTGATTTGCTGAGTTTGAAGAGGACGGGGTCGAGGATGCCGCTTCTTGCTGTGCTGCTTGTGCGACCGCAGCTTGTTGAGCGGCTTGAGCGGCAGCTTGTTGAGCGGCTTGTTTTGCTTGTTCTTCAGCTGCTTTTTTCGCTTCTTCTGCTTTTTTCTTTTCCTCTTCTTCTTTTTTCTCTTTATCAGTGAGCATCTTATCTACTTGTTTCAATTGTTCATTCAACTGAGCAGATAGATCTGTATTTTTCACCTTTTCTACTGCTTCTTTTGCCGTCTTGTATTGGTCGCGTGTCGCTGAACCCACTACTTTTCCGTCTTTAAAGACTATAGCTGTTTTTTCTTTAGCTGTTTGCAATTCAGCATATTGATTTTTAGCTTCTGTTTGTGCTTGTTGAATCAATTTTCCAAAATCTGTGTTATCCGTTTCGATCGTTTGTATCTCTTTATCTGCTTTCAACTTGATGTCATCTGCTAGATGATCATCGACGATCACAGAAGCTACGAACCATTCATTCACTTTCTGGATATCTTGGATCTTAGATTGGATATCTTGATAAGTTGTTTCTAACTCTGAATATCCTTTTTCATTCTTAAGACTTGATAAATCATTTTTTAATTTCGATAGATCTTGATGAATCATATCTGCACGAATAAATTGATGGTGATCATCTGTATAAAAGGCAGCAAGTTTCCCGTGAAGGTCTTCCATTTGTCGCTGTCTTTTTGCTTCTGCTGCTACTTCGGCTTCTACTTTTTGATGATGGTCATAATAAGCCCAGCCTCCCCCACCTAGTAGAAGAACTGCTGCTAAAGCGAGATAAGGCACTTTTTTTGATTTTTTCTTTTGTGTCTTATCTAGATCTTTTTTTTCTAGGTTTGATTCTTGAGGCGTTTTTACAGTATTTGGCACGATTGTTGTTGGTTCTGTTTCTGCTTCAATCAGCTCAGGCTGGTTCTCTTCTTTTTCTATTTTAGCTTCAAGAACAGTGCTATCTTCACTTGCAGATTGACTTTCAGCATCGGATTCATTATTTATACTATCTGACTCTGTTGATTTCTTGTCTGCTTTTTCGAGCATTTCTTTTTTCTCTGCTTCCGGCAACCCATTCGATTTCTCGTCTTCTGATTGTTTTTCAGACAATGTTTCAGTTTTTTCCGGGACATCCGTTTTTAGATCATTCGTTTTTACTGATTCTTTACCTGCAGCGTTTACTCTACTAATGTCTTTTTCAGCGTCTTTTTCAGCGTCATGTTCTGGTTCTACTTTGTTTTCCTGTGCAATTTTTTCACTGATCATTTTGAGCAGCTCTTCCGCGTGCTCTTCCTTTGTATCTTCACGATGTGCTTTGATATAGGCGGATAGTATCGAATTTTCTTCCTCATTCTCGACGATTTCTTTTAGTTCAGCTACTCTTCTTTTTTGTTTTGATTCAAGGGTTTCCTCTTGATTCTTTCCTGATTTTTCCAAAGTCTCATGAACAGTCACTTTCTTCTGTTCCATTTTTTCTTTATTGGCTACTTTATCGTGAGTAGATGATACATCGTCTTCTGGTTCTGTTTTTTCGAATAATTCCATCACAGATTCGAGAGGTAGATCTTTCAATTCCGACCATTCGATTGGATCGTTTAATTCTGTATCAGGAAAGACTGCGTCTTCAGTTGATTTATCCTGCATAGTTTCATCTGCATTTATTTCTTCGATTGTTTCTTTTGTTTGCTGATCTTCTGCAGTTAGTTGATGACCGCAGTCTGGACAGATATTGTTCTCATCCATTTTTTTCGATCCGCAATTTGGACATTTTTTCATCACTTAGCGATCGGCTCCTTTACTAGGTTTACGCTACCATTTAATCTATCATATTCTATACGTCACGCCAATAGCTTATTTTTAGGATTTACTTAAAAATAATGAATAAATTTTTTCCCTATAGAAAAAAAAGCTTGAGACCGCGTAGTCCCAAGCTTTTTTTCTTTTAAAATAAACCAAACCATTTTACTGATTTCTCTTCTGATCAATAGTTCATGCTTATTCTAAGAAGTCTTTTAATTGTTTTGAACGAGAAGGATGGCGTAATTTTCTCAACGCTTTAGCCTCGATCTGACGAATACGTTCCCGAGTAACACCAAATACTTTTCCTACTTCTTCCAGTGTTCTCGTACGTCCATCGTCTAGGCCAAAACGTAAGCGAAGGACATTCTCTTCCCGATCAGTCAATGTATCTAGTACATCTTCCAATTGTTCTTTTAGTAGTTCATATGCTGCGTGTTCTGCTGGACTTGTTGCTTCTTGGTCTTCGATGAAATCACCTAAATGAGAATCATCTTCTTCACCGATTGGCGTTTCAAGAGAAACAGGTTCCTGCGCGATTTTCAAGATTTCGCGGACTTTTTCTGTCGGAAGGTCCATTTCTGCACCGATTTCTTCCGGCGTAGGTTCTCTTCCTAGGTCTTGCAACAATTGACGCTGGATACGAATCAATTTATTGATTGTTTCTACCATGTGAACTGGAATACGGATCGTACGTGCTTGGTCGGCGATTGCACGAGTAATTGCTTGACGAATCCACCATGTAGCATAAGTAGAAAACTTGAACCCTTTGCGATAGTCAAATTTTTCAACTGCCTTCATCAGCCCCATATTTCCTTCTTGGATCAAGTCAAGGAACTGCATGCCTCGCCCTACATAACGTTTAGCGATACTTACTACTAAACGAAGGTTTGCTTCTGCTAAACGCTGTTTTGCTTCTTGGTCACCTTCTTCGATTTTCAATGCTAACGCTACTTCTTCTTCCGCAGTTAAAAGGGAGACACGGCCAATTTCTTTCAGATACATACGAACCGGGTCATTGATTTTTACACCGGTTGGCGCAGATAGATCTTCTGTTTTTGCCTGTTCAGCTTTTTTCTCAGCACTTTTCAAGCTGTGAATTGATGGATCACCATTTTCATCCACCACACTGATACCTGCGTCTTCAATCTTTTGGATCAATTTGTCCATTTCATCTGCATTCAAAGTGAATGGTGTAGCAAGCTGATTGGATAAATCATCATATACAACTTGTCGTTTGGGTTTGTTTTCTTTGATGAAAGCTGCTACTGCTGCTTCATACTTTTTTTTATCTGTTCCATTTGCCATAAAAGAAGGCCCCCCTTGAGTAGCTATTTGGCTTGTTTTAACTGTTTCGTTAAATTGATGATTTCGATCGTCAATTCAAGCTCAAGCTGTTTGTTCCCAGTACGTCTGGCTTCTTGCTGCATTTGTTTTTTTAATGTTATTTCATCAGCTAAGCCAGATTTGCTGATCACATCTAGCAAGTCTTGGATTTCCCGTGGCGAACTTTCTTCTGCCACCGGTAAATATTCGATCTCCACCACCAACCGCCTTAAATTTTCATCTTGCAAAAAGTCTAAAAACTCTGCAAGGTTGAATTCATAATGTTGTGAGACATATGCATCGAATAAAAAATAAACTTCTGCGTATGCGTCGTGGATAAACTGAAATTCTCGTTCTTTTAAAATATTGCGGACAGAAACTTCTTTAAATGCGCGGTACAACAGAATCTGCTCTGCCTTTTCTACCTGCGTCAACGGTCTCTTCTTCCGTGCAGTTTCTTGTCTCTTGGTCTGCGTATGCTGGTTTTCCTGAGGTTCTTGACGATTTTGCTGATTTGTTCTTCGGAGCTCACGCAATTGTTTTTGTATCGTCTCTCTGCTGACCCGAAACTCTGTGGACAGCTGCGATAAATACATATCTTGTTCAATTGGTGAAACGACTCGGCTAAGTTCAACTAATAATTCTTCAAGGTACTCGATTTTGTCTTTTTCATTTTCTAAATTTTTCCCTTGTTTCAAATAACGTGATTTAAAAGTAAAAACTGTTTCACGCCCATGAGCCACTAATTCTTGAAAAGATGCTTCCCCATACTTACGGAGATATTCATCAGGATCAAGCTTTTCTGGAACGACTACGACCGAAAGTCCTAAACGACTATTTTGCCGAAGCAATTCAATCCCTCGATTGGTTGCTTCAAAACCTGCGTTATCTCCGTCATAACAAAAAACCAGTTCTTTCGTCAGTTTTTCCATTTGCTGGATCTGTTGAGCTGTCAGACTTGTTCCCATGGAAGCTAATCCAGTTTTGATACCAGCCTGCCATGCAGCAATCACATCCATAAAACCTTCGAACAACAAGACTTCTCCATTTTTTCGGATATCGCTTCTTGCTTTATCAAGATTAAATAACACTTGTCTTTTATTGAATAATTCTGTTTCCGGACTGTTCAAATATTTGGGCTGATCTTTTTCCTGCCCTTTTTCAGGTGCAAGCCAGCGTCCTGAAAACCCGATTGTCTGGCCTTGAGGATTACGAAGGGGAAACATCACCCTTTGGTAAAAACGGTCCGACATACGGCCATCATCATGTGCGACAAACAATCCAGAACGTTCTAACAATTCATTTGAGAATGATTCATTCTTGAAGACTTGCTGAAGAAACGAGCGTTCATTAGGTGCAAAGCCGATATTGAATTCTTCAATCAATTCTAAAGACAACCCACGACTTTGCAAATATTCTAAGGCTGGCTGTCCCGCTTTTGTATGCAACAGCATGTGATGATAGATTTCCGCTGCTTTTTCATGAGCAGCAATCAATTTTCCTGTAGCAGATTCAGGGTTTTGTACAGCTAACGTTCGCTGACGCCATTGATCTTCCAACGGAATCTGTTCGAAATCTGCTACTTTTATCACTGCTTCTGGAAAACTCAGTCCTTCTAGTTCTTGAAGAAAAGTAAACACGTTTCCGCCCTTACCGCAACCAAAGCAATGAAAGATCTGCTTGTCTTCTGCAACAGAGAAGGATGGTGTGCGTTCTTCATGAAAAGGACACAGCCCTAAGTAGTTTTTACCAGACTTTTTCAATTGGACATATTGTCCAATCACCTCAACGATATTCGTTTGACTGCGTACCGTTTCGATAACTTCTTGAGGAATCCGTTGAGCCATTTTTCCACCCCCTGCTTTATTGATATCTTTTCGTTTTAACAAAAGATATTTCAGGAGAATAACCGGTAAAAAATCGCACTAACTGAAATCAGTGCGATTTTAAAGGACACAATTATACATGTTTGATTGTATCATATTTCAATTCTTTTTCAAGTATAACACATTTCTATTTAATTAAGCATCAATTTGCTACTCTTTTCAGTAGCTGATTTTGAATATCAGCCTTCCAGTACAATAATCGAAGGACAATATTTACGATCATGAACATAACGAAGTATCCTATGGTTTCTCCTAAACCTAAGTTTACTTCCAAAATTCCGTGGAACAGCATCGCAGCTACATATATCCCTACGATTGTTGTTACTGCTAAGAATATTCGCAACGGGTTGAAAGGATAACAAGCTTTTACAACTGCCATGCAGCTGATTCCAATTAGCAAGTAATACATCAACGTAGTGGTTTCACTACTTCCCCACGCGAACGTTTTTCCAAGTAGATACACTGCTATGATATTCACTACTACAAGCAAGGCATTCGGCAAAGCGTTGATAAGTGCAGTAGGCAAGTAACGGTAAGTGATTTTGCGTTTATCTTGTTCAAATGATAAAAAGAAGGAAGGATACCCTTCAATCGCCAAATCAATCAGCGTAATCTGGATAGGGATAAATGGAAATCCAATAGCTGTAACGGCACAGATAATCGATAAAATAAAAGAATAAATCGTTTTGATGAAAAAGATACCGGAGACTTTCGTCACATTGTTGACTACTCGACGTCCTTCAAACAGGACTTCTGGCAATGTCGTAAAATCAGAGTCCAACAATACTAGATTAGCAATTTGACGTGTCGCTCCGTCACCTTCTGCCATGGCGATACTGCAATCTGCTTCTCTTAATGCCAAAACATCATTCACGCCGTCACCTGTCATCGCAACCGTTCTGCCGCTATTTTTTAATTCATTTACCAGTAACTTCTTTTGCTGAGGACTCACTCGACCAAAAACGGTATATTGATGCGCGGCTTCTCGCACGTCCGATTCTTCAGTAATCTGAGAAAGGTCGATATACGCATCATAATTCGGTAATCCTGCACGTCTAGCAATATTGGAGACAGTAAATGGATTATCTCCAGAGATTACTTTCAGGTCAACGCCTTCCTCATGAAGATAAGCTAGTGTTTCTGGCGCATTTTTTCGGATTGGATCATCGATTTCAAACAGAGCAACTGGCTCAACAAACGCGGGGGTTTCTTCGTTTAATTGCTGATTTGGAGCAATCCCCAACATAAGGACGCGATAGCCATTCGCTTGAGCTGTTTTTAGACTATCTGGCAGTCGATCTTCTTCCACCAAGCGTTCAGGTGCTCCTACGTATACGACTCCTAATTCTGGAAACTCCATCGCACCCCATTTGCGATCAGAAGAAAATGCGACTTTGTTTGTTACATCATAACGATTAGAAAGCTCAAAATACTCTCTCATCGCCCGCATGGTGATGTTGTTATCACTGCTTTCTGCAAGATACGTTCCCATAATTTCTGGAATAGCTTTTTCATACAGCGGATGTAATGCTTCTACACGCTGGATACTCATTTTCCCTTCAGTAATGGTTCCTGTTTTATCCAAACATAATGTATCGACGTGAGCAAGTGTTTCAATGGAATACATGTCTTGAACAAGAATCCGTTTTTTTGCCAGTTTTGTTACACCTGTCGTTAACGCAATACTTATCAACAATACTAATCCCTTTGGAAGCATCCCTAACAAAGCTGCTGCAGAGGCAATAACTGAAATCTTGATAGAAGCATCGCGAATGAACAGTGCCTCCAAAAATAGTATGATCCCTAAAGGAATAATCACGAAACTAGTGAACTTGGATACTTTACGAATCGAATCTACAAGTTCAGAATGAATAGCTTTGTGGGTTTTTGCCTCGCTAGTCAAGCGGACAGCATAATTATCTGCCCCTACTCGGATGACTTCAGCCATGACAGAACCACTTGTCAAAAAGCTCCCAGAAAGCAATTCAGCTCCAGCTTCTTTGACAATCAAGTCAGATTCACCTGTCAAAAGAGCTTCATTTGCTTCTGCCCGTCCTGATATGACCTGCAAATCGGCTGGTATCTGTTCTCCAGCTCCGATCTTTACCAAATCTCCTAATACCAGCTCTTTAGTAGAAATCGATTGTTCTTTACCGTCCCGAATCACTAGTACTTCTGATTGGGAAACAATCGATAATTTTCGTACAAGATTTCTTGCATGTATTTCTTGATAAATTCCAATAACGATATTTACGATAATAATTGCTAAATACGCCATGTTGGAATAAGCACCTACAAATAACAGACAAATTCCGATACCGAAGTTCAGAAAATTGAATAACGTCAATATATTATCGCTGAATATTTGCTTTGTACTTTTTGATGCATCTTCCTGGTAGTCATTTTGCTGGCCAGAAGCCATTTTCTGAACTACTTCTTGCTGTGTAAGTCCATTCATTTTCTTTTTCTCCATTTTCCGCCAACTTTCAAAAATAATCACGTGTTTAAGTCTAGCGTGTTCCAAGATTAAAAACAACTTGTTTTTATAAAATTTATAGAAAAACACACGAATGATTCTTACGAAAAAGATGCTGACCTTTTTTGTATGAATCACCCGTGTGTTGTTTTTTATTATCGAACTATCTTTACTTATATTGTTCTTCCAAACGGCTCATCCACCATCCTAGTGCTGTACCAGCTACAAAAAGAACAGGACAAGCTAGCACTCCAGCGACTCCCAATCCCGCGTAATCAGTAGGGATGATCATAATCGTTGAAGCAAAAACGACGCCTAAAATAAAATGGAATAGCTTACTGTATGCCTTTGAGAAAATATAATCCATGATTTTTGACAGGCCAAGGACACAAAGAACCCCACCAATTCCAATCGGCAAGATGACTTCAAACCGAACTTCTTTAAATCCGTCAGCCATCGCTTTGTACAATCCCATATATACCAAAAAATTAGAAGGACTCAATCCTGGGACAATCATACCTAAACCAATCAATCCGCCGGCGATCAGCCAAGTCCCAAAATTCTGATCGACTTGTCCATCAAATAATCGAGCACCGTATAATAAAAACAAATAAGCCAGAACAAAAGTAACAACCATGATGATTACATCAGAAGTATCTCGTCCTTTTTTTCCTGCTTCTTTCCATAACGCAGGAACAGTTCCGACGATACACCCAACAAAAAACCACAATATTGTTGTTTCATACGCCCCTAATAAAAAACTGACTAAAAAAGAAAGTAAAAAGATGCCTGTCACTCCGCCTAGACCAACAGGCAGGAAAAACAAAACATTTTCTTTGAAATTTTTTGTGATATGGGCTAGAAAAGAAATCAGTCGCTCATACATGCCAAAAACAGCTGCTAATGCACCCCCGCTGACCCCCGGCAAGATAAATCCTGAACCGATAAACATTCCCTTCACAAACCGCAACATCCAATCTTTGGTTGTGTACCCCACTTTTTGATTTTCCATTTTTTGCCTTTTTTCCACTATTTGCGCACTCCTTCTTTCAGCTCATTTTATTATGTTTGGATATTTCCTACTCGTTTATTTAAAGACTTTTTCGTAAGTCTCTATTATTTTTTCATTCATTTTGACAATATCAGGATAAAACATATTACCTCCATTATGATAGAGATAGCCGCCGTTGTAAAGCAAGGACTGGATCCGCCAATAGCGGTACTGTTTTCCTTCTTCATTTCCTAAAAGTGGGCTCAACACATCTTTAGAATACGCTTCTGCTAGTTCTACTGTGTTTTCTCCGCCATGATTTTTTACATAGGCAATATAATCTTTCCCAAAATTATACGCTTGGACAGCAGTCCACAGGTCACATCCTTGTTTTTTTGCTTCCATTATCATCTCCGCCAAATATTTGACCCCTTGATCAATACTGTCAGCTGGATTATCAATGACATCGGCTTCTCCATGCAAACTCTCTGAACTCTGCATGAGATCTGTGCCTTTTCCTTTTGATTCGGTCAAGATTATTGCCTTGATCAATTTTTCGTATGCTTCCATATGATAATTTTTTGCAGCTGTCGTTATTTCTATTTGATAGCTTTCCACCCGTTTTACCGAGCGATAAGTTCTTCCTCCTAAAAACAACACCGCACCAATGACCGTTAGAATGATCATGTAAAAAAGAATACGGATAATAGATAATCGTTTTCGCTTCATTTCATCACCTAGTTATTTTGACATCTTTTTTATCTTACTATTTCTTTATCTTCTTGGCTATTTCTTCCTTAAATTCTGTGTACACCTTAAGAAAAAATGAATTTTCCTGTGTTTTTTATCATCTTACGAAAATGATCGTTGTTTTTCAGTAAAAACAATTGCCCAATGACTGTTATAATCGTTATACTTTACACAGTAGGTGATTATGTGAAAAAAGAAAAGAAATATGCAAAAATGTCAGACGGGAGCAAAATTTATTATGAAAAGAGTGGTCAAGGCTTCCCACTCTTTTTACTGCATGGCAATGATGGCAGCGGCCGCTTTTTTTCAGAACAGGTTCCCGTACTTGAACGCTACTATACCGTTTATCTAGTAGACAGCAGAGGACATGGCCGTTCAACAAATGAAGCATCTATATTGAATTTTCATTTGATGGCTGAGGATCTGAATACGATTATGTTGCTAGAAAAAATCAATCAGGCAGATTTTCTTGGATTTAGTGATGGCGCAAATTTGGCATTGGTATTTGCTAGCAGCTTTCCTCAAAAAGTTCATCGACTGATTTTAAATTCTGGAAACACGCTAGTTAAAGGTGTTCGTTTTTCTGCCAGAGTCATCAGCAATTTTCATTATGCATGGGTATGGTTGCTCTCTTTATTTCGCCCAAGCCTTCGCAAAAATCTGTTAGTTATTAAACTATTGCTACATGATATCGGCCTTACAGAAAATGATTTAAAAAAAATCAACTCCCCAACATTAATTATTGTAGGAAAAAAAGATGTAATCAAGCTGAAACATTCTCTGTATATAGCTAAAACTATACCAAAAGCTTCTTTTGTACTTGTAAAAGAACAAGGACATGAATTAGCTAGAAAAGATCCTGAACGCTTCAACCGAGAAGTTCTTCAATTTCTTTCTGAAACATAATTATTAGGAATAGAAGGTGATTTATTTGTTAAAAACTACCATACAATGGCTGAAAAACCATCTAGGACTTTTCAAAACAATCTTTTTGATTTCTGTCATTGTCATTATTGTCGGTGAATTGATGTCCATCGGTAAAACTCTATCTATCCAGCAATTAGGAGAAACGTTTGCCACTATACCTATTTGGAAAAGCGGACTTATGCTGTTGATTGGTCTTGTCTCTGTGTTACCTATGATTGGTTATGATATTATTTTGAATCGGATGCTTGAACAAAAGCAGAATCCTCGTTACTTGTTTGAGACAAGCTGGCTGATCAATACAATCAACAATATTGCCGGTTTCGGCGGGTTTGTTAGTGTGGGGCTTCGCTCTGAACTATATGGACAAAAGAAAGAGAGCAGAAACGTGATCCAAGCATTATCGAAAGTTTTCTTGTTTTTGATGGCTGGACTTTCTATTTACAGTCTGCTTTCTTTTTTACTTGTAGTCTTCACACCAGTCGCTCCTTTCTTGAAGCAATATTGGATATGGCTGATTGGCGGTGGTCTGTATTTTCCTGTTGTCTTTTTATTCACTACTTTCAAAAAGAAAGGATTCCTTGGTGGTACCTCACTTAAAACGCAAGGACAGCTCTTGCTTGTTTCATTATTGGAATGGTCTGGTGTCCTGTTCAGTTTCCTTTCTGTTGGTTACCTAATGGAAATCCGAATCGATCTGTGGCAAACGATTCCGTTATTCATTGCTGCTTCAGTGATAGGGATCGTGTCTATGATTCCTGGCGAGATCGGCAGTTTCGATGTGATGATGATTATCGGATTATCTGCTATTGGTGTGCCAAGAGAAACAGTCGTTGTGTGGATCTTGCTTTATCGTCTGTTCTACTACATCATTCCGTTTTTGATTGGAATCGTCTTTTTCTTCAAAAATATCGGTTCCACTTTTGATCAGCGTTATTCAGGTATCCCTAAGCAGTTAGCAACAGAAATCGCGCATAAAATCGTGGTTGTACTTTTATACTTTTCTGGAATCATGTTGGTACTTTCTGCCACTATTCCGCAAGCTTTTACAGAGTTTCGCTGGCTTCATAGTTTGAACCCATTGAAATTCCACTTTATTATCCAGTTTCCTAGTATATTATTAGGATTTCTTTTGATTGTTATGGGGAGAGGGATCGCTGCACGCGTAAAACGAGCCTATCTGCCTACAATTTTCTTGATCGCACTCGCTTTATTTTATGTTTTATTAAGCGATTTTAGCTTCACACCGGTGATTTTCTTGTCTATTCTGTTTCTGATCATTCTTGCGTCCAAAAACGAACTATTTCGGGAACAACTCATCTATTCGTGGGAATGGCGTACGATCGACGGAATCATTATCGGTGCATTGACATTGCTTTATATTGTTATTGGTGTATACAATCTGCCTGATTTTCCACATCGGCGTCACCATTTTATTTCCTTTTTCTTATTCCCTTCTGAAAAGATTTGGTTTTCAGGGTTGTTGGCCATTATCGCCGTTAGTTTCATGATCGTTCTATTTGTCCATTTTCTTCAAGGAGAAAAGAAACAGATTGGCGAAGCCTTTAATGAAGAAAAGGCACTGAAGATCCTCACAACTTATGGAGGAAACTCCGACAGTCAATTGATCTTCTTAAAAGACAAGCGGATGTTTGTCTACGAAAAAGACGGTGAACCAACTGTGCTTCTCCAATTCGCTTGCTTCAATAATAAATGCGTCGTAATGGGCGATCCTTCTGGTAAGAAAGAAGATTTTCCAGAAGCAATTGAAGCTTTCATCGAAGAGACAGACCGATTATGTTATTTACCTGTTTTCTACGAAACAAGCGAAGAGATCGTTATGATTTTGCATGAATTCGGCTATGACTTCATTAAAATGGGGGAGGAAGCTTATGTAGACCTGAATAGTTTTACAACATCAGGGAAAAAAATGAAGGGCACTCGGGCTGTCTTGAACCGAATTGAACGAGAAGGATTTACATTTGATGTCTTACAACCGCCATTTTCTGCTGAGCAAATGAGTATTTTCAAAAATATTTCTGATAATTGGTTGGGTTCACGAAAAGAAAAAGGTTTTTCTTTAGGCTTTTTCTCTGAAGATTATTTACAAAGAGCGCCTATTGCTGTAGTCAAAAATACTCAAGAAGAAATTGTCGCTTTTGCGACGATCATGCCTACTTACACGAACAACAAAGTAGGAACGATCGATTTGATGCGATATGATCCCAAAAAAGCACCTTCCGGCAGTATGGATTTCTTGTTCCTGCATTTGTTTGCTTATATGAAAGAAGAACATATCCAATGGTTCAATTTAGGGATGGCCCCTCTTTCAAATGTTGGTACTTCCAGAAAGAGTTTTTTACAGGAAAGAATTGCTTACTTGGTTTACGAGTTTGGCTCTCATTTTTATTCTTTCCATGGATTAAGAGAATACAAAAGCAAGTACGCTACGAACTGGGTTTCACGCTACACCCTATATTCGCGAGATAGCTGGATTGCATACGTTATGATTGCCTTGCTGATTATTGATAATGCGCCAGTTGAGCAGACACAAGGTCGAATAAGTGGTTTGAAAAAATGGATACGAAGAAAGTACTAAAAACTGCGTATTGTAAGGAAACACTCACAGTATAAATAAAAGAGACTGAACCAAAGCGTGAGGTACGGCTCCTACCCTCTCTTATTGTACAATTGTAGAACAAAAAAAGCGGTCAAAACAGGATTTCTGTTTTGACCGCTTTTTCATTTTAAACATTTTTCATTGCCAAAATATTCGAGTCGCGTTTCTTATGCTTCGATTTCTGTAACGATACCTGAACCTACTGTACGGCCACCTTCACGAATCGAGAAGGTCGTTCCGTTTTCAACAGCGATTGGGTGGATCAACTCAACATCAATCGTCACATTGTCACCAGGCATGACCATTTCTGTATCTTCTGGTAACGTGATTGTTCCAGTAACGTCAGTTGTACGGAAGTAGAATTGTGGGCGGTAGTTGTTAAAGAATGGTGTATGACGTCCACCTTCTTCTTTGGTCAACACGTACACTTCAGCTTTGAATTTTGTATGTGGAGTAATGGAACCTGGTTTAGCAAGTACTTGTCCACGTTCGATATCGTCCCGTTGGATACCACGTAACAGTACGCCGACGTTATCTCCAGCTTCCCCGTAATCTAACGTTTTACGGAACATTTCTACACCTGTGACAACTGCTTTTTGTGTTTCAGGTTTGATCCCTACGATCTCTACTTCATCACCGACACGAACAGCACCGCGGTCAATACGACCTGAGGCAACAGTTCCTCGTCCTGTAATGGAGAAAACATCTTCCACTGGTAATAGTAATGGTTTATCTGTATCACGTTCTGGCGTTGGGATATATTCATCCACTGTATCCATCAGTTCCATAATAGCAGCTTCAGCATCGGGATCGCCTTGCAATGCTTTTAATGCGGAACCTTTGATCACAGGAGTGTCATCGCCTGGGAAACCATATTCGCTCAATAACTCGCGAACTTCCATTTCTACCAAATCAATCAATTCTTCATCATCGACTAAATCTACTTTGTTTAAGAAAACAATTAGGTATTTTACACCAACTTGACGTGACAACAAAATGTGTTCACGTGTTTGAGGCATCGGACCATCAGTTGCAGAAACGACTAAGATGGCACCATCCATTTGGGCTGCCCCTGTAATCATGTTTTTCACATAGTCCGCGTGTCCTGGTGCATCGATATGCGCATAGTGGCGTTTTTCTGTTTCATATTCTACGTGTGCGGTATTGATCGTAATTCCACGTTCACGTTCTTCTGGAGCTGCATCAATACTAGCATAGTCTTGAGGATTTGCTAGGCCTTTTTTGCCTAATACTGTAGTGATCGCAGCAGTTAAAGTAGTTTTCCCATGGTCAACGTGTCCAATTGTACCAATGTTAACGTGTGGTTTACTTCTGTCGTAATGTTCTTTTGCCATAATTTACAAACCTCCTAAATAATATAGATCACTGAAGGATTTCAGCTCTCACTTTTTTATTATAGTCTTTTTTTGAATAAATCAAAAAGAATACGTCCGGCTTACTTTTTGTAAGATTCGAACTAAGCTTATTATACGTCAAAATTGGTCAAAGTCAACTAAGAGCACTCGCCTATCTTACACACGAAAAAAGTACCTTTTATAAATAAAAAATTGTGTTTTTTGAGAAAAGCTTCAAGCTAGTCCTTACCTTTCTTTTGAAGCAATAAGAACAAAATGAGGAAAAGTTTAAAATTCAGCTGTCGCCAACAACTTTCAATAGACGAAATCTTCTATTTCGTTAATAATAAGAGGAGAGGTGAAGTACATGAAAAAATTAATTGGCGTACTTGTCGTTTTATGCATCTTTCTCGGCGGAAGTTTTGCAGCTTATCATTATTTTTACGGCGGTGAAGCCTATTATACAAAAATCACGACGAATGGCGAAATATCAGCTATCCAAGCAGATAACGGAGAGAAATTCACGACTTATATCTACAAGCAAGCGGCTTATAATAAAGATGGAGAAAAAAAACAAGTGACGCTTCGCGAAAAAAGAGAACATCCATTAAAGATGAATGCGTATCTTAAACTCAAAGTCAATCCTCGTAAAGGTGTATTAAGCTGGGAAGAAATAAAAGCTTCTGAAGTCCCTAAAAATGCGGCAGAAAAAATCGATCAATAATCGATGGTCTTAAAATTTTATTAGATAAAACATACTAAGATTAGAGGGGAACATCATTGACGAATGATGTTCTCCTCTATTTTCTATTTTTAGATTATAGTGAAGAGTGAAAGAAAGTTCGAACAAAGCCTTGAGGACTACGAGTCCCTATCAAAAACCGAACTTCTTTACTGTCATTTTAGAATCAGGTTTACGTATGTTGGGGCCATGAGCCCGTGTATAGGAAATTGGAATCGAAATGAAGCAGTAAAGTTCTTTCAAAACTTAAAAAGGAGGAAAACAAATGCCTTACATTCTTGCATTAGATGTTTCAATGGGACACAGCTACAGTGTCCTATACAAAGACGACACCTGCTTATTTGAAGACGAGATTGAACACACTCAAAGAGGATTTCATGCATTACTCGAAGAGATCCAGCACTTGCCTGAACGTCCATTGATTGTTTTTGAAGCAACGGGGATTTATTCCAGACCAGTCGAAAAGTTCTTTCAAGATCATCACTTTTCTTACTGTTTGTTAAACCCGTTAGAAGCGAAAAAACAGATGGAAGAAAGCACCTTACGCAGTTGGAAAACAGATAAATCGGATGCCCATCGGCTCGCACAGACTCATCTTAAAAGTCAACGTCAGCCAAAAGAAGTACAAAGCAATTTTTACTTAGAGATGCGCGATTTAGCCCGTTTTTATCAAGAAATTGAGAAGAAAATCACTCGTCTGCGCATGGATTTACACAACTGTCTTCAGTTGACTTTTCCAGAGCTTGAACAGTTCTTTTCAAACAGGCTGACCCCTTACGCATTGACATTGATCCGTCTTTTTCCCCATCCAGATTTTGTATTGGCATCTACTCGGACAAAAATAAAAAATAAACTGATCAACGAAACACGGAAAAAAATCTCCGCGAATCGTGCCGAGCAAAAGGCAGATCAAATCATCCACTATGCACAGTGTGCCTATCCAGCTGTTGAAAAAGACAGTATCCAATGTCAAAAAACAATCTATTACGCCGAACTTCTCCAAGATTTACTCGAACAAAAAGAAGCACTGGCGACACAAATGATCAAAAAAGCCGAAGGCTCTCCTTGCTTTTTGTTGTACCAAACGTTCCCTGGGATTGGCGCACTCACAGCCGCTTTATTGCTCGGTGAATTAGGAGATATCACACGATTTAAAACCCATAAACAATTGAATGCTTTTGTCGGAATCGACATCCGACGGTATCAATCAGGTAAGTATACTGGCCAAGACCGCATCAATAAGCGTGGTAATCCCAAAGCACGGAAAATTATTTTCTTCACCATTCGAAATATGATTCGCCAGCAACGCGCAGCTCCTAATCATATTGTCGATTATTACTACAAATTAAAAAAGCAACCTATCCCTAAGAAAGAGAAGGTTGCCACAGTTGCTTGTATGAACAAGCTTCTGAAATGTATGCACGCTATGGTTAGGGCACATACAGAGTACGACTATGCGTACGCGGTCTCAGTGGACCATTAACTAAACCACTTACAGTATACCACTTCTTTGCCCAGATCGAAAATTTTTTACGAACGGGGCTTTATTTGGTGTGCCTTGATTTTGTCGCTTTCGTTTACGAGCTATTTTTCTTGCACCTTTTACTTGACTAATCGTAGGAAAAGAGGCTGGGGCAGAAGCGTTTATACGTTTTTAGAGCGTGAGACAAAAGTGTTCTTTACTTTTGTCTCACGCTCTTTTTTTGTTATATTCGTCCTTTCAGATCCTTCTCATGGACCATTCATTCAACTAAACATCGGTAGTTGAACATCTAATGTTCCAGTCACTTTTATAAACGATTTAATACTTCATCCACATTTTTGATCATCACAGATATCGTACCATCTGGATTATTCACAAATTCAATCAAATCTGGGTTGCGATATACATCGACTGGTACAATCAGTTCGATTCCGTTTGATAATTTAAATTTTTGTTTTCCAAATTTTTTCTCAGAAATTTCTTGTACTTCTTTTACAGGAGGTGCTTCTGGGACAAACCCTTGTTCCTGTACTTCTTCTTTAAAAGCCAGTTTTGCCGTAATGTTTTCCTTGAAGACTTTTTCTGCGATCATCTCATGATCCAACCGTCCTTTTTCTTCTATCGTGTCATAGACAGCTTCTTTTAAATCAGCCATGATATCAAATTCTTCTGTCTCGAATTTTTTTCCAAGATGCTTGGCTACTTTTTGGATCACTTTTACATTTTCTTCTAAAGAAGGTGCAGGAACACTTTCGATCACTCTTCCAGAAAAATAAAGCTCTTTTTTACCGGAAAACTCATATTTTTTTTCAATCAATTCATAGGTCCAATCGGACAAGTTCACCGCGAAGGCTTCATCTGCTTTTTGTGTTTTCGCGCCTAGTATTGCTCGGTTCAAAATCAAACGGTTGTCAATTCCTACTTCGTCTGCTTCAACAAAATGCGTATAAGCCTCACGATAATTGACTTTCAATAAAGATAAGTACATCACTGTATCTAATTCATACAAAACGACAAATACATCTGCACTTGGCGCCTCTTCACTTTCTTGGTAAATATCGAACCATCGCTGAACGATTGCTTCACTTGCTTCCACAAAATTTTCTTGAGCGATTTTAAGTGATTCAACGATCATGCTTTCTTCTGCCAATTGTCCAGTTTTCGTTTGGGCAGAAGAGATTTTTTGGATTTTCTTTTGAAGAAAATCACGAATATATTCTTTTGTCAGATCCAGCTCTTTTTGCGAAAAGACCGGCGAACCCGTCTCTCTGTCAATAATATGCAGGATTGCTTTTTTTAAATAGATATCCATTTCCTCATTCCCTTCTGTCTTAGTTTACGGAAAAAAATCAAAAATACCAGAATCAAAATCATTTTCTTTTAAACAAAAATTTCAATAGTAGAAACAAAATGGATTCTTTTTTTTGGAAAATGCGCTAAACTTATAGATGAACGAATAAAAAAGGAGCTGAAAGTATGAATTCATTAACAAGCACGTATCGTCTATCAAATGGTTACGAAATTCCAGTAGTAGGATTCGGCACATGGCAAACACCTGATGGGGATGTCGCTGTTTCCTCTGTTAAAGAAGCACTGGCTGCAGGTTATCGCCATATCGATACTGCCCAAGGATACAAGAATGAAGAAAGTGTCGGCCAAGCGATTAAGGAAAGTGGCATTCCTAGAAAAGAGATCTTCCTAACAACAAAATTATGGAATGCCAATCACAGTTATGAACTTGTGATGTCTTCTTTTGAAGAATCATTAAAGAAACTTCAAACAGATTATGTAGATCTGTTCTTGATTCACTGGCCAAATCCAGTTGCTTTTCGTGATAATTGGGAACAAGCAAACGCAGATACATGGCGTGCATTTGAAGAACTGTATGAAGCAGGTAAAATCAAAGCAATCGGTGTGAGCAATTTCTTGCCCCACCATCTAGATACACTTGCTAAAACAGCAAAAATCATGCCAATGGTCAATCAGGTTTTCCTTGCACCGGGTGAATTGCAGCCAGATGTAGTTGAGTATGCAAAAAAACATGAGATGATCCTTGAAGCATATAGCCCATTAGGCACTGGTAAAATCTTCGATGTCCCTGAAATGAAACAAATCGCTGAAGCGCATGACAAGACGATCGCACAAGTCGCTTTACGTTGGTCGTTGCAACACGGATTCCTTCCTCTTCCTAAATCTGTCACACCAAGCAGAATCAAAGAAAATACTGAACTGTTTGATTTTGAATTGACAGAAGAAGAAATGAAACAAATTGATCAGTTAGATGGTGTAGTTGGCAAGGCAAAAGACCCAGATACTACCCAATTCTAAGACGAAAGGTGATGTTATGGATCCAATCGAACGCTTGAATTCTCTCTCGGAAGACGTCATTCAGACTTTTCATTCCGATTTTGTCTTTTTGATCGATGCAGAGAAGATCCAACATTTCCCTGCAAGAAACTGGACACATGATCAAATCATCGAAGAGCTGAAAAAACGGTTCAATCATTCACTAATGGTCACAACTTGGCACGAACATGAAGTCATTTATTCACCTGAGTTACCTATTTTTGCCTTGATACCGAAAAAATAAAAAGATTGGAACAGGTTATCTATCCACATAACCTGTTCCATTTTTTTATTTTTCTTTCAAAAAATGGAAAAATAAGCAAATTTTTCTGTTGTAATTTGCGTATACGCAAGTTTTTTTGCATTACTCCTTTTCATTTGGCTTTTTTTTTCTTATAATCGAAAGGGTATGAGCGAAGGAGAGAACATATGAAGAAAAAACAGAAACAAAAATTATTAAATCAATTCCGTCCTTCATTGGATGGTGTAAGAGGACAGTTATTCCGTTCTCTAGAAAATGAAAGCTTGAGACGTTATGGTTTGCCATTACAAGTCATGCTTGATCCCAAAAACCGTCAAATCTTAACGATCGGATTAGCTGGAAAAACAAATGAAGATACACGAATCAATGTGCCTATCGATGATAATTTCAATACTGTATTAAAGCGGATCCGTTCAGGAGAAAACGGTATTTTCGAACGATTCCGTGACAATCTTCTTATTGAGATCGTATCTTACTGGAATGATCAACGTTTGAAAAACGATGAACCAACTGCACAAGCCGTTGCAACACCAGTGACAGAAGAAACAGTCAGTGTGCCAGAAGAAAAAGTGGAAGAACCAAAAGCGGACACAACTGAAAATACACGCTCAACTGATACGAATGCCGCTTTAAGTTTTGCTGATTTTTCAAAAGCTGTTGCTGAGTATCCTAAATTTTACACAGAACAAAATGAACAAGAAGTAGTTATTTATGAAAAAAATGCCGATGAACCTCGTAAGTTAGCAACTATTTCTATGACTGCTGAAAATGAATTTGCCATCGAAAAAGCACTTGAACGAAAATACAAAGTCAAATTGGCTTTGATTCCTTTAATTGAACAATTTTCAGCGACAGCGATTACGGAAAGATAGAAACATTCAACTGTAGAAACTGTTGAAGTTAATCCGTTGGTTGAATAAAAAACCGCTTGGTAGGTTAAACAAATGCCAAGCGGTTTCTTTATAGTCATATAGTATTTTTTATTATTTCGTTCCGTTGAATAAATAACTAATGATCAACAATTAATGAATTCGCTATGATTGATTTTCTTTATCAATCTTCTCTATGGATCACAAATCGTTGTCTTTGTATATGAGCGACTGGCGCAGTAATCAATTCTTGATTATTGTTGTATACGCCATCTCTTACTTCTAGTATTCGGTTACTATGAGCATTTTGCAAATAATACACATCTCCTAGCATATGCTCTAGCCCAGACGATAACAATCGCCATCTTGCACGATTTTGTATACTTGGCTGGTTCGTTACATCTATACCAAAAGAACTATTTTCTGCTAACACATGATCCCTGTTACGTTGACTTCGCAATATGTATGCTTTACTCGCAACATCATAATCTAAGTACCACTTTTGATTTCTACTCCCAGCGTTATGGTAAATGATTCCTCTGTTATTTCCTTGATTCCAATCCACAACTTTTGAGGTATCTGCTTCACATTGGATAGAAGTGATATATCCATCGTATTTCCCTTTGCTTTCACGGTCTTTCAATAAACGATGATTGATATCGATGATGGAATTAACGAGCCACTCACTTGGATAGTCGATAGGTACGATTCCCGTATGTTTGATATTTCTATTTATTATCCGGTAAAAAGAAAAATGATTGATTACATCTGCGTATCCCAATACACCATTCCAAAATCCATTTGCACTTAGATAATTGATATATTTGACACCATTTATTCCTCTGCTTTGGTGTGCCTTGTCGAATTGTTGCTCGACGGCCCACCGTTTATCATTTGGATTCACTGGATTCCAATAGTCTTGTATATCAAAACTTGACGGATAAGGGATTCCGACATTATTTCCCAAGAAATTACAAAAAATGACGATTTTTCCTCGTGTCTCTCTAAGAGTCGGATTAGCATTTCCATAATAAAAGTAATCTCTCCAACGACTATCTTGTAAATATCTTGTATTAAGAATATGGTTGAATGTATGGTCATTTACACTACTGTATTCTTGTTTCAATCTCATATAGACTACTTCTCCAGGATTGTCACGAAGAAAGGCCACTGTTTTATTAAGTACATCACCGAAATTCTGGTTTAGATAGTACCTGTCGTGATGCATCGTAAAAGCACCATCAATAGCACGCGCACGTATATCTAAAAAACGTATTCCATTGTCAAGCTGCTTGCGGATATCGATACTTTGTGTCTTTACGTATCCACTTGCTATACCTGAGAACGTTCCTGTTGCTGAATTATGGGTCCCTGGAATAGATAATTCTGAAAGACGTACATTATCATTTAATTCACTCATCCAATACCGATTATATGTACGTGCCGACCAATCTCCACCATTTATATGTGCATAAGACATTGGTGTTTTATATCCTAGTAAAAATAAACCGAAACAAATACACAATAGTACAGTAAATTTTTTCTTATTCATAAGTTCTCCATTCTTTTCTATTTTGTGCGCACACCTAATTATAGCTAGAAATATATTTTAACAATGAACACATTTTTCTCGTAAAAGAAAAAAAGACAAGATCTACAGTAACTAAAATAACTGCAAATCTTGCTTTATTCCTCTAAAGATATTGTTCTTTTATTTTTCCCGGATTTTTTCCAATAGTTGTATAGCTGTCTGCTGATTCATCTTTTCTGCTTCACGTAATTTTTGCGCAACTTGCTCGATTTCCTCACCAACTGCCCCAATTGAGATCGCTAATGAACGAGCTTGAAGCCCCATGTGTCCTTTTTGGATTCCTTCTGTAACTAATGCTCGCAAAGCAGCAAGATTTTGAGCTAACCCTACAGCAGCCATTACTTGTGCTAGTTCCTTGGCTGAATCAACATCTAGCATAGCTAAGGATACTTTAGCTTTTGGCAAGATATTAGAAGCTCCGCCTACTGTGGCCACAGCCAAAGGTACCGTTAACTTCCCAACTAGTTTATTTTCTTTAATCTGCCAGTCTGTTAATCCTTGGTATAATCCGTTTCTTGCCGCATAGGCATGGATCGAAGCACTTACCGCACGTGTATCATTTCCTGTAGCTGCTACTACAGCTTCTATACCATTCATGATTCCTTTATTATGCGTCGCTGCACGATAAGGATCCAGCTTCGCATACTCCCCTGCTTGTTGGATTTTTTTAGCGATTTGTTCACCAATTTCTTTGCTTCTCCCTAAGCGTTCAAAGGGAATTTCACAACAGGCAGAAGCCAACGATTCTGTAGCAAAATTACTTAAAATACTGAATAGAATCTCTTCCTCAGGGAACCATCCCCGTAATTTGTCTGCTACACTCTCAAGAATCGAGTTGATCATGTTGGCACCCATTGCATCTTTTACATCCACTAAAAAATCAATAGATAGGTAGGCATGGAAACTTCCCATAAATTCCCGTGTAGAGATATCTTGAACACCGCCCCCGCGTTTCACGATGGAAGGATAGCTTTCATTTGCACAAAGAATCAGTTCTTCTTTTCGATGATTCACTGCATCGATCACTGCTTGATACTCCGATTTTCCTGATAGAACGATTTGTCCACGCATCAACCGTTGAGGTGTTTCTGCACAGATATCTCCACAGATTTTTGCGCCATTGCTTGCAGCTGCAATAACAGATGGTTCTTCTGTAGCCATCGGGATCCATTTTTTCTTGCCATTGATTTGGAAATTTTGTGCAATGCCCATTGGGATCTCCACTTCGCTCACTTGGTTTTCAATCATGTGATCTGAGAGCTCTTCAGAAAGTGTTTGTTCCTCAAAAATCAGTGCATTTTCCTGTGTCAATACACCTTTTTCGACTAATTGACTGCGCCGTTCAGATGGCGTGAGCTGATAGAACTTTTTTTTTTGCAAATCCTCACGTGTTTGCTCCGTATTCGCTTCTAACAAGACTGCCAAGCCTAAACCTCCACCAATACATAATGAAGCAACACCGTATCTCTTCTGCTCACGAAGCAATCCGTAAGCTAACGTGGTCAAAATCCGTGCACCGCTTGCCCCAATTGGATGTCCTAATGCGATTGCTCCTCCATAGATATTGACCTTTTCTTCATCTAACTGTAGTTCTCGATTGACCACAATAGATGAAGCCGCAAATGCTTCATTGATTTCAAAAAGATCGATCATTGGTAAAGCTATTCCTGCTTTATCTGTCAATTTTTGAATGGCTGTGATTGGAGCGATTCCCATGATGCTTGGATCAATACCAACTTCCGCTACTTCTTTGATGGTTGCCAAATAAGGCAGATTATTATTCTCTGCGTATTCTTTGGATGCAAGGATCACCACTGAGGCACCGTCATTCAATGGAGAAGCATTACCTGCTGTTACTGTTCCTTCTTCCGAGAATACTGTACGTAATGTACCCAATTTTTCCAATGTACTATTTCCACGAACTGCTTCATCCTCAGATAACACGTCTTCAGCAGAAATCTTGACCGGAATGATCTCCTCAGAAAATACGCCAGCTTCAACAGCTTGAGCTGCTTTCAACTGGGATGCCAAGGCATAACGATCCTGCTCTTCTCTGCTCACAGAAAATTGAGTTGCCACATTCTCTGCGGTTAATCCCATATGTGTATTTGAAAATGCGTCAGTCAATCCGTCATTGACCATACTGGAAATTGGTTCGCCATATTCATTTGTTTCTGACTGATAGGGTTTCAGCATAGGTGCTTGTGACATACTCTCTGTTCCGCCGGCTACCACAAGCTCTGCTTCACCTAATTGGATCAGCTGGCGTGCTAAAATCACTGCTTTCATACCAGATCCACAAACTTCATTGATTGTCATTGCAGGGACATCCACTGGGATACCGCTGTTCAAAGCAATTTGTCTAGCAACATTTTGACCATTACCAGCCTGCAGGACATTTCCAAATATTACTTGATCTATTTTATCTTTTTTCAGTTTTGTTTTATCTAATAATTCTTTGGTCACAAGTGTGCCTAATTCAACTGCAGTAAATGAACTTAAACTTCCGCGATACTTTCCTATTGGCGTTCTTGCAGCATCTATCATTACGACTTCTTTCAAGTAAGCCACCTCCTACAAAAATATACCATTCTTTGCTATAAAAACAAATAGCTCTTGTTCCAGTTGTTTTTTTCTAAGATTAAATTTTAACAATCCTTAAATATTCGCTTTTTTATATTTCTTTTAATCTTTTTATGATACTTTAGTAAAGTAAGTTTTTTATCATGAGTAAAGAGGTGTTGAAATGAAAATAGGGATTGATCGTCTTTCCTTTTTTATTCCTAATTTATATTTAGATATGACAGATTTAGCAGAAAGCCGTGGAGATGACCCTGCAAAATATCATATCGGTATTGGTCAAGACCAAATGGCAGTCAATCGTGCGAATGAAGATATCATTACACTAGGGGCAAATGCTGCCAGCAAGATCGTGACAGAAAAAGACCGTGAGCGAATCGACATGGTCATCGTCGGAACAGAATCCGGAATTGACCATTCAAAAGCGAGTGCGGTAATTATCCACCATTTACTAAAAATCCAATCTTTTGCTCGTTCTTTTGAAGTAAAAGAAGCTTGCTACGGTGGCACCGCAGCTTTGCACATGGCAAAAGAATATGTCAAAAATCATCCAGAACGAAAAGTACTAGTCATAGCAAGTGATATTGCTCGTTACGGCTTGGCAAGCGGGGGTGAAGTGACGCAAGGTGTCGGTGCTGTTGCGATGATGATTACTCAAAATCCGCGTATTTTATCGATCGAAGACGACAGCGTATTTCTGACAGAAGATATCTATGATTTCTGGCGTCCAGATTACAGTGAATTTCCTGTTGTCGATGGACCTTTGTCTAATTCTACGTATATTGAATCGTTCCAAAAAGTTTGGAATCGACATAAAGAATTATCGGGTCGAGGACTCGAAGATTATCAAGCGATTGCTTTCCATATCCCATATACGAAGATGGGAAAAAAAGCATTGCAAAGCGTATTAGACCAAACAGATGAAGGAAATCAAGAACGGCTACTGGCTCGCTATGAAGAAAGCATTCGTTACAGCCGACGAATCGGTAATCTTTACACTGGTTCATTATACCTTGGACTAACTTCTCTACTGGAAAATTCGAAATCATTGCAGCCAGGAGACCGCATTGGTTTATTCAGCTACGGTTCTGGTGCAGTAAGTGAATTTTTTACAGGTTATCTGGAGGAAAACTATCAAGAATATCTCTTCGCACAATCTCATCAAGAGATGCTGGATTCTCGAAAACGAATCTCTGTTGACGAATATGAAATGATTTTCAGCGAATCGCTTCCTGAACATGGAGAAAGCGCAGAATATACATCAGACGTACCTTTCTCGATTACAAAAATTGAAAATGATATTCGTTATTACAAAATATAATAAACGCATAAAAAAGATCCCTTCACGAAATGTGGGGGAATTTTTTTTTGTCCTTGGACCAGAGAAGCAATCGATAGGTCAACCTAGTCGTACTGATGATTTCTTGTTTTTCACTGAATAGTTTGCGAATATATCTAGTCACAACAGGATCTTTTGCGTAATCTTCATAGTACATCTTCATCCACTCTTCAGTAATTGATTCCTGTGCAAAATAAGTAAAATCGTTTTTCTTTACTTTGATTCCTTTATCAATTAAATATGATTCAAATTGATCCATGATAAATGGGGTTGTATTAGGATCTTCTTCTATCATTCCTAGTTGCTTTTCGATAGGATAAAAAACATCATCGATTGATTCCACTACTCTCATTATCACGCACCATTTGCTTGCCTTTTTCATCAGTTTTTCTAATTGATTGGGATGTGTCAAAGCTGGGTTCGCTGCTGTAAAAACCACTTCATATGTCTCACTGGATTGGATAAATTCTTCTAATGATCGTTTGATAAAGGAAACATTTGACAAGTCAATTTTCTCTGCTTCTTTTTTTGCATTTGCTAGCATTCCTGAAGAAAAATCGATCAAATCGTAGTGATTAACTTCTTTTGCTAAAGAAATAAATCTGCCAGATCCTCCGGCAACATCTGCTACTATTTCAGCAGGCAGGACTTTCTCCGACTTCAGATATTCTCTTACATCTTCTGCAATAGTTGTTTGTGATTCTTGCTGGATTTCATAATATTCTTCCGCAAAATCATCCCATTCTTTTTCATTCATTTGAATCCCTCTTACTTTTTGATTTTTGTTAGATGTTTTCACTTTTCAGAATAAATTGTTCTCCTCTTTCATCTATTATATCTCTTTTGATGAATAAAAAAATGTTTTACTTTCCGTCTATTATAAATAAAAAAGGACTGTGACAAACGTCGTGTCACAGTCCCTTATTCCGAATAAACGGTGTTCAATCAGCTGACCCTCGGCATTAGCTCAACAAACGGCAAAATATGAGGAACTATTTTTCCGTTTGTTGAGCTAATACTCAGATCAGAACGCTGATTTCACAACCTCTGATACACGGTGTTCCTGAAGTAACTTCTTCAGAAATAAGCCGAAATGCCACAAAAATTTGAGAAGCAATTTTCGTACATTCCTTCTTATTTCTTGAAGCTGACCACTTCTGTCACTACCTCCTTGATTCGTTTTATTTATTTCCTTGTACTCGTACAATGATCAATTTCGTGATTTCCATCAAGATGATTGTCACAAGAGCGATCCCCATACATGTAAAGACTTCTGTCAATCCAAATGCTGATGGGATAGAGAAGACTTCTTTCAGTCCTGGGATCATTGTTAAGCAGTAAAGCGCGCTACATACAACTACAGCTAGTAAGACACTTCTGTTAGAGAAGAACCCTGCTTGGATAGCTGTTTGTGTATTTGAACGTGCTGGGAATGTTTGCAGTGTCCGACACCAAATCAATGTTGAAAATGACATAGCTACACCGAATTCAGGTGAATGCTGCATGCCAAGCCATTGAGCGAAGATAACAGCAATCCCAATCAGTACACCACGATACGTTACAGAAATCAATGTTTTGTCCGTAAAGATTCCTGAATTTGGATCTCTTGGCGGACGGTTCATCGTAGCGGGTTCTGCTTTTTCTGTACCTAATGCAATCGCTGGCAGTGAGTCATTGACTAAATTGATGAACAGCAGTTGTAATGCTGTAAATGGATTGGACCAGTCAGCAACTAAGGCAAAGATGATCGCAATGATCGCACCTAAGTTTCCGGCAAATAGATAAGAAATAGCTTTCTTGATATTATCAAACACGTTACGTCCTACTTCTACTGCGCTGACAATAGAAGCAAAGTTATCATCCGTCAATACCATCGCTGCTGCATCTTTTGCCACATCTGTACCAGTTCCCATAGCAATCCCGATGTCTGCTTGTTTCAATGCTGGTGCATCATTTACGCCATCACCTGTCATAGCGGAGATATGACCTTTATTTTGCCAAGCACGAACGATACGGATTTTATTTTCAGGAGAAACACGTGCATAAACGGTCACTTTTTCTAAAACTTCGTTTAGTTGATCTTCTGTTAATTCATCTAATTCCGTTCCAGTCAGAGCTAAGTTTCCTTCTTCAAAAATCCCGATTTGTTTTGCGATAGCAACAGCTGTTGTTTTGTGGTCACCAGTGATCATGATCGTTTTGATTCCTGCACTTCTTGCTTCTGTCACCGCTTGAGTGACTTCAGCACGTGGAGGATCGATCATAGCAAGCAAACCAACCAGGATCAAATCATCTTCATCTTCAAATGATAAATCAAAATTATCAAGTGGACGGTAAGCAAAAGCTAGTACACGTAATGCGCGTGTTGAAAAAGCTTCATTTTGCTCTTGGAATTTTTTCATCAATTCATCCGTCATCGGAACAACTTCGCCATTCAGTAATACTTTTTTACTGCGTTGGAAGACGATATCTGGTCCACCTTTGACAAATAAGTAATTTTCGTTATCGATCGTGTGTCCAGTAGACATCAATTTTCGATCTGAGTCAAAAGGAAGTTCTGCTTGTCTTGGGTAGTTGTTTCGAATTTCCTGATAAGGCTGGTTTAGTTTTTCACTAAAATCGATAAACGCTACTTCCGTAGGATCGCCCAATTTAGTACCGTCTTCACTGATCGATGCATCATTCGCTAAGACACTGATTTCAATCAAACGGCGTTCGTCAGCTGTCCACTTTGAAGGATCGTTTGTGAAATCTCCAGTATCGCCATTCCCTAAAAAGTAGTCAACAACTGTCATTTTGTTTTGTGTCAATGTACCAGTTTTATCTGTACAGATGATACTTGTCGAGCCAAGTGTCTCAACTGCTGGAAGTTTTCGGATAATGGCATGACGTTTCGCCATTTTATTCGTTCCCAAAGATAACACGATTGTTACGATAGACTGTAATGCTTCTGGAATAGCAGCTACGGCTACGGCTACGGCAAACATCACTGCACTCACGATATCTGCAGTCATATCTCCTGTACCTTCTCCAAGATAAATACGGAACAATTGGATACCTAAAATCAATAGAGATAATGCCAAAATAGCCAGACTTAGTTTTTTACTGAATTTATCCAGACCTCGTTGTAACGGAGTGACTTGCTCAGTTGTTGATTCCAAAAGACCAGCAACTTGTCCGATCTCCGTATTGTTCCCAGTTGAAGTCACTAAGAATTTACCGCGTCCGTAAGTTACGATTGTTCCACTGAATACCATATTCGTACGATCACCGATTGGAACAGTACTTGTGATATCCATTACTTCTTTTTCTGCGGAAGTCGACTCTCCTGTCAGCATGCCTTCATCTACTTTTAATGAACCTGCATCCAGTAATCGTCCATCAGCAGGTACATAATCGCCTGCGTCTAACAACACGATATCCCCTACGACAAGTTCGTTTGCCGGAATCGTTTTTTCTTTACCGTCACGAATCACTCGAGCATCAGGTGCTGAAAGATTTTTCAATGCCTCTAAAGAACTTTCTGCTTTTTTTGTTTGGACAACACTGATGATAGAATTCAACATCAACACTGCAAAAATAACTAAGAATTCGATGTAGTCTCCCATGACCATCTGAATAAGTGCGACAATCAGCAATACGATAACCATTGCATCTTTGAAGGTTTCTAAGAACAATTTCCAAGTTGGCTTCTTCGGCTTTTCTTTTAGCTGGTTCAAGCCATCTCTTTCTAATTTTTCCTTCGCTTGCGTGGTGCTCAATCCATCGGTTGAGCTCTGCGTTTGCTGCATCAACGAATCGATCGTTTCTTTATAGACCGCTTGTTGTGCTTGTTCCTTGTTTTCCAAATTTCATCCCCCATTTTTTGATCTCGGTCCTAGTCCTGTCTGAAAAAAAAGAGACCTAAGACAAATGCGCATTTGTCTTAGGTCTCACCATTTCATACAATACCAGAAAACCATTTGGTTAACTTACTGTTGATATTATCGCAACAAAATGTTGCCGGTTACTCCCCTAAGGAGATATTCAACTGTAATAATATCCTACCTTATTAAACTACAAAAAGCAACTACTTTAGCCCGATTTACCTACATTTTCATGAAAAGAGTGAAAAGTATATTCACCTTGGTAGGCTTCTTTCTTCTATCATGCTATACTAATGTTATTGTATGTAAGGAGGAACATTTTTGTGGTATCTAGTATTATATCCGCCCTTTATCTATTGAATGCACTTATTGCTTTAGTGGCGATCTTGATTAAACCCCGAGATGTAGCAGCTATTTGGGCATGGCTCTTAGTATTGTTTGCCCTTCCTGGGGTGGGTTTTGTATTATATTTATTTTTCGGACGTGGATTAACGGATAAGAAAAAATTCTATCTCCGACAAAGTGACTTGAAAGAATTAGAAAACTTTCAGTCTTTTAGAGGAGATACCATTGAACATTACGATCCTGACATGGGCGACAAAGACAAACAACAATTTGTCGACTTCTTCTCTTCATTAAATCGTATGCCGCTGACAAGAATGAATTCTGTCACTCTTCTCACAGACGGACAAAAGAAATTAGATTCACTGCTTCAAGATCTAAAAAAAGCCAAACATTCGATCCATATCGAATATTACGCATTTGTGACAGATAATATCGGTCAGCAAGTCTTACGCGTTTTAGAAGAAAAAGCCGCAGAAGGCGTAGAAGTTCGTATATTATATGATGCATTTGGCTCCCATGGCACAAAAGCAAAAGATTTCAATCGTCTAATCAAAAATGGTGGACATGTCCATACATTTGTTACCTCGCAAAAAGCATTGCTTCGTTTCCGATTGAATTACCATGATCACCGAAAAATCGTTGTGATCGATGGAAAGATCAGTTACACCGGTGGTTTCAATATTGCCAATCAATATGTAAATACGACAAAAAAATTCGGTTATTGGCGTGATACGCATATACGAATTTTCGGTGCTGCTTCTTCTTTGCTTCAACTTCGTTTTTTAACAGACTGGAACGTTTCAGTGTCTGAAGAAAAAAAGGTCGGCTATCATTTGAATTATTTCTTTAAAAAAGCCGATCGAGATGAATCCAAACTTGCTGATACGTCCATCCAGCTTGTCTCAAGCGGACCAAATAACGAACGAGAACAAATCAAGCTTTCGTTTATCAAATTGATTACTTCTGCTAAAAAACGTGTTTGGATACAGACACCTTACCTCGTTCCTGATGAAAGTGTCATTGCTGCTTTGAAAATCGCAACTGCTTCTGGTGTCGATGTGAAAATCATGATCCCCAATAAACCGGATCATCCTTTTATTTATCGAGCAACACAATATTATGCTCGTCAGCTCATCAAGGAAAATGTACAGATCCTTGTCTATGAGAATGGCTTCCTCCATGCAAAAACATTAATAATGGATGATGAAATCTGCATGGTAGGTTCAGCAAATCAAGATATTCGTAGCTACCGATTGAATTTTGAAACAAGTGCTGTCATTTACGATCCTGAGTTTTTAGAAGAGCTTGCTACTCAGTTCAAAGAAGATGAGACACATTGTTCACCAATGACAACTGAAACAGTGAAGGAAATGTCTAACTGGCTGTTATTCAAACAACAAATTTCTCGATTGTTTTCTCCAATCTTATAATTTTTCCATTCAAGTAGAGAAAAATATACTAAGGTTAAAGGGACTGTGACAAAAATCTTGTCACAGTCCCTTCTTCCGAATAAACGGTGTTCTCCTGCCAACTCCTCGATCACAAGTCACAATATTCATCAAACATGAGAAGCTGTTTTTTGAACTTGTTCCTTATGACTCGGAGCTGGACGGCAGGCTCACGACCTCTTGGTAAACGGTGTTCAAAAGCCAGTTTCTCGGTATTAAGCCAAATTTATGCAAAAATGTAGAAAGCCATTTTCACAAAATTTTTCTTAATACTCGAAACTAAGCGAATTTTTCACAACCTCTTTCTTTTACTCTAATTCACCGGCTGCCCAATGATTGATTGGTCCATATTTATGCCCTACGTTTATTTCTTCACGAATCGCACGGTTTACATAGTCTTTTGCCAATCGGATTGCTTGTTCTACTGTTTTTCCTTTAGCTAATTCGGCTGCAATACATGCAGATAACGAATCGCCAGTTCCATTGATCCGGTCAGTAGGATAAAATGGCGCATTCAGCCAAAATGATTTTCCTGATTCAAGCAATACGTAGTCGTTGACTGTTTCTTGCTGCGCATCTTTTGCATGATGTCCTTTGATCATGACGTTTTTCGCACCCATATCTTGCAGTTCTTTTGCTGCTTGCACAAAATCTTCTTCAGTTGCTAATGTCCGTCCAGTCAGCTTTTCTGCTTCGTAAAAATTAGGTGTCAGTACTTCTGCCAAAGGGACAAGTTTTTCTTTCAAGCTTTGTAAAGCAGATTCTTCTAGTAAAAGATTTCCATGTTTCGTTACGATCACGGGATCCACGACTAATGGACCAAAATCATATTTTTGATAATTTTTTACAACTGTCTCAATCAAATTTGAATCTGCTAGCATACCTGTTTTAGCTGCACGTATTTGAAAGTCCTCTGCAATCAGTTCAAATTCTTTATCGATAAAATCGGTTGGCAAGGTCACACTTGCTCCGATTCCGTAAGAATTTCCTGCAACACATGCGGTCATGACAGAAACACCGTAAACACTTCTTGTAAAGAATGTATGCATATCTGCTTGCATCCCTGCGCTTCCATCGCTATCTGATCCTGCGATCGTCATTGCTTGTACATACTGTTCTTCCATCAAATCAATCCCTCCATTTTTATAAAAAAATTTTTTCATGATGCTGTTACTGTTTCTATCATATGTTTTTCAAAGTATCCCTCAGTAAATATACCACTACCTTTTCTTGGTAATCAAATTTATTTGAAAAAACATTTGTAATAAATCAGAAAATAGTTGTCATTTATTTGGACTAGTTATTCTAATAACAAATACCCGCTATTCGATTTATATATATTTCAGTATCCTTCTTGTTTTCATATAACCAATGGCGCTATGATTTCCATATGATAAAAAATAAAGTCAGGTGAAAAAATGAAACTTGAGGATAAAAAAGTCATTTTGAAGAAAATCAAACGTCTCCCAGACCAAATAGAAAACTATACGATCTGTTCTTTCAAAAAAGACAGGAGTATAAAAGCTTATACGCAAAACACAGAAAAAGGAATAATCTATTTCCTACATGAAGAAGGTTACGATACCCAAACCTTTATGTTTACTGAAAAAAAAGAATTTCATAAACAGATGAAAAAACTGATTGAAAAAGAATTTCCAAGAAGTCATAAACTCTATGTGAATCAGCAATTTTAACTTTTAACTATACGCTCTTAACTAAATAGGTTCTGTAATAAAATAAAACTTTATAACAACTATAACAAAACAGAATGCAAAACAACAGTTCTATAAGTTATAATCATAGTTGTTAGATGATTCATCTAGTAAAAACACCAGATTTCAAATTTCACACAATTGAAACTAGATCAATCATCAACCTTCTTCAAATTGTTAGAACCCTTTCCCGAGGAGCTGCAGCATAAGCAAGAAAAACAAACAGGAAGCCAAATGGCTGAGACATTCCTTCTATTAGTCTAGTTGTTTCTCGTCGCAAATTTAAGACTTTAGAAAGTTATTTCTATTGATGTTTGGGTTGTTTCACGCTTGTGCTCAGCTCCTTACCTATTATTTATCTCAACAGATCGAACAAATTAATGGAAAATTTAAGGAGTTTTGTTATGCTTACGATCTATTCTTCTCGTACACATAGTTACCATCTGATGGCAAATTGGCTGAAAGACCATCAAATGCCTTACAGAGAACGAATTTTCACGCCTAAACAGCCTTTAACCAGAAAAGAAATCTTTTATTTATTATCATTAACAGAAAACGGATTTGACGATCTATTAGCTAAACGCTCGATTGATTATAAAAATTTAAAAGATCAAATCGACCAATGTACGACCTCAGAACTTGTCGATTTAATCGTCTCACATTTTACTTTGTTGCAACGTCCTATCATTACTGACGGAAAAAAATTATTAGTCGGGTTCAATGAAGATAGTATGCGTCTTTTTATCCCTGTTCAATGGCGCAGAAGCCAGCTCAAATCTGTCTATAACGATTTCACGTGGGTAAGCGATTTAGACAATTCTATGGAGTTAGATGATGAATTTTTAAATTATTCTATATAAAAATGACTGTGACAAAAAAGTGTCACAGTCATTTTTTCGAATAACTAGTGTTCCAGAAGTAGCTTCTACGAAAAATAAGCCAAAATTTCTTGAAGCTAATTCTTGTAGCTAACTACTTCTGTCACAACCTCTGACTCACGGTGTTCAAATTTGCGCACACTTACCACGAATAAGTGCTTTGAGTGAACTGACGATAAGAATGACGGACAAGACTGCCATAAATAATCAAAAAGACACCCGTTCCTACGGTAACAAAAAATCCAGAGGCACCGATACTACCATCCATATACCACAAAATCGAAGCAAAAAGTGGGAAAAGTGAAAAAATACATAATCCGATTCCTGCAATCAACGAGAAGCCAAAACTTCGCTGATACGCTTCTTCTTTTTCTTTTGCTTCTGCTAATACTTTTTCAGGTATTTTTCTATTATACAAAAAGTGATTTAAGCGGGTGATTTTCATACCAGAAGCGATGAAAAAACCGACAGCTAATGCTATACCGAAAATCAGACAAGAAACACCCATGAATGCATAGCCTGTTGAACAAAAGAACAGAAATCCTGCAAAGGATAAACAAGTGAATAGGACACCTGACGCTACTTGAAGACCTGCTGCTCTGTATTCTTTCCAGTAGTTTTCCGCTTCACTTAAATAAATCAAAGCTGAATTTGATTCTGTCTCGGGACTTGGATTTTCTTTTTTGACATCTAATTCTTCTAATAATTCATCGATTGAACCAAATGTCGAGATGACTGTACCAATGGCCTCTTGTTCATTTTTCCCTTCTCCCATTAATTCATGATAATGATCTTCCATATTTGCCAACAGATCAGCTTTCAGCTTTTCTATCTCGGTACTTCGGGGTACTCCGATAAAAAGACTTTCTAAATAGTTACGGATTGTATCCATTTACTTTCCCTCCAAAAATTGATCGACCACGTCTTTCGTCGTCAGCCACTCTTGCTTTTTTTCTTCTAAAAGATTACGTCCTATTTCAGTGATTTTATAATAGGTCCGTTTTTTTCCATGGGTCACTTCACCAGGGTACGAAACAATCAATTGATTCTTTTCTAAACGGGCAAAAACGGAGTAAAGTGTCGTCTCTTTGATTACATAGGAATCATTTGTCCTCTCACGGATCGTTTTAGAAATTTCGTATCCATAAGAATCGTTTTTGTTAAGGATCGATAAAATAATCGCATCATTGTATCCGCGTATTCCATCACTTGAAATCATGTTCTTTCCTCCATATTACTCCATCTGTCGTTGTAATCAGCATAGCATGATTACTTCATCAGGTAAAGTAATTTTTTGCAAAAAATAAAAAGGAACAGAAAGCAAAAGAAGCGTTATGCTTTTTTGCTTTCTGTTCCCTTAATTTATTTTACAACCATGACGTTACATGATGCGTGGTTGACTACATAGGAAGTAGTGGAGCCTACTAGTGCACGTTCTACCGCATTCAGACCTGTCGCCCCCATGACAATCAGATCGATTGGTTCTTTCGATTCATGGAAATTAGCGATCAGTGTCTTTGGATAACCGTAAAGAACATATGTCTCGATATCTGTCAGGCCTTTTTCGATTGCCAAGTTTCGATGTTCTTTCATCTGATTTTCCGCAACCTCATCCAATTCTTCCTGCAGGCTTGTTGTAACAAATGCAAAATCACCAAAGTAATTGCCTGTTACTTCATTGACATACAGGATGTGCAACGTTGCTTGATTTCGTTTGGCAATCGTGATTGCCTCAAGAAATGCTTTTTCTGCCTTTTCAGAACCATCAATTGCTACTAAAATATTGCGATAAGTGTCTACCATTGTAAACGCCTCCTTCACTGTTAGTGTAGCACGATTACAGTGTTAGGACAAACATTTTGTGAACGTTTTATCAAAAAATATCAGGCATCAAATCCGTTTTTTTCAGAGACCTTTTTAAACCAGCGACCTGATTTTTTAATCGTGCGTTTGCCGTCTTGTTCCAAGTCAACAGCGATAAAGCCATAGCGATTTTTGTAAGCATTTGTCCATGACCAGTTGTCCATACATGTCCACATGTGGTAACCCACACAATTCGTTCCTTCTTGGATTGCTTGATGGACATATTTCAAATGATCCGTCACAAATTCGATCCGATAATCATCTTCAATCATGCCTTCGCTGTTAACAAAACGTTCTTCTCCTTCGACTCCCATCCCATTTTCAGAAATATAGCATTTGATATTACCATAGTTTTCTCTTGTATTCGTTAAAATATCATAGATGCCTTTTTCGTAAATTTCCCATCCACGATATGGATTCATTTTTTTATTGGGCATGTCGTAATTATCAAAATAATCATCTGGCATGGGGCTTTGTTCGTGATTGATCGGTGTTTCTTTTGCTTTGATCCGACGAGGCTGATAATAATTGATTCCTAACAGGTCAATTGTGTTTTCTCTGATGAGTTCTAAGTCTCCTTCATGAATGTCAGGTATTATCCCCAATGTTTTGACAATCTCGATCAACTCTTGTGGAAACTCGCCTTTCACTGCAGGGTCAAGGAATGATCGGTTGAAGAATGCGTCAGCGATCTTCGCCGCTTTTACATCTTCTGGGTTCGTTTCATCTCTCGGATAACTTGGTGTCAGATTCAAGATGATTCCGATCTCACCATCATGACAACCTTCATGGTAGGCTTTGATTGCCTTTGCACTTGCTAAATTCTCATGATAGCCTACTTGGACCGCTTCTTTCATATTGATATGATTTGGATAGTGGAATTGATACAAGTAGCCTCCTTCTACAGGCACGATTGGCTCGTTATGAGTAAACCATTTTTTGACTAGGTCTCCAAACAATTCAAAACACGCGGCTGCATAAGAAACATAAGCGTCAACCGTTTCTCTTGATAACCATCCGCCTTTTTCTTGCAAGGACAGTGGCATATCAAAATGGTAAAGATTTACAAAAGGCTCGATACCATTGTTCAGCAATTCAGTAAAATAATCTCGATAAAAAGAAACAGCTTTTTGATTGATTTCACCTGTCCCTTCTGGAATCAAACGACTCCATTGGATAGATGTACGAAATGTGTTATGGCCAGTTTCTTTCATTAACTGAACATCTTCTTTGTATTTTGTGTAAACTTGCGAAGTTTTTTCAGGTCCTACTTGATTAAAGAATTTTTCAGGCTCTAATGTATACCAATGATCCCAAATATTTTCTCCTTTCCCGTCATTACTTACTCTTCCTTCTGTTTGCGGTCCGCTAGCAGCAGAACCCCACCAAAAATTTTCTGGAAATGTGTAGGTTTTCATTTTGTACTTCCTCTCTTTTCTTCTTGATATCGTAATCATAACGAACCTAAAAAAATAAATCAATACTTTTTATAAAAATGACTAGACATTTAAAATATTCGGCGTTATACTTTGTATGTAATCGATTGCAAATAAATTTGAGGTGAATAAAAATGAACGGTTTTATGGACAAGCTTTCTGAGAAAATCATGCCCTTAGCTAATTTATTAGGGCAAAATCGTTACCTTACAGTTTTACGGGATGCGTTTATGCTTTCCTTCCCTTTAACAATGTTCGGTTCGATTGTTGTCGTTATCAATAACTTGCCTTTTTTCAGTGACGCAACAAAGGGAACTTTATCGAACTTATTCGGTAATGGGCAAAATGCAACAATGAGCATCATGTCGGTTTTTGTTACTTTTGGTATCGGCTATTATTTATCAAAATCTTATGACGTTGAAGGTATTTTCGGTGGTGCCGTGTCTTTTGCCAGCTTCTTGATTCTTACGCCTTTTGCAATGAAAACCGTTGGTGGTGAAGATGTAACTGGTGTTCTTTCACTTGATCGTCTTGGCGCAAAAGGAATGTTCATTGGAATGATCGCTGCTTTCTTGGCTGGAGAAATCTACTGCAGAATCACGAAACGCGGTTGGCAGATCAAAATGCCTGATGGAGTTCCACCTGCAGTAACAAAATCATTTGCCGCTTTGATCCCTGCTGTAGTCACACTAACTGTTTTCTTAGTAATCAACGCTGTGATGACTGGTATTTTCAATGCTAACTTACATGATGTCGTTTATGAAGTGATCCAAAAACCATTAACTGGTTTGGGAAGTAGTTTACCTGCAACATTGATTGCTTTGTTCTTTGTCCAATTCTTATGGTTCTTCGGACTTCACGGGCAAATCATCGTCAACTCTGTAATGGACCCGATTTGGAATACACTGATGCTTGATAACTTAGAAGCTTATCAACATGGAAAAGAATTACCGCACATCATCACAAAACCATTCATGGAAACCTTCACTGTTGGTATTGGTGGCTCTGGAATGACTTTAGCTGTCGTTTTATTGATGGCCTTTGTTCTTAAAAAGAAACAGTATCGTGATGTTGGTCGATTAGCTTTAGCACCTGGTATTTTCAATGTAAATGAACCAGCGATTTTTGGTCTACCAATCGTATTGAATGCAACAATCCTTATTCCTTGGGTCGTAGCGCCTCTAATCGTAACGACGTTCAATTATTTGGTAATGGCTGCTGGACTTGTCCCTGCACCAACTGGCGTCTCAGTTCCATGGACTGTGCCAATCATTGCAAGCGGTGTCTTAGCAACAAATTCATGGCTTGGTGGTATGCTGCAAGTCATCGACTTTATCATCGTTGCCTTTATCTGGTACCCGTTCTTGAAAGTATTAGATAAACAACCAGATTTAGATATTGCTTAATGGATCATTAAGGGGATGTGACAAGAAACTTGTCATATCCTCTTTTTTCGAATAAACAATGTTCCAGATGCTACTTCGAGTTGTCGGAAGCATAATCTTTCGTTATACTCTAGAAGAGGTGAATAACGTGCCAAAATACGAAGAAATCGCAAATATTTTAAGGGAACGAATCCGTTCAAAAGAGTATCCTCCCGATAGTTTTTTGCCTAATCAAGTGGACTTGGTAAAAGAATTTGGTGCGAGCCGGATGACAATCAAAAAAGCCATCAATATCTTAGCGATGGAAGGACTTGTCTATTCGCAGCGAGGATCAGGAACGAAAATTTTGAATCATCCATTCATGCAAAAAGACACATCGCCCGCTAACGAGTATGAAGGTTTGAGCCTCCAAATGAAACGCAGAAATCGTTCTTTGAAGAGTCAAATCATTCATTTTGATGTTGAATTCCCTAATCAATATATCCAAGAACGATTGATGATCGATGCCGAGCAACCTGTCTACAATATTCACCGGTTAAGGATCTTAGATGGCGAGCCATATGTTTTAGAGCATACCTTTATGCCAGTCCATCTTGTGCCGGGTTTAAAAAAAGAACATTTGTTAGCCTCTATCTATGATCATCTTCATCAAGAATTGAATGTCCATTTTGCAGGGGCTTATCGTGCTATTTCTGCAGATAAAAGTGATGAATATGATCAGCAATATTTGAACTGTGCAGAAAACGATCCTGTACTGGAAGTTCAGCAAGTCGTCTATCTCAAAGATGGCCAGCCGATTGAATATTCTTCCAGCCGAAACCGTTTTGATGTTCGGAACTATTCTGTGCTGGATGTGCGTTCAACTTAACCAAAGAGGTTGTGAAAAAGTCGCTTAGTTTCGAGTAGTAAGAAAAATTTTGTGAAAATGGCTTTCCTCATTTTTGCATAAATTTGACTTACTACCGAGAAACTGGCTTTTGAACACCGTGAATCAGAGGTTGTGAAAAAGTCGCTTAGTTTTGAGTCGATTGATTGTCACAGATACAATCTTTTGAATAACATTTACCAAGTACTTTCAGAAGCTCGTTTCCATCTAATCATAAAAAGACTTATGACCACCCGTAATGATTCTAAAGTTAGTTTTTTAAAGCTAGTTTGTTTGAAATCGATACAGCTAGTCGTAAGTTTTTTTATTTTATTGATCCGTTCCTCCTCTTTTCATTCTTGATTCCTTCCTGATACTTTAGAAGACAAATTAATTGCAAAATAAAGATGCACCCTCTATACTATGTCTAAATTAATTACTTACTTTTTGTAAGTCAACAGGAGGAAATTTATCATGGATACACAAATCAGAGGAATTCACCACGTTACAGCAATGACATCTAGCGCAACAAAAATCTACCGCTTTTTTACAGATATTTTAGGAATGCGCTTAATCAAAAAAACCGTTAACCAAGATGACATCGAAACTTACCATCTTTACTTTACAGATGATACTGGTGCACCAGGAACAGATATGACTTTCTTTGATTTCCCAAATCAGCCAAAAGGAAAAAAAGGAACAGATACGATCTCTCGTGCTTCTTTCCGTGTGCCAAGTGACGCTGCATTAGACTTTTGGTTGGAACGATTTGAAAAATATGATGTCGCTCATTCAGCAATCAATGAACGTTTCGGCAAAAAATATATCGAGTTTGAAGATTTTGATAATCAATATTATCAATTGATCTCTGACGAAAACAATCAAGGTGTAGCAGCTGGCGTTCCTTGGAAAAACAGCAATGTACCGACAGAATTTGCAATCACAGGACTTGGACCTGTCTTTGTCCGTGTCAGTCAATTAGAGCATATCCGCTTGATTCTTGAAAAAATCTTAGGATTCAAAGAAACAGACCATTCAGGAGATTTCTACTTATTTGAAATCGGTGAAGGCGGAAATGGTGCAAGCATCATTATTGAACATCGGACAGACTTGCCAAAAGCAATCGAAGGATTTGGAAATATCCATCACTTAGCATTGCGTGTAGCAGACAAAGAAGCATTGGAATACTGGATTCAAGTAATCAATAAGATTGAATTGCCAAATTCTGGTTTCGTCGATCGTTTCTATTTCCAATCTGAGTACTTCCTAGCCGCTCATCACGTACTGTTTGAACTAGCAACTGACGGTCCTGGATTCCTTGAAGATGAACCAGCAGAATCCGCTGGAGAAAAACTATCTCTTCCTCCATTCTTAGAAGAACGTCGTGAAGCCATTGAAGCCTATGTCCGTCCTTTCGATACAAGTGACGCAAATAAAAAACGTGAATAATCTCTTCATGCCACTTCATTTGCATCTATAGAAACAGAAAAGAGGGAACAAAATGTCCTACATTTTTGAAAAAGGAACAAGTGGCAAGCATTTGATCTTACTTCATGGCACAGGTGGCGATGAACATTCTTTACTGGATATCGCTCACTTTCTTGCACCAAACAGTACGTTGCTTTCTTTTCGTGGCACGGTCCAAGAAGATGGGATGAATCGTTTTTTCAAGCGTAATGGATTGAATCAATTCGACCTGGACAGTTTGGAAAAAGAAACAGATAAGCTCCATGAAAAAATCAAAGATATCAGCGAAACAGAACAGATACCGTTAAGCGATTGGCTGCTTGTCGGCTATTCAAATGGCGCAAACATCGCTGCTCATTTATTATTGGAGCGTGAGACCATGCTAAATAAAGGGTTGTTTTTCCATCCAATGTCTCTAGGTGTCCATCAAAGCCGTTCCACATTAGAGGATAAAACCGTCTGGCTTTCTTATGGTGATAACGATCCAATCGTTTCCCCTGCTTCCTTTAAAGAATTGGCCGATCAATTCGAAACACGCCAAGCAAATGTGACGATTCAGCTAACTGTAACAGGTCATCAGTTGACGATGGACGAAATCGAGCAAGCGAGGGAATGGACAGAGCATCTTCTAACTAAATAAAAGAAAAGAACTACGACTTATATGACACAACCTGAAGCAGACATCAATCTGGATCATAGTGTGTGAAAGTCGTAGTTTTTTTGCCAGATAGGTTAGTCTCCGCTAGCTGTAATAACAGATTTATTATAAATAGCCGTTTTATGTTTCAAATCTTCCAATCTACCGATTTTCTCACCTTTCGAATAAAACCCATCAGTAATCCCTAGTGCTTGGAAAATCGTCTGTTTATAAGCGATTTCTGCATTCCATTCGACTGTATCAAGGATTTGCAGTGCTTTATGGATAGCTTCGATTCCTGATTCTCCACCTGTGTTGATCAATACGCCATGTGAATTGAGTAATAACATATGGGGCAACTCTAAATCATGTGTTTTTACATAATCGCTTGTCAATTCAGCAAGTTCTTCAGAGCAATTAGGCTCAAAGTCCATGACAGGAATCTCTTTTACTTTAGCTGTGGCTTCTGTCAAATTAGGCATAGGCAACCCAGTAGTCGCCCAGAACATTGCATTAGGCGCATGTGCATGCAAGACAGCTTTGATTGCTGGATTAGTCTCGTACATCGCTTCATGCATATTGATTTCACGAGTTAAATGACCGACTCCATCAACGATTCTACGCGTTCTTGGTTCTACTACTAGAACTTGTGCAGGAGAAATCTCTCCAAGATAGGCTTCTGACATCATGGTCGGTGTCATGATAATGTAGTCTTTTCCTTGATCATCAGTGGTTTTAAAGGAAAAATTCCCTCCTGCCACATTTGTATTTTTCCTTTCGAAAATCACTCTTACGATACGTGCCATGTCCTGTCGCTCTCTCTCAAATAACATACGTCCATCTGACATAATGACCCCTCCATTATCTTTTTATAAAACTTTTTTCTCTCAATATTTCTTTGGTAGCTTCTTTTATTTTCATTGATTCTTCTATTTTCTGTTTTCTTTTTTCATCGTACTCTCTGAATAAAACGTGATTTCCATATTTATAGATCACTAGTGCGAAAAAAATGACCAATAGATTGATGATGATATTCTGAGTAAAGAGTCCATATAGAAATAGCAGAAGTGTACCACAAAGAACGACTGTCCATTTTATTTTTTCTATCTCTTCTCTTTTCATTGCTTTCCCACCATTTCGATGCTATTTTTGCAGTTCAGCATAACGTTCGCTCGGGACTTTCGCTTTTATCATATATTTATAAAGTAGAACAAACAATCCTAGAAAAATTACGCATCCTACAATAGCGAGAATATTTCTATTAAATGCCTCCGCAAATAAAACCCTGAACTCCGGCCCTTCTATTGATGACCATGTGATCAACTGTCCTTTCTTGATTCCCTCAACTGCTCCGCTTTTTTCTGCTAAATCACTGAGTATTGGCGCAAGATAAGTGGCACCGTACAAATAAATAGGCATCGTGAGGATTCCCAGGATCAGCATACGAGCCAAGTTTCCTCCTGTTAGAAGCAATCCGCCGACCGCAATCGAATAGTTGATGATCCCTGCTAATGGTAATACTTGGTTTCCTGGCAAAATAATAGCATAACCGATAAACACAGGAACAAGTAAAATAGCAGTAACCCAAATCTCTGAACGACCAGCTAATATCGGCCAGTCCAATCCAATATATACTTCACGATCCTTAAATCGCTTTTTCATAAATTCTGACATCGCGTCTGCTAAAGGAGACAAAGATTGCATGAACATTTTAGAGATCATCGGGAACAGACTTAATGCAGTCGCAGTCTGTACTGCCAGATTAAGAGAACCTGAGACACCGTACGCAGCAGCAAAGCCAAGTCCCAAGCCAATAATGAATCCCATTGCAGAGTTTTCAGAGAAGATCCCAATTTTCTTCTTCAATGCATTCGTATCCGCTCGTTTATTCAATGCAGGTATTTTATCCATGATCATATTGAAAGGGAGCAACAAGACAGCGGCAGATGTCATAAAATGAGTCACTGTTACTAATGGAATCCCTGTGAGATCCTGTATATGCTTCTGAAACATATCACCAAGCTTTAATTCCAATATAACTTGAACCATTGCTGTAAGAAAGCCTGCAGCCAAACTACCAGAAACATAATAAACTAAATAAGCAGTTAAAGCTTTCCCCCAAACATTCCACATATCAACATTTAACGTCTTCGTCCAATTAAAAAGTAAGAGTACAAAATTGACCCCAATCGTTACTGCAAAGAATATAAAAGCGTAACTCCACGACCATGTGATGCTTGCTGCACCCGTCCACCCTAGATCGAGCGCCGGCAAACTGATTCCCGTATTTTTAGCCAATGCTTCTGATGCTGGACTTACTGCGTTAGACATATAGCCAATGACCATAGACATCCCGCTAAAAGCGATCCCTAAAGTCAATGCAGACATGAATGCTTTTTTAAATTTCATCCCTGCCAATAATCCAAGTATCAAAATAATCAAAGGAACAAAAATAGCTGATCCTAAATTCAAAACATAATTGATCACGGTTTGGAAGACTTCCATAAATAAACCTTCTTTCTTTTGAAATATAGTAGAAAAACTACGAGACAATTTTTTATCCAACAATCCTCCTTTACTGTATTAACTCTTTGATACTGTCATAAATAGGTTCTACGCCCATTCCAGTTAAAAATGGAATTCCTGGAAATACTTCAATACCTAAATCTTTTGCTTGTTCAAGTACTTCATCATCAGGCTGTGCGACATACACATAGATTCCAGCAGTAGGAAGCTCATTTTGGATTGATTTGTAATCAACTGCTTCTACAGGAAATGTAATGCCATCATCTTCTAACATACTTTGGATCTTACTCGCGATTGTCTGACTCGTTGCTACGCCACTTCCACATGCGACAATTAACCGGTTCTTCATTTTTCTTCCTCCTAAATATAATTTGTAATAAGTTCGTATATTTTTTGCGGTGTTTCTTGTTTCTTATAATTTTCTACGAATGTTTCATCCATGAATAAATTCATAAACGCTTGAAGTAATCCTACTTGTTCTTTTGGTTCTTTGATTCCTAAAAAAAATAGATTTTCTACAGTCATTTCCTGATTATCCCCCATTTGATAAAAATAAATTGGGTTCTTCAGCTGCATAACAAAAACGAATGGCTTTTCGACATATTCACATTCCGAATGTGGCAGTGCAATATTTAAATACTTAGTAATCAATCCTGTAGGAAATTTTCTTTCTCTTGCAATTAGCCCATTCAAATAATTCTCATTGACGTACCCCATTTTTTCTAATCGTTGGGCAGCTATTAAAAAAGCTTCTTCTTTATTTTTTACGTCTACCGCTAATTGAATCAGACTAGGAACAAACATCTCTTTATATTCCATTTCTCCACCCTCTTTTTGATTAAGTTTGTTAATTTCGTGTTCTACTAAGTTCATCTTTGTTTACAAGAATATTATATTTCTGTTAGTTCGTTTTGTCAACGCTTTCAAAAGAAATTTATTTTGTTAAATTTGATCTACTTGAAAATAAAATCGTTTATCTATATAATTAAGAAGAACAAAGTCGAACAAAACTTGACTTTTATGTTAAAGGAGTAATTTATATGTTGAAAAAAGAAAGACAAGAACGAATCATTACGTTATTAGAGAAAGATTTTTATTTAACTAATTCAGAAATCGCTAACAAATTAGGCGTATCAGAAATGACCATACGCCGAGATGTCACTGAATTAGCAAAAAAAAATAAAGTAAAAAAGCTGTATGGCGGCGTTGAACGAAAGGAACCTTATAATCGAGAACTATCGACTCAAGAAAAGATTGATACGAATGTAGCCGAAAAAAAATATATTGGTCAAGTCATGAACAGTATAATTCCGGATAATTCTACTATTTATGTAGGCGCCGGTACAACAATCCTGTATGCACTCCCTTTCATTCAAAAGAAAAATCTATTTGTAATTACAAATAGTTTGATTGCTTTCAACTATTTGAAGAATCATTCTAGTTATCGGATTTTACTTACTGGTGGCGAATTTTCTCCTATTACAGAAGAGTTCATTGGGGAAGTTGCAGAAAGATCTTTTGAAAGTTTGAATGTCGATATCTCTTTCGCTGCAACAAATGGAATATTTGAAAACAATGTCACAACTGCTCAATTTATTGAGGGAAATATTCAAAATGCAGCGCTCAATGCAGCCAAAATCAAATGTATTGTTGCAGATTATTCAAAATTAAATAAATCAGATGTCTATACTTTTAGAAAATTAACCGATTTTGATTATCTAATAACCGATAATCATTTATCAGAACAAGATTTCCATCATTATTCAAAATACTTAACCATATTAAAGGAGCCAAAAAATGATACTGACAATCACGATGAACCCATCCATTGATTCCATTTATTTTACAAAACACTTTGAATTAGGTACGATGACACGCTTTGCTTCTCCGGTACGCTATGTAGGCGGCAAGGGAATCAATTGCGGACGAGCTTCTGCTTTACTAGGTTCATCAGTTATTTTAACGGGGTTTTTGGGCGGTTATTTTGGCGGTATGATTCAAGATATGCTGCAAAATGAAAATTTGTTTGATTTGCATTTTTTACCTATTGCAGAAGAATCAAGAGGTGCCGTCACCATCATGCATGATGGTGAAACGCAGACAGAGCTAGTGGAAGCTGGTCCTGAAATAGCAGATACTACTATCAAAAAATTAATGAATGATATCAAACAAATCAGCACAAATAATTACCTTTCAGTCATTACAATAAATGGTTCTGTCAACAATCAAGACCCCTTTTTGTATGCTAAATTATTACAATATATCAAAGAACAAATAGATCCTTCCATCTATATATTAATGGATATATCTGGACAACATCTCCGTGAAGTCTTAGCAAGTAAGTATAAACCGATGTTTATCAAACCTAATATCCATGAGTTTTCAGATATCATCCATCAAAAAATTACTAAAAAAAGCGATATAAAATACCATTTAAAAACAAATCCTTTATTTAAAGATATCGATGTTATCATGATTTCTTGCGGCTCGTATGGTGCAGTAGTCAAAGTAAAAGAAGAATTTTGGAATGTTGAGATCCCTAAGATTCCTGTCATTAATACAACAGGCTCTGGGGATGCCACTGTTGGAGGTTTTGCTCATTCATTAGAACAGAATTATCCTTTAAAAGAATGTGTAAGGTACGCAATGGCTTGCGGCATGTCAAATGCACAGCAATCAGAAGTCGGGAAAGTTATTCCAGCTGATGTAAAAAATCTAGCAAAAAGTATTAAAATCACAGAAATGAAATAAATAGTACAAAGTAAATAATTGTTTATATGAAATGAGACAAAAAAGAGCGTGAGACAAAAGTAAAAAACACTAATGATACCCTACAGATATCAACCGATTCTATCTACTAAACGGAGTATATCGAATATTTTCTAAATGATGAATAAACAAACAATTTTTTCATTTATCTTATTTTCACTGCTCAATGGAATATCCAAAATAAGTACCCCTATCTATATGTTTATTCACAAAAAAACTCCAAAAGTCAGATTTTCAAGTCTAGCTTTTGGAGTTTGCTTTAAACTGATTATTAGAAGTGTTTATTTTTTCACTCAAGTATCCTGCACTTACAGAAATATCCTTTTTACCGCCAACCTAATTCTGGAGCGATATCTTTTACGATTGTTTCAAGCAAGTGCATGTTGTATTCTACCCCCAAAGTATTAGGAATCGTGACAAGTACTGTGTCTGCTTCTTTGATTGCTTCATCTTCAGCTAGCTCCTTGATTAATTGATCAGGTTCACCTGCAAAAGTTTTTCCAAAAATCGTCGGGTTCCGATGATAAGCAAGATAGCCGACAGCATCTTGTTGCGGATTACCGTCTTGTCCAAATAAGCGTCGATCCAAATCAGTGGTGATTGGCTGGATCGAGCGAGTGACCAATGTTCTTGGTTCAAAATCATGACTTGCTTGCTTCCACGCTTCTTTATACGCACGTAATTGGTTTGCTTGTTGGATATGGAACGGCTCATGGGATTCGTAATTGACTAATGTAGATGATTGCAGATTCATTCCATGTTGTGCTGCCCAGATTGCCGTTTGCTGTGAACCAGCTCCCCACCAGATTCTTTGTCGTAATCCTTCTGAATAAGGTTCGATCCGTAATTTTCCTGATCCTTGTGGGAACATTGGTTGAGGATTTGGTTCTGCAAATGATTTTCCTTCAAGTAATTCCAAGAATTCAAGGGTGCGTTCCCGTGTTACCTCTTTGATTTCTTCTTCACTGTAATCATAACCAAAGTATTTCCAGCCATCTAGGACTTGTTCAGGTGAACCACGCCCCACTCCTAGTTGCACTCTTCCTTGCGTGATGATATCTGTCAATCCGGCATTTTCTGCCATATAATAAGGGTTTTCATAGCGCATATCGATAAGTCCTGTACCGATTTCGATCTTATTCGTCTTTGCGCCGATTGCAGCTAACAAAGGAAACGGCGACCCAATCTGAGGGGCAAAATGATGTACGCGGAAAAACGCTCCGTCTACTCCAATTTTTTCTGCTTCCACTGCTAAATCGATTGATTGCAAATAAGCATCTTGAGCTGTTTTCACGAGTGATCCTTGCTCCATCCAATGTCCAAAGCTTAAAAAGCCGATTTTTTTCAAGGTAGTGACCTCCTCCAACCCTACAAAAATGGAAGGTTTTTTATTTTTAATATGAACTGATTCTACTACTTTTTTTCTTAAAAGACGAATAATTGTTCTCGCATCATATTCAAGAAATCTATTGGCTTACTATACCCCTACTTCCTTCATCATCTGCCATGTCTTAATCTCTTTTAATAGTCTTTTCCATCGTTGTTTTTTGACTCAAAATGATTGTTTCTAACATGTATTTAAGGATGTGACACAACTTTGACCACATCCTCTTTTTTTTGTATTTAGTTTTCTACTTCTAAATAAATAGATAGAATTATTATAGATATAAAGGCAGTTTTTTAATATCTGCTTATTCATAACTAGACAACAAGGTTAAAATCTCTAGTGGATGATTGGATTGCATCAACTGTGCCATTTGTTCTGGTTGCTTTTCTAAATAGTGAATAACAGAAAAAATTTTTTTGAACTCTGCATGTTTCAAATCCTTTCTCTTTATTGCTAACAGCAGTACGATACGTATCTGTTCCCCATGCCATAGGATCGGTTCTTTCATTGTTGCAATAGAAATCATCGAATGTTTTACATACAGCGGATTACCGTGAGGAATCGTTACAAATGGTGCCACTCTAGTACTGGCGTGACGGTCTCGTTCCAAGACAGAATCGACGAATTCCGGCTCCACATAATGATGTTCTACTAAGACATTCCCCATAAAATTTAAAATATCTACTGGGTCAGCCCATTCAAGATGAGGAAAGATCAAAAATGGATGAGTAAAGCTTGCTAGATCAAACGTTTTTTTCTTCTTGATAGGTACATGTTCCAGCATATATTTTGTCAGATAAGCCAGGTCAGTTTCTGTGATCATTGGTGAAATCTCGATTACTGGAATATTTGCATGTTTAAACGGTAATGTAGCTAAAATAAAATCAACAGGTGGAAAGTCTTCCCTCTCTAGTTCTGGCTTATATTCAATTAAATCTATAATCGTTAATTCCGGAAGTTCTCTGTTCAGCCGTGCTTCAAGAAAAGTAGCCATAGCTTTTGAATATTCACTAACTAAAACGGCTTGATATCTTTTACTTTTCTGATGTTTGTGTCGCTCGATCGCCGCTTGGAAATGGATCGTTAAATAAGCTGTCTCATCTTGCGGAACATAAAAATTTTCTTTCTCAAAATAATCTTCTAGAATCAACTGTAAAACTAAAAAAAGTTGTGTGTACGTACTAAATACATTTTTCGTCAGTGGATTAGAAATCTGCAAGCCGTAATGGAGTCGAAAATAGGTCGAAGATAAATGAGACCTTAAGTTTTGTTTCAGTAACTGATCTTCTTTCAATGAATAACCTAAAAACTGCTCCACTTGTACAATCAAATGATCAGCAAGTGTACTAGATTCCTTTTGAAATCGTGTGGCTGCTTGTGAGTTTGTAAAAAGATTGGCGATACGTAAAGCCAGATAATTGATTTCATCAGGAGAAAATTCAATTGGGTAAATAGTAGCTAACTTTGCTAAGATCTGACTACTTAACTGCTGTGCTTGGGTATGCTCAACGACTTCATTTTCGTCTTTACTTAATTTCACTTTCTGGTACTGTTTCATTCGCTCAAGCATAAAATAGATATGAATCTCTACACTAGTCAGTCCTCCTGGTTGTTCTAGATGATTTTCATAGAAAACTTCTTTTAATGTATGTTGGATGACTTTTAACGTATCTTTGGCAAAAAATTCTTTCAACGAAGGACTTTGTGGATCTTCTTTCTGCATATTGCGTAGCGTCTTAACAAGCAGCTGTCTTTTTTCTTGTTCATCGCCTTTAAGAAAAGTGCCAAGTTTTGTTTTGGATACTAGCTGTAAATGATGGTACTCAAAAAAGCTTTTCAGCTCTGTCAATTCTTTACGAATCGTACGTTTTCCAACATATAGTTTTTCTGAAAGCTCTTCAAGACTAAATCCGTCTTTTGCTACTAGCAGATGGAAAATCAATAATTGACGAAGCTGGTTTTTATCCATTTCTGTTTGTGCCTCTTCATTAAGTGCTCGTTTCAATTGTTCCTTTTCGTGAGGCAGACCATTCAACAAGATTCCTGTACCCTTTTTTCTTTCAATCATCAAAGGCAGCTGTTTGTCCCTGAACCAAGTTTCGATGACATTCAAATCGCTATGAACCGTTCTTTCCGACACATGGAAATGCTCTGCTAGCTTTTTTATTGTGATATAATTATTCGTTTCAATTAATTGGTAAATCAAAGATTGCTGACGCTGATTCATAATAAGCAGAAACTCCCTTCCAAATAAAAAATCGATCATGATAACACATCTATTATGTCTCATCACGGTCGATTTTTCATCTTATGTTATTACATTTCACTTAATAATTGGTGAACCGCTGCTTTATCTGGCGCATCCATCAATGCTTGACGGAAATCATCATCCATCAATTTACGTGAAAGACGTTGCAGTATTTTCAAGTGCATATCTCCTTGGCTGTTTTCAGGTACAGCAATCATAAAGATCATATGTGCAAGTTTTCCATCTAAAGAATGCCACTCTACTCCATCTTGACTTTTGGCAAAAGCCACCGTTGGTTTACGAACATAAGCTGATTTTCCGTGTGGAATAGCGATTCCCATGCCGATTCCCGTTGTACTTTCCTTTTCTCTATCATAGATGACTTCTTTAAATCCGTTTTTATCTGTGATCGCCGCTGTTTTTTCTAAACGTTGGACTAAATCTTCGATTACTCCGTCTTTTGTTGTTGCTGTTTCTCCTAGAACGATTGCTTCATCTGACATAATATCCGTAATAGAATCAAACGTTTCAGGTTTTGTATAAACATCCCTTGTTTCAGATTCTGTTAAATCCGCTACCGCTACCCCATTTGCTGCAGCAACTGCAGTATGTTGTAATGTTCGTTTCAAGATTCTTAACATTAACACGGTGACAGCAATACCTGCAATCACTGCTACAAAAAACATGGCTACATGATCGACTGCTCCTAAAACTGCTACGATTGGACCGCCATGAGCGACATGATCTGTCACTCCTGAAAGCATTGCGATGACACTTCCTGTCATCGCTCCGACTACAATGCTTGGAATCACTCGTAATGGATCTGTTGAAGCAAACGGAATCGCACCTTCTGTGATCCCGAACAGCCCCATTGCTAAGGATGCCTTACCAGCTTCTCGTTCTGTTTTTGTAAATTTGGTTTTCAATGTCAATGATGCCAATCCTAATGCTAACGGAGGGATACAGATAGCTACAGCAATTGGACCCATAATGGAATAATTTCCTTCTGCAATCAAGCCAGACCCGAACAGAAAGGCTACTTTATTGAACGGTCCACCCATATCAAAAGCAATCATTGCTCCTAAGATCATAGCTAAAACAAATTCACTTCCTCCTTGCATCCCTGCTAAAAAGTGAGTCAACGAACTAAATAAAAGAGCTACTGGTTCTCCAATAACGTAGATAAACACAAAACCAACTGCCAATGATCCTAAAATTGGGATAACAATGATTGGCATAATCGATTGTAAAGCTTTCGGTACTCGTACTTTCTTGATTCCTAAAGCAATGAAACCTGCTAAAAATCCAGTGATGATTCCGCCTAAGAACCCTGCATTCGCATCACTACCATATAATGCGCCATTTGCTGCTAACATCCCCCCAACAAATCCAGGAACAAGTCCCGGACGATCTGCAATGCTTTGCGCAATAAATGCAGATAAGATTGGAACCATCAATCCCATAGCAATACTTCCGATACTATTCATCGTTGCCCAAATCGTTCCTTCTGGTATCTTGATTCCTTCAGGCGTCGCTGTTCCACCCAATGTTAATGAAATCGCGATCAATAATCCTCCTGTAACTACGAATGGCACCATATATGAAACACCATTCATCAAACTCTTATAGATTTTCTTACCTAAATTTTCTGATTCACTTTTATTTTCGGCAGAAATAGTGGTCTCTGTACTTTTATAGATTGGCGCTTTTCCTGCTAAAATCTCTCCTACCAATTCATCTGCATGATGAATTCCTTCTTGCACGCCTACGGTTATCAATGGTTTGCCGCCAAATCGTGTTTTATCTATTTTAGTATCCGCTGCGATGATTACACCAGCTGCTTCTTCGATATCTTTTGCAGTCAATTCATTTTCGATACCGATAGAACCATGTGTTTCGACTTTTACCTCGGCGCCAACTGCTTTCCCCGCCTTCTCTAAGTTTTCTGCTGCCATGTATGTATGGGCAATGCCAACTGGACAGGATGTGATTGCAATAATTTTTTTCATTTTCCTACCGCCTTTCTTTCTACACTTACAGTATATAAAAACGGTTTCTTTTTATTAAGCACAAAATGATTCCGTAATAACTGAAATTTTTGGAATAAATAGAAATTTCGCTAAAAAATTGATATACAATTTATTATGTTGAATAAAATACTATTGGAAAATCTTACATTTCTGTACTTCTGCTTACGTACATCTAAATTATTATCTACATTAACAATTTCCGTAATTAATTATAAAAAGCTTATTCCATTTCATTCTGGAATAAGCTTCTTATTTTCTAATGAGTTAGTGAATAATTTTTTTTACCATGCTTAATAGTATCCTTACGTCTCCTATACGCGTATCTCCTGTTTCTTTATCTATAATTGAACTGTAAACATGAGGAATCACTTTTTTTACACCTGCATCGATTGCAATTTTCAGAATTTCTTCAAAGTTTGAAAGATCAATTCCTCCTGTTGGCTCTAAATAGAAATCATATTTTGCGCAAGCTTCCGCAACTGCTTTAAATTCTTCCCTATGTGCTAAGCCTTTCATCGGGAAATACTTGATTGAAGTACCTCCCATGTCTTGCAGCATTTGAATGGCAGTTTCAATAGGCACTTCAGCTGCTGGCGCTTGTGAACTTAACGGACCTGTAGCAATATTGACATAGCCGATCTTACCTGTTGGTGAAACCAATCCATTGATGACCGTATCATTTTGACCCAATAAAGCACGAGAAGTCCCCATGCCAGTAAATACTTGATTGACATGTTGTGGTTGTAAAACCCCAGATAAACGCGAAACCATCTGACTTTGGTTTGGATCTCCAGCGCCTAATCCAACTGACAACGCATTATTGGTTGCGTCTTGGTACCTTTTCATATCTTCGATTGCTGCTTCATCACTAGCATAATTTTTCGATAGCACACCTAGTACGACATGCCCTTCCGCTGCTTCATAGCATGCTTTTGCATTTTCAACTGAATGAGCTAATACATTTAAACATACACGATTTTTATAATAATTTGGGATAACTGACAATTTAAAAGCCTCCTACATGATTTCTCTCAATCTTTTTATGATTTTTTCCATTTCGTTTTGGCTGACGGAACGAATGTCGAACTCAATGATTCCGTTATTTGCTTGATATTCTCGGGTGTAGACTGCTGGATTTCGTGCTTTTAATTCCTGAATGACTTCTTTCGCACTTTTATCGCCATTAATCGTTACACTTGCTCGATAAATATCTCTGCCGGCACCATCTTGAACTATTTTCGCTGATAGGTCAGGAAGTTGATTGATTGCGTTAACAAAAGGCGTTAATCGTTGCTTCATGGAGTCACCGGATTCGCTCCCATTTTTTAAATAATCTTCTAGTGCCTGGGTAAAGCCTAAAATATTATCTTTACCGATTTTCATTGCTCGGCCAATACCTTTAGACTGTAGCCGAATCCATTGAATATACTTCTTTTTTCCTATGACCAGTCCGGCACTCGGACCTTCGATTGCTTTTGCCCCAGAGTAAATCACTAAGTCAACGCCCATTTCGCTATATTTGAATAAATCTTCTTCCGCAGCTGCATCAACGATCAATGGCAAACGATGAGCTTTGGCAACTTCTACCATTTCTGCCACCGTCAGCATACTTTTCTGAACTGCATGATGACTTTTAATATATAGAAGCGCAGCAGTTTTTTCCGTAATCATCATGGAAACATGTTCCGGTGTACACATATTTGCATAGCCAGCTTCTATGACTTTTCCTCCACCTTGAGCAACCATTACTTCAACCGGTGTCCCATAATCTACATTATGTCCCTTAGGTATGATGATTTCCCGTCTAGCGATTTTTTCTGTATAGGGATGATAGACATGGTACATGTTGCCCTGTCCGATTAAAGCAGCAACAGATTGAGCTATCCCTGCTGAAGCAGAAGAAACGATTTGCGCATCTTCCACTTTCAGTAATTGAGAAAGATAAGCGCCGGTTTTGATGGCAAGATCACTCATCTCAAAAAAATGCTCGCCTCCAAATCGTTGTGCTGCTAGGACACTTTCAGATACCTTAGAAACCCCTAGGATCGTCATTTTTCCCGATGCATTAATGACTTCTTTTAAATCAAACTTTCCATAGCTAATTGTCATATATGACGCCTCCAATAATTGTTTTAATCGGTAAAATTTGTTCTTTAGCTATACGTGTAAATCCGTTGGAATCTTTCAATTCCTTTTCATTTTCAACAATCTCAAATATCGTCAAATCTGCATCATAATTGACAGCTAACTGGCCCTTATTCTTCAAATGAAAATTCCGTGCAGGAACTGCTGTAACTTTTTCAATGATTTCTTCCCAAGAATAGCCGACTACCCTCAATTTTTCTAAAGTAGTTGCTAGATCAAAAACTGGGCCATTTGTACGATTGCGGATGTAGACATCCGTACTAATAGAGGTAGCTTTCATTCCTGCTTTTAGTGCGGTTTCTGCCACATGGAAATTAAAGCTATCCGTCCCATGTCCAATATCAAAGACAACACCATTATTGTAAGCATCCCAGACAAAGTTTTTAATTTGATCTGTCTTTGGATCTAAAATACCGTTTGGTTTTCCATTAAAACAATGGGTCAATACATCGCCTCTTTCCATTCTTGACAATACTTCTTCTAACTCAGGAGGTGCAGAACCGATATGAACCATCAATGGCAGATCATTGTTTTCTGACTGGATTTTTTTAGCTAATTCTAATGGCTTAATGCCATTTTCACCAACAACTGTCTTACTCATTCTCGCTTTGATCCCGACAATAAATTCCGGCAGTTCTGCTAACGCAGTACTTACTAGATCTTCTTGAATCTTTGTTAGATCAGCAAGTTCATCTTGTTTGACAATGCCCCATTTAGAGATATTCATTAGCGCATACACATTTGTCTTGACCGATTTCGTCAATTGATAAAATTCACGGATGTTTTCTGCTCCCGTAGTTCCAGCATCAATGACCGTCGTCACACCTTTTTCGACCCCTATCTGATCAGGATAGTCATAATAAAGATTCATCTTTTCATAGCAGTGGACATGATCATCGATCCACCCAGCGGATAAATAATACTTTCCCTCCAAGTCAACTACTTCTTGCGCCGGCTGATTTATTTCTGTTGCAACTGCTTTAATCATGCCTTTTTCTATAGCGACCTCTATCTTAGATCCATCAACCAACCTTCCATTTTTAATCAAAGTATCAAACATTTAATGACCCTCTTTCTATTAATTTACTGCCGGGAAGATTGCTCCTAAAATCATTGCTCCTAAAATAGCACCTCCAGCAATTGGTTTTTTCCAAGCATAGAATCCTAGTGCTCCTAATGTAGCGCCAATGCCGATTGGAATAGATGCTGCACACGCGCTTAATATAATTAATGGACCCAAAAAACGTCCAGATGAATTTCCTGCCCCCATCATGACGTCAGCACCAAAAGTGGAATTTGATTGATTGATCGTAAATTTACGAATCAAGACAATGATGCCACCAACAATCAAACCTAGAACCAAACCAGTCAATAAAGAGAGTGCAAAATTATCGATTGGTGCCGCTATTTTCATACTTAAGAGAATTGCTGGTACCCCTATTCCGATCCCAGTTAGGATCGAACCGCCTAAGTCCAAGATCCCAACTAAAGAGCCTTCTAAAATTCTGGCAAATAAGAAACTAGCACCAAACGCTGCCGCTGCGCCATAGGATCCGCCATCCAGCCCGGCTTTTAACATCGCCACGATCGAAACTTCATTGAATGCAACCACACCATACATCACATACATGTGTGTTCCTGCAAATACAGCAGCGGACATAATTCCTACGATTAGCGGAAAAGACCAGTCTGCAAACCAAAAGCTCTTTTGCCGCTTTACTTCTAATACTTTTGCTTGTTCTTCTGTTGTCTCCATGATTCTCCTCCTATTTCACACTAAAGATGTTGTGCAAGTTATCAAGCCAATTAGGCACTTGAAGCTGGAAGCTCTTGATCATTTCCATATCAAATCCACGGAAAAATCCACTGAAAATAAATAATAAAACAATAGCGATCATCATGCTCTTCGTGACGCGATTCCAACCGCTCTCATCGACGCCTTTACCAATCAAGATTCCTAGAACAACACCAGGTACCGCATTTCCCATGATCAATTGCGCGATACCGCCAAAAAGAGTGCCCCAAAAACCAGTTCGTTTCCCTGCGTCTAAAGCTGCCAACCAAAAAATAACTGGCATTACTGTATTGATCAGAATCGTCGCCGCTGGTACCAAAACGGAAACCGCCGTCACTTGTAACGCCTCTGGAATTGCTGCAGCTGTTGTGTTTAAGAAGGCTACCACCCCTGCCCCGATAACCGCTCCAATGATCCCCATTTTTTTCGGATCATGCATGGTCTGGGTGACATCTTTGTTTTTTGCTAGAAGTGCTGCCGCTGCCCAATTGGGAATGATTCGATGCGTCACATCTTGTGTGAATGCACCAGCGCCAACTGAAGAAGCCCATGCATTAAAGAAAAAGCCTAAACCAAATGAAAAATGAGAAGCTGGATCACCCATGCAGGCATTCATTTCGCCTAATGTTCTAAAAGCTCCTAAACCTTGTGTATTAGGTGCATGAAACATTCGAGCTGCCCCGACAGATGCTGCAAAACCAAGTAATCCCCCGATAATAACCGATTTGACTAGAATGATTACGAAATCCACGTTATTCTTTCCCCCTTATAATTCAAAATTAGATTTTTTTAGTTACAAATGGAATGGCAATCCCATTTGGATCTTCAGTCATTTGCTGGCTGAACGATATGTCTGCCAATTTTATTTCTGTTACAGCCACAGTAATAGAAAGTTCGACTTCATAGCTGATACGTTGCCGTGGGAAGAAGAAAAATAGAAAGCGTTCTGTGTATTTGTTTTCGACCGCCTTTAAAATATCCACATTGACTGGTTCGATTCGCAATAATACGTTTGATTGTTCCATTATTTTGTTTTGAATTTCTGCTAACGCTGATGCAAAAGCATGTTGCTTTGTTTCCCCTTTACCGGAGACGATAACTTTTTGCTGAATTGTCTTTTGAACGCTCATTTCATGTCCCTCTTTCTATTTTCCATGCTTTTTGATAAATTCTTCTGTCAGACGTTTCCCTAATTCCTCTTGATCCATAAAGCCGAAACCTAGAACAGTTTTGCCATCCTTGATAGCTGTAATCCCTTCTTCAATCGAACGCATACCATGTCGTTCTGGATAGCCATATTTTGTTGCTGCTGTTAATGCACCTGCACCACCACTACCACAAAAAGAGATACCCATATCTGCATGCTCTTGTTGCATCACATCGCCCAAACGCATATCTGCCCCCATTCCTGGTACGACAAATGCTTTGCCGCCAGCTGCTTCTACCCCTTTGGCCACATTTTGTCCTTTACCCATACGGTCTGCAATAACTACTGTAATCATGATTGTTCCCTCCTAAATATTAATTATTTTTTGCTGTTTCAAAATGAATCGACAAAACATATATTTCATCATCGGTTAAATTACCGATACTTCTAACTATTTCATCAGAAATAGTTATGGCTTCTTTGGATACTTCTTTGAACAAATCCCGATCGACTACGGGAATCGTTTCCTTTCTTTGAGAACGTTTCAGCATCTCATTCAAGTGATTAATTAGAATGGTCCACTGCAACTCGGTTGGTACAATAGCATGTTCTACTAATCGCTCTTCAATTAGATCAATCACTTGTTTTAACTTTTCCCGATTTTGACTTTCCTCGATAATTTTTAAAGCCTCGTCTGACATTTTCACTAACTTGACGCTCCTTCTTTTATATATGAGAATAATGCACTGATTTCTGACTGATTGATTCCTAAATTATTTTCTGCAAAAACTGCTTCGATTTTTCCTACCAGTGTTCCTTTGTCTAAAATAATCTGATCTACTTGACGACCTTCTGCCATATATTGTTGATCAAATGTGATACGATGAACCATTAAGAATACATGAAGCAAAAAAGCTTCTCGATATTCTTGGATCAATTCTGCTTCCAAAATGACAAGTAAACGTTCATAAATCGTATAAGCTTTCAAAATCAATTCCTTGCTAAAGTCTTCTAAAGTATCTTTATTGATGGACGTTTCTCTAAGATTCAAGTTATGCCTTTCCTGCTGATTGGAAGAAGCTAGTATTTTTTTTATTATTTGTTGAATTTTTTTCAAGTCCTGTTCAGTGGGTAATGGATGGACTTTGATGAAAGGACGATCGATGCCATTGATTGGAAAAATACTAATCACCAAATCAGGATCTTTGGTAGCAATCATTTCTTGCGCATTCAATACTGAAGCAAATGCCACGATAGTGATATTATTTAATTCTTCATTGATCTTTTGCTTGATCAGACTAGTCACACCCAACCCTGTTGAACAAATGTAGACGGCTCTAACGCTTCGTAGATCTTCTTCTCTTTCGTAGGAAACCAAAAAGTGTAAGGCGATATATGCCACGAAAGAATCATTGATCAGAATATTTTGTTCACTTATTTCTTGTCGAACTGCTTGCTTGATTGCATCAAATAATTCCGGGTATTTCTGCTTGATATCTTCTTTAAAAGGATTATATTCATTGACAAATTTTTTCTTTCTCGATAATCGCATAGATAAATGAGCATACAGATTCGTCAACCATTGTGGATCTTGATAAAAAGAATGGTTGATTGCTTTACTTACTTTATAAATCACATTCTCAACTAGTTTCATAACGTCTTGCTGGTGAATCGTGTCGAATGTATCACTATAGATATAATGATATTCATCCTCGAACAGTGGCAACTGATAATAATCAAAGACCTGCTGCATGACGCGATAAGAAAGATCGTTTTTGTCTAATTCTTGTTCAGCAACCAATTGATAACGACCAATTGTAGCCTCTTTGCGTAAGCGAACGGTAGCAATTGTCACTCGAATCAGAATATTTAGTAATTCCGCGTAATTCAGTTTCTCTAGATTTTCAAATTCCAGTAAGTGCCGCATTCGAATGATTACTTGATTAAATACCTCTTGGATAGGTGTAGCAGTAGCAGAATACATTTCAAAGTATTCAGTCTCACCGCCGTTCAATAACAATGACATTAATTTATAAATGTCATAATCCGTGAACTCTTTTTGAAGAATCTCTTCAATCGTTAATCGAACTAGACGTTCTTCTCCTGTGATCCAAAAACCCTTTCGCGCCTGACGATTCAAGGTCAATCCTTCCTTAAGAAAATTATTTTCCAGCACATCTAAATCATTCATGATCGTATCTTTGCTGACATCTAATGCGTTGGCCATTTTCATTCCAGTAATAGCTTCTTTTGTTACTAAAAGCATAATTAGTAAACGTTTGATTCGGAGACTTTGATCTGCAAATATTTCAAAACGATTAACATCCATCAATTCGCTTTTTAATTTGATTCGATCAGAGCTACTAATATTCATCCAAATTCCCTGACTACGTTTGCTATATAGGACTTGCTTCCGTTCATTCAGCCACTCTCTTATATCATCTAGATCGTATTTTATCGTCCGAACACTAACATTTTCTTTTTCAGCCAACTTTTTGATTGTTACCGGTTCAGACATTTCCACCAAGTAAATCAAAAGCTGCCTTTCTCTTTTTGTTAGCTGCTGCATTATCATCTCTCCTTACATTGCTAATATAAGCGTTTTCTAAACTAACAACAATATGAAATGTTTGCACTTAACTAAGTGCAACTTATAGCTTTTTAACTAAACTTACAGAGTTTATCTATTATAAAGACGACTACATGTACTGTTAAAATACGTTTTTTATTGCACTAAGTCGTAATATAAATAATCAAACGCTTTTTCAAATTTCTTAAACTAAAAAATTGAGAACAGCTTTCAATATCTTAAACCGTATATTCTCTAAAAATATCATGGCTTACACGTTCTATCCTAAATAAAGTTTGACTGGATCACCATACAAAAATTAAACTCCATGTAGAATAATACGCGGCTGACGAATTCCTACATGAAGCTTATCTATGACTATAAATATTTAAAAGTAATGAATAAAACTAATCAATGATACACGTTTATTGGTATTGATCATACTCAAATAAAAAATATTCAAACAGATGGATTCATACTTTCTATCCCACTAAAATTTCATAAAGTATATATAATTCCCATGTCGATATTTTGATTTTATAAAACTGTTCCAAAGTATAGAAAATCGTTTGTGTATTTTGATAAAACAATTTGTTGTTGATTTTCAGCTGGTTGATATCTTCTGGGACTGGATAGTCTTCTGCACCAAGTATCGTTCGTTCGACCATCAAAGCTAGATGCATCATTAAATTGAACTTCATTTTAGCATTCAACTGAAGACTGAATCTTTTCTCGCACTTTTCTACTACATCTTCTACTTGTCGGATAATCACATCAGGGTTTAAAAATTCGAGTTTTTCAGATAAACCTTCTTTTGAAAAGAAATGGATGAATTCGTTCGTTAATAATGGAACACTACTAGGATGAATTAGGTTTCTCAATTGTCTATTCAATTTATTCTCTGCATCTTCATCCAAAACATCAATTAGATTAATACTAGGAACCGGGGTTGTGTTATCCAGATAGGAAGTTGTCAAGATCAACGCCGTCTCTTTCAAATATCCTTCTTCCGAAGAAGCTCGTTCTAATGTGCTCACTAATTCTCCGTAGTTTAATACGATTAGTTTAATGTCAGGATTAAAGTATTTTTCACAGATCATTTTTATTTTCTTAGCAATATCACGACCAGATATACTAGAAATAATGACATTTTTTTCTACAGCAAAACCTTCAAAATACTGGATATTCGTTACAAAATCACTTTCTGCCGTTTTTGCAATCTCATAAAAAAGATTTCCATTGATTAGTTGCTGTCCAATCTCTAGTGCATAAGAGGTAGTTAAATTATTAATAACTAATAATTCTCCTAAAATTTGAGGCTTCAAGCTCTTATATAAATGAGTTAATGAGCCCATATCCACAAGCATGATCACTCCTTCAGATGTATCTCTTTCTGAAAGCCAATCATTAACTTTTGTGATAATATCTCTAGCAGAAGATGATAAAGGCATATTGATAGCATCAAAAACGTAATCTCCACACATTTTATTTGCCACAGCTTGAATACTACTAGCAGTCGCATTTCCATGAGCTACTAGTAATGCTTGGTAACGGATGTCTTCTGAGACCTTGCCAATCAGCATTACACCTAAGAAGAAAGTAACAAAGGGGCGAATTTCTAGAGGAAGCTCTCTTGTGAGATTAGTAGTTAAAAGTATAGTTCTAGGATACTGTTTTGATAGTAGATGTATTTTTTCTTTTAAATTTTTTTCTGGTAGTTTTCCTTTTAAAATTTGTAGTAACCTACAAACAATTTCAAGGGGTTCTAGCGTCATCGCTTCATTGTCGATGATTCTACGATTTTGTTTTTGGATGCTTGTTTTCATACTTAAAGACAAACTATCATTTGACAAAGTCACTACATTTTCTAAGTATTGACTATCAAATTTTTGTAATTTTTCTTTTAATTCAGCAAATTCATTTATATCTAATATAGGCATCAGTCTCTCTGCAAAAATCTGGTATTCCTCAATAGATGGACTAGATGTAGAGGGGTAAGTTATTTTAACTGTTGTTTTCTTATCTTGACCTATAAATAATGTTTGACTATGAGGTGTCAGCCTTAATGCATCAGCACAACTCATCCTTACCTGATTTGATAAGCTTCCAATATTACCTGAAAGTTCTTGTGTTGTTAAGGCAAAAAAATTCTCGTTTGAAATAACTATATTCTTTTTTATTCGCTTTGCTTCTCGTTCAAACAAATATTTGACTAGCTCTAGACGCTCAAATATTGGTCGTTCATGAAAAGCTGGTAATTCAACAATAACGGAAATACGTCGATAAAATGTCGGTAATAGTGCTTCTTCAGGCTTTTCAGTCGTTGCAAATAATAATCGAACATTCGAAGAAATCATTTCTGCTTCTTCGCCGATAGGCCGAAAATTCCCTGTATCCATAAATTGAAATAGTTTTTCCTGATTCTCGTGAGATAATCGATGTACTTCGTCTAAAAATAAAACACTATCATCAGCTTGCGCTAAAAGACCAACCTTTTCTTTTTCTGCTCCTGTAAAAGCACCTTTTGTGTGTCCGAATAGAATAGAAGATAATAACTCAGGGTTATTAGCGTAATCTGCACAATTGAAGACAAAGAAATTTTTTGTTCCTTTACACTTTTTTTCTTTAAGATATTTAAAAATTAAGTGTGCTAAAAAACTTTTTCCAACTCCACTTGCTCCGTGCAAAAGAAGTGGTAATCCTAATGGTGGATACAATACTGCTGCCTTACACGTCTCAATTGCTCGTTTAGCACTACCATTATTTCCAATATACTGAGCAAACGCATCTTTCACGCCTTTATTTTCTGATTCAGCAATTGACCAGTACACTGGTTTTGTTCCGCTTTTTTGTATTTCATTTTTATCTAATAATTCATTCAAATATAAGCTTGTTGCTGAGCGGCTTAATGAGATAGAATCAGCAATCTCCTGTGTTGTCAAGGTAGTTGCTCCAGATAATAAATTCAGTAACTGCTCTCTCGTTTCTTGTCGCATACTCAAACCTCCTCATAAAAAATATAGTATATGATAAGAAATGGAAATGCCATATCCTCCAAAAAGACTTACAGCAGATGGAATACTAAAAAATCAAAACTACTGCAGTCAGAGTGTATCAAATCATACTCTTAGCTACAGTAGTTTTTCCTATGGGACACGGCTCTACTTATTTCGAACGTAGTAATTGAGATAATATCAAGGTGGCTGCTTCATTGTCGGTTTTAGCTTGTAGAATCTCTGCTGCTTCATCATCAACAAAATGATTCAACCAGATCGGACACCAGCCGGCTAATCTAGATGGAATAACATCATTTTGATAACTATCCCCTAAATAATAAATTTTTGTTATCTTTTCTGGCAATTGTTTAGAAACTTTTCGAAAACAGCTTACACTTGGTTTTGCATCACCTAACTTTTCTGAAATAAATTGCCATCTCGGTTCGATAAAACGATCAAGTTCTAATTGATCTAGTTTACTTTGCTGTTGCTGAGTGAATCCATTTGTTATAATTCCGCATAGAATTCCACTTTTTTTCAAAACACTTAAAAGTAAAGACATTTCAACTGACAAAGTCTGTTTGCTTTGGCATAAATGATAGTAAGCATCTAATTCAGATAAATTGGTATTCTTCTTTGAATTTAATGTTTCCATCACTAGTAACCATCGTTCGTCTTTCTTTTTTTTATCTAATTTTCCTTCTTGATAAAACTTATAAATCTTTTCGCTATGACAGCGGAATTCATGATAAAGACGCTTTAAAAAAGGTTCTTCGAGGAAAGAGTCAGGATAGTACTTTCGGATGGTACATTTGAAGGCACTATAATTGTCTAATAATGTATCATCAATATCGAAAAAAACAGCAGTGTTTTCTAGCATATCCCTAACAGTCCTAATATAATACCTAAAAACATAATACCAAACATTACTACATTTACGTTGACTTTTTTCCGTAATAACCAAAATGCAAATAACGTCACCGCTAATGGTACGATGCCTATAAATAATTGATCAAGGTAATCTTGAATTTTCATCACTTCTTTGCTGCCTTCCACGCTCACTTCTAAGATGGTCTTGAATTTGACATTCGATGCTGTCATTGATCCCATCATCATTAAGCCCAACATACTTGAAGCTTTTGTCAAAATTTTCATTCCACCTGATTCATACATTCGTTGAATAAAACTGGCACCCACAGAATAACCGCTATACAGTGCGTAATAGTGAATGAGAAAAGCCGGAATATTATAAATCAATAAAAATATGATTGCACCTAGCGGAGAACCAGTTGCTGCTAAAGAGATACCGATACCCGCTGCGATTACCCGTAAAATTCCCCAGAAAAATGAATCTCCAATACCTGATATTGGTCCCATTAATGATGCTTTAACAGCAGTGATTGAACTGGCGTCAAAATGTTCATCTTCACTATTTTGCTTTTCCATTGAAGCAACTAATCCCATAATGAAATTATTAATATGCATCGTTGCATTGAACCAGGTTGTATGGCGAACAATTGCCTCTGCACGTTCTTCTTTTGTTTGATAAAAACGATTGATAACTGGCAGCAGCGTATAAATGACGCCTACTGCGTGGTATTGCGTTGCTCCAGTACGACTGGCATTCATCGTCCATGAACGCCAAAAGACAGAACGCATCATTTTCTTTTCTTCTTTTGTCAAGTTTTCTTGGAATCTCATGCGAAAAAGTCCTCCTCTTCTTCTGCTTTTGTCATTAGCCCTTTGTCATGCCTATTACCATTTTTACCAACCTCTCTAATTTCAATATCCCGCTGAGCGCTGACAACACAGATAACAACCCCAATCACAGCAACAGCCACTGCCGGCAGTTGTAAGTAAGCGGTTAGAACAAATCCAAGGATATAAAAAACAGCTAACTTATTGTCCCATAAGAGCTTCATCAACATGGCAAATCCAACAGCAGGCAACAACCCTCCAGCTGCACTAAGACCATTCATTAGACTTTGAGGGATATGTTCAACAAAGGAATTTACCGGACCACTCCCAGCTAAAATTCCAATGAAAGAAATAGATGCAATGATTAAATAATAGATCACCCATGTACCAAAATGTAGCGTAAGGATCATTTTTTGGTTATTTTCACGTGCAGCTTTATCTAAAGCTGGAGCAAAGATATTCATGAAAACATTTTTCAAAAACATAACGACAAATGCAGCTAACATACCAATTGGCACAGCGAGAGTCATTGCTGCTTTTTGTTCTACATTAGAAATGATGGCGAAAGTTGTAGCTAAAGTTGTGGCCGTTACTGGCTCTGCTGCTATCACTCCGCCAATATTTACATTTCCTAAAAATACGGCTTCCAAAGAGGCTCCCATCAAAATACCCGTTTTCATGTCCCCCATTAAAATACCTGTAACGAGACCTACTACTAATGGACGTTCCATCATACTTTGTCCAGTCAAATAGTTACCCGCAAAACAGATAAATACTGCTAAAGCTGCCATAGTTGCGTGCATTAACATATTTTATTCCTCCCTACTCTAATGCATCTTCTAAACTTAATTGCGGATTTGACGGCAACACCTGGTTGTAACTATTTACTCGATCTAATTTAGCTAATTCCTTTGCTGCAGCTAATTCATTAGGATTCAACTGCACACTAGGAAATATCATTTTTTTCGTTGATGGATCAGATTTATCAAATCTACCTGCGTTAGCAACATTGACTGTTTCTATGTTTTCTACATTTTGAGCTATTTTATTTGCATCGGATACGCTATTTACAATGACAAAAATTCGTTTGTCGGCTCCTCTTGGATCATTGAATATATTGATAGCATCATCCACCGAACGAATCAATAGTTTCATTCCATTTGGTACAGCCATCTTCAATGTCATTTGCATGACCTCATTTTTTGCTGCTTCATCATTAGCAACCACTAATAATGGCGCATTTAATTCTTTCGTCCAAACTACAGCTACTTGACCATGGATTAGTCGATCGTCCACACGTATTTGAGTTATCATTCTTTTTTCCTCCTTATTTTGTATCAAATTACTATAATAGTTTCTTCTTACACTTTTGATTTAAAAAAATATCTCTTCTGTAGGCAAATCTGTTGATACTAAACGAACCTGGCTTATCTCAATTGCTTCGTTTATACTTTGTTTTGTAAAGACCTCATTTTCCGGTGTTAGGACTAAAGATAATATAATTGCTAAATTACTATTAGAAATGACAAACAATTGATCTTTTTTTTGTTTTATCATTTCTGCTACCACTGTTTGATTTACACTTCCGCCAAACAGATCGGTAAAGATAATTCCTTGTTCTCCTTCTTCGATAGAATCTATAAAGTTAGAAATGATGGGCGTATAGTCTTCATTTGTTAAATATGCATTAATGACTTCAAGTTCTGCTCCTTTATCAGCTAAAATCGCCATTGAATTTTGAAAGCCGCTTGCTAGTCGCCCATGTGTTGCAACTAAAAATTTTTTTTTCATATTTTTCACCTCACTTTATATTAAGCAAATACTATGCCAAAAAATAAAAGTATAAGAAAGTCCCATTCCTTGAGCTTTCTAATACTTTTCAAACTGTTTAAACAGTTTGATTTACTTCTAAACAGATGCTAATAGGTGATAGAAAGCTTGATAATAAATTTGTCTAAACCAGTACTTCGAACCTAATTAACTATACAGATGCGTTTTCGCTCATGTTAACTTTCATTCAATATATGAGAGAAAGCTCTATTTTCATAAAAAATTTTGAGGTAAAACTACTAATAAACCAAAATGTAAAAAATCATTTTTATTATCCTGAAAGATGAATCTTCTGATTACAAAAAAGCCACTTTTCTAAGTGGCTTTTGAACAGAAGGTCATTATCATAATCATAGGAGAATGGTTTAGTGCTAGCAGAATAATGATAATGAGAAGAGTACTATCACAAATACTCCTGAGAATAGTTTTCAAAAGGAAAATAGTTGTCAACGGTCTGTGATAGTGACTTAATTATGTCACGATAATAGAAATAAAAATAGTTTGAAAATTTTACTGTTTTTAGAATTTTTTTAAATATTTAAATAAAAAATATTCTCTTAACGGTTGTTGAGACAGCTTTTCATAATGATTTCGTACTATCATTTTTCTTCTTTATTTACTTTATAAACGGTCTTTAATTATCTACCTTAGTTACCTGCTCTGAAAGTAATCAGCTTTCACTTAATTTTTAAGGATGTACTTTAATCATTTCGCTTTCGGATATTACTAAGGAAGGAGAAAAAGTGATTTTTCATTAAAAAAACTCATTACAGGTTTAAACCAAGTTTCTCAGATGGATAATAAATTAAATTATCATTACATTCCATCATTTAAACTTTATACGTATGTTTATAAGATCATAAAACGTATATTAGAGAGATTGTTTTACTAAATAAGTTTATTCAATTAGAATAAAATAAAAAAGGAGGTTGACTTATGAGAATCATGAAGAAAGCAATTGCTATTATAATCCCCCTGTTCTGAGTTATTTTGTCGCTTTTTTAGGTTTGTTTATTTCCATTTATTTAAAATCCGTTTTTTTTGAACAACTATTTCCAAATCTGCAAGGAAACCAATTAGTTAGCTTGATACTTGATGTTTTCTTTTTTTTAATGATTAGTTTCTTTTTTGTAGTATTAACTAAGTTAATATATAAAGATATCAGAATATTAGGTTTTTCTAAAAAAGATTTCTTAAAAAAGTTTATCTTAGGGTATTTAATTGGAGGTCTCTTAATTGCTTTTATTGTATTCGGCTATGTATTAATTGGCGGAGCTGATTTCCAAGAAGTTTTTGCGAAATCTTCTTGGTCTACATTACTAATAAGCATGGTGTTTTATCTAGCTCAAGGATCACAAGAAGAAGTAATTAGCCGAGGATTTGTATTAGGTGGGATCGCGAAAAAAACTAATCTTTTATGGGGAGTGGTAGTAAGTAGTTTATTTTTTATGTTAATGCATCTGAGCAATGCAGGAGGATTTACGCTAGAGTTGATAGATTATTTTTTAATTGGTATGGTATGGGCTTTATTAAGAATTCTATTTTCTAATACTTGGGTTGCAGCGGCTTCTCACGGCGCCTATAACTTTTTTATGTCTGACTTTTTTGGTTTGGCTAATTCTACTCAAGATAGCGAAGGTATACTTTTCCAAACTATCTATCATAGCTCAATTGATTATATGAGCATATTCGTTTCTTTATTTGTTTTAATCATACTAGTTATATTGATATGGCGCAAAAGAGATATCTTTAATAAGCCATTACAATTGGAGTGAAATATTTTCTCAAAAAGCAATCTATGAAATTAAGGTTACGTATCAATTTGATAACGTTAGGAAATGTTGATCGAAAAATCCAAGAAGTATTATATTGCAAAAATTCTCCCTCTCAATAGTTAAACTAACTTTTGAGAGGGAGAATTGTATAGATTACTTTTTGACAATATAAAAAAGAATAGTGATTTTTTTCTAACTATGAAATCCAAGGTTACGGATCACTGACCTTTTCAGTAACAATGTAAGTAAGATAAAGATTTATACTATTTTAAAACGTAAATGTAATCCATAATTAATTTCCCTTTATTTGTTTCTCCCATAACTGTTTTGCTACAGGGATATTGCCTAATTCCGTCATGTTAGAAGGTAATATAATGGTATTTGTTTGACTAGAAACTACCTCTTTAAATGCTTCTATTCCTAAATAAGATAAGGATACCTCATCGAGTTGACTATTTTTGATCGCTTCATTTAAGATTATTATTCTTTTTTTCTCTGCTTCAGTAATTTTTTCAATACGATCAGCTTCTGCCTCTGCGTCAATACGAATGCGCTTTGCTCTTGCTTCTGCGTCAATTTGGGTTTGTTGTGCCCTTGCTTGTGCATCAATGGTCATTTTAGATGCATTAGCTTCAGCATTAAGTACCGCAGATGATTTCTCACCTTCTGCACGAGTAATCATTGATTCTTTGTCTCTTGAAGCTGTTATCAATTTGTTCATTGATTCAACAATTTCTTTAGATACTTTTATTTCCCCAATATTAATTCGATCGATTGCCAAACCATAGCCAGAAGTAATATCTTTAATTGAAGCAAACAAAGAGGCATTAATTTCTTCAGTACCATTCAATACTTCATTTAGCTCCATTTTCCCGATAATTCCACGCAAATTCGATTGCGCATCTTGGATCATTGATACTACGGAATTTTCATTATCATAAACAAATGCTCGAACATCTGTAACATGATATTTGATAGCTTCGTCGATCTCAACCATTACATTATCTTTTGTAATAGCACTTTGAGGTTCTATTTCTAAAGGAATCTGTTTTAGCGATACTCTTTCGCGCACAGTATATAATATTGGAATAAGGAAATGTAATCCTGGCTCCAACGTTTTTACATACTTACCAAAACTTTCTACTACTTTTACTTCCCCTTGACGTACAACAACTGCAGTACTAGTCAATAACCAGATAAGAAAAGCTACAACAAATACTCCAACGATTATTTTCACAACCAACATTCTATATACCCTCTTCCGTTTACAAATAAACTATTATTCACTCTTGTAAGAAGCACACCGGACTGAACATCTATGATTTCTAGCATAGCATCCTTTTCAGGGACTCCTTCTATTACACGGTATTCTGTATAAGTACCATAAACACGAATAATACCTAAAAATTGATCAGTAGGTGAACGAAAGTACTTTCCTATGACCTTATTTTCTAAATAATCTGCCATATTCTCCTCCTTTCCTCTTATTATATATTAAATATTAAAAAAAAAATCCCAAAAAATTTAATATGGTCAGGATTAGAATTAAAAAAGTTAGAAAATTAGAAAGAATTGTTTAACAGAGATGGTAATAGAATAATACTGCAAAGCATTTATACATTGATGATAGCATGAAGATTTCCATACATATTCAATGCATGGACTTCTTAAACGCTATATACCCGTTTTCCTCATCCAGCTCGCCTTTATTTTAATTTGGCGCATCTTCAAAATTCCATTTTAATATACCACTATAGTTTCCTGTGTTATCCGAAGGCTGTAGTTTCAAATGCAGTTTATCAGATAGATCGACTTTTACATTCCCACTATCTTGCCAAATAACTTGTTCCGTAGAATTTAGATGAACTTCTTTCCCCTCATACGTCGTAAAAGATAATCGGTCAGTAAGTTTATCACCTTGGCTATTCATTAATGGGGTTTCTTCAGACAGTTTAATGGTCCATAAGCTCTTATCTAATTTGCTATTGTCTTCTACTTTAAAAATATTTCCTTCTTCTAGCGAAGAAACAGTATTCATGGATGGTATTTCTTTCACCCCAAAATTAATGTCTTCAGGAAGTGTGAGTTGGGGACTTGGTTCTGTTTGAATCGTTCTTACTTCCTCTTGAGAAACACGGCCTTCTTCATCTTTTAAATAAAATGAGACTTGTTGACCCAACCACTTTTCTGGTGCTTTAAAATGAAAAGTACGATTCTTTACTGTTTCAGCCGCTTCAGAATATTTTTCCAAAGTTATTTCTTCTTTCCCACATTTAGCCATCAAATAAATCTTTTCGTTAGCTTTATGTGAAAAATTAAACGTAATTTCTCTAGCTTTAGTGAAGCGAGATACATATAAGGGATCTTCTTTATCTAGTAATTCAAATTGTATTGGCTCGCCTTTCTTATATCTATGAACAATCGTCTGTTCATCTGGTAAATAAATTCCTGTATCTTTGGAACTGTTTTTTATAGGATAATATCCTTTTATTTCAGGATAATCTTTTGAAACATCATACGGAGTGGTGACGATTCCCTCTTTGACTAAAGGCGATTGTAAGATATTATCTTTCTCATCAAGAAAAGGAATGATTATTTTACCTTTGTAATTTACAGAACTTTTCCCTGATTGTTCTCCTAGTGGTTGATCATTGAGCAATGTCTTTATGTCGAATGGTAATGGTAACTTTTCATCTTTAATCAGACCGATGTCTACAGGATAATCCGTTCCTTTCCAGTTTAGTTTAATATCATATAGCAATACCGTATCATATAAACGTTTGTCATTTAAATTGTTTATCACTAAAGCGACATTACCGTTTGGTTCATTGCTTGTTTTAAACAAGTCTGTTAAATCATCACCATTGAGATTAGTTACTTTTGCTTCCTTAAAAGAATATTGATGGGTCGAATAAATTTTTTGTAAATTAAAACATAACTCCATCGATTTATTTTTTTCCCATTTTTCTATATTAGGAATCGTTTGCTGTGCTCTTAAATAAATGTCCTGATTTGCTTTCTCAAATGAAGAATCTACTCCGTAAGCTACAGGAAACTCTGGTTCAGCTAAGAAATCTGTTCTGTACTTTATCGAAGAAGTAGTTGAATCATTATTATGGATGACAAATTTTACGTTAGAAATTGGTTTTGTTGTTAGTTCCAGATCTTGTCTCGGATCAACTGCCCAAGCTCCTCCTCCTGTTGGGTTTTTAAAATACACCCAATAGTCATCTGGCCCTCCATCCCAAACATCATATAGAATATTCGTGGGATTATTAGCATACAGCCCTTTAATCAAAGTTGCAGGAGACAAAAAACCGATATATTTGTTTTGATTTAAGCCACTATAATTAAATGCAGTTTCCAATGTCAGAGGCTGATTATCCTCATCTAAAAAATCATAGGTTACAATCATTTCTCCGTAAATATAAATTCTTAAAAAATCATCTTTGGTTAAATAAATAGATCCCCCATTTAAGTTTCCTCTATTTCTTTCCAAAGTTATTAGTAAATTTACTTTTTTTCCTTTATAAAACCCTACATTTTTTACTAATGCTTTACTTTTATTAGTGTTACGATTAACTTCTATAAAGCTTATATTAGCTATCCCTTCTATTGGCTCTACTGAAAGATCATCACTGTAGTGAATAATAAAAGTATTATCTGCTGGTGTTTTAGCTTGGTTTGCCCAGTGAAAGTACCCTAAATCTGTTAAAGGTCGCGGCGCTGCTTCTACTCTTTGAGATGTGAAAAACAAGAAGCCACTAAAAAATAGCAATAATAATATAACCTGCTTATTTTTTTTCATCTTGTTCACCTGCTAATAAAAATTTTTTTAGATAGTATAGTAGTATTAGGAGGCTTATACCAGTTATATTCATAAACCAGTTTTGTTTATCATTTGTTTTAGGTAACAATTGGTTATATTCTCTTGGCGCAATCTGATCTATCTTATCAGGTACAACTATTTTTTTCATAGGTACTGCCTTATTAGTAGACTGATAAAAAGTAATTCCTACCCTACTAGTTGTTTGATCATCAGCTGATGCAGACACTGGGATTGCCGCCCCAATCAGCAATCCCAGGCAAATAATTGTTAAAATTTTTTTCATTTTTGTCTCCTTTCTACATCTTTTATACAATCATTTTTATAGAAAGTTATCCAAATCATCTATTTTATATATGAATTATTCACACATTTTTTAAGATCGTTTCCCCACTTCACAATCTTAAAAAATGATTCGAATACTTTTATGGATTTTTTCGTCGTAACTTAGTAATATATCCAATTAAACTGATGATAATGATCAAACAAAGAACTAAAAGAATATAGAATAAAGAATGATCCATATTTTCTTTATTTACTTCCACTGCATCTTTGTTGAGCGTTTCGTCCTCTCCTTTGATTACGAATTCTTTATAGAGTGTCCATTTTTTATCTGAATCATCTTTTAACTGAATACTTAATTCATAGGTTCCTTTTTTCAGTGGCTCATTATTCAAATTAAAAGGAATCTGAAATTGTGTGCGTGGTGCAAAAGACACTTTTTGGTTGAATTCATGTAACGCTTCCTTTTCCCCTTTTTTCTTGATGACTGCATGTAGATCCATTTTGCTTTTAAGCACAGGCTCTGAATTTTCTAAATTGGCAAAAAGAGTCAAATAGCCATTCTCTAATCCGGGTTTAACCTTTGTTAAAGCAAATCCTGGTTCCACTTTTTTATCTGAACAAACTAGCTTTACACCGATTGTATATGCAAACTTATTCTTTAGACTAAAACCTTCATTTTTTTCTTCTTTTCCTTTTGTATCTTCATAGCAATAAAATCCTCCTAAAATGGTTCCTTCAAAACCTTTCTCTGGGATTTTCAATTGAAAGGTCACATCACGTTCCTCAGAAGGCTTCAATGTGATCGTCTGTGATTTAGAAATTAAATCTTGGAATACAGGTTTTCCCAATAACTTAGCCTCATGGTTAGAATAATCGATTGCTCCATTTTTATTAGTACAAGCATTATTGGCCTCTACCACTACTTTTATTTGTTTGGCAGTAGTGTTTTTCAATTTTAGTGATAAATCTTGTGTGGCGCCAGGTGTCACCTTTAGATCATAATAACTTGCTTCTGACAGCTGGTTATCTGGTAAAATGGCTTGTGCATCAAAAGATACCTTGTTTGAATCTGCGAATATGTTTGTAGACAAATAGAATAAAGCAAAGAATGCTATACCAACAAAAAAGAGGGGAAAGCTTCTCCCCCGCCCTTTTCGGACATTATGCTGGAGCATCAGACAACACCCAAGTCAAATCAGCTGTATAGCTTTGTGCCTCTACCCCAGCTCGTGGTACATGAAGCTTCACGTTTTCATTATGTCCATCTTTTCCTTCAAAAACTGCAGCAAAAGCTCCGGCTCCCTGTCCTTCTTTAGCAAGCATCACGTCTTGATAAACTTCATTTAAATCAAATGTTTGATTGGCTAATTTAGGAGCTTCAGAAGTATTGTCTTTAGTTACTACTTGACCATTTGTCAAAGACATCTTCGCTCCAGTTAACTCTTTCCCATTTTCTCCAATAAATGGAGAAATGGTAACTCCCAATGTCCAGCCTTTTGCTCCTCCACGAGTATCGTTTACTTGTACATGCGGTTTTTTATTCAATGCATAGTAATCCGTATCTCCCTGTTGGATTTCTTGTTTACCAAATGTGATATTAGATGCAAATGGAATCGATAAAGAACCAACGTCTCCTGTACTTGGATCATCATCGTGCGTGTCATCTGGCACAACTGGTGTGACATCTGTTCCAGATCCTTCCGTCAAAGTAACGTCTGTCTTATTAGTTGTCCCTGATATCATATCTGCAGAAACCATACTTCCCGAAGCAGTTACTGCTAACAAACCTAACGCAGCAGTTGTGATCATTGTTTTCTTCATTTTATAATTCCTCCTAAATAATAATAGATATAATTTGATCCAAAATAATTTTGACACGTCCAGTACTTTTTATCTAGTTCAACTATTTTCCAAAATAAAGAAAAAATTAGAAAGCAAACTAGATGATTCATTCAAATAAGCTAGCTGTTCTTCATAAGAAAGCTAGCTTTTTTCTTTTTTTAATTGATAAAGCGTTTTCTCGAACAAACGCCAGTTTCTTTCGGTAGGTATATTTTTCATTAATAATAATGGCGTTTTTCCAGTGTTGATGTAGTAATTAGAAATAACCAAATCTACTTCAGTTATATTTGTCCTGTAATCATAAAAAGCAAAAACATAAGAATGCCCAAAATACAGATTAATTTTATTCATTAACCATAACCGATGCGTATGGTGTAAATCATCTTGTATTAAAATCTTAATCGGTTTAACATTTGTTAAAAATAAATCATAATAATCTAACACATAATAATAATCCAAAAATAATTGTGCCCAGTTTTCTAATTTCTTTGATACGTCCAAATCCGCATTTGCTTGTAATTCTTTTTTGAGTTTTTCCATTATGTGATAAGTTCGAGGTTCTTCTTCTTTCATTTCTTCGATATACGTACGATTAAAAAAAAGATCTGGATTACCATAAAATAGATAACTTCTTTCATGAAACGCAATAAAATTGAATATGAGTTCTGGATCCTTTATATCTAAAGAAAAACGGAACATGCTTTGTAAAACTTTCTCCAAATTCTCAACTGCTCGATAAGAACAAGTATTTTGTCGCTGATGTGCATATGCATGACTATTTTCATATATTGCATTTCCATCAATTACTCCAAAAGAATAAATTATTCGATAAAGGAAACACAGTTCATCGCTGTTAAAAGAAAGATTAATTTGTTTTGACCACTTCTTCAAAAGATTAAAATGCGGATCATCTGAGATAACTGATTTATATTCATTATCTACTCGTACTTTTCTAAATGAACTTCTTTCTATATTAATGGCTAACCAAAAAGAAAATACACGTTTTTGAAAAATAGTTAACGTAATATCATAAATCCTCTCAAAAGCAACTATATACTTCTCTATTTCCTTTTGTTCGATATGAAATGGCCACTTATCACTACTTTCACGTGTAGAATTCCAATAGAAATAATAAAAAAAGCTACGAATGTTTGCCTCTGATGCATTCAATTCTAACTGAAATGGATGAAATGTTATATGATAACGCCTAAAATATGGAATTAAGAGCTTCGCATATCTGAAAACAGTAGATACACTAGTAAATTGCTCTTTAGCAAAATCTTTTAGAACACTTCTAGGATATTTATACATAAAATCAATCAAATGATAATTATAGGAAGCTTTATAAAAATGAAGATAAATATTATAAATAGGAAAATCTTTCTCTTTTTTTATGAAAAAGCGTTTATTATCTTCATTTTTCAGAAGGATATTCCCATTATATTGCTTAAATAAATCCTCTAGTTCTTCTATATAGTGTAAGACTGACTTCTCCGTAACATTAAGTAAATTTCTAAGTTCTTCCATTGCACACCAATTGTCTTTTTCTAACAAATAATCTAATAAAACTACTTTTTTGAAAGATGTTTTAGTTAAAAAAGTTTGCATCATTTCACCTCAATAAGTTACTTTTGTTTATTTTAATCAAAGAATAAACTTCTCTCGCTCGACTATAACTGATCGAACAAAAGAAGCCTTTTAATAAATATAATCTCACTTACATACATAGGCTAGTTATTTGCTTCTAGCTTATGACAAGTATATAAACGGATATCGATTTCATAATTGTTTTATCTTAAACATTATAGCAGTAATTGTTTTTATTTTTACATGAAGAATTATTATAATCTAGTTTAATTTTTTTCTGAAATATAGAATAAAAATAAAAACATCTTTTCATTTTGAGTTATTAACGGAGATGTAAATGATTAACAATATGTAATTTAATTTTTTATTCCTGCATTAAGATAATTTGATTGTTAATTAAAAACAAACGTAAATTCGTTATTTTAATTCCTATTTATTGTGAACATATCCAATTTTTAACACATAGATATTTGTATAAACATTCTATGAATGCGCTTGTATTTAATTTAGAAAGTGTTACTATCTATTTAGGCAAATTTTTGCTAATATTTTGTTTTTTCATTTACCATCTGTAGAAATCATTTAATGATTTCTATCTTCTCCTTCCAACTTTTTTGATGATGCATCATAAATTAACAGTGCATTATCCATCTTTTCCATGTTAAAAGAACTAAGAGTCAAGACATCATCTTGATTCTTAGTTCTTTTATTTCTTCTAGAAAATAATTGTTAGCAATATAGTTTATATTTTTAAATACTAAACCAGTAGCTTCTAGTTGCTTTCCTGCTTAATAGTCCATATTACTCAACGTAAAAAATAATTGATTGTGGACATTGCTCATCCACTTTATATCCACAACTTTCTTTATAATAGGTATGATAATCACTCTCTATCATATTAATTAACTCTTTTCCCCCGCAAAATTCTTCAATATCTAAATTAATAAATTCCTCCAAAAGGGAAAGCTTAGAGTCAATCGAAAGCATTTTAGGTAATATAGTCCAAAAATCATTATCATCATTTTTACGTAGTGTATAATATGTTTGCTTTTCTAGATTTAATACATAATTATATGCATCATAATCTCCCTTTTTTTCAAAAAAATTTTTCATATTTAAAAATCTACTCACAAATTTTTTCTTGAAATTATTCATTTTCTCACCTCTATTTATTCTTTTACTTGTCCACAGCATAACTGTTGAATAGAGTAACTAAATTCAAAAGCTATTATAGTATAAAAATACACTTTTTGTTGTTCAAATTTTTCATCTAATCTGTGCAGTAATTTTGAACTCTATATTTTTTGATATTTAATGCTTAAGCAATCATTTAAAACATACTAAGATTAGAGGGGAACATCATTGACGAATGATGTTCTCCTCTATTTTCTATTTTTAGATTATAGTGAAGAGTGAAAGAAAGTTCGAACAAAGCCTTGAGGACTACGAGTCCCTATCAAAAACCGAACTTCTTTACTGTCATTTTAGAATCAGGTTTACGTATGTTGGGGCCATGAGCCCGTGTATAGGAAATTGGAATCGAAATGAAGCAGTAAAGTTCTTTCAAAACTTAAAAAGGAGGAAAACAAATGCCTTACATTCTTGCATTAGATGTTTCAATGGGACACAGCTACAGTGTCCTATACAAAGACGACACCTGCTTATTTGAAGACGAGATTGAACACACTCAAAGAGGATTTCATGCATTACTCGAAGAGATCCAGCACTTGCCTGAACGTCCATTGATTGTTTTTGAAGCAACGGGGATTTATTCCAGACCAGTCGAAAAGTTCTTTCAAGATCATCACTTTTCTTACTGTTTGTTAAACCCGTTAGAAGCGAAAAAACAGATGGAAGAAAGCACCTTACGCAGTTGGAAAACAGATAAATCGGATGCCCATCGGCTCGCACAGACTCATCTTAAAAGTCAACGTCAGCCAAAAGAAGTACAAAGCAATTTTTACTTAGAGATGCGCGATTTAGCCCGTTTTTATCAAGAAATTGAGAAGAAAATCACTCGTCTGCGCATGGATTTACACAACTGTCTTCAGTTGACTTTTCCAGAGCTTGAACAGTTCTTTTCAAACAGGCTGACCCCTTACGCATTGACATTGATCCGTCTTTTTCCCCATCCAGATTTTGTATTGGCATCTACTCGGACAAAAATAAAAAATAAACTGATCAACGAAACACGGAAAAAAATCTCCGCGAATCGTGCCGAGCAAAAGGCAGATCAAATCATCCACTATGCACAGTGTGCCTATCCAGCTGTTGAAAAAGACAGTATCCAATGTCAAAAAACAATCTATTACGCCGAACTTCTCCAAGATTTACTCGAACAAAAAGAAGCACTGGCGACACAAATGATCAAAAAAGCCGAAGGCTCTCCTTGCTTTTTGTTGTACCAAACGTTCCCTGGGATTGGCGCACTCACAGCCGCTTTATTGCTCGGTGAATTAGGAGATATCACACGATTTAAAACTCATAAACAATTGAATGCTTTTGTCGGAATCGACATCCGACGGTATCAATCAGGTAAGTATACTGGCCAAGACCGCATCAATAAGCGTGGTAATCCCAAAGCACGGAAAATTATTTTCTTCACCATTCGAAATATGATTCGCCAGCAACGCGCAGCTCCTAATCATATTGTCGATTATTACTACAAATTAAAAAAGCAACCTATCCCTAAGAAAGAGAAGGTTGCCACAGTTGCTTGTATGAACAAGCTTCTGAAATGTATGCACGCTATGGTTAGGGCACATACAGAGTACGACTATGCGTACGCGGTCTCAGTGGACCATTAACTAAACCACTTACAGTATACCACTTCTTTGCCCAGATCGAAAATTTTTTACGAACGGGGCTTTATTTGGTGTGCCTTGATTTTGTCGCTTTCGTTTACGAGCTATTTTTCTTGCACCTTTTACTTGACTAATCGTAGGAAAAAGGTTGTGATAAATTTTCTTCACAACCTTTGTTTCTCTCTATCAAGTATTATCTTTTAATTTTCTACCCTTACCCTAGCATCTCTATTGCCCATAGTATGCATGCTTTCCGTGTTTTCGAAAATAATGTTTATCTAGCAAATATTGTGGGATTTCACATATATTTGGGTTGATCAACTTGTTTTCTTTAGCCATCAAACAAATTTCATCTAAAATCAGGCTATTTTCTACTGCTTCTATAGGTGAGCGCCCCCAAGTGAATGGTCCATGTCCATAGACAAGTACTCCAGGGACTTCGTTTGGCTCTAATTTTCTTTCCTTAAATGTCTCGACAATCACATTCCCTGTATGAACTTCGTAAGCTTCTTTTACTTCTTCTTTCGTCAATTGGCGTGTACAAGGAATCTTTCCATAAAAAGCATCAGCATGGGTCGTGCCATAAGCTGGCAAATCTCTGCCTGCTTGCGCCCACATGACAGAGTGAGTAGAATGAGTATGAGTAACAGCAGTTACATCTTCAAAAGCTTTGTATAAAACAACATGGGTAGGCAGATCTGAAGATGGTTTTAAGCTGTCTTCTTCTATTATATTTCCTGACAAATCTGTTACAACCATTTGATCTGCTTGCATGCGTTCATATCGGACACCGCTTGGCTTAATAACGATGACTCCTAGCTCACGGTCCACTTCACTCACATTGCCCCAAGTCAATTTGACTAATCCGTATTGCGGCAATGCCAGATTTGCTTCAAAGACACGTTGCTTCATTGCTGCAATTTTTTCTTCACAAGACATCATAGCCAGCCTCCTTCAATTTAGAACTTAAGTAGTCTTTTGCCTGCTGGATTTCTCTTCGAAAATCTTGACTTTTTTCACTCCACATTTCGATCAGGAATGTTCCATCATAATCTAGACGTTTCAAATGTCTCAATAATCCAAGAAAGTCAACGCATCCGTTACCAAAAGGAACATCTCGAAACTGTCCTGAATATTCTTTTGTTACAGGATACGTGTTTTTTAAGTGGATAGCAGTGATATAATCGATCCCTTTCTCAAGTTCTCGAGCCGGATTATTTTCCGGCCATGCGGACAAATTGCCTAGGTCTGGATATACTTGTAGAAAAGGGGAACGAATCTGTTCTTTGATTTCTAAAAATTTTGAAATGGAGTTCATAAATGGGTCATCCATGATTTCCACGGAAAGAATGATGCCATATTTAGAGGCTTCCTTTACACTTTCTTTTATTCCTTCGATAAAGTCTTCTCTGGAATTCATTGATTTCTCTTCATAATAAACGTCATATCCAGCTATTTGGATTACTTTGACGCTTAAATTATGCGCCAAATGGATTGCTTTTTTCATTAGTTGTTTCGCTGCTTTTTTCTTTTCTGGATCAGCAGAACCAAACGGAAATCGCCGATGCGCACTTAAACAAATCGAATGGATACGTACTCCAGAGCTAAACATCTCTTCTCTCAGCTCAGCTATCTTTTTTTCAGACCAATCTAATCGTGCTAACCGCTCATCCGTCTCATCAATCGACATCTCGATAAAATCGAAGTCCATTTCTTTTACAAGGGAAAAACGTTCTTTCCATGAAATATCTTTGGGTAATGCTTTTTCATAAATCCCAATTTGAGCCATTTCCTTACCCCCAGATACGAATGATCTCATCTTTGAAACATTGTGCAGCCTTCATTGGATCTTCTGCTGCTGTAATCCCCCGACCCGCGATAAAGGTATACACGTTGATTCCTTCAAACAATTGTAATGTGTTTGGATTTAATCCACCAGTTACAGAAACATTGAAGCCTAGTTCAATCAGTTTGCTGACCTTCGACAAATCTTTTTCACCCCAAGCTTCACCAGATAAGAGCGCATCACGGCTTTGGTGGTAGATTACCTGTCGGATTCCGATGTTATACCAATCCTTGGCTTGCTCAAAAGTCCAATTGCCATAGAGTTCTACTTGTAATTCGCCTATCTCTTTTTGTGCTGCCTTCATCGTTGGCATTGTTGCACAGCAAATGACTGTCATCCAATCTGCTCCTGCAGTAGCAACATTTCTTGCTACTGTTCCTCCAGCATCTGCACATTTTGTATCAGCGACCAGTTTTTTTTCTGGAAATATACTGTGAATACAGCGAATCGCTTTTTGTCCTTCCTGTAAGCAAAGGATCGTTCCCACTTCAATAATGTCTACTACATCACCGACTTTCATAACATCGCCTAATGCATGTTCTAAATTATTATGATCTAACGCAATTTGCAGATTCGGCCTGCTCATCTTGGTTCCTTCTTTCACTTGTTTTTTTGATACCATGTTGTTTCAGCAAATTTTTCACTGATTTCTTTGGCGGACATCACATTTTTTATACCAATAACTGTAACGCCTTTTTTCTCTGCCTGAGTAAACATATTCAAAAAATTGACTGGTGTAAAAACGACATCATATTGACTCGCTGAGCTTTTCCCCTCTGAAATAGCACAATGATGAATCTTGGTAATTGGTATATTTAGTTCTTTCATTGCTTTTTCTACACTTCTCATCATCATCAAGCTGGTTCCTGATCCATTTGCACACGATACTAAAATTCTCATCCTAATCCCTCCATTATGAGTGTTGTCTAATCAGATTTCTTTTATGCTTTCTGCTTTTCTGCATATTTTTCATAATCTTCTACAATCAAGAAATACCCTTCAGGATTTTTCCGATATTGTAACTGCGGAATAGCCAATAGACCAATGACGACTACGGCGATTCCAGCATAACCTAGGACTTTCATGACTACTGTAAATAATGGCTAAGCTGTCGCCCAATCGAACATCCCGATATAACCACCGTATGTTGACATCCCGATCCATGTAGCGAATAATGCTGAACCGCCTACTTGTATGATTCCAGAAAGAAACGGGAATAGACAGGCAGCTTTGAATCCACCTCGGTTATTGGCATAAACTGCTATGACAGCATTATCAAAGAACAACGGAATGAAACCGGCTATGACGATCGTTGGCGATTTCAATAAAATCAGTAAACCAATCATCAAAAATTGACCCAAAGCACCGAACAAAAATCCAATCGTTACCGCATTTGGCGAACCAAAGCCAAAAGTAGCGGCTACATCGATTCCTGGAACAGCTCCTGGTAAAATCGTGTTTGAGATTCCTTGAAAAGATTGAGTTAGTTCATCGACGAAAGTCCGAACCCCTAATTGCAAGATTGCCAGATATACCGCAAAATTCAAGGAAGTCGTCATAATGTAGAATAAGAAACTCTGCCCCTCTTTCATGAATTGTGCTTGAATCAAATAATCTTTGCCTAGTACAAGCAGAATGATCCCAAAGAAAAATAGCATGAGCAACGAAGTAGCAACCATATTCTCATTAAATATCGATAGGAATCCTGGTAATTGGATATCTTCGATTTTCTTGTCTTGCTTGATCGATCGATTTTTCTTTTCATCCCGCTTTTTCATCCATTCAGCTAGTTTAGCAAAAATAAAGATTCCGAACATTTGCTGATGTGCCACCGCAAATCCGGCACCTTCTGTCAATTCCTGCGTGATCCCTACTGTTAAGTTAGAAGCTACTGCCCAATAACACCCTAAAATCAATCCCATAAATATCAATACTTGTATCCTGCCTAGATCAGGAAAACAAAACAGTAAAATCCAAAAAGCGGTAGCTGCTTGCTGGACCTGAACATTTCCGGTCGTGAAAACGGATCGCAGTTTCGTATATTTCTGAAAACGGACTAATAAAATATTTAAAACAAATGCAATCAGTAATAGAATCATCACATCTCCAAAGGTACGGCCAAATGTCTCCATTAATCCAGCATCCACAGCATTTTGTCCAAAATAAGGATCTGTAACCATAGCATCCAAATTAAACCGTTCTTTTAGTCCAACCAAGATTGGTCGAAAATTGTTGACCAAACCACCAGAGCCAACAGTCAAAATAAAGTAGCCAACCGTTGCCTTTAAGAATCCAGCGATGCATTCATGAAGCGGGCGTTTCAGCAAAATATAGCCTAATAACACGATAAAACCAATCAGGTACGCTGGCTGCGTCAAGATATTTGTTGCAAAATACGTCCAAATGCTTAACAAAAATTCCCCCATCTTTTTTCTCCTCTATCAATTAATTATATTCCGCCATCACAACTTGGTAATCATCGATGGAGTTCGTAGAGATGAGACGCTCAACCAATCCATCTGTCATTAATAATTCGGATAATTTTTGGATATTTTCTAGGTGTTCTTTTGGATCTTTTGCTGCGAGTGTAAAAAACAAACTGGCCGTTTTCTCCTCATTCTCATCTTCGCTTTCAAAACGGACTGGCTGCTTCAACTTGGTAAATGAAATAGCCGTTCCAAAAACTCCCTCACTTTTTTCTGAAGAATGTGGCATGGCTACTTGAGGTGCAATCACAATATAAGGTCCATATTTTTCTACACAATGAATGATTTCTTCAACATACGTTTGATCAATGATTTTCTTATCAATCAATACACGACAGCTTTTGGCGATAGCTTCACGCCAATTCGTGATTTCTTTATCTGGGTAATGAATCAATTGATAGTCAAAAAAGTATTTCAGCAAGAAACTTCCCTTCTTTCTTATAAAAACGACGGAAACGGTGTATCATTTTCAATCGAGAAGACATCTTCAAATCCGCGATAAAAATTAAACTCAAGATCATCTTTGTTTGTCGGATAGATGAATTTCCCGCCTACTTGCCAGATATAAGGTTTAAACCCATAATGCAAGCGATCCTTTTTGAATTTCCAAATTTCAGTAATCTCTTTAGGATCAGCCATAAAATTAGACCAAATATCGTAGTGGACAGGAATCACTACTTTTGCATTCAATGACTCCGCCATGCGCAGCATATCAACAGAAGTAACTTTGTCTGTTATCCCTCGTGGGTTTTCACCGTAGGCTCCTAAGCAGACATCGATTTTGTGGTCATTGCCATGTTTGGCAAATAAATTGGAATAATGTGAATCTCCTGCGTGATAAAGATTACCTCCTGATGTTTCAAATAAATAATTTACTGCTATTTGATCCATCTCCTGAGGCATTTTTCCTTTCAATACTTCTTCCGGATCTTCACAAGTAACCAACGCTGTCCGATCAAACGCTTCTAAAGCTACTACATTGATATTTTTGATTTTGACCGCATCACCTGGTTTCACGATAATCGTTTTTTCTTCAGGGATCCCCCATTTTTGCCACGTGTGAACCACTTCTTTTGGTCCAATGAATATTGCTTCAGGACAATTTTGATGCACGGCTGCAGCTGTGTGAATATCTAGATGATCGGAATGGATGTGTGTGACGATTAAAGCGTCTACATTTTTTATTTCAAAAGGATCGATTACGAAAGGCTGAGTCCGTAAGTTAGGCTGCATATTTTGAACACCGCTCATACGCATCATCTGATGCCCTTTTTTCATCATGCCATTTCCATGACTGCGTTTTCCCGTTCCACACCATAAATCACATAAGATATTCGTTCCTTCATGACTTTTCAGCCAAATTCCCGTACAGCCTAGCCACCACATAGCAAAAGTTCCAGGTTCCACTACCTCTGATTCGATTTCCTCGTTCAAATACGTACCCCATTCTGGAAATGTTTCTAATATCCACTTTTCTTTTGTCACTTCATTTACCGTTTTGCTCATTTACTTGTTCCCCCCATATCATTCTTACGACTTACAAGTAAATCTTAATGCGTAACCGCATGCGTGAAAACCCTTTTATATGACTGTTTGTCTTTTATATGATTTTCTTTTAAATATTAATGATTGTTTCAGTATAATAAAGACAGATATGAATATTTAAATGAACAACTAATCAAATAAATCCATGGATCAAGATGTCCTTCAGGAGGCAACAGTCATGAAAAACTCACTTGTCAATATTGAAAAACGGCAAAAAGATATTTTGGAACTACTTCAGCAAACCGAACAATTGTCAACTTTTCAATTAGCTGAATCTCTGGATGTATCTATTAGTACGATACGCAGAGATTTAAATTTATTAGAAGAAAAAAACGAGATCATCCGCAATTACGGTTATTGTTCTTATAATTACAAAAACCAGACTGATTTTGATCAATCTGGTCCTGAAAGGATTAAACAAGCGATTGCCAGAGAAGCTAGTAAATACATTAGCGATTATGATACATTGTTTATTAATTCTAGCTCGACTGCATTGAAAACACTGGATTTTCTTCAATCTAACCATTTGACAGTCGTTACAAACAACGTAAAAATCAACTATTCTCCTCACAAAGATAATTGCAGTTATATTTTAACTGGCGGAGAGATGCGCTTTCCAAAAGAAGCACTGGTGGGCGATATCGCATTAAATACGATTTCTTCAATCAATGCAGACATTTGTATCATTGATTGCAGCGGAGTCGATGTCGCACATGGGGTCACAACGAAAATATTGAATGAATCAACAATCAACGAAATGATGATCAACCAGACAATCAAATGTAAGATTCTAGTTGCTGATCATCGAAAAATCGGACTGACATCAAAATTCAAGATTGCTGATATTTCAGTCTTTGATTATTTGATCACTGATAAATTTTGCTCTGAAAAAGTATTAGACAAAATCAAGAATATGGGGACAAAAATCATCCAAGTAGATTCATTTTAAGAATTATGTTGGTTTGCGTAAAAAACTCTACTACATTCAAAATTACCATTTCAACATAGCAGAGACTTCTTAAAACGATAAAATGGATGAACAATCAAAATTTGATTTAATCATCCATTTTACTAACTATTTTCTCCACATCCAAAGTTCCGTATTCTTCCTTAGATATTACGAAAACAGGTATTTCAGGGAACTGACTTTCTATTTTATCTTTTGCATATCCAAGTAAAGGAGTGAGCAATAAGATGTCTGCTCTCTTTGCTTCTTTGTCTATTTGGCTAGAATCATATACTTTGACTGACACATTTTTTTGCTCTTTTTGAAAGAAATGTGTCAATTTTCTTTCTAAACGTTGCGTTTGCAAAAGTCCATCAGAAGAAATCAAACTGAATGTCATATAGAAAAGAAAGATTTTCTTTGGACTTTGTTCAGCAATCTTGGGCTTGTTAAGATTCATTGGTTATCTTCCTCTCTTTTGTCTTTAGATCATCCCAGTATTTTAACTAACTTTTATTATATATACATTTTTATGAAAGCGCTATATAATAAGTTAGATTATTATCTAAACTCAACAGAGATATTTGTTTACGAATACTATTTTTGTTAGATATTGAAAGGAGTACCGTCCATGTTAAGCAATAGTTTGATTGCTTTACTAGAAAAGAAGCGTTCCTCGTTAAGTAAAATCGAAAATGAAATATTGGATTATATATTCCTCCATTTGTCCGATATTGGAACAAAAACGATTTATGAAGTATCTGATGATTTATTTGTCTCAACTGCTACTATCTCCCGAACGGCTAAACATTTAGGCTATCAAGGTTTTAAAGAGTTGAAATACGCCATCGATCAATCCATCCATGTAGAGGAACAGGAAGGAAATAGCCGAAGCTTTCAAACAATCACGAACCAAATCACTTCAAATGTCACAGAGACGTTCCATCAAATGAGCGAAGAAAAGGCCAAACAAATGATGACATTGATCTATCAATCGAATACTATCGAAGTTTTTGGATTAGGAGGAAGCTTCCCTATTTGTACAGATTTTGCTCGAAAACTGACTTTTTTAGGAAAAAAAGCATTTGCTCGTTCAGATTGGGATGAACAAGAAGCAGCTGTAAGTAATTTGAAACAGGAAGACTTAGCCATTTTCGTCAGTTTCACAGGAGAAACAAAAGGTATCCTCTCCTATGCCCAGATTGCTCAAAGACAACAAGTCCCTATCATCAGCATTATTTCAACCAAGGGAAGTAACTTGGAAAAATTATCGACGATTTCCTTATATGCAAAGGGAACGACTCGCTATCACCACAGTGTCGATTTAAGTTCAAGAATTTCTGTGATTTGTTTATTTGATACAGTACTCTTGATGTATGCAGACCAAATGAAAAACAATTAGCTATAATTTGTTGCTATTTCTAGTGAAACATCTTACTCAATCATGTATGAGGATACAGAATATCTGTCTCCTCTTTTTTATTTCCTTTAGTTAGCTATAATAAACCTATCAATGAAAACGCAATCATTTTTTAAAAATCTTAAAACTACTAAGAGATGGAGGAAGAAAAATGAATACAAAGAAAAAGAAATCAACCTTTTGGGAGTTCTTTCAAGGGTTGGGAAAGACTTTTATGTTGCCGGTTGCTTTGTTGGCTTTCATGGGTATTCTTTTAGGGTTAGGTAGTTCATTTTCCAGTGAATCAATGATTCAGACTTTACCGTTTTTAGGATATCCAGCAGTTAAAGCAGTGTTCCAATTCATGTCTGCTATTGGCGGTTTTGCCTTTACCTACTTGCCAGTCATGTTTGCCATGGCCATTCCATTAGGATTAGTTCGTAAGGAAAAAGGTGTGGCCGCTTTCTCTGGATTCGTCGGTTACACTGTCATGAATTTAGCCATCAACTTTTACTTAGTCCTGACAAATCGTTTAGTTGATGCCGACCACTTGCGAGAAGCTGGACAAGGAATGGTTTTTGGTATCCAGACGATCGAAATGGGTGTTCTTGGAGGGATCATTGCTGGAATCATCGTTTATAAGTTGCATAACAGGTTTTATACTGTTCAGTTACCAGATAGTTTCGCCTTCTTCTCAGGGGCTCGTTTTGTACCGATTATCACTTCTCTAGTTTTAGGGTTTGTTGGTTTGATCATCCCCTTGATTTGGCCTTTATTCGCTATGGTCATTATGGCTATCGGCCAGCTAATCCAACGTTCAGGAATATTTGGTCCCTTCTTATTCGGTTCAGGGGAACGACTGCTTCTTCCATTCGGGCTTCACCATATTCTAGTTTCGATGATACGCTTTACTGAAGCTGGTGGTTCGGCGATCATTGATGGAAAAGAAGTATTTGGTGCACTGAATATCTTTTATGCAGAATTGCAAAACAATTTGCCTATTTCGCCAAGTGCAACTGCCTTTTTATCACAGGGAAAAATGCCTACATTTATTTTTGGACTGCCTGCAGCAGCATTAGCTATGTATCGTACCGCTGCACCACAAAATCGACATAAAATCAAAGGATTGTTGATTTCAGGTGTGATTGCGACAGCTGTGACCGGAATCACAGAACCAATCGAATTTTTATTTTTATTCATTAGTCCGCTATTATGGCTCTTCCATGTCGTCATGACTGGTCTAGGTTTTATGGTCATGGCATTATTAGGTGTCGTAATCGGGAATACAGATGGTGGAATCTTAGATTTTGTGATTTTTGGTCTACTCCAAGGTAATGACACAAAATGGTGGTGGGTATTAATAATCGGTGCTTTGTGGTTCGGTATTTACTATATTGTCTTCAAAACAGTAATCATAAAATTGGATTTAAAAACACCTGGGCGTGACAAGACAGTGGATGAAACAGAATATACCGATCAAGAAGTGAACTTTCATAAAACAGGCGGATACGATGCAAAAGGAATTTTAGCAGCACTTGGTGGTCAAGAAAACATCCAATCTTTAGATAATTGTATTACACGTTTACGTTTAGTTTTAGCAGATGCAGATATCGTAGATGATGAAAAGTTAAAACAACTAGGAGCATTAGGTGTGGTCCATCTCGATCATCAAAACGTCCAAGTGATTATCGGAACGAAAGTCACAACTGTTCGCAATCAGCTTGATACGATTTTAGGATAAAAAGATAGAAGGTGAAATTTGTGGCATTTGATACCGCTATAAATAGAAAAGGAACGTACTGTACACAGTGGGACTACGTTGAAGACCGATTTGGCGAAACTGATTTACTCCCTTTTACGATTTCTGATACAGATTTTATGGTCCCGAAGAAGTACTTGATACTTTGAAAGAAAGAATGAACCACCCAGTATTTGGCTATACCCGCTGGAATCATCATGAATTAAAAGAAGCAATTAAACAGTGGTATCAATCCCGTTTTGACACACTACTAGAAGAAGAATGGATCATGTACACTCCAACAGTTATCTATGCAGTATCTACCCTTATTCAAATGCTTACTAAAAAAGGGGAAGGAGTGGTTTTACAAACGCCAGCTTATGATGCTTTTTTTAAAGTCATCCAAGACAATGACCGACTTCTAGTCGATAATCCTTTGATCTATGAAGAAAATCAGTACCGGATCGATTTTACGGATTTAGAAGAGAAATTAGCCAGGTCAGAAAACAAAGTACTACTTCTCTGCTCTCCCCACAATCCAACCGGTAGAGTATGGAAACAATGGGAATTAGAAAAAATCGTGGCATTGTGCCGTCAGTATTCTATATTTTTATTATCTGATGAGATACACATGGACATTTTAGGACGAGGACAAACGCATATACCTATCACACGCTTCAATTATGAACAAGTGGCGATTGTCACCAGCGGTACAAAAACATTTAACTTCCCTGGATTGACATTTGCCTATACGTTGATACCGAATCTTGGGTTACGTGAGCATTTTCAAAGGAAGTTAAAAAATGCGGATGGGTTATCTTCTACCAATATTTTCGGTATGTTAGCGACAATGAGTGCCTATCGGTATTGCAGTCATTGGGTAGATGAACTGAATCATTATCTTGAAAGCAATCAGCGGTATGTAAAAGCATTTATCCAGGAAAAACTGCCAGATGTAAAAGTCGTCGATCTTGAAGCAACCTATTTGATGTGGCTAGATATATCCAAAGCTGTATCAGATATCCCTCTTTTAAGAGAGAAGCTGATTTCTATAGGCAAAGTGGCGATTATGGATGGATCGATTTACGGCGGAAATGGTCATCAATTTTTACGATTGAATATCGGCTGTCCGAAATCGAAATTAGTAGATGGACTAGATCGTATGTTGAAAAGTTTTGAAGCAACTGCTGAAATCGAAATTAAACCATAATAAAGGAGATGTGACAAAAATTTTTGTCACATCTCCTTTTTTCGAATATACGATGTTCTTAAAGTTGAACACTTCTGTCAAGATCTCTTTATTTAAGGTCGTTTTCGATCACTTTCACCGCGTGATCATTCCCGTTGAAACATGCTACTTTTTTGGCATCCATATATCTTTCTAAATAATCGTCTTCTCCTAGTTGCTTGTGGCAAAAAGCAATTTCATAAAGCAAGTATTCCAATGCATGGGTTGATTTATGTTTCTTATTGTATCCAATCCCCTTCTCGCACAACTGGATTGCTTTTTCATAGTTCTCGATTTTGCTGTAATAGGTGGCGATATTATAATATACGATACAGACCATCAGATTATCAAAATCAGTATCATTCAAGATTTTAAGCGTACGTTCCACATACACTTTTGCAAAGTCTAGTTCTCCTTTTGCCAAGTAGATCATTGCCACATTTGCAGCTGCTTGTAAGTGATGGATATCTGTTTCGGTCGTTTGTTCCAACACTTGATTGAAATAAAACAATGCTGCATCTTCTTTTTTTGCATAAAGATGATCAAGCAGTCCTTGATAAAACAAGATTTGGTTTAAAAGATCAGAATTGCTTACTTTTTTCTGATCAATCGTTTGTAAAATTTCATAAGATTCTTTGTACTTCGATACAGCATTCAACGATTGAATCTCACTTAATTTTTTTCTGATCTTGTCTTCTTCTGTTTCCACTAATATATCGGAGATCTCGACATTCAACTTTTTGCAAAGCGCACTTAGGATGTTGATACCTGGTGACATATTCTTGTTTTCGATATTGCTGACAGTTGCCTGTTCGCAAATACCTTCTGCTAATTGTACTTGTGTTAACCCCTTTTTCTTTCGGTATTCTTTCAGTAATGCTCCATCTACTTTTATCAAAACAATTTCCTTCCCTTTAAAAAATTATTTCTCCTTTATATCATACACAAAAAAAAGTTCTAAACAACCATAATTGTTTAGAACAGAATAAAAATTTTAATTTTTATCACCAATTATTTCTTGATAAAAAATCAACTGTCTACCTGCAGATCAATCTCCTGAAGTATTTTCTCTATCATTTCTTGTTGACTTAATTCGGCAGTCAGTATCTTCTCATTAGGCAATCCAAGTATATCATGCTCCAACCACCAATCCGCCATTTGTTCTGCACCAAATTCTTTTGACATCTTTCTCTGGCTGTGACGTCTCAGCGTTTCTTCAAAAGAAAGATCGTAATAATAAGCAAATACATTTCCTTGAAAGCTCTCATACAGGTCCATAAGCATCGCTTTGTAGATTTTTGCACTCATGATCCCCTCGACAAGGACTAAATCAAATCTGTCTTTTCCGAATTCTGCCAACTGACGGATCAAATCTGGTGTAGGATTTCCTACTTTATCTTTGACATTCAACATTTCTCTTCTCACTTCATCTTGAGAGATTCGCATCACCTTCCCCATAGGAAAATGATTTTGAATAGCTTTAGCTGTCGTTGTTTTCCCACTTGCTGAATTTCCTCTTAATATGACTAGCTTCCCCATGACACTGCATCTCCTTGTATACCAATAATCATTCATCCAACATCATTAATCCTTCTGTTGATTGAAAATAAAAAGAGAATCTGTTTGTATAAAAATCATTCTGATCTGTGGTAAGCATATGGAATGAGATCCGTAATTTTGATTTTTTTAGCTCCCTCTTCTGTTGAGACAATGATTTCACAAGCAGGTGCATACTCCAATATAAACTGTCGGCAATTCCCACATGGAGAATAGATCATGTCAGAATGATCTCCACCCACAGCTACGATACACTCAAAATCACGTTCACCACGACTGATTGCTGTCCCTAACGCAATGATTTCTGCACATGCCCCATGATTCGAATAAACATTCACACCAGTATACACATTACCATTTGTGCAACGTACTGCAGCTCCTACTGTATGATTGAAAGACACCAAATCAATATTTGATTTAATGACTTCGGTTGCAGCATCCACTAATTCTAAATCCATTGTTGATAAATCGCTCATTTTTATCTCCTTTTTTCTGCCAAATCGGTTAAAGCAATCATAATCTTTATATAAAAAAACATCAATGGCAGAACGGAAAGAAAAGAAACGACTCAGTTAGTATGTGGACTATTGTTCTTGGTACAACGGTAAAAAAGCAAGCTTGCATTTACAAGCCTGCTTTTGGAACATTTAAAGCTTCGATCAAAGCTTCGATGTGACAAACCACCTATGCTGCTCGATCATAAAATTGATAGCAAAAATTCCACAAAGTATATATGTACCCCATGATAATAAAACATTCATCTGCGGTAAAATGATCTTTGGAAGAATCACAATCAAAAATGATGCCAGAGCCCAAACCCAACGATTGATGTGAACGTGACGCATAGCCAGCATATTCAACATAAGTTGGCTTATCGTTAATAAAAAGATAAAAACAAAAAATAAAATCAGCCAATACATTGTTTTCCACCTCTGAAATCAGACTTAAGCAGTTTGTATTTCGTTATCTCCATTATTATTTTGTTCATCTGACAACATCTTTTTATCATAAGCTTTTACAAATGGATAATAGATGATAAATGCTATCAGTGTATTGATCACAATCAAAACAACCACACGCCAGTCATTTCCTGCTGAAAGGTAGCCGCCGATTGGTGCTGGTAATGTCCATGTTGGCAACACAGTAAATCCATTGACCATTTCTAATTTGACTGCAAAATAGCTGACAATAGTCAAAACTAAAGGAACTAAGTTGAATGGAATGAACATGTAAGGATTCAACATCATAGGAGCTCCAAAAATCATCGGCTCATTGATATTGAAGATACCAGGAATAATGGAAAAACGACCAACTTCTTTTAAGAATTTTGATTTACAAAAGAATAAAAACAAAACTGATACCACAATCGTGGCTCCTGCACCGCCAATCGTAACTGTCCATTGATAAAACTGTTCAGGAGCGATATAAGGCAATTTGGTAGCAGCTGTACCATCTGCTAACGCCTTCGCATTCTCATCCAACATAATCAGCCACATTGGACGAACAACAGCTCCTACGATACTCATGCCATGGATCCCAAATGACCACAACAAATGGATCAAAAACATCGGTAATAAAACACCAAGCAGATTATTCCCTAAAATATTGGTTAAGGGCTCGAATAACGATAATAAGGCAGCGTTTACATCGAAACCCGCGACGCTTCGAATCAACCAAGTCGTTGTTAAAATCACTGCACCAGGAATCAATGCCTCAAAACTACGGGCCACAGCAGGTGGTACTTGTTCTGGCATTTTGATAGTAATATTACGCTTTTTAAAGAAACGATACACTTCCACTGCAAAAATCATGGATAGGATCCCGGCAAACATCCCAGATGCTCCTAAAGAACTCATCGGTAAGACCCAGCCAAGAGGTGCCTCTTCAGGTGTTAAAACGTTTACAGGAACTTGTAACATAAAGAACGTCCCTAGTGATAATATACCACCCGTCACACTATCCAACCCATATGATTTAGCTAGATCCGAACCCATAACAAAAGTTGCGTAAATAGCCATTAATCCCATCGTAATCCTGAAAGGTAAAACGATTGTTGCCGAATAAGGGGCAATAAATTCATTCCACCCAGGAAACGGTAAATTGATGAAAACCATAAAAAATGTACCAATCAAAATCAATGACAGTGTTGAAACAACCCCATTACGAATTGCCAACAAATGTCGCTGTGTACCAATTTTTGCCATTGGTGGGACAAGTTTTTCCTCAACCCATTTCATCAGCTTTTCCACTAAAACCACTCCTTTTCAATAAAATAGAGACCATTCACTGCATAATGAAGCAAAGAATGTTCATAATTAATTATATAATTATGAAATTTTATTTCAATATATTTTAGTAGAAAATATTATTATTTTTTAATACAGGTTCTTTTTTATATACAAAAAAATTTTTCAAACCTAATAAACTTTACTGTTCCTATACTGATCTATGGGTTTATAAAATAGTATTTAAATAAAATAAAAAACCTTGAAATTTAATTTCAAGGTTTTTCGTAATACCGGCGGCCGGGGTCGAACCGGCACGTCCTCAACGGACACTGGATTTTGAGTCCAGCGCGTCTGCCAATTCCGCCACGCCGGCAAATTAAAAGAATAACTGGGGTAGCTGGATTCGAACCAACGCATGAGGGAGTCAAAGTCCCTTGCCTTACCGCTTGGCTATACCCCAAGAATAAAGGGCGAATGATGGGAATCGAACCCACGAATGCCGGAGCCACAATCCGGTGCGTTAACCACTTCGCCACATTCGCCATCATAAAAGATGTTATTTAATTTCTCAATAAAAAACTAAGATGAAGACATCTTAGTCAATACCGGCGGCCGGGGTCGAACCGGCACGCCCTCAACGGGCACTGGATTTTGAGTCCAGCGCGTCTGCCAATTCCGCCACGCCGGCAAGTTGATTTATTAGTACTAAGGCGGTAACCGGATTTGAACCGGTGATGAAGGTTTTGCAGACCTCTGCCTTACCACTTGGCTATACCGCCATTATACTATTATCAATCTATAAAATAAAGAATAAATTATAGAAACTGGGGTAGCTGGATTCGAACCAACGCATGAGGGAGTCAAAGTCCCTTGCCTTACCGCTTGGCTATACCCCAAGAATAAAAAAGGCGAATGATGGGAATCGAACCCACGAATGCCGGAGCCACAATCCGGTGCGTTAACCACTTCGCCACATTCGCCATGGCAGGGGCAGCAGGAATTGAACCCACACTAACGGTTTTGGAGACCGCTGTTCTACCTTTAAACTATGCCCCTATAAAATGGAGGAGAGTGGATTCGAACCACTGAACCCTAAGGAACGGATTTACAGTCCGTCGCGTTTAGCCACTTCGCTACTCCTCCATGGTGGCGCGGGACAGAATCGAACTGCCGACACACGGAGCTTCAATCCGTTGCTCTACCAACTGAGCTACCGCGCCATATTTTAAAATTATTAATTGAATAACAAGAACGACGGTTCCGACGGGAATCGAACCCGCGATCTCCTGCGTGACAGGCAGGCATGTTAACCCCTACACCACGGAACCAGTTCATTATGGAGGTTAACGGGATCGAACCGCTGACCCTCTGCTTGTAAGGCAGATGCTCTCCCAGCTGAGCTAAACCTCCAACATTCAATTAAATGACCCGTACGGGATTCGAACCCGTGTTACCGCCGTGAAAGGGCGGTGTCTTAAC
>NZ_CP042839.1:2495000-2670225 GCF_008000875.1 Enterococcus sp. DA9
TAAAGCTATTTCGGAGAGAACCAGCTATCTCCAAGTTCGTTTGGAATTTCTCCGCTACCCACACCTCATCCCCGCACTTTTCAACGTACGTGGGTTCGGTCCTCCAGTGCGTTTTACCGCACCTTCAACCTGGACATGGGTAGATCACATGGTTTCGGGTCTACGACTACATACTCAAACGCCCTATTCAGACTCGCTTTCGCTGCGGCTCCGTCTCTTCAACTTAACCTCGCATGCAATCGTAACTCGCCGGTTCATTCTACAAAAGGCACGCCATCACCCATTAACGGGCTTTGACTTGTTGTAGGCACACGGTTTCAGGTTCTATTTCACTCCCCTTCCGGGGTGCTTTTCACCTTTCCCTCACGGTACTGGTTCACTATCGGTCACTAGGGAGTATTTAGCCTTGGGAGATGGTCCTCCCGGATTCCGACGGAATTTCTCGTGTTCCGCCGTACTCAGGATCCTCCTAGGTGTCTTCCACATTTCGTCTACGGGGTTTTTACCCTCTTTGACTGACTTTTCCAAGTCATTCGACTATCTGAAAGAACGACCATATTGGAGTCCTACAACCCCAACAAGCAAGCTTGTTGGTTTGGGCTTTTCCCGTTTCGCTCGCCGCTACTCAGGGAATCGAATTTTCTTTCTCTTCCTGCAGGTACTTAGATGTTTCAGTTCTCTGCGTCTACCTCGAATGTGCTATGTATTCACACAATCGTAACATCCTATTAAAGATGCTGGGTTCCCCCATTCGGAAATCTCTGGATCATAGCTTACGTACAGCTCCCCAAAGCATATCGGTGTTAGTCCCGTCCTTCATCGGCTCCTAGTGCCAAGGCATCCACCGTGCGCCCTTATTCACTTAACCTTATCAACCTTTCGGTTGGGTTTTGATCCTTCTTCTAGCGATAGAAGTTAGATCAAGAAAATAAGCAATTGAACTTATTAAAAAACTCTATCCAGCTCACAAATCAGCCTGTGCGGCAAAAAGATCGATCGTCTCATAAAATCAAAGATTTCATGGTCGTCCGCCTATTTTGCTTCAGGCTAAACAATTTGCTTAGCTTTCAAATTCAACGCGGTGTTCTCGGTTTGTATTACTTACATTTACTTCAAATATCCAGTTTTCAATGAACAAATTTAACAACTAATGTTGTTAATGGAGCCTAGCGGGATCGAACCGCTGACCTCCTGCGTGCAAAGCAGGCGCTCTCCCAGCTGAGCTAAGGCCCCGTTTTAAATTGAGAGTAAACCTCTCAAAACTGAACAAAGTAAAAACAAATTGTGTAGTCTCCGTAATATTCCTTAGAAAGGAGGTGATCCAGCCGCACCTTCCGATACGGCTACCTTGTTACGACTTCACCCCAATCATCTATCCCACCTTAGGCGGCTGGCTCCAAAAGGTTACCTCACCGACTTCGGGTGTTACAAACTCTCGTGGTGTGACGGGCGGTGTGTACAAGGCCCGGGAACGTATTCACCGCGGCGTGCTGATCCGCGATTACTAGCGATTCCGGCTTCATGCAGGCGAGTTGCAGCCTGCAATCCGAACTGAGAGAAGCTTTAAGAGATTAGCTTAGCCTCGCGACTTCGCAACTCGTTGTACTTCCCATTGTAGCACGTGTGTAGCCCAGGTCATAAGGGGCATGATGATTTGACGTCATCCCCACCTTCCTCCGGTTTGTCACCGGCAGTCTTGCTAGAGTGCCCAACTGAATGATGGCAACTAACAATAAGGGTTGCGCTCGTTGCGGGACTTAACCCAACATCTCACGACACGAGCTGACGACAACCATGCACCACCTGTCACTTTGCCCCCGAAGGGGAAGCTCTATCTCTAGAGTGGTCAAAGGATGTCAAGACCTGGTAAGGTTCTTCGCGTTGCTTCGAATTAAACCACATGCTCCACCGCTTGTGCGGGCCCCCGTCAATTCCTTTGAGTTTCAACCTTGCGGTCGTACTCCCCAGGCGGAGTGCTTAATGCGTTAGCTGCAGCACTGAAGGGCGGAAACCCTCCAACACTTAGCACTCATCGTTTACGGCGTGGACTACCAGGGTATCTAATCCTGTTTGCTCCCCACGCTTTCGAGCCTCAGCGTCAGTTACAGACCAGAGAGCCGCCTTCGCCACTGGTGTTCCTCCATATATCTACGCATTTCACCGCTACACATGGAATTCCACTCTCCTCTTCTGCACTCAAGTCTCCCAGTTTCCAATGACCCTCCCCGGTTGAGCCGGGGGCTTTCACATCAGACTTAAGAAACCGCCTGCGCTCGCTTTACGCCCAATAAATCCGGACAACGCTTGCCACCTACGTATTACCGCGGCTGCTGGCACGTAGTTAGCCGTGGCTTTCTGGTTAGATACCGTCAAGGGATGAACAGTTACTCTCATCCTTGTTCTTCTCTAACAACAGAGTTTTACGATCCGAAAACCTTCTTCACTCACGCGGCGTTGCTCGGTCAGACTTTCGTCCATTGCCGAAGATTCCCTACTGCTGCCTCCCGTAGGAGTTTGGGCCGTGTCTCAGTCCCAATGTGGCCGATCACCCTCTCAGGTCGGCTATGCATCGTGGCCTTGGTGAGCCGTTACCTCACCAACTAGCTAATGCACCGCGGGTCCATCCATCAGCGACACCCGAAAGCGCCTTTCAAATCAAAACCATGCGGTTTCGATTGTTATACGGTATTAGCACCTGTTTCCAAGTGTTATCCCCTTCTGATGGGCAGGTTACCCACGTGTTACTCACCCGTTCGCCACTCTTCTTTTTCCGGTGGAGCAAGCTCCGGTGGAAAAAGAAGCGTACGACTTGCATGTATTAGGCACGCCGCCAGCGTTCGTCCTGAGCCAGGATCAAACTCTCATAAAAAGTTCGAACAATCTTACGATTGTTAAGCTCAATTTGTTTGCTAGCATATTGCTTGCTTGTTAAAAATGTTTGTTGTCTTGAATTGAATCAAGACGCCCTACACATTTGGTTTGTCTTACTTTGTTCAGTTTTCAAAGGTCTAATCTTTTTGTTTCAACAACTCTTTAATCTTATCAGATCCAGAAGAGAATGTCAACAACTTTTTTTGTTTATTTTTTCTAAATACCTTTATCGCTCATTAGCAGCGACTTGATTATCATACCATTTCATTTGTTATTTGTCAATAACTTTTTTGAAGTTTGTTTCGATAAAATCAAGCTTTATAAACTTCCTCATCTAAGCGACTTCGTTATTATAACATGATATCAAAAATGCGTCAACACTATTTTTTATAATTTTTAGCGACACCTTAAAGGAATCATTTAGAACAAATAATAATATAGCAATCTCTTTATAAAATTGCAATAGAAAATTTCCTATTTTTCTTTATTATTTTTAAAGACGAATATTAAAGTATTTTTATTGTTTTTTGTTCACCTAAAAGCTATTTACAATTTACCAACGAATGTTATTCTATTTTATTGTTCGCTAAATTTCTTTATAATGACCATCCCAAATTTCTTATCTGCTTGTATTTGGCTTCTTCTTTCTTAATGGATAATATAAAAAAACAAGCAAAGCACATGCTTTACTTGTCTTCTGTTTTTGCGATAGGAATAAAAATTCTAAAGATAGTCCCTTGCCCAACTACGCTTTCTGCTAAGATACGACCTTTGTAGTTTTCAACCAATTGTTTTGCGATAGACAATCCCAGACCATTTCCGCCCTTCGTTCTAGCCCTCGCTTTATCCACACGATAAAAACGATTGAAGATCTTATTAAGGTCTTCTTTGGGTATTCCTTCACCAAAGTCCTGTATAGCAATCTCAAATTCATTCAGAGTAGAAGAAATAGAGATATGGACTTCTTTTCGTGTAGTTGAATATTTTACTGCGTTATCCAATATGATAATAATTAATTGCTCAAAGTGATTACGATAAATTTGCAGGGTCACTTCTTTTGTCAAATCATCATCTAAAGTAATCACATAGTCTGGGTATAATATCTTGAAATTATTATAAACTTGATAGGTGACTTCTTTTCCTTTAGTTGTTTCATTTGCATAATGGACATCTACTTGTTCTGCTCTAGATAAGTCTAGCATCTCTTGAACTAAGCTTTTCATGCGGCTGATTTCTTGCATGCTGGCGCTTAATGATTCTTCCAATATTTCAGGATCATCTTTCCCCCAACGATTTAGCAGACTAAGATGCCCTTCAATGATTGCTACAGGAGTTCTTAACTCATGAGAGACGTCTTCCACGAACTGCTCTTGTTGTTCGATATACAAACGCATGCGGTCAAGCATCTCATTGAATATTTCAGCTAAATCTGCCAATTCATCATTCGTGTCGATTTCAGGCATGTGGATATCTGATTGCGGATCTTTACGTATAGTATCCATTGTATCTCTGATTACCTTGAGTGGTTTCAAGAAGTAAGAAGATAAAAAGAAACCTAAAATACTACTTAAAATCAAAGAAACGACTTCTAAAACAATAAGAGTCAATAATAGCTTATTTCGGATATCATAGAAAGAAGATAATTCATAGAAGCTTTGCGCATAACCAATCTTTTCTCTTGTTCCTTTAGAATATATAGGCTGTATAGATAAAAAGCCAGTTTTCCCTTCTAGTGTAACAATCGTTGGCACTTTACGTGTTGTTTGGATCAAGTTTCGACTGTTTTCGTGAGTTTTGAAAATCAAGTTCTCATCTAAATCATACACATAAAGATCCATCGAAGGCTGCCCTAGCTCAGCTATAAAGGAATCAATCTTCATTAAGTTTCCTTCGACCAGTGAAGTATGATCTATGACCTCATCTCCGTCATTTGTCGCTTTTGTCAGATTACGATACGTATTCACTAATGTCAGTTCTTCATCCGAGTTAGCCAAACGAGAGGCTACTTCTGAAATCGTACGTTCTACATTGTTTCTTTCTTTTGCAACAATCAGATTGATAGATGATTTATAGGTAATGACCGCAAAAATTGTAAATACGACGAATATGAAGAAAGAACTCGCAAAGGCCCACTTGATTGTCAAGGAGGGCCCTTTCAGTTCTCTTTTTTCCGATTTTTTCGGCTTTATCACGAGCGCATCACATAACCTGTTCCGCGGACAGTTTGGATATAGCTTTCCTCCCCTGGAACGTCAATTTTATTGCGAAGATAACGAATATATACATCCACTACGTTTGTTTCAACTTCCGTTTCGTATCCCCACACTTTATTTAGTAAAACATCACGTGCTAATACCACGTTCACGTTTTCCATTAAAGTAAGTAGCAATTCGTATTCTCTTTTTGTTAGTTCAATTACTTCGTTTCCGCGACGTACGACACGGTTTTCTTTTTCGATAGTCAAATCACGATAAGTAATAGTGGTTTGTTTTGCCACATTTTTGTCACCTTCAATATCGATTCGACGCAACAATGCTCGAAGACGCGCTAATAGTTCTTCGATAGCAAATGGTTTGACGATGTAGTCATCTGCTCCATGGTCAAGTCCCGATACACGATCAATTACAGAATCTCTTGCAGTCATCATAATGATTGGTGTATTTTTGACTTGGCGTACGCGTCTGCAGACTTCTAAACCGTTCAATTCTGGAAGCATCAGGTCCAACAATATGGCATCCCACTCATTATTTAATGCCGCATCTAAACCAGTACGACCGTTGTAATGGACTTCTGCGTTATACCCTTCATGCTTCAACTCTAGCTCGACAAATCGAGCTAAGTTCTTTTCATCTTCAATGATTAGAATATTACTCATTTATTATTTTATCCTTTCTATCTACTGGCTTTTTAAAAACTCTATCATTATACCGATAATCTGCTTAAAAATCTATAGTCATTTTATCATGAATAGCAGTTTTAAAAAAGAGCTGAAGTCTACTCATAACAATTGACTTCAGCTCTTTCGTCCTCTTTTTATTTTCTCATTTCCTAACAGCCGAAAGACTATTATTCTTCATGGTACCATGAGTAATGGAAGATTCCTTCTTTGTCGACACGTTCATATGTGTGTGCGCCAAAGTAATCGCGTTGGGCTTGGATTATATTTGCAGGCAGACGTTCTGCTCTGTATGAATCGAAGTAAGCGATGGCTGATGAGAAAGTTGGTACAGGTACGCCAGCTTGGACAGCCAAGGCAACGACGTCTCGGACTGATTGCTGATATTTTTTCGTGATTTCAACGAAATAATCATCTAGCAATAAATTTTCGATCTCAGGATTTTTGTCATAAGCATCCGTGATTTTTTGCAAGAATCGAGCTCGGATGATACATCCAGCGCGCCAGATTTTTGCGATTTCGCCAAATGGCAAATCCCAATCAAATTCTTTTGAAGCGACACGTAATTGAGCAAATCCTTGAGCATAACTCATGATTTTACTGAAATACAACGCTTCTCGGATTTTTTCGACCAATTCTTTTTTGTCTCCTGTGAACTCAAAATCGTTCGTGCGAGACAAAATTTTACTTGCTTGTACGCGTTCTTCTTTATAAGCAGAAATGTAACGAGCAAATACAGATTCAGTAATCAATGGAAGTGGCACGCCTAAGTCAAGCGCACTTTGGCTTGTCCATTTACCTGTTCCTTTATTTCCAGCTGCATCAAGGATCACATCTACGACTGGTTTACCTGTGCCTTCATCGTCTTTTCGAGTCAGGATGTCAGCTGTGATTTCGATCAGGTAGCTGTCTAATTCACCTTGATTCCATTCTTTAAAGATATCAGCCATTTCTTCTACTGAAAGGTCTAAAATATTCTTCATCAAGTCATAAGATTCAGCAATCAGTTGCATATCTCCATACTCAATACCGTTGTGTACCATTTTCACATAGTGTCCGGCTCCGTTTGGGCCAATATAGGTAACACATGGTGCTCCGTCTTCTGCTTTTGCAGAAATTTGCTCTAAGATTGGTGCAACTAGCTCATACGCTTCTTTTTGTCCACCAGGCATGATTGAAGGTCCTTTTAAAGCTCCTTCTTCACCGCCGGAAACGCCTGTACCGATAAAGTTAATACCAGAGTTGGCTAATTCTTCATTACGACGCATCGTATCTTTAAAGAATGTATTTCCTCCGTCAATCAGAATATCGCCTTTATCAAGGTGAGGAAGCAACTCTTGGATTGTTGCATCTGTTGCTGGTCCTGCTTTGACCATCAGAAGAATCCGACGTGGTTTTTCGATTGATTCTACAAATTCTTCGATTGTGTACGTTGCTTTGAAATTTTTATCTGGGTGTTCTTCTACTACAGCGGTTGTTTTAGCCCCTGTACGGTTGAATAAGGCCACTGAATAGCCGCGGCTTTCTATATTCAAGGCTAGATTTTTACCCATAACGGCCATACCGACAACGCCGATTTGTTGTTTTGACATATGAACTCCTCCTACATACGGGATTTCTCCCTAATCTCTTACATTATAGCTTAACACGGCTACATTGCAAACTAAAGAACAACATATTTTTTATTTACCGCTTATAAAAAATAAACCTCAAGGCTCCATGGTTAGCCTTGAGGTTTTACATTTTCTAATTAAAATGTATTAAGCTTCTTTTGACATTACGTCCTTACCATCATAGTAACCACAATTTGCACATACGTGATGGCTTTTTTTCATTTCACCACAGTTTGGACATTCGTTTAATCCTTTGATTGTCAACTTGTAGTGTGTACGACGTTTTGCTTTTTTAGCTTTTGATGTTCTTCTAGCTGGTACTGCCATTTTGCTACACCTCCTTGTAAAGTCTTGCACCTATAATAGATACAATATATTCCAATCTTACTTGTTATCGTCGTTTTTTGATTCAGAATCAAAAAGTTCAGATAGTTTTGCAAGACGAGGATCAATTTTATTCTCGGCTTCTTCCATTTTTCTGCGTTGGTATTCTTCTTCGGAAACAACTTCCCAATCATTGCCTTTTGGAAGTTCTGTTGCTGCTTCCTCTTCTTTCGTCAATACCCGCATCGGAATCGCCAATAAGATGTTGTCTTCAATTGACTCTGCTAAATTCAATAACGGACCTTCAATCAGCAAAATCTCATCTGCAGACATTTGCTCATCTCTGCTTTGGAATTGTTCTTCTGTCATGAATACTTCGTCTACAGAAAAATCCATCGGCAGTTCAACAGGTTCTAGCGAACGTGTTGAAGGAACTGTCAAAGTCGTCTGCACAGTGTAATGAACGATATAGCCTTTCTTATCAACTGAGACCAAACCTTCGACTTCCACTGGCGCAACATCAAGTATTAAATTGTCTCGCTTCATGAGAGCGGCTTTCAAGTCGAGCGTCTCATGAAAAGTTAACGGTGTCTCCTGGTATTTTCTCAATTCCAATAAAGACCATTTCATTTTTCATCACTCCTAAGCAACAAAAGCAATTATACAGGGCAAAAACCATGTTGTCAATGAAATTTTCTTGACACCTTGCAGTTCATAAAAAAACAGAAATATCTTTAACAGAAAGCCTCTGTTTGCTATCATCTTCAGAATCATTTACAATAATCATTATTCTATCAAAGGAGCGGATGATCTTTATGAACACGAAAGATATTGAATACTACGTCCAAATCGTCAAACAAAAAAACTTTACGAAAGTGGCTAATTATTTCCGTGTGAGCCAACCTACTATTACATATGCATTACAACGTCTTGAAAAAGAGTTTGACGCCGTACTTATCACAAGAGATCGTTCGCATCACGAATTAATCGTCACACCTTCTGGAAAGCAGCTGTTTCTCCATGCACAAACTATTCTCCAAGAGATTTCTACTGCAAGGGCTGAAATCACTCAGTTACAAAAGAAAAAGCTGCGTTTTGGCTTGCCGCCTATTATCGGCAATGAGTACTTTCCAAAACTGTCAGGTTACTTTATTAAGCATGAGTTGATGAATCAGATTGAAATCACCGATGGAGGCTCTCGGGACTTATATGGAATGATCCGTCAAGGGAGGATCGATTTAGCCGTATTAGGCTCAACACAGCCAATCGTAGATCAATATTTAGAAACAGAATTGCTTTTGGATAAACGTTTCATGATCGTCGTTCCGCCTACTCACCCTCTGGCCCAGCAGAAGGCGGTCTCTTTCAAAGATATATCAGATGAACAGTTTGTGTTATTGAACGAACATTATGTCCACCCAGCAGCATTCACTAAACTTTCTAAACAAACACACACTCAACCAAAAGTTGTTTATCAAAGCAATGATTTGACGATTTTAAAGAGTATGATCCGTGAAAATGTTGGTATCGGTTTTTTGACAGAGATTGCTGTACATCCTGAAGATCATTTAGTTTGCCTCCCACTTTCAGACGAAGTTCAGCCTCGCTTCTTGATTTCATTGGCAAAACGAACACAACAGCTTGTCACACCGCTTCAAGAACAAGTAGTCCAAGTCATCCATGAATTCGTTACAGCACAAAAAAACAGCTCTTCGTAAATGAAGAGCTGTTTTTATTTTGTATTAAGCTAAATTAGATAGCTGTTGTTTCGCCACGGTAAACGATGCCGCGACGTGAATCAACAGTAATCAATTCGCCATCAGTAATTGTTGTTGTTGCGCCTTTAGCACCAACGATTACAGGAATATCTTGTGCAATTCCTACAACTGCAGCGTGAGAAGTCAATCCGCCTTCTTCAACGATAACAGCAGCTGCTTTTTCGATTGCAGGCATGTATTCTTTGTCAGTTGATGGTACAACTAGAACCATTCCGTCTTTTGCTTTTTTTACAGCTTCTTCAGCAGATGAAGCAATAACTGCATTTGCAACGACAGATTTTTGTCCAACGCCTTGAGCTTCTAATAATTTAGAACCAATCATTTGAATTTTCATCACGTTAGTTGTTCCGCGTTCGCCAACTGGTACACCAGCAGTGATCAAGATTAAATCGCCTTCTGATGCGAAACCTAATTCAACAGCTTTTTTAGCTGCTAGTTCAAACATTTCATCAGTTGTTGATGGTTTTTCAGCAACTGTTGGGTAAACACCCCAGTTTAACATCAAACCACGTTTTGTGCGTTCGTCAAAAGTAACAGCCAAGATATCTGCATCTGGGCGATATTTTGAAATCATTTTTGCAGTGTAGCCTGATTCAGTTGCAGCAACGATTGTTTTGACCCCTAGATTTTTTGCAGCACGAGCTACAGATAAACCGATTGTTTCAGTTACATCTGTTTTATCGAATTCGTTCAATTGGAATGTACCTAATTCTGATAATGCATTTTCAGCTTCTTGGTCGATACGTGCCATTGTTGAAACAGCTTCAACTGGGTAGTCTCCGTTTGCAGATTCACCAGATAACATTGTTGCATCTGTTCCGTCAAATACAGCATTGGCAACGTCAGAAGCTTCCGCACGTGTTGGACGTGGGTTTTCTTGCATTGATTCTAACATTTGTGTAGCAGTGATAACTGGGATACCAGCAGCGTTACATTTTTTGATGATACGTTTTTGAACCATTGGTACTAGTTCAGCTGGGATTTCCACACCCATATCTCCACGGGCAATCATAACACCGTCAGAAACTTTGATGATTTCGTCAATGTTGTCGATACCTTCTTGAGATTCGATTTTAGGGAAGATTTGAACATGAGTCATGTCTTTTTCTTCTAAAATTTCGCGAATATCTAGAACGTCTTGTGCTTTACGTACAAAACTTGCAGCGATAAAGTCGATATCGTTGTCTAAACCAAAACGAATATCGTCAGCATCTTTTGGAGTAATACCTGGCAAACTGATAGAAACGCCTGGTGCATTTACCCCTTTACGTGATCCTAGCATACCTGCATTTTTAACTTCTACGACTAATTCACGGTTTGCTTCGTCTTTTTCAATGATTTCCATGTCGATCAAGCCATCATCGAATAAAACGTGTCCGCCTACGTGAACATCGTCAAATAATCCTGGGTAAGTAACCGCGATTTTTTCTTTTGAACCTACATGTTCAGGATCCATAGAGATGCGTGTTTGATCTCCTACTTCAAATTTGATGTATCCTGCACGACCAAAATCAGCTTCTGTTGTGCCTTGAACAGTTGTACGGATTTCAGCTCCTTTTGTATCTAAAAGAATACCGACATCTTTTCCTGTCTTTTTAACTGCTTCACGGACCATAGTCATACGTGATAATTGTTCTTCATGGTCACCATGAGAAAAGTTAAAGCGGAAGACATTTGCCCCAGATTCAATCAATTGAGAAATAATTTCTACTGAGTTACTTGCTGGTCCTAATGTACTAACGATTTTGGTTTTTTTCATTTAAAAAACTCTCCCATTCAATTTTGTTTATTTAAAGCTGTACACAGCTTAAATAGCTTGGTTTCTTTCACTCTTAAAATGAAAGTGAATTATTTAGATCATATAATGATAAGTCTGGTTTATGCTTGTTGTTTTCTAGTGTATCAATGATGTCAGCTGCAACGATTTCGTTGTCATGGATACCGACACATAATCCACCTTTTCCTTCTTGAAGCAATTCGACAGCGTAAGCACCGAATTTACTTGCTAAGACGCGGTCGCGTGCGCTTGGTGCTCCACCACGGACAACGTGTCCCAAGATAGATACACGTGTATGATAGTCGCCAAATTCTGAAAGTTTTTCAGCGAATTCATTTCCGCCCATTACACCTTCAGCCAAGATGATCAAGCAATGTTTCTTCCCACGATCACGGCCTTCTTGGATTTTTTTAGCAACTGAAGCCATATCAAAATCATGTTCTGGGATGATGATTTCATCTGCTCCGCCAGCTACACCTGACCATAAAGCGATGTCACCTGCATTGCGTCCCATTACTTCGATAACGAATGTACGAACATGAGAAGTCGCTGTGTCACGAATACGGTCAATTGATTCTAGCACTGTATTGATTGCTGTATCAAAACCGATTGTGAAGTCAGTACCAGGAATATCATTATCGATTGTTCCAGGAATACCTACTGCTGGGAATCCACGTTTTGTCAAAGCCATTGCGCCATGATAAGAACCGTCTCCTCCGATAACCACTAGACCTTCGATCCCGAATTTTTTCAATTGTTCGATTCCTTTTAATTGACCTTCTTCAGTTGCAAATTCTGGATAACGTGCAGAATACAAGAATGTACCACCACGTTGGATCTTGTCACCTACATCTGCCACATCAAGACGACGAATATCTCCAGCAACTAAACCGGCAAACCCATAATTGATCCCGTATACTTCCAGTCCTTCGTAAATACCTTTACGAACAACGGCACGAACAGCTGCATTCATTCCAGGTGCGTCTCCGCCACTGGTCAAAATTCCGATGCGTTTCATAATAAACATTCACCTCATTAAAATACTTTATCCTAAGTATAACTTAGGTTTACAACCATTTTTGCGTTAACCACGACTAACATTCTAACATTATTTTTCTCGCTTGTCTTGATTTACGGATAAAAAAATGAAAAAAAATGAAAGCAAGTAGTATTTTTTACCGTAAGTTATTTGAAAACCACATTATCTTCGCCAAGTAGAGAAACAAGTTGTCCCTTTATACTCTTGCTGTCATCCACCCAATAAGCATCTGACAGAACAACTTTTCGTTGTGTTTTTTCGTGGTACATAATTACTGGAATATATCCTGGGTGTTTCTGAAAAATCCCTTGTAATTGTTTCATTATCTCAGGGTCTTCCCGTTCTTCTGTTATACGCAAATAGCACGTTTGTGAAGGATACTGTGTTTCTAACTGACGAGGATCAGCAAAGCTTTCTCCAATCAATTGTAGTTCCTGGTTATATTTGCTGATTTCGCTACGCCCTTGAACAAAAATCACTTGATCAACTGCAAACAGGTTACGATATTTTCGATAAAGAGTTGGAAAAACCGTGACAGAAATTTCTCCGCTACTATCGGTTCCTTCCACGAAGGCCATCAGTTCGCCTTTTTTTGTCCGAATCTCTCTAACTTCCTTTATCATCAATAGTAAATTGACTAGTTGATTAGGAACGATATCTGTAATCAGCTGAACCTGTTTAGCTAAACGAAGCCGGTCAAACCCTTCTGCAGGATGTCCTGACAAATAAACACCTAAGTATTCCTCTTCCAGCTTCAGTCGTTCTTCTAGTGTATAGTCAGCAACTTCTTCTTCTTTTAATGCCATGATTCCTAGCAAATCTAGACTGCCACCGCTGTAAACGATATTTTGGATTTTTCCTTCGAGATCAAACATCAACTGTTTCCTGTTAGGAGATAATTCATCAAAAACACCTACTGCTGTCAGTGATTGCAGTAACTCTAATTTCAGCCACCGCTTATCGATCCGTATGAGGAATTGATCTACTGACTTGAACGGGCCATTTTGTTTTCTTTCATTCAATACATCTTCTACAAAATCACGTCGGATGCCTTTTATCGCTGTCAGCCCGAATCTGATTTCTTCCTTATTGACCAACTCAAAACTATAATTGCTTTGATTGATGGATGGTGAAGAAAGTTTGAGTTTATTTTTACGTGCTTCTGCAATATATTCTTTCAATTTCGTTGTGTTATGCCGAACAGAATTCATTAGACTGGTAAAGAAAGCTCCTGGATGATGAGCCTTTAGATATGCCATTTGGAATCCCACGAAGGAATAAGCAAATGCATGCGACCGATTGAATCCATAGTTTGCAAATTTTTCAATATATTCATATACAGTCACTGCTGTTTTTTCCGAATATCCTTGTTGTAATGCTCCTGATACAAAATGCGACTTTTCTTCATCTAATACGTCTTTTTTCTTTTTACTAACTGCCCGCCTCAAAATATCTGACTGTCCTAATGTAAATCCAGCCATAGTCGAGGCAATCTGCATGATTTGTTCCTGATAGACAATCACCCCGTATGTGTTTTTCAAAATCGGGATCAGTGAATCATCGGGGTAGCGAATGGCTTCTTTTCCTTTTTTTCTGGCAATGAAAGTATCGATATTTTGCATAGGACCTGGACGATACAACGCATTGACTGCGGCAATATCTTCGATGTTTTCTGGTCCTAATCTTCGTAAAACGTTTCGAATACCAGCGGATTCAAATTGAAATACTCCTGAAGTTTCGCCTCGTTGAAACAAGAGTAGCGTTTTTGCATCATTTAATGGGATCTCTTTTAATCGGATTTCCTGCCCTTCTACTCGCTTAACAGCCTTTAAAGTAAAATCAATAATCGATAAGTTACGTAGTCCTAGAAAGTCCATTTTCAAAAGACCGATGGCTTCTACCTCATTCATCGTATACTGAGTCAGAAAAGCTTCATCAGAACCGCGTTGGAGCGGTACTAATTCAAGTAGATTCCTATCGCTGATAACTACCCCTGCTGCGTGAGTCGAAACGTGTCTTGGCAATCCTTCTAAAATCACTGCGGTTTTGAATAAAAGTTGGTTTTTTTCGCTTGCCTGAACTAATTCTACTAGTTGACGCGATGTTTTGTAAGCTTGGGTCAATGTGATTTTCAGTTGGTTTGGTATTGCTTTTGACCAGCGGTTTGCTTCACTTTGTGACAGACCAAACACTCTAGCTGCATCTCTAAGAACCATTTTTGCAGCCATTGTACCAAATGTCGCGATTTGCGCCATGTGATATTGTCCATACTTTTCTCGAACATAATTCAATACTTCCTCACGTCGGTTGTCAGGAATATCCAAATCAATATCCGGCATCGTAAAACGTTCAGGATTTAAAAATCGTTCGAATAGCAAGTCATACTCTAATGGATCCACATCTGTGATTTCTAACACATAGGCTACTAATGAACCAGCAGCAGAACCACGGCCTGCACCGGTAACGATTTTATTTCTATGAGCAAAAGCCATTACATCCCATACGATCAGGAAATAATCATCGAATCCCATTTGATGGATGACAGATAACTCATAGTCCAAACGTTCTCGGTACTCCTTTGTATAATCAACGATCCGATGTTCTACTTGCGAGTAGCATAGCTCTCTTAAATATTCTCCAGCTTGTTTTCCCTGAGGGACGGGATAATGCGGGAGTAATTTCTGATGAAACTGAAATTCAAATGAAATCGATTCAGCTAAGCGCTGAGCACCTATTACAGCTTGTGAAAGACCTGCTTCTTCGAATCGTTTGATCATTTCTTGTTCTGAAATCAGGTAACCATTTGCTGATGGTAAAGGTGCAGATAAACTTTCTAAAGGCATCTGACTTCCCTCTTTGATATGCTTCATCACTTCAAGCGCAAAAAGGTCTTCTTGCTGTAAACTAGCGATTGGATGCAATGCACAAAGTGGATAATTTTCTTTTGTCACATACTGATACCATTCAGGCAATTGATTAGGCGTGTTTTCTGACAAGCCGATATAAAAATCTTTAGTAAAAACATTTTCAAGCAAAAACTGCCAATGACTGAAAAAATGTTCCTCTTTATTGAAAGCCTCAGAAACAGAATGAGTTGCCGGAACGACAAACACTAGATGGTCGGTTTCTATCATATCATCAAGTGCCATTTTTTCTTGGATCATTTTTCGACTGGAAAGTTTCATCAGTTGCTGATAACCTGTCTCATCTTTTGCGTACGCAAGCAAACCATAATTTTTTTCTTCATAAGTATAACTAAGATGTAATCCAATGATTGGCTGTATTTCTTCTTCTACACAAATACGATAGAATTCAGGTGCACCGTATAAGACATCTTTATCCGTTATGGCTAATGAAGTGTAGCCTTGTTTTTTTGCTTCTTGTACATATTCTCGAATACGGATCGTACTTTGTAAAAGAGAATAAGAAGTAATTGTATAAAGTTGTGGGAAAAACATCTTGCATTCCGCCTTTTTTTTCGTTAAAATTCACTAGCGTTAAAAGGTATGATCCTTTTACTTTCATTAAATAACAAGTGCTGAAGTTAATTGTTCTGCTTCATTTGCTTGCTTCTAGTCTGTAGAAATGAGTTCTTTCACAAGAACTCGAATTTTATTGAGATTTAGTCTCGTTTCTTTACATTCAAAGAAAATCTGGTAAAATTAAGATAGAAAAGAGGTGTTCTTTATGCGATATATCGTTACATTATTCTGGGCTGTCGTTCTAGGTCAAGTAGTCGGTTATATTGGTGCTGCATTAACAAGCGGAACTTATGATTTTACTTTGACAACAATCATTTCATTAATTGCGGGTGTCATTATCCTTTTGATTGGTGCAGTTGCGCCAAGAAAAGAAACCTCTGCCCATTCGTAAAAAACCAGCCAAGAGCTTGAGATATCTCAAGCTCTTTTTTATTTCCAATTTTCACCACTATTATAATCTACTGCGAAGAACTTTACGAAAATTGAATAGAGAAAGAAGAATATTTGACAGGACGAATAAACTTGTCACAATAAAAACAGCACTGTAATTATAAGCATGCGCAACTGTCGACCCCAACATGGGTCCTAGAACCTGTCCAAAGTTACTGAACATCTGATTATAGCTATAGATTCGGCTAACCCCTTCTTGTGGCGTGATTTTACTGATCAGTGTATTGACAGAAGGCATCAAAGCACCAGTTGAAAAACCTAAAATAAAACGAAGTATACCTAATTGGAGTGGTGTCGTGACAAACGCCATGGGCAAATAACAGCAAAATGATAAGATGAGTCCGCCAATTAAAACTTTTTGATTCCCAATCTTATCCCCTAGTTTTCCTAGTTTTGGTGAAGAAAAGACTGCGGAAACACCAGCTATCGAAACAATCAAGCCGCTGACAAACAGGATATTTTCTGTATTTCCGCTCAATTCACGAATATATAAGGTCAAAATAGGGCTGATCGTAGTGATCCCTATCTGTAAAATCAAGGTCGTGATGAAGAGACCAATCAAAATAGAGAGATGATCCATTTTTGAAAAAATTTCTTTGGTGCTTATCAGATCTTTTTTCTCGATTGGATGGAAATCTTCTTTGACGAAGAAGATGGTCAACACCGTTGTGATCATCAACAAAGCCCCTGTGATCAAGAATACATTTTCCATACCAAACCACTGAGCCAATGCACCGCCCATAGAAGGTCCGATCAGATTTCCCGCAATCGCTCCGGTGGATAATGTTCCTAATGCCCATCCGCTCTTTTCTCTAGGCGCTTGTGAAGCAATCATTGCTGTTGCATTTGGAATATACCCAGACAAAATCCCGTTCCAAAAACGCATGATCAAAAGCCAATACGCGTTCGGCACAAAAGCTAAAGAACCCATCGTCAACGTCATCCCAGCTGCTGCACGGATCATCATGAGTTTTCGACCTTTTCGATCAGCTAGATTTCCCCAGATTGGTGCAACCACGGCAGATGCAAAAGCAGTAACAGAGATTGCTAGTCCCGAAAACAATTCGATTTGATCTTTTGGTGTTCCTAGTTGCTCAACATAAACTGGTATGAATGGCATAACTAAACTAATACTTGCACCAGTGAAAAAACAGCCAATCCATGCAATCACTAAATTTTTTCTCCAATTAATCTTCATCTATCATCCCTCTTTCGTCTCTTTTATCATACCTATTTTCGAATAAACAAGCAACGATCTCGCCAGTAAAAAGAGAAAAATCCCGCAAAGATTATTTTATATGTAACGTTCTTTTTATGTAAAAAAAAAGAGACCGGAAAAAATGCTGTTCCAATCCCTTCTCTTTATTTAAATCGTTGCTAGAATGATGAAGTTGATGATGAATAAAATATCAACAATCCACAAAGCAACAGAAACTTCATTGAATTTTCCTTTGATTACTTTGACAATTGTATAGAAAATAAATCCTGCTGCAATCCCATAAGAAATGCTATAGCACAATCCCATAAAGATCGATGCAAAGAAGGCTGGTAAAGCTTCTTCCATATCTAGCCATTTGATGTCTGCGAAAGAAGCCATCATCATTACTCCGACCAAAATCAGTGCTGGCGCAGTTGCTTGATTTGGTACAATGGCGATCAGCGGGGAGAACAGACTACTTAATGCGAATAGCACTGCCACTACTACTGAAGTCAAACCAGTACGTCCGCCGGCCCCGATTCCAGCTGCAGATTCGACATAAGTTGTTGTATTTGATGTACCAAAGATAGCACCTACGGAAGTAGCGATTGCATCGGCAAATAGCGCTTTATCCATTTTTGTTTTGAACCCGCGGCCATCTTCCAATGCGATCTCGTCCTCTTTTGAGAAAATACCTGTGCGGCGTCCTGTACCGATAAATGTTCCGATCGTATCAAATGTATCAGATAAACTGAATGCGATGATCGTCATCAATACTTGAGGGATCTTGGAAGAATCACTGAATAAAGATTGCATTCCTTCAGAACCAAATGCTGCACCGAACGTTGTTCCTAATTCTTTAAATGAATTGCCTAACGAATTCGTTTGCCAATCAATGGAACTTAAATCAACAACACCCATAAAAATCCCAAGGACTGTGGTCGCTACGATACCGATAAGAATAGCACCACGGACGTTTTTTACAACTAAAATGGCTGTCAGTACCAAACCAATCACAGCTAACAAGATAGGTGCGTTGTCAAAGTTGGCTAACGCGGGAACGATTCCGCCATTTATCGTAACATTTGTTGCTTTTCCACCTTCAACGACAGAACTCGAAATAGCAGATTGGTCTGCTGAAAAAGATAAAAATCCTGCATTTTTGATCCCGACATACGCAACGAAAATACCGATCCCGCCACCAATCGCATGTTGAAGACTTTCAGGAATCGCCCGAATGATCATCTTTCGGATATTTGTAACAGTAATAAAAATATTGATTAATCCGCAAATAAAAACCATTGCCAAGGCTTGTTGCCAAGAATAGCCAAGCCCGAAAACGACCGTAAAAGTGAAAAATGCGTTCAATCCCATACCAGGTGCCTGAGCATATGGTACATTCGCGAACAATCCCATGACTAGCGTACCAATGATTGATGCAATGATTGTGGCTAGAAATACTGCTTGGAACGGCATACCTGATGCTGATAAAATCGTCGGATTTACGAATAAGATATAGCTCATGGCAAAGAATGTCGTTACTCCCGCCATTATTTCAGTTGATACATTTGTATTGTTTTTCTTTAAACCGAAAAACTTTTCCATAAAAAGTTCCACTCCCTGAATTTTTTTCTGATGGAAAACTATAATAATAAAAAATATGCAAAATATGGCAAATCCATCGAACAATTTCAAATTATATAGACGTTTCATTCGTTTTTCAACGTTTTTTTAACAAAAAAACCGAAAACAATACTTAATGTTCGTGTTTAACTCGTATTCATTTATTTACATAGCCATAACTGTATTTTTTGTTAGGAATAACTGATTCCTCTTGTTAATTAACTAAAATATGCTAGACTAAAACAAATGCTAGTTGAGGAAGGAAGGACCTTTATTGAATAAAAAATTAATTGCCATCGATCTGGACGGAACCACCCTCAATCAAGATTCGATGATTACCTCTAAAACAAAAGAAACCCTGAAAAAAGCAATCAATGCTGGTCATCATGTCAGTATCGCTACTGGACGCCCATTTCGAATGAGCCATCAATTTTACCAACAATTAGAGTTAACAACACCGATGGTTAATTTTAACGGCGCACTGGTGCATATCCCTAATCAACATTGGGATGGCGAAAGAGAAACATTGATTAATCGTGAAATTGCTTTTGAAATCTTATCGCAAAAAAAACAATTGAATTTAGACTTTATCGCTGCTGAAAATCGGGATACTTTTTTTATCGACAGCTTTGACTTCTTTGATGAAAAAATTTTTGCTTCTTCACGTCCTGGAGAAAAAAACTTGCTTTCTCCTAAAAATCTGACGACAAATCCTACATCTTTGCTTGTCCGAACAGACAAGCGTTTTGCAGAAGCTGTATCTGCTGAATTAACACGTCAATTTGGCAGTTATGTGGATGTTCGTACGTGGGGCGGTCCTACGGCGATCTTAGAGATTGTTTCAAAAGGAATACAAAAAGCAAAAGGTGTGCAAGAGATTGCTAACTACCTATCTATTGATCAACAAGACGTGATTGCTTTTGGTGATGAGCATAACGATTTGGAGCTGCTGGATTATGCAGGCTGGGGAGTGGCTATGGCTAATGGTACTGATCAGCTCAAAGGCATCGCAAATGATGTCACTCCTTTGAGCAATCAAGAAGACGGTTTAGCTGTTTATCTGGAAAAATTACTTAAACTACAATAGAGAATTAGATTCCACTAAAAAAGGTTGTGACAATTTTTGTCACAACCTTTTTTGCCGAGTAAACGGTGCTCAATCAGCTGTCCTTCGGTATTAGCTCAAAAACAGCAAAATATGAAAATCTATTTTCCCATTTTGTTTCTCTAATACTCAGATCAGGGTGCTGATTTCACACCCTCTTGATAAATAGTGTTCAAAAGCCAGTTTCTCGGTATGAAGTCAAATTTAAGCAAAAATATGAGAAGCTATTTTCACAAAATTTTTCTTCATACTCGAAACTAAGTGGCTTTTTCACGACCTCTTTTTTATTTTGCCATGAACATATCATAATACGCGTCCATTATTTCTTTAGCAATCGTCAAGTTCATGTGGTCTTGTTCATCTAATAAGTTCGGCAAGACCACACTGATTGCGATTTCCGGATTGTCTGTTGGTCCGTATGCCACGATATTACTATTGACTGTCGTAATATCTGGGTGACCTTCCGCAACCGTTTCTGCAGTCCCTGTTTTTGCAGAAAGGTCCATTTTCGCACTGGCTAATGGTTTAGCTGTTGTGTAAGGGTCGGTACCATGAACAACCTGATGGAATCCTTCACGGAGGATTGCCATATTTTCTGCAGATATATTGACCGTATTTTCTACTGTCGTGCCAATTTCTTTTTTCACTTCACCTAAATTCCCATTTTCGTCATTGCCATAGATTGCTTTGACTAGGTGAGGCTGTACTCGTTTCCCGCCATTAGCGACTGTTGAAGCATATTGAGCTAATTGGATCGGTGTATATGTGTCAAACTGTCCAAATGCCAAATCGGTAAAGTTACCAGGAGTATACCATTCTTTGCCATTATCCGCATTGAACTTCTTCATATACTCAACAGAGCGTGAAATCCCAGGAGATTCATTCGGCAAATCAATCCCAGTCGTTGTACCAAGACCAAATTCTTTGAAAGAGTCTCTCAATTGTTGATAAGCTTTAGCTTCTTCGTCTAAACTAGGTAGTCCCATTCCAGGAGTATAGTCTAGTCCTAGCATCTTTAATGCCACTTTGATCATATACGTATTGGAAGACAATTCCAATGCTTTGACTGCATCAAGAGCAACTTGTCCGTTTCGGTTAAAGACAGAGCTTTTTTCTGAAGCACCTTGTAGACGAATCGGTTCATCAATCAACACTTGATTCCCGCTGATCGCGTTACTTGCCCAACCTGCTGTCAAAGTACCAGCCTTGACTACAGACCCTGGAGCAAAGGCGCTAGTGATCGTACCCAAAGCATTCTCGGTGATTTCCTTGGAACCTTGCTCATGACTGAAACCAGTCATGGCTAACACTTCTCCTGTCTGAGGATTCATGGCTACTGCATAAGCACCAGGCGAGTACTGTGCTTTACCATTATTGATCAATGTTTGATAATTTCTTTTTAAGATTTCTTCTACTTTTGATTGGAATTCTGCATTCATCGATAACATTAAATTAGAACCTTTTTCCCCAGAGAAGATTTCTTTTTGATTCGAAACATTGCCTTCATTATCAAGAGAAACTTCATATTGGGTTTTAGTTCCTTGTAGGACATCTTCATATTGTTTTTCCAAATAACTTTGTCCCACACGATCATTTCGAGAATAACCTTTTGCTAAATACTTCTCTGCTTCATCTGCCGGAAGTCCTTGTTTTTCAGTCGTCACACTACCTAAAATACTTTTCAGTGAATCTGCTGCGTTATATTCGCGTGTCCAGTCTGTGCCTGTCGAAACTCCTGGAAGCTCAGAAGCACGTTCCGCCACAACAGCTAATTCTTGGTCAGTAACACCAGAGTTCTTGATATAGACCGTGTTTAATTCATATGCACTGTTCATCCGTTTAAAGATGGTAGCGATCTTTAATTGTTCCTCGTTTAAGTTGATCTCATCATCTGTTACTTTATTGACCATCGCGCTGTATTGTTCGCTGTTTCCTAATTGCTTTTCTTTTGCCGAAAGTCTTTTTGTGACTTCCTTCAAATGTTCCGGATCAGCCAGCCAAAAATCTTTTTTATCTCTATCTGTCAGATTTTCATCTGCCGGCACATCAATCAGCGAGTTCAGCTTCGTTGCGATTTCAAGTAGGTCTTTAGCCGTCACTTGTGTGCCCCTCGTATAGGTGATTGCCTGATTCGCTTTATTTGTGACTAACGCTTTTCCTGTGGAATCGTAGATCATTCCACGAGGGGTACTTTCTTGGACTGTAATCGTAGAAGTAGATTTCACTCGCGCTTCCATCTCTTCACCATTCACGATCTGCAAATAGCCCAATCGAGCAATCAACGCAACAAATAACGTAAATATAATGAAAAAAAGAAAATTTAAGCGAAAAGGAACATGCGACCGGCGAAACGTTTTGTTTTTAGGCTCTTGTGCCCCTTTTCTTATTTTTTCTATCCAAGAAGTATTTACTATTTTTTTCATAAAATCTTTCATCATTTCCTATCCTTCCGCCTATTTACATTCATGCTTCATTGTACCCAAAAACTTCTTAATAAAAAAGAAAAAATGAGCGGAGCAAGAAATTCTTTACCTAATTTCAAGATAAAATCAACTTTTTGTTTCACAGCAAACCTCTGAAGTTGCATATCCAACTATTTTTTTCATTAAAAACTAAACTTATTTTTGAAAATTATGCTTTCTAAAGTCGTGAAACACTTTAATAGAACATTTCTTTGTGGAAAACTATAAGTTGTTATTCTAAAAAAACTTATATCAAAAATAGTAAGGTAAATTTAGTTTTTTTATTTTGAATCCATAAAATAGTCTTGAATTGCTTCTCTTGTTTTTTTCACTTTTTCACTAAGTGATTCGTTTTTAGCCATATAAAAATAAAAAATGATATCAATCGTAGCGAATTGGGCCAAAAGTGAATTGGTTGCCGCACTTCGATTGGTGATTTCTTTTGGTCTTGATGTTTGTACGAGTACATCGGCTATCTTGCTAAGTGGGTTATTTCCAAATTGCGTCAACGCAATGATCTCGATATTCATATTTTTTGCTAGCTCAGCTAATGCAACTACATCTGCGCTTCTCCCTGAGTTCGAAACAAGCCAAAGTACTTTCTTCTTCTCATTGCTGACAAGTTGTGGGAGCAAGACATGGATATCTTTTTCAAAAATGATGGGCTTACCGACACGAGACCATTTTTGCAGAATGTCTTCTACCACTAAAGAAGAGGCACCCACACCATATAAAAAAACAGACTCAGCCGTTTCCAAACATTCTACGACTTTTTGGATCGTTTCTTCTTCCAGAATATCTACTGTTTCTTTTATCGCTACTTGCGCATTGTTCCCAAGTTTGTTTTTGATAGAGTAAAAGGACTCATTTGCTTCGATATCGCTAAATCCTTCATCGATTCCAGTCTGTAATTCTGTTGAAATCGTGATTTTGAAGTCCGTCAAACTTTGAAACCCGATTTTTTTTGAAAAACGTACAACTGTCGGCGCACTCAAACCTGAAGCCTCCGCTAATTCATTAGCTGTCATTGTGGGGACCTTCTCAATATTTCCAATAATGTAGTTGGCCAACTTTTTTTCTGCTGAAGAATAATCTTCCATCATACTTTCAATACGACTAATTACGCTCATAAGTTCCTCCATCCTTTTAATAATCGTCTATGTAAGTATACCATATCAGTTCCTTGTTAACGGTCGTGTACTGGATAAAAAAACAAAAAAACAATCCGCACAATAGGATAGCTCATTCCATCAATCCCGCAAATTCTATTGTCCATCTGTGGGATTGTGGAATATCTGTTCTCTATTATTTGGATTGTTTTTTTATTTAGTGCTTTTTTATAGATGATTTATCTATTTGTTTTCTCTGCTGTAATTTTTGACTTCTGCTTCCATAGCATCAATAAAGATATTCAAATCTTCTACAGCTGTTTCTTTGCTTCCGTAACGACGTACATTCACTGTTGCATCTTCCAATTCTTTATCACCGACAACTAATTGGTAAGGAATTTTTTGTGTTTGAGAGGCACGAATCTTATAGCCCATTTTTTCATTGCGGTCATCGACTTCTACACGTAAACCTTTCATTTGCAAGCGTTCTTTGATTTCATAAGCATAATCGCCATGTGCATCAACAGAAACAGGGATGATTGTCGCTTGTATTGGTGCTAGCCATGTTGGAAAAGCGCCTTTGTATACTTCTGTCAAATAGGCGACAAAACGTTCCATCGTAGAAACGATTCCGCGGTGGATAACCACTGGACGATGCGTATTTTCTCCATCTTCTCCAACATATGTCAAATCAAAGCGTTCCGGCAATAAGAAGTCTAATTGTATAGTTGACAATGTTTCTTCTGTCCCAAGTGCTGTTTTGACTTGGACATCTAATTTTGGTCCGTAAAAGGCTGCTTCCCCTTCTGCTTCAAAGTAATCTAGCTCTAATTCATCCATAGCAGCTTTCAGCATTGCTTGGGCTTTTTCCCACATTGCATCATCATCAAAATATTTATCTGTATTGTTTGGATCGCGGTAGCTTAAGCGGAAACGATAATCTGTAATATTGAAGTCAGCATATACCGCGACCATCAATTCAAGCGTACGCTTAAATTCATCTTTGATTTGGTCAGGACGAACAAATGTATGACCATCGTTCAACGTCATTTCTCGTACACGTTGTAAACCTGACAAAGCACCTGATTTTTCATAACGGTGCATCATTCCTAATTCAGCGATACGAATTGGTAATTCACGGTAAGAATGGATGGCGTTTTTGTAGACCATCATGTGATGAGGGCAGTTCATTGGACGAAGAACAAGCATTTCGCCATCTCCCATATCCATTGGCGGGAACATGTCTTCTTGATAATGATCCCAGTGTCCAGATGTTTTGTACAACTCAACATCTCCCATGATCGGTGTATACACATGTTGGTAACCTAGACTAACTTCTTTGTCTACGATATAACGTTCGATCGTGCGTCGGATTGTTGCCCCTTTTGGAAGCCAGAATGGCAAACCAGAACCAACTTCTGGAGAAACCATAAACAAGTCAAGTTCTTTCCCTAGTTTACGATGATCTCTTTCTTTTGCTTCTTCACGCAGACGGATATATTCTTTCAAAGCTTTTTTATCAAAAAAGGCTGTTCCGTAAACTCGTTGCATCATTTGATTGTTTGAGTTTCCACGCCAGTAAGCACCTGCCACTGATAATAATTTGAATACTTGTATACGACCAGTAGACGGAACATGTGGGCCACGGCACAAATCGATGAATTCACCTTGTTGATAGGCAGTAATCACTTCTTCTTCTGGCAATTCACTAATCAGTTCTACTTTGTATGGGTCACTTGCAAAAATTTCTAATGCTTCTTGTTTCGAAAGAACACGGCGTTCGATTGGCAGATTTTCTTTGACGATTTTCATCATCTCTGCTTCGATTGCGGGAAGATCTTCTGCAGTTACTTGATTTTGTCCATTGTCTGTATCATAGTAAAACCCTGAATCAATAGCTGGCCCAACACCAAAGTGGATATTTGGATAGAGGCGGCGCATTGCTTGAGCCATCAAATGAGCTGCTGAATGTCGGACTAATCCAAGTGCATCTTCATGGTCTGGTGTGACGATCTCAATACTTGCATCTTCCTCGATTGGACGAGTCAAATCAATAAGTTTGCCGTTCACTTTACCAGCTAAAGCTTTTTTTGCTAAGCTTTTTGAAATACTTTCAGCGATTGCCAATGTTGTTGTACCAGCCTCAAATTCTTTGACTGCACCATCTGGAAAAGTAATTTTTATCATAATAGTTTCCTCCTTGAAATGTTTTGATTGATCAGATCATCAAGCTGAAAAACAAAAAATCCTAGCATCTCTTGAAAAGAGATACTAGGACGAAAAGTTCGTGGTTCCACCTAATGTTCAAACGCACATGCGTTCCTCAAACGTTGTAACGGTCCGACCGCCCTTGCTTCAACAAGGGTTTCGAAAGTGGTCATCCTTTGGTTTTCTCCTGGAAAAGTTTCAGCCTAGCTTTTCCTCTCTTATCGAAGACTCTCAAATTCAGTTGGCTTTCTCATCAATCAATTATGTGTTTATTTAACCACTAATAAATAGAAAAATCAAGTGTGAAACCAAACTTATTTTTTCCATTCCCCATTTACACCGTATGTTCCTTTTTTCATCTCGTTGATGATAACATGGATGTGTTCTTTTGGTGCTTGCGTGTTTTTATGAACAGCTTCCGTGATATCTTTCATCATATTTTCTAATTGTTCCGGACTGCGACCTTCTACTAATTCGACATGTACGAATGGCATAATATTCTCTCCTCTTTCTGATCGTTCTTTTTTCATCTCGATTCTATCATACTATGTTTGTCTTGGGTACTGAATCCGGAAAAATGGCTGGGTCTTTTTTTGCTCTCAACGCACTCAGGATAGAGACTGTATCCACGACTTCTTGCAAAACAGCTCCGAATAACGCAGGAATCAGACCCGTACTTGCTATTAACATCAAAAAAATACAAATAAAGATGCCAATCAGTACAGATTGTTTCGCTATTCTCATCGTATCTTTTGAGATTACTACTGCTTTTGCTACACGCAAAAGATCATCTTTCAAGATGACCGCATCTGCACTTTCACTAGCAGCTGTAGAACCATGAGCGCCCATTGCAATGCCAATATCTGCAGCAGCAAGTGCTGGTGCGTCATTCACACCGTCTCCTATCATCGCCACAGGTCGTTGATCTTTAGGGATATGTTCTAAAATGGTCAATTTGTCTTGAGGCAAGCAATGAGCATGTACAGAATCTAATTTGACTTCCTCTGCAATCGATTGAGCAATGGCTGATCCATCCCCGGTAATCATCATCAAATTTTTCACACCAAGATTTCTTAGCTCTTTGATTGTCTTTGCTGCTTCTGAGCGAATCTGATCCGAAAATAGGATGGTTCCTGCAAAGGATTGATCAATGGCTACATAGATTGCTGTTTCAGAAGTCTCGATTTCTTCCACTGAAACAAAAGAAGCACGCCCAATCTTTACGTCATGATTATTGACTACTGCTTGGATTCCTTGACCTGTCACTTCTTTCAGTTGACTAACAGGATACAGTTGGCTGTTTTTCACGTTGTTCACTAACGAACGAGCTAAGATATGGCTAGATTCCTGTTCTGCACTTGCTGCATACATAAGTAGCTCTTCTTTTTTCATTCCATTGACTGGTTGAATTGCCTCTACTTCTAATATTCCTTTGGTAAGCGTTCCTGTTTTATCAAAAGCAATCGTTTTTGTACGTGCGAGCTTTTCAATTGTTGTTCCAGTTTTAACAACAATCCCGTTTTTACTTGAACGGCTCATCCCGGCAACTAAAGCGATTGGCGCAGCTAAAATCAATGGACAAGGCGATGCTACGACCAATACTTCTGCAAAACGCAAAGGATCTTTTGAGAACCACCAAGAAATACCGCCAATCAAATATGCGATCAATGTAAAGGGAACCGCATAACGATCGGCTAAACGGACGAATCGGGCAGGTTTTTCTTTTGATTCTTCGACTAATTTAATGATCATTTGATATTGGCTGTCTGCGGCACGTTTTTCAGCAATCATTTGGATTGATCCGTCTCCATTTAAAGACCCAGACATGATCTGATCTCCAGGTTTCTTTATTTCTGGACGAGACTCTCCTGTCAAAGAAGATTCATCGACTGATGATTCTCCTTTGAACACTCGACCATCAGCAGGTACAAGCTCGCCAGGCTTGACTAGCAGCTGATCATCCACATTTATTTCATCAATTACTATATCCTGCCATCTTCCCTCTTTGAATCGATGGGCGATTCTTGGGGTGTTGTCTAATAAAGATTGCAATTCTTTACCTGCTCGTTTATTCGCGTAATCTTCTAGACTATCTCCGCCTGTAAGCATGATCAATATCATCAAACTAGCCCAATATTCTTTGACGGCTAATGTTGCAAGGATTGCGGTAATCGCTAATATATCTACACCATATCTTCCTGAGCGCAATGTTTTGATCATTTCCAAAAACATCACGAAGGCGAGAATCCCTCCAGTAAATGCAACAATCATAAAAGCAAGTCCCGGCTGATGGAAAACAAATTCACTTAACAAAGCTACTCCGCCAATAAATAAAGTAAGTAAAAATTTTTTTAAATGTGTCATAGTTTCTTCTCCTCTTTTTTGTGACTTAGAGGTTAGTCATCTTCAATTGCCTCTCTTTCTCTTAAGCATAGTACTTGCTTAACACTTTTTAAAACAATAGGCCTTAATTGAAAACAACTATCACTATCAGCGTTTCCAATAGTCGCCAGTCCGACAAACGAATCTATCGAGCAAAGAGGACTTTTTTCGATTCATCCGTTAAAAAGTACCTTTTTTCGAAAAACTGTGCTATACTTTTAATTCGTTATTTACGGCGGAAGGAGCAAACATGTGATGAATGAGAAACAACTAGAACAAACGCACGTGGATGAAACGATCGAACTAATCCAGATCGAACAAAATATGCTGGATACAAAACAACGAGAATTGACTCAAGAAATGAATCATTCGACAAAAGACACAGCTAATCACAAGATTCGAGCTGGTTCCAATGAAGCTTTTTATGAATCTGCTGTTGAATATCGTCAACATGAGCAAGAATTGCTTTTAAAATATCATACTCTTGAGGCGCAGCAAAAACGCCTACAAACGTTGTCTGTTATGAAAGACAGTCCTTACTTTGCCCGTATCGATTTTAAAGAAGACCGTGAAACAGAAACATTGTATCTAGGTATCGCTTCTTTAAGAGATCTAGCAGAAGAAACAATTGTTATTGACTGGCGCGCACCAATTGCCAACCTTTATTATGAAGGTGAGATTGGTCCCGCATTTTATGAAACTGAAACAGATAGAATAGATGTCGATCTGCAGTTGAAACGACAATTTAAAATCCAAGAAGGACGTATTTTATCTATGGTAGATACGTCGGAAGTAATCAACGATGACTTTTTGCTAGAGATATTGGACGAAGCATCAAGCAACCATATGAAAAATATCGTCTCTACGATACAAAAAGCACAAAATGCAATCATTCGGGACACAACAAGTAAAGTGATGCTGATTGAAGGAATCGCCGGAAGCGGAAAAACGTCTGCTCTGCTTCAACGTATTGCTTTTCTGTTGTATCATAATCGCAAATGGCTAGAGGCAGAAAACGTGCTTCTATTTTCACCAAACCATTTGTTTTCTGATTATATCTCGACTGTGTTGCCTTCATTAGGTGAAAGCGGTGTGCCTACACAAACATTCAAAAATTATATTTCACAGCTGTTGCAAGAGTTTTCTTTATTAGACGAACAGCAACAGGAAAGTGGTTTTTTGCTAGGCGAAAAAGATCCGATACAAGTGATGAAAAGCGGATTGACCTTAGTGAATCAGATTGATCGCTATATCCAAAGCATCACAAACTACGGTCCCTTGTTCCGTGATATGAAAATAAATGGCCGTACGATCCTATCAAAGGAATCGATTCGCCAATGGTATAAAGAAACAAATGAACAACTTCCCTTGCATCACAGACTCTCTCTATTACAAACAAAACTACTGAAAAAATTAGGCGGTCTGCAAAAAGATGAAACACGTCAGCAATGGGTCAAAGATCTCGCGGAAGAGCAGCTCCAAGAACTATACGCAACAGATCCTAATCTTGAATATACAGAACAAAAGGAGCGTTCCTTACGTAAAAAACTGGCTAACCAAATCGTACGTAAACGATTCCGTCGAATTCATCGAGGAATCATGAATTATCAATTTGTCAATATAACGAAACAATATCTCCACTTTTTACAAACTGTGCCACTTTCTCTTCTGACACGGCATAAAATCAGCGAGACCAGATGGCAAGAACATTTAGCAACTATTCGTACACATTTGCGTCAAAGAGAGTTGCCCCAAGAGGATGCTGTCCTATTCTTTTTACTGATGCGCCGAACGTATCCGGTGACGGTCACACACAAAGCTCGCTATATCTTTATTGATGAAATGCAGGATTTCGCACCATCACAAGTCGCATTGTTGCAAGCCTTGTTCCCAAAAGCAAATTTGACTTTCTGTGGAGATCTAAATCAAAATGTCTTTGGAAATGAAACGATCGTGGGATCATTGGAAGAACTTTTCGTGGACCGTGAAGTCACCCGTTTCCAATTAACGACAAGCTATCGTTCCACAAAAGAAATCACTGATTTTGCTAATCATTTTATTGCAAAAGAACATCAAGTAGAGACTACAGCAAGAAAAGGCGATTTGCCTTTACTCATCCAAGGAACAACTGATGATGTCAAACTGAATTGGTTAGCAGATACCATTCGAACGACTCAGGGAAAAGCCCGGTATTGGCGTACAGCAATCATTGCTAAAACCCAAGAAGAATGCGAGACTCTTTATGCTCAACTGCCAGACGAGTTGAAACAACAAGTCCAGCTGATTTTAAATGAGAGTGATTTTATGAAGCGTTCCATTATTTTACTTCCAGCCTTTTTAGCAAAAGGTCTGGAGTTTGACCGAGTTTTCTTGTGGGATGTAGATGCAGATCATTTTTCTTCTCAACAAGACAAATTGATCCTTTACACCATGTGTACACGTGCGATGCATGAATTGACACTTTTTACCTCCAATAATGAAAGTCCTTTGTTAAACAATATAGATATTTCATCTTATGAGAAAAAAGTATTGTAACTAAAAAGACAACTGCTATCGTCAATGTTAGCAGTTGTCTTTTTAGTTACAGCAATAATTGCAGAAAAAGTAATTTCATCATTTAAGGTCATTTATTCTATATATAAATCCAAATCTGTTTCAGGATATTTTAATTTGACAAGCGAAATAATCATTTTCAGTTCTTCCATGTTTTCTGGATATTCTGGGTCAAATACCTTGCTATGACGTCCAATACCGCCATTATCGATCAATCGGTAAATTCGGTTCCATTCAATGAACTGATCGATTGATTGGAAATTGCTGATTGGATAACCCCCACAATCCAAAATTTCTGATACACGAAATGCTAGGTATGCACTATCGACCACTTTATTTTTTTTCGTATCTATCTTCTCATTTCTTTCGATGAGAATTTTTTCAGGATGATGCTTTAAGCTCCACTCCAATAGTAGAAAGAAAGCCTCCATCCGATACTCTTCTTCAAATAACCGAAAGGCTGAATCAGAACGACGAAAAAGCAGCGGAATCAAATATTTTTGTCTATAAATCAGCATTGGTGCGCGGTCCACCATACACTCTAAATAACGGTTCAGATACCCTGTACCGACATAGTTTCCTAATCGATAGCCTTCAACGCCGAATCTTGCGTATTTTTGCGCTAATTTTGAACAATCAGTTACGTTCACTGCTAACTCTTCTACTTTGCGGTAACCGCTTAAGATACGTTCAAAAGGTTCTAAAGTGATTTTTGCTTCCATATTCTTCCCCGTCCATCTTCCACATACTTCATATCATTTCATATGATACTTATGCTCTCATCATACCACAGGTTGAATTAGAATAGAAAATAAATCACACAAAAAAACAAGACAATCTGTTAGTGAGATTGTCCTGCTTTTTGAAAAAGACTGAATGCTTTTCGTTAAAACTGATTGCTTAGTCTTCTAATGCCACATTATGGAACACATGCTGTACATCTTCTAGATCTTCTAGCGCATCAATCATTTTTTCAAATGTTTCTTGGTCTTCTGAAGATAATGTAACTTCGGTTTGAGGAATCATTTGGATCTCAGCAATTGAAAAATCAGTGATTCCTTTTTCTTTTAATGCTTCTTGGATACTATGGAAATCCGCTACTTCACCGTAAACGATGATTTGTCCATCTTCTTCCATCACATCACGAACGTCGATGTCTTTTTCCATTAGATATTCAAGGATCTCATCAGCGTCTTCTCCTGCAAATGCAAAGATCGCTGTATTGTCAAACATATAAGAAACCGCTCCAGAAACACCCATGTTCCCGCCATTTTTCCCAAATGCTGCTCGTACGTCTGCTGCTGTTCGATTCACATTGTTTGTCAATGTATCAACGATCACCATTGAGCCACTTGGTCCAAATCCTTCATAACGTAATTCAGAGTATGTTTCATCTCCTGCACCTTTTGCTTTTTCGATTGCTCGGTCAATAATATGTTTTGGTACATTATAAGTTTTAGCGCGATCAATGACGAAACGTAGTTTTTGGTTTGCATGCGGATCAGGATCACCTGATTTTGCTGCCGCGTAGATTTCAATCCCAAATTTTGCATAAATCCGGCTATTATTAGCATCTTTAGCAGTTTTCTTTGCTACGATATTTGCCCATTTACGTCCCATATTTTCACTTCGCTTTCTGATTTGATAGTTTCATAACGCAAAAACGTCCTGTTCCATTATACTTGTGAATCACGATTCTGTGAAGCTTTTTTTCTTTCTTCCTTCATTCTTCTCATTTTCAGTCAAAGGTCTATACTTGGATTGGGATTTGTCCGAAATTCTGTTCTGGAATATTGCCTCCCAATTGATAGATTTGATCACTTCTAACTAACAGTTCCGCTTCTTGTGCCTCTTTTTTTCCGATTCGGGAATAAATAGAAATCTCTTTTTTTTCTTTTAAGAATCTTCTTCCAGCATCGGTAAATCCAAGTAGTCGAAGATAGTTTTTATTTTGTTGGATAGGAATCTCTTGCTTTTTGATATTCAGCAAGACATAACAAGATAATCTTTGGATCCGCGTCCATGTATATCTCTTTGTTTTTACTTTTGACACAAAATCCGCAAAACCGTTAGCTGTTGCAGCTGCTGTCTTCATGCGAGTTTCTATTCCTTCGGTCATCTGATAGATATCTGTCAATTCCATCAAAGTAGAAGATAACAACCGATAACGCAAATACGGCCAATAGGATTCCCAAGTCTGTAACGAACAAGTGGAAAGATCTTCTTCTGTCTGAAATGGCACAAGTCCAGCGATCCTTTTTCCTTTTTCTAACGCATGGCGAATGGCTGTTGCACTGGCTATTGTTTGATCTTTGATTGTTTTTTCATGATAGCCTGCACTTTTACGCTGGATCGGATGTAACTCCATAGGGTGGATATACTTAGCATTTTCTTTTGCATAACTTAATCCTAAAATATGATTGGGTGAAGAAAAATCAAGCGCAATATCGGGATACAGACTGCGAAAAACTGCAGTCATTTTTTGCGGATAACTATACGTTTGATCAGACAGTTCGTGAAAAGACTCTTCTATCTTATCTTGATTCTGTTGAACAAATCGGCCGAAACTACCATAGTCAAACGAGGTCTCTTCTTCTGTTCCAAAACACAAACTGTCACAGTCCAATGCTTGCAAGATTTTCACTGCACCTTTGGCAAAATAATCAGCTGACTGAACCGCCCATTCGACAGGAAGCTCTACTACTAAATCCACACCATTTTGCAAAGCTTCATTCGCACGATGCCATTTATCGATGATAGCTGGTTCGCCTCGTTGCAAAAAATTCCCGCTCATTACAGCAATGACGACCTCTGCTCCTGTTGTTTTTCGTGCCATTTCAGCATGATAGCGATGTCCATTGTGAAATGGATTGTACTCTACGATAATCCCGCAGCTTTTCATGTCCGCCCTCCTTCATAGTTTATCGATAAAAAAACACTAGAGACAAGTAAGGAAAAGTCAAAAATCAGAAAAAATACCCGAACTATATAAACTATTCTCGCAAACACAATACTTCTGCGACGAAAAGCTGCACCGCAAGAGCAATGCCTATATCGTTCGGATATATAATTTATGTTGACGATTTATTCTTTTCTTGTTAACTCAAGCAGGCAAAATTGCTAGTCTTTGTATGCTACGAAGAACCAGCGCTTTGATTTCTCTGATGCTGCTTCGTCTGTAAAATCAGAAAATGCTTCGACTTTCGAAAACCCACTGTTTTCCAGCATTCTTAAATAGCTTTCCAATGGATAGGTACGCTCTTCATGTAGTTCATCTTCACGGATAAATCGCCCAGATCCTTCTGGTTCCTCAACGAAAAAAGTCAGAAAATGTTCAATGCTGTGTTTCTCACTTCCTGGATAACTATCCCACAAAAAAGCAAAATTATCCCCTTGATAATGATAGCTATATTCTGGAAAAACCTCGTCTACTTGATAGGTGGAGTGCACGTCAAATAAAAAACGGCCATTTTCTTCTAACGCTTGATAGACTTCATCAAAAACTTGCTGTACCTCTTGTCTATTTTTCATGTAGCACAACGAATCAGAAAAACAAGTAATTGCTTGATATTGACCGATTTCTGATAAATCGAGCATATTGCCTTCTACAAATTGGATCGATACGTCTTCTTCATATGCTCTCTGGCTTGCGATCATCAACATCTCTTCTGAAAGGTCTAACCCTGTCACTTCATATCCATCTTTTGCAAAGGCAACCGCTAATGCTCCAGTACCGCACGCCAGTTCCAAAATATTTTTTGTGTCTTCTTGCAAATGACGTTTCGAAAAAGCTAACCACCGCTGGTAAAGCGTTTCATCCATCACTTCATCGTAAATGAAAGCAAATGTTTCATAAGCCATGTTAATCCAACCATTCATTAAGATCAACTAACGGCGCATCTGACCATAGTTTTTCCAAATTATAGAAGCTTCGTTCTGGCGCATGGAAAACATGTACGATCAAATCTCCAAGGTCGATCAATACCCATTTTCCGCCTTCTTTTCCTTCAATACGTTTTACTTCATATTTGTTTTCTTCTTCTTTATCAATGATTTCTTCTGTAATTGCGTTGATTTGACGTTCACTATTTGCTGAACAGATCATGAAATAATCTGCTAACAAGGAAACATTTCGAACGTCTAAAGCGATAATGTCTTCTGCCCGTTTTGAATCTGCTGCTTTAACCGCAATTTTTAATTGTTCTTTACTATCTATGATGATTTCCTCCTAATATTGAGTGGCTTATTTTTTTGCTACCCAGTAATTATATGTTTCGATTGTTTTTGGATAAATCTGTTGTTCTTGTGCAAGTAAATGGGACAGCGTATGTTTTGTTTCAAATGCTACTGCTTCATCTAGATCAACCCATGCAATTGTCCGTGCATCTTGCACCCCAGGAAAATCCCGACCTGGCTCAATATAGTCTGCTACATAAATGATTTTGTCCAGGAGACTCATTTTAGCAGCGCCAGTCGTATGCACTCGAATCGCGTGAAGAATCTCTGAATCAGTGATTCCTAATTCCCGCTCTACAAACGAAGCTCCAACAAGCCCATGCCAGATAGCATTATTATAATTCAATAATTCTGGATCAAAACCGTCTCTTACGATCACCATTTTGAACTCCTCATCTGGTCGCTCTTTCGCATAATCATGTGTCAATGCAGCGATACTAGCTTTTTCAGGAGAAGCACCGTATTTTTTGGCAAGAGCAACAGCTGTTTCTTCTACTCCAAGCACATGCTTGAAGCGTTGTTCGCTCATTCTCATCTGTATTTTTTGCATCAGGTTTTCTCTAGAATAAGCAGTATATTCATTACTATAGTCCATCTTCATACAACCCTTCATTTTGGATATAATCAATTACTTTATCTGGAACAAGATAGCGGATAGAACAGCCTTCTTTGATCTTTTGACGTATTTTTGTGGAACTGATGTCGATTTCAGGTACATCTACCCAAATCACAGGATATGGCGTATCTGTTGTGTAACCTGGTCGACGTATGCCCACAAAATTGACCATCGAAGTCAACTCATCGATTTTATACCATTTTGGCAAATATTCTACCATATCCCCACCAATAATAAAGTAATAATCTGTATCCGGATTGTTTTGTGTCAATTCCTTCATCGTATCATAGGTGTAGCTTTTCCCGCCACGAGCTAATTCGATCGTTTCAATCTGCAAAAAAGGGTTGTCTTCCACCGCTAATTCCAACATGTTGAGTCGATGTTTTGCATCAATCGTCTGTTTCTCATCAACATGAGGCGGCTGATAAGAAGGCATTAAAAATACGCGGTCAAGACCTAAATTCCGGCCAGCTTGTTCAGCCATCACTAAATGAGCAAGGTGAACGGGATTGAACGTTCCGCCTAGGATCCCTACTTGCTTTTTCTTCTCTAAGAATTGAGGCATTTCTTTAGGAAATAGTTGTGAATGAACAAATGTCTTAGCTTGCGTATTCATCATGGTCACTCCTTATATTGCTTTTACTTCATTTGATAACCTTTGATACTTTTCTTTTGTAGAAGGTTTGTATAATACAATGACTCGTCCAATGATTTGGACGATTTCACAGTCGATTTCTTTTTCTAATACTTGAGCTGCTTCTTCTGCAACCTCATCTGTATTTTGAAGTAGAGATACTTTGATCAGTTCTCTTTTTTCTAAAGCTTCTTCAATTTGGACGATCATTGCTGAATTAATTCCACCTTTACCGATTTGAAAAATCGGCTGAAGATGATGCGCTTTGCTACGTAAAAAACGCTTTTGTTTTCCTCTTAAACTCATAATTTTCCTTCTTCCTTAAATCAATGCTTTGCGTTTCAATACATCTACACCCTTTGGCGCCCAGCCCGCAATTACTGCTGGCGCTGTTACAGTGATCCAGCCTAGACCGGCAAAAACGATGTCTGTTTTTTCTTTCACAGAAAACTCAAAACGAACAAGCTCCGGAAATGCCTCGACTTCATCAGGACGAGGAGGCTGTAATAATCCACCTACATGTTTTTGATAAAATTCGTCTGCTTTTTCCAGTTTCGTTCGATGAATATTTACATCATTTGACACATAAGCAATAAATGAAGCACGATTGCCGCTGATAAAATCAAATCTTGCAAGTCCACCCAAAAAAAGTGTTTGCCCTTCATTCAGCTGATAAACTTTAGGTTTGATTTCTTTTAACGGGGCAATGATCCGCAAATCTTTTTTACCTAAGTAATGCGCCATTTGATGACGATGGATGATCCCCGGTGTATCAATCAAAAAATGTCCATCATCTAAAGGAATCTCGATTTTATCCAAGGTCGTTCCGGGAAACTGTGAGGTTGTGATCACATCTTGTACTCCCGCTGTATTTTTGATGATTTGATTGATAAGCGTTGATTTCCCTACATTTGTTACTCCGACGATATAAACATCCCGTCCATCGCGGTATTCTTCAATTTTTTCTAATAGTTCCGTCATCTCATGTGATTTCTTAGCACTAGTTAGTAATACATCTACTGGACGAATCCCTGCTTCGTGAGCACGTTCCTTCATCCATTGTGTTAATTTAGGTTTTTTCAATGATTTCGGTAATATATCCACTTTGTTTCCCACTAAAAGTACTGGATTATCGCCGACAAAGCGGTGTAGTCCTGGAATCAGCGAACCATTGAAGTCAAAAATATCCACCACATTGACAATCAATGCATCTTTTTGCCCTAATTCATTCAGTAAGCGTAAAAAGTCGTCATCCGTCAATGAGACATCTTGGATCTCATTATAATGGCGTAATCTGAAACAACGCTGACAATAGACTTCGCCGGAAGCTAACCCTTTTTCCAAAGCCGTTTGCGGCGTGTATCCTAATTCACCGGGTTTGCTTGTTTGTATAACGGCACCACAGCCGATACATTGTAATTCTTCTGTCATTCGATTCCACCTCGCCAGCCCATATCAGGGTATTTTGCTAATAGATAGGCCATAATTCTTTTTTCCCAAAAACGATTAAATTGTGTCTTCCAACTATCTGTTGCGATAATGGGTTTTACAAGGATGCTACGTATCCCTGCACGATTGGCTCCACGTATATCAGTCATGATCTGATCGCCTACCATTACTATCTCATCATCTGCTAAATCCAATTGTTTCTTTGCTATGTTGATCCCTCTTGCTAAAGGTTTCATTGCTCGTGCAACATACAAAAGATCAAATTTTTCAATCGCTCGCGCGACACGTTTTGAATTATTGTTTGAAACAACAACAACAGGAATTCCTGCATTTTTCATTTCTAAAATCCAAGTAAGCAACTCTTCTGTTCCATCTGGATTATTCCATGCAATCAACGTATTGTCTAAATCTGTCAATACTGCTTTGATGCCTAGATTCTTTAATTGGGCAGGTGTAATCTGATAGATGGCTTCTACCATCCATGTTGGTTTGTAATTTGAAAACATGTTGTCTCCTCATCTGCAAAAAATGAAGGAGCACATAAAGTACTCCTCAACCCCGTATTATACTGCATATCAGCAAAAAAAACTACCTCTATACTCGTCCCTCTTTCAGAAAAAGCATTTCTTTACAAAATGACCCAAAATAAAGATTGATCACAGAAAAATTTAGAAACAAAAAACAACTAAGCGAGCAAGAATCATTCTTTACTCTTTGCTTAGTTGTTAAACATCTAATATTGTCGGAACCTCTTGTATCGTTTTTCCAATAGTTCATGGTGGTCGAATCGAACAAGTTCCGTTAATTTTTCAATCAACGCTTTTTTCATGATGTGAGCGACTTTTTGCCGTGGCAACTGCTCGCCGTTGAACGTTTCAGGAATCACTCGATCCACGATCCCTAGCTCACGTAGTTCTGGTGCAGTAATTTTCATCAACTCGGCTGCTTCTGCAGCGCGACTGCCGTCTTTCCACAAAATCGAAGCAAATCCTTCTGGGGAAAGCACAGCATAGATCGTTTCTTCTAACATCCAGACTTCATCCGCTAAACCTAGAGCAAGGGCACCGCCACTTCCACCTTCACCAATGATGACGGCGATGATTGGTACTTTTAAATCAGACATTTCGAGCAGATTTTTGGCAATTGCTTCTCCCTCGCCACGCTCTTCTGCTCCTATACCGCAATAGGCACCTGCTGTATTGATCAATGTAATCACCGGTCTATTGAACTTTTCCGCTTGCTTCATCAGTCGTAAAGCTTTGCGATAGCCTTCAGGATGAGGAGAACCAAAATTTCTGCGGATATTTTCCTGCAGATCCCTTCCTTTTTGAATACCTATCACTGTTACTGGTTTGCCATCTAATCGAGCGATGCCACCAACAATCGCTTCGTCATCTGCAAATAAACGGTCACCATGGCATTCCTCGAAAGAATCGAAGATCTCTTCAAAAAAGTCCAAGCTAGTCCATCGTTCTTTAGCTCTTGCTAACTGAACGACATCATGTGCTGTTTTATCCACGATCTATCCATCCTTTCTGTGTATGCAATTCAAGAAGCGTATGGATTTTCTGCTTCAATTCCATGCGGGGAACAATCTGATCGACGAAACCATGAGACAATAAGAATTCGGCCTTTTGGAAATCTTCTGGAAGTTCCTGCTTGATCGTCTGTTCAATGACACGTCTTCCAGCAAAACCAATCAAGCTTTGGGGTTCTGCTAAAATGATATCACCTTCCATTGCAAAACTGGCAGTTACTCCTCCGGTCGTCGGGTCTGTCAAAACAGTTAGATAAAAAAGACCTTCATTACTGTGTCGTTTGACAGCAGCAGAGATTTTCGCCATCTGCATCAGAGAAAAGATGCCTTCTTGCATCCGAGCGCCTCCAGAAGCCGTGAACAAAACGACTGGAAGTTTTTCCTTTGTTGCTCGTTCGAATAACCTAGTGATTTTTTCTCCAACAATCGTGCCCATGCTTCCCATGATAAAATTGGGGTCCATCACTCCAATAATGAAGGGAATTCCCTGAATGGTTGCTTTACCAGTGAGGACTGCTTCATGAAGCCCCGTTTTGTCTTGCATTTTTTTTATTTTTTCCGTATATTCAGGAAATGCTAGCGGATCTTCGGTTACAAGATCCGTATCCCATTCTTCAAAACTTTTTTCATCAATGATCAAAGCTAGACGCTGCCATGCACCGATTCGAAAAGCGTATCCGCAATGGGGGCATACTTTTTCTTCACCGATGTCTTTCGTATAAAGGATATGTTTACAATTTGGACACTTCGCCCACATGTTATCGGGAACAGATGGCGAGTTAGCAGGTTTGCTCTCTCTATTAGGATTGATCCGAATATATTTCTTTTTCTTAAACAGAGCCATCTATGCGCCTCCTATCTCCGTTTCTGGTGTCCAATTCGGTAAAAATTCTTCTTGTAAAAATGCTGTGCTGTAATCACCTGCTATTACTGCTGGATGACTAATCAAATCCATCTGAAATTCTGCGTTCGTAATGATCCCTTCTGTGATAAATTCACTTAAGGCTCGCTGCATCTTCATCAAGGCTTCAAAACGTGTATTTCCATGGACAATAATTTTTGCAATCATTGAATCATAATATGGCGGGATCGTATAGCCTGGATAAACTGCACTGTCTACCCGCAACCCCATCCCACCTGCTGGAAGTAGCAAGTTTTGGATTTTCCCTGGTGAAGGAGCAAAATGAAAAGCGGGATTTTCTGCATTGATTCGGCACTCGATGGCGTGTCCTTGGAATACTACTTCTTCTTGACGTACATTCAAAGGCTCACCGGCTGCTATCTCCACCTGTTTTTTTACTAAATCGATTCCTGTGACCATTTCTGTTACGGGATGTTCCACTTGGATTCGAGTATTCATCTCCATGAAATAAAATTCGCCTTCTTCATCCATCAGAAACTCGATCGTTCCGGCATTTTCATAATTGACTGCTTTAGCTGCTCGAACAGCAGCGTCTCCTAGTGCTTCTCTTTTTGATTGTGAAATCACTACAGAAGGAGATTCTTCCAGTACTTTTTGATTATTACGTTGCAAAGAACAATCTCGTTCACCTAAATGAATAACATTGCCAAAATGATCACCTAAAATCTGAACTTCTATATGGCGAGCAGGATAAATGATTTTTTCCAAATACATATCATCATTTCCAAATGCCGCTGCTGCTTCTTGCTGAGCTGAAGAAAAATGCTGTGGAAGTTCTTCTTTTGATTGAACTTTTCGAATGCCTTTCCCGCCACCACCTGCAGCTGCTTTCAGCATCACTGGATAGCCGATTCTGTCTGCTATTTCCAATGCTTCTTCTACAGTAGATAATACACCAGTACTTCCTGGGATGACCGGGACATTTGCTTCTTGCATCAATTGACGCGCATTGATTTTATTCCCCATTGCATCAATTGTTGCGCTTTTAGGACCAATAAATGTGATATTGCACTCTTCACACATGGAGGCAAACCGGCTATTTTCAGATAAAAATCCAAAGCCTGGATGAATTGCTTCAGCTTTTGTTACGATTGCAGCGCTCAGTACTTCTTGAACATTCAGATATGAATCAACCGCTTTTGCCGGACCAATACAGATTGCTTCATCTGCTAGCTGTGTATGAAGTGCTTCGGCATCTGCCTCTGAATATATCGCTACGGTTTGGATCCCTAATTCGCGGCATGCACGAATGATACGCACAGCGATTTCGCCACGGTTAGCTATCAAGACTTTAGAAAACATATTTCACCTATCCAATCATAAAGGTTAATTCCGCTTCGGCTACTTTTTTACCGTCAACCTTAGCGATTCCTTTGCCTATTCCGGCTGAGGCTTTCACTTTCAATATCTCAACTTCAAGATATAAGGTATCTCCCGGTGTAACTTTCTTACGGAATTTTGCTTTGTCCAATCCGCCGAAGTAAGCCGTTTTACCCTTGAACTGTTCAAGAGAAAGTAATGCGACTGCTCCTGCTTGCGCCATTGCTTCAACAATCAGTACCCCTGGCATAACAGGTTCTTCTGGAAAATGTCCTTGAAAAAAGGGCTCGTTGATCGTTACATTTTTCTTAGCAATGATCCGTTCTCCTTCAACCATCTCTTCCACTCGATCAATCAAAAGCATTGGATAACGATGCGGAATAATTTCTTTGATTTCTTGTATGTTCATTTATTTCCCTCTTTCCTGCTTTGCTTATTTTGGCTGGATCCTAAAGAGTGGCTGCCCATATTCAACAACTGACTCGTTCTCTACAAGGATTTCTGTGATTACTCCGTCGGTCTCACTAGTTATCTCATTCATCAGTTTCATCGCTTCAATAATGCAGATAACTTCTCCTTTGGCAACTTGATCACCTACTTTTTTGAAAACTGGTTTGTCTGGTGCCGGTTGCAGATAAACGATTCCCACGATTGGCGAAACAACCTCGATTCCATCAAATACTACCGATTCTTTTTCCTTCGTTGGTTTTGGAACAGTTGTTGCTTCTTCAGGCATGGCGTTAACTGGCTCCGAAACTGGCAACGTTTCGTTTGTTTGAACCATATTCATGCCTCGACTTGTTTTATTTTTATTCATGTACAATTCAAATTGACCTTCACGCAAGTCAAATTCCGTTAGCGAAGATTGATCAAATTGACTAACTAATTCTCTAATTTCATTGATATCCAAAATTATTCCTCCCAGCGTTTCATACAAAGAACCGCATTATGTCCGCCAAACCCTAATGAATTGCTCATTGCATAAGTAAAGCTTGCAGGTTTGCTTTCGTTTTTGACAACTGTCAAATCAATCTCAGGATCTTGTTTTTCTACATTGATTGTAGGTGGGATAAATTGATGTTCCAATGCCATCAGAGTGGCTAATGCTTCGATCCCGCCGGCTGCTCCCAATAAATGTCCAGTCATTGATTTCGTACTGCTGACATAAGTATCTCTGAAATTTTCACCTAGTGCGAGTTGGATTGCTTTTGCTTCTGCCTGGTCATTAGCTGGCGTACTCGTTCCGTGCGCATTGATATATCCAACTTGCTCCGGCTGTATACCAGCTTCTTCCATCGCAAGCTTCATTGCTTTAGACGCACCAGAACCATCTGGAGTAGGGGCTGTCATATGGTAAGCATCACAATTTGCACCGTATCCAACGATTTCTCCATAGATTTTGGCACCGCGAGCCTGTGCATGCTCTAAAGATTCAAGAACTAGAACACCTGCTCCTTCACCCATCACAAAACCATTTCGATTTTCATCAAACGGGATCGAACCACGATTAGGATCAGTTGATTCCGAAAGTGCAGTTAAAGCTGCAAATCCAGCAATCCCCATCTCACAAATCGTTGCTTCTGTTCCTCCAGCAAGAATGACATCTGAATAGCCATGTTTGATGTTACGGAATGCTTCACCGATTGAATTCGTTCCGCTAGCACAAGCTGTTACGATAGCTGTACAGATGCCTTTTGCGCCTACTCGTAAAGCAATATTTCCAGCTGCCATGTTGGCAATCGCCATTGGCACGAACATTGGAGAAACTCGTTTTGCGCCTTTTTCATGCAGACGGATAACTTGATTTTCGATTGTCGGAAGACCACCGATTCCTGATCCGATGATGACACCAAACCGGTCTTGATTCATTTTTTCTTTATCTAAACCGCTTATCTCCATTGCTTCTAAAGCAGCGTAGATCCCATAGATCGAAAACATATCCATTCGTTTGCTATCTTTTTTAATAAAATATTTATCGTAAGGGAAATCTTTGACTTCACCCGCTAAGGTGATCCCTGTTTCTGAAGCATCAAATTTAGTGATCGGTGCGATGCCATTCGTACCTTCTTTCAAGCTATTCAAAAAGCTGTCTGCGTCATTTCCAATAGGTGAAGTGACTCCATAGCCAGTAATTACCACTCGATTCATTTATTTGCTCTCCTTTTCTTATCCGTGCATGACCAATCCGCCATCGACATTGATGACTTGGCCGGTGATATATGGATTTTGTGCTAAGAAAACTGCTGTTTGTGCAACATCTTCTACTTGTCCGAAACGTTGCATTGGAATTTGCTTTTCCGCTTGCTCTTTGACTTTATCTGCTAAAACTTCCGTCATATCAGTTGTGATGAATCCTGGTGCAATGGCGTTGCATGTGATACCTCTAGTCGCAGCTTCTCGTGCAACCGATTTTGTCAATCCTACGACACCAGCTTTGCTAGCTGCATAATTTGCTTGTCCGATATTTCCAATCAATCCAGATACGCTAGAGAGATTGATGATGGCCCCTTCTCGCTGCTTCATCATTTTTTTCAAAACGTGCTGTGTCATATTGAAGGTACCGATCAAATTGATATCCAGACATTTTTTGAAATCTTCTGCATCCATCCGCATCACAAGTTTGTCATTTGTGATTCCGGCATTGTTTACTAAGATATGGATCGATCCAAGCTTTTCTTCTGCTTCTTTGATCATTTGTCCTGCTTTCTCATAATCAGAGATATCGCCGGAAACTCCTACGCATTTTACACCGAATGCTTCAATTTCTTCTATCTTTTCTTTTGGAATCTCTCCGCGCCCATTCAAAATAATATTTGCTCCAGCTTTTGCAAAAGCTAAGGCCATCGCTTTGCCAATTCCTCTTGTGCTACCTGTGATAAATACATTTTTCCCTTTTACATCCATAACCTTCCTCCTTATAATTTTGCTATTGTTTCATCAAATGTCTGCTTATTCTCAACACGCAGAACTGGTATCGTTTTATCAATTTTTTTCATAAATCCGCTTAATACTTTTCCGGGACCGACTTCAATGACTTGCTCGATACCGATTGTTTTTAATTTATGGATACTCTCGTAGAAACGAACAGGTTGCATGACTTGCTGTTCAAGTAGTCCCGCTATCGTCTCTTTCTTCATTATTTCCGTTGTTGTGTTGCTGATGACTGGAAAAGAAGGGTCAGAAAATTGAATATGACTTAGATCCTTCGCCAGTTTTTTTGATGCTGGTGCTAAAATAGCTGTATGGAAAGGTCCACTGACATTTAGTGGAATCATCCTTTTGATTCCTTTTTCTTTTAAGAGCAAAACAGCTTCATCTACGGCTTTTTCTTCGCCACCAATCACGATCTGCTGAGGTGTATTGTAATTAGCAGGAGACACGATGCCGTACTTGCTTGCTTCATGACAGCTTTCCTCAATCGTCTCAATCGGCGCATTCATTACTGCGACCATTTTTCCGCTTCCAGCTGGGGCAGCTTCCGTCATATAAACGCCTCTCTTCGCTACTAGTGCAACGGCTTCAGTGAAGGATAACGCATCACTGGCTACTAATGCCGAATATTCTCCTAAACTCAGTCCTAAAGCTGCATCTGGGATGATTCCATGCTCCTTCAATAAGCGATAATACGCAATGTTGACTGTTAGAATAGCTGGCTGTGTATATTGTGTCTGATCCAAACGTTCATTTTCTGAAAAGCAGAGTTCGGCCATATCGTAGCCGAGAATCTCACTTGCTTCATCAAATGTCTGCTTTACAACGGCTTCTTCATATAAATCTTTTCCCATACCTTGATATTGTGCACCTTGGCCACTAAATAAGAATGCTGTTTTCATGTTTTTCTCCAATATATCCAGAATATATGTTTGATTCTTCTTATTCAAAAAGGCCGAGACATCCCTATTTCAGGAAATGTCCCAGCCCCCAACCTAATTTTAATGATTATGCAGTTTGTTTTTCTACGTAAGTCACTAAATCTTGAACCGTTTTGATTCCGTCTTCTGTTTCGATTTTTACATCAAACTCATCTTCAATTTCATTGATTATTTGGAATAAATCCAAGCTGTCAGCTTCTAAGTCTTCTTGGATGTCAGTAGTCAATTTGATTTCTTCAGTTTCTTTTCCTAATTCTTCTGCAATGATTTCTTGAATTTTTTCGAATACCATAATAATATATTCCTCCGATATTGTTTGCTTTTTTATTTTTATAATTTAACAGTTTACAGCTCCATGAGAATACTTCCCCACGTTAAACCTCCGCCATAGCCTGTAAATATTACTTTCTGTTGTTTTCCCAAGGTGATCTTTCCGCTAGAAACTGCTTCATCCAATAAAATAGGGATACTTGCAGCAGAGGTATTCCCGTACTTATCCATATTGGTCAGGAATTTTTCTTGCGGCATCTTTACTTTTCGGGCGATTTTCTCAATGATCCTGAGATTTGCCTGATGCAAAAGCAGATAATCAACTGGCGTGTCTTTCATGACTTCTTGGATATTGTTTGCAACATCTCGAACAGCGAAATCAAAAATATCTCTGCCGGTCATTCGCAAATAATACGAACCTTCTGAATCTTCTGAATAGAACGGGTTTTTATTTTGCTGGTAGCCAGCAGTCAGTGAGGTACTTCTGGTACCATCAGTTGCTAATTTTTCTTTCAGCAATTTTTTTTGTGGGTTTGCTTCTAAGAGAACCCCGCCTGCTCCATCACCAAATAATACAGCAGTCGTGCGATCAGACCAATCGATTAGCTTAGACAGTGTTTCACCACCAATTACCAATCCTTTAGTTGAGCCGCAGCGGATCATTTTTTCAGCCATGCTTAACGCATAAACAAATCCTGAGCATGCCGCGCTGATATCGAAAGCAATAGCATTAGCTGCTCCCAATTTTCCTTGCACTTGTGCTGCTACAGATGGTGTCGAGTAATCGGGCGACATTGTTGCTACTAAGATAAAATCCAAATCTTTAGGGTTCAGATTTTTTTGTTGCATCATTTTTTCCGCCACTAAGAGGCATAAATCAGATGTCTCCTGATTTGTTACACATCTTCGTTCACGAATACCCGTCCTTGATGAAATCCATTCATCCGAGGTATCCATCATCTTGGAAAGATCATTATTCGTAATGATCTTTTCAGGAAGGACGCTGGCTGTTGCAGTAATCATTCCAAATTGTTCCATTAAATATCCTCACTTATAGTCTTGCAAGAAGTCATGCAAGTTTTTCAGTGCATCCAGCAAGGCATGCTGTTCTTCCGTAGCCATTCCTTCTAAGATGTTCTTGACCATTTCACGATGAAAATGCTGATGGACCCGAAACAGTAACTTTCCTTTTTTCGTTAGTCCCAACTTTACAACACGACGGTCATCTTCACTGCGGATACGTTCGACATAGCCTTTTTTTACTAACTTGTTAATAGCAGTGGTCAAGGTCCCAACAGTAATTGATAGTTCTTTGGCTACTTCTGAAGTTGTTTTTTTCTTGTACATCCCGATTGCCTCGATCGTGTGCATCTCTGTGATTGACAGATCTTTGAATTGAGATTTTTTCAACTCAGATTCTTCGATTGTCAAAATATCATTGAAGACACTAACAAGATAATCATTTACTGTTTTTAAATCTGGTTCCATGTTCCACCGTCCACTAATTAGTTTGATTATCAAATCTTTTGATGTTCAAACTATATCTTAACTTTTTTCAAAATGCAACCGTAAAAGTTCATTTTTTTGTTATATGAGTTTATTTTAAGATTTTACTCATTTGAAAAAACTGATAAATCAGCATTTTTTATTTATTTTATTAGAAAAACTATTGCACTGACATATTTTGATTATCAAAGTATTTCTTGTTGATAGAATGTTCCAATTACCTAAAACTTGTCCATTATTTTAAAATTTGTTATAGTCTTTTTATTCAAAGCGTGAAAGGAGACCCTATGTTAAAAGAAAAAATAAAAAATCTCCCCATGCTGCCGGGTGTCTATCTTATGAAAAACCAAGAAGGGATGGTCATCTATGTTGGTAAAGCAAAACGGCTCAAAAATAGAGTAAGCAGCTATTTTCATCAGAATAAGCAGCATTCAAAAAAAGTATTACGTATGATTCATCATATAACAGATTTTGATTTTGTCGTAGTAGATACAGAATTAGATGCTTTGTTGCTTGAGTGTCAACTGATCCAACATTACCGTCCTTTTTATAACCGACAAATGAATTATTTCAGTAACTACAATTATGTACATATTTCCAATAAGGGATTTGTATTAACAGATACTCCTACGGCTCGAACATACGGGCCTTTTCGTCTCTATAAAAAAATGCCGTCTATTTTGCGTATAATGGAAGAAACGTATCAAATGCCTTGGTTGTCTGAAATCAGCTTATTAGCTTTGCGAGTCCAGCTTCCTGACTTACAGGAAATGACTTTTGAACAGAAAAAGAAGGAGATCCAAGGATTGTTTCAGGGTCGCAATAAAAAGCTACTGACTTACTTGAAAAAGAGACAACAACATTTCATCTATCAGCTGAATTTCGAAAAAGCTGGCATGCTTCAAAAAGATATCGAATTAGTTACTTATTTCATCAGACGGATCCAAGAACAAAAGCAGTTTTTAAGAACACCATCCCTCACATTCAGCATGCCACTGGCAGCGGACGATAGTCAGAAAAAGCACTACCTTATTTGTTACGGACAGCTTGCAGAAACAATGATTACTTCTGGGAACAATCCACCTGACTTTTATTATGAAAAAAAAGAAGCTCATTTATCTTTGAAACGCCAATTATCAAAAGAAGAAATCGATCCTGTACAAATTTTGATTAGTTACCGCAAAAAATTAGAAAAGGAACAGATTGAAATGGAGCAATTAAATAAAAAAGAAGCTGAAAAGCAACTAAATTAGCTGCTTCTCGGCTTCTTTTAGGCATCTTCAACTTCAAATGTCAATTATCCTAAAATTTATTGGATTAAATCATAGATTTCCATCGCTACGATATCGATATTATCGAATTCGTATTGCTGATGAGTATCTGTTTCAGTTAATTCAAATGTATCGGTCGCTTTATCATAAGTTACTGTACACTTTTCTACGCCTTCTTTTTCAAAACGGCGAACTTGCAGTTCATTATCTGCTGACTCGACCATAGCCTCCAGTCGTTTTATGATTGCGACTAATTGTGAATGTGTCATCGGAGGTCCTCCTTTTCTTATTTCTGTTATATTGTATCAAAAGCATAGCCTACTTGCATTGATTTTCTCTAAAAAAACTCGTTTTTTATGATTTTTTTTCTGGTATTTTCCCTTCAGGCCACCAAAGTTTGATCAACGCTTGAGTTCCGTCATTCTCAAAACCTTTATCTGCCAACTCTTCGTATAGTTTCAACGCTTGGATGGTTGCTGGCAAGACAAGGTTCATTTTTTCTGCTTCTTCTAATGCAATCTTTAAATCTTTGATAAAATGTTTGACAAAAAAACCAGGCGTGTAATCTTCTTTCAAGATACGTGGGGAATAATTACTTAAAGACCAGTTAGCTGCACTTCCGCCTGAAAGTGTCTCAATCACTTTCTCTAAAGCGAGACCGTTTTTTTGTGCATAGACAAGCATTTCCGTCATTCCTGTCATCGTGCCTGCAATCATGATTTGATTGGCCATTTTCGTATGCTGACCTTTCCCAGCAGAGCCATGCAATGTAAATGTCGTACCAAATTCCTTGAATAAAGGAAGTACTTGATCATAGACCGATTCTTCTCCGCCCACCATGATCGTCAGTGTGCCATTCTTTGCTCCTAAGTCACCGCCTGACACCGGTGCATCTAATGCATCTGCACCTTTTTCTTTTGCTGTTTTTGCAATTTTTTCTGCCAGAGTTGGTGTACTTGTAGTCAAATCAACTAAAATGCGTCCTGAGACATCTGCAGAAAAAATCCCCGATTCTCCATAGTAGATTTCTTCTACATCTTTAGGATAACCTACCATTGTAAACAGAATATTACTTTGTTCTGCTACAGCCTTTGGTGTATCCGCCCAGACAGCTCCTTCTGTTACTAAAGGATCAGCTTTTGCTTTTGTCCGATTATAAACAGCGACTTCGTGACCTGCTTCTAGTAGATGGCGTACAACAGCACTTCCCATAACGCCTGTTCCGATAAAACCTAGTTTCATTCTTTCGACCTCCTAAAAATCAAAAATCCTTGCTTCTATGCTAGTATACGCTAGAAACAAGGATTTTTTTATAAAAAATGTTTGAATTTTATCTTTTAAATGAATTTAATTTGATTTTGATTCGTTCAATCGAAGCTTCTTCTTCTTTTCTTCGCATCTCTTCTTCATGGTAAACAACCATATCTTGATAAAATTCGATCATTGCTTCGCCGAAATGAGTAGACGAAATGTCATAAAGTTTGGCTTCTAAAACCTTTGGATTTCTAGGGACTTCACTGGAAATATAATCAATAAGTGCGGGTGCAAAGTCTTCGTCGGTTTCAAAAGTTTTCCCTAATGAAGGATGATCGAACAATCGGTTCAAATAAGCATTTCCTTCTACGACACAAGGCGTGCCGGCTGCCATCGCTTCGGTATAAGTAAGCCCCTGTGTCTCTGAAGTAGAAGCACTGACAAAATAATCTGCCGCTTTATAATAAAGGGCTACATCATTGTTATCCACTTCTCCTGTAAACTGCACAAATTCTTCTAACTGCAGTTCGGAAATCAATTCCTCTAACTCTTCTACATAAGGACCTTTTCCTACAATAACTAATCTGGCATTAGGGTAAGCCGAGATAACCTGAGGAAATCCATTAACCAATGCTTGGATATTTTTCTCATAAGAAATCCTGCTTAAAGAAAGAATCATCAGATGATTTTCCTGAAGTCCTAATGACTCCCTTAACTTGTTGATATCCTCCTGAGTGATATCAGAACGTTTGAACTTCTCAATGTCGATACCAGTAGGAATCACACGAAGCGGTGCTACTACACCATAGCTACGTAATGTATCAATAACACGTTCACTTGGACAGACTACACCTGTCGTATGATTAGCAAATAATCTGGATAAGTATTTTACATGGGATTGCCTGATCACTTTTCCTTTACCGATATAATGAAGGTAATCTTCATACATCGTATGGTAAGTATGGATCAGGGGTATTTTCAACTTCTTAGCTACCATCTTCCCGAGTATTCCTGCTCCGAATTCTGTATGGGTATGGATCAGATCTAATTCTAGTTCTTTGGCAACCAAATAAGCATACCACATGCCTCTAACAACAACTCTTCGATCCTTGAAAGAAATAAACGGTACACTTGGCATTCGAATCACATCTTTTTCCAACTTGTCCGCATTAGGATCGGTTGTCGTAAAGATATAGACTTCATGCCCATGTTTTTCTAATTCTTGTTTTAATGTTTTGATCGATGTAGCCACTCCGCTGACTTGCGGAAAGTAGGTATCGGTAAAAAAGCCGATTTTCATGTTTTTCGCCTCCAAACTAGTCCTTTGTCTGATGTACTTTTTTTAATTTGCTAGAGACTTTTTCATTCAGCACACTTTCATATACGTTTTTAAGTTCTTCACCGATTTTATTGATACTTCGTTCTTTTGCTGTTTGATAACCGGCTTGTGTCAAACTCGGTAGCTCTTCATTGGTAATCTGTTGAATCAGTTGGATAAACGCTTCGTTTGTCTTCCCCATATAGCAGTTCTTGCTATCTTCTAACCAGCCATTATACACTGGAATATCTCGAACAAGTACATTTTGCTTGCTTGCTAAAGCTTCTAAAACAACGATTCCTTCCGTCTCTTCATAGGAAGGAAAAAAGAATAGATCTGCACCTGAATATGCTCCTTCGATGATTTCCCCTCGTATATATCCAGGAAACAGAACATTCTCAGGATGGTCTTCTTTTACAATTTTCCGGATGTTTCGAGGAATCGAGTACATCGGAACATGACCAAACCAAATGAATGTATAGTCGGGCATCTTCTTAGCAATTTCTACGAAATCAATGATTCCTTTACGTTCGAAAAACAAACCGACACAAATGATTACTTTTTGATCCGGAGATAGTTTGAAATACTCTCTGAACTTTTGTTCTTTCATTGGATCAGGGCGATATTTCTCTAGGTCGATCCCATTGGAAATAGCTTGAATCGGTACACGGATACCATAGCTTTCCAACAACTGTTTTGAATAAGGTGTTGGCGTGATCAAATAGTCCGCTTTTTGGTACAATCCTACCAGATATTTTTTTACAATAGGAGAAAGCTTGTTCGATCCGATAAAGGAATTTCGGAAGTCTTCCTCTGTTGAATGCGCATGATAGACAACTTTTTTACCTTCTCTTCTGGCTTTATTGACCATATTATGACTATTGATTCCGTATGTATTGATGTGCAGGATGTCATAATCATCTTTGTCGTCTAGTGTATAAGAGATACCGACTTCCGTCAGAGCACGTTTTTGATGATCAAGCGCACGCCCGATTCCAGATTTTGCAAGCATCTTTTCACTTTCAAAATATAATAATACCTTCACCTTACGTCCCCCTTCATTTATATAGTATAACATAGCCTCCAAACTGTCACTCAAACTTAAGCCCTATTTTTGTCTAATCTTGCTGACAAAAACGTTTTCTTAAAAAAGAACAGAAAACAAAAAAGCTGGCGTAGCTCTTTTACAAGCTACACCAGTTTTTTATACGTTGTTTATTTTACATATTCATGAACAAGTTCAACGACTTCTTCCATCGTATCGCATTCTTTCAATGCACGATCAGCAAGTTCAGCCATTTTCCCTGTGTCCAAGCGTTTCATTAAACTACGTGTTTTAAGAATAGATGTCGCGCTCATTGAGAACTCATCTAGACCCATACCTACTAGCAACGGAACAGCGGTTTGATCTCCAGCCATTTCTCCACACATACCTGCCCATTTTCCTTCAGCGTGTGCTGCATCAATTACATTTTTGATTAAACGTAAGATTGATGGGTTATATGGTTGGTACAAGTAAGAAACACGTTCATTCATACGGTCTGCTGCCATTGTGTATTGAATTAAATCGTTCGTACCTACTGAGAAGAAATCCACTTCTTTTGCAAACTTGTCTGCTAAGACTGCTGCTGCTGGAATCTCAATCATGATGCCGACTTGGATTGTATCTGATACTTCCTTGCCTTCACTGATCAATTTTTGTTTTTCTTCTTCAAAGATCGCTTTTGCTGCACGGAATTCTTTGAGCGTAGCTACCATAGGGAACATGATACGTAAGTTACCATGAACAGATGCACGAAGTAATGCACGCATTTGTGTGCGGAACATTTCGTCGCCTTGTTCAGATAGACTGATACGTAATGCACGATATCCTAAGAATGGATTCATTTCATGAGGTAATTGCAGATATGGTAGTTCTTTATCCCCGCCGATGTCCATTGTACGAACAACAACTGGTTTTCCTTCCATACCTTCTAATACAGCTTTGTAAGCTTCGTATTGGTCATCTTCTGTTGGGAAGTCCGGAGAATCCATATATAGGAATTCAGTACGGTACAGACCAACTGCTTCTCCACCATTGTTATGAACACCAACTAGATCTTTTGGTGTTCCGATGTTTGCAGCTAATTCAAAATGCTTGCCGTCAGCTGTGACAGTTTCTGCATTTTTTAGTTTTTCCCATTCTGCTTTTTGTGCTGCGTAATCTGCACCTGCTTTTTCAAATTCAGCTTTTTGTTCCTCTGTAGGATCGATGATTACATCGCCTTCGATCCCGTTGACAGCCAAAATATCGCCTTCTTTGACTTTAGCAGTGATTTCTTTTGTCCCAACGATTGCTGGAATTTCTAAAGAACGTGCCATGATAGCAGAATGTGAAGTACGTCCACCAATGTCTGTTACAAACGCTTTTACAAAATTGCGATCTAATTGTGCAGTATCACTTGGAGTCAAGTCATGTGCAACAACGACCACTTCTTCGTTGATCATTGATGGATTTGGTAAAGTAACGCCTAATAAGTGCGCTAAAATACGTTTAGCAACGTCACGAATATCTGCAGCACGCTCTTGCATATAAGCATTATCTTCCATTGCTTCGAACATACCGATATACATATCCGTTACTTCTTTTAGCGCTGATTCAGCATTTACGCTGTTGTCTTTAATATTTTGCTTGATTTGACCTACCATTTCTGGATCTGAAAGAACCATCAAATGGGCATCAAATACTTGCGCTTCTGCTTCACCTAAGCTTTGCGCTGCTTTTTCACGAATTTGCTGCAATTCTTCAGTAGATTTAGCTAATGCAGCATCCAAACGAGCTTCTTCAGCCGCAGTATCTTCTACTGTTGCCTTACTGAATGTTAAATCCGGTTGAACTAGCAGGTAAGCTTTTGCAACGGCAACACCGTCACTAGCGGCAATCCCTTTTAGCATTTCAACCATTATTCAGATAAGCCTTCTTTCTTCATTGTTTCAACGATTGCTGCCATTGCGTCAGCTTCGTCAGCACCTTCTGCAGTGATAGTAACATCAGAACCTTGACCTACACCTAAAGACATAACGCCCATGATTGATTTCAAGTTTACTGATTTACCTTTATACTCTAAGTTTACATCAGAGTTAAATTTGCTTGCTGTTTGTACTAATAATGTAGCTGGACGTGCGTGGATCCCAGTTTCTGCTACTACGTGAAATTCTTTCTTTTCCATATTAATCGGTCTCCTTTAAGTGAGTGTTGTTTTTATGTGAGGGTTTTCTTTTTTAGTAATTCAGAGAATCCTAACAAGTGTCACCCTTTCATCTGTAAAGATTAACATTTTTTTTCGTTAGATACAACAGTTTTCATTCAATTTCAGATAAAAGTATTCAAATTATTCCGGATTCTTTTTCATCCTTTTCTTCACATTTTATAACAAACGTGTTTATTTTCTTTTTCTTGTCGCTATCTTTTCTCCTGACGTTTATCATTCTTTCCTTTGACCTTGTTTGTTTTTATATGAAACGAATTACTTGCTTCCCTTTCAATTTTTAGTATAATAAGAATCAAAGGTCAGGAATGGTCAATAGGCATTTTACCTTTTCTACCTCATAAATCCCTAAAAAAATAGGGGTTATTCTTTTACCTCATGAAAAACGAGATGTAAAATATGGTTGTACCCATTTTTGTGAAAGGACGTGAATGATTCATGCTTTGTCAAAACTGTGGCAAGAATGAGGCAACGATTCACTTGTATGCCACTGTCAATGGTCAGCGGACACAACTTGATTATTGTCAGAGCTGTTATCAAAAAATCAAAAATCAGCAAAATGGAGGTCTAACTAATATGGCCCAAAATGATCCATTTGGATTTGGCAGTTTGGACGATCTTTTTCGTTCCATGTCTCGCCAAATGCAACAGCAAGGAAACTATGAGCAAACACCGCCAACACAATTTGGTGGAAACAACAACTTCAATGGTGGACAACCACCTCAAGGCAATACAGAAGGTTTATTGGGAGAATACGGAATCAACATCACTGAACAAGCTCGACAAGGGGATATCGACCCTGTGATCGGTCGTGATGATGAAATCAAACGTGTCATCGAAATTTTAAATCGTCGAACTAAGAACAACCCTGTCTTGATTGGTGAACCTGGTGTTGGTAAAACAGCAGTTGTAGAAGGGTTAGCACAAAAAATCGTAGATGGCGATGTCCCACAAAAATTAATGGACAAAGAAGTCATTCGTTTAGATGTCGTATCCTTAGTCCAAGGTACTGGTATACGAGGTCAATTCGAAGAACGGATGCAAAAATTGATTGAAGAAATTCGTCAAGCAGAAAATGTGATTCTATTTATAGATGAAGTGCATGAAATCGTCGGCGCTGGTTCCGCAGGCGATGGAAACATGGATGCTGGTAATATTTTAAAACCTGCTTTAGCTCGAGGAGAATTGCAGATGGTTGGTGCTACTACCTTAAACGAGTATCGCATCATCGAAAAAGATGCTGCCTTAGAGCGTCGCATGCAACCCGTACGAGTAGATGAACCAACTGTCGAAGAAACAATCAGTATCTTGAAAGGACTGCAAAAACGTTACGAAGACTATCATCATGTAAAATATACTGATGAAGCCATCGAAGCAGCCGCAACTTTATCCAATCGTTACGTCCAAGATCGCTTCTTGCCGGATAAAGCCATCGATTTGCTAGATGAAACAGGTTCTAAGAAAAACTTAACAATTCAAATCGTTGATCCTAAAACAATCGAGAAAAAACTACAAGAAGCGGAAGAACAAAAAGTTTTAGCTTCTCGAGAAGAAGATTTCGAAAAAGCGGCTTATTACCGTGACCAGATCAACAAACTTCAAAAAATGAAAGAACGCCAACTCACCGAAGAAGAAACACCTGTCATCACCGAAAAAGATATGGAAAAAATCGTTGAACAACGAACAGGTATTCCAGTGGGCGAATTAAAAGAAAAAGAACAGACACAATTGAAAAACTTAGCAGATGACTTGAAGGCTCATGTCATTGGTCAAGATAATGCTGTAGACCGTGTAGCGAAAGCGATTCGCCGAAATCGTGTTGGATTGAACAAACAGAATCGTCCAATTGGCTCCTTCTTATTTGTCGGACCAACCGGTGTAGGTAAAACAGAACTTGCCAAACAGCTTGCCTATGAATTATTCGGTTCACAAGATTCAATGATTCGTTTCGATATGTCTGAATATATGGAAAAACACAGTGTCTCTAAATTGATTGGTTCTCCCCCAGGTTATGTTGGATACGAAGAAGCTGGTCAATTAACAGAAAAAGTTCGGAGAAATCCTTACAGTCTTGTCTTATTAGATGAAGTTGAAAAAGCTCATCCAGATGTTTTGCACATGTTCTTGCAAATCTTAGATGATGGCCGATTGACGGACGCACAAGGAAGAACCGTCAGCTTTAAAGATACGATCATCATCATGACAAGTAATGCCGGTACTGGTAAAGTAGAAGCAAATGTTGGCTTTGGTGCGGCACGTGAAGGTGTTACTCGTTCGGTATTGAATCAATTGAATAATTACTTTACACCAGAGTTTCTAAATCGTTTTGACGGAATCATCGAATTCAGTGCTTTGTCAAAAGAAAACTTGATGACCATCGTTACACTGATGCTAGACGATGTCAATCAAATGCTGGCAGCACAGCAACTTCATATCGAAGTTCCTACGAATGTCAAAGAAAAATTAGTTGACTTAGGTTATGATCCATCCATGGGTGCTCGTCCCCTTCGACGAACAATCCAAGAACAAATCGAAGATGGCATCGCTGAATTTTACCTTGATCACCCTTCTATTCATGAGTTGAAAGCAAAATTGGATAAGGATGGAAAAATCATTGTGACTTCTAAACCAGAACGTTTAGCAAAAGAATCAACCGAAGAAACGGCTGAGTAAACCTAGTATGTATATAGAGGCTGGGACAGAAGCGTTTAACTCCAAGAAATAAGAAGGAATTCGCGAAAATTACTTTACAAATTTTTGTGAATTTCAGCTTATTGCCGAAGGAGTTGCTTCTGCTTCCGCTGTTTATACGTGTTTAGAGCGTGGGACAAAAGTGTTCTTTACTTTTGTCCCACGCTCTCTTTTTTCAGAAAAGTCAAAATACTGTTCATTTTATAAAAAAGAAATTATAATAAAAGAAACAAGCAATTAAAAATACATAAAAGAGGTGAGCGCCATGAAATTGGTAAATGTAACAAACAGCCATTCCCGTCTTGTATTGAACCAGCTTGAAAACACTGATGCCCATCTGGTCAAAGTCTACACAGCCGGAAATACCACTATTGTCTACACTGAAGCCCCTGAACATAATGAAATTTTGTTAATCAATGATAAACGTAAAATCCAGCCGAAAGAAATCGAAGAAGCTAAAAATTATTTCTTGGATAAAATCAAAGATGCTGTTTACCACGAGGATGAAATCAAAGTAATCGAATTGGCCGGGCTTGTTGAAATCTCTATTCCAAAACACGAATTAGACGCGACGTTAGCCGTTTAATCAACTTTTGAACATAATTAAAGAAGCAAATGAGACGATTCACGCCTCATTTGTTTCTTTTGCTTTCTGGCTCTTTATTTTTTACGCTTCTTTTGTGTCTTTCTCTTTTCATTTTTTGATCTACTCGTATCTTTATTTTTTACTTTTTCTTCTTTCTGGATGATTGATTGCACTTCTTGTGCAATCTGCTCGTTTTTGTCCCAGTCTTTTACATCCAACAATCGACATAATCGCAACATTTCTGCTTTTTTCTGTTTTTTTCTTTGACGCCTTTGCCATTCTGTTTCCATTTCACAAACCCTCCTCTCTTTAATAGTATGTACGCAAAGTAATTTTTATATTTTTTTAGATTAGACATTTTTTATAGTTTTAAATGATAAAAAGAACCGTAACGGAAAATCCGTCACGGCTAACAACAAAGTATAAGAATGTATTTTCAAAATTTTTATTTGCACTTGAAACTGAGTGGCAGACTCATGGTTTCTTGGTAAACTGTATTCAACCAAATCTAAAACAGGAGAAGCTGTTTTTGTTTGGCTTTCCTTATTACTTGATGCAACGCAAATTTTTTATAACCTCTTTACATCAAACTTCTCAGTTTGACATCTGGATATTTATCCGCAAACCAGCGTTCCGCAAATTGGTTTTCAAATAAGTGAAAGTCCCTTTTTATCAGGCTTCATCATACAATAAATAATCTTAGAAAGCAATCCATTTCTGCTACAAACCAACGCAATGTTCATACCTTTGTTTTTCTCAATATACCTATTACTTCTTAATCAATAATTTTAGTAGGAAAATTGATTAGACAAGTATCACAAAACAAAAGTTGAAAATTATATGTTATTTAATGTGACTTTTCTATTCTATCAATTGTGCCTAATCCAAACTGTTTAATGGATAAATCTGCGTTTTTCTTGAGGGAGTAGATTCATGAACAACATTGCTGAAAGATAGTGTTTCTGTATATATTCCAAAACACCTAAACTTCCCTTATCTTCGGAATTTCGGAGTTCTTCTTTTATTTGAGCCATATCTACATGAATACTTCCGCTCAAAAAATTAATTGCATCTGAAAATTCTTTATCTTCATGATAAGCATCGTAAAAGTCGGCAAGATGTTTACAAGTAACTACTCCATTTATCGTTAGCTCGATTAATGCTTTTTGGATATTCAAACTTATCTACTCCAGTCTGTCTTCGAGAATACTTCTTTCAATTCCTCTAACGATTTTACTCTTTTAGATAAATCCGCATTCATGCCTGAATCAATGAACTTCTCTACTTCTTTATTTTTATTATTATTCAAATTCTTTCTCTCAGTCATTATGCTGAATTGTGTCATAATAATTCTGTTTTTAGCTCTTTAGGTACTTTTCTTCGCATATTCACTTTTATGGTAGAATCTCCTTTTTCGTTAAAAGTAGATACCATGTTAATGTCCTGTAAATTATTTAATAACTCAATATTTTGAGGAGTATTCTCTATTTCAACTACTCTGTTTTTTCCATTTTTATCAATATACAATTCAGAAATTGGTTTACTTTGTGTTCCCAACCAATATATTACATTTTTTATAGAAATCTCATTCAACTTTTTATTTTTGAAAAGATTATTGAGTAAATCAACGAATAGTTCCGTATTTGACAAATTGTTAAAAATACAATCATATTCTTCTGTTGAAAAATCAATAATATCATTCTCTAAGAATAAGTTTAGCGTTTGTTCAATTGTTGATTTACTTAATGTCATCTCTTGTAAGTTAAAGATAAAATATTCTTTTAAGTATTCAACATCCATATTCTTAAGCAATTTTACAAACAGTGTATCATCAGAAGAAATTCCTCTTTCGAACAGAATTTCTACTAATTTAGTATTTTCGAAAAACTCATCTGATTCTTCATCAACAATAGTATCTAGTAACTCTTTAACTGATTCAAGTTTCCAATTCTTTATGAGAGAAAACATTTCATCTTCTGACAAGTCAATTTCAGAATAATTTTCTAGAAAGTCATTAGGATGATTAAGTACTACCTTGACAATAACACCATCTTCCTTAAACTTACTAACATTTTCTATATTAAAATCAATTAAATTATTTCTAGCTAAAATATGAGTGCTTTGACTTGAAAGATTGCCTGCATCATATGTTGTAATCTCTAGTAGTTCAATATTATCCTCTGTAATACCTATCGCTTTATTATCAACCATCCTTTTAAGCAATGCTTTTAATTTATCTTTTGAATCAGATTTATCATATTGTTTTTTAAGAGAAATCACTTCATTCTGATTAGTGAATATTGAGTTCATAACAGACAAATCAATTTCTACATTTTCATAATAGTCTTCTATATTTTCCCATGTGATACTACATTTTCTCTTCTCTAATAATGTTGCCCAAAGCGAAGAATCCGTTACTTGGTTAATTTTTCTAATGTAATATTCGATTTATCTATTAGGTTTGTCTTAATATCTGGTTTATTAAGTTTTTGGGAATTTAATAGACTTAAAAAACTTTCCTCAGTTTCAAGTAATTCGTCTAATGAAAATAGAACTTCATCTACAAAATGATATAAGTTCATATTCGTATTTCTGATTAAATCATCTATCTTTGAATTTAATATATTTGCGTAAGAGACCGCTTTTAATTCATCTGAATTTTTGTAGTTTAAAATTTTAGAAAACATATCTTTATCATATCTATACAAATCATATTGAATAAATTTATTGTATTGTTCTTCAGACAAGTTATCTAATTCTATATCATTAAAATAGATTTTCGCAGATTGAAATGTCTCTTCATTATGTTCAGATAAGACTTCCATAATGGTATTAGACTCTACATAGTCTTCAATTTCTATAAAGAAATTAGGTCTATTTAAAATGTTTTCTCTTATTAAGAATACATAGTCAGACGCATCTTCATCGCCTTCAAACTCTTCATTACCTTCATAAACTGGCTTATACTTACTTAATACCTGTAACAATAGATTCTTTCTATTATCTTTCCCATAATATAGAGTTATATCACCTAAACAAGCATAAAAAATCAAATCAATCAATCGGTTCTTTTCTGAAGCATTGCATTTTTCTATAAAATCATTTGAATATTTTCTTAATAATTCAAAAACTAAATTAGCGATATTCAATTTATCTTCAGCTAAAATTATTTTCAAATTTTCTAAATATATATCTTCTTCTTGAATAAAGATTTTTTCTAAAACTGCTTCACGAATCTTATGTTTATCTTTAAAGTTATTAGAAAATAGGTACTTCAAAACATTGATGTTAAGTATTCCCTGCTTTTCAAAATCTTGTGGTAAAAGTTCACTAACAAATCCTTCTGGATTATCAAGTTTTTCATTAAATTCAACGCTTTGATTAGATTTCAATTTAACTAATAGATTTTTATCATCAATAGTCATGCTTTTTTCATAAAAAATGGATAAATACGATGAGTAGTCTTCGGCTAAATAACCATTAGATAAAATATACAGAATAAAATCCTTATCTTTATTGTCGTATTTTTCTTTTGTCATTTCTGCATATATTAATTTTACTAACTCAGGATACTTTTTTATTTTTTGTTTCAAAGATGCCCTGATGAAAGTATTTAACTCATTTCTCTTTAAATCATACTCTTCCTGTTGTTTTTCCATTCTTGCTTTTAAAATTGAATCTTTTTCTTTCAATATCTGCTTAAAACTAGATTTTAAAATTTCGTTCGTTCCACGATTCCACAAATGGAATTGAATTTTTTCTTCATTATTTTCTAAAATATCATCAATAGTTGTTATATTAAATTCAGTTAGTTGCTTATAGTTTCCATTAAGTAATATCTTATCATCTATCGATATTCCTTGGTCAAATAAGAACTTCTTTATTTCAGTTAACTTATCTACATTTATTTGTTCCTCGATTTTTTTAAATTCAGCTTCAATTATTGTTAACTCTTCATTTACTTCTTTAATTAATTCACAATCAAATTTACCCTGAACGATTATTTCATAAATAAAACCTTGTGACTTTTGTAATTCTGTAAACGCAGAAGGGACTAGATTTTTTAACGCTATTATTGAAAATAAAGCTTCTTTGTTCATGCTTCTAGATAAACTTCCATGTATATCTAAATAAGTAAAAAACTCATTAACGATATTTGTCAACAACCTCAAATCTGAAATATATAAGGAGATGTCTTTCAAAAAATTCTCGAAGTTTCCATCTAAATTCGTCACTGACTTCTCTTTCATCATAGGTACTAGATATTCTCTTGAATTAAACGTATCTACGACTGGTATTATCGGAATAATCAGTTCAAAAAATTTCGTTCTAATTTCTGATTCATGTTCCTCAATATCTTCTTTTGAATTTGAAAATATATCCTCTTTCACAGCATATATAAATGTGATTTCCCGACTGATTTGTTTTGAATTGTTTAGAAGTAGATTAAGTTCCTTTAAATGCTCGAATACTCGAATACTTTTAAATCTGTCAACATCTTCTATAACCACCACATCGAACTTATTCGTTTCAAAATAATATAAAATCTCATCTATATATTTGTTAAAATAAGAAAAATTATTTTTGTCCTCTTCAATTGAAACATTAGCAAAGTTTAGTTTTGAAAGTTTGAATTGTTTCAAAACGGTCTGAAAAACTTGAAAAAATAAAATACTAATGCTGGCTAATAGGACACAATACAAAATCAAATCAAGAGACTCTGTTTTACTGGCGATTCCTTCGACATTACTCAATATTATTTCTTTGAAATTTAAATAATCTTTTAAATAGAAAAAGCTTACCAACGATGCAAAAAATAGGAAGTATAATAAAAACTTTTTTCTACTCGAAATATGATTGATTTTTTTGAAACGTGAATATGGTAACTTAGAATTTTTTTCTCTATAAATCATTTGTTTTACCAAACTATTTTCTAATTTTTCATTCAAATCATCAATATTATCAGTTTCCTCTGCATTCGCCTCTTGGTTTTCCAATTCTTGTTTAGAATAGGAACCCAATGATAAATTCAAAACTTTATAATTAGGATAAAGAAATTCAAAATTCTTTATTATTGTACTCTTTCCTGAACCATAACTGCCCATTAATGCGATATTAGTAATGTCCGGATTTTTAACACCGTCATGAATTCGCTTAATATATGGCATTATTCGTTCTAACTCTATACCTTTTAAAATCTTTGGAGATAAACTACTTTGAATAAATTTTCCAGCATTATTTTTTTCTTCAATTTTATTCGACTTTGCTTTAAACCAATCAATTATTTGATTTATAACAATTAAGTATGATGTCCAAAAAGTTTTTCTTAATCTTTCTAACAATTTTTACACATCCTTCGTTAAATATTCATTTTAATTATAACAGCTTTCAACTTAATTAGGGATAATAAAAAAACCTAGTCTAAAGCAGACTAGGTTTCAATTTCTTCAAAATTTTATCAACTTCAATACAGACTTCCTTCAATTTCTGGAAAACTTTCAATAATAGTCAATTCCATGTCTGAACTGTCTATTGTTTGATGAATAATATTCTGCACAGTATCTCGATATACCTGATTTCCCACACAATCATTAGACAAGTAATCTAATGCTAACAAAGAGAAAATAGCTTGCTTATAGCTTAGATTACTTGTAATAACAGTGACGTATTCATTCATAATAATGCCCTCCATTCATTTTAATGGTCCTGAAGGTTATCATCCAACGTTGCTATAGTCAATTAAAAAATACGATTTTTCTATTCAATCAAATATTTCTTTACTCATTTTAATTTAGAGAGCAAAATAGTCTTAAGATTTTTGTTTCTATCAGGTCTAAGAAATATTTTTTTATCTCAAATTTAATGATAAAAACCACTTAAAAAATGACCCTTAAAAAAGTCAATAAAACCAAAGGTTTTCTCTTTATTGACAAAATTAATATATTATTGTTATATCAACGTTTTAAAGCACTATTTTTGAAAAAACACCTCTCAAATGAAACGAAGAAATAATTGTGGGGAATTAACCACTAACTTTCATCAGAGAGATGTTTTTGTAACGAAGATTTTCCTAAACTATGCTTAAACGTTTATATATCAATGTTTACATATAGTTTTTCAAATTATAAAACTGGTAGAAGTAAAATTTTTTATCTTTCCATCAGACTATGATTTAAAATACTATTCATAAAGTCATTTTAGCATTTAAAAGTTCAAAAATACTTTATAGATTTCTAAAATCGATTCTATGCTGTTTGTTTTGCGTTCTAAGACGTTTTAAATTTTTATGTATAATTTATCGAAAATAATTTCTAACACCCTCTAGAGATAATACAGGTCGTTTAAAAAGCGTTTCTAGTTATTTTATTATCCCAAAACTTCATTAATTCATTTTATATAATATTATGTATATTGTTGTTAGATAGAGGTTAATATAGATTTTATAAGTACTTTCATTTACTGAATTAAAAAAAGAGAAACATAGAATTTCGTTATATATAAAAATACATAATCATTAATAGAGAGTAAATTTTAAATATTTAACTGAACCTAGACAAGTGCTATTAAGTAAGCAAGTCTTTGACTTGCTACTACCTAAAAACAAGAAAAGAAAACATCCTCTTTTTAAATTTTAATATTCCTATTATAAGTAAGCAAAGCGAAGCTTTGCTAATACTCAATCAGTATGTATGATTATAAACCTACATATTATATACCATCAATATTGAATTGGAACTTTCGTAGAGAAAACCCAGTTTTTCTGGTAAAACTTGTTAGGTTTTATAATCATACCTCAAATAAGAATATATAAATAATAAGTTCTTTGAGGTATGATTATAAAAGTTATGATTTACCCCTAGTTTTATTGAAGAAATCGAATGAAAGTTACAATTCAATAAAAATAGGGTATAACTTATACAATCTCTTCAATAATACTAATTCTTCACGTATATGATACTTCTACTCTTAATTTCATTAGATATTTTATAACTCTCTCGAATACTATTGGTTACTCTGATAAGCTCTAAATCATAGTCTTTACAGATATTTGCACGGCATTGTTTTACCAAATATTCAGCATCTTTCTTTGTCTTTTTCTTTAATAGATATTTATAAACATAAAAAATTATATCTCTTTCAGCAACATATCTTTGGGTTTCTATTTTTCTTAAAATGAATTTAGCTATTTTCAACTCATTTTCCTTTTTTGATTCGGATAATAAATTTTCATCTACTTTAATTTTTTTAGATACTACAGTGGTTTCTCTTTGCTTAAAAATATTACTGGCAATATCTTTTCCCAAAATTCTAGCAATCCCTTCAAAATTCAAAGCATTCAACGTATAGTTATTATCATATAATTCTTTAGATATAGTCTCTGATTTTTCCATGTCAGCATTTTTAAACTCTATAAAATTTGTATAATGATATTTATTGCTAATTATTTTTTCATAAGAATTTTCTGTGTATTTTTCAAATAATTCAGTAGGTATTTGTGATTCTTCTAGCTTTTCAATATTTTCTGTAATCGCCAGTTTGTTAATTACTCTTTGTATTCTTTTACTATCATACCTTGTTCCCAGAACAATATTTATTTCTTTTGCAATATTTTCACTTGTTAGGCATAGTAAGTGTCGAACTTCCCCTGTTTTAAAATCTTCATACATATACTCTGAAAGCATATCCAATAACGCAATTGAAATACGTAAGTCACTTCCTAGAAACTTTCTGAATTTAGGGTATTCAACAGCTAATTTTTCACTCTTCAATACTTTTCTAAAAAATGAATTTTATCAATTTGTTCTGCTGATTCAGAAGTTCTATCCAAACTACTTCCAGTTAAATATAATAATAAATCGATGGATTTACAACTTCCTTCATACCCTGTTAGATTTAACAGTTTAGAAATTACTCGCAAAATATCTAAATTGGCAAAAGAATCCTTATTAAACCGATGGTAAATTTGTGTGCCATCTTTCCATTGAATCACGCTCGCACTTGGATTTTCGTCTTTTTCTAAAATATCATGAAACGGTTCTGATTTAGGTAGTTCTAAAAACTCTCTCATATCAATTGTTTGCCTTAGTATCACTCGTGCATTTGTGTAAGAAGGATATATTTTAGAAATTTCTGAATCGAATTTATCTAGGATAATCGCTCTTGCCTCATCAATTGATTCTTGTGTATTTTCTTTAATTAATTGCCAAACCAGCTTTCTATTTTGAATTTCATATTGTTCGTTATAAATTTCTGATTTTACTATTTTGTTTGGCAGTTTTTTCATCGGCACAATATCGCTTGTAAATTTTTTAACATTCAAAAGATTGGAAAAATTAATTTCTTCATACCCTCTATCACTTCCAAAAAATAGCCGATTGGGATTAGAACATTTTCTATCAGCTGATGGGAACAAACGAAATAATTTAGTATAAATATTACCAATTTCTAAATAGTCTATTACAGGCTTATTCAGCACAAAGACTACTCTAAATTTATCAACTATTGCTTCTTTATCAGAGAAGGTTCGATACATGAAACAAGCATTTTGTTTAATAAAGTCATGATTTCTTACATAGTCATAAGTGGTCATACCGTATTTTTCTATATCTACTTTAGAATTATCAAAATCAAGCATAATCAGTTGTTGCTGTTTAAAATTAATCGAATGAATGCGTTCAGAGAATTCTTCTGTTTCAAAATACGTTGCCAACATACTTGTTTTCCCTTTAACAGCAATACTTTCAGCAATATTTTCAATTTCTTTTTTCTTTATTTTTTTATATAAAGTATTTTGAATCAATCTAATTTCATCAGGATTAGGTTTACTTTTTCTTTGAATATCTTCCATACACAGCTCAATTTTCATACTTATAACTCCTCCTCGAATAATTTACCATATTTGAACTGTAATAGTTCCTCTAATCCACTTAATTTTTCTTCACTTATCGTTCGTTGTCCTTTTCTGAAATTATGTAAATTTTGATAATGAATCCCGACAGCGTTAGCTACACTAGTCATCTTCACTCCATAATATCCTTCTAAAGTATCTAACCATTCTTTTACTTTTTCTTGTCTTTGAATAGTTTCTTCTGTAAATTTTTTATTTCTCATTGTAAGTTTCTCCTTCATAGTTATTAATTTTCTAATCACGATAGGACCTTACCATCATCCAACACTGAAGTAAAGTAAATCTACCATAATTGGACACTAAAAAATAAGTAGTCTATTTTTATCAGAAATTTCATTTTGCTATCTCCTATTTTCCTAGCACTTTCTTAGAAACAGTAAAATCTTTAAAAAAAGCTGATATATCGGTATTTTTTCAAATTTTAAATCTATCTACATACTAAAAAATACCTCTCAGATTCATTTAAGCGTAGAATTACCCACAAAAATTTTTTCATGGCGTTTGAGAGGTGTTTTTTGAAAAATAACACTTTAAAACGTTGATATAACAACAATCTGTTAATTTTGTCAACAAGTAGAAAAGTATTGATTTTACTGACTTTTTCGAGGGTCATTTTTTAAGTGACTTTTTACAAAATTTTTAAGATAATTTGTAAATAAAAAAGAGACATGAATAAATTCATATCTCTTCTAACAATTCTGTATTCATTTTATCCATATGCTTATTCCATAATTCAATCACCAAGTCCTCGGAAAATATCAATTTTTCCTGCTGTTTATCAGATAGTTTTTCAAATTGACTATATAATTCATTTGCCAATTTATTTAAAACAATCTTAGGTATGGTCACGTTGGCTCTCACAAACGTTCGTTTTACTTTATTTTGCACATATTTCTTCTTATCTAAACTATTCATTCACATCATCCGTTGTGATTTCCAACCATTGCCCTAAATCATCATTTATACGAAAAGTAAATAGAGCATTTTCAATTTTTCCTAACTTTTTAATCTTTTTATCAAAAAAAATCAAATCAGATTCTTTTTCATACTTTTCTTTGTCATCAATAATTTGTTGGTTCCATTCTGATATATCTCTTGCTAAAGATTTTTCTTCACTCTCAGAAACACTATACGTTCTCAGATATAAACTCATTGGACTATATATGGGTAAACCAAAATCTTCAGCTATGACATATCCTGTTCTTCTAAAATCATAATTCCCTCTCGCAAAATAACCATCTTTTAACTTTTTGGAATATTGACCTTCAAAAAGTGTTGCATTTAAAATTTCTACCGCTCGGGGAACATTTCCTTTTACTTTTGTTACTAAATAAGCAAAATCCTTTGGTGATAATTCATTCGTGATTAAGCTTGAAACATATTCACTGATGGTTGAATATCCTCCTTTAACTGAATGTTCGTTATATCCTGAATAATCCAATTCAGAGGTAAAATCACGTGAAAAGAAACTATTCTCTTCTGCAAATTTCTCGTAATTATCAATATCATGTTTTTTCATATAATTTTTAGGAATTGCTACGCAATAATAATTCTCATTTTTAAATTCATTGGCTAATAATTCTTGAAATCTATAGGGGTCATAAGAATATTGCCCGTCTCCTGTATTGACGAATTTCGTGATTTCTGGTCGAACTGCTTCTTTCAAATCAACAGTATATTGAACTTTATCTTTTGAATCTAACGCTAGTTTAGTTAACTCATCATTTTGAGAATTATAGAGATAATACTCCATTTTTTGTCGTTTATTTTCATCAATATACTCTTTTTCAATCTTAAATGTCATCACTAATTGACCATCTTCATTTGAATAAGTTTTACCTACTGCCGAAAATGGTCTTAATTCTTTTGTTTCTTCAATAGTTAGCTCTCTTTTCAACTCTTTTTGTTTTTGAACATAGGTGAAAATTCCCCAACTAGAAATTAGAATTGCTCCTATTATTCCTATACCAATCTTTGTACGTTTACTTAGTCCCACAAAATCAATCCTTTCTCACTCTCATTCAATGTAATAAACCAAGGTTTTTTCTGCATAAAAAAAGACCAATCTATCAATCTTTAAAACATTGATACACTCGTCTTTGTCTGTCAGTTATTTTTTTAATAAATTATCGGTAAAAAACCTTGGTTTTGTACCGATTAAACATCATGTTATACTACTAAATCTTATCGCTTGTCCAAAAAAATATCAAGTACTATTTTCTTGATAATCCTTCACTTTTAGCCAAATTATAGACAGTTTTCACACTAATACCACATTTTTCAGCAATTTCATTTAGTGATAATTCTTTATTCTGATATAGCTTTAAAACTTTCTTTTTCGTGTTATTTTTAACTTTAGGTCTCCCAAGTTTCTTGTTTGAATTCGCTAAGGCTTCTTTTGTTCGGATACTGATATTTTCTGCTTCAAATTCTGCAATAGCCGCTAAAACGGTAAAAAATAGTCTTCCGGTCGCTGTTTTCGTGTCTACACTCTCTTGAATACTTTTCAGATGAATTCCCTTCGCATTTAATTCTGACATTAGATTCACTAACTGCTTACTAGACCTACTTAAACGAGCTAAATTATAGATAAGTAAAGTATCTCCTGACTCCAAATTTTCTAATGCTTTTTCAAGTTCTGTTCGCTTCTCTTTTCTTCCACTTACTTTTTCAGAATAAATAATATCCGGTTCATACCGTTCTAACGCCTTTTTCTGGACTTCTAATCCTAAATCTTGTGAGCTAGTACTTGTTCTGATATATCCAATGACTTTATTTGTCATCCTGCAAAACCTCCCTTCTTTCTTTATTTTAATTGTTTATTTTCCGCACAAAAATACCCTAGTATCACATAAAAAATGGATACTAGAGCAAATTAGGGATTTTCTATCATATAGAGGGAATACAATTATCCAATATTGTATCTATTTATATGACAATGGTGTATTTCATCAAGGTATACATTTATTATTGCATCAAAAATAGCAAATGTCCAGCGAATTAATCCTCCTTTACTTTTCTATTATTTCCCTTTAAACACTTTATTATTCTAACAAAAACGCTTTTTTACAGAAATTATCCTGTTCTATAAAATTGATTTCTGATAGGTACTTGCTATAATTTATACTACAATAAAATAACAAGAAGGAGGTCATTTTTTATGACAAATGGAACAAGTCAAGGACTATTTATAGTTGTTGCAATAATTATATTTGGTATTTTTATAGCTATTAGTTATTTATTATTTAGAAATACTTTAAAACCCAGCTTATCGACAATATATTGTGATTCTTTTGAACAAATAGATGAGAACACCAATCTATTAGATACTAATAATAGTAAATGTATGAGAAAATTTAACAATTCTTTTGAAGTTAAAGGTTATTTTAATATTTGGTTTAAAGGAGCGAATTGGGGACCTATCATTTGGACACCAGATAATACAGAAATAAGAACAATTAAACTGAGCCAAGCATCAAATGGAATACCTACAATAGAGAATGGATATGTTCTTGTTGATAGTATTTCCGACATTAATGTTGCTGTAAAACAAGATGCTATTGATAAAGGATTTGGAACAAACAAGACACGTGAAGCATATATAAGTATTAACGGAGAAAAAGAAATATACTTAGGTAAAGCGAATTCTTCAAATGTAAGATGGGGAACAAATAAAGGATTAAAACTAAAAATCGGTGAAGTAAATACAATTAAGATGAAATACATCAATGTTCATGGTGGAAAAACAGTATATACTTTACAGGTAATAATACTCAATTAATACTTGATTTCTCTCTAATAATTTTATTAGAGAGTTTTTTTGTCAACAATTTTAAAGACAAGATTCAAATTTCCATCATCTGTTTTAGGATGGTATAATGAAGGGGTGAAGTAGGGGTAGGATACTTATGAATTTGGGATACTCTTGTGGGATACTTTTAAGAATTGAACGCTCTTTTTTATTAACTTGCCTCCCTTCATAAACCCTACATTCATAAAAATGATAGGCTTCATAAACCCTTCACTGACCCTACATAAGGCATTTTTTAAGAAAAGCAGATGAGAACTTTTTGAGAACTTTCGTGAGAACTTTTTTAAAACTACAGGAAATTTGAAAGGATTTTGAAAAAATTGAATGGAAACCTCCGTGAATTTTTTCTAACTGGCTGCTCCTTACAATTATCCTAATTTTCTACTAACTTACAATCAGCAAATTGAATGGATAGTTTTAAGGGATAGTTTAGAGAATGAACAATTAAGTTTACTAAATATAATATATTATCAATTATACAAAATTACTATTGGAGGGAGTGAACATGACAACACAATTTGTAAACAAACGAGCAATTGACACAGAAGAATTATTTCAGATAATAAATAACTCAGATGGCATCTATGAATCCACCCTACTGAAAATGCTTCAGTGCAATCGAATCAGTTTAGAAAGTCGATTAAAAACCCTTGAAAAAAACAAAATGATTACAAAACAAAAAATAGGAAAACACTTCTTTTATACGAACCATTTTGATTCTAAGAATTTAAGCATATTAGATAGTCAAGCCAACATTATTCAAAAGCTTGTTGACTATGCTATGTTTACTGAAACTATTCAAATTATCACAAAAGATAACAACTATAAGGAAGTTTATCTTTCAGCTTATGCCACAGGCAAAATTAACTTCAAAACGAACGAACAATTAAAACAAATTGCAAATGTGCGATACAATCAATTAACGTCTGTAGAAGAAAGAGATTGGTATTTAGAATTTTTAAAAAACGAACTGACGAAATTCCCAATCAGAATTTCGAGTGTCACTAACAAATTTGACTTTCATTATCATACAAATTCTTTAGATACGGTTGAAATTCTATCTATTCCCAATACTGAATACATTCCGATGCTTGAAGAAAGACTAGATGACTTTTCTTATAAGAATCTTGAAAAGAATGCTCATTTTGTTCGTGATGATATATTACTTTATATTGAATCTGAACATAGTTTTTGTTATTTTGATAAAATACAAAACAGGAAGTATGAACTGAAACGAATTAGCTCAATAATGGACTTCTTTTATGTTCTAGCTAAGAATTCAAAATCTAAGGATACGTTTTACTTTTCTTCTGATACAATCGAATTAAATACTGCACACCGCCTTTATATTAAAAGCCAACAGAATAAAAAGAAATTCAATACCGTTCAGCTAAAAAAGAACAAACAAAAAGCACAATCTTAAAGACTGTGCTTTTTACTATTTAATCTAAAGGATTAAACTTGTCTAAACTTGCTCGAATTTCTTCCTCTTCTAATCCTATATACCGAATCGTGATTGCTTGACTACTATGATTTAGTATTTTCATCAGCGTAGGAATATCCTTAAATTGGCGATAGTATTTATAACCAAACATCTTCCGCATCGTGTGTGTGCCAATATAATCCAATTCAAGAATTTTTGCGACTCTTTGCAAGACTTTATAGTACTGATGGGTTCCTAACGGTTTAGAGTGGTCAGAAGGTCTATAAAATAACCAATCAGATTGTCCATCATGATAAGAATTTAAATAATCAATTATTAAACTAGTCAAATTGGATAGATTTAATTCTCTTTGTTTATTTGTCTTTTTCTCGACAATGACTGTAGTAGTCTTATTTTGAACATCAGAAACTTTCAAATTCAAAATATCAGATACTCTTAAACCTGTATAAATACCAATCACAAAAATCAGATGGTCTCTTTTTCCATGTTTTCCTTTTTTCAATTCCGTTAAAAAATCTAACATCACTTGTTTGTCTTTTATAGGTTTTACATTAATAATATTTCGTGTCATTTTACCTCCTCCTATGCTGTTTTAAAGGGATACTTTTACATTGAATAATAGTTAAAGTATCCTTTTCATCTTTGTGGTCTGTTTTGATGTTGATAAATCAACATCTTCAAGGGATACTAATTACAAAAGTATCCCTCTTACAAGGACCTTTATAGCATCGTTGTTAGGAGGTTGCAAATTTGTAGAACATAATACATACTTTATAAAAAATTATTCTGTATAAATGAATCTTTATTGAATACAAATGATACGTTATACTCTGTTCTTTCTTGTCCGTTAATAAAAAACCTTATTTTTAATTTGTTTATACTCGTTTTTCTCCATCCACTTTCAGGACATTCGGTACCCTCTTCCTTATCACATAATTCAATAAATACACCTAATTGAAAACCTTCTACAAAGTATGACTGGTCTTTTTTGTCAACATCTAGTGAAAATGTTCCATATCCATTTTGCACATTTTTGTTATTAGTAAGTGCTATTAATCTTGCTATATCTGCTTCGCGTCTATTATTAAAATATTCTGACTCAGTCTTATTACTAACCTTTTTTCACAATCTGAAGTTTTTTTCATTTCAATCGCTATTAAATTTTCAGGTGTTGCACCTCCTTCACCTCTCTTATGAATAACTAAATCACAAATCACATTTTTTAGTCTATATTCTTTTGTTTGATTATCAAACATCTGAACAGCTTTTTTCTTTCCAGAATATCCTCTGTTATATTCTACATCTACATAATAATCATTGAACCGAGGATATTTTTCTCTCTTTACCAAAAGAATACATTGAGACAGTGAAGCACAAATAGTCTGTTCACTTACAGTCTCTTTAAATAGAGTTCTATTAAATCTGCATAATTCATTCAATGACTCAACAATTAAGTCAATTTCTATCATTTTATTATTCCTCCTTAAATAAGAGCTAAGATATATTTTACTACACACATTCATTACTTTAAATATTTATTAAGTAGATTCATTATTTCAAATTCATCAAAGTACTCGTTTTAATAGATTTCTCTATAAAATCTTCACTACTTAACGTCTGAACATATCTTTGAGTCATTTCAATTGAACTATGACCCATATTTAAACTTAACGTATAAATATCTAATCCATTCCGTAATTGCATACTTGCATAAGTATGTCTTAGCGTATGCCCCGAAAAACGGACACAATCTCTTATATCAATTTGCTTCTTTATTTCTTGCATAATCTGCCAAATACTTTTTTCATTCAATTTTTTACCTAGATTACTGATAATAAAAGGATTTCCTTCTAACAGCCCATATTTTCTTTTCTTAATTCGTTGATATTTTATTATTTCTTTTTTGAGAATTGGACTGACAGCGACGGCTCTATCCTTATTATTTTTTGATTTTCTAATAATGATTTGATTATTCATAATATCTTCATCTTGTATCTCGCAAACTTCGCTAATCCTCAACCCACATTCAATCATCAACATCAATATCACAACATTTCTTTGTGCTATATGTTTGTAAGGATGTTTTTTAGCAACTATAAGCATTTGTTTAATTTCATAATCATTCAAAGGATAGATTACTTTTCTTTGTTCTTTTAATCTTTCAATATCAACAAACGGATTATAATCAATATATTTTTCAATTAACATATAGTCAAATAACTTCTTTAATCTGCTAACACTGACATTGATTGTCGATGCTTGCATTTCTTTTTCTTGCATATCTATTATCCAGCTTTTTATATGTTTCTTTTCAATCTGTGACGGTTCAACATTTATTGATTTGAAAAAATTTGCTGTGTTTCTCAATTTTGATTTATAATTTTTGATTGTTATTTTTGAAAAACCTTTCACTGTAACATCCATACAAAATTCTAAAATAATATCCTCCCAGTTCATAGAAAAAAGTCCCTTCTTATCAAATTTTGATAAAAAAGGACTTCATGCAAACCAACGCATCTTAATAGATTTTGCTGAAGATGCGAGCTTCAATCTTCTAAAGATTCAGCTACTGATTGATTACAAATTAATTTTACATCAAACTTTTCAGTTCAACATCTGGATATTTATCCGCAAACCAGCGTTCCGCAAATTGGTTCTCAAATAAGAATAACGGCTGATCAAAACGATCACGCGCTAAGATATTACGGCTTGAACTCATCTTCTCATCTAAATCTTCCGGATCAATCCAGCGAGCAATTTTGTGCCCCATCGGAGACATGATGACTTCTGCGTTGTACTCATTTAACATACGATATTGGAATACTTCGAATTGCAGCTGACCAACAGCCCCAATGATATATTCTTCTGTTAGATATGTTTTATAAAGCTGAATCGCTCCTTCTTGAACCAATTGATAGATTCCTTTATGGAAGGATTTTTGTTTCATAACATTTTTAGCAGTCACTTTCATGAACAGCTCTGGAGTAAATGAAGGAAGTTCTTCATAAGCAACTTTTAGTTTGCCTTCGAACAATGTATCCCCAATCTGATAATTACCGGTATCATATACACCAATAATATCACCTGCTACTGCCTTTTCTACATTCTCTCTCGAATCTGCCATAAATTGCGTAACATTGCTTAATTTCAATTTTTTATTTGTACGTTCTAACCAGACATCCATTCCTCGCTCGAATGTTCCAGAACAGATTCGGACAAAAGCGATTCGGTCACGATGGGCTGGGTTCATATTTGCTTGTATCTTGAATACGAAACCAGAAAATTCTTCTTCATAAGGACTTACCATCTGATCATCTTGTGTTTTATGCCCATAAGGAGCTGGTGCTAATTCAACGAAAGTTTCTAAAAAAGTCTGTACACCGAAATTAGTTAATGCAGAACCAAAAAATACTGGTGTCTGATCGCCACGAGCAATTTTTTCTTGATTAAATGCATCTCCAGCTTCTTTGAGTAGTTCTACTTCTTCTAAGACTTGTTCATATAAGGAATTTTCAGTTAAAGGATGATTATCAGGAAGCAGACCATCTTCATCCAATTCTACTAAACGTTCTCCTTGATAATTTTCCGGACGATAAAACTCTACACGATTATGGTAAATATCATAAAGACCTTCTAAACCTTTTCCCATACCAATTGGCCAATTCATTGGATAAGACTCGATATCTAATAACTCTTCTAATTCTTCTAACAGTTCTAATGGTTCGCGACCATCACGATCTAGTTTGTTGATAAAAGTAAAAATCGGGATGCCACGTTTTTTAACCACTTGAAACAATTTCTTTGTCTGTGCTTCGATCCCTTTGGCACTGTCGATTACCATGACCGCACTATCCACAGCCATCAAAGTACGGTAAGTATCTTCAGAAAAATCTTCATGTCCTGGAGTGTCCAAGATATTTACTCGTTTTCCTTGATAATCAAACTGCATAACAGAACTAGTGACAGATATTCCACGTTGTTTCTCGATTTCCATCCAGTCTGATTTGGCAAAATTACCTGTTTTCTTTCCTTTTACAGTTCCGGCTTGACGAATAGCTCCACCAAACAATAGTAATTGTTCTGTAATCGTTGTTTTCCCCGCATCCGGATGGGAAATGATTGCAAACGTTCTGCGATTGTCCACTTGCTGCTTTAATTCTGGATTATTCATAACCTAACTCCATTTCTTCCATTCAATTATTTATCTTTTTCTAGACAGATTGTCTGTTCTCTTAAGGAAAGACAATTTCATATAGGGCTGTGACAAAAGCCGTGTCGCCGTCCCTTTTTCCGAGTAAACAGTGTTTAAAAGCTTGCATTGGTAATAATCCCCACCAACCCAAAAACAAGAGAAGCTGTTTTTGCTTAGCTGTTTTTATTACTTGATACAAGACAGCTTTTTCACAACTTCTGTTAATTACTACAACTGAATCAGTATAGCATGGATTCAGCGAATGAAAAAGCCACCAAATCATAAGAGTCAAATATTTTTGTCAGCTGACTAAAGAAAAGACATGTTGCTTGTTTATTCAAGCAACACGTCTTTCTTTTATAACCAAGTTTCCAATTATCTTCTTGGTTCGTCATCTTCGAATTCTTTTCTGAAGTATCTGCGTTCTTCTTCAGGTTCCGCTTCTGTTTCTTCCGGATCATGAAAAATGACACGGATTTTAAGGATTCGAGAACCTTCCATTTCTTCAGAAACCAGCGTAATATTATCGACATCAAATGATAACTTTTCGCCTTCATCCGGAATCATGCCTAATGCTGTAATCAAATAACCAGCCATTGTGTCTACATCACTCATATGCAAATCACTGTCAAAAGCTTCATTGAATTCATCAATCAGCATTCGTCCTTGGATAATATATTCGTGTTCATCGATTTTTTCATAAAGATTCTCAACTTCATCTGATTCATCATCGATTTCTCCGACGATTTCTTCTAAAAGATCTTCTAATGTTGCTAAACCAACGACACCGCCATATTCATCCAATAAAATAGCCATTTGATTCTGTGTCTTTTTCATTTCATATAATAGATCATCAATAAAGACCGTTTCAGGAACGAATAAAGGCTCCTGCATGATTTTTTTGATATCTAAATGATCAAAGCCAAATTTATGGGCTGCTTTTAGTAAATTCTTTGTATGAAGGATTCCAACTACCTTATCTTTGTCTTCATTATAGACAGGAATTCTTGAATAGTTTTCCGATAAAACTTTATTCACATTTTCTTCCACAGTGTCATTGATATCAATCATAAATGCATCCGTTCGTGGGACCATTACTTCTCGAGCAACTTTCGTATCAAGAGAAAAAACCCCTTGGAGCATTTCCAATTCTTCGTTGTTCAATACGCCTTCGTTTTCAAGCATATAACGCATTTCATCTCTGGTCATTTTTGAATCTTCATCATCAAAGGTCATCGGTGTGATACGTGCCAACAAACTTGTAGAAGCAGAAAGCAACCAGACAAAGGGCTTAGCTACTACGCCGATCAAGCGTATCAGCCCTGAAGTGAACTTTGCGACTTCTTCTGATTTATTTAAAGCAATACGTTTAGGGTACAATTCTCCAAAAACAATCGATACATAGGTCAAAATAGCCAGCACAATGATATTTGCAATATTTTTTGCCGCTGTACCGCCACCTAATACCGGAGCTAACCGTTCCGATAAAGTATTTGCTAGTGACGCACCGGACAAAATGTTGACCAAAGTGATTCCTACTTGGATTGTCGATAGGAAATTATTTGGATTCTGCAATATTTTTAAAAGCTTTTGAGATTTCACATCTCCTTCATCAGCTTTTTGCTCGATTCGATTCTTATTGATCGAAACAACAGCAATTTCGGAAGCTGCTAAAAAAGCATTGATCAATGTCAAAACGATCAATAATAAAATCTGCGCTAACAGCGACTGACTCTCAGGGTCAGCATTCATAATCGCATTCTCTCCTTATAAAATTAATTTTTAGTTTACGATAGAAAAAAACGTGGCACTATAGCCACGTTAAAATGGTATCACAAAGCAATTTTCTTTGCAATAAAAACAAGTGTACTAAAACTATCTACGAGGTCGTAGCAATTTTTTTCTTGTTTTCATTTTGTTTATCTTCCTTGATGATTTTGATTATATAGGAAATGATTGTCTTGCAGATTGCATAAAAAGGAACACCTAAGAAGATACCAAGCAATCCGGCAATGTTTCCTGCTACTAGAAGGACGATAATGATCGTTAAAGGATGGATCTTCAGTGATTTCCCAATTACATTCGGATAAATGATGTTTCCATCTAACTGTTGGACGATTAGTACAACTAAACAACAAAGCAATGCTTTTATCGGATCGTTGAAGATCGTCACTAAAAATGCAGGTGCTAGCCCTAGATAAGGTCCTAAATATGGTATCAGGTTGGTCAATCCTGCAATGACCCCGAACAAGAAAGCATAATCTACACCGATGATCATATATCCTAAAAATGTAAAAGTGCCGACGAATAGACATTCAATTGCTTGTCCACTAATATAATTAGCTAATGTTTTATTCAGCTGTCCCAATAATTCCACAATTTGATTTCTTCTTTTCTCCGGGAAAAACTGTTGGATGTTTGGCACTAGTTTTTCGCCATCTTTCAACATATAGAACAAGATGAAGGGTGCCGTAATGATCACTACGGTTGCCGAAGCAATCGTTCCAACGATCGAACCTAAACTGTTGGAAACGCCACTAAGGAATTGTTGGATGATCGTCCCGTAAGAAATATCTAATTGTTCAAAATATTTATTGATATCAACTTCCTTGAACACAGGCAATTCGGCTACCTCTTTTAACCAACTTTCCACCTGTTTGATAAAATCAGGCATACTAGATGCCAATGAGGAAATTTGCTGTACTAGACTTGGAATGACACTAAGTAAAATCCAAATAATTGCTGCAACTAAAAGGAGCAGCACAATTGCGACAGCCCATATTCTTTTGATTTTTGCTTTCATCAGCAGCTTGACGATAGGATTCAGCAAATAGTAAAGAAAGCCTGCAATCAGTACGGGTGCAAATAACGTGGAAAAAAATGTCCCGATCGGTTCAAAAATAAAATTTATTTCTGATGAAATCATGATCAGTGCAGCTATGATCAATAATTCAAGCGACCAAAACATTAGTTTAGACTGTCTAAGTTTTTCAAACAATAGATTTCCTCCTTTCTTTCTTCCTAGTATATATTATATTCACTAAAAATTCTTTTATTCTTTTTTTATTTTCGAAAACTTTCCATACTTTTTATTTATTTTATTTTCCAGTATACTATACGAAAGGAAGGTGGCTAGACCATGAAAGTTGTACAAACAAAAGATACAATGAGCAATATTTACTTAGATGCTGTAAGAATCAGACATCAAGTCTTTGTAGTCGAACAAGGTGTCCCTTTGTCTCGAGAAATAGATAAAGATGAAGCACATTGCATCCATTTCGTTCTGTACTCAGATAAAAAAGAACCGCAAGGAACTGTACGCCTTTTGCCTTTAGAAAACGGAAAAATGAAATTACAGCGAATGGCGATTCTTTCTGAATACAGACACCAAGGCTTAGGTAAACTATTGATTGAAGAAGCAGAAACCTTTGCTAAGAATCAAGGCTATAATACGATTTTATTAGGAGCGCAGTCTACAGCGGAAGCTTTTTACGAAAAGCTTGGTTACATAGCTTACGGTGAGCCTTTTGAAGACGCTGGCATGCCTCACATTTATATGAAAAAGACTTTATAAAAAATTTTTCAAAAAAAAACAGCAAGCTTTTGAGAAAAATTTCTCACTGGCTTACTGTTCTTTTTTGCGTTTACTTACGCGACAATTGCTTGTAACGGTCATACCAAATATCAATATAGCCTTCTGAGAACGGGCCATCTCCATTATTGATCCAGTCAACCAGAATCTTCACATTTTCTTTTAGGATGAAGTCAATATCGTTCGGGTAATTCATCATTTTGCTGTGCATCTCGTACTCATCGACATCCAATAGTCGTTTCTCGCCGTCAGGAAACACCTTGATATCCAAGTCATAGTCGATATATTTCAAGGCCTCATCGTCCAGCAAAAAAGGTGAAGCTAGATTACAATAATAGGAAACCCCCTTTTCTCTGATCATTGCTATTACATTGAACCAGTATTTTTTATGAAAATACACAATCGCTGGTTCGCGCGTTACCCATCGGCGTCCGTCAGATTCAGTAACTAATGTGTGATCATTCACGCCGATCATAGAGTGTTCGCTTGTTTTCAATACCATGGTATCTCGCCACGTTCGATGCAATCTGCCGTCGTGCTTGTAACTTTGGATCGTCACAAACTCTCCTTCTTTTGGAACTCCCATAGCAACCCTTCCTTAAGCAGCATTTTGTGCTTTGTGTTTGGGTGTTCATTACACCGACATCATAATTATTATATCAATAAAAATGAGCTTTGCCTAGAAAGGATTCCTATTGTTTCGATTTTTCTCCAACTGTTCCACTAGTTTCATTTGTACCTTCGGAAAAACGACCGAATCAAATGCAGCAGGCTTCAACCACTTCGAAGTTTTGTTCTCGGTAAATTCCTGTTCTGCTTCCTCGGTTGCCCGTCCGTAAAAAAGGAGAACATGCCATTTCAGATGACTAAAAACATGAGTAACCTCTCCTAAATGACGTGTCTGCCAAATAAAAAGTTCCTGCTTTTCGAAGGGAAGCTCTTTTCCGTCTTCTGCTACTAGATCATCAAACAGATCGACTTCCTGTTTTGCTTCCCATTCTTTTTTCAATCGCTCGTACTCCTCTTGTGTCACTTCCACCATTGGAAATGTCCACATATTCGCTAGCAGTTTTTGGCTATCTCTTTCTTCAAAATAATACGCTCCCGAATGATTTTGAAGAGCCGCACTGATATAATAAACGTTTTTTGGCTTTGCTTTTTTTGTTTTTACAGGAAAACTCGTTTGGATTCCTCGTTTGTTGGCTAAACAAAAGGCTTGGATCGGACAAGCTTCACACTTTGGAGAAGTTGGTGTACAGATAGCTGATCCTAGATCCATCATTGCTTGGTTGAATTCACCTGGATACGTTTCATCAATGATTTTCCGCATCGCTTCATCAAAGATTTTCCTGCTGGAAGCTTTGGCAATATCTGCTTCAATGCAAAACAATCTGCTGACTACTCGCATCACGTTACCGTCAACTGCAGGTTCTGGAAGTCCAAATGCTATACTTGCTATCGCTCCTGTCGTATAGGGGCCTATTCCTTTCAATGAGCTGATTTCTTCAGGCGTTTGCGGCATTTTTCCGTCAAATTCAGACATGATCTGTTTAGCAGCTGCTTGGATGTTTCGGGCTCTTGAGTAATAGCCAAGCCCCTCCCAAGCTTTTAAAAGCTTTTCTTCTGGAGCAGTTGCCAATTCTTCAATTGTAGGAAACCATTCCATGAAGCGATAAAAATAATCGATCACTGTATCTACTCTGGTCTGCTGGAGCATGATCTCAGAGATCCAGATACGATAAGGATCCCGATTGTAGCGCCATGGCAGGTTTCTTTTTTCTTGTTCATACCATTGAATGAACTGATCTTGAAATTCTTTTGTTTCTTCGTCTGTCCATTTTTCCCATTCTTTATTCACTTTCCTCTTCCTTTTCCGTAATGAATCGCTGGATCATATCCAAATCAAATCCTTTTTGATATAAGCTTTGTTTTACTTTTAGGTTTCTTTTTTTAGGTTCAAACCTTGAATTTCTTCGCCATAGTTTATCCCCTTGTTTGACTAAATAATCATATTCTGTTTCCTGGTCTACTTCTTGCGGAAGATCAGCCATCGCTTGTTGGATCACTTCTTGAGAAAAACCTTTTGTCATCAGAGTTTGTTGGATTTTCCGCAATAATTCTTTTTGGCTTTTCCCATGATTTTTTCCAAATGTTTTTTCAGCTGTTTGATGTGCATTTTGAACTTGGTCTTCAACTGTATACTGGGCGAGCGCCTGTTCAATAATCTCTAGTTTTAATCCTTTTTGCTGCATTTGCTGTGACAATTTTTTTGGACCTTTGTCACTTAAGCGCATGTTCGTGCGCACATAACTTTCCCCATAGACCAAATCATTGACAAGATCCAATTCTTTTAAGCGGGCTACGATTTTATTTCGGTCTTCTTGAAGGATTTCCTTTTCTTTTAAGTATGTTCGGATTTCTTTTTCCGACCGTAACTGATAGCTTAAGTAATTCATTGCTAGCTGAAATCCGAAATCAGCGCCACTGCTCTTCTTGATCTCTTGGATAGTTTCTTCGTCTAATTCCCGTCCTTTTAACAAACGATAGCGTACTAATACATCTTCAGATACTTGTAAAGCTTCTCCTTCAGATAAATCTACGCGATAGAAAGGGCCTTTGCCTTTACTGATTCTCGTAACGGTTAACATAAACATCCTCCTCGAACATATATTCTCTATCATACCATAGAAAATCCCCGTAATCAGGTATTATATGTTAGAATAAACCACAGAAAAAAGAAAAAGGGAGATACTTATGGCAGAAACAATTGTCAAAAATGGACAAACGATTCCTTTGAAAATCAAGCGTTTAGGCATAAATGGCGAAGGAATTGGTTATTTCAAACGATTGATTATATTTGTTCCGTATGCACTACCAAAAGAAGAAGTACTAGTCAAAATCACGAAAGCAACTCCTCGTTATGCAGAAGGAGAATTAATAAAAGTCAAAAAGCCAAGCAAAGATCGCGTAGTGGCGCCATGTCCTGTTTATTATGAATGCGGTGGCTGTCAATTACAACACTTAGCCTATCAAGCACAATTGGATTTTAAAAAGGATCTACTCTTGCAAGCATTGGAAAAATTCAAACCAGCAGGCTTTCGATCCTACCAGTTGTTACCGACGATTGGGATGGATGATCCATGGCATTATAGAAACAAAGCACAATTTCAATTACGAAAAAATAAACAAACGCAAAAGACCGAAGCTGGTTTATATGAAGCAAACTCGCATCAGTTAGTTCCTATAACAGACTGTTTGGTACAAGAACCCCGAACACAAAAAGTGATGAATACTGTTGTTCAACTATTGAATAAATTTGATGCACCCATCTATGATGAACGGACAAACAGTGGTATTTTCCGCACGATCATGGTCAGAATCGGTGTCAAAACTGGAGAGCTGCAAGTCGTTTTTATTACTCGCAGTAAAAAATTCCCACAAAAAAACGCAATGATTCGCGAGATCAATGAACGCCTGCCCGAAGTTGTTTCGATCATGCAAAATGTCCAAGCACAAAAAACATCTCTCGTAATGGGGGATGAAACGATCCACGTATGGGGAAAAGAAGCCATTGAAGAACAAATCAATGAAGTGACTTTCGATCTTTCTCCTCGCGCCTTCTTTCAGTTGAATCCTCAGCAGACCGAACTGCTTTATGGTGAAGGAATCAAAGCATTAGGTGCCCAGCCTGATGAAACAATCGTAGATGCTTATTGCGGAGTTGGTACGATTGGTTTAAGTGTAGCAAAAAAGGTCAAAGAAGTCCGAGGAATGGATACCGTTCCTCAAGCAATCGCTGATGCAAAAAGAAATGCGGAAAGATTAGGGTATCACAATACTCGATATGAAGTCGGTACAGCCGAACAAGTTCTACCTAAATGGTTGAATGAAGGTTTTCAGCCAGATGGTATTATCGTAGATCCGCCACGTACGGGTTTGGATAACGCATTGATTCAATCGTTACTGAAATTTCCACCAAAAAAACTTGTTTATATCTCCTGTAACGTTTCTACACTTGCCAGAGATCTGGTCCATTTAAGTAAAAAGTTCAATGTTGAATATTTACAGTCTGTTGATATGTTTCCTCAGACTGCACGTTGTGAAGTTGTCGTGAAGATGACGAGACTTGCTGATTAAACGAGAGAAGGCGTGAGCCTGCCGTTCAGCTCCGAGTCATAAGGAACAATTTCAAAAAACAGCTTTTCATGTTTGGTGACTATTGTCACTTGTGACCGAGGAGTTGGCAGGCGAACACTGCTTATTCAAAAAAGGGTTGTGACACGTTTTTTGTCACAGCCCTTTTGATTATTATTGGATATTCACGTCAATCACTTGATAGAATGCATTTGTCGTATCACTGATATTCCATACTGCTAAAATCACATTGTATCCTTTGCGGTCTTGAGGAAGTGTAATTGTTTGGTTGACTGTTTTTGGTGGTACGGTTGCTTTGTCGTCTATTTTTGTAATCAATTCAAAATCGCTAAATTTCAAAGGTTGATCAGGGTTCCAATTTGGCTTGGTAATGTAGTAATCCCAAGTACTTGTCCGATGTTGCGCTGTTAAATTCCAAGTAATATTCAATGTTCCTGGATTGACCATATTTTTATACCATCTGTTAGATGTCTGTTCGTCTAAAGGTTCAAATCCGCTGACTCCTGCACTGGCGATTTTTCCATCAATGAATGTATTTTTGGTAGCTTCGATACTTTGCGGTTCCCATTGTGCTCTTCCGACATTTTGGTTTAGATTTCCTGCTGCTGATGTTCCTAGATATGCACGACTTCCAGGAGAAGTAATATAACCGTGTGCGAAACCTGGAATGCTGAAACCGAACAACCCTAAACTAACTAACCCGATAAACAATAACGTACTAATCTTTTTCATGTAGAAACCTCCTTCATTTGATAAACATATTGTAAACGCTTTATTATATTAACACAAACATTATTCTTTTATAATTTTATATTGAAATAAAAAGAAACAGGAGCTAAATAAAACTCCTGTTTACATTTTTTATTTATTTTTCATATATACCTATGAATCAAGAAATCTGTCTCCAAGGTCCCCATTCTCCAGATTCACTTGGATTATTGTTTTGAGTCCAGTACTTAGCTTCATAGATGATGCCTTCGTATACAACACGATCGCCAGCCGCATAAACTTTTTCAGGATCCCATACTGGATATTCACTTTCATTGTCCGCTAATGTTGTAAACGTCAATGTTGTTTTATCCGAAATATTACCAGAACGGTCTTCTGCTGTAAGTTCCACTGTATAAGTTGTATTCGCTTTTAAATTCTCAAAAGTATACTTGATATCTATTGTACTTCTTTCAACTATTTCTTCGTTTCCAATCAATCGAAGGTTATACTTTCCAATAGAATCATTATCTGTCGCAGGTGACCAACTTAGCGCAGCACGCCTAGATGTCACCAATTCTGCTTTAAAATTCTCTGGAATAGTTGGTTTTTCTTTGTCCTCTGGAAGAGGTGTGTCATCTGTAAAACGTTGTGCCACATTTAAAAATTCATACCGGTTATTGACTTGTCCTTGTCCTCCATCGACCTTTGAATCTCGATTCATTGACCAGTAGGAAACCATTCCAATATTTCGTTCTTTTGCATGCTGAACAACTCGATTAAACATCGTTGCTGTAAAGTATGGATGAGCTTCACTTTCAAATCCGATTGATGGAGTGGTTCCTAATTTAGCATATGCTTGTTCTGTCGTCAAAGTCGTTCCCATAAATCTTTGATAATACTCTTTTAACTGCACCATTGTATTATCCACAGCATCAAGCGACCCTTGGGCATAATCTGGTACACTGCTTCCGTAGCACATTGTCATTAGATTGATATTTGTCAAATCCACTCCTGCCTCCAGATAAGCTTGTAACACTGCTAATCCGGTCGAAATCAGGCCAGTATCCATGACTGGCAAGGTCAACGTTACTTCTACACCAGTTGCTTCTTGAACTTTCTTTACCGCTTTTGCATTTACCAAATTCGCTTCATATCCCATCGCAGCGGCTTCTACATCATAGTCTACACGTGTCAATCCATAGCCTTGAATAACTTCCATATAGGCATCATATAAAAGTGCTTGATTTTGAGTGACCTCCCAAAATGCTCCTGAATTCAGTCCGCCAAACGAAACAGCTACATCTCCGCCATTTTGACGTAATTCCCGGATAGATTTTTTGATTCCTTCATACTGCCATTCGTCATTATCAATCTCACTTAGACCATTAAAACCACCCCAAGCCCAATCAATTCGACCATTTCTAATACCTCTCGCCTGTAAAAAACCTAATTTAAAAAATTTCTGTCCTGTTTGTTGAGCAACAGCTGCTAAGTTCAATGCCCCATTATTAGATAGTTCTTCATCAGAAGAATAAGCAGTTATATCCACATAAGGAGCAACTACTTGTTTTGGCCACTCAATTCCTTGTCCTACTCCAAAATCGGGATTAGTCACTACTGTTTGTTCGATTGCAGATGATTCTTGTACTTGAATCAGCAATGCAGGAGAAAAAAGCATCGTGCTGAGTGCCGCCCCAGTAAGTACTTTGAGTAAACCTCTTTTCATATTTATCAACCTTCCTATGTATAATTTTTTACTTCAGCCAAGCTTTTATGTAATCGATTACAATATAGATTGTAACAGAAGTTAATAAGAAAATAACGAATTGTAAAAAACATGAGAATTATTTAATACGATCTTTTTCAAATTCATGATTCATATAAACAAATTTTTAACTTTTTTAAATAACAATATTTCTCCATTATTCTTACTTCACAAACTAAATACAGGTATTGTTGTGATTCTTCATGTAAAATATTATTATAGAAAGGAGTTAATAGAATGAAGATGATAAAAGATATTCGTTTTTGGGTTTGTGTTATAGGAATTGTCATATTAGGCTTTTTATCAGGATTGCTTAGCGGAAATCCTGGAGAATATTACTATTCTTTACAACTTCCGCCATTTGCACCACCTAGTTGGATATTTGGACCAATGTGGACCTTATTGTATATTTTGATGGGTATTTCTCTTTATTTGTTGCTTAATCACAACAACAAAAAACAGCGAAACAACCTTGTAGGTCTTTTTGTGATTCAGTTCATTTTTAATTTCATATGGACTGCTCTATTTTTTAATTTAAGAAATATCTTCGTTGCAGCAATCGATATTACACTTTTGGTTATTTTCTTGTCAGTGCTTATGTATCAATTATGGCTACATCATCGCCTAGTCATGTGGCTCATGATTCCTTATTATTTATGGGTACTATTCGCAACTTTACTGAATTATTCGATTTATTTTTTAAACTAAGTGCTAAAAACTGAAAACTTATTAAAAAGTATATTTAACACATAGAAAGAGTGCCACCTAAGTTAGATTGTTTTGTCTAATTTAGGTGGCACTCTTTATTAACCAAACTATTTTTTTCTAGTACCCACTTGTTGTTCCATACTCATTATTCTGGTCATAACCATAACCATTTTGTTCCTGTCCAGCATAAGGATCATAACTTTGAGTATCTTGACTTGGTGTATAGTACTGACTTGTATCTTCTGTTTGCTGATAATAGGTATTCGGATCTTGGTACTGATCATAGGTGTTTTCTGAATAGGAAGAATAATCAGTGTATCCTTCACTATTCGACCCATCACCGGTTGTCGAATCGGCATCTTCCGAATCATCAAAGAACATCATTGAAGCATTCTCATTTTTCAAATTAGGTAATGTGTCGCTGGTTTTGATATTTAATTGTTTCTTCAGTTCATTTTGAATCGAAAGAAGATCGTTTTGTCCTAAAATCTGATAGTAGATATCATTGATCATTTGACCTTCACCTTGCAACTGGTCTTGTTTAATCGTTTCGAACGCCGGCGTGTAATTCGTTGCTACATCAAGCATGTCATCCCAATTCAAGTCCGTTGTCACATTGTTTTCGACTGCTTTTAAAATTTTTCTATAATTGCTTACGCCATCTAAACTTAAAACTTTATTGACGATTTTCGTCACTACTTCCCGCTGACGACGTTGTCGCCCGATATCTCCTTCTGGATCTTCGTGTCGCATTCGGGAATAGGCTAATCCTTTTTCTCCATCCAATGTTTGTTCACCTACTGGTACATGGACACCATCCAACGTAAAGTCGATTTTATTATTCACTTTGATGCCGCCGACCGCATTGATCAAATCTTCCATACCGTCCAAATTGATGGTTACATAATGATCAATAGGAATATCAAGCAGTTGTTCAATTGAATCCATGGCCATTTCAACGCCACCAAATGCATAGGCGTGATTTAATTTATCTACCGTTCCATACCCTACGATATTCGTATAAATATCTCGGTCCAAACTGATAATCGTTGATTTTTTTTGTTTCGGATTAACTGTTACTACCATCATCGTATCAGAACGCCCTTGTTCTGTTCTTCCTAATCCACCGGTATCTAAACCTAATAGCAAAACCGAAAACGGTTCTTTGTCATCAATGCTTACTTTCTCAGAACGTTTGGAAGATATTCGATTAGAGTTTTTAGATATTTTGTTTACTGTTTGGCTCGCTTCTCCCATAAATCTGATACCGTATGCTGATAATCCGGCTATCAGCAAAACGAGTATACCTAATAAGGTTAATAGAACTTTTTGCCATTGCTTCATAGTACACCTCTGTCTCACATTTTCTAAAATATTGTCTCATACAACTGTTCAATCAGCAAATTCACTTTTTAATCATAAGAAAACTTTAAAAAATAATTCTTGTATAATAACCATTCTTTTAAAAATTTTCTCAAAATTCTTAACTATCATACCACACCACGAAAAAGTTCGAAAGCCCGAATATACGCAGTTTACAACCATTTTATCTTTTTTTATGCATTTTTTTCTAGAAAAATTGAACAACCAGGTAGTTCACAAAAATAGGAGTGTGACATCGACCTGCCACACTCCTTTCCCGTCATTTTAACGATTCCTCTCCACTCTGTTCAGACTCACATGGCGTTTCCCTAATACCTTCTATAAAGTCTGACTTTTCATATTATGCTTGTTTCCGATCTGATGCACATATTTACCGATTTCATGAAAATCACTTCCAGTAACTGATCCTTTTGCTAAAACTAAACTGTCTTCTATTAGTTTTGTTTCCAGATCATTGCATAATTCCTGAAGTGAATCGAACCATTGAAGCCGATTATCTGTTTTCTGTCCTTCTTCAAAAAGCAATTTAAAATGTTCCCCATAACCATAAATATGCGTGGCAACCGATTGGTTTAACTCCTCTTGTACAAAGCGGTGGATTTGCTTTGCTGAATCGCCTAAATCAGCGATTTGTCCAAGTATCAAGACTTTATTTCCTTTATAAAATGGTTGTATCCCATCAAAGTAATTGATTGCATTTTTCATGGAAGGCAATGAAGCGTTATGCGTATCATCAATAAAGGTGAAGTCTGTCCCTGTTTCTGATGTATAAATCGTACGTTCCAATATTTTAGGTAGTGGTTTGAATGTCTCAAATTTTTTTATATATGGAGAAATATCTTTTTTCAGTTCTTTTGCTACAATCAACGCAGCCAATGAATTAGCGATCATCCCTTCTGAAGAAACTGCAAGTTTCAATAAAATATCTTCTCCGAAAAAAGAAACTAGGACTTCGCAATATTCTCTTTTTTGTGAGATTTATTTCACAAAAACATCTCTTGAAGCATCATGTAATGAATAGACCACTATTTTGCTGGTTCTTTTCTCAGCAGCGCTTACTAAAATTGAAAATTCTTCTTTTCCTATATCTCCATTGATGATGGCGATTCCATCTTGTTTCAGGCCTTCGAAAATTTTTGCTTTATGCACTGCTACTCCTTTTGTATCTTTTAAAGAACTAAGATGTGCTTCTCCAATTGAAGTCACAATAGCAATATCTGGTTGTATCAAATTAGACATCGAGCCTGTATCATATGAATTCAAAGCATTGACAGAAACTTCAAGATTCAAGACATCAGGATTAGAAAGTAATTTACTCATGTATAAAGGAACAGCAAACCGAACGTTGTGGTTTCCCCTGTTTTCCAAAACTTTCTCTTCTTGAAGCAAATGAGTGATCATCATTCGCGTAGAAGTCTTCCCTGCTGACCCGGTAATCGCAACAACCGGATTTACAAAACAGGAACGCAATTTCGCGGATAATTCCAATAAAAATTTCCAACTATCTTCTACGATGAACTGTGGTGTCGTCACTGACGGATCCATGATTGGTTTTTCAGTAACAATCACCCCAAACCAATTTTCTTTTCCGATGATTTGTTCATTTCCATCTCGCCATTTCACGACCTTTCGATTGACGTAACTCCTTCTTTCTGGCGAAACACAAACAAACATCGTATCAGAATAATCCATGTTTCGTTTTAAGTGGCCTGAGAAATATTCAACATCTTGGATATTTCTATCTAAATCTCTATATTTCTTTAAATAATGGCCATCCATATCAACTAATAATGAATGTATCGAAGTCATAACTCTCCTCCTGTTTTTCTTGTTTTTTTCTAGACGCCTTACCACCTGCCTCTTCTTGGCCTTGCCTGGTTTACATATCTGGAGGCATTCGGTTCGATCCTTTTCGGAGAATCATCTTGATCCACTTCCCAAGGATACAACCCTTCTTCATTTTTCTTATATTGACTTAAATCTGATTCTTTCAGATTATTTTTTTGATCATTTTTCCGACGTATTTTAAGACCTAAATAGAAAACACCAAATGCAGCTAATGTAACAAAGCGAATGAATCCAACCATTCTTCTCACTCCTTCTTTTGATCATACATTCGATAGTTAATCAATCCTGATAAAAAGTGCTCTGCATCATCGATCCTCATACGAAAACGATCATGACGTGCAAAAAAGCCATATTTTATTGTTTCTGGTTCTTTGAAGAATTGAGCAAATTCAGGGAACATGACCCCAGTAGTAATCTCATGTCTCACCCTTTTTTTCATTACTGTATTTATTCTTTCTTTTACCTTATAGAAGTCAGTTTCTTCAGCAAAAATCGTTTTTCTCCACGTGCTGAACTCCAATTTTCTCATCATTTTTGAAGCAGCGACAAGCAATTCCAGCATCGTAGGATAAGCAGTATCTCTTTTATCAATAAAGTCGATATTATCTAACGCATTTTTTATACCGAAGCGATAATATTCTTCTGTCTGGCTATGTTTCAGCATTTCATTGGTCGCATAACTTAACCAATGATCATGATATTTTTGATAGTCGTTCGCTACGAACTGGTCCATCAAACCTTGACATATAGCAAAAACTTCTTTATTGCCTAAAATCTCATATGCTCGAAGCAAAGAGAATAAAATTTCACCATCATAATAAATGATCCGAAATTTTTCTTTCGTTTCTAGTTGTGCATTAAGTACATGAATCGTTCGATGCTCATTTGTTAAAAATTTAGCGGAAACAGTTTCTATCAGACGATTTAGGATTGGAACGTATTGTTCATCACCTGTTTGTTCGATGTATTTTGAAAAAGCTAAGATTGCTGTAGCCTGTGCTCCTAGCTTATATTCGATCTCTGTGTTTAAATAATCCTTGATTAAAAAATAACCGTCAGTCTCCGAAGTCAGATTTTCAATCCCCCAATCTAAACCCTTTTCAACCTCTGAGAGCATTTTTTCATCCGAAAAGTATTCTGCTGCTTCGGCTAGCGCATATAAAGACGAAAAGTGTCTCACGGAATTGTAACCTTTAAGCAGTTGATTATAACAAGGATAATATCCGTAAATAAATTTTCCTGTAGCAGTTAGCTGGTTTTGTAGATATATACTTCCTTTTTCGATCACTAGATCTGTTATTTCTGATAAATTTTCATATGAAACTTCCCGTAAGCAATTTCCATTACCGTAATCTTGCAAAGGATAAATATGACCGCCTTCAAAATAAAAAGATTTTGTTTTAAAGTAATAGAACGCAGAACGCTCCAAGTAGCTGAGATCTGTCTCTTCACGACCATACTTGCGTTTCACATAACTGCGGTAATTTTGAGCGTCGATTCTTAAATCAGGAAGATTCTTCCCAACTTTATGTGTTTTACTAGGTTTGATGATCGCATTTGCTACCAGTTCTTCTTTTAAGAAACTTCTTTTTCTTAGCCCATCAATTCTTACATTGAAATCAATGTAATTATTTCTTCTGATTTTTTTAAGTGCTGTATAAACTGCTCATAGTTGTTTTTTTCTTCTTCAATAACAATATCAATTCTTAAATAAGTCGCCTGATCCAGCTTATTGACATGGTATGCTGTCAAAAAATTCCGCCAAATCGTATCAAAATTACTGCCGTAGAATTCAAAGATCTTTCCTCTATTCGTAAAATCTCCTGTAGAGACGATCATCAATTGTTTTGATATATTTGTTTCAATTGTTTCTATCATTTCTTTGATTGCTGGCAAATAGCTTTCTTTTGTCTTAACTAGCACTCAATCACCTCATATTAAAAAGAAGTTGCGGCAAACAAAATCTGAACATCCGTTTTTATCAAAAAATCATAGATACGGAACTGCTTGCCGCAACGGCTTCTTTCTTAATTATTTATTGTTATCTGTTTTTTTATTTTTTTTGATTTTCCAAATTCCTAAACCAGATAGTGTAGACAGAGCTGCTCCTAACCAAGAAAGTGAACTATGAAATGTCTCAGCAGTTTTTGGCAAGGATTTCGGTGTAGAGCCACCTGTAGTACTTGGTTTTGGAGTATTTGAATGACCATGTCTTATTGGCATCTGCACTGAATCTTGATCATGAGAATGCATGTCTCCCATTGGATGATTAGCATCCGCGTCGGCATCGGCATCGGCATCAGCGTCCGCATCGGCATCAGCGTCGGCATCGGCGTCCGCATCGGCATCGGCATCAGCGTCAGAATCCGCATCGGCATCAGCGTCCGCATCGGCATCTGCATCAGCATCGGCATCAGCATCAGCATCAGCGTCGGCATCGGCATCGGCATCGGCGTCCGCATCGGCATCAGCGTCGGCATCGGCATCGGCATCAGCGTCCGCATCGGCATCAGCATCGGCGTCGGCGTCCGCATCGGCATCGGCATCGGCGTCCGCATCGGCATCAGCGTCGGCGTCCGCATCCGCATCGGCGTCCGCATCCGCATCAGCGTCCGCATCAGCATCAGCATCGGCATCAGCGTCCGCGTCAGCATCGGCGTCAGCATCGGCATCGGCGTCAGCATCGGCATCAGCGTCCGCATCGGCATCAGCGTCCGCATCAGCATCAGCGTCGGCATCGGCATCAGCATCTCCTTCATCATCATCTGGAATAATTGCTGCTGTTGGCGCACTTGCCACACCATTTTCATCATAAGCAATCAATTGGATCTGTTCTAAGGGCACAACATCTTCTGCCGAGACTGGAATAGCAAAATTACCATTTTCATCTGCTTGTCCCTCTGCAATCATATTTCCTTCATCATCATAAATACGAACTGTGGCATTGGGATCTGCCATCCCAGTCACCTCATAACCATCAGTAAAATTACCTGTAACTTCTACGTTATAAGGAGCAGTGACTTCTTCAGCTGCATAAAACACTGGAGAATAGCCATCAACATTCGAAGCAATAGAGATCGATAGAATGTCTGATTTAAGAATGGTACCGATAAATCCTGCTTCATAAGGAACAGTCATGTCGACACCTGCATTTGTTAAGTCTGCATAAGTAGGATCTTGGATCGTTGTCGGTATAGTAACAGTCGTTTCACCCAAAATACTTGCATCAGCAAGATTACCAAGGAAAGAAGAACCGACATTCACCAATGCCAAAGCGGTATTAAACGTAAGATTGAACGCTGGCTTGACTGTAACTGCTAAAGCAGTATTGATTGTTCCGGCCGCTGCATCTCCAAGAAGCCCTCCAGTTGAAGTTGCCTCGATTGCTTGAACTGCATTATTGATTCCGCTCAATATATTACTTAAATTTTCTCGTATCACGGTTTCCAAGGCACCGTCTAGCTCTCCGTAGATGTATTCATCCCCTTGCATTTGAAGCTGCAATTCTACTTCAGCAGAAGTCAGTGTACTTAGATTATTCAATAAAGCAAGTTGTTCATAAACTTCCGAAAGATTCACTGTAGCTAAAGGATTCAAATTAATCAAACCTTCTACTGCTCCTACCAAAGTAGTCACCGCTCCATCTACAATATTTAATAGAGGTGCTAAACTATTTCCTGGAAGCAAAATATCTGTGTAGAAAGTACCAGTTCCATTCGGAGTGACCAATCCTTGCATTTCTTCTGGAATAGCTAAGACAGCACGACGCGTTCCATTAATCACGCTAACATCAATACCACTATTCGCTGATATAACAAAATCAACATCCCGACTCGCCCCCTGAAGAAGAAATGGGGCAGCAGCTGTAGTCCCACTAGTATTCGTTGTACTTAAATTGTTAAACAGTTGCCCACTGATTACATCTGCATGTACTTGTTGAGAACCAATAGTAAATAATGGCGTAGCCATTGAGATTGGTGTGATCCCTAACATCACACCAGCTGCAATGGATGTACCGGCAAGCAAGATTTTTTTCGATCTACTTTTTGCCCGTGCCTTCTGGTTCATACTTTTTTTATAATCCTTTTTCATTTTTTCCTCCTGTCACCCTTCTATCGTTCATCCCCAAATTTTTGATCGTTATAAAAAAGAAAAGATTACAACACCCCTTAGCTATCATTTTTTAATCAAAAAGATATCTTTTTGTGCAGATTTTGTTTTCAACTTAAGTCAGAGGAAGTTTAACAACATCTCAATGATAAATCTATTATTAAGTTTTAATCTTTTTTTAAATAACTATCCAGTTTTCACGAAAATAAAGTACAAAATAATCGATTTTCTATTTTTAGTATAAAATTATGCTTTTTTTATGAGATGAATTATAATGAAATTAAGCATAAAAGAATAAAAAATATTTTTATTTTTTGAAGTAAATTTATTCACAAATAAATAAAATAACAATAAAATCAATATTTTGTTTATCAAACTAAAGGTATAGCTTTTCATATAACAAACTTTTTTTTATTATAAATTGTTTTTTCTGCATACATTTTCCGTTAAAAAATAACATTATTTTTTAATATCAAGATAACTTAAGTACTAATTATTGATTGGAGGAATTAAAATTCATGGATTTTTATTCATTATTGGAAAAGACCACACGTTTACAGATTACTATTCTTGATACCATCTATCATTCCAATAAAATTTGGTCTATCGAACAATTAGCTGAATTCACTGCTTGTGACAAACGTTCTGTACAAAATTATTGTGAACAAGTACGCACCCTCTCCATTAGCGATCAGTTCAGAAAGGAAGGACGTAATTATTTATTTTTAGGTACCAATTCGGATTTTCAAGAATTGATTCTGTCCATTTTGAAGCGCTCGCCTATTTTTCATCTGTTGAAAAATTTATGCCTTGACTCGAAAGTAACGATTGCGGAATTCTCTGAGGATAATAATATCAGTGAATCCATCCTTCGGCGGCACATTACTCGCATCAATCAGATACTAAAAAAATATCAACTGCAGATCAAAACAAAAAAAGGCGAGATGTATTTCAAAGGAAGTGAGATGCAAATTCGTTATTTGATTTATTTGATACTATGGCCATCCTATCGCAGTGTTGAATGGCCTTTTGCTTCAATAGAGTTTCATCAATTATTTTCAGAAGTGGAGGATTCTTTTGCTATCGTTCATCAAAAACCAAATAAGATAAAAATGATCGAATGGTCCTTTATACTAGCTGTTACTTATCTTCGTTCTCAACAAGGACACGTTATTCCAGCAAAAGAATTACCTGATTTTTCACTTGACCTTTGGAATGGCTTTGAAAAAATGGCTGAAGAGTTAACAACGAATTATAAACGTATGCGTTTCAGTCTGACAGATAGCATGTTCTTGTTTCTTTGGATGCAATCTCGGGCTGCTTTTTATTTGAAAGAGGACTATCTGCAAACTGCTTTGCGTATCCATACAAAAATTGCGACTCCTGTAAAACAACTGCAGACTAGTTTTTATTCTTATATTCACTCCAATCGATTCAAGTCTGCCCAAATCCATTCAAAAAAGTCGCTGTTGAACAGTACACTGCTCGCAAATGGGATGCATGGATTGCTATTTCCTCAATTTTCGATCGTCAAACATGAAATTACCTCTTTTATCGAGATGAGTTATCCGGCATTCCACCGAGAAATCAACCGATTGACGGAACAATTTAAAAACGAATCTGAGGAACTTGATTGGTTGCATTCTTGGAATTTAGCAGAAGCGTTCATGTTGATCATTTCTCCTACTTACTTTAATAAAGAAATCAAAATCAAATTTGAGAGTGACCTTCCGATTGGTTTGGAGTTAGCATATATGGAAATTCTTCAAGAACAGCTGAGTATGTATTTAAATGTTGTGTTTACTAACGACCTTTTATTCAAGCCGGAATTGATCATCCGAACAACTGATACTTCTTTAAAAACCGTTACTTATGAAGAAGATGTACCTTGCTTGACAATTAGTTATGAAATGTCTAGTGAACAAATCTATTTACTTAGTCAAGAAATCAAAAAACTTCTTGAATAGACAAAAAGACACGACTCCCTAAGAAGTCGTGTCTTTATCCAACAAATTATTATAATTTAGTCACTTCAGCAGCTTGAGGACCGCGCGCACCTTCAACAATCGTAAATTCTACTTCTTGGCCTTCTTCTAGGCTCTTGAAGCCGTCTCCTTGAATTGCTGAGAAATGAACAAATACGTCATCTCCGCCATCTACTGTAATAAACCCAAATCCTTTTTCATTGTTGAACCATTTAACTGTTCCGTGTTCCATAAATGTATAGCCTCCAAAAAAGTTCTTGCAAGTAACCTTGCAAGAACATTATACCCAATTTAGAAAACGCTCGCAAGCTTTCGCTCGTTTATTTTCCAAATTATTTTTAAGACTGATATGATGGAGAAAATAGTTATTTTGCTGCTTCGAAACGTTTATTTACTTCGTCCCAATTAATAACATTCCAGAATGCTGCAATGTAGTCTGGACGTACATTTTTATATTTCAAATAGTAAGCATGTTCCCAAACATCTAAACCTAGAATTGGTGTCTTACCTTCCATCAATGGAGAATCTTGATTTGCAGTAGAGGTAATAGCTAATTTCCCATTCTCCATTACAAGCCAAGCCCAACCAGAACCAAAACGTCCAGCTGCTGCTTTTTTGAATTCTTCTTTAAAAGAAGAAAAATCGCCAAAAGCTTCATTAATTGCTTCTTTTATTGCCCCAGTAGGCTCGCCGCCCGCATTCGGTGCCATGATTTCCCAGAAAAATGAATGGTTAGCATGTCCACCACCATTGTTGCGTACAGCTGTTTTGATATCTGTTGGAACAGCATCCATATCAGATAATAATTCTTCTACTGTTTTTTCGCCTAATTCTGGATATTTTTCGATTGCTGCATTTAAATTCGTTACGTAAGTATTGTGATGCTTGTCATGATGCAGGTGCATCGTTTCTTCATCAATGTAAGGTTCCAATGCGTCATATGCATAAGGTAAATCTGGTAATGTGTAAGTCATAAAAAAATTCCTCCTCAATGTTTTCTTTATAATGTCTACATTACAAAGAGTAACAAAGAGAAGGAAATTCTTCAATAGTTATGCCTAGTCGTCTTTTTCTCCTTGGCCTACTTCTTCTTCAAAAACCTCAGTTTCTTTGAAAATGAACAACTTGCTGAAAATGTAATTAGCTAGGATAACAATAATTTGAGTGATAATTTTTGCCACATATTCATTGCTGTTCATGACATTGATTAATAACACCATTGCTCCCATGTCCAACCCGTAAGAAAGGATGCGGTAAAAGAAGAACTTACCACATTCAATAAGTGCATGTGTAAAATTCGGTGATTTTGAATGGAATACCCAAAGTTTGTTCGTCACAAAAGCAAACAATACAGAACAAAACCATGAAATAGAATTGGATAGAGCCATACTTAAATCAAAATATTGGCGTGCGAGGGCAAAACTAACAAAGTTCACAATCGTAGCCAAACCACCAAAAAAGAGATAAACCAGTATCTCCCAATATCCCTTTGCTTCTAAATATCCTTTTATTTGTCGATACTGCTTCATGAGCCAACCTACCTTATTAGAAATTCTTATTTATCATACTCTATTTTTCAGTAACTTTCATCTTTATTTAAAAAAATTAATTTTTTTTGGTCTTTTACATGTGTCTCTGCTTGAATCGTTACATGTGTAATCCCATACTTTAATTTTAATAAAGAAGTTATACGCGGATATGCCTTTTCAATCTCGCTTAGCAGCTGATCTTCAAAATCAATATGTCCGTCGAAAATAATAATCTTTTCGCTATACTGCCAATGTGGACATGATGAACATCTTTCACCCCTTCGATTGCTTTGATTTCTTGCTCCATTTTTTCATAGTCGATCGTAGGTGCACTTTGTATCAAAATAGCCGCAGCTTTTTTAATCACTATTATTGCTTCTAACAATATATATATCGAAATGATCAATGTAATAACTGGATCAATCCAATAGATACCGAAAAATCGAATCAAAACTGCTCCGATAATCACACTTATCGAAGACAGTGTATCGCTTAACAAATGCAGATAACTAGATTTTATATTCAAATTTTCGTCTGCTTCTTGTCTCAACAATAACGTCGAAAACAAATTCGCAAGCAATCCGATAACTGCTACTATCAGCATCAAATGACTATTTATCTTTTCTGGGGAATTGAACCGTTTAAATGCTTCAACAGCTAAAAACAAAGATAATATGATCAGTATGAATGAGTTGATGAAAGCACTCAATATTTCTAAACGCTGGTAACCGTACGTATGCCTTTCATTCGCTTCTTTTTTGGCCATTTTTTGTGCTCCATAAGAAAAAATGATTGCTAATGTATCACTAAGGTTATGAAAAGCATCTGAAACAAGAGACAAACTTCCCGACGCAACCCCTCCAATAAATTCTGATAAAGTGATCACCGCATTCAGCACCACTACCCCAAATAGCTTTTTTGATGATCTCTGTGGCTGTGTATGCACGATTCATTCCTCCATTTTATTTGTATTGAATAATCTTAAATCAAGAATAACATTTTTTTGATATTTCACCAATCATTCAGATGTTTCCTTAAAGCACTTGTATTTCACTTGATACTTCGCTAGAATTGCAAGTGATGACACTACTAGATGAGGAGTACTTATGACAACAAAACAATTAATTATCAGTTCCTTTATACGATTCAAAGACCTTAAGGAGGCGAGAAACGTTCCATTTTGGAAAGCTATTGTCTATCTTCTGATTTTGAGTGTAATTATGGCTCTGCCAATCTCTTTCCAAGTTTTTCAAGTCTTAAATAACATTCAATTGGACGGACAAAAGATTGCTACCCGCATTCCTGATTTTACAGTCCAAAACGGACAGCTTCAAACAAAAGAAAAAGAAGGTTTCATTTACCAAACAAACTCCATTATCTTTACATTTGATCCAGAGGGAAAACGTACAGAACAAGACATCTCTACTGATTTGATGGGAAATTTCGTTAGTGTCGGGATGTTAAAAGACAAACTTATCATTGCTCTTCCCAATACAGGCACTACCTCTGCTTTATTGAATAATAATCAGTTAGAGCTTCCTTACACCAATGAATCTTTAAAAAATTTAACAGGTAAGCAGCTTCGATCCTTCTTAAGTGAAGCATCTATACCGATTTGGGTAAAAGCCCTGACCTTTCTATTTTCGATTTATCCTAGTTTCTTGAATCTGCTGATCACTTTACTATTTGCCAATGTCGTTGCTTTTCTCTATGCACGCTTTCGACTAACAAAAGCTACTTTCCTTGATTGCTTGAAGACATTGATTTATTCAATCTCGTTGCCGACTATCATTGCAACACTCTTGATGATCTTTCTCCCTTCTTTTGACACTAGTGCATTTATTGCTTTTGCAGGTATCTTTATTTTTGCTCAAGCTGTCAAAGGATGGTCAAAAATATCGATCAGTTAGAAATACAGACAACTTATTATTTCAACTTCAATAAACTCTTTTAGAGGTTGTGGCAGAAGCTACTTCTGGAACACCGTTTATTCGGAAAAAGAGTTGTGACACATCTTTTGTCACAACTCTTTTTTATTTATACAATATTAATTTCTAAAAAAGCATGGCACTTCAAAGTTCTTCTTATATGCGCTACACTTAAAGTAAAGAAAGGCGGGTAATTAACTATGTCAGAAAGAATCATTTACGCAGATCGTCCATTTCGTGACGAATTTATCGAAGAAATCCATACTATAGCTCCTGGTTATGTCTTCAAGACAGAATTACAACCAGAGGATCTACCAAATGTAGAAATCAGTTTGGGTTGGAACTCAAACTATCAAGAAAAACTATTAGCCTCTTCTAACTTGAAATGGGTACAGTCTATCTCAGCGGGAGTTGATCAACTCCCCTTGAAGCATTTTCAAAAAAACATATCTTACTTTCAAATGGAAGTGGTATCCACAGTGAATCGATCACCGAGCACGTCTTAGGAATCATTCTAGGTTATTCTCGCGGTCTTTTCCAAGCACAAAGGGCACAGAGTGAAATGAAATGGTTAGGTTCCTCAATCCATTACCAACCTATCCAAGGGAAAAAAATATTAATCATTGGAACTGGCCATATTGGAAAAATGATTGCAAAGAAAGTCAAAGCATTGGATATGATTTGCTATGGAATCAATACATCCGGTCATCCAGCAGAAGGAATGGAAAAAACTTTTTCTTTAAAGCAACTTCAGGAAGTTCTCCCTGAAGTAGATTTCGTCGTCAATATCTTACCTCTAACGGAGGAAACAACTGGACTCTTTGATCAACACATATTTGAACACTTTGATTCAAAAGCTGTATTTATCAATGTCGGTCGTGGCGCTTCTGTTAAAACGCAAGATTTGATACAAGCATTAAACAAGCAGCAACTTTCCTTTGCAGCATTAGACGTTTTTGAGGAGGAGCCTCTACCACAAAATCATCCTCTTTGGAAAATGGACAATGTACTGATCACGTCCCATATTGCAGGTTTGACACCTGATTTTCAAAAGAAATTAATGTCTATTTTTTTAACTAATCTAAAAAGCTACCTTGCTACTCATGACCTTCAAACCAATCAAGTCAAATTGTCTGCAGGATATTGATAGCTGAATCAGCCTATTTTAAGCAAGAGGGTGTGACAACTTGTCACACCCTCTTGCTTCTATTGTTTTTTAAAGTGATAGGTTGGTTCTTCTAGTTTTGGATCATAATCTACAAGTAAATCATATCCTTTAAAAAACCATTCATCTGCATCCTCAATAAAAAACAGTGTCCCATCTATTTCCACTTTCTTGACAGGATGTTCAGGCTGTTCCACTGACATCCCAATCGAAAAACCATCATGAACTTCTGTTTTGCCGTAGACTTTTCCAAAAAAACGTATTCCGTAAGTTTCTGGCAGATCGATTTCTGATTCAAACCATTTTTGTGCTTTTGGCGTTACTGTTAATTCCATCCTAACAACCTGCTTTCTATTGATTCATCTTATCGTCTAAAATATCCACATCGCCTGTCTCACCAATCACTAGCAGATTATCGTTTTCACGAACGTATTCATCTGCTGCAGGTGAAGCGATCACCGTTTGATCTACTCTGCGAATTGCAACTACTGTTAGGTCAAAACGTTGTCTGAAATTTAATTCAGATAATGTTTTATTGAAAAATTTAGGATTGGATACTCGGATTTCTGCTAAAGAATATTTATCTGACAACTCTAGGTAATCTAAAATATTCTTTGACACTAAATTATGCGCAATCCGTATTCCCATGTCTCGTTCAGGATGGACGACGCGATCAGCTCCGATCTTTTCAAGTACTCTGGCATGATACTCATTTTGGGCTTTTGCTAAAATATTTGGTACGCCCATTTCCTTTACCATCAGAGTAACTAAGATACTGGCTTGAATATCTTCTCCAATAGCGACAATTACATGATCGAAATTTCTTATGCCTAATGATCGAAGTGTCATTTCATCCTGTGCATTTGCCACAACAGCATGAGTGGCTATATTCATATATTCATTGACCCGATCTTCATTACTATCAATAGCCAGTACTTCTTGACCAGCTTCGATCAGTGTTCGGCAGATACTTCCGCCAAATCGTCCAAGACCTACAATTGCAAAATTTTGTTTCACCGTTTTCCTCCTTTAGTATCTTCTTTTCTCAGTATAACAAAGCCTTTACAAAAACAAAAGCAAGCATCATTATTGTAAAAAAGCCAAGAAAAATAATAGTTATTTTCTCAGCTTTTGATTATCCTCTTTATCATCGTTTTTATTTCACCAAACCATGTTTGAATGCATAGATAGCGGCTTGTGTACGGTCTTCCACTTCTAGCTTAGCCAATATATTGGAAACATGTGTTTTTACTGTTTTCAGTGTAATAAACAATTCGTCCGCTATTTCCTGATTACTTTTTCCTTCAGAAATCAGCATTAAAATTTCATTTTCCCGATTCGTTAGTTCTTCATGTAATACAGGCTCATTTCGCCGACTCATTTTTTCCATCATTTTTGTTGTCACTTCTGGTTCTAATACTCGCTCGCCACGTTGCGTTGCCCTTATAGCATCAGCAATTTCATGTGCGGTAGAGGTCTTCAACAAATACCCTGCTGCACCTGCTTCAATGGCAGGATAAACTTTTTCGTCATCAATAAAACTGGTTACGATAATGATTTTAGCTTCTGGCCAATCTTTTAAGATTGCTTTTGTTGATTCGATACCATCCATTTCTTCCATGACTAAGTCCATTAAAATGACGTCCGGTCGAAGTGTCATCGCCTTCTCATAGCCTTGTCGTCCATTTTCAGCTTCTCCAATTACTTCAATGTCTTCTTGAATAGATAAATAAGAAGAGACGCCTAAGCGCACCATTTCATGGTCATCTACTAGTAAAACTTTTATCATCCTTATCTATGCCTCCTTCATCAAAGGGACCTTGATTTCTACACTTGTACCTTGCCCTTTAAAACTAATGATTTTTACTGTTCCACCAATACCAGCTACTCGTTCTTTGATATTGTTCAATCCATAACTTCCCGTTTTCGTTTCATTCATATTAAACCCTGTTCCGTCGTCAATAATACGTAACAAAAGATTATTGTCTATTTTGTGCAAATATACCTCTAATTCATTGGCTTTGGCATGTCTTAATGTATTTGATAACAATTCTTGAACGATTCGGAACAAGTGATCCTCAATGGAACTAGATAGTTTTACATCTTCTACATCCCATTTCAGCGAAATCTGGATTTTATTTTGCAATTCCTTCAATAACTGCTCGATACCTTGCTTTAAACTTTTCTCTTCTAAATTGACTGGACGTAGATGAAGAAGCAGCGCACGCATCTCAGACTGGGAAGCGTTGATGATCTCTGCTACCATTTTCAACTGCTTGCGGAACATTTCTGGTGTCTCGCTTTTTTCTGCTTGCTCCGTCAATGCCGACATCATCATCATTGCTGCAAACAATTGTTGCGAAACTGAATCATGCAGCTCACGGGCTAATCGATGTCTTTCTAATTCTAAAATTTCTTCTTTGGTTTGTCCATCTACATATTGGGGACGGCTCGTTACAATTTGTAATTCACTAGATACTTCAATCATTTTTTCTTTTATCTTAGTGATTTCCTTATCAATATCTTTGATGTATAAATCGTCCGATGCACTTGGGATCGGAAGAAGCAACAATTTGGATTCATAATTGCCAGAAGAAAGTGCACGCAGCTTTTCTTCGATTTTCCCGTATTTTGTCTTTTGAATAAGTGATAATAATAGAAAGACAATTAATCCTACACCTAAGGAAATGGCTAACAAATGGAAGATAAGCGGAACATATAATAAACGTGCACGCAGTAATTCTCCCCACCAATGACTTTGATTGCTGGCATAAAAATAAGTGAAAAGTGAAAATAGAATAATAAGGAAAGCCGCAATCCCCGAATAAACAGCTAGCATCGCTCTGGATATTTTTCCCATCATATTCGTATCACCTCGACATCTCCAATCAAGGTATTAGTAATAATCTTCAATCTACGAGGGTTTTCATCATAATCACTGCTGTAGATTTTGATTTGTTCATTTTTCAAAGAAAATTGCTCTTCTTCAAACAAGACATTTCCTACTAATGTCGCATGCTCTAATCGGATGGCTACGCCCAAAGGTACTAAGATCCGTGTTCTGCCTATCCCTTTTCTTACAATCACAATATTATCATCTTTTGGCAAAAGCGTATTGCCCAAATCTATGATAGTATCACCAGAAATGACGGCGATGTTGATATCGTCCCATTCATAGACGTCGTTTCCAATACGTTGGTTACCGAATAATTGCTGTCTTTTCCGCTCATTATTATGTGTTTTTAATTGCTCTGTTTGGATCATCATGATCTGTTTCTTTCGCCAAAAAGCATTTTTGGTTAAATCTATCCCTGAAATCTCTACACCTTTCAGACCAATAAATAAAACGGCAAATACAGCCATCATCCATAAAGCAGGACTGTTGACTAAGCTAAAAAAAATGACCAAACTTCCTAATATCAATTGAAAATTTTGAAATTTAGTACGAGGATGTTTGCGCATAGCTAGATATATATTGAAAATACCGAATATCACTAAAAGCAAAAGTCCAGTATTGTTTACGATTTGCCAAACAGCAAATAACAGCAGTAGTGCTTCAACTACCACAAAAAAACGCCAAGAACTATTCATCGCTCTTTCTCCCTCCTGACACATTCTCATTTCATCATACCTATTTTTTTAACTGTTGGCTATAGGACTTTAGATGTAAGATCGTTTGTTGAAATCTAAAATACACAAAGAGAAAAAGATCTAGAGTGTATCATCAGTAAGATGAACTCTCTAGATCTTTCAGTCAGACTACGCTTGTTCTACTTTGACGATTTTAACTAACATATCGCCACCTGGAGTAACAATAGTTACTTCATCATTTTTACGTTTGCCAATCAATGCTTGCGCAATAGGAGAATCATTGGAAATTTTGCCAGAAAACGGATCTGCTTCAGCGCTTCCGACAATCGTGTACTCTTCTTCTTCTCCATCTGGTAGTTCGATGAATGTAACTGTTTTACCAATTGATACCTCATCTGCATCTACACCGTCGTTATCGATGATTTGAGCAAAACGAATCATATTTTCAATTGTTGTGATTCTTCCTTCAACAAATGCTTGTTCATCTTTCGCTGATTCATATTCAGAGTTTTCGGAAAGATCTCCGAAACCGCGGGCAATTTTGATTCGTTCAATGATTTCTCCGCGTTTGACTGTTTTTAGTTCTTCTAATTCTTTTTCTAATTTTTCTTTACCTTCTAGAGTCATTGGATAAACTTTCTCTACCATGTGTAACGTCTCCTTTTTTCGATAAAATACCGCAAAAGGTAATCTTTTGAGGAATATAGTCCAAAAAAGATTACCACGCTTTTCTTCAAATGTAAATGTTTTTCTAAAAATGATCAATGTCTAGAGCCTGTTTTTCTAAGAATTATTTACATATTTTTCCACTAATTCCATATGTTCTTCATAAGTTTTAGCGAAATAAACATTTCCAGTGCTCGTATCTGCTACGAAATAATAATAGTCATTTTCTGCTGGTTCTAATACTGCCTTGATTGCCTCTTCGCTTGGATTGTCAAAAGGTCCAGGTCCATAGCCGGTATTGGTATACAAATTATATGGTGAATCTACAGCTGTATCTTCATACGTCACTAATTCTTTGTGTTCACCTAATGCGTATAAAACAGAGATATCTGACTGAAGTGGCATATTTGCTTTGATTCGGTTAAAGAAGACTTGTGCAATGTTTTTACGATCATTTTCTTTTACGCCTTCTTTTTCAACTAGAGAAGCTAGAGTTAAAACTTCTTGTACAGTCAAATTTTTCTGCTTGATAGCTGAATAATAGTTTTGCATGACCGTATTCGTCTTGTTCACCATTTCAATCACTAGATCCTTAAGCGAAGTACTCGTGTAATAATCATATGTGGCTGGGAATAAGTAACCTTCCAAACGGTATTTTGTGTTCTCAGCTTTAGATGCACTTTCCAACAGTTCTGGGAATTTTTGGTGCAACTCGTTAAAGAAAGTCTCATCATTCACTAAATCTAAAAATTCTTTCTTGTCTTTACCAGTTACCTTCGCTACCCGTTCAGCAATCTGATCGATATCGTACCCTTCTGGAATGGCAATTTTCCCATCTGCAACTTTTGTTGGCTCAGAAGTACCGCCTTCTTGCAACTGTTTGCCAATCTCGTCAAGAGTCATATTAGGCGCTAACTGATAATAGCCAGCTTGAAAGCCAGTTAAATTTTTAAATTTTGTATAATAATTGAAAACAATCCCGCTTTTAATAATATTGTCCTTCTCCAAAATCTCACCAATCTGCTTGTTAGAAGAGCCACTCGGGATCTCGACTTGGACTAATTGGTCATCTGATTTATCTAAAGGCTTCAACCCGCTATCTACATAACGATACACGGTAAATCCAAGAAATCCGCCAATAATCAATAATGTAAGAGCAATCACTAAAATGATCTTCCTCACAATCTTATCTTCTTTTTTACGCAGATTTCTCCGCTTGTCGATTATATCTGCTGTAGCTGCCTTACTGGCTTCTTTTTTATCTTTACTTGGGTGTTGTTTGTTTCCTGACAAAACAACTCCTCCTTACTATCATCTTCGTAACTCTGTTTATTATACATGAAATTTCTACTGCCGTGAATTATTTTACCAAATATTATGTCAAAATTGTAAGTGGCAAATACTCTTTTTGAGGATTACAATGAAAAATAGTTAAAAATGGATAGAAAGGAATTAACATGTCAAAAGGAAAACATCGAAAAAAACAAAAAATCTCTATTTCTTTTCTTGTAATTTTATTATTGTCTGTCTGCTTCTTTTCAACAGGCATCATTATAGGAGGTCAATTAACAAAAACACCTCAGTCCCAAACTTATAAAGCGGAGCCAGCACAACTTACTTCCAATTTAACGCCCGATGAGCAAATGCTTGCTAGCAAAATTGATCAATTACTACAAAAATCAGATTATATCGGTTCGATTTATGTACGCAAAAATAATCGCGTACTATTAGAAAAAGGATATGGATATGCAAATCTGCGCGTAAAAGAATCGAATTCACCTTCTATTTACTATCAAATCGGTTCGATTCAAAAAGCAATGACTGCTTTACTGATACTAAAACAAATCCAAGCTGGTAAGTTAACTTTTGACACAAAGTTAGCTGAATTTTATCCTCAGATTCCTGGAAGTCAGCAAATCACAATCAAAAATATGCTTTATATGCGCTCTGGTCTTCATCGAACTGCTTCTCCCGACAAACCTATGTCGGATAGTGAAATCATTCAGTTCGCCCTTCATCATTTGAAACTTACTGATTATAATACGTATCATTATGAACCATTGAATTATACATTGCTTACAGGGATATTGATCAAACTAACGAATCAGCCTTATGAAACTCTTCTAAAAAAAGAAATCATTCGTCCTCTCCATCTAGAACATACAGATTTTTATGACAATATAAAAAATTCGCCTCAACATGCTGTATCTTACCAGATGTCTGCAACTGACGATTATTCAAAAGCATTGATCGAGCCTGAAACCGACATCCGAAATGAATTAGGTACGGGAAACATAAGTATGTCTGTTTATGACTTGAACAAATTCTTTACCAGTGTTCTTTCTGGCGGTATCATACCAAAAGAACTACTTTTCTCATTGTGGCAAAATAATGGTGATAAACATCCTTACAGCGGCGGTGTTTACAGTGGAAACGATTATATCCTTGCTCAGGGGAATATCAATCGATTCCATGCAGTAGTGGCGATGAAAAAAGACACTAAAGATGCCATCGTTATGGAAAGTAATATCCAATCAGATAAAAACATCAAATTGCCGGCCACTGATTTAAGAAATCAGATTTATGAACTGATGGAAGGTGTTAATTTAAAAAGCTAAGTCGAAACAAAAAAACCAGCATCTTGCTGGTTTTTGTTTTAGTTGATTTCTGACTTTAAATACCGTTCCATTCCGCTCAATATATCAAATTTAGGCTGATAGCCTAAAGAACGAATTTTTGAAATATCCGCTAAAGAATCACGAATATCCCCTGAACGCTCCGCTTCATATTTAAGCGCTAGCTCTGTTCCTAAGATTTGATCAATTGAATGGATCAATTCAAGTAGCGTAGTGCTTTTTCCTGTCCCGACATTGAATTGCTGTCCTAAAGCTTTTTCTTCCTTGGCAACAAGTAAAAGTGCTTGTATAACATCTTCTATATAAACAAAGTCTCTAGACTGACTCCCATCGCCAAATAAAGTAAATTCCGCTTTTTCTCCTGCCAATTGTTTTTTGTAACGATCCACTAGAATCGAAATGACTCCGCTATATGGAGAGTTCGGATTTTGATTTGGGCCATAAACGTTAAAAAATCGGACAGCACTTGTTGGAACATCATATAAATGACAGTAATCCAAAACATATTGTTCTGCTGCAAATTTATCGATAGCATATGGTGTTAATGGACGGATGACTGATTCTTCTTTTTTTGGCAGTGTTGGTTCATCACCATAAACTGCAGCTGATGAACTAAATACTAATCGTTTTAAATTAGATTGATATTTCCGTGCAAACTCAAGCAATAAAAGCGCACTGTCAAAATTTACACGATGTGTTTCTACAGGCCGTTCTACAGAATTTGCCACACTAGCTACAGCAGCTAGATGAAAAATATAGGCAAACTGATATTCTTTCATGATTCTTTCCATCAATTGAGAATCTGATACATCCCCCTCAATGAAAGTCACTTGTTTATCCATATCCAAGTTTTCTTTTTTTCCCATTGATAAATCGTCGACTACTACGATTTTGTTTTCTTTTCCCAAATAATTCGCTAGCGTTGAACCGATAAAACCAGCTCCGCCAGTAATCAATATAGTATCCACAAGTTTCACTCCAATTAAATTTTGTTATATTATAAAAATCAATTTATTATAATGTTTATAGCTTCTGCATTCAAATATCCTTTCCATACCCCATTGAAATCATACAAAGATAAGTAGGTCGATCCGTTAATATGATTATACTTCACTCTTGATTCAAACGTTTGGTTGTATAAGTTATCTGTACTATTACGCTTATCCCAATTAAAGTTTGACCACAAATTGTATCCTTTTTTCGTAATAGTAACATACCGATTATCGGTTAGAGGAATACCTTGTTTCCCGGCTGCTACTTGAACGGCCTCTGTATTTAAGTATCCTTTCCATACCCCATTGAAATCATACAAAGATAAGTAGGTCGATCCGTTAATATGATTATACTTCACTCTTGATTCAAACGTTTGGTTGTATAAGTTATCTGTACTATTACGCTTATCCCAGTTAAAGTTTGACCACAAATTGTATCCTTTTTTCGTAATAGTAACATACCGATTATCAGTTAGAGGAATACCTTGTGGTGGCCCGCTGATTTTATTTTCATAGTCAACAGATACATCAAAAACTCCTGGGACATCTGGAAAAGACATTTGAGATGTCCATTGCCAAGCACTATATTGTTGATATTTTTTTTCATCAGTGACAGTATAAGGGTAAGCAGCTACCCATATTTTTTTTTCACCCAAATCACGAGGATTAATCAATCCACTATTAATCCAGTTTAAACCTATATAGTGTTGTATATTAGAGTACCCAAGTAATTTAAGCTGATTTTCGAAAGCTTGAGCATTCTTTGTATGATTTGAATTAGCTGAAATACTATTTTCTTCTAGATCATTTATCATGACATCTGCTTTTGTTAACCCAACATCGTTAGCATTTTTAGCAAAATAATTTGCTTCAGCTCTAGCCTCGGTTTCGTTTTCATACCAACTATAATGATAGCCTCCTACTCTCATTCCCGCAGCTCTAGCATTAGAAATTTGGGCGCGAGCATATGGATTGATATAGGTTGTATACTCAGTCACTTTAACTATAACAGCCTTTATCCCGTAAGATTTAATTTTTTTAAATTGTTCCACAGTTATCGGTCCGTTATGTGAAGACACATCAATAAAATCTGTTCCTGGATTCTTATCTAAAGGTGTTATTAGTGAATTTATGGTGACATTACTTCTATTTCTTTTAGAACTATAATTTAAATCAGATCTATTAGATGGATACTCATTTATTGTGTCATATTGGATTACATTTGTTTTTTCAGTCTCAGAGTTTGCTTCAGAAGTTCTAGAAGTAGATTCTGTCGAGTAAATATATCTTGACGAACTACTAAAACTATCAGTTTCTTCTCTATTAATAATAGATTGAGAAGACTCAGATATCGCTTCTTCATTTTTCTCATCACTGCTTTCGTAGCTATACATGCCTACGTCACTGCTAATTTCAGTCTGATTATAAGTTTGGGTATCTGCTATGGAATAATTTGTTGAAGTGAATAACGAGGCTATCAATATGACAATATTAATAAAGATAGCTATTGTATTTTTCATAAGTATCTCCTTAATCCTATTTCTACACACTTAGTGAACTAGTGTTAATGTAATTATAGCATATAATAAAAGGGACTAAATAATGATTTTTATAAGCATAAAAAAGAGACAGTAGTTATTAATATACAAATATGCTAACTATACCTAGAATGCCTCTGGAAAATATATGCAAAAGATCTCCTAAATACTTTATTTAGAGACTTTAAAAATTCATTCTATAATAATTATCTCGTGCCTATTATAAGAAAAAAGATGAGGAGGTAAAATCATTTGTCAGCGATTATACCTTCTCATCTTATTATGTTTTCAGTGTTTCTAAAGACCAATTCAAATGCAAAACTAATAGATCCTACTAGTTTGATGTTCCTAAATACTATTAAAATCTTAAAATTATTTTGATAAACTCATTTTTGCAACTAGAGATTATTTATAATATAAATCTTTTTTGATTTGAGAAGTAGAGATTTCAGGTGTTCGTGGAAGGTATATTACTTCAGCATTAGTTTCTTTTTCAATAAAGTCAAATTTCCCAGCCCAATCATCTCCCATCACAAATCTATTTACTTTAAACTCTTTAATATCATTAATTTTTTGCTCCCAACTATTTTCAGGAATAACCAAATCTACATACCTTATTGCCTCTAATAGCTGCTTTCTTTTTTCGTAATCAAAGTAGCATCGTTTTTGTTTTTCATTCCAATTAAATTCATCAGTTGACAATGCAACTATAAGATAGTCACCTTGTTCTTTCGCTCGTCTCAGCAAATTTATATGTCCATAATGCAATAAATCAAAAGTACCGTACGTTATAACTTTCTTCATATTAATTCCACCTCTTATTTCCAGAATGCTACATAATGATGATTTGAAATCTGTTCTTTTTTTGGAGGTAATTTCATATAATCTCCATAGTATTGTGTTAAAAAATCCTCATAATTTTTAATACATTGCAATTCATAACCTTCGTATTGAATAGGAATTAAGTTGTCCCATTCAAACCACTCAGTAGGATAAACAGCCTTTGAAAACTTAACATACTCTAGATGTCCACAAAAATTACTTTTTTCAAAAGGATAATCTAATGCTTTTTTCTCATATAAATCATTCCAAAACTTGTATCCTCCTTTTCTCACTAAATTCCTATGGAGAGGATACTTAATAATTAATTTAGCTAAACTTCTTGGATATGAATAAGAACGTGCATATAATTTTCCTATACTATTCATAAAATTCAGTTTTAATTTATCCATCTCTTCTCCTATTTCTTTTTGTTTTACAGGATTATCTGGTAACCCATCAAACGGAAAAATATCAAGAAAAACGCCCAAATCCTTCTCTTCATAATTAAACACTTGTGTTGATACTAATTTAGTTTGTGGATTAAATAGCTTTGAAAAAGTATAACGATAATTGGTTCGATTATATGGACTAGCTAAAATATACTTTTCGTCATTTTCAAGAATCTTCAATAATTTTATATAATCATTCCTAGGCATAACTATGTCTACATCATCATCCCACGGAATGAAACCTCCATGGCGAACAGCTCCTAAAAGAGTTCCATAATAGATTGAATAACGTAGTTTCTCTTTCTTACAAATAGAATCAACGTAAAGTAACATTTCTAAAGCAGCCGACTTAATTTCTGCCAGATTCATCTTTCGCTCCATTTTACTCATTTCTTAATGTCCCCTTTAAATTTCCATTTAGCGCACCTAAATAACTCCAAAATAGGAAAGAACCAACCGTATTGACCAAAATAATTTCATTATTAAACATGCCGGACATGACTAAAACAATTTCAATAGTGAGTAAACTTAAGAATTGTAAACTTAACTCCTTTTGATAGGAATAATAACAAAATATGATTTTTACTCCATTGACTATCAAAAACACCATAAAGGGGAGAAAACCAAGTAAGCCAACACTTGTCAAGACATTAAAAAAAGCATTATGCACTACTATTGATTTCTGAGAAATAAATGTATTAGGTAATTTGTCATGAGCATATGGTAATAAATTTCTCGGAGAAGTTCCATAAATAGGAGAAGTTTTGAATATTTCAACTGAACTTTTCCAAATTGAGAAACGCATATTTGATATATCAGAATTGTCTACAACATCTTTACGGTCTAAACTTATAGGTTCTTTTTTATCTTCAATAGTTTTTTCATTTGCTTCTTCTGTTTTATATAATGTTGAGTAAATCTTATTAGGTATAGTAACTAACACATCTTTTGTCCCATTTTGAACTATCAGATATCCAAATAGTACTAATAGAGTCAACACACTTGAATATAAAATCTTTTTTAAAGTAGAGGACTTTTTTAATCCTTGCTTATAAAAAATTATAGAAAATGCAATAAATCCGAAAGCTAAATAGCTTAAAAGTAAAGCACTTCTCGACCCCGTTAGCAATAAGGTGAAGTATTGTACTACGATATTGACTATTAAAAATGTTTTGATAAAGAAATGTTTTGTATTGAAATACATAAACAAGTAGTATGAACATAATATAATAGTAACCAAAGCAGTAGTTGCGCCGTAATTTGGATCTCCAAAGACTCCAAATAGTCTAGATTCTAAAAAGCCGATTCTTATGTGATCTCTTGGTCCAGGTCCATAGACAAATACATAACTATATTGAATAAGATACATTACTAGAGACACAAATGATAGTAGAAACATTCCTATCATCACAATGTAATTTATATAATCTATTATAGAAAAACTATTCTTTTGTCTTTTGATAAATTGATATATTCCGATTGTATAAACACTATTCCATACTAGTAGTTTTAAATTACTAGTTATTCCATAATTTCTATTTAATATCGTAGATATCAGAAATGCTAACAAAAATATTACGATTAACCAATCGGTCCAATCTTTATGTTTTTCTATTAAAAAATTGTATAATTCATAAAGAACTACAATAAAACCGACAAAAGCTAAAAAAGAAAATAATATGCTATCTAATTTGGACGGTAGCAAACTGTATATATTCATAGATCGTATGATTAACGCAAAAATTAAAATAAGTAAATATGATTTTTCCAGATAAGGTTTATTTTTAAGATTATTCATTATTTCACTCCTAAATTTTCCAAAAGTTGTATCCAATATTCTTTTATTTCATCCATGTTAAAATCATTAACTCTTTTTAATGAAATATTTTGCCATTTTAAACGCTCTTCATAACTATTACATAGTTTATTTACTTCTTCAGACATTTCATTAATTTTGTAGTTTTCGATTAAAATACCATATTTACCATTATCTAAAATTTCTTTAGCTCCACTATGTTTAAAGCTGATTATGGGTAACCCACATTCCATTGCTTCGATTAAGACAAGCTGAAATGACTCAATTCGTGAAGTCGAGATAAAAATAGAACTATTTACATAATGTTCGATTAATTCTTCTCCTTTCAAAGCACCGACATATTCAATTACATTTTCTACACTATTCTTTTTTATAAGTCTTAAAAACTCTTCTATTTGGTCCTCTCTACCATTTGCTGCAACTCTTATTTTCCAATTATTTGGTATATTTTTTGCTACTTCAACAAGATAATCAAGTCCCTTAATCTCTATATCTAATCTAGAAGTGAAAGAAATTACTTTCTCCCTTAAATTAGACTTTTCACTGGTGTTAAAAGTAACAGGATTATGAATTATTACTGAATTATTATTGTATTGTCTATAAGTCTTTAGATCTGTTTGCGTCAAACAAACTACTCTATCTACTGTTGCTAAAGATTTTTCATATGATCTTAAATAGTTTTTTACTAAAGAGCCAAAACTCTGTTCTGCAGATTCATGCATCCATGCTATTTGTTTAACCTTAGGATATTTTTTTCTCAAAGGAATTGTAAATATTGACACTGCAGTAAAAGAATTTAGAATGATACACTCTACATTAAATCTTTCAATTAATTCGTAAAGCTGTTCAATTTCTCTTTTATAGTATTTATACGGAGTAAATTCTCCACCACTAAAAATATATTCTGTACTTTTTTTTAACTTGTCCAATATTTTGTTATGCGTTCCTTTAAAAAAAATGTTTTTTCTTCGGGAAGATTCGAATAATTATCTGTATACTTGTAAGAATAATATACTAAATTGTGAGTCTTATCTAGTTCCTTTCCAAGTGTTGCAGCGATGATATTAGCTCCTCCGTAACCAAACGAAGGGCTAACTATGCAAATATTCATTAAAATTTCCTCCCAACGACTTTTTTAGCTATATTGAATAGATATTTAAACTCACTTGAGCGCGAGTAAAAAATCAAGTATAGAACTCCCCCACTACAAATTGATATAATAGCCTTGTATATTATGCTAACTAAGCCATTATAAACAATAAAGGATTGTAAATAAATGGTAACTAGGGTAGCCATAGCTAACAAAAAGCAATATTTTGTAAATAACTTTAAGTACACCAACATACTTACCTTAAGACCATACTTAAAAATATAAAATACTTCTACCCATAACACATATCCTAGTGAAGATATTAATGTACCTAAGAGTACTCCATTTATACCCATATCAAAAAATATTAATAATATTAGTGAGCACGTTAAGTTAATTGTGGCTTCAATAATGGATTTCCATCTTTGAATCCAATATAGACCATAGGAGTCTATAAAAACAAAGCTTGTATTTCTAAATATTTGTACCACTAAGTTAATAATAATTAAAGAAACGGTAAAAGAAGGCAAAACATATTTATCGCCAATCCACCAAATTATAAAGGGATTAAGCACTGAAGCAAGGATTAAAGTTGAAAAATATAACATTGAATAATTTACAAACAAGTGTTTTTTAAATAAATCCAATGCATCCTTTGTGTTTGCACTAACAATATAATTACCAATACTAGCAGTTATTGAGTTAGTTACCTGTTTGCAGAGATTTTGTACATTATTAATTATCATTGTATAGTTGGAGTAAAACCCGACTGCTGAAAGACCTACAAAACTAGAAATTAGGATACTATCTGTCCCCATAACAATAACCCCACCAACTTTAGAGCTCATATTTCCAATTACATTTCTTTTAATATTACTCATTTTCTTCTTAGACAGCTGTTTTTTTTGATATCTTTTTAATTCACTATAGTCCTTGTCAACTTTGAAAGAAATACTTAGGTTCCCTAATAGGGTAAAAATTAATTGAACAATTAAATATAATGAAAAACTTTTATAATGTACAAGTAAATATATTTGAAAAATATTACTTAACAATAAAAAAATGAAATCATTTAAATTTACAACATACGTTCGTTGATGCGCAATCAATAATGACCGCTTATAAGTAAAAAAATAGCTTAAAACTGAATTTGATAAGTACAACAAATAGTACAAAATAAATTCATTAGTAATTGAATAGTTACCCGAAATATAAGGGAAAAGGGGGACAACACTGACCCCTATAACTGCAACACCAATTCCTATATAATGATAAGCTTTTTTGTATAAATCCATCAATGCATTTATTTCTTCCCTATCTCCTACTGCTATAGGTTTATACATAGAGTATACAATAGATGTACCTATTCCTAATTCAGCTAAAGACAAAATACTAAGTACATTTGAAAAGAGACCATTCAATCCTAAGTAAGTTACACCTAGATACCTTATAAAGAATGTTCTTACCACAAATTGCATAACTAATTTTAGAAAAAATACTATAGTAGAAATAGATGAGTTCATTAGTGAATAGTAAAGTCGTGATTTTTTCATATAATTCCTCCGCTTTAATTTTTACAAACTCAGCTAATCAAGTTTTTTTAATTTGAATCTCAACCAGTTTTTTGTACCATATGCTCCCAAAGCTTAAAGCGACAATTGCTATTTTTCTTGGTTTAGTAAAGCCGTGATAAGATAATATGAATCTTCTGTTTTTTTTCAGAAATCCAATAATTTCTTTTGTCTCTGGAATATGCTTATAGTCACTAGATAAAATCAACTTATCCAAAACGTAAAAATATGCCCAGCATACTCTACGTTGATATGAATCTTTTAAATCAGGAAAATAGCTCAATATTTTTTTCTGATTATACTGCCAAGCTTTTATAACATCAAAAGTTTTCTTAGAAAATTTTTTACCCATTATACTATCGTTTCTTTGTAGATAAAAATATTTTTCTTCATTTGATACAATGATTTTCTCAGATTCAAGCAATATATCTATAATTATATACGCATCCTCAAAAGTTTTACCCTCTAAAAACCGCTTGTTATAAAAAAGTTCTTTACGATAAAGTTTGTTCCATGCGTATGCATAAAATTGTGTTCCTTCTAAAACAGATTTTATTGCTTCCTTTTTATTTAATAGAATTACTTTTTTTCTTTGTTAGCTTTCTTATACTTATCGTCATGAAAAGGAATCAACTCAACAGAACTGATATCAGCATTATGGGTTTTTAAATTCTCATACAAAACTTCATACATATCTTTTTCGATATAATCATCACTGTCAACAAAGCCTAAATATTTCCCTCGTGCCACATCAATCCCGGCATTCCTTGCACTACTTAATCCACCGTTTTTTTTATGGATGACACGGACACGACTGTCTTTTGATGCATATTCATCACATATTTTACCGCTGTTGTCAGGAGAACCGTCATCTACTAATATCACTTCGAAATCAGTAAATGTTTGCGCTAAGATTGAATCTACACATTTTCTTAAATAGGGTTCTACTTTATAAACAGGAACAATAATACTAATCTCACACATTTTGCTTCTCACCTTTAACTAATTCTACTGTGTGTATCAATGATTCTTTCAATTCAAATATTGGATACCAACCATTTTCTTTGATTTTCTTGTTATCAAGTATCGCTGTGCTAGCTTTTGAAAAACCTTTTTGTTCAATCTCATCCGGCAATTCAAAAATTACTTGTTTACCGCTGATATCAGCTAGCTGTTGTGCTAATTCTTTTAGTCGTAAATCAAAGTTTTCTGAAGAAACATTGTACGCCTCTCCTTTTTCTCCTTCAAGCAGTAAATGAAGAATAGCAGAAACAGCATCTCCAACATAAACATACGAAAAATATTGATTTCCTTCACTTTTTAAAACAATATCCTTTTGTTCGATTGCATTTAAAATAAATTGTGAGGATGCTTTCGTATCAGATAAAAGCATTGTCGGACCAAACGTACGGCAGAGCCTTGGAATCACGATGTCGAGGTCGTGTTTTGCGATGTAGGCTTGGCATAATGATTCACTGACTCTTTTTCCTTCAGGGTAGCCTGCTCTCAGTGTATTACAATCGATATACCCGCAGTAATCTTCTGTGAATTTTTCTATATCGCCTCGATTTTCGCCATAGATTTCTACTGTTGATAAAAATAATACTCTCTCAGGCTGGGTTGCTACTGCATGTTTCAATACTTGCTCTGTACCTGCAAGATTAGTCATGATCGTACCGATTGGATCAGTTGCGTAAGCCTTAGGATGTGTGTTACTTGCACCGTGTATCAAATAGTCAGCTTGAATTTCTTTTGGTAAGGGTTCTGTGACGTCACCTTCAACAATTTCGAAAGTATCTAAGGAAAGATAACTGGCAAACCTTTTTTCAAGCTTCTGACGGTTTCTGCCCATAGCATATACTTTGATTTTGATGTCTAGTTGTTCATTAGCAGCCATCAACGTATCAATCAAAAAAGAGCCGATCATTCCCGAAGCGCCAATCATCAGCAGGGATTTGCCATGTAGCTGTTTTATTTTTGGTGTATGATTGATCACATTTGCCAAATCTTCTTGGTACATTGCTTGTTTAATCAACGTCATCATCTTTCTCCTAGTCTTTCATTTTTAAGTATGCTTTGAACAATTCTAAATCATCTGTTGTTGTCAATTTGATATTTTTATCAGAACCAGCAGCAAAATATAAAGTTTCTCCTAAATCTACCATCATGGTATTCGTATAGGAAGAATCAGTCATACCAATGTCTTCTTTCACTGCTCGGTCATATGCTGCCCGTAGTTTTCCGTATTGATAAGCTTGTGGAGTTGAGACACGCCGCAATGTGTTACGATCAACATACTGTTCCGTCGTTTCTTCTGTTTTCTTGATAAAAATTTGTTCATTGTAAGGTAGAGAGGTTACGCCATTACCAAATTCTTTACACTTAACGATTACATCTGACAATACTAGTTCGTCTACTAGTGGACGGATACCATCATGGATGATGATCGTATCATCGTCTTCAGAATAATCTTTCAAAAACTGGACACCATTATTGATCGACTCTTGTCCTTTTGATCCCCCTGTAATGACCCATTGGACTTTGCTAATGTTGAATTCTTTGATATATGCCCACATCGTTTCTTCCCAACCAGATTTGCAAACGACTAAAATCCGATCGACCTGTGGATGTTTTTGAAATGATTCTAAAGTATAGATAATAATAGGTTTACCTTCAATTGTAATGAACTGTTTTGGGATATCTTGTCCCATACGTTTACCGACACCGCCGGCAATAATAATAGCTGTAATCATTTTTTTTCTGCTCCTTTAGTTAAATAATATTTTCCTTTGTACATTTTGAATGAATGTTCTGGATCAATATAAACTGCTTCATGGTGAGAAACCTGATCTTTTTCAGGTGGAAGCTGCATATAGTCGCCAAAAACTTGACTTAAATAATGATCATAGCCAATTGGTACTGGCATCTCTGTATCTTCGAATGGTACCCACACAGCAGATTCAAAGTCTTTTGCAGGATAAACATTTCCCATATATCGTGGACCGACACAAAGTTCTGTAACGAAATTCGTCGGGTTATCATTGTATTTGGTCATCTGCTTTTCAGCATATCTCCATATTTTATACTTCGTTTTTGCGGATACGCTATTTAACAATAACTTTCCAGCTAATTCCATTGCTTTCCCATGGTTTTGCGGTACTTGCTGACTTCGATAAAGCGCATAGATCATTGCCCATATCTTTTGCTTTTTCCGTTCTGCTTGCTTTTCAGGTGCAGTATCTAACGGAAAAATATCTAATTGGATACCATGAGGGATATCTAAATCTTCCTGATACGTTTTGATAAAGGTCGTTTGGACGTTACGGATAGTTGTAAAGGAGTTCCGATCGTGATTCGTCAGAGTTGGTCTTAATAAAACAAATTTATCTTTTTGTGGGCCGGTTTCCCATAATTCAGCTAAGCGATCATAATCCCTTCTAGGCATGAAAAAATCTAAATCATCATCCCATGGGATAAAACCTTTATGTCGAATTGCTCCGATTGCGCCGCCACCACAAAAATAACACAACAAATCGTGACTTTTACAAAAATCTACAAAGTATTGTGCCATTTCGAGATTTACTTTTTGAATTTTTTTTAATTCAGGATCTGTACTGTACATTATAGTTGCCTCAACCATTCTTTTATTAATCTTCCCTATTTTCTCATAAATAGAGGCGGTTTTCAATCTTATGCAAGTGGTTCTTTCTTTACTGACTGAAAAAGGATAGATAAACAGCTATTTTTTGTTTTTAAAAGGGTTGTGACAAAAGACAGTCACAACCCCTTATTCCGACTTTTTTAATAAACTCTCTTCAACAATGCCATGATGCTTGGCATTTTCACTTCCACAAAGCTGCCGGCTTTCACCGCAGATAATAATAGAGGAGCCGGCAAATTATACAGCCATTTTGTTACTTTTTTCGCGCTGGAATCAGTCAATGCAACCTTTTTAGCTTCTTGGATGGCTGGATCATTCAAGATATGCATAGCTTCTTCTCTTTTTTCTTTAGCAGTCCGCTCAGGATTCTCATAAATAGAAAAAATGACAGAGGTTGTTCCTTTTAAAAGAAGAGAAGCCATACCTGGTTTGTCTTTATCACTTGTCACGACATTTGCTAATTCATAAAATTCTTTAAAGGTTTCAAATTTATTCGGTTTATATTGGTTGGTTATCCCTTTTCCACCTTCAAAATGATAGATATACTCGATTCTTGGATTCAATATTACTTGCTGACAATGTTCATAATAGTTCAAATTGAAGATACGGTCTTCACAACTGCTGTAATTTTTGAATAAAATCTGTTTTTCCATCAAGATTTCCCTCTTGTAACATTTGTTCCAAACCACATACATCAACTGCTGATTCATCAGTTGATACATATCATCCACGAACTGTTCATGATTTGTATATTGGTATTCTGGAACAAGATAGTCCTTTTCCGAAATGATTTCTTCCCCGCTTAGCGTGCGGAATGTAAAAGAACTGATAAGCAAATCTGCTTCAGGATACTGTTCAAACAACTGCTGATAATCTGCCAAAATTTCTTTGACTGGCTCATCGTCTGCATCGAAAAATAATACATATTTCCCTGTAGATTGCTTGATGCCTTCATTTCGAGCAAGTCCAGGTCCTTGATTTTCGGTTGTAAAAAGTTGAAAATGACTATCTCCTTGGATAGCTGACTGAATCAGCTGCTCTGTTTTGTCAGTTGACCCATCATTGACCAAAATCACTTCATATTCTTCAAATGCCAGATTTTTTAAAACTTCTATAGTATGAACGATCGTGTCTTCGGCATTATAAACTGGAACAATTATACTAAATATCGGATGGCTCATTTCATTTCTTTCCTCCAGCTTAGCGATAAATTTTCTCTTGTGAAAAGTCGATTTCTGCTAATGAACTGATATTTTCATCTTCATCTAGTCCTTGTGAGGACATCTTATCAAATAAGATTTTGATTGTTTGAAGTAAAATCTTTAAATCTAATAGTAAGGAATACTTTTTGATATACAACAAATCAAAACGTAGTTTACTATTATAATCTGATACATATTTTCCGTATACTTGTGCATATCCGGTAATCCCTGCACGTACATTGTGTCTTAAATAATAATAAGGATTTTCTTCATTGAACTGATCAACGAAAAATGGTCTTTCTGGACGTGGTCCGACAATCGACATATCGCCTTTCAATACATTAAAGATTTGAGGTAATTCGTCAAAACGTACGGCACGGATAAATTTGCCTACTGGTGTCACACGGGCATCATTGCTCTTTGCCAAGACTGGTCCTGATTTCGCTTCAGCTGTTGCGCTCATGGAACGAAATTTATAGATTGAAAATTCCTTTTGATTTTTCGTAATACGTACTTGTTTATAAATAATTGGTCCAGGTGAAGTTGTTTTTACCAAAATCGCTGTGATTATCATAAAAGGTGAAGCGAGGATCAGTAAAATAAGCGAAACGATGATATCAAAGAGACGTTTGAATAATTCATATTCCGGCTGAATTTTGAAACCGGAAGCTTCAATGATACTTTCATCTTCGAAATTCATGATGTTCGGATTGATCATCGTTAAATTTTCAAAAGTTGTATTTAAAAATAGCTTCTTCTCTTTTTAGTTACTAATTGATAAATATTGATTTTTTCATCTTCTGGGATTTTTGAAGCCAAGTAGACAATATCAATGTCATCAATCAATTTTTTTGTGTTTTCATAATAATTGTCGATAACTACTGCTTCAACCTTATGTTTGTTGTTTTTCTTAGATTGAAAGTTTTGGATTGCTGGTGCGACATCTTTCTCTAAACCTACGATAAGTACTTTCTTATCACGACTGACTCTTAAGTATAGTTTGTAAACGACTATCCGATAAACGCTAAGTAATATCGTGCCAAGTATAAACGAGAGCACGATGACGCCACGCGGAAATGCAAACCAACGTCCAGCAAAAGTAACCACCATGATTCCCAATGCTATCAGCACCTGTCCAATAACAGTAATGAAGACGATATCACTGATCATTCGGTTATAGAATACATAAGCTCCTAACAAAATATTCAACGCAATAAAGATAATGGAAATAAAAATTGCTGAATGCTGAAAGGTCTCTAAGTTTCTTGCTGGGACTTCTCCTTGGAACTTGAGCAAAAAGCTAAGATAGATCGACACATTCAATACAAGTACATCCATGATGATAATGAATATCCTGCGTGCCGCATTCCACTCCCCATTTTTATTCATATATACACTCCTAACCATAAAATAATGCCTCTATCATCTTACCATAGCAAAGTTTAAAAACCTAGTGAATAACCAAATTGTAAAAGAAATTAAAAGAAACTAGAAAAGGCAACTATTGTAGGCTTATATGTGTATTTCTGCCTAACAGAGAGTTGGACAAAAACCGTATCACATGCTTCCTACTGAATGGGTGTTTTTCCTATCATCTCTTCGGTCACAAGTTACAATATTCATATAATTAAATTAAAAGAACTGTATTTTCATCAATAAAAATGAAAATACAGTTCTTTGATCAATCAGGTCTCAACGAAAAATTGCCGATTCCTTCTTTAGTTAGATTATCGTTATAAAATGGGTCATGAGCAATATAAGAAGGCCACTTATCTTGCATTTTTTTGATTTCCCCAGCAAAACGTCTTTGTTTTTCTGGAGTATCTTCATAACCTCTTGATTTAGATTCGAAATGGTACAATTCTGCTTGATGTGCATAGACATTGTAACGACCCAGTTCATAAACTTTCAAGCACAAGTCAACATCGTTGAATGCTACTTCTAATGTTTCATCAAACCCGTTAACAGCATTGAAGTCAGCTGCCTTGACCATCATACAAGCTGCAGTGACTGCTAAGTAATTGACGTCAATGACCAATCGGCCGAAATAACCACAATGTGTTCGATCATAGTTATTCAATGCATGCCCTGCAACACCACCGATTCCTAATAATACTCCTGCATGCTGCGTTGTATCATCTGGATAAAACAGTTTTGCTCCTACACAGCCGATTCGATCAAACTGTGCATAAGAAACCATCACCGTCATCCAATCTGGCTCAATCACTTCTGTATCGTTATTCAAGAATAAAAAGTATTTGCCGTTTGCTTTTTCTGCTGCTAAATTGTTAATTCGAGAATAATTGAATGGAATGTCAATCAATTCTACGATAAAGCGGTCTTTCAGCTGATGCTTGTATTCTGCAAATAATTCTTGCATTTTTGGATCTGTACTTCCATTATCCGCAATAATGATTTCATAATTTGAATAAGACGTTTTTTCAATGATCGAATCCACACAAGTTTTTAGATCTTCATAGCCATTCTTCGTTGGAATGATCACACTGACCAAATCCTCTTGCAAGACGTCATAAGCAATCTCATAAAATCCAGAAATTCTGCCAGGACGTACGCTTCCTTTGATGTTTCTTCTAGACAGGGCATCTGTCAATGCTTTCACTCCGGAATCATAGATATAACTTTTGGCTTCGCCATTACTTGCAGTTGATCCTGGGATCGTCCGCCAATGATACAAGACTCGGTCAATGTGGTAAATATGATCTGCAGGGATTTGTTCTGTCACACGAAGGACCAAATCATAATCTTGAGAACCTTCATAGCCTTTACGGAAACCGCCAAGTTCTTTAACAATGCTTGTTCGATATACGCCTAAGTGAGAGATATAATTATTTCCCATCAATGTATCAGGCGACCAGTCTGCTTTGAAATGCGGATCAAAGCGATTGCCATCTGCATCGATTTTATCTTCGTCACTGTAGATCACATCCAGTTCTGGATGTACGTTTAGCACTTTTGCCACTTCATATAATGCAAATGGCGGTAATTCATCATCATTATCTAAGAGTGCTATAAATTCTCCTTCTGCTATTTCCAATGCAGAATTAGTTGCCAGACTGATGTGTCCATTTTCTTTTCGGAAAACGACTTTGATTCTATCATCTTTTGCTTGATAGGATTCCAGACACTTTCGGATAGCTGGATCAGTAGAAGCATCATCACTGATACATAGTTCCCAATGATCATACGTTTGATCCAGTACCGAATCAATGCATTTTTCGAGCCATTTGATTTCAACGTTATAGACAGGCATAAGTATGGAAATCAATGGACGATACGCAAATCCTTGTGCTTCTTTCCTTTGCTCTTTCAAATCTGGTTTCTCATGACGACTGATCCACTCTACATAGTCGATCGATCCTGGCTTCAATTCCAATTTGACCCGACGGATCGCTTTTTTTACGCCATGAGTCCTTGCATAATTTATCCCTTTTTTCAGTAATCTTTTTTTTCTTTCCCATGAAGATTCAATGCCGTCATCATAAGGGTATTTACCGTTTAATTTCACAGCTATGCCATTTTGATGTCTCGCTGTTTGGAAGTCTAAGATGGCTTTTCCTCTCATTTTCCCTGATAAACGTACCTTAAAACCGCTTTGGGTCTTAACATCAAGATTATATAAATGATTGATATCCAATCTTACGACATGTGTTGCTTCAGCAATCACATTTTCTTTTTCTACCTTTATCGTAGGGATTTCTTTGGTCACTTCATCAATTGCCCAGCCCACAATAAGCAAATCGCCAGTGGCCCGTTCACGAGTGATTTGATCGATAAATACGGCAATTTCTTTTTTTTGCACGATTCGTTTACTCCTTATCTTTATAAGTTAATCATTATTTACATTTCAATGATCCATGATTGGCCATTTTGAGCTACTGCTTCCACTAAGAATGAACGTTCTTGCTCGCAAAGGATTCGTAACTCAAATCCCGCTTCTGTTCCTTTTGCGAGCTGTTCTGCTTGATTGACTTCTTCTCGTGAAACAGGAATTGCTTCGAAAAATGGCGATTGGTCAGCTGATAACTTATAGGACAAGGGCTGGCGATCCGAATTAGCGATTCCCCATCCGATGATTTTTAATATTTTTGTTTCTGCATCCCAGATTTTCTCGTCAATACATATAGAAAGTTCTTTTTCTTGGATTTTTTTCGAAGTTTCTTTCTTACGTCGTCCTAGTCTATGTTTTATTGTCCATTCATCACTTTCCAACAATGTGCAATAGCGATTTGTGGTTGTTTTTAACGTATGGTCTAGTCTTGTATTTTCCTCAAGAAGATGATGATTTTCTCTTTCTAATTCGTCATTTTTCTCAGAAAGCTGCTTTGTGACTTCAGCCATGGGACGAATCGTTTCCAACAATTCTTTCATTGTTGGTGTCAATTCCCCGATAAAGCGATAGTGACAATGGATAGTCACTTCTTTCCCAGAAATATCCGTTAGAACGAACTCTGGTAATTCTTTCCCATCAAACAAATAACAATCATTTACTGTTTTGACTACAGCATTCGAATCGATAAATGTTAGTTTTTCTCCGGCAGCTTCTGCGCTGAATTCTATAAAGCTAGGTTGTTGCGCGAAGCGAAACACCATTCTTTCTGTTGTTTCTGATACGGGGAAACTTAGTGTCTCATTTTCCCCTGTGAAATTATTGAATGGTATTTGTTGGATTGTTTCATCTTGTTTCGTTTGCTGGGTTACTTCTAACACTTTTACATAATTAGAATTTTGTGGCTCTGCAATGGAACTTTGTGCTACTGGATGTTTCATCAATGAGAAAAAGTATTGGTAGACTTCACCAAATGGTCGCATTTTGAAATCATAGCGTACAGCTTCCGGCAATTCTTCATAAGTTGATTTTAATTCTGTATCACCTACAGCTAAGTACAAATAATCTTCAATATTAATGAATAATCCCGCTTTTTCAAAAACTTTTTGGAAGCCATCATGAGTATAAAAAGAATTATGGGTTTCATCTAGGAGACCATAAGAAGCCCACGGCAATTGGTTATTGAACAAATCGATCATGACAGAATTATGCGCCAAGTTAGGGAATGTAATCAGGATCTCTCCTTCTTCATTCAAAAATTCTCTGACTTTCTTCAATGTTTTTCCAGGATCTACCAAATGTTCTAAAACATCCGCAAACAAGACGTAATCAAATGTCTGTCCAGCATAATAGTTTGCCCACTCAAAACTTTCTATATCACCATAAAATCCATCTTGAGCAAATTCGCTGACAAAATCGAACAATTCCTTATCTAACTCAACAATGCTCACTTCACATTGTTTTGCTCCGATTAAATGTTTCGTTAATCGGCCGTTTCCGGGACCAAACTCTAAAACTTTACTTCCTGGTTTGATCTGTGCGGCAATTTTTCCCACACTGCTTTGTTCATCTAGGTCCATTTCAAAATCATATTTCATTGCTATGAGTCCCTTCTTCCCATTTATGGTCTAAGACCACGATGCCTTCTCCGATATAAGAACCGCTGACAAACAAGTTCATGTACTTTGTCTTATATACCAAAGGAACCGTTGCATTTTCTTCAAAGACCGCAACGTCAAAATAATATTCACCAGCTAACAAACCTAACTTTTCATACTCCAGATAAAAGATATTCTCTCCTTTTTTCCAAGGAATCTTGATACCATCTAGTAGAGTATTAAGTCCGCATACATAAAAATTGTCGACTGTTCGTAGCGCAATTCCTAAAACCGGATTTTTGATTGTATCATCTTTTACTTCATAAGTTACTTTAACGTATAGTTTTTCTCCTTGTTCCAGCATATCCACCGGATTTTTGTCTTTATCCAACAATTCCGCTTTCGTCACGTCGACGATATCTGGAGCGGCGAACCGTTCTACTTGGTTTTTATTCCGATCCACTGTTTTAACTGATTTTTTCTTTAAAAAGTTTTCATAATTCGTCGTTACTTCCATCGTATCGCCATATTCGACGACTTCTCCGTTTTTCAACCAATAGGAACGATCACAAAAACGACGAATCGAACTGATATCATGAGAAACGAATAAAATCGTCTTTCCCGAGTTCTTGATTTCTGTAAATTTTTCCATACATTTTAGTTGAAATTCAAGATCGCCTACTGCCAATGCTTCATCCACAATCAAAATATCGGGATTCACATTGATTGCTACAGCAAAAGCTAGACGAACGAACATCCCGCTTGAATAAGTTTTTACAGGTTGATAAATATGGTCTCCGATGTCAGCAAATTCAATGATATCATCGACCATTTCATCGACTTCTTCTCTTGAAAAGCCTAGTACCATTCCATTTAAATAGATATTTTCATAGCCAGAATACTCAGGATTGAATCCTGAACCTAGTTCTAGCAAAGCAGAGATTTTCCCTTCGATTTCCATCGTACCGGATGTTGGTGTCAGTACCCCTGTAATGATTTTCAACATCGTAGATTTTCCGGATCCGTTTTCTCCAACGAAACCGATCATCTCACCTTTTTTTATTTCTACATTCACGTTTTTCAACGCATAAAACACATCATGATAGGATTTCTTAAAAGGATTAAGAGCTTCACGAAATCGATCCGACGGTTTTGCGTACATATTATAAGATTTTGTGATATCTTTTAGTCTAATTGCATATTCTGTCATAGCTATTCTCCTTACAGCACATCTGAAAAATGTGGTTTCAATCTACGGAACACTGCAGAGCCGATTACGAACATTACTAACGTGAACACCCAGAAATACAAAGTGTATGTTCCATGCTCCCAGAACCAAGCTTCACTTAAAAACGACTCACGATAGCCTTGAACAACATAGTACAGCGGATTTAATTTCAATATGCTTACAAGACCTGAGTCAAACTGGTTCGGGCTCCATAATATCGGCAATGTCCACATAATCAACTGCAGGACGATCGTAATCAATTGCATGATGTCTGGTAAAAATGGTTGGATGGATGCTGTCAGCCAAGTCAATCCTGTCAAGAAAGCACACATGCAAAATAGATAGTAAATCAGCTGTAAAGACATGGCTGAAGGATATATACCATTTATAAGCGCAACAGCTATGCCAATCAGAATGAAGAATAAATGGGTGTACAGATTAGATAGGATTTTCGTCGTGGGCAAGATACGAATATTGAATACGACTTTCTTTACTAAATAAGTATATTCCCGAAAAACAACCGTAGTTGATGCAAAGGCATCAGAGAAGAAGAACCAAGGAATCATCCCTGTAACTAAATATACGATAAATGGGTATTTTGCATCGATCATTTGTGCTTTCAATCCAACGCCAAATACCAGCCAATAAATCAATACAGTAAATAACGGATTGATAAACGCCCATAAGATTCCTAAAAACGATCCTGCATATCTTGATTTGAAGTCATTGATCGAAAACTGTAGCAGTAATTTTCTGTTCTGATAAATGTCCTTCATAAATAAATACAAATCTTTAAACATTTGTGTTCCTCCAAGCGATTTCAGTGAATTACAGTCAAGTGCCATTTTACCATATTTTTGGTACCGAGCTGCGTTCTTATTTATTTCTTAATTTTCTATGATACAAGATTTTCTCTAACGTTTCTATTTTACAGAAGATGCTAGACAATTGCAATAAACCAAAAAAGGCTGCGACGGTTGTCACAGCCTCTCTCGTATTTTGCGCCTATCAATGATAGCGTTGGATCCTGGAAGAATGAGCGCTATCTGGTTGTTCCTCATAACTTGGATCTCCAGCATTCATGTCGTCATATGGCTCTTCTATGTCATAGTATTCTTCCATAACTTTCGTTTCGTCATAGCGATGAACGGCCATAGCCAACAGGATATAAATAATCGGAACCCACGGGTATGAAGTCAATGTATCCTCCATAAATGACTGCATCATCACCGCAAAAAAGGCCCAGATAAAAGTCATCTGCCCGTTGGATAAATCTGCTTTCAACGTTAAGCGACCAATAAAAAGGATAAGCAGCAAAGCAGCAATTCCAAACCCTATTAACCCATAGATATTCAAAATAGAATTATAACTATTGTGGTTTCCTAAAAATTGGTTTCCTCGTTGGAAGATGAATGTTTTCATCCCAAGTAAAACTTGCTCAGATTTTTCTCCTAGCGTCTGATAGAATTTATGCCAAATATCTTCTCGACCGGTAAACAAATTGACTTTTTCGGAAACAGCGGCTAGATAAGAAATCGGTAAAGCTAAAAGAATCGTAGCCGTATAGGCAATAAACGGCGCACGAATGACACGCATCAATGATTTAGGGAAAAGATCCAATATCGCAAAAACAATCAATGCAACTAATGCGCCTCTTGATTGACAGACCCAAATGCCTAAAAAGGCTGCAACGACTGCTATCGCACCGATGATACGAACATACCACCGTTCAAAAGAACTGGCAAATCCGCTGATCAATAAAGCAAGAGTCATCAAAGAACTTCCGATTGTATTCGTATTGATCCAAATATCAGAAAGCGAATTGCCTGGAGTCCAGATGCTTTGTCCTTCTGGTACTTGGATCTCTGTAAATACACGATATAATGTGATTCCGAGGAAGACCGTAAAGACAAGCAGATAAATACCGCGATCCCATTTTGTCCACTCAATCCATTTAATTACTAAACAAAATAAAATAATCAAAGGAAACAGTAAATCTCCAAATAAAGACTCATTTCTTAATTCCCGAAAGTAAGAAAAGAAAATGAAAAGTGCAAGCGCAACACCTAGATAAAGAAAATCGACGCCTTTTGCTTTATAAACATTTAAAATGAGCAAAATAGCCACACTAAAAGTGATAAGTAGCGAACTGTTGTTATATATAAACAAAGTGGTTGGGAAGCTTAATCCTGCTGTCCAAACAGAAAAGACCAGCGTCAGCAACAAAAGCAAGAAACCAGCACTCATTTTGTTGACAAATTTTTGTACGATTGCTTGAATTATCTCCACTCTCCTTTCTAATAATACTTCAGGGTTATTCTCAGCTAGCCCATTACTGTAAGACTAGCTGATTTTCCTGAGTTTGTGTTTGTGGTACATCTGGATAATCCGGATATTCTACTTTAAAAATCATATAACCGTCTTTGTCCGGTCCATATAGTTGTGTGAATTGAGCTTCATATAACTGATTGTAATCAGTTAACGGTCGCTTACTGATTACATAGTTGATCCCTAATTTTTCTGCGTCTTCAAAATTCAACGTGACCGAGAACATATCTGGACGATCTAAAATGAACTTTGTATCTTCCTTAGCGATAAAAGCTCTTGTGTGAGCATACCGATTATAATACTTCTCATGTTCTTCTTTTGGATCGATTTTCTTCCATGCAGCCATATCTGGATAAAAGCGGACTGTATTGAAAGATTTCACACCCAAAGTTGGGGTGAAATTATACAGTTCATCTTCAGTCAACCAGACTTTGCCAGGATCTTGTTGATCGATTTTTCGGATTTCTTTTGCCAGTGTTTTTTCAAAAATCGCTCCAGTACCTTCTACGACTGGATTGACAAAGAAACCAGATGCGATGATCACGGCGGTAAAAGCAAGATAAAACGAGCGTCTCCAGCCAAATAATGCAAAAGCTAGAATCACTGTTCCCAACACAGCAACTGCGATGGTTTCGAAATCTGAAAAATAATTATCCATCTTCGAATGAGTAATTGCATAGAAATAAGACCATGCGTTTACTGCCAGTAAAATGAATTTATACCAAATAGGAATAACATCTTCTCTCCAAATATAAGCGATGAACCAAATTGATAATAGGCAAGCCGCAAAACTAAAAGTAAGGATGGCTCTTAAAGGAGGAACATAAGACAGCAGAGTAATTTCTGCTAGCCATTTTGGCAATCCAACGGTAATCCAAAAGATAGAAAACAGACAAAAAATCATCAAAATACGTCCCAATAACTTTTGTTCACTATCTTTTTTGCCAAATAACACAAATGGACTGGCTAGGAATACAGTCGGAAAGAAGTGATAGAACAAAGCCACTTCAGAGTTATTCGAATAGTTGATGTCTTCAAAAGGGATTTTCCAGTTTGTCAGGAAAGAAAAAAATTCGCCAATCGTCCACTTTCCACCGGTGCTGACTCGTTTTCCTGGATATAAGGTATCCAAAGAAGCTAACAATGCGTCTTTTGACGTCAACCAGAAATGAACCATGACTCCGCCAATAAATAAAACTGCCCCTCCAATCAACACTACATCCAACAGATCCCAAGAAATTTTCTTGCTGTAGTAAATAAGCAGGCCAACAAAATAAAAAATCAGCAAGTACGCTAGCATCACTTGATGGGCTGGGTAAATCACTAAAATAAACCCAATACCGAAAATAACTACCAAAAGCATCATCAACGTTCGTAGCCATTTTTTATCATGATTGTAGAAATAATGATAAAAAGCAGTCATCAATCCCAAAGTAAAGAAAATCAAATCGCCCACATGCTGCATGAACCACCACTGGACTGCGGGAGAAAATGTCAGCGCAAATGCACCGATCAGCGATAGAGCTTTTTTCTCTTCGTTAATATCATCAGTACTTCGAATCCAAGCAAGACCATGACGACTAATTTCATCGCCCAATAAAAGGAAAGGCCTCGATCTCTTCCGAGGAAAAAGAATCCCCAGTTGAATGGTTTTCCGATAACCGTAATATCCTTTACAGGAGAATTATACGCAATGATCATGTTTTGTCCGTTCAGTGAATAATCTTCGTTCACCAACGGAAAGTCCTCTTCAGCTTGTGAGAGGTAAAAAGGTGTCTGCACCAGCCATTCATCTGACCGTACTTCCCGATTCTGTCCAAAAATCACATCAGTTTTTTTCCCATCGTCTCTTTGCGACACATATTTATCCCAAACACCAAGTGAACTTCCGTTTAAATTAAAAGTAACAATGACCACGATGACTAAAACGCCAATAAGGTATCGGAGTTTTAGAAACAGGTCAAGCACCAAATTCGAATCTGCCTGATTCGCTTTTGGTTTTTCTTTTCGTCGTGCACTTCTTGTTTGTTTTTCCATATCATGCTCCAAATTCTATTTGATAAAAAGGAAATTACTTATTCATTTTTTTGGCAGCTTCCAGCATTTGCGCAAGTGCTTCTTGCCAAGTTGGTATGACAAATCCTAACGCTTCTGTCTTTTTCAGGCTCATGACTGAATACTGCGGACGCGTTGCTTTTTGTGGAAATTCTTCCGATGTAACAGGCGCTACTTCCACATCTGTATCTTTCAATATTTCTTTGGCAAATTCATACCAAGAACAGCTATTTTCGTTCGACAAATGATAAATACCGAATGGTGCTTTTTCTTCGATGACATATACCATAAATTCTGCCAAAGTACGTGTCCAAGTTGGCCGCCCGAACTGGTCATTTACTACAGTCAGTTTGTCGCGGGTTTCCGCTAGGCGTTGCATCGTGAAGACGAAATTGTGTCCATAAATCCCGAAAACCCAAGAAGTTCGTATGATATAATAGTCTTCTAAAATCTCTTCTACTGCTTTTTCACCTAATAATTTCGTACGACCATATTCATTTAGTGGATTCGTTTGGTCATCTACTTCGTACTCTACATTTTTGTTTTTTCCATCGAAGACATAGTCTGTACTGATATAGACGAATTGAGCATTCACAGCTTTTGCTGCAAGTGCTACATTTCTTGTGCCATCGACATTGATTTTCTCATCTAATTCTTTTGCTTCATCTTCTGCTTTATCTACTGCTGTGTAAGCTGCGCAATGGAAAATAACATCCGGTTTTAATTCTGTAATATAAGCCATTGTTTTCTCGGCATCTGTGATATCCAAGTCTTTTGCATCTGTTGAAACATATGGCAGATTTTTTTCATCTAATAAATGACGCAATTCTGTACCTAATTGTCCATTTCCTCCAGTTAATAAAAACATATGGTTATCCGCTCCTTGATTTTTATTTTAAAAAAGAGACAGGCGAGCGCCTGCCTCACATGTGTTTTTCCATTAATACAGTGAAATTTCCTCTGTATTATTGTCCATTTTTGGCATATGCTGCTTCAACGGCCTCTTTTTCTTTTTTCCACCAGTCTTCATGTTCTTCGTACCATTTGATCGTGTCAGCCAACCCTTCACGGAAGTTCGTAAACTCAGGCTGCCAACCTAGCTCTTCTCGCAATTTTGTCGAATCGATTGCATAACGCAAATCGTGCCCTGCACGGTCGTTTACATGGTCGTATGCGTCTTTTGGTTGACCCATCATTTCTAAGATCAATTCCATCACGGTCTTATTATCTTCTTCGCCGTCCGCACCGATCAGATAGGTTTCGCCAATTCTGCCTTTTGTCAAGATCAACCACACTGCTGAAGAATGATCATTTGTATGGATCCAGTCACGAACATTTTTCCCTTCACCGTATAGTTTTGGACGAATACCGCTTAAAATGTTCGTTACTTGGCGAGGTATAAATTTTTCAATATGCTGGTAAGGACCATAGTTGTTTGAACAATTTGAAATAGTTGCACGTAAGCCAAAAGAACGTACCCACGCTTTTACTAACAGATCTGAACCAGCTTTTGTAGAAGAATATGGGCTTGAAGGATTATATGGTGTTTCGGCAGTGAATTTTTCTCCTTCGCCTTCTCCATGTCCCGGTAGGTCTTCACGTAATGGAAGATCTCCGTAAACCTCGTCAGTAGATACGTGATGGTAGCGTACATCATACTTGCGGCAAGCTTCTAAAAGTGTATACGTACCAATGATATTCGTTTGTACAAATGGGAAAGGATCTTTTAATGAATTATCGTTATGGGATTCTGCCGCGTAATGAACAACTGCATCCGCTTCTTTTACTAGACGGTCCACTAATTCTGCATCTGCAACATCTCCTACGACTAATTCTACGCGATCGCTAGGAAGTCCAGCCAAGTTCTCTTTGTTTCCTGCATAAGTCAGTTTATCCAAAACAGTGACATGCACTTCTGGATGATTGTTTACCACGTAATGAACGAAATTAGAGCCGATGAATCCGGCACCTCCGGTAACAATGATGTTTTTCATAAGAAAATTTCTCCTTAATTCTTAGATTTCTCCGTAAACAAATGGATTTTCTGCTTCAAATTCTTTTAATGTCGGATGACGGTGATCTTTTTCCGACATAATCGCTCTTGATGGATCAATTGGCCAATCAATCGCTAAATCTGGATCATCAAATGCGATGCCTCCATCTGCTTCTGCATTATAGTAATTATCACACTTGTAAAGGAAGTTCACGTTTGGTGTCAAAGTAACGAATCCATGTGCATATCCTTTAGGTACAAGCAACTGACGATGATTATGTTCAGATAAGATAAATCCGTCCCATTGACCATAAGTCGGGCTGCCTTTGCGGATGTCCACTACTACGTCTAAAACTGCTCCAGTAACCACACGAATCAATTTTGTCTGTGCAGCTTCTCCTTTTTGGAAATGGAGCCCCCGAAGAACACCAGCTTCAGCAGATAACGAATGATTATCTTGAACAAAGTCATAATCTAATCCATGTTCTGCAAATTTTGCTTTTGAATAGCTTTCTGTAAAAAAACCGCGATGGTCGCCAAAGACATCCATTTCCACGATTTTTACATCTGTTAATTTTGTATCTGTTACTTTCATCTGTAGGAACTCCTTATTCAGCGGCCAAATTCAATAAATATTGACCGTATTGATTTTTTTTCAAAGGCTGTGCAAGGGCTAGCAGTTGTTCTTTATCAATGTAGCCCATACGGTAAGCAATTTCTTCCAAACAAGCCACTTTTAAATTCTGACGTTTTTCAATCGTTTCGATAAAGGTAGATGCTTCAAGCAATGATTCATGTGTTCCTGTATCAAGCCAAGCAAATCCGCGTCCCATAAGTTCTACAGATAATTTTCCTTTATCCAAATATGCTTTATTGACATCTGTGATTTCTAATTCTCCACGTTCTGACGGTTTGATTCCTTTAGCAATAGAAATCACCTCATTGTCATAAAAATAAAGGCCAGTTACTGCGTAATTTGATTTTGGCTGAGCAGGCTTTTCTTCAATCGACAAAGCTTGCATATTCTCATCAAATTCTACTACACCAAAGCGTTCTGGATCATTGACATGATAGCCAAATACTGTCGCGCCTGCATCTTTTGAAGCTGCTCGTTGCAACATTTTAGACAGACCGCCACCGTAGTAAATATTGTCTCCTAATACCAAGCAGACACTATCATCTCCAATAAATTCTTCTCCAATGATAAATGCTTGTGCCAATCCATCTGGACTTTCTTGTACTGCATATTCGATCTGCAGTCCTAAATCATTTCCGTTTCCAAACAATTCCTTGAAACGTGGTGTATCTTGTGGCGTTGAAATAATCAGAATTTCTTTGATTCCCGCCAACATCAGAGTAGACATTGGATAATAAATCATTGGTTTGTCATAAATCGGCATCAATTGTTTCGATGTTGCCTTTGTTAAAGGGTACAGACGTGTTCCGCTGCCCCCAGCAAGAATGATTCCCTTCATGGATATATGCTCTCCTTTTTGATTTCAAATTTCACTTTGCTATTATCTCATCAATCGTTATATTTGTCATGGAAATATTAAGGATTTAAACATCTTTTATCAACGTTTAAACCATTTTCGTTTGATCAACGCCGTAATCAGATGAACACGCCAGGAAATTTTTTGGCGTAATTTAGAATGCGTTTCAATCTCACTCGCATTTAAATCATGTCTTCGATACAGTGTCAAAGGTTCTCTCAGAAACCCAGTCTTCCTTCCTCCCAACAAACCGATCCACATGTCATGCATAGGCACTTCTGAGGGAATCGGCAAAATATCGGATTTCAACGAAGAGCGAAAAGCCATACCTGCACCAATATAATGACTTCGTATCACATTATTGACCCATCCTTCTTTGGAATTTCGGAATGAAAAATAGGAAGCATGGATCTCTTGCAGCTTACTGTTCACAATGATCAAATCTGAAACGACTACTAACTGATCCGGATGCTGTTTAAAATAGTCAGTGATTTTTTTCACTTTTGTCTCTAACCAAACATCATCTTGATCTGCCAAAAAGATTAGCTCTCCTTTTGTCTGCTGGATCGCATAGCCAAAATTAGCGATCAACCCTTGACGAGGTCCTGAAAAAAGCTTTATCCGTCTATCTTTTTCTGCGTATTCAGTCAATATATCCCATGTATCATCTACTGACCCATCATCAGAAATAATCACTTCATCTTCTGCTGAAAGCTGAGATAAAATACTATCCAACTGCTCTCTTAAATATCTGCCCCCATTAAAGGTAGCTATACAAACCGAACGCACGAATTCACACCTTCCAATTCTTAACATATGAGCGCAAAGTCATCCGCCAGATATGCCGGTTTTTGACGGTCAAAAACTGTTTAACTGTTCTTAACAATAATTGTTGTCGGTGACTGGATAAATGTCTTTGATCATATTCATGATAAAATCGATTTTCTGCTTGTAAAATAGAACGGTATCTATTGCTTGTAACTTTTTCATAGTCTAATACCGAAAGATCATGTTCCAGTCGTACTGGTAATATCTCCACCATTTTTTCCAACTGATTCACTTTCCAAAACAGCCAATGGTCCAAAAAATCTAAAGAAAAAGCAGGATTAAACCCGCCAATCTTTTTTAGAAATTTGACAGACCATGCCACACCTGAATTGATTGCCATGATTCTTTCAGCTGTCGTACCGTCTACTTCTACTGCTTGTGCTGTACGATTGATATAATGATTTGAATAGACGGGAGAAACTTGCCGTCCCCCAGAAAAAATCATCGGAACTGCAGCAACACATTCATCTGTAAAAGCTACCTTACGCAAGATTTCAAAATAGTCGTCGACTAGCCTCGTATCCTGATCCAATGTAACGATACAACGTGTTCTTTCATTTGCTTGAGACAACGCATAATTATAAGCCGCCGCTAATCCAGGGTTTTGCGGATCATGATAGTAAATGGTGTTTTCTTTTTCAAACAGCTCATTTTGCTGTCTTTGAGGACTATTATCGTAAATAACAAGCTGAATATGCTTTTCGCTAAGTGCTTTGCTTAATGGTTCATAAGTTGGAGATTGGCTGAATAGTTGCTGATATAGCACGACTACTACTACTATTTCTGGTTTCATCAGAAAAAACGCCACCCCCACTTATTGAAAAATTTCATCATAGAAGTCAAAAACACACGAAAAAGTTTTGCATTTCGATGTGCACCCTTTCCATAAAAATGGACGACTGCATAAAAGGGTGTGTACAATAATTTGTAACCTGCTTTTTCAAAACTCAAGCACAAGTCATTATCTTCAAAGTACATGAAGAAACGCTCATCAAATCCCCTTATCTCTTTAAATTTATCAATATCAGCTACCATAAAACTGCCCGAGATCATTCGCACATAACTATCAACATCAGTGGGCAAGCCACGGCATTCAAAGACAGCTAGCCGTTTATCAAACCTTTTTTTGACCCATTTGAAAGGCACAAAGCGCAAAACATAATCAAAAACAGCCAGCCGCTCACGAATGAGGTGCTGAGTGGTCCCATCTTCATTAAGAATCTTAGGTGCTAACATCGCGCATTCGGGATGTTCTTTCAGTAACAACACCAATGCTGTAACTGTTTCTTCATCCACTAAAATATCTGGATTACAAATAATGCCATAGTGGCAATCGCTCTTCAGCAGATTGTGATTATGTCCATAACCGAATCCGGAATTTTCATCATGAAAATAGATTTCGATATACGGATATGTCACATATTCTTTTAGTCTGCTTTTATATTCCGGAAGGGAGTTGTTGTCAAAAATCCGAATTTTTATCGCTGTTTCATCTTTTACAGTGGAAATAAAATTATCTAGTGTCCGAAAAATCTTATCACTGTTCGCCGTTACAATACTAATAAGAATTGGCTGGTTTAATTTGTTATTCATCTATATGACGGTTCCATTTCTTCAAATATTTCTGTTTTACTTGCGTACGATACTCTTTATTCCCTAAAAATCGCAATGTTTTTAAAATAAACTGATGTTTCTCGTTAATCAGACCAATCAATTCAAATAATAAAATTGCAGCAAATAGCATAGCAATAATCAATACAATCGTTCCGATTCTTCCAGTATAATTCATGACCATAGCTGTGAAAGAAAACATCAAAGCCATCGCATAAATCGTCAGGACGGCACCTTTATGAGTAAATCCTAAACTGATTAGTCGGTGATGAAGATGTTTTTTATCTGCTGTAGAAAAAGAAACACGGTTTGCTTTTCTTCTAATGATAGCAAAAAACGTATCTGTTACCGGAACGCCCATGACGATCAGTAGAGAAATTGACGAAACAAAAGTTACGTTCTTCAGCCCTTGTAGTGAAAGGACGGCCATCATGAACCCTAAGAATAACGCTCCTGTATCGCCTAAATAAATCTTTGCCGGATAAAAATTGTACGGGAAAAATCCGATAATACTTGCTACAAGACAGAAAATAACGACCGGGATGTACACTGTGGAAGCATGAAGGAAAAAATACCCAATGATGCCTATCGTGATTAAACCAATCAATGAAATCCCTGCCGCTAACCCGTCTAAACCGTCAATCAGATTGACTGCGTTCGTGATACCGAAGATCCAAAAAATCGTTACAGGGAAACTAAGCCATCCTAATTGAACATAGCCAATAAAAGGAAGCGTAAAGGAATCAATACGTATATCTGCTACAAAATAAATAATAAGAGAGGCAAGCAAGATCCCTACACTCTTTTGTTTAGGCGTCAACTCAAATTTATCATCGAGTACTCCTGTGACAATGATCACCAAAGAAGCGAGCAAGATCGGCACAATATACGATTGTGGAATGATTTTACGGAATAAGAATAAAGTCGATATAACAAATGAAATAAAAATGGGCAGTCCGCCTGCGGAAGGCATTGGAACTTTGTTTATCCTTCTTTCATTTGGTTTGTCGACCATACCCGTTTGTACTGAAATGATTTTAAATACAGGTGTTAATATCAGTGATAATAAAATTGTCAGAAAAAATCTTATAACCATACTAAAAGAAACAAGCATATGGGCACCTACTTTAATTAAGAGTCATAATTATTATAAATTACTGATATAAATTTACAATAAGAACTCTTGTTTCTACTTTTTTTTATGAGAAAATTTAGCTTTCAATTTATTGAACCATTTTCGGCTTGGATCTCGACGTTTTTTGATTTGATGTCCCGTCACGTATTCTTGAACAACTGCATTGATGATTCCGCCCAAAATGATGATCGTAGCAGCAAAATTAAGCCAAAGCATGAGGACAATAAAACTTCCTATGATCTGATAACCGCTGATCCTCGTTGCAAAATATCTGGCATAGATACTAAACACTTGTGATAACAGCATCCAGCCGACGGTAGCGAAGATCGTACCTGGAATAATCGTCTTCAACTTCAACTGAGCATTAGGGACAATTAAATAAATCAAGAACATGATGACAAATAAAGCCACCAATGTGATTGGCCATTTCAAGGTTTGGAACTGATCAATAAAGTTCACAGGTATTTGTACAATCGGTTGGATAGCATCTAAAATCAGCTGTCCTAAACCAAGAACGATAGTTACTCCACTAATGGCAATCATGAACAAGACGATTACGATCAGCGAGAAGAAGCGAACGATCAAAAAATTTTTTCTATTTTCTACGCCATACGCTTTATTCATCGCAATTTGTAAAGCGTTAATACTTTGACTGGCAGACCACAAGGCCGCTAAAGCAGAAACGGATAGCAAACCGCCTGAACTTTGTGTCAAAAGGTCCTTGATTGCAGGACCAATAAACTGGTAAACGGTCTCAGGAATCACTTCTCGTAAATAGGTCAGCACAGTCTCTTGATCGATATGGAGAAACGGCAAAATATTACCAAAAGCAATAATCAATGGAAATAAAGACAAGAGTAAATAATAAGCAACGACAACCGAGGTCGTACTCATTTCTGAATCAGTGATGCGCTTTTGAGTCGTCTCAATAAAGCGCATCAGATTTTCATTTTGTTTTATTTTGTTCCAAACTTTCATGTACCTCTCCCGTACCTATTAATTGGCTGAATCAATAGGTACCTTCTTCTCCTTGTGATGTCAAGATTCTAGGGCCATCTTTAGTAATAGCCAATGTATGTTCATATTGGCAAGATAGTCCGCCGTCTCTTGTATAAGCAGTCCAACCATTAGGATCCATTTTCATTTTCCAAGTTCCGGTATTGACCATAGGCTCGATCGTGATGACCATACCTTCTTTCAATCGCAAACCTTTTCCAGCTTCTCCGTAATGAGGAACGGCTGGTTCTTCATGGATCGTCGGACCAACGCCATGACCAATAAAATCACGGACGATCGCTAGATTTTCACCTTCTACATATGTCTGGATAGCATGACCGATGTCGCCGATCCGATTTCCTACTTGTGCTTGCTCAATACCGATGTACAATGCTTTCTTCGTTACTTCCATCAATCGGTCGATCTCAGGTGTAGATTCTCCTACTACATAAGCCCAACAAGAATCGGAAATGCCGCCTTTCAAATCGATACACATGTCGACTTTTACCAAATCGCCGCTTTTCAAAGGTTTTTTACGAGGAAATCCATGACAAATTTCATCATTGATACTGATACAAGTCGCATATTCATACCCTTCGAAGCCAATTTGCGCAGCGATTCCTCCATGACTCTCGATATAGTTTCTGACAAATACCTCAATATCCCAACTTGTTATGCCTGGTTTGATAAAATCACGCAGATTTTTATGTACATCTGCCAATAAAGCGCCAGATTCTGCCATCATTTCAATTTCACGTGCTGATTTTAAAGTAATCATATTTTCGTCTCCTTTTTACAAATCTCTCTCATTTTAACATAGCGGCATACATTTAGCCAAATGACATTTCCCGTGTGTCTCTAGGTTTTATTTTCTTTTCAACGATGTTTTGGTATAATTCATAATTGTTAAATAATTTTAAACAAGGAGGCACATCATGGCTTTAGCAAAAATCGTATATGCTAGCATGACAGGAAATACTGAAGAAATCGCCGATATTGTTGCAGAAGCATTTGAAAATATGGATATCGAAGTCGAAATCAACGAATGTACCCAAGTAGATGCAGATGAATTCGAGGAGGCAGATATTTGCGTCGTAGCTACTTATACATACGATGATGGCGATCTTCCTGATGAGATTGTAGATTTTTATGAAGACTTGCAAGAGTTGGATCTATCAGGGAAAATCTACGGCGTCTGCGGATCTGGAGATACTTTTTACGATGAATTCTGTAAATCAGTGGATGACTTCGATGCTGCTTTTGGAAAAACAGGCGCATCAAAAGGCGCAGAAAATGTAAAAGTAGACTTAAATGCTGAGGAAGAAGATATCGAAAATCTAGAAGCTTTCGCTAAAGAATTAGTCGCAAAACTTTAATATGCTTGAGATATAAAAGAGCCGTCCAGATTGAATCAATCTAGACGGCTCTTTTATTGTATTCATGGAAGAGTTCTTCGGGAGTTAAAAATGTATACGCTGTAAGAAAAACGAAATTTTCCTTATGTTGACACATCTCTTGTTATCTACTGATTGGCGAAACTCTTGAGTATATTCAATCGATTTCGATTGGTTCTTTGAGATTCAAGATTGCATCAATGCTGTCTTGGATCATTTTTTCAATCTGCTCATCAGTTGGATGGATAATGCTTGAAGACATCAAAGCTGCAATCCCGGTAGCTATGATCCATGTACCGTTATGCAAGGATTCGATCTGTTCTTCTGAAAGATCCGCGTAGGCTGGGTCCCGTTTCACTGTATTCACAAAGTAAGTATAAGAGAAATTTTGCATCTCTTTTCCTCCACCATATTCTTCTAAGTACAGTGAACGATACAACTTCTTCTCTCTTCTTGCAAAATGGATATAATTAAAAGCAAGATCGATAATCGTATTCCCTGTATGCTCAACTGGAAACACTTCGTATTGCAAATAATCATAGATTTGCTCAAAAAGTGCTTGTCTCAAGTCATCCATATTTTTGAACTCAAGATAGATCGGCTGCGTGGAACAATTCATTTTGTTCGCAATGTTTCTCGCAGTAAATCGTGTAAATCCCTCGGTGGCAGCTACTTCATAAGCAGCTGCCAAAATCTGTTCTTTAGTAATCGTCTTTTTTCTTGCCATATTTTTTTAATCTCCTCAATTTTTTTATAACGCTTCCACCATTGATTAATTTCATTGTAACATGTTTTTTTGATATGCAAAATTAGTTTTCGATTTTCTTCACAAGCTAAAATAGCAAGTCGTGTCATAGAACGTGAAACGCAACCAGAAAAAAATAACCTCCTTTTTTTATTTAAAGCTACATTGTTTGAATCATGATTAAATGGTATCATGCTAATAGTTACCAGAAAAAATGGTGAGGAGGAATTTTTATTATGTTATCGAATTTTAATGAACTTCTAAAAAAATATGCACGCTTAATTGCAGAAACTGGCGTGGCCACAGAAAAAGGTCACACAGTCGTTTTACAGATCAGTGTAGACCAAGCACCCCTTGCTCGCTTGATCACACAAGAAGCTTACAAATTAGGAGCTGCTGAAGTCATCGTTCAGTGGACAGATGATCAGATTCAAAGAGAATTTCTTTTACATGCAGCAACAGATCGTATTGAGGATGTACCACAATCTAAAATCGTTCAAGCGGATGAATGGCTTGAAAAAGGAGCAAGCAGGATCAGTGTCGTTTCTGCCGATCCTGATGCGTTTGCCGGTGTAGACAGCCACCGAGTAGCAACTTATCAAGCAGCTGCCGGTAAAGCACTAATGAATTTGCGCAAGGCAACTCAGGCAAATAAAGTCAGTTGGACTGTTGTAGCTGCTGCTGGTAAACAATGGGCAGCAAAAGTTTTTCCAGATCTGCCAGAAGAAGAACAAGTTGATGCATTATGGGATCAAATTTTTAAAACAACTCGTGTCTACGAAGAAGACCCTGTTTTAGCATGGAAAAAACACGATGAGAAATTAGCAAAAAAAGCAGAAGAATTGAATCAAGAACAATTTTCTGCCCTGCACTACACTGCTCCTGGTACGGATATCATCATTGGATTGCCTAAAAACCATCTTTGGGAAGGTGCTGGAAGCTACAATGCTCGAGGGGAAAAATTCATGGCAAATATGCCAACAGAAGAAGTGTTCACCGCTCCTGACAGTCATCGTGTAGATGGGTATATTTCAAGTACAAAACCACTGAGTTATGCTGGTACGATCATCTCTGGTATGAAATTTACTTTCAAAGATGGAAAAGTAGTTGACTTTTCTGCCGAACAAGGCGAAGATGTCTTAGAAAAATTGCTTGATACCGATGAAGGTGCGCGTCGTCTAGGAGAAGTGGCACTTGTTCCTGACCCTTCACCTATTTCTCAATCTGGTATCATTTTCTTCAATACACTATTTGATGAAAACGCATCGAACCATTTAGCCTTAGGGTCTGCTTATGCCTTCAGTGTGAAAGGCGGTACAGAAATGTCCGATGAAGAATTAGCAGAAGCTGGTTTGAATAGAAGTCAAACCCATGTAGATTTCATGGTAGGATCTGACAAGATGGATATCGATGGTATCCGCGAAGACGGTTCTACAGTACCGATTTTCCGTAATGGAGATTGGGCTTGAGCAAAATCTTATTAGCACAAATAAAATAACGAAAAATATATAAAAAAGAGAGTGGGACAATAGTCAGAAAAAAATCTGATTATTGCCCCACTCTCTAGATATAAGTCAAAAAGATTGAACGTATTAGTGTACTTCCATTTTTCTCTTTTAAACTTCTCCTTCAACTTGCACAATGAATCTTTGCTCATGATTCCAATTAAATGCAGAAGATATCAACGCCCGATCAGTATGACCTCCTCTGGTCCAACTCATATAGTTCCCGTTTGACATATTTTCTATAAAAAATATATTTCCCAACGAATTCTGTCCGGCTGAATATAACTTCCACAGAGTCCCTACCCTCTCTTTGTTACTCGAGAAGTCCAAAATGCTTCCTCCACTATGCCAAATATATTGCGGTGTAAAATTCATACTTCCCGGAATCTGCTCCCGGATATAATAACCACCGGCATTTGCATTGTACTCCATTACCCAACGTTGGGTTGAGTCAGATTGATTATAATTTTCCATTGAAATTTCAAAATATAGAATAGGATTATGAGGTATGCGTGACACAGTAAGCGTTGTATCACTAGCAGCTCGAAGCGAAACAACTTTATTATTATATTCACTGGCATCCACCGTCCCAGTCCCTAAAAAACCACTACATAAAGATGTCAAGACGATTGTACTAAGTATCAATTTTGCTTTTTTCATTTTCTACTTCCTCCTTTTTTATCAAAGATTGAGAAACCCTTTAATTTCTCTTTTAAATGTTTTTTATATTTTTTATTAAGTGCTAAATAAGAAGATTCTTTATGTACTTATTCAAACTAACTAGGTATTTCAAATCGAACAAAAAACTTCTGACTTTCCAATTATTCTAGCTGTGAAGTGCTGTTTGTATCAACTATACTTAGTACTAATCCCACTTTCGAGATTCTCTATGTAGTGCGCCTGTACATTATGTGCCCAGATTAGCATAAAAAGTTAAACATACTTATGCCCACTAGAAAGGCTCTAGCTCCATAGCATTGGAAAAGCTACTCACCTACCAGTAAAACCACTTTGTTCTATTACCCTTGCATCTGCGAAAGCCCTAAGTAAAACAATCAATGTAGCGCTAAGAATCCATTTTTTTAATTTTTCTCCTTCTTTCATTTTTATTTTTATTTTTTGCTTTCCGTTTTAATGAAAATGTTTTTTTATCACCTTCCTTCAACAACAATTATACCCTTATATCAATAAAAATGAAGTTTTTTTAATTATAAAACATTTAATTTTTGTTGTTTTAAAATAAAAAAACCTGTACCACAAAGGATACAGGGGTTATTTATACGTTCCTGACTAACTATTACACGTCTTCTGTTGTGTTTGTTATTATAAGAAATGTTATCATAATAGGATTCCTTTTTGTTTGTGTTTTATTAAATTCGATTTTTTTTGGCACTTAATTTGGCACAAGTACTTGTTCACCTATTTATTTAGTATAATAAATTCCACCTTTACAAAAAGAACATTTGTTCGTATACTCTTTTCGAGGTGATCTTTATGATGGAAGAATTTATTAGAAAAAATATCAGTGATGAATATGCAGATTTTTATGAACAAAGCAACGAAAAAGATAAATTCCAGATGGATGTTTCAATTTTAGCTATATTAGCTTTTTCCGAAAATAAACACCCTGTAACTGCAAAAAAAGAAACGGTATTCTCTGAAGGCAAAATAAAAACTCGATATATATTAGAGGTAGAAACTAAGTTTAAAAACTGATTGGAGTAATGGTTATGCTTTTTAATGAGACACAATTATGGTTTAAATTCGATCCTTCAAATAGATTTATCAAAGACTTTTATAAAGTATGGAATTCAGAAGTTTTCTTTTTAGCAATCGAAGATAGCTTATTAATCAATCTCTACTATTCTAATAAGAACTACTTTAAAATCCCTGCTGCGAAAACGAGAATGAAGAAAGACGTATATTTTTTGTTTGATGTCGTGACTGACGTGCCAGACGCACGAAGCGATCATCGGCGTTATGACTATATAAAGTATACTTTCGTTGATCCAGAAAGGTATAAAGATTAAAGTAGGCTACCTAAAAAGGTAGCCCGGAATGGATTTTATCACCATACTTATGAAAGGAGATATTTTTAAGTTAGTATTAAGATTGTGTAATATGATGATATCTATATTTTATAGTATCAGTGCTATAAAATCAAAAATAAGTCACTAATTAACTATCACTCCAATTATAAGCCTTTTTTCTCACTTTTTTTCAAAAATATGGTATGCTTTTTAATGGCTTCAAATATAAAAGAGTTTAAAGCGTAACACACTTATGGGGGAGTGGTTTTTGGGGAACGCTTTAAACTCTTCTTTATTATCTCACAATTTAACCCAAATGTCTTTCTATTTAAAATCAAAGTAAAACTTTTCAAATATACAGAAGTATAACTATGTGCAACATCCTTTCATTAATCCATAAAAGGATACATAAAAAAGCCACTCATTTGAGTGGCAATGAAGAAAAGCTTTAGCTTGTATAGTACTCTTCAAAAAATTCTAACACACAACGATTCAAATGGCTACATTAATGTACCCTGTAGGACTCGAACCTACGACCGGACGGTTATGAGCCGTCTGCTCTAACCAACTGAGCTAAGGGTACGGAAAGCCATAAACAGTCAACCAGTAGAATGTGTGGCAACAAACCTGTTATCGCATATCTTGGAGTGTGACTATTTATGAGTGATAGTGAAGATATGCGACAACATCACTATTTTATCGAATGATTTTTATAGTTTTCAATATAATTATGTACCGCCCCTCATCGAGGGGCTATTTTTTATCGTTGCGGAATATTCAAGTACCAGCGTTTATCATGAAAATCTTGTGCTCCGCCTTTAGTGTTCCCTTCTGGATCATTCGTTGCACGCATCATGCATATATTTTTCTAATAGGCTAATTACGAATTTATTTTGTTATGATAAAATAAAATTTGTGAATTGGAAGGTGAAAGAATGTCAGAGGAACAACATAAATTAATAAAAACAGTAAATAATTTTTTACATTGGTATTTAGGTAAAGAATACACACCCAAAGATATCTTAGAATTAATCTTAACTATTGTAGCTATCGTTTTTGTAATATTTGGTTTTTTAAAAAACAAAACATACTATGAAGATGTGTCTCTAGAATTCTACTCTATAGATACGCAAGGAAAATATTTCCCTCAGAATATTTATGATGAAATAGCATTAGATGAAAGTCCCACAAAAATTGTTCTAGTTTCCCCTGCAAACGTGCCCATGAAAGTTGACATCATGAAATTTAAAGATATGAAAAACGATAGTGAACTTATATATAAATCTATGGGTTACTCTAAAACTATTGAGCCTGGTGATGCACTAAAAATTGCCTATACAGAAAGTGAAGGGATTCCTAATTATCAACTTCATATTTCAACAGAATATGGCGAAACAGATGTACCATTGATCTATAACGGAAGATACAACAATATAAATAAAACAAAAATAAAAGCTACTAGAAAAGTTATACCATATTTTTTAGACAAAATATTGAATTAACTATGTACCGCCCCTCATCGAGGGGCTTTTTTTAATATGATAGTACTTGACCTGGATAAATCAAGTTAGGATTTGATAATCCATTGCGCTGTGCCAGCGCTTGATACGTTGTGCCTAACTTAGATGCGATTGATGATAAATTATCGCCTGATCGAACAGTGTATGTTCTAGTAACATTTGCTATTCCGCTCACTTTTAGAACTTGTCCAGCATAGATCATATTCGGATTGCTTAGTCCATTTAACGAAGCAAGTGCTTGATACGTTGTTCCGTATTTTGCAGCAATCGAAGATAGTGTTTCTCCATATTGGACGATATGGGTTTGGATAGCAGCTGATGGTTTGTCTGGAACAGTTGTAGAATCTGGCAAGATTTCTACATTTGATTTTTCAATCCAAGATAAAATATTTGCAAGTAAAACTTTGTTGCCATTTATCTGTTGAACCTTGTAGCTTTCTCCTTTTACCCATTGTGGGATTGCTTCTCCAGTTGCCCAGTTTTTCGCTGAAAAATTCACTTTCACAGTGTCGCCCACTTTAATTTCTGATTTTGGCGTATCATTAGCTTCTTCCCCTGCATCCGTTGCTGGAGTATCTGTTGCTGGTTTATCTGAACCTGTATAACCATTGTCTGTAATGCCAGTTAAATCGATATTACCATCTAATCCACCAGCAATATAAGTTGAGGTAAATTGATAGATACCGATACCGTCCAGCGATGGAAAAATATTCCAGTTAGGAGTTAGCGTTACATTATAATCAGGATAAGCAGAGATCCATAGCGAATCTGGAAACTCTTTGATTACTTGCTGATAATAAGCATTAGCTAATAAAAACGGCTTTCCTGAATAAAGCATTGGAGTATAGCCTGCTGCTTTAATTCGCCGCATACCATAAAGAATGGCATCCGTATTAGCTTGCTTATTAGAAGATGCCCCACCCTCGAAATCAATCGCTACAATTGAACCTTTAGGCGTTTGAATCTTTGGCAAGAAATAATCCATCGTTTGTTTAGCAATTGCTGGGGAACCCCACACATCCCACCAAATATAGGTATGCGCTCGTTTGCCTTGCGCAATTGCAGAAGCAACTTGCGTGGAGTAGGTCCATTGGTCATATAAACCAGCTCCGTTATAACCACCAATTTGTGCAATAGCAAATTTATCATGAGCGTACCCAAATCTTCCGTTCTCCCCTTGATAAATCGACCAATCCACACCCTGATCATTTTTTGCAGCAAACCCATTAATTGGCAATAAAAAAAGAGCCGTTAACAGGCTCATCGCAGTAATAGTAATTTTCTTCTTCATTTGTTTCCTCCTATTTTTTTAAATTATAAGCCGACACACCAGTGATAACGCCTAAAAATGTTGCTACTGCATTGATAGTGAGTACTGTCATATCTGTTCCATTCCATCCATAGGCTTTCCCTAACGTTGCTACTAACACAGAAGCAGCTGGTAATACTGTTAAAACTGCCCATTTAATGACTTGATAATACTTATCTGGTAAAACCATTTCTTCTCACCTCCTTTACAATTTAGTCAAGAAATAGCCAATGATTGTAATGCCTAAACCGATCATGTAACCCCACGACCATTTATTATTGGCTTTCATCTCTTTGATATCTTCTGCATTATTAAGCGCAATAGAATATGCCTGATCCGCTCTATCTTTTGCACTTTCCGCTTTTTCGCGTAATGATTCGTAGTTATCCAACTTCGTTTCAATACGCACTAAGCGTTCTACCACGTCTTGTATTGCTTCGTCTTTCAACCAACTAGCCTCCTTTCGTTGTAAAATAAAAAACACCCTCTATTGAGCGTGTTGGTAGCAAAGTTAATCTATTTTATAAATACATTGACCTGCGGCCCAGGTAGTTCTTGAAGACCAGCCTAAGCCAATAGTAATTGTACCTTCAGTTACACCCGTAGAATGTTTCCATCCCTGCGTATCAAAAGTGGCTAGTGATACACCGCTAGACGTCCGTATCATACACTGATTATATTGTTTTTCATGAGGGATAGCCCAATCAGGTAGTTTGGCAATTTCTGTTAATTGATTATTATTTGTTCCATCTTTTACATTGAAGCTTAGAAAAACATATCCTCCTTCTAACTCTGCTGCAAACTGTGGGACTTGACCATTATCATTAGTAGGTGTAAAACCGTTAAGCAAACTTAATTCGGCATATTTTAAATAACCAGATGGACTATTCGTAGTGATATAATCTATTCCTAAGTCTTTCATCTTTTCAAATGAATTATATCCAACAGTCCACGCGCCAATTTTCAAGCGATTAGCATGTAGCAAGTTTACATTATCTTTAGTTAGAGACGCATTATTTTCATTTATATCTAAACCGCAAGGTAAACCGAGCGTTTTTAATTTTGTAATAACATCTGTATTAATTGTACCTTGATATACCCACTGTAATTCGTTAAAAGGAAATATCTCTCGCATTAAAACTAACATATCGTAGTTAAAACTGATAAATATAGTTTTTTCAGTCATCCCAATTCCATCAGAAATAGTTTTAATTAATTGAAGTTGCTCTTTTGTATATCCACCAGTAGCTTTTATTTCAACAACTGGTATTCTATTATTTTTTTTACATATCAATAAAAACTCTTCTAAATTAGGTGGAATTTTTTCATCATCAGTTAGCTTATCAACATTAGCACCTGTATCAATTCTTAAGGCTCTAAATTGATCATAGGTCATATCTGATATTTTTCCAGTACCATTAGTTGTTCTATCTACTGTTTCGTCATGCATAACTACCCAACGATTATCGCTTGTTAACTGAATATCTGTTTCTATCGCTTGGTGTCTATAAACATTTTCGAAAGCTACAATACTATTTTCTGGTGCGGTTGAATTGTTTCCTCTATGTGCAATCCAAGTTAAGCCATGTGTACTTTTATTCTGCGTGAATAAATTTTTATTTTGTAGTGTAGATATAGCTGTAGTGTTAGTGGAGATATTCGTTGTATTAGTAGCAATATTATTTTTATTATTAGCTATTTGTTTATTTAAGTCTGCTGATATATCTGAAAGGTTTTTGTTAACAATAGCTACTTTCCCATCGGTATAATTGTTTGCTTTACCAGTAATTTCAGAAATTTTAACATCTGTAGCAAGATTGTCTTCGACATATTCTGGTGCTAGATCCCATACATAATCTTTTGGATTGTTTGAGTCTCGCATGCCGATTCCTCGGTATTTATATTGCTCAATATTCGGGGTTCGGGTGTCGCCTTCCTCTAGTTTTAACCACTTAATTGTACATTGACCTACACTTGTGTTTGGTACCTGATAAATCTGCACTTGTGGGCTAGTAGGGTGTGAATCAGTACTTGCGGTAAATGTTGCAGACCAAGTATCAGTTACCCCTTCTACTGGCTTCAAATCACCAAATCCCCATGGACTTCCTGTAGCTTGCGTAAAGAATGGTCTAAAAACCTGTGTTGCTGGCTTAGTTCCTTCCAGTGTGATGGTATACTTCTTGCCTTTTACCATTGGTTTGGTGTTATAGGTTTTAATAAGATAGTTACTATTAGTAACTGGTTGTTGTGATTCTGGTTTAATTAGATTTTCACCTAAAGCCACCTTACTCAAATAATACGGCGCATCGAGTAAATTTGACTGGTATGGGGTGGCTGTTGAACCCTCTTCAATCTTAACATCGCTAACAATCACACTACCGTTTATATCACCGTCTACCCCAATGGATAAATAAAACCTTGATAAATCGTTGATTGCATAATTTACTACACCTGTACCCTTAATTGTTATTTCTTTTCCTACCTCTACACCTGTAGTGATAGCAGATAATAAAATCGTACCACTGTTAACTTTACGATAAGATACTTTCAGCTGGTCAATGTTACCAGTTGTACCTTCCTCTATTTTAACTTTTGCGCTTATAGTATACGTTTTGCCACTAACTAAACTAGGTATGGTACTTTGAGAATACGCCCAAATATTGTTGACCTTTTGAGTAGTTAAACGTATACTATTGTATCCTACGTCTGATATTAAGACATCACTATTGCCATCTCTCCTAAAATCAGAAGCTTTAATTACACACATTAAATTCGGATTCCCACTATAATCATAGTCCCCGAAGTCGATGCTGTTGGAGTACATCACATGCAAGTTACCTAACTTAGAAATTTCTTCTTTCAGAGCATCTAACTTGTCTTGTAGCGTTTTAGCTTGACCAGTTAAATCAGTAATCTGTTTATTTAAGCTATCCACTCTACCTTTAATTTCAGCCATAAAAGCATCAAAAGTTTCGTTATACTTTCGAATCAACTCTTCCAATTGCGAAACGTATTCATCAGCTTGGCCTTGCGAAATGTCAGACACTCCTAGTGAGAAAAAAATAATATCTTGCGTTGTTAAAATTTGATTATCTTTTCTATATTCTACGTAGCAGTGTTTATAGTATCCTGCTTCACTCATAAATGTGCCATCAAGAGAAAATGTGACTTCTTCACTAGTTACGCTAGTTGCAACACTATCTACGTAACGGTTAGATGGTGTTGTTCCTTTTAAAGTAAATGTTCCGCCACTCGTATCCATCTGTAAGCCATTTAAAAATGGTTTAACAGTCACCGTAATTCCTTTGTCACCTTGACGAGCCATAATAGCTTTGGTGTAGTTTAATTCTTTGCTGAAATCTAGAGCCAAATTATATAAACTGCTAGCCATTTATATACCTCCTTGTCTTCGTTTTAAAAACGTTTTTGGTCAAGCACTGTGCTATCATATGCTGTATCCTCTTTTAATCTAACATCTTCATACCCTAGACGGTGTGCCACTAAATTCCATCTAACTAATACGTTTGGCTTACTAGTTTCAATGATGAAATGGTCAATATCTTCATGAGTAACAGCACACAAAACTAGTTCTGTAGGTGTCACATGTGTCATATACCGACTTAGATTTACTGTCTCAGCAAACATGGGATCAATATCAACACGAACTTTACCATCATCACCTGTAACGGCTTCCCCATAATCAGCGAAATAATATTCTGGCGTTTCATAAGCGTTCAATAGTCGTTGTCCATAATGTTCTGTTGGTACGGTTGAGTTTTTAGTACCTCTAACAGTAAAATCTTTATATACTTGTACCGTTGATTGTTCAAACCTAGCAAGTTTCCCATCTTCCCATGAACCAAAAAAACAACCTGGCAATGTTAGCATACCATCACTAGTAAATTTCATAGTCCTGCCAGCTACCTTAAATTCCCATGAGTTACCCGCACTACCATCTATACCCAAAGAATTACCGTCGCCAGAAGTTACATAACTAGCATTGCTATATCTGAAATTTGGCGCACCAAAAGATAAAAACGGTCTGTTATTTCCATTATCCCACGTACTAAAAACCAAATTCCCCTGTGGATTTCTAATCATGAAACCACCACCAGTTTTCATGGTGTATGATACAATACCGGCATCAGCACTTACATAATCACGTGCTTCTAGCTCCATAATATCTTTGTTAACTTTTTTTGAATACCAAGTCATTTTGCCATTGGCAATACTTGTTCTATAATCAGTGCCATCACTAATTAATGTAGTACCTCTAATAGTAATCCCTACTATCTCACCAGCTGTAATAAACGAGGCATTGAATCCGCCATCTAGCGTCCATGCGGTGTCATACGTTCCATTAATACCAGTTTTAGAGAAACCAATACCAGCATTGTTAATTTGTAAAACATTCCGTGCGGTATTCTTATCTGGCGTGTCCATAATCAAAATACGACTAGGTGCTTCTTTAGGATCTAATAAAACATAGCCGCCATCTTGACCAGTAATCATATCAGTTTGATGATCTACAATATCATTGATTAAATCACTGATTCCGCCACCATTTTTCAATTGATCAATGGCATCATTAATCAAATTGCTTACATTATTCTCTGTATTTTCTAAGAAGTTTGTTTTGACGTTTCCTACAACTAATTTATCGTATGAATTAGTTAAAACATTAAACGTATATTCCACGATTCTCGCTGACATATTCACTTTTAACTGTGGATGATACACATCTACTCCGTCACCCATCGAAACTTTTTCTAGATCAACAAATTTTTCATAGCCTCTTTGATGCCTCAATGGTACTAATTCAATCGAACCACTCACTTGTGGTTTTTGTTTATCTATGTTTGTTTTCAACCAGTCTTTAGCAGCTTCCCTTAATGTGGCTACATCAGTTGCTTTGTCTTTAAAATCAACAAAAGAAACATATCCAGCAGGATAATCATCCACGTAATCCGTGAAAATAACTTTTTCTGGTAGAGTGATCTCATCTTCTCCTTCTGAAGAACTGCTAATGAATGGATAAACTCCAACTAAAACGCTTTGAGCATCTATCTCTAAGTCAAGACCAGTTAAGTTTTTAGTATAAATCGCTTTGATTTTATGATCCGTGCCTAGCCTTGTTTCGTGATGTAATGTATTATTATCTTTTAGAAATTCCCCATGGAATCGATCTAGAATAGATCCCTCTTTTCCACCAAAGAATTCTAAAAAATTCGCCTTTTCTATCTTCACATTAGCAAGCGTATCTACTAATGACGAGAAAGAAAACTGCGAAGGGATAGCTGGTTTCGCTAAAGCTTTTGCGTTTTGCCATGCCTGAGTAGCAGTGATCTTTTCTGTTCCACTGTCATATTTATTCAACACCGATTTTCTTATATCATTGAAAATAGGTTCAGCTTTTACTTCTATCGTATTTCCTATTACAGAAGTCTTTGCATAATAAATCCGTAGACGCTGTTTTGCTCGATTTTCATCTACATAACACTGAATAATACGTCCTTCTACAATCAAATCTGCATTAGTTCCGCTTATTGGATAAGTACCCTGAAATATCTCGGCTCCGTTTAATTTATTGCTAACAGTAGCTGTTAACCAGTCTGACAAAGCGCCTAAACCTTGCGTATCATATAAATGTTCAGCTAAATTATTCGCGTCGTTTTTATCATAAATAGTTATTAAATTATCGATCATCTATTTCACCTACCTTAACCCATTACGATAAATTTGTATTTTGCTCAAACCAGTACAATTAAAATAATTAATATCCACTTGCAATGTCGGATATTGCATGGTCTTCATTTTGTTGGACCGATCTAAAATATCTCCGTCCGATTGCTCTTCGTAGCAAAGCATCAAATCACTATCAATGACTACGTCAGTTCCTACTACTAAGCCTTCAAAACTAAACACATAATCATTTAAGATGAACTGGCATGAAGTAGTTGAAGGAGTGATGATAATCTTTGGAAAACTTTCTTCTAAACTATTATTCAGCAAGTTAAATGACTGTGGTTTATCTACGGTTATTGGTACATCTTCTTGAACTCTTGCGAATGGTTTCGCAGTGATATTTACATCAAACTCTCCCCATTCAACGATATCGTTTTCTGCATCCCCAATATCGATAGTTTGGATAACGTAATAGACGTTGGGATCATCAGAGAATTCTAATTTCTTTGCATAATTTAACCAATGACGCATGATATAAAACGATTGCTTAAAAGCTTGATGGTCTTCCACATCCTCTAAGTAGTTATAGTGCAAAGTGAATGACATATCTTCAAACGAGTAATCTTGCACTAAGCCACCTAACCGTCCTAAAACAGAAGTTTCAACTCTCTGTCTTTTTGGAGAAGGTATGGTTGGTCTTTCAGCTAAAGCCAATTTATGCAAATAATCAGGAAATCCATCGATTATAGAATGTATACAATCAGTCATTTTTTCACATCCTTTTTAATACTAAAAAACAGGAGAAATACTCTCCTGTTTAACGCCATGCCGAAGCATTATCATTTTGAACTTTTGTAATGCTATCAATGATTTGTTGAGTTGTTTGCTTCATAGTAACCTCATCTGCGTTACCATCAATTGTGAAATTGAATTCGTAGTTGTTCACAGGTTGAATCGTTTGTGCCCTAGATGAAACTGATGTGCTACTCAAGATACGATCACCAATTTCTTGCAGCACAGATCTTTTCAAAGGTAAAACTGCTTCAGGTCCTGCTTCACCGACACCGTTCATTCCACCAAGTAAAGTTGGTTTAGTAAAGATACCACCTTTAGCATGCCAGCTTACGTCTAAGTAAGGTATTTCGCCTTTTAATGGATTGAATTTTCCTCTAATGTGAAATTCTGGCATGGGTATGTGAGGAAGAGAAATATTTAAATTATCAAAGATACCACTGATTTTATCTCTAATCCAATCAATCGGAGTGCTAACAGTCTTTTTGATACCTTCCCAAATGTTAGCAATTGTACTTTTAACATTATTAAATATGTCTGAAACAATACCTGTTAGATTGGACCAACCACTTGAAATTGCATTTTTCCCATCGTTTACTTTAGAGCTAATAGTGCTTGTAATTCCATTCCAAAGATTCAAAGCAGTATTTTTGATACCGTTCCAAATTCCGCTAATCCATGAAGATATACTATTCCAAACGCTTTGAATTACACTATTTGCTGCATTTGTAGCATTGCTTATACTGCTTGTCACACTATTCCAGGTATTTGATGCACTATTCTTGATAGCATTCCATTTATCAGTTAACCAGCTTGTGATGGCAGTCCACACGCTGATTATACCGTCTTTTGTTGATTGGACTAGATTATAAACTATAAGCTTTATACTATTCCATACGGTACTAGCTGTACTTGCTATTGTATTCCACGTACCAGTCAACCAAGTAACAACACTATTCCAAATATTTATAATTCCATCCAAAATAGCATGGGATAAATTAATAATAAAATCTTGAATAGGTTGCCAGATTGCAATTGCCGTTTGAGAAATAGTATTCCAAGTGTTTGTTAATACAGTTAGAATATTATTCCACACCATTGTTAATGTATTTTGTATGTTTTCCCATATACTGGAAAACCATGTCACAATAGGATCAAATACATTATGCAATGTAGTAATGATATTATTCCATGTATTCGTTAGGAAATTTGTCATGCTATTCCATGTATTACTTAAGAACTCAGAAATAGGAGTCCAAACAGCTTGCCACGCTACATAAAATAGCTGTTTAGCTACATCAAAAATACCTACGATAACATTAATAGCCGCTTGAATAATTGATGTGATGAATGTCCATGGGATTTGCACAATACCCACAATATCATCCCATATGATTGACCAAACTTTTTTAACGCCATCCCAAACATTTGCTGCCCAATCAACAAATTCTGCCAAGTTTCTTTTACTCCTTGCCAGATGTTTGATGCGCCTTCGGTTAAAGACTCCCATAAGTTATTAAACCATTCAGTTAATCCTTTCCATAAGTCTTTTACATCACTAACAAACTCGCTCCAAGTCTCTTGGACTCCTTGCCAGATATTGGAAGCCCCTTCGACTAATCCGTTCCATAACTCTCCAAACCAATCAGAAACACCTTGCCAAATATCTTGAACCCAATCTACAAATCCAGACCAGGTTTCTTTGACTCCATCCCAAACTGATGAGGCACCTTCTTTTATACTTTCCCAAGTACCACCCAACCAATCAGTGAATTTACTCCATATTCCCTTAAACCAGTCAGTAATTGCACCCCAGTTCTTAATTGCCACAATAACGCCTGCTATAACAGCTATAATTCCTCCAATTATAAGCATCATCGGACCAAATAAATATGACACGGCTAGTATTGCCGGTAACAGTATGCCAAATGCTGCTGTAAGACCACCTATAGCAACAATGAAATCCTGTACTGGTTGTGGAAGATTATTAAACGCATCAGCCATCTTTCCTAGAAAATCAATTACTGGTTCGAGTGCATCTATGATTGTGTTGCCTATAGGAGCTAATGAATCCTTTAATTCAGCTATTTTCCCGTTCAACTCTTGCAACGGAGTAGTAGAATCTTCATTCATTTTTGTGCAGATCCACTAACATCATCAAATGTATGGTTAACATCAGTTAAAGATTGGACAACTTTCATCGCATTATCTTCGCCAAGCGCAGACCAAATTGTCGAAGCTTTATTTAATTGGTCGTATTGACCATCCATATTGCTAAAATCTTGAATCATGGAATTAATAACGTCTTTTTGTGTTCCTCCGCCATTTTTCCACTCTTCAAAAGCTTTTCTAGTACTTTCACTAAACATATCCATGTTTTGCTCAAATCGACCATCTGTTAACGATATTCCCATTTCCTTAACTAAGTCATTGACTTTATCAAGGTTATAAGCACCCGCATCTAAACCATTTTGAAGCATTCCGAACGTTTCATCAGCTGAATATCCATTTGACTCCATAATTGGCTATATTCTGCCATATTGTCGCCTAATTCGTGCGTTTTATCTAAACCGTTTTGAGTACCCGAAACCATTAAATCCATTGCATCTTGAGCGTTCAAGCCGAAATTGACCATTAAACCATTTACACCACGTAACGTTTCATCCATATCAGCGCCCATGGTATTTTCTAGGACCATAGCTTGTTCCGTGATATTTTGTAAATCTTGATTATTTAAATCGCCTAAATTACGCTTTACCAAAATCAATGCATCTGTGGACTGATCTAACGATTCTCCAAAACCTTTATAATAAATGTCTCTGGCTACATTCGTTAATTCTTCAGCCTCTTGTTTAGTCAAACCAAAATTAGCTTGTATCTTACTCTGGGAACTACCTACACTGTTAGCTGAGTCCACTGCTTGTTTCCCTAATTCTGTAAGCTTATCGCCAATGTCGCTTAAAACGTCAGAAGCTTCCATTAAATTATTCATATCTATTTTGCTTCCGATATCGTCCAAGTTAGTTGTATCTACATTTTTAGCAGCTTGTCCTAACTCTTCAAATTCACGTTCAGCATCATTAAGCTTCGCTTCCATCTGCATTGCTTCTGTGGATGTAGCGCCAAATTCAGACTGTGTAGCTTCTAACTGTCGTCTTAGGATATCTATCGTTTTCTCCGCATTTTCAGATTGTTGAGAAACAAATTCTTGGGCTTTCGCTAATTTCTCGGATTCAGAAGCTGATTGACCAGCAGTTGCTTGCCATTTTTTATATTCTGATTCAATCAGAGAAGCACTAGCTTGAACATTTTTCTGTTCACTGTCCAACTGTTGCATTGTAGACTCGTACGTCTGTATTTCGCCTTTTGCTTGAGCTAGTGCATTACTCGTTTTATCAATTTCGTTTGACAAACGTTGTTGTGCTGTTTGTTGATTAATCAGTTCTCTTTCAAGTTTCTGAACTTCGGTGGAATTTTCTCCATAATATTTTTTGGCATTGGCTAAACGTTGACTAGTTACTTCAACTTTTTGACTTTGTAATTCATACTGCTTTTCTAAAGAAGATAATTTACTTCCTAACTTGTCTGATTCAGAACCAGTCTGTTGTAATTGAGCTTGTTCTAGTTTTAATTCTGCTCTATTTTTAGTTAATTCAGCACTGATTTCTTTTAACGTAGATTCAATCCGTCATCGTTAGCTATGAAAGTTACTTCTGCTTCTGTTCTCTTTTAGCCATTTTTTACCTCCTTTCTTAGTTTTTCTGGGATTGGTTTATTGCATAGTTTTTCCATCCTTCATAAGCACTCTTGTTGTAAGCCATTTGCAAAATGTCATCTAAACAGATATCGCTTAAAACCAAATCTGAAGGCATAGAAAAAACGTCGGTCAACATCGAATAGACATCGACCCACGTTTCAACTAAGAGCTTTGGTATTTTACTTTGAAGCTTTTTTTCCTTATTTGCTTTTTCAAATTCTTTTTGATAAGCATCGCGTGCTTGTTTGAACATCATAGTACTGTATACAGCTACTGCAACCTCCATATCAAAGTCCCATTTATCGATAAATTCATCGAATGAAATGTAATCGACCATGTTCGCTTGACGATAAGCTACATACACGGCTTTTGCACCTTGAATAACTGTAATATCCATAGAGCCTTTTCCCATCGACATTTTTGCAAACTCGTCTGTGTTAAAATCTCTATTGATCATCAATAATTTCTTGATATTCAGTTTAGGTTCTAAATTCAAAATCGTTCCATCGTTTAGTTCAATTTTTGAGTAATCTTCGTTCATTTTGCTACTCCGTTTTATGTTTAAGCTTGTGTCGTTGTAGTAGTGGTTGTTGAACTCTTTTTAATCACATCAGCAGATAGATTTGTCATCCATTGATCTGTTAAGTCTTCTTCAAGTTCTGCAACAATTGCTTCATGATAGAATTTACCAAATTCATCTTGCATAACTTTTGTTTCTAGTTCTAACGCAGCTACTTCATCGCGCCATTTTCAATAGAGAATGTTAATCCTGTATTCGAAGTGCATGCTAACATACCAACTAACTTGCTATTTTCTTCGAAGTCATCCACGATCTCTGCAGCAAGTGAGAAATCTTCGCCTACGGAATCAGGACGTACGAGTAAATGCCTGGTTTAATACGTTCATCTTGTTTCAATCCATTGAAACGTCGATAAACTTCCATCGGTACATGTGCAGTAATTGTTACCGTCATATTGATTGGTTTAGATTTTGATTTTACTTCTGTCGCTCCACATTTTTTAACCACCGTTTGCATTTCTGTTTCGCCATCTAATTGTCCGTTACAATCTGTTGCGATTGCATTTTCTGCGTTCTTAAAATTAAAAGCAATTCGTTTGATACTCACGTTATCGAACGTTGTTACTACAGTTGTTGTTTTAGCCATTGTTGTTCCCCTATTTATTTAATTTATCGAATTGACGAATCAGAAGTTCTGTAATTGGATCAAGTGCAAGACCTAATCTCTTCTCATAAATTCGTCTGGCTGATTTCTTTTAGAAGTACCTATCCCCAATCAGGATATTTTAAATACTCAAATTTTCTTGTAGGTCTAATGATGAAACCCAAATTAATATACAGAGTCTTAAGTGGAGACTATTTTTGCGTGTTGGTGCCTCTTCTTAAATCTGCTTCAGAACAGGAATTTTTTCCGTAATCCTATCCACTGCAATATTTGAACCTTTTGATTTCAATGCTTCGTTAATCAGTCGTTCGCTCTCGCTTGAATAGCGTTCCATCCGCAAAGAAGTTCATCATGTCCATTTATTTTTAGCTCCCAACTATTTTTAGCCATGACAATCACTCTTCAATAATCGTCTAAACGTAAATACAATTGATCGATATAGCGATCTTGATTTTCTAGTTTTAAATGGTTGGGATCCATTCTCTGAAATGAATCGAACGATTTTGAATCAATGAAATAATATCTAGTGAATCTCTGTTAAATCTTCTCTATTTTCTGAATAGAAAGTTAGATATAGATTTTGACCCACGCTATATTTTGGTTCAGTGATCATTTCTATTTCTCCTGTTTCGAGAATGAAGTAATTAAAATCATCAGGTAGCTCATCCTCGCCAAAGAGTCTTGAAAGAGTTTGAGCTTAAAATGTTCTTCTAAGGAAGTTTGATAGCAGAAATTTGCTTATTTAAACGTTCTTTTTCTTTAGAATTATCATCACCATATTCACCCCACTTTCAAGATAAAATAGATATAAAAATTATCGTAATCGGCATAGATAAGTTGTAACGCATACTATCGATTACGATAAAATATTGATCTTTATTAAATTTCTTGGCGATTGGATGAAATGGAGTCTTTACTTTCTTAGTTAATTTCGATCCCATCGCATCCATAGCTGTTATATCACTATCTCTCATGGAAAGATTTCTAAATTTTAAAGAAGTGATTTCTGTATCTTCTAACAATCTTTTTTCCTAGTTCATTTCTTTTGGTGGTTTGCGTTAAAATCTTTAACCAACCATCGTTGAACGTTTCTTCGAGTCTACGATTATTCGCCATTCCATACCTGCAATATATTCTTGTAGCGCATAATGTTGAATGAAACCTAATAACTCGCTAGCGAATTTTGTTCAACTCACCTAAAGCAGATTCAGTGTACTACATCTTTCGATTAGCAATCCGTATTCCTAAGCTATCAGACGAAAAGAAGAGTTGTACTCACTTTACTTTGAAGATAAACGGCATTTTTAGCTATCATCTTTTTAATTGACTCATCTTCTTCGTTCCAGGTAAGTAAATATTATCCTTCACAGCTATTAGCAATTCTTCAGTCACTTGTTCAGGCGTCATCTACCACGCCTTAATTGCTTTAACATATGCGTAAGAGCATTTTTTCTTGTTTACAAATGATAAATCTTCATCAAAGGCGTGGAAGTAACGTATCTCCTTTGAAAAATAAATCTTCATCATTTGTTGTTACTCCAGCATTATGCAAGATTTTTACTTCTTTAACTTTTTCTATTGGGTCAGTAGCAAAACAAAAGTCTAATTCTCGTGAACTTTAGGACCGATATTGAAATACATCATGTTCCAAAGCTGTGCCCACATCTCGGCTGTCCAGATTTGTATATTTGTTTTTGGCCTTTAAGGTAGCGATATAGCGATTAGAATCTAGATAAACCTTTTTCCAATAATTCGTTTAGGACGGTTAATAACCACTGTGCGCCTCCTGAATTAGTGTTTATAGTTTCAAAGATTTACTGTAATTTACAATGTTTGCATATCTTTTAGAATATTTTCTCCGTTTTCACAGCTTCTAATATAATCAAGACTTAGATAACTACAGCAGTCGCTACAATACCAAACATCATCTTTAGAAGGCAATTTGCGCAAATTAATTCTTTTATTGAAAATGACATCCGAATCGATATAGAAATATCGGTCGTCCTCACGCGAATGATCTTCTTCTAAATATTTCCACCATAAATATGGTTTAATCGAAGGAATATACTCTTTGTCGTCCGCAGATCATCGTACACATGAACTTCAACGCCATATTCCTTCTCAAAAAAAATAGGAATCTGATCATCGTGTCTGCTGAAAAGCAATACGATATCTTTGATTCCTAGTTTCTTCAGATTAGTTAAACAAACTTCAAGCTCCCATTTAAACCGATTGATTGCCGGCTGACAAAAATATTCATTCTGATCACCTATGCTTGTGTTGTAGTTGTTGTGGTTGTTGGTTTTGTAGTTGTAGTAGTAGTTCCCAAAGCGCTAATATCTAACACAATGAAACTATCGTTACGTTTAGGTTGTCCATTTGCATATTGTTTAGCTAGATAAATGCGTTCGTCTTCAACAAAATGGTATTCATCTGAAGCTTCAATTTTTAGCGTAGATCCTACACCATGAAGTAATCTGAAGCTACCCCAATACTGCTTTTCCTTCTGGCACAGCTGTTGACTGCAAGTCTGAAACTGGTACTGGCAATACTTGTACATATTCTCCATTAGCAGTTAGTACGGTTTTAGCTGGGAATACTTTAGACCAGTAATCTGTTGGATTCACAATTAGGACCACATCAGAAGGATTTACATTACGATAAATCGGATCATCTACGCCTTCGATATTGAATTTTGATAGTCGCGCCATCAAACCGCCCATAGTTGCAGCATCTAAAGCTGTAATAGGTTCTGCTGTTTTTTCAGCATATTCTCCGCTAGTTTGTTTGCTCATGTCACGCATCATTCCGACTGGCATATCTTTACCAGTACCATCAACGATTGCTTGTTCTAATGCAATTCTCAATGATTCTACTAAAACAGTACGGACATAACGATCTAACCATACTGGACCTAAGTCAAGCATTGCCTTACATACAGGAATATAACCTGATAGCTTGAACTGCTTCATGTTAATTACGTCAAAGCCATTATCTAAAACTTTTTTAACAGCTTCGCACAGTTTACCCCACCATGCTGGATTGACTCCACGTGACACAATCCATTCTGTTACACCAGTTGTGTTAACAAAAGTAATTTTTTGCAATAGTGGATGAGATTGTTCTAGATCTTCAAATACGCGTTCAAATAGTAGCTGGTACTAATTCTTCAACTCCTGCAAAACCTTCGTTATTCACTACTTCGTTATAGAATTTTGTTTCTTGTGTAGTTAGTACACGCTGACCACGGTTCATTAATACTAATTGATCTTGATTTTTTGCTGTTGCTTCTAAAATTTTATCCTGAATTTCCTTAGATAAGCTTACCATAGCTGCGCTAAAAGATTCTTCGTTAATCTTTAAAAGCTTTCATCAATTGGTCGCTTGCAGCTGTTACACCTTTTAAATTTTTAACTGTCATTATTTTGCATCTCCTTGTCCAAATGTTTTATTTAATGCTGCTGTAAATGCAGCAATTTTTTCTGCTCTTTTTTCTTCAACGTCATTCAAAATTTCTTCAACGCTTTGTTCTTTTTTAGCTTCAATACCTAAGCTATTTTCTGCATCGATAATTTCATCGACCAATCCATAACTCAAAGCTGTTTCTGCATCCATAAACGATTCTTTTTCAAGAAGTTCTTGCAATGCTTCATCTGTGCCATTGAATCGTGTTTTATATGAAGCCTTTACCGATTTATCAATTGATTCCAGTTGGTCAGCAATCGTGCGGAAGTCATCAACATTACCTTCTCCATATGTGGAAGCGCGGTGAATCATCAATTGCGCATTGTTGTAAATTTTACAGTATTGCCAGCCATTGCGATAATTGAAGCAGCTAGCGGCTAATCCGTTAATCAAACGTTGATTTTTGCTTTATTTGACTTAAGTAAGTTCCAATAGCAATCCCTTGAAATACGTCTCCACCGTTTGAATTAATTACTACTTCAATTTCTTCTTGATCACCTAGACTATCCAAAATATTTTTGATTCCTTGTCAGTATTCCCTTCAAAGAACCAACTAGAACCAATAAATCCCTGAATAAAATTTGCGGTACTGTGCCTTCATTCTTTACTGCTAGAAATGTTTTCATTGTCGTCATTCGCCTCACCTTTCGATACTTGTTGGTTGTTTTTAGTTATAAATATTTCATCTGCCATCGCCTTATCAGAGCGATCATTTCCAACGCGTTCTCTTCTCGTTGATTGTAAATACCCATTTCTAATGCCTACATCAATAGCGTCAACCAAATCTTTGAAGCTAGTAATCTTGATCATAGTTGTATCCACACGTACAAAATTCCCTGACAAGTATTCTTCTGCTTCATAGAGACTAGCGTTAAACGCATCCTGAATAAGTTCAGCAATTGGAATGATTTCGAACATTAAAAAAGCGTCCACTTGATCCGATAACCCACTCATGTCTCCCTTTAGTAGGTTTTTCGGAACGTGAAACGCTGCTGCTGTCATCTCAAAGATGTCGTCTATTAAGTTTTTTATATCTCTTGAATTGCTTTGAAAGTTTCCGCTGAAATCTTCTAATGTGTACTCATTTTGTAATTGAAATACCGCACCTGCATTATCAGCTTCCATAAAAGCCTTAAATTGTGATGTCATCATTTTATTGATTTGATCTTGTTTGTATTGTCTTGCGATCGGAATAAATTCCCTTTCAGCACGTATCTGCGAGCGTTAGAACGCTTGTAAACATTCATAGCACTAGAAATGAGTTTCCCATACGCTTGATAATACGCATCGACTAGTTGCCTAATTTGTTGATCTGCGTATTTTATATAGATAACATCACTTTCTAGAAATTCTCTATCAAGGACTATGTTGTTAATTTGCACTTGAGAAAACACATCATCTTTCAATGCATATTCTGTGACATCCCAACTATCCGCAATAAATATTTCGCTAGAATTATTAGACGGAGAAACGATCAATACTTCATTGTAGAATATTAATCTCCTGATCAGTTTTTTCTAAATTCTGTTGCATTATTTTTCTTATTAGGAGCTACATTCAGCCTATAGTACAGATCATTCTTTTTATTTTTTCCATCTTCATATGACTTGAATTCTGCTTTACTCATCGCATTTGCAATCAAATCGATACAAGTTTCAATTGCAAATTTTCGATACACAAAATCAACTTGCAATTTACAAAAATATTCTTCTAAAGGAACTGTTGCTTTTTTTGTGAAGTATCCTACCGCCTTTTGAAAATCCCCACTTTCTCACCTCCTTTCAAGTTAGAATACTAGAGGAGTAAATCCAGTTCCTGTATTTTCTACTGAGCTATTTGTGACTGTTACAGGAGCAGAATCATAAATATCATCTAAAAAATTCAAACCATGAAGGAATGAAAAAAGCCATCCGTTTTTCTAGTTTCAGGTTCTATTTTTTCATAGCGTATATTTCCATTAGAAATATGCTCTTCATATACATTCATGCAATACCAACGCATAATCGCATCGTCACCAAAAAATAAACGTTGATTAATAAAAAGGTCATCAACCAGATCTTTTAACATACCATGTGTAACAGATCCGCTTCGAACAATTTCCACAGTAAAACCTGCTTCTTCTAAAGCGGGCTTCAATATTTTTGCACGGTACATATCCATAGCGATTTTTTAATATAATATTTATTACTCATTTCAAGAAACCAACCTACAATATAATCAGCTTCTATATTTTTTCCATGAACGATCTGTGATTTTCCTTGATCTATAGAAATATCTATAACCTCTCGTTTGATGTTTTGTAATCGAAGGGCTGATTCGTGGATAAAAGTATGTTGTGTAAAATAAACATCTTTATCATATTTTCCTAGCAACCCAACGCTGGCAAAATCTCGTCTATCAGCAAAATCGACTGTTCCTATCACTTCATCCATTTTTTCAGGAAATTCTTTTTCTTTCGTATGCAGAACATCATCATATGAAGCAACAGCAAATCGTGTATCTTCCATAGGTCTGTTCATTCGTTTTGTCATGAACGTAAGTCTTAAACCAGCATTACGTTGCATTTGAGAGTATTCTTGAAACATTTTCCGTTTTAAATCTGCATTGTAATTAATAGTTGGACAAGCTTTTTCCCACATGTCAGGATCATCAACTTCATTATCATTATCTAAGCGACAAATAAATGGAAACAAACTAGAAAATTCTGCTCCATCCTTATCAATTCCAAGTTCTCCAGAAAGAATCATTTTTGATTCTTCTATAATGTCATCAAGTGGTCCACCTCGAACATGACCATTAGTTGTATCATAAAATTCTCTATAATCTCGAATTTTACCACCACCAGAAGTAGCTACATTCATCATTGAATAATCTTCATTTTCGTGAATTTCATCAAAGCGGTTTGCTGGCCGTTTACCATCTTTTGTTCTAGCGTTCGCCGTGTTATAACGAAGTTTGCTATTTGTAGCAATATTTTTAATGACTTCCTTGGTTGCTTTGAATACTTTTTTATCTAAATCAGGATGAGCTTTAATCACTTGATAGACGTCTTCAAAGCTAGTCTTGGCTTGATCTTCATTATTCGCAAAAATGTCAATATTATAATTTTTAATACCGTGTTTCGCGGTTAGTAAAAAGAAGTTGTTCCATGATGCATAACCCGTTTTGCCATTTCCTCGACCCATCAGAGTTAAATACCTATTGAACACTAGCGTTTTATCTTTTTTCCATCGAACGCCATAAATAAAACATTGTAGAAATTTTTCCCACGGAATTAATTCGAATGGAAAGTATTGTGATGGTATATTGATTGAATCCTCTACCATCTGCTTATCGAAGTAAATATCTTCTCTAGTAAAGACTCTTTCTTCTAGATACTTCTTTAACAATAATTGTTCTTTGCATACCTTGACAGTGCCTTCTTCTATAGCTTTGAACCAATTTTCAATATGCTTATAACTCAGGAATTGATTCATTTGCTTCACCTACCAATTCAGGAGTAATGGCAAGTTTATCCAACATCAATCCCATTTGTTTGTTGACAGAAACAAGCAACGCTACTGATTCATTCTTTTTACCATTCTCCAATCTGATGCCGTTCTCGGATATATCTTCTCCAGTGATATCGCCGTTTCCCATAAACTGATATAACGATCAACATTATCTAAAAATGGCTCAATATTTGTTTTCTGGCTTTCCAATTGGCTTATTAAAGAGCGGCGCAATTTTTCTCTGTACCGATTTTGAGACAATTCGTTTTTAAACATTTTAGCCCTCCTTTCATGATAAAGTTCGAAAAAATCTCTTTTCCTGATAGCCCCCTCCGTTTCATCACCCCCAAAAAATTTGCGATTTATTTTAAGGGGGGGTTATCTCACCATCGGAATGAAAGCTTCAGCGAAGTCAATGTAATAATTAATCTCTTCAATGCTATATCCAAAAATATTTTTTATTCTTTCAACGTTATTATCTTTATTCAACGCTTCTCTTACTTGATTCACTTTGTATTTACTGCAACAGTTATCTGATAACAGATCCCTAATACCTACATAGCGAACGTATATCAAACGTTTAATTAATCCTTGTGTATAAGATGAATACTCTTCAATCTTTTCTGTATCATACTCTCTGCCATTGTCATTGATGATCATGCACTTACCACCTTTCACTTGCATCGAAGTTAGCAAAGCTTTCTATCTTCTTCTCTTGTTTATCTAACACTGTAAGATATCTGCCATGAACTTCATTATGATGTTCAACACATAAACAAATAAGATTATCTAAATCTAAAGCTAAGTCAGGTCTATCCTTGACTTCCTTTATATGATGAACGTTCTCTACTCTATGATACTTACCTAGTCTTCTACACTCTTGGCATTCATAGTGATCTGTTTCATCGCTTTCTCTCTAAGCCTACGCCATTTAGGAGACTGATAGAACTTAACCATACGATCTTCTCTTATCAACTGTAATAGCCATCTATAGAATTCCTCGGTCATGTTCCGTCTCCTTTCGTAATCTTATTTAATGCTTAGCTATTCTTTTGCCATACAATGGAATAACTTCATTGCTTTCCTTTCGTTTATATGTATCGCTCTTTATTGGTCTTCTATACTTTCGTACTATCTCACCGTTACCATTTTGCACAGTGATTACTTCATACTTCTGTTCTAAGTATTGTGGTCTATACATTGTTGTTACCTCCTTTACGCAAAATAAAAAGACCACTCAAAGAGTGATCTAATATGTAATGCACAGGCAGGACGTTTCCGATCCTGTGCTTGAGACATTTGACGATTCATTTGTACCGAATCCCAAATCTCAATCTAACCAACTATGTAATAGCAACCTACACCGATTCCATCGATTACTATCGACCTCGCCTTGCTCGTGTACTTTGAGCGCCCATTTCCAACCCTCGGTTGCTAACGAATACTGAAACAGAATACCGTCTCTGTTCATGACCAACGCGACAGTACAAAGCTTTGTCGCAAGCAGGTTATCGTATTCCTAATAACCCAACTAATGTTTCTCTCCTAACCTACACCTGAGAGTGGCACACGTCTGCGCTAGTATTTTATGCCTATTAACTGCTAGCGGCATCCCGACTAGTCAGCCAATTCATCGGCATCCGATAAGAAATGTTTCCGTAGGTTCCTTAAGTCACTGGCAATGAATCGAACATTGCAGTTTGCACCTAAATTTTAGATGAGCGATACACCTTTCCGCCACAGTGACATAATAACAATAGACAGCAACGGATGATAGATATAAGAACAATTTAGAAGGAGTTAAAATTCACATCCTTATTCTTAATATTTCCGCTGCTGTCTATCGAAGCTTAATTGTGAAACAATAATAAAACGATGTTCCTTATTATTATTTTGTTCAGACCTATCACTAATTTTCGACACTACCATAATATCACTGGTAAATAGCTAAAAACCGCCATCATTCGCAAAAAACCGCCAAATTATTTATAAGCAATTATTCTTCCATGTTTATACGCTCTTGCAAACTCTATTAGAGCTTCCTTCATCCGTTGTATACTTCTTTCTGAATAACCCACTTCACGGCTAATTCTGTAGTTTGAGAAGCTGTCTGGCACACAGAAGCTGTAGAGTATATGCGGCTAATCAGACTAAGCGCCATCAAGCCGCTAGAATCGCATCTCTTTCCGCTTCTATATCCATCATCTGAATGATCGCGTCCTCTGCCTTATTGCCGTGCTTCGGTGCCTTCGGCATATCCGTAATAATCGGCGACTTAATATCTATCAAAGAGCGACCTGCCATCCGTTCCAAACGCCGAAAGTTCTTCAGCACATCTCTCGCATTACATCTTGTCTGTTTGAAATCTACCTCTCGTAACAATTGCATCAAGTCAAACCGCTCCTTTATGTGATATAATAAACTTGTCTGTTTTATTATGTTAGTCGGAGCGATCCGGCTTTTTTTATTTGCTCTTGATTACTTCCATGTCAACTAATCTCGCTACAGCTAAATTCTCTTTGCTTTTCGCTAACCGCTTGTCACATTCCATCGTGTTTTCAATGCGAATGATTGCTGAGTTTGACAGTATCTTTTTAACGTATCCTCGGAAGGGATAAACGAACTCCTCTGCTTCACAGCGAACCATGTCACCAACTTTTACTTTTGTTTTCTTACGTGTTTTAGGATTCTTTGTCGGCATATCTAGCATTAAACCGCCGATACCGTGACTGCTAGCGTAAAATCCGTCTTTTAGTTTCATTCTTTTTCCTCCAATCGAATTGACAATGTTTTCGCAGATGGTGATTCTGCTTTTTTTAACTGCACTATATCTTTATTTGCTGATCTTTCATCAAAATACTCCTGAGCTCTCCTCTTGTTTTTTGTAAAAACTGGCTTGCTATCATTCCAGTGATGGAAATAAACTTTCTTAAACGAACCATCTTTGTAATCGAACAGATAAAATGCTATTTTGAACATTTAGCATTCACACCCCGTTTTAAACCTCTCTTTCATACGAGAAATCTCTTGTTCCACTTCTTTAAGAACCGACTTTTCTTGTTTATTCATTTCTCTTTCTCCTCTTCCACTGTTCCATTCACCAACAATGCTGCAGCATCCGCTGTTGCTTTATCAGTGAAAAGCAATCGATAAGGTGGATTGCATTCAAAACTATAATTTACTCCATCTTTTCCCCATAAAGCACATTTAGTAAGATAGTTGCCATCGGCATTCTTTATTGCCCATAACGGCTCTTTCTCGACCTCGTAGCCGTCTTTCATGCGGATGAGGGTTTCGATTGGATTGTTTTCGGATTGTTGAATCCAATTCAACATCCCTTGCTCAGCAGAACCATAAGAATCTACACACAATTCCCAAATAAGAAATTCTAAATCATCTTTATTCTCTTCAAACCACTCCGCCACAAACTTAGGCACCACTGGCTTTTGCGGTTCGTCTAGTTGTTTTAAATCTTCGCAGTATATTTATCAATCAGTTTCTGTTTATTCATCTCTGTTCCTCCAATAACTCGCTATTCTCGTATATATTTCCGATGACTTCATACGTGTATTCTTCAAACAGCTCTGTGTTAAAAATTTGATACTCTAAGTCTTCATCAACAGTGGCACAAACTAATCCGGAATAATCTATTGAATTTTTGACAATACAAACTTTATTATCTAAGTAATCGAAGCCATTTCGCACGCTGACTGATACTACATCCCCTTCAAATATCCCCACACCGTTCTTGTCTTTCAGTCCTGTGGATTGCATAAGCACATATTTATCTGGAGCCATTTCAGCATGAGTGATCAACCTTCCTGCTTGCCCATATTTCATTTCTTGTCCAATTGTTTTATCTTTAAATGGTGTGTACCACGCTCTAAACTTCGGTATCATTTGCTGTCCTCCTCAAATACTCTTCTAATATCTCTTTATACTTTTCTACAAATTTGAAACGATCTTGATGAAGTTTCTTGCTCCAATTTGTTTGCCGATCTAGCTCACGCATCTGATCGAATCCTTTTTGAATTTCGTTGTAATAAAATTCAATGTTTGCTGCTGCTTTCCAATGCCTGCTACTTCGCACTCCTGCTCCTGTTTCAGCCATTTCTAACTTAACTAATTCAGCTCGTTCTTTTGATTTTTTATCTTTCTGAATCTTCATCATGATTTTCTTGAGGATGATGTCACTGTATTGTGTAATGAGATCCATTATTTCTCCTCCACATACCTAAATTGTCGTCCTTTTGAATCAATCCATAAGCTCCTAGCTCTATCCCAAATAATGTTTTTGCTCAGACCAGTAATTTCAGATAACTGTTCAGCAGTACCTGTTACTAGAATTCGATCACCATGCCAGATTGCAATTCTTCTCGGCGTTTTCCGTTTAGGCTTTTCAGTCCACATTGATTTACCGAACTTTTGGACTTCTGCAACTATTTCTTTGTCTTCTTGCCAATTCTCAGAATGCGTCAGTTCGATGATTCGTTTCATTGCTGCTTTCTTATCCACGCTCATTCCTCCAATCTACGAATTTCCCTTCTTAAGTTCTCTATGTGCAAATCGATTGCCTTCCTCGCCGTTTCATTGACCATCACTGCCTTTGTCCGCTCCAGATCATCAATCTCACGCTGAAGGCTTCGAATACGCATTTGAATCACTTCTTCTGTTGTCATGATGGACCACCTCGTTAAAAACGCTCTTCCTTGAACGTATTCCGATATTTTTTTAGCTAATATCAACGGCACTTGATATTGATGACAAAACAGCTTTGCCTTGATCTTAAAGTCTTTTGTCTGCATTCCTTTGACATCTACGACTTTGACTAGTTTGCCGTTTTTATAAAATGTGAAGTCGGGAATATACTCGATCTTGCGATACTTCTTTCCGTCTAGTTCAAATTTCGGCATCAGCTCAAATCTTTCCTGAAGTTTTACTTTCCAGCCGTTCGCTTCAGCTTGCCACAAGGCTAGATCGTAATACTCTGCTTCTGCGATAGAATCAAACTTGATACTTCGATGAACAGTTTTTTTATTACGGTATTTATTCATGCGATACTACCTTTCACTGGTTTTATGCGCTTGTCTGCTGTTTGTTGGAATTTCAGCGCATAACCTTCTGAATTCTTAAATATCCTAGAAACAATTCTTTCACCGTAGGCTTCTCTTAGTTCGGGACCAGATAAGTTTGTTGTGATGATCGTTGCCTTGTTCTGTCTGGCTTCTAAGAGCGTGTTTAACGTGTTGTTTGTAAACTGCCTACTATTTGATACCCGCTACCTAATTCAGCTCCAATATCGTCAAAAACCACCAAATCAGTTGTTTTAATATCGGCTATAAGCGATCCTTCAATTTCTTTTCTCAGTTCAGCATTGTTATAAGAAAACTTTATTTGCTCTAATAACTCTTGATAGCTTATAAAAAGTATTTTCTTGTCATAATTTGAGCGCTCAAGTATTTCCCAAGCTATCGCCATTGACAAGTGGCTTTTTCCGCTTCCTGATTTCCCTGATAGAATGAAATGTGCAGGATGATTCAGTAGGACATCATTTACATAGCTTTTAGCTCTTTCTAAAGCAATTTTCGTTTCTTGATCCACTACGTGATAATTCTCCATTTTGCATTTAAACAAAGTTTTATCTGTTAATACCGAACCATTTTGAAAAAAACTCAATGCTCGTGCTTTTAAGCTGTCGTTATATATCCGTTCGGTCTGTATATCCTCTTTCACACGTAACGCTTTATAACCACAACTCATGCATGTTGGTTTACAGCGTTCTGAACCATCCTTATTTTTAGCTCGCCAACTATACAAAGGTTCGCTACATTCTGGACATTTTCCGCTTTGCACTAATACTCTTCTTATTAGTTTCTCCATAGCATTTGCTAGGCTTTCCATGTGATGCATCTCCTTTTTAAATTGGCAAGTCGTCATATTCACTAGGATTGCTGTACTGTAGTTTTTGACTTTGCTTTTTATGATTATTCTTGTCTGCTTTGATTTCGAATTTGAGCTTCTCAAATTTTTCTCTCAATTTCTTAGCACTTCTAATATTTCCAAACCAAAATTCATTTGTAGGTAGCCAATTGATCACATACTCAATCGCTTCTATAGATGCTTTATCTCTTTCTTCCATCAACCTGATTGTGTCTGCCCATTTTTCGATATCTACTTTATTCATTTCTTTTGGAAAATCTTCAGTTAAATTACTTTGCAACTTTTTAGCAAGGCGTAAGTGTTCGTTAGAATACTTACCTTTCTTTTCTTCTTTATCTATATCTTTATCTTCTTCTATATCTTTATCTGTACCGTCACGTGACGTCACGCTAACGTCATTTTCCAATTTGAGACGTTCCTGTCTCTTCCTTTCTCTGTATTTACGGTTTCTTTCAGCATTTTTTAGCCTTACTTTATCCATCCCCTCGATATTTTGATGTTTTTCCCAATTACTGATGGCAATTAGTCCATCACTGCCTAGATCAATCATGTTGAAATTTGCCAATGTGGTTAGTGCTAAGCGAACCGTATTTACGTTTTTGCCAAACAATGTAGCAAGCATTTCTTCGGTATAAGGCATGTTCCTCTGGATGTATATTAGACCATCGTCGTTAGTCTTTCCTGCTAAAACTAGTAATCGAATCCATATAACGATGATGGCATCCGACTCAGGAACAGCTTGAATTAATCGTATTTTTTCATCGTCAAACATAGTAGTTTTAAGTTTGATCCAACTTATCTCAGCCAAATTTATCCTCCTATCCTTAACTTTTTAATCGTTTCATGACTTAACTTGATTCCTTTGATTTGATACTTATTTTTGAAATTGGTCACACCTATTTTGTGTTTCTCTGTGTGATGGATTCTGCAGAGTGCTGCAAATGTGTACTCTGAATGATCAACTTCTTTGCGCTTTCGTCTTCCTAAAGCTTTGTCAAAGTGATCAATATCAGCTCCTGTTTTGCCACAGATGCAGCAGACTCTTTTTGTAATGCATTTGTAGAAGTAATACTCTTGATTCGCTGGTAAAATCTCATAGCCTTCTTTGAAAGGAATATGATGTTCAAAGATAAAATCTAGGATGATATTTGCTAAGACGTTAGCATCACTCACGGTTGTATTCGATTCGTCTTTGAGGCTTATTTTGCGCCCTGTGACACCTTCGAAACGGAAGTAGAAGAATTCCTTCCAGAAGTCCGTTGGCATGCCTGTATCGATGAAAATATCGCCTATGAGCGCATAGATGAAGTTTCGTTGCTGTACTGTGAACCGGCGTGGATCAATAAAGCGAATTTCAATGACTCGATCGCCATCGTAGCCGTCATACATCGTCTTTAGTCGATCAATGTTCACTTCTTCATTGATCGTTGCACCTATGTCTTTTCCTTTGAACTTTTTCAGAACCGCTGAATATGAATCGATTAATGGTTTAAACACTCATATCACTTCTTATCTAATTCTTTTCTCTTAGCTGCTATTGCTCGCTCCATCAAGGCACATTGCTCATAGCTTAACTGTTCAATAGTTTCAACGTTATCAGCTAAGAGCCCTAATTTATCTGTCTGCTCATTAACATATTCGATTAAGGTTTTGGTCATATCTTTACCCATCTGCTCATTGAAAGCTTCTAGAATCGTCTCTAGCATGTTTAATTTTTGTATCGATTCTAGGTGGTGTTGGAATATCTTCCCCTTGAAATACATATAATCCCAGTCCGTGTAGAGCCAATGCTTTCACAAAGCATCGCTTCAATGAGTTATTGATTTGCATAGCATTTGGTTTAACAACTGGTTGGTTTCGATAATCTAAAACAGGAAATAACTCGGTTTCCGTGTGTCCTTTAACCGTTACTGAGACAGATACATAAGTCCCTGTTTCGTCCATAAGAAAAGGTTTGTATTCCTCAACAAGAAAGTCTTGATGAGTTCCAGAAACAACCCTGTAGTGTTTATACTCATTAATAGTTACCGTTGCCTGTGGATCATTCTTTTTCATAATCTCCCACGCGTGAGCCCAAGATAAATAATCAAAATTTCCTTTTTTCTTGAGAATTTTATTTAACTTACGACTAAAAAGTTTTTCAAAGTTCGTTGTCCCTTTGCTTTCACTCATCAAATTCTGCCTCCATTTCAGCAATGTATTTCTTACCTGATCCGTAATAAGAGATATCAATCAAGTTATCTCTGTCGTACTCTTCTAGTGCATCAATCAAGCCATCTTCGATGACATAGATGTATTCAGGTTTTCTGGACCGCTTCGATAGATGAATAAGATAGACATGATCCCAAATACTCACAAAATTCCCCAAATCATCTTGATCACATGCTAGTTCTTCGTTCGTCAAAAGATTTCGTCTGATTTTTCGATTA
>NZ_CP042836.1:0-35319 GCF_008000875.1 Enterococcus sp. DA9
TTATAAAAATAATAGACACTTCTAGGGATTTCTAATAACCGACACAACAAAGAAACAGTGTAATCCTTACACCATTTTTCAATAAATTGAACAAGCGAATTTAGGTTTTCCGAGAGAATATGGCTGCGGCTTTTTTTAAGATTTCAAGTTCCTCATTTAAACGAGCATTTTCTTTTCTCAGTTCAGCTACTTCTTTTCCAGTCAGTCCTGTGGACTGATCAGGTAAATATAAATTCTTCCATTTGTAAATCGTTGCTTCAGATAAGCCATATTCTTTCGCTAACCCTCGAACAGAACGTCCAGTTTGATTCAGTTCAACAATCATTTGTTTAAAATTTTCTTCATATCGGGTCATAAAAATTCATCCTCTCGTAGATAAGTTTAATTTATTCTTGTCTCTACGAAAAGCTGTCTAAGATTTGATACTAACACCATTTAACAAACATATAGTTACAGTTACTGAAGAACAGTCCGTTAGTCAGCAGGAGTAAGTAATAAATCGTTTGTGAGACACTATTTTGATTGATACGACCTCTAACCATGTGTTTGTTTCATTTATGTTATAATAAGAATGTAAGCATATTAAACAGCAAACTATCACAGCAGCACTAGACTCAATCAAATGAAGGGGGATGGTGCTAATGAAAAAACTACTAGCAATTCCCTTATCCTAAAAAGGAGAATTAATAGTGTCAAAAGAACCTATGTCCGCATGGATGCAGCTCGCTCTTAGCATCATAAAGCTGATCTCTAATTTTGTGGCTTTAGACAATAGAGCAAAGGTTCTAACTACGCAATGTTTAGTAATACTTACTTGTAGCCTACTGGTTGTAATAGTATTTCTTTTACTTGCGTTATTCGTAGTACACCTTTTGTTTTTTTAAAACAAAAGAAGCTTATTCAACTATATTTAGCTGAATAAGCTGGTCTCAATGTTAAATCAAGTTTGTTGGACGGGTTTAACATTGCTTTCTAGTGCTATTTTAGTTAGCTCTAGTATGCTTCAAGCTAGTTACAACGTCCTAAGGTTGTAACTAGTTTTTTTATATTTTTTAATTACCTATAGGTAATTTTATCAGAATTGATACAAAATGTAAAACATAAAATAAATATAATTTTATTGCACTTTAATAGCCAATATAGTATTCGTATTTATGGTATCCTGCTGCAGCTTCTACATAGAAAGAGAAGCGTTCAACACCAACCTCATTTATCAAACGCTGGCCATAACCCCAAATCTCTTCTGATAGCTGATCAAAGGTTATATACTTTAGCTCATATTGCTGGATAATGTTCATTCTAATCGACCCCATTTATTATCCTGGTAAAATTCGATATGACGTATTTCGTCGTAGTGAACTTTGTTTTTTCCAACGTAGATCCCCAGCTCATCACTACCTAAGATCTTGCTAACAATATCTTCTGGATAGTATCCTTCAGCGTTTCGTTCTTCTTTTTGAATACATACTGATCTATTTTTTATGACTGCAGCGTTCAATACTTCCGCAACCTCTTCAGTCGTTATTTGTTCTTTTGCCAAATTTTGATTGGCTCGTTGTTCATTGTCGGCATCAATTTTTTCAGTATGATCAGATAAATAAAAACCTGCCCACTTTAAACGTCCACGATCATTATAATCAATCATTTTTAAGCCCTCCTGCGCCGCCTGCATGGCCACCAACCAATGTACTTCTAGTAATACTACGAGCGCCTTCTAACATAGAAGAAGCATGTACAATCGACGTAAAACCATATTTTTGCCGAATCTTGTCAATAATTTTATCTAAATTTTCTTCGTCAATTTGCTTTTGTGGATCACTAAATAAATCCAGCTGAAGCGAATCAGTATAAAATAGCTTGCTGTAAGTGATTCCGACGTGGCGGACTTCTTGTCCTTCATAATACTTATCAAACAAGAAAAGACAGTAATTCTGCAATTCCTTTGTATTGTCTGTTATAGGGATCTTCATCTGGTGTGAAAAACCTGGTCTCGTTTCTAAGATCGACGTGCCAATGTATAAATGGACACAACCTGTTTTACAGTTATGTTGCCTGATACGAATAGCTACTTGTTCCGCCATTTCTTTTACCACCAGTTCGATTTCATTTCTCCTGGTATAATCTCGTGGTAACACTTGTGAATTACCATATGATTTTTCCTTTGTCGGTTCTGGTGGGATCGCTATATCTGTTCGATCGATCCCGTTCGCATGAAAATACAGCTGTAAGCCAATCACACCTAAATGGCTCTTAATAGTGTATGGATTCCAATTAGCTAAGTCTTTAATACTCATGATACCCATTTGGTTGAGTCTTTTTTTCATTCGAGATCCAATACCCCAAAGGTCTGTCATTTCAGGAATATTCCATACTTTATCAGGAACATTTTGATACGTCCATTCAGCAAGGAATCCATCATTATGTTTTGCTTCATTGTCTAAAGCAAGTTTAGCTAATAAGGGATTATCTCCGACACCTACTGTAGCAAGCAATCCTAGCTCTTCTTTAATATTCTCCTGGATCATTTGAGCCAGCTTCTTTCTCCGTTGACTTCTTGTTCCTTCAGTCGTAAAAAGATTCATTGATCTGGTCACTTTTAAGATCGATTCATCGATCGAGTAAATCAATAAATCTTCGTCTGCTACATACCTTCTGAAAATATTGTTTACCTGCATATTTCGCTTAATATAGAGATTCATGCGTGGTGGAACGACATGTAACGTTTTAGGAAAAGGTTGCGGTAGATCTCGTGGTCGACTGACATTAGAAATACCGTACTTCTTCTTTGCAGCTGGTGAAGAAGCTAAAATCAACCCTGATCCTGTATTATCCGCTCGACTCATGACGACTAATTCAGTCGTTAATGGATCTAAATTCCTTTCTATACATTCGACACTTGCGTAAAAGCTTTTCATATCGATCAAAAAGTAATCATTTACTGGCTCTTTTGAATAATCCATCATAAATAACACTCCATTCTTCCACATTATACAAACATACGTTCGTTTTTGTAAAGAAGAATCGATTAAATGTACAAAAAAAGAAGCATAGGTAAGTTATTTCCCTACTTCTTCTGTTGATTTGTAAAATCAACACATTGTATCACTTTATTAAATGGATATTTACTATTAGTCTTGTGAAAATTTGAAAATAAGTGTCGTATTATCCAGTTTTGCTTAGTTATATTAGAAAAAAATAAGAAATTCAAAAAAGAAAAAACTTTCCTTAAAAACAAAAAATAGGAGTATTCAGTTTCTTAATAGTTTTGTAATAGTTGTATGTAGAAGTTTTCTTAATAGTTTTTGTAATAATTTATTAATCGTAGTTTATATAACTTATTTGTGAGTGACTAGAGAATTAAATAAAAAATAATTACTATCTAGTACGAAATTAATTACATAGGATAATATATTAAGGTGCTGTACTACAAGTAAAAAATACTGTATGATCATGACAGATTCAAGAAAGGAGCAATAAGATTGGTTAAGATAGCAGGACTTTCTAAAGGTGGAAAAACCGTTTCACAACTTTATAAACAAAACTACAGAGACTGGAGACAGTTCAGAAAAAACATTAAGGATTCTTACTTTATTCTACCAACAGAACTTGAAAAATATTTACCGAATAACAAAGCTATTAATTTATATCTGTATTACTGTTTTAAGGCAAAGAATGAAGGCGGGGATTCCTGGCATTCGGTCAATACCATAGCAGAGTCTCTAGGAGTGACAACTAAAACTATAAACACCTGGAATAAAACCTTAGTTGATTTAGGTATGATTGCACGTATAGACGATAACCATCTCAGTAAATCGACAATTTTACTTCCTCTCTCTAGTTACTATAAATTAGCCCTTGATAGTTCTTTAAAGGATGTTACCGAGAGCACTGTCCATGAAATTGATGGCAACTTGGTTGCAGTTTATCATTTGTTTGAATGGAGAAAAAATGAGGCTGATGAAAATTATAACGTTCCTTATAACACACTCTGTTGTGTTTTTAAAAGAAAAACACAAAAAGATACTATCTATAAATTTATCTTGGTCCAAGATGAGAAAATAAGTAATTTCGAATTAAGCACTCCTTCTAGTAAGATTTATGACGATGCATATAGATTTGAATGTCAAGATCTAGAAGCCCTCCTTTCCGCAAATAATCTAAACAATATAGAACATGAAAACTTTGTTGTAAACACTAGATTTAATTTAGTTTCTGAAAAGGACTCAGATTTGTTAGATTTGCTGATAGAGCTTACTAAAAATCTAGATAAGAAAGAAAACATTACTGTACTATAACTAGCATCGGTCCATCATTAAGTTTGGACTATTAGAACACTTGCTATTACAGAAAAAGGTATGCTAGCCACGCTTACTATTTATTGGTATCAAACAAGTATCTTAATTTGAAAGGAAGATGATTTATGGCTAATTTATATATAGAGAACAAAGGAGACTTGAATGCCATTATTACTTTAATCGTAGTTATGGTAAAATCAATAGGTAATATCACAATAGGAATGCTGTTTATTATATTAGCAGCAGTGCTGATTTTTATGATAGTTATTTGGTTCTTAAATGAAAGATCTAAAGACAATCAACACCGTAGGGATATGGAGATAAAATCAATAGAGTCAATAGATTATTTATCGATAATAACACTAAAAAAGCCACGTTCCTAAACGTGACTTACGCTGAACGATATGTGTTGTTTGGTAGACGAACAAATCGTTCATTATAAATATATGATGGTATCCTAATATAGTAAGCGTGGCTAGCATACCTTTAATTACTTTACCTTTTACAGTTACCATACACATTTTTTGAGCAGAAATCAAGTAAATAAAAAAATATTATATTTCACAACATGCTAATAGACTCATATCTAGAACGCATTAAGTATTTACCTGTCTGGTTCGCTGAGACTTCTTTTTTAACTTTCTTCAATTTTCTTCTTTATTCTAAAAAGCGTACTGCGACTGAAACCGGTTATAGCTTCAACTTCCTTATACGATTTACCTGAAGTAAGCAGTTCATATGCGTGCCTCTTCTTCGGTGTGATTGTTGCTTTCGGACGTCCTTCTCTGAAATTAGGATTATTCTTTCTTGCAAACATTTTTCCTTCTTGGGTACGTTCCACAATCATATCACGTTCCATTTCTGCTACACTCAACAACGTCCGTGTCACCATTCGCCCCATGGACGTATTTTCAATCGTTCCTAGATTCAAAACCTTGATCGTTACGTTATCATCGAGTAAAGGTTCAATGATCTCTAATGCTTCTCTCGTGTTACGAGCAAATCGATCAAGCTTCGTAACAACTATTTCATCTCCAGGCTTCAGACCAGCCAACAGCTGATTGAATTTTGGCCGATCCCGTTTTGTACCCGTAAATTTTTCTGAAAAAATATTCTTCTTCTCTACGCCGTTCTCAAGCAACTGTTGAATTTGTTCTTTTGTACTTTGAGAAGCGGTTGAGACACGTGCATATCCATATTTCGTCATTTGGTCCACCTACTTTTACAAATCATCTATCGTATACTCAGAATACCCTTCATAGAAATAGCTGACATCGATTCCTTTCATATATAACTCGCGATCGTCAATTTTATCAGTCAGAGCATTGGAAATTAGATAGCGTATTTCCAAATCGTTTATGGGACTTCGCTCCATTGCAGAAAGATAGTCTGCTTTATCGATTAAGTTCCAATCTACAACTTTTTGCAATTCTTCCTTTAAAATGAGATCCAGCCAAATTCTAGTACTTCGGCCATTTCCTTCTCGAAATGGGTGAGCGATATTCATCTCCACATATTTCTTGATAATCTCTTCAAAAGAAGTTTGTGGCATCTGATCAATATGCTGTAACGAATGTTCTAAATACATAACTGGTGCAAATCGAAAATTTCCTTTTGCAATATTGACCGATCGGATTTTTCCGGCAAAATCGTAAATATCCGAAAATAGAAATTCATGAATTTCAGATAAACCTTTAAATGTACCAACTTCGATTTCATTTATTTTTCCACAATCGTACAATTCTTTCGCTTTTTGTTTACTGAGTTTTTCTTCAACCTTAGCCAACTCAACTTGATTGGTTAATCCCAATTTATTCTCTAAAATCATGCGAAATCTCCTTAACTTTATGACATAAGTTTATGAAACACTCTCAACCCCATTATATCGCGATTTTGTTTATGTGTCAAAAACTATTAAGTTTCTGACCCCCGATAGATTTTTCAAGTGTCTCTATTTTGCACAGTCTAGTTGACCTTTGATACACCTCTATATTTATAGAGAATCTAAAACATCAACATGGCATACTCAAAATTCTAAATATTAGGGATAAAGAATTCTCCTATACAATCAAAAATTTCCTTTATTTCGAACTCCGGTCACCTAACTCTATTGATCTCTTACAAGCCAAAGAATATCTCTATACTACAAAGAAACAATAGGGTGCCTGGTTGGTCTCTTTGTGTTTTATTTTAGAATCTAGAACGTAAATATTCTTGTCATTCTGATTTTATCTAAGAATATCAATTAAATCTTTTTTTGCAGCCTCTGAAGCGGGCATTACAGAAAAGACCAGTCCAATAACCGAAGATACCCCAACCGCTAGTAAAATAGTAAATAGATCAAGTGACACGTTTACCTTTATCAAAGAACCAACACTATAAGCAAGAGCCATTCCTAATAAATAGCCAATTAACCCTCCTGAAAGAGTTAAAATCAAACCTTCTAAAAGGAACTGCAGCATAATCGATTTTCGAGTAGCTCCTAGGGCTCTTCTTATACCGATCTCTTTTGTTCGTTCAGATACAGATATATACATCATGTTCATTACACCTACCCCTGCGATAAATAAAGATATACCTGCTACAGCTGTTATAAAATAAGTGATCGTACTGAGGATTTGACCAATTCCTTTCGTTAACATAGCCGTATCTAACACTTCATATTCCCCCAAATGTTTCAAACTACCTTTTTCTTTCAATTGGTTTATCACTTTAGAGGTCACCTTGTCAGGTTCAACTCCTTCCTCTAAAGTTAACGTTAGAGACGATGTATCCTTTTCAGACTTAAAATAATAGTGGTACGTAGCTTTTGGAATTTCAATGTTTATATTTGATAAGGAAAACAAATTATCTTGTTCTTCTCCTGGAAAAACGCCCACAATCCTAAATAATTCTTGCTCGATTTCAATTCCTTTACCTAATGCTTGCTCAGATGTATCAAATAGCTCTTTGGCAGTAACTGAATCAATCGCTGCGACTTTATTTGACAATTCACTATCTTGACTTGTTAAATTTCGTCCTATAGAAACTTTTTCACCTTCAGAACCTATAAGTTTGATTTGTTTGTTTGTTTTTTTTCCCTTAATTATCAAATCTTTGTAGATTTGCTCTTCGTCTATTTTAGAATAGTCAACTTTTTTAACCCCTTCTACATTTCCTATTATAGATAAATCTGCGTCTTGAAAAAAATCTGTATTTGTATCATACAAAGAAGGGTTCTGTTGCAAAGTTTTAAATAAAGAATAAAATCCCTTACGGTATCTATGATTTAAGCTTGGATTCCCAATAATACCTTGATTTCAGTACAGACCGAAAACCCGAAGAGAGTGCCTTCTTTTCGGGTTTTCTTATATAATCCTCGAATGGCTTCCATGCCTTTAATCGTGGTAGAGGCAGTGCGTAAACTTCGATAGAATTTATTGCGTCTCTTTACTGGACGATGGTCTTGTTCAATCAAATTATTCAGGTATTTAATGGTACGATGTTCTGTCCCCTGATAAAAGCCGTATTCTTTTAGTTTCTTAAAGGCACTTGTAATAGAGGGGGCTTTATCTGTGACTACAACCTTCGGTTCATCAAACTGCTTCACTAACCGCTTAAGAAAAGCATAGGCTGCTTGTGTGTCCCGTTTTTTACGTAACCAAATATCCAAGGTTAAACCATCTGCATCGATGGCTCGATACAAATAATGCCATTTTCCTTTAATTTTGATGTACGTTTCATCCATTTTCCATGAATAAAAGGATTTTTTATTTTTCTTTTTCCAAATTTGATAGAGTAGTTTGCCATATTCTTGCACCCAACGATAGATCGTTGTATGAGAAACGTTAATGCCACGATCATATAAGATTTCTTGAACTTCACGATAGCTAAGGTTATAACGAAGATAGTAGCCCACGGCTACAATAATCACATCCTGCTGAAATTGCTTTCCTTTAAAATGATTCATCGTCATTCCTCCTGCTATCTTTTTCTATTATTCTACCTTATTTGATAGTAGATTTAAAACTTTGCAACAGAACCCTCTAAAACAACTTTCTTTTAAACTTGGTCCGATAGGTTGCCCGTAGCAGTTATATTCCATTTTATCATCTCCTAAAAATTAATTTGTGAATTAGTATCTATGGTGTTTTGCAAGACTTTCCTACACGCAACTGACATGTCGTTGTGCTATCAATTTTCTGATTAAAATAGAGCACCGAGACAATCACCATTACCCTCAGCGACACTAATAATAGTAACCATTTTTTTAGAAATGTCATCCTTTTCCCTGCCCTATAAAAATATATAATTCACCAAAAAGGAGAGTCTGAGACTCTCCTAAATAATACTGTAACAAATTTACCATTTCTTACTCTTCTTCTGGGAAATCTGTAATCCTAGAAGACTAGCAAAGAATAGCAATACTAGTCCTACTATACCCTGTAATTTAGCTTTTGAATCACCTGTTTGAGGTAAAGTATTTTCGGAAGACTGATTTAACTTCATTTCACCTACGCTATCCTGTAATTTAGCTTTTGAATCACCTGTTTGAGGTAAAGTATTTTCGGAAGACTGATTTAACTTCATTTCACCTACGCTATCCTGTAATTTAGCTTTTGAATCACCTGTTTGAGGTAAAGTATTTTCGGAAGACTGATTTAACTTCATTTCAGTTTGGTTATATTCTAATGAACCGTGTTGGTAAATATATGTTTGTATGCCATATTGAGCCATATTATTACTGTTATTTTCAAAATCTAAACTATTTGAATGGGCTAGAATCTCAGTACCATGTGTTATAGAATTATTTTCTGATACTGGTGAAACAGTACCCTGAGAAGTAGTTGCAGTTGGCACAGCAGGCAATTGAGGGGCATTAGCAGTAGGAAGTTGAGGAGCTTCAGTAGATGTGTCTACTATAGGAGAGTTATCATTACTTTCTGCATCTTTTGCATAAGTAATCAGCAGATTTTGAATTGCCATTTCTCCATCCCAAAGTCCTACGCCAACATAAGGTGCCTCTTGATAAAATGGCTCTAACTGATCAAACGTGTAAGATATATACTCAACTTCATCAACAAGAACACTTAAATTTTCTCCAGATTTGACTAATTTCACATGATGTAATTTATTGTCATTAATTGGAGAAGCCATAGGTGCCTCAGCAATAGTGTCACCCATAAATCGATAAAGCCTGATTTGATCATTGCCACCAAATTGAAGTGAATAAGCCATACGAGGATCTTTATTTTCTGATGCAAAGAAAATATTAACAAGGCCTCTTTCATATTTAACATCTAAGTCTAAGCTATAATCACTTTCAGCTACCGGTTGAGAAGTCATGTAGTAATCGTTGGCTCCTGTATTAGAGACAATTAAAGATTCTCCATCTCTATACCAATCACCAGAAACAGCTACCAAATCATCTAGATTAGTCTTAAACTGATCTTCTAATATATTAACTGTGAATGTTTTTGATAATGTTGGGTCTGATTGAGAAGTTACTATTACAGTAGCCGGACCAGATTTTAGTCCTCTGAGAACCACTCTATTTCCTTGCGCTTGTAATTGCACTAAGCTTGCATCATCTACTGTCCATATCACATCTTGTGCTACATCTCCTGGCATGATATAAGCTTTCAACTCAAGTTCATCCCCAATATTTAAACGATTTGTTGCTTTAGATAGAGAGATAATATCTATCGGATCCGTAACTACCTGTTTTTCGGACCAAATACTGCTTAAAGGATACAAAGCAATCTCTGCTTCGGCCGCTGCTCCCTCTATCAACACACTCAATCCATTACTAGTTGGTGCTGGGAAAATTTGATTTGCTCCAGCTACTGTATTGCCTTGAGCAAATACTTCTACACTAGCTCTATCAACGAAAATGTGCAATTCAATACTGCCATCATCATGACGTTTTACTGTTTGACTATTTATTTCGGCAAAGGCATTATTTAAAATAACACCTGATTGACTGCGATCAAGAACCAATTTCTCTGTTTCTAAATCATAATAAACTTTGGTCTGTTCCCCGTCTCCAACACGTAAATTAAAACCTACTTTTTTAGTATCTGCCGATGGTCTAAAGGTAGAGACAATCTCGTAAACATCTCCTTTAAAGTCTGCGAACAATTGATTATCTTGTGCAACTAAAACATTTTGTTTGACAATAGACTCATCTAAAAGTCTCAAGCCTTCATATGCCTGAATTGGAGTTTGCGTAAGAACATACTTAGAGCCATCTTTTTTGAGACCTAAATTTAGGTTTAGATTATATGTTCCATTAAATGCTTGTCCCAAAGCATCTCCAACTAAATTACAATAATCCCATGTGTTCATCCAGTTGATTTCTGTCAATTGTGGAATAGTAGGATTAGTTGCTGTTCCAAAATCTTGAAGATAGTAGGTCATTGCTGCATAAGAATCTTTCCCAAAATTCATCACACCATCTTCTTCAAGATAATCAGCATCGGGAATATATGTCCACTTATTATCAACTTGTTTAAAATCACCAACCTTATAGGAACGACCACCTCTAGATAATACCCATTTCAGTTCGCCAGATTCTGTTTCAATAGGATATAAATCAGGGCATTCTGTATATAAATCAGCATATGTTGACTCTACTTTCCAATCTAAAAGATTGTCTGACGAATAAATTCTAAGTGGTCCGCCTGCGATCACCATAAACCATTGATTTTCCCATAGAAAAACTTTCGGATCTCGAAAATCTTTAGACTCTAAAGGATCGTCACTCCAATCAGCGGCTATTTTATCAGATTTTGTCCACGTCTTGCCTTCGTCCGTACTATAAGCTAATTTTATCCGTTGACCATTACCGTTAGCTGTAATTAGTGCTACTAGACCACCTTGTCCATCTGGGAATAGACCTGAGGTATTCTTCTCGTCAATAACCATCGCTCCTGAGAACATGGTCCCATTGGCATCAGGATAAAAAGCAATCGGCTGCTCTTCCCAGGTGATTAAGTCTTTACTAGTTGCATGCCCCCAATGCATTGGTCCCCATTTGTTATCATCATAAAATTGATAGAAGAAATGATAAGTACCATTATAATAGACCAAACCATTCGGATCATTTCCCCACCCATCCTCGACAGAATAATGGAATTGATCTCTGAATAATTCATTGTAATAAATATCATCACTTTGACGACGATGTACATTCAACCGATAGGAAACCTCTGCCACCGTGCCATCTGGTTGAACTACTTGACTATTCACTGTCAGATAGTTAGCGCCAATGTTCAAAGGAATATCTGAAAAGTCTGAATAGATTGTGCCATTAGCATCCTTAATAGTAATTTGGGCTGCAGTAGATTTTGGAGATACTTTAATAGAGATGTGGTCCGCATCATGTTTGACATACTGAATATGCGCTGGCTCTTCTTCAAAAAATTGTCCTTTCGCTTCGACAGTCCCATCAGATGTCACAACGATATCTTCAATGAGGGGCGACGAGTCATCCGTAAGAGGGGTATACCTAACATTTTGGAAAATCATTTCTCCATTCCAGTTAAGCAAGCCTAAGTAGCCCTCCTGAATAAATGTATCTTGTCCCTTATCATCTCTTTGAAGAATATAATCCCCTGTACTAGCAATCAGTTGATCGTTGATATAATAAGACAGCCAAGTATCTAAAGCAACAACTTTTAAATGATATTTTTTATCTTCTGTCGGTACGATATCTTTTTCATCAATTAATTGATAATCTTGATTATCATCCCAACGCCACATTTTAGCTTTATGATTACTAGCATCTAGATTAACCGCGTAGGCATTCTTTACGTCAGTATTTTGGTCTCCTCTAAAAATAAGCGCACCAGCACCCTGATCCTTTAAGAATGTGATATCTGCACTATAAACAAAATCTTCCCCTGTTGTCTGCGAATATAAAAAATGATCGCCTTTATCTATAGCGTTACTATAAAGCCCATCATTTACTTCTTGCCAACCTTCTTTTTCGGTGACATCTGAAAACTCTAAGTTTGTCTCAAAGTTCGCCGAATCCGATGAGGTAGAGGAGGTAGTAGTAGCATTTGCTGCTATTGTTCGATTAGTGGTATCACTTACTAAACTGCTTGTTGTCATTACCGTACTAGTAGACGCTGTTGACACAGGTTCTTCTTCATAAGCGCTTTCAGTAGCAATAGCAGTTGTTGGTGGTACAGAAACCTTCTCTGCTTCATTTGCTGCTATTGTTCGATTAGTGGTATCACTTACTAAACTGCTTGTTGTCATTACCGTACTAGTAGACGCTGTTGACACAGATTCTTCTTCATAAGCGCTTTCAGTAGCAATAGCAGTTGTTGGTGGTACAGAAACCTTCTCTGCTTCATTTGCTGCTATTGTTCGATTAGTGGTATCACTTACTAAACTGCTTGTTGTCATTACCGTACTAGTAGACGCTGTTGACACAGGTTCTTCTTCATAAGCGCTTTCAGTAGCAATAGCAGTTGTTGGTGGTACAGAAACCTTCTCTGCTTCATTTGCTGCTATTGTTCGATTAGTGGTATCACTTACTAAACTGCTTGTTGTCATTACCGTACTAGTAGACGCTGTTGACACAGGTTCTTCTTCATAAGCGCTTTCAGTAGCAATAGCAGTTGTTGGTGGTACAGAAACCGTCTCTGCTTCTGTCACCTGTTGATTACTCGGTATTGAAGTGTCCGTGACAACTTCACTAGTTGTGGCCGCAGCAAATTCCTCGGCTTGTACCACATGTGTGTTTAACATAACACCACCTAGAACTAAGCCACTAATAAATAAGTAATGGTAACTTTTTTTCATCATAATCCTCCTAATGATATATATTTAAAATAAGTATAATCAATTTGTAGGGAGCGTCAATAATTTTGTGTAAATAACTCGTCCTTCTGCAAAATAATGGGTTACTCAGTAAACATTGAAGCTAATGTATCCGTCACTTGTTGGAAGCCTTTATGGCTTCTATTTAAGAATTTTTGATTGTATATATCAAAGATGGATACTAGGAAACGCTCTAGTGATTCTTCATTTTGAAACTGCTCTTTTCTGCGGCTGTATTTCTTGATTTGTTTATTGAAAGATTCGATTAAATTAGTTGAGTAAATTCTTCGGCGGATACCAGGCGGAAACTCATAAAAAGTCAATAAATCTTGATTTTTTATCAGTGACTGCGTCACTTTAGGATAAGTTTTCTGCCACTTCTCAATCATACTCCCTAAAAAGGTATTTGCCTCTTCCTTTGAGCTAGCTTGATAAACAGCCTTAAAATCATCACAGATTTCTTTTCGATCTTTGACACGTACTTTATGAGCAATATTACGGGAAACGTGAACACAGCAATGTTGGTATTTAGCTTTAGGATAAATCTGGTGAATCGTATCTTTCATGCCTTTTAAGCCATCGGTAATAAACAGTAAGACATCATGAACCCCTCTGGAGTAAATGTCCTGTAACAACTCATTCCAAACGTAAGTCGATTCAGTCGGAGCAATCGCATAACTTAGTACTTCTTTAGTGCCGTCTTCTCGTATACCAATGGCAATATAGATTGCTTCTTTGGAGACGGTTTGCCGTTTTAAAGGAATATAAGTAGCATCCATGAAAATAGCGACATACTTATCATTTAGAGTTCTAACTTTAAATGCATTTACTTCTTCAGTCAGCACTTTAGTCATGTTGGACATGGTTTGTGGAGTATAGTGATGCCCATACATCTTTTCAATTAAATCAGCGATTTCAGACATCGTAACGCCTTTTTCGAACAAATGGATGATGGTGGTTTCCAATGTGTTATTTGTTCTTTTGTAGGCTGATAAAGTTTGTTGTTTAAACTCACCATTTCGATCTCTAGGTATCTCCAATGTTAATTCACCATATTCGGTTTTGATGGATCGAGAATAAGAACCGTTCCTCGAATTACCTGAATTAAAACCAGTGCGGTCATATTTTTCATACTCTAAGAAAGCCGTTAATTCAGTCCGTAGGAGGGTGTTTACCGCTCTTTCTAAGTGTGAACGGAATAATTCATTTAAATCTCCTTTAGTGACTAGAGTTTGCACAATTTCTGTAGTAAAATCATTCATAGGGAAGTCCTCTTTTCTGTGAATTGGTTGTCGTAAACTTAATTCTACAGAAGGGACTTCCTTTTTTGTATGGATTTTATTCATTTACACAAAATATTTTACGCTATCAGAGCAGAAACAAGACTATTTCTGCTGGTTACTTTATAAGAAGTTTATCTAATTTATTACATTGTATGATTTTACTATCCTAAAAATCCGAATGCTTTTCCTGCAATTCCGACAACGAAGATGATCAAAATTATTAATAGTGGACTAACATTTTTCTTTAACAACCAAGCTACAAAAAGTGTTAGAAGCAATGCTAGCATACCTGGCATGATACTATCTAATACATTCTGTACCGTTTGTGTCACCACTTTGCCATCATCATTTTTTATTCTTGTAGCCACAATTGGAATATTAATCGTAGTCCATTTACTAACTAGCGCTCCCATAACGAATAGCCCGACGATTGATGCTCCTTCAGTCAGTTTTTTAATTGCGCCACCAGCCATTCCACGAATGATTTCATTTCCTTTTTCATACCCCATTGTCAAACCAAAATATTTGGTTACCAATCGAATCGCATTAATTAATACAAAGAATAATAATGGTCCTCCGATACTGCCAGCCATAGCTAAAGAAGCTCCCAATGCTGCTAAGACTGGGCGAGCTGTTCCCCAAAAAATTGGATCTCCTACCCCAGCTAATGGTCCCATTAATCCAATTTTCATTGCAGCAATCGAAGTACCTGACATTTCACCTCCATTAGCTTTCTCTTCTTCCATCGCCCCAACTACGCCAAAGATTGGTGCTGTCAGCCAAGGATGCGTATTAAACCACTCTAAGTGACGTTGTAACGCTTCATTTCGTTCTTTTCCCGGTGAATATAGTCGTTTAATTGCTGGAATCATAACAAAACAAAAGCCCATATTTTGTACCCGTTCAAAGTTAAAAGAACCCAGCAAGAAGTTCGAACGAATAAACATGTTATTTAAATCTTTTTTTGTTAATTTTTTTTCATTTGTCTCCATTATCATGTCCTCCTTATGCATCCAAATCATCATCTAAATCATCGTCATAGTTGGCTGTTACATTTGTCGAAACTCCATCTACTTGTGGTGTTCCTCCACCTTTTCCACCGCCAATTACGTTGTATTTTAATTGAATAAATAGTAACGCAAGGCATAGACCCAAACCACCAAATCCTACTAGATTGAAATTAGTAAACGCTGCAAAAAGAAAACCCATATAAAAGAAAGGTTTCAAGTAAGGCACGTCCATCATGTTGATAACCATTGCATACCCAACAACAACAATGATTCCGCCACCAATTTGCAATCCTCCAGTAATAACATCTGGAATACCATTTAGAAAACTACTTACTGCATCCGCACTAATTAATGAAATGATAAATGTTGGAATCATAACGCGTAAAGCCTGTAGACACAAGGATAAAATATGCATAATTTCTATTCCTCTGAAATTTCCTTGTTCTGCATAACTATCCGCTTTATGGACAAAGAAAACGGTAATCGTACGCACAAAAATTGTTAATGCCTGACCAGCTGCTGCTAATGGGACAGCAATCGCTATTCCTTCACCAATTCCTTGGTGCGCAGTGATCACTAAAATCGTAGAAATAACTGATGCAATTGCTGTATCAGGCGCCATTGCTAAACCAACATTCATCCACCCCAACGCCATCATTTCCAATGTTCCCCCTAGAATAATTCCCGTGGTAACATCCCCCAAAACAAGTCCTACTAATGTACAAGCAACTAATGGCCGGTGTGTTTGGGCTTCATCTAGAACGCTCCCCATCCCAGTAATACCTGCAACAATCAATAACAAAATAACCTGAATCATCGACATGTTCATTCACTCCCTTTTTTAGTTTAATTTTGATAGTAATTCTTGATAAAAGTCGATACTTGTATCACCCGGCAATTGTCTTAACTCTAAATGAACCCCTAATTCATGCAATTTTTTGAACGCCTCAATATTAGTTGGAGAAACACTTACTGCTTTGGTGATTTGTTGACGATTCTTTTCAAAACGCATACCACCTACATTAATTTCCTTTAATGGAACTCCTTTTTCAACCAATTCAACAATATCTTCTGGTCGTTCAAATAAAAGCATCACACTATCATTTGTATAACGTGGCGATTGAAATGCGCGTACCATCTTGTCAACGGTCACTGCACTAGCTTTGACATTCGGTGGAGCCACAGATAGAACCAGTGTCTTACGCATTTCATCTTGAGCAACAGCATCTGAAACAATAATAATACGATTGATTGGTCGTAGCTTTACCCATTTTGTTAATACTTGTCCATGGATAAACCGATCATCTATTCTAACTAATTCAATTTTCATAATAAATCCTCCTCATTATCCATTATTTGCACATGGTTCATTTCTTCTGTAAAACATTTAATTCCTTCTCGAGCTACTCGTTGTAAATGATTAACCAGGTCAACTAATGACAATTGATTTTTATTAATTGCTGCTTCTAAAACCATTGGTAAATTTACACCTGTTAAAATATCAGCAAATGCTCTTCCATAAACTACTTGTGCTGCTGCATTGTATGGTGTGCCACCATAAACATCTACTAAAAATAGAATCTCTTCTCCATCTGATAATTGCTCTGTCTCTCTTGCAAATTTAGCTTGCACTTGCGGGAGCCCTTCACCTTTCTCAAATGGAATTGCTTTGACTTCATTGTCATGACCAAAAATCATTTCAAAGGCATCAACAATCCCCAGTGATAAATCACCATGCCCGCTAATAATAACTTTTACCATTCATTCAACACCCCTTTCATTTTTCTATAAGCAAGTCTCATGCCAAAAAAGTGTTTCAAGAAAAAGAGTGATTTCAAAGGCTTTTTTTGAAACAAAAAAAAAAGTGTTTCGCTTAACAAAACACTTTTTTGATGCATTTATAAAAAACGAAACACTCTATCCAAGAAATAAAACAGTTTCAATCTGCTGCAATGACTTCCGCAATATAAAATTTTTCATCATCCGTTAATTCCAACAGTAATTGTTTTTCTAATGGAGCCAATGTTTCTGTCACAATTTTAACTAATTGCTGCACCTCCGAACTGGCCACATCATGGTAGCCCAAAGGATTTTGTTTCACCACACGCTCAAATGCAAATGCCGTATGGACCACTAATTTCAACAACAACGTGTTGGAGAACTCCTTTTGCATTTTGACTTGTAGTTCTTTGGTCCAATCCAACAACATATTTGATAATAAATAGGGATTGAGATAGACCAAATACATATTTAATGTATCTTGACACAAATCTTTTACAACGACATTTTTTCGTTTGCTCCGTTTTTCTTTTAACATTGGACCACCCACGATTTTTCGAAGTATTTTTTCTCCGGTCCCTTCAATCAGCTCTTCCAAAGTTATATGTGGTGCATCAATCTTAGGATTCGTAGTGCCAACCGTTGCCAGAATATGGTACTTGTCCACAATTGCTGGAAGTTGCTCTTGTAGGCCAATGCTCGAAAGCGTAATTGTTCGAATGGTTTCGTCTGCCCCCTGCTCAATAATTTCTGCAACCATTTTTTCGATTTTGGCCGCCGTACCACTTCCCGTTGTACAGATTGATAAAATGGCTTTTTCTCGACCACCTTGCTGCATTTGCAATTGAACCGAAGAAAGAAAATCTTTCACAATGGAAGAGTAGATTCCTATTAATCCTAAATCCGTATAATTAATCTTACGAACTGCATCCAAGACCATCGATGTTGTAACATTAGGAATGGTTTTAATTTTTTTACCAGATTCTTTGATTAATACTTCTTCCATCATTGCTAAAGATCCCATATCTACCAACAGGAGAATTCCAGGCGCCCCATCCATTTCACCTAGCTGCAATAAAATTTTCTGTTTCATTTCATCAGGAGTGATAGTCAGAGGCATATTCAATGCATAGATAGGTGCTGATCCTAATAACTCTGTTGCCACTTGTACCATTGACGTAGCCGTTGCATTGCCGTGAGCAATAACCAAAATATTCACACGCTCTTTTTCCTCTAATGATTCAATGGATACAAGTAACATAGTCAGGTAAATCACTTCAATTTCTGGAAACTGAATAGAAAGAACTTCTTCAATTTTATACTTGAACAGCCTTGCCACATAATATTCTCTTTGATGTTCCGTTTTCATTTCCCGAATGTCCATTTGAGATAGACGTTTCTCTTCTTTTTCTCGTCGAAAATACGAATCAAGATGCATACCAATGTAATAGAGAAATTTCCGATCAAATCGATTTTGTAAGGCCTCTTCCGCAATTTTTTTTAATTCAATTGTTAAGGTTGAAATCTTCGGATCCATAAATTTCAACAAATTGTAATTAATTTGTTGATTATTAACAAAATTTCTTACATGAAGATGCAAATCAGTTAAAATATATTGGTGAATTTGATCTTCACCAATACCTTCACCCTCGAGAATTTTCACTTTTTCCTCTATAGTTTCATAAATATTAAAACCGTTTGTTTCGTCATCGTCCTGCTCTAAACGTTCAACTGGATCAATTCTAGTTGTAATATCAAGTAATTCTTCCAATTCTTTCGATCGTTGAAACGTTTGACTACTTGATCGCCACGTTCCCATTAATTCTTCTGGCATGTCATGAATGCCAATTGTTATTTCGTCGGCTTCATGCAAACCATGCAAAAATGCTTGCGCACAAATTAGTTGAATTTGAGATTGCATCTGACCTACATTGCCATAAGCAACCGTTTGAATTAATGCATCCATTACATCAATATTCACTAAAAAGGTTCTTTTCACCCGCTTAGCTTCTTTTTCGAACAAGAACTTGGCCAATTCTATTTTTCTTTTACTGAACGTTCATTCAATGAAGGAATTTGGATGGTCATCGGAATACGTCTTAAGAATGTCTCAAGTAAGGAAGAATTTGGATCTTCCGTCGTGGCACAAATAATCAATACATTGGCTTTCCTTGAAAAACCCGTTTCCCCCAAACGATTAAACCGCCCATGATCAATAAAATAAAATAACATTTCCTGTCCTTCAGGTGTCAGACGATGAATTTCATCTAATAATAAAATGCCTCCATCTGCTTTTTCAACCAATCCAGCCTTGCCCACATTTGCCCCTGTATAAGCCCCTTCAATATAGCCAAACAGTTGAGCTAACAAAAGTTGTGGATTATGGTAATAATCCGCACAGTTAAAACTTTCAAAAGGTGCATCATTAGAAAGCAATTTTTCAAACATAGCATATTGATACACTTTATTGGCAAAAAACGTTTTTCCGGAACCAGTTGGACCAAGCAACAACATATGGAGTCCATTTGGAGGGTAGTGCACCGCTGCTTTTGCTTGAGAAACAGCTTTTTTTAAACTACCATTTTGACCAATCATTAATTCAAATGGATTGCGCACAACAAGGGGAGTGTGTGCCTTACTTATAAGTACTTCTTGGATTTTTGACACTTCATAGGTCGACAGTCGCAAGCGACAGTTTGCAAGCCCTTCCAAAACGCTTATAGGAAAATACCTAACAGGATAACTTTTGATTTTGATGGCTCGTTTTTGACGAACCAAATTATTCAACTCCAAACTAGCATTGGCTCGGGTAATGCCCAATGTTTCGGCCAATTCCGTTGCAGAGGAACCTTGTTCTTCTAAAATGATTTCCTCGTTTACATTTTCCCAATTATTGACTAACTGTTGATACACTTTTTCCAAACGTTTCATACTTTACCCAGCCTTTTAAAACACTTTTTTCTCTTTATTCGAAACAGTTCTTGTCTTCACTGTCTATTTATATAGCAAATGATACTATATATCAATCAAATTTGATTCTCATGTATATAAAACTATTGACTATATTTTGATAGTATATTTTTTAAATTATTCTTATGCCATTTAGTTCCTGTAAGCGTTGATACATTTAAAGTTAACATTAAGTTACTTCCATTTTCCAGTTTTTCTTTTGTATGAATCAGTATTTGCCCTCTACTTCCTTTTGCAATACATTCAGTTTTCAGTAATTGCTCTTTCTTGAAAATCAATTTATCTGTAAAAACTTTTAGATGACGCTGATATCTTGCGGCTGCTACTAAGTTATCACTAATATAAACACAACTCATAACAGGATTAAAATTAATTATATTTGTTGAAATAACGGAGTGTCCTATTTCAAAGTTATATCCTGGGTATTCGTTTTCAAGATATGCACAAAAAATTTCTTCTTTTAAAAATAAATTCATCATATTACTCCTCTTCAAATGTTCTAACTACCTACATAGATATTACTCTACTACCAGTATAAACTTCTTGAATTCTATTTGCTATATCGGTTACAATCTGTTAATTATTTAGATAATTTATAAGTAAGTTCATTATTTTATTTTAACTATTCTTTCAATTTCATATTTATTTAACAAGATAAATTAAAAACTTGTATTTTGCAAGAATAAAATCCATAAGAGGGGGTGCGGACATAATCTTGGACAGATAAGATAGGAGAATGTCCATGTACTCTTACGAAGAGAGAATGAAAGCAGTTCAGCTCTACATTAAATACGAACACTCTTTAGCATCAGTTATTCAGGAATTAGGGTATCCTTCTCCAAAAGCTCTATATAAGTGGTTTAAAGAATATGAGAAAGAAGGAGATCTTTATAAGACATCGAAAAGAAATCACCAATTTACTCATGAAGAAAAGCAATTTGCTGTAGATCATTATATCGAATTTGGTCGTAACTATTATAGGACCGTTCGTATGTTAGGCTATCCAGATCGAAATCTCCTTAGTGATTGGTGTAAAGAACTGGCTCCTGAAACTCGTAAAATACGACGCAGTAAGTTAAACTATTCTCAAGAGCAGAAAAAAGAGGCCGTGATTCATCTTGTGAGCCGAAAAACTTCTGTCCGAAAAATCGCTGAGCGTTTACAAGTTACTCGAAAGACGCTTTATGATTGGAAACAGGAGCTCATCGGTGAGGAACTTCCCCCAAACATGTCGAAAATACCGAATAACCAGAACACAGAAGAATTAAAAGATGAAGTTGATACTTTGAAGCGACAAGTCTATCAATTACGTATAGAAAAAGATATCTTAGAGAAATCTGCAGAACTAATAAAAAAGGATATAGGCATCAATCCAAAGGATCTATCGAACAAGAAAAAAGCAAGGGTGATTGATGCTTTATCTGAAACCTATCCTCTGAAAGCTTTGCTTAAGAGCTTAAACGTAGCCAAGAGTAGTTACTTTTATCATAGAAGCCAATTAAAACAATCAGACAAGTATTCAGGTTTACGGGTTCTGGTTAAAGAAATTTTTACAGAGAATCAAGCGATTTATGGCTATAGACGGATTCATAGTGAATTAAAAAATAGAAAGATAATTGTGTCTGAAAAAGTCGTCAGAAGATTAATGAAAGAAGAAAAACTAACCGTTAGGTTTGTTGCTAAAAAGAAATATAACTCTTATGCTGGTGAGATAGTGCCAGCTACACCTAACGTGATTGAGAGAGACTTCACGGCCGAAGCCCCCAATGAGAAGTGGTTGACTGATATCACGGAGTTTCGTATTCCGGCTGGCAAAGTGTATTTATCTCCTATTATTGATTGTTTTGATGGCATTGTTGTTAGTTGGTCTATTAGTACTCAGCCCAATGCAGAATTGGTAAACAGTATGTTAGACCAAGCACTCTCATCGCTAGCGCCAAATGAAAAACCGATCGTCCACTCTGATCGAGGCGCACACTATCGGTGGCCAGGGTGGTTGGAAAGAATTGAAACCAATGGTTTGATTCAGTCTATGTCTAAGAAAGGATGCTCCCCCGATAACGCGGCATGCGAAGGGCTTTTTTGGAAGATTAAAAAATGAGTTCTTTTACGGGATATCTTGGAAAAAGAGTACAATAGATGACTTTATCCATCTTCTAGATCGTTATATCCATTGGTACAATAATAAAAGAATCAAACAATCACTTGGCGGTATTAGTCCCCTTCAATATAGAAAGCAGTTAGGGTTGATCGCTTAATAAAAGTCCAAGAAAACATCCGCACCCCCCTATTCTACATATTTATTCTGCCATACACAAAACTTACATAATCCAATACCTTTTTATCCATTTAGCAGAGTAACTTTGAATACTTATAGTTATCCTTAACTGCTTTCTTTATTTTTCTACACATGAGATAGTGGATTCAATAGAATAAAAAGATATATAATTGAATCTCAAACTATATAAACATCTTCAAAAACTTACATTTACTTACATATACTTGAAAATGCATACCTTTTTGTTATACTTTATATGAGGTGATTATAATGTTCCAAGAACAAAGATTAAACAAACTCTTACAGCTGTTAGAAAAAAATGAAGAACTTTCATCTAAAGATATGATTGACTATTTCAAAGTATCACGAGATACAATTCGAAGAGACTTTTTAATCCTCACCAAAGAAGGAAAGGTTAAACGAACACATGGCGGCATAATGAAAGTTAGTCAAAAACCCCAAATTTATTCTTTCGAAGAAAGGTTAAGTAAATTCTCAGACGCTAAAACCCACATTGCCAAAAATGCTGAAACATTTATTAAAGACAATGGAACTTATTTCTTAGATGTTTCGACTACTGTTCTTAAGCTGGCTCAGTTGATAGATAAAAAAGCAACCATCTATTCTCACTCTTTAGATAATGCTATTATGCTAAGTAATAAGCAAAATATTAAATTCAACTTATTAGGTGGACAATTCTTTAAAAAGAATCGTTTTTATTATTCTCTGAATGAAGCAGAAGTATTGAAGAATATTTCCTTTGATGTTGCTTTTATTGGTGCTGCTGGATTACGTAATGGAGAAATTAGTTTTGAAGATCAAGAAGATGCCTTTTTAAAACAACTAGTCTTGCAAAATGCTAAAACAAAAATTTTAGTAGCTGAGGAAACAAAATTTAATCAGTCTGCTACTTATACCATAGGAACAATTAACGACTTCGATTACTTCATAACTGATAAAGCTTTAAAAAGAGAAAAAGCAAAATTATTATCAAACGATGTTTCATTGATTTATTGAGAGAAGAAAGGTTGAAGAGGTATGAACTCCAGACAAATCCAATTAGTGATAAGTGATATCGATGGAACTATTTTAAACGATCATCACTTAGTTGATGATCAATTAAAAGATATTCTACCAGTATTGCACCAAAAAGCTATTCCTTTTATTTTAGCTTCTGCTCGTTCACCAAAAGGTATGATTCCTATTACAGAAGAACTTAATATAACTGATAATCCGATCATCTGCTATAATGGAGCACTAGTTTTAAAAAAACAAAAATCCGGGCATTATACTTCTCTATTTAGTCATGAATTAAATAGGACAGATGTCCAACAACTTATTAACCTCATTAATACTAAGTTTCCCCACGTCACAATTAATCTATATTCTGGAAGTGAATGGTACGTTGATAAAATTGATAAATGGACAAAGATAGAAGCTGATATTACGAAAGAGCATCCTATCGTAAAGAACATTCAGCAATTATTATTGAATGTTGCTTTACCTATTCATAAGCTTCTACTAATTGGTGCATCTGAAGAAATCAAACAGCTTCTTGGATATTGTACTAATTTACGTTTGCCAAATAGCTCATTTTATTTATCAAAAGATAATTATTTAGAAATCACTCATCGTGATGTATCTAAAGATAAAGCATTAATAGAGTTATCGAAATACTATGATGTCCCTTTAGAAAACACAATGGCTATAGGAGATAATTTTAATGATATTCCTATGCTTTCGTTAGCAGGTCTTGGTGTCGTAATGGACAATGCTCCTGAAGAGGTAAAGAAAAGTACAAATTTAAAAACAACTGACAATAATCATAATGGGGTTTCAAAAGCTATAAGAAAATTTATTCTAGATACTTAAAATAGTTGTCCAAAATTCAAGGTCCCTATAATTTTGGTGTTAGTATCAAATCTTAGACAGCTTTTCGTAGAGACAAGAATAAATTAAACTTATCTACGAGAGGATGAATTTTTATGACCCGATATGAAGAAAATTTTAAACAAATGATTGTTGAACTGAATCAAACTGGACGTTCTGTTCGAGGGTTAGCGAAAGAATATGGCTTATCTGAAGCAACGATTTACAAATGGAAGAATTTATATTTACCTGATCAGTCCACAGGACTGACTGGAAAAGAAGTAGCTGAACTGAGAAAAGAAAATGCTCGTTTAAATGAGGAACTTGAAATCTTAAAAAAAGCCGCAGCCATATTCTCTCGGAAAACCTAAATTCGCTTGTTCAATTTATTGAAAAATGGTGTAAGGATTACACTGTTTCTTTGTTGTGTCGGTTATTAGAAATCCCTAGAAGTGTCTATTATTTTTATAAGAATAAACCGTTGACAGCTACAGAAATCAGAAATAATAAGTTGAAAAAGAAGATTTCAACAATTTTTTTTACGAATAAACAACGCTATGGTGCCACAAAGATCCATCAAGTTTTATTAAAAGAAGGGATTTCAGTATCTCTTAAACATGTCCAAAAGCTAATGAAACAATTAAATTTAAGGTCGATTGTAGTTAAAAAATATAGACCTCAAAGGTCTAATAAACCGATCATTTCAACAGAGAATCTCTTAAATCAGGACTTTTCTACTGAAACGATCTGTGAGAAATGGGCAGCTGACATTACGTACATTCCTACTAAGAAAAATGGTTGGTGTTACTTATCTTCAATCATGGATTTACACACGAAAAAAATTATTAGTTATACATTTTCAAAACGAATGACTGTGGATTGTGTCATTCAAACATTGAATAAAGCAAAAATACATTATCACATTCCAGAAGGAATGATTCTACACACTGACTTGGGCAGCCAATACACAGCAAGAGAAGTGGAACAATGGCTTAAAACCAACAAAATAAGGCATTCTTATAGTAGAAAAGGAACACCTTATGATAATGCTGGAATCGAATCTTTCCATGCCTCATTGAAAAAAGAAGAAGTCTACACGACTAGCTACTCAGATTTTGAAGAAGCAAATCGAGCGCTATTTAGCTACATTGAAGGATTTTATAACCGAAATCGAATCCATAGCTCGATTCACTATCTAACCCCACAGGAATTTGAAGAATTAGCAAAAGAAAAAATGGCTTAACCGTCTCTACTAAAATGTGTCCAAGATATTGACTCAAATCCAAAAAAACTCCAGGAAGATTTCCTGAAGCTTTTTTGTGTGGCTCTGTTTGATATTTTTTTATTGCTTGGTTCAAGCGTTGGTATTCTATTTGTTCACTATGCGTCAGTACTTTCTTTTGTTCTAACGCATAGTGACGTGTCATATAAGAAAGATATTTGGTAAAATCTTGTTCTTCTAACTTGTCAAAATTGATTCCATGTTTCATCAACGATTGCGCTTCATTCGACGTTTCGCTGAATTCTTTACCCGTCTTACTCTCCGAAAAAGTTTCTCCTTCAGGAATATAAAAATCCTCTAAAGCATTCTTGATTAGACGCAGTTCCTGTTCTTCCTCGGGCGTACGTCGTTCCTTTTCTTCCAGCGCTTTTTCTCTTGTCATATAATCAATGTATGTTGAAAAAGATTTTTTATTGGGCAAGGTAAATTGACAAGTGAGAATGACTGCTGGTGATTTACTCATCACATTCTCCTTCTAATTTTATCGTTTTAAGAACCTTGTTGGATCAAATACTTCACTTTTTGTAGTCACTGATTCGCTTATTGTTTTCTTTATCTTAGGAGAATATTTCTTCGTTTGATTTGCTTTTATCTTGCCTTCCACACGCTCTTTTTGCATGTATGCTAATAAAGTAGACAGTTTTTTTGCTATGCTATTAATTAATTAGACATTATTTGAGAAAGGAATTTTGATTATGGTAGACAAACGTAAATCTCCACGAAAATTTGACGAAGAGTTCAAAAAATCAATCGTAAAACTTTATGAAGGTGGCAAATCGCAAAACGCTTTAGCTAATGAATATGGAGTCGCCCTGTCCTCCGTAGCTCGCTGGGTGAAGCAATATTCTGAAGTCCAAATTGATGATGATACGATCCTCACGGCTCGACAGATCAAACAGTTACAGAAAAGAAACCTTCAGCTAGAAGAGGAAAATTTAATCTTAAAAAAAGCGATTGCCATATTCACGCCACACTCGACAAACGACTAAATGCGATTCGTATTTTACGTCATGAACACTCTGTTGTTACGCTTTGCAGGGTTCTTAAGGTTAATCGTTCAACTTACTACAAACGTTTTTCTGGAAAAATTGCTCCTAGAACAGCAGAAAACCAACAGTTGAGAAAGATGATCTTAGAAATCTATACAACCTCTAAAAAACGAGTAGGTCCTGCAAAAGTACGACGCATGCTTCTACGTGACTATGGCATTTCTATTAGTATTGGACGAGTTTATCGCCTAATGAGTACAATGAACTTACCTAAAATGTCTACAGTAAAACCTGTCTTTAAACCGACCGCAGGTCAGGTTTCTTTGAAACGCCCTAATCATTTGAAACAAGCGTTTAACCCTCCTGCACCAAATCAAGTATGGACGAGTGATTTTTCTTATATTCCTGTTGGAAAAAATCATTTGTTTATCTTTGTGTGATTTTAGATTTATTTTCTAGAAAAATCATTGCTTGGACTGTCAGCAAAAATATTGATACTACTTTAGCTATTACAACACTAGAAAAAGCAATTCAAGTCAGAAAGCCTAAGGCTTCCGTTCTTTTTCACACAGATCAAGGTTCCCAGTATACTTCATTTGAATTCAGAAAGTTTTTAGAAAATCATTCTATTGTTCAGTCCCTATCGAACCTGGGTATCCCTGGGACAACGCCGTTACAGAAGCTTTCTTCAAATATATGAAGAAAGAAGAACTCAACAGAAGAACCTTTTCTTCTCTTCAAGAAGTCCAACTTGCTTGCTTTGAGTATATCGAAGGATTCTACAACTCACAGCGTCCTCACGGAACCTTAGGTATGCTTACACCAAATGAAATGGAGGATAAATACTTTGATTCTCACTAAGTATCTGCTCTTTTGTGTCTACTTTATTGACATTTATCCAGAAAAGGAGCCTATCCTTTCCGCTATCCTACCTCTATCCTTTTACTATCCTTTACTATCCTTCCGCTATCCTATTTTTAAATATTTTGTTCCCACAATTATTTTTGAAAAACGTAATAGCACAGCCTATTGGAACACTTTTTTTAAAAGTGTTCCCACGTTTCCTTATGCTCTTTACAAATAAAGGCTTTTAGAGACGTTCTGGAATTTAGATTCCTTGAATTGTTCCCATTCATCAATCAATTGGCTATAAGTAGCCATTAATTTTCTTGCTCTTGTTGCTTTCGAATCAACAAAAAATCAGTTTGATTCGTTAATTCTAAATATTCTGTTCGGTATTCAATGTTCATCGTACCCGTTTTACTACATAGTAACTGATTATGACGTTCTTTCACTTTGAATAACTGCTCCTTCTTTAAGGTTTTTAACTCCATGCCAACTATAAGCACAATCCTGTATAGAGGAATCATTTTCAAACGATTCTCCATAATTATTTATCTTTCATTGGAAGTTCTAAATCACTACTGTTCCAAAAAATGTATGGTTTGTTTTGACGAATATTACTTCCATTAACCACAATTTTCCGATGCCATATCGTAGGCTTGCTTCGACTTCATAAAATTGTAGATCTCTTTTCTTCGATCTATTGCTTTCATTTCCTGGCCATTTTTTAAAATAGATCTGATGCCCTTAACAGTAGATTCATGGATACTCGTGTGAACGATATCCGTATTGATCAATTCGTCATATCTTCCAAAATCAACATTGTACTCATAACCAAGAAGTGTCGGAATCAGGTCAATTTCAATTTCTTTTTCAATTGAACGTTTAATAAGTTTCGTGGATACATACCCGACCAAAAAGAGAATAATACCCACTTCAAACAAATACATGTGTCCATTTACAAAGTGAATAAACGTCAATAAAAAATCCTTCACTCCTTTTGTTGTTCTTCCAGATTGTTCAATTTGTTTTATTAAAGTCGCTAGAATTGCATTTACAACAATTAAATCGAATAGGCTTTTGAAAAGTTTTCCTGCTGTTAATTTTTGCCTGGTAAATTGCATGACTAATTGAGTAAAAATAGACAATAGCATGACAAAAATCAACGTCATTAGCACTGTAAAAATGTCTGATGCTGCAATCCTATTGGGATCATTTATCAAGTAATAAGCCGTTCCAAATACTCCAATCGAGTAAACGGTTAAATCAAGAATAAGTCGTGCCCCGTAACTACAAAGTTTTCCTAATGGCCATAATTGCAATACCCAAAATTTCTTTCGTTTGCTATTTCTTTTCAGAGGAAGCCAGGTTGTTCAATCCAGTCGTCCGATTTCATTTCGATTTCTTCCCTAAATTCTTTCCTTTAACGTTTTCCTTTGCTACTTTAGCAGCGATAGGTTGCTCAATGAACCAATTTTTTAAGTAAATAAAAACTACTACTGGATATACTTCTTCCTTTTTCTTAACTCGTTAGCTATTTATACTCAATATACTCCTGCTCTAACACACAAAACAATCATATACCTGATCCATAGTCTCCCCAGAAGCTAAGGACAACCCATGAAGAAACTCAATCGGCAAAGAAGCAACTGTTTTTTCCCTGGTAACCCAAGAAGACAAAGTCCCCTGCTTAAAACCATAAAGCTCACAGAACACTTCCACAGATAATCCCAAACGACCAATGATAAACACATTAACAGGATGTGAATAGACATAATTTTTTAACGACATACAACTTCCTCCATGATACATAAGACTGCATACGCAGTTATAAGTATACCACCTACACGTAGCTAGGCAAAGGGAGCAACACCTACAGAAGTATCATAGATATATTGTATAAGGCAATTTGCACCTTTTATTTTTCAACCTGTATCTACTTCAAAAAGATTCACTTCTTTAAGAGGGTTCAAGGGGGTTGATAATTGTCTAAATGTCTCTTCTACTAAGCTCTCGTTGAGTCCAAATACCTCTGTGATCCTTGTTGAATAATCTAGTCTCTTTTCTTTACTTAGTTGAATAACCCTCGCGAACAACGTTTTGACTGAAGCAATGATCATTCCGCCATTTCTTCCTCGTGTTACCTTGTAGAAGACTTTATTCTCCTCTCGTAACTCATTTAAGATCTTATCAAGTGTTCGCTTGGGCATCGTTAGTTGTGAAGCCAATTCTTTTTTGACAGGTTCAAATAAGGCTCACTAGCAAGACTTTTTTCGCTTAGATAAGCCAATAGATCTTCTTTCCATTCATTTTTATGACTATATTTTCTTTGATCTCGTGGCTTTTTAAATTTCCACCAGCCACGTCGTTGAATGAACAGATCATTATTTTTTAAGGTTGGTGAAACCCATTGCTGGCACAATTCAATAATGAATTCTCTGCTTGCTGCTTGATAATTACCAGAATAAGCACTACGTACAATCTTTACTAATTCTGCTTCAGATAGCGGTTCCTGTAACCGTTCGTTGAATGTGAACATATTGTATCGCAAGTATCCAATGCATAACCTGAAGAGTAATAAGCTAAAGAAAGCGTGAAAATCACATTATTTCGACCAAGACGTCCTTCTCCGCCGACGATGTTTGCTTTATGAAGTAACATATCGAACCACGGTTCATCTACTTGGCGAATTTCTTTTTTCTCAGGAAAGACAATTAGTTTTCGTTCTCGATCTTCTTTTGTTTTTTGATCTGATTCAAGCTTCATCGACCATTGAATCCAGTCAGCAAAAGAATACTGATAGTTCATTTCTTTAAAAACAATATTATTTTCTTGTGGGAATCGAGCAATTCCGAAGTGGTTACATCCTAGATCCACTCCGGACAATTTTCAGCCAACTGTAGACGAATTGTTTTTGAAATTTTTTTGCTACATCGATCACCTTGAAATTGCTTTTCTTTGTGACATAGCCTGGTGTCTTTAGTACAAAATAAACTTGATAACCATGATCTGATTCTAAAATTAGCGTTGGCATGTAGCCCACTTGATCTAAACAGGCTAAAATAATTTCGCCTTGATGGTTCTCTTTTGAATCGATATCAACTACAAATGTGTTGATTTGACTTAAGTTTTTCTCAGAATGACCTTTAACCACTGTTCGATAATCATCCGCATAAGTACCAAAGCGATAGGTATTAGGTGTCCAATGCGTTAGTTTCTTTTCGTTCTCTAAAATAGCTTCTTCCGAAGTAATGACCATACCACGCCCAACATTCATTAATTGCTTGCTACGGTACGCAAAGATAGCACCACTCCTACTGGAATCAATATGACCTGCAGGTTCATGGTGCTGTTTCGATATTTGTATGTACGTAAGCCGTTTTTAAGAATAGCTGAATAAATTTCGCTCAACATCGATTGTAACGTCCTTTCTCAAACAAAAAGAGAACACAGTTTAGCTTTAATCTCAGCCATAGTATGTGTTCTCTCTTCAGTGTTTAAGAATATTTAATTTAAGTACACTAAATAAACGTTCTTCTGTTGAGTTGCTCGCCTTTTTTTGGTAGAATAAAGGCAATCGGAAAGGTATCCGATCAACTTTTAATATAAGTAGTTGGTAGCTACTTACATATTCTTGAGACGAGCGTGAACACATGTCCTAACCATGTGATTCAGAAATAATTGATTCTGCTAAAATCAATTATTTCCGTCTCTTTTTTTTATGTAATTTTTCTGTTTAAAGAGTACCACTGCTTTTGCTACTTTGTAAATAGTGAATTATCTGTGGTTTCTATAGAATTAAGTTTACCTCTTTTCACTCTAAATTGTCAACGCAAAACGCACAAATATATTTTGACATTTTGAATATATCTGATATACTGAATATAGCAAATATATTTAGTATATCCACTATATTCCTTATAAAGTCTGAATTCTTATCAATTTGGAGTATATTAGATATATCGAATATATTAAGTATATGAAGTATACTAAATATATTTAGTATAGGAAATTGGAGGGAACTATGAAAAACTTACGGACTGCATTTAAAACATCAGATAAACTAGGAAAAGTTGTAATGCTTACAGGTAGAAAAGGCGGCATTGGTAAGACTACAGACAATGATTTATTAGCGATTGTTTCTAGTCAACTTTTTGAAAAAGACGTGTTGCTAATTGATTATGACCAACAAAGAAATACTACTTCCAACATTGGATCAACGTATCAAATTACTAGCTTTGATCGATCCATGTCTGCAGCAATCAAAAAAGGGGACTGGGTTTCAGGTATTACTCAAGTAAGTCCACATTTATATATTATGGCTGGCTCTCCTGGATCTGAAGAACTTAATGAATACTTGTCCGAAAATATCCTGATCGTCGTAAGAGATCATTGGCCTTCATTAAACCTTTAGAAGAATTGAGAAAAAATTTCGATTATATCTTTATCGACTGCCCACCATCAACAGATAATGTGGTTCGTGCATTCTTAACTGCTGCAGATTATATTATTGCAATGCAAGAATTAAAACGGTACGCAATGGAAGGAACAGAAGATTTTATTAATAAAGTTTTAGTTCCGATTGTCACGAATTTTGAAGAGTCTCATCTTCAAATCATTGGAATTTTGCCTGTTCTTTTCTCAGTGCGACGTTCCTCTCAACACGCAAACTATCAAAAAACAATTGATAAGTATGGTGAATCAAACATTTTTAAAAGCATTGTTAAAGGCTCGGATCGGTTAGAAATGTATGGTGAGAATGGTATCCAATTAAATGATTATGTAGATCGAAGATGGTGGGCTATTTTTGCAGACATCTTTACAGAATTAGAAGAAAGAATTGAATACTATGAACAACATGGTGATATTGAAGGATTTGATTATACACCTAAATATGCTGACTCAATGGCCAATCATATCCTACCTCTTGGAAAGGAGATTAAACTAAATGGCATTATTACCAACGAACAAAGATAAGAAGAAAATTGGTGCTGAAGATATTTCAATTAAAGATGATATTAATGTCGAGTTAGGGGAACGAAAGTACACTGCGAAAGAAAGAAAACCAGTTCAAGTAGATCCTCCCGTACTAAAAACCATTCGGGATCTTAGTTATGCAAAAGATATTCCTATGTATGAAATAGTCAAACTTGCAATGGACGCCTATGTTGATACTTTAAACGACGAGGAACGGATTATATATAATAGACGATCAAAAGATTAAAATATAGTAAGTATACTAGATATAGTAAATATATTTAGTATACTTACTATATTTTTAGCTTTATTAATCCTAATCCTTCAAAATATGTGTATTGTTTGGGGGTATACAACATTCACAAATTTTATTGTTTCTAGTTTTTACTATACTAAATATATTTAATATAGTGAGTATAGTAAATATATTGGTTTTTATCTACAGGTAATGGTGGTTTTTGGATTTGAGTCAATATCTTGGACACATTTTAGTAGAGACGGTTAAGCCATTTTTTCTTTTGCTAATTCTTCAAATTCCTGTGGGGTTAGATAGTGAATCGAGCTATGGATTCGATTTCGGTTATAAAATCCTTCAATGTAGCTAAATAGCGCTCGATTTGCTTCTTCAAAATCTGAGTAGCTAGTCGTGTAGACTTCTTCTTTTTTCAATGAGGCATGGAAAGATTCGATTCCAGCATTATCATAAGGTGTTCCTTTTCTACTATAAGAATGCCTTATTTTGTTGGTTTTAAGCCATTGTTCCACTTCTCTTGCTGTGTATTGGCTGCCCAAGTCAGTGTGTAGAATCATTCCTTCTGGAATGTGATAATGTATTTTTGCTTTATTCAATGTTTGAATGACACAATCCACAGTCATTCGTTTTGAAAATGTATAACTAATAATTTTTTTCGTGTGTAAATCCATGATTGAAGATAAGTAACACCAACCATTTTTCTTAGTAGGAATGTACGTAATGTCAGCTGCCCATTTCTCACAGATCGTTTCAGTAGAAAAGTCCTGATTTAAGAGATTCTCTGTTGAAATGATCGGTTTATTAGACCTTTGAGGTCTATATTTTTTAACTACAATCGACCTTAAATTTAATTGTTTCATTAGCTTTTGGACATGTTTAAGAGATACTGAAATCCCTTCTTTTAATAAAACTTGATGGATCTTTGTGGCACCATAGCGTTGTTTATTCGTAAAAAAAATTGTTGAAATCTTCTTTTTCAACTTATTATTTCTGATTTCTGTAGCTGTCAACGGTTTATTCTTATAAAAATAATAGACACTTCTAGGGATTCTAATAACCGACACAACAAAGAAACAGTGTAATCCTTACACCATTTTTCAATAAATTGGACAAGCGAATTTAGGTTTTCCGAGAGAATATGGCTGCGGCTTTTTTAAGATTTCAAGTTCCTCATTTAAACGAGCATTTCTTTTCTCAGTTCAGCTACTTCTTTTCCAGTCAGTCCTGTGGACTGATCAGGTAATATAAATTCTTCCATTTGTAAATCGTTGCTTCAGATAAGCCATATTCTTTCGCTAACCCTCGAACCAGAACGTCCAGTTTGATTCAGTTCAAACAATCATTTGTTTAAAATTTTCTTCATATCGGGTCATAAAAATTCATCCTCTCGTAGATAAGTTTAATTTATTCTTGTCTCTACGAAAAGCTGTCTAAGATTTGATCTAACACCATTTAACAAACATATAGTTACAGTTACTGAAGAACAGTCCGTTAGTCAGCAGGAGTAAGTAATAAATCGTTTGTGAGACACTATTTTGATTGATACGACCTCTAACCATGTGTTGTTTCATTTATGTTATAATAAGAATGTAAGCATATTAAACAGCAAACTATCACAGCAGCACTAGACTCAATCAAATGAAGGGGGATGGTGCTAATGAAAAAACTACTAGCAATTCCCTTATCCTAAAAAGGAGAATTAATAGTGTCAAAGAACCTATGTCCGCATGGATGCAGCTCGCTCTTAGCATCATAAAGCTGATCTCTAATTTGTGGCTTAGACAATAGAGCAAAGGTTCTAACTACGCAATGTTTAGTAATACTTACTTGTAGCCTACTGGTTGTAATAGTATTTCTTTTACTTGCGTTATTCGTAGTACACCTTTTGTTTTTTTAAAACAAAGAAGCTTATTCAACCTATATTTAGCTGAATAAGCTGGTCTCAATGTTAAATCAAGTTTGTTGGACGGGTTTAACATTGCTTTCTAGTGCTATTTTAGTTAGCTCTAGTATGCTTCAAGCTAGTTACAACGTCCTAAGGTTGTAACTATTTTTTTATATTTTTTTAATTACCTATAGGTAATTTTATCAGAATTGATACAAAATGTAAAACATAAAATAAATATAATTTTATTGCACTTTAATAGCCAATATAGTATTCGTATTTATGGTATCCTGCTGCAGCTTCTACATAGAAAGAGAAGCGTTCAACACCAACCTCATTTATCAAACGCTGGCCATAACCCCAAATCTCTTCTGATAGCTGATCAAAGGTTATATACTTTAGCTCATATTGCTGGATAATGTTCATTCTAATCGACCCCATTTATTATCCTGGTAAAATTCGATATGACGTATTTCGTCGTAGTGAACTTTGTTTTTTCCAACGTAGATCCCCAGCTCATCACTACCTAAGATCTTGCTAACAATATCTTCTGGATAGTATCCTTCAGCGTTTCGTTCTTCTTTTTGAATACATACTGATCTATTTTTTATGACTGCAGCGTTCAATACTTCCGCAACCTCTTCAGTCGTTATTTGTTCTTTTGCCAAATTTTGATTGGCTCGTTGTTCATTGTCGGCATCAATTTTTTCAGTATGATCAGATAAATAAAAACCTGCCCACTTTAAACGTCCACGATCATTATAATCAATCATTTTTAAGCCCTCCTGCGCC
>NZ_CP042837.1:0-33603 GCF_008000875.1 Enterococcus sp. DA9
AAGGCACTTGTAATAGAGGGGCTTTATCTGTGACTACAACCTTCGGTTCATCAAACTGCTTCACTAACCGCTTAAGAAAAGCATAGGCTGCTTGTGTGTCCCGTTTTTTACGTAACCAAATATCCAAGTTAAACCATCTGCATCGATGGCTCGATACAAATAATGCCATTTTCCTTTAATTTTGATGTACGTTTCATCCATTTTCCATGAATAAAAGGATTTTTTATTTTTCTTTTTCCAAATTTGATAGAGTAGTTTGCCATATTCTTGCACCCAACGATAGATCGTTGTATGAGAAACGTTAATGCCACGATCATATAAGATTCTTGAACTTCACGATAGCTAAGGTTATAACGAAGATAGTAGCCCACGGCTACAATAATCACATCCTGCTGAAATTGCTTTCCTTTAAAATGATTCATCGTCATTCCTCCTGCTATCTTTTCTATTATTCTACCTTATTTGATAGTAGATTTAAAACTTTGCAACAGAACCCTCTAAAACAACTTCTTTTAAACTTGGTCCGATAGGTTGCCCGTAGCAGTTATATTCCATTTATCATCTCCTAAAAATTAATTTGTGAATTAGTATCTATGGTGTTTTGCAAGACTTTCCTACACGCAACTGACATGTCGTTGTGCTATCAATTTCTGATTAAAATAGAGCACCGAGACAATCACCATTACCCTCAGCGACACTAATAATAGTAACCATTTTTTTAGAAATGTCATCCTTTTCCCTGCCCTATAAAAATATATAATTCACCAAAAAGGAGAGTCTGAGACTCTCCTAAATAATACTGTAACAAATTTACCATTTCTTACTCTTCTTCTGGAAATCTGTAATCCTAGAAGACTAGCAAAGAATAGCAATACTAGTCCTACTATACCCTGTAATTTAGCTTTTGAATCACCTGTTTGAGGTAAAGTATTTTCGGAAGACTGATTTAACTTCATTTCACCTACGCTATCCTGTAATTTAGCTTTTGAATCACCTGTTTGAGGTAAAGTATTTTCGGAAGACTGATTTAACTTCATTTCACCTACGCTATCCTGTAATTTAGCTTTTGAATCACCTGTTTGAGGTAAAGTATTTTCGGAAGACTGATTTAACTTCATTTCAGTTTGGTTATATTCTAATGAACCGTGTTGGTAATATATGTTTGTATGCCATATTGAGCCATATTATTACTGTTATTTTCAAAATCTAAACTATTTGAATGGGCTAGAATCTCAGTACCATGTGTTATAGAATTATTTCTGATACTGGTGAAACAGTACCCTGAGAAGTAGTTGCAGTTGGCACAGCAGGCAATTGAGGGGCATTAGCAGTAGAAGTTGAGGAGCTTCAGTAGATGTGTCTACTATAGGAGAGTTATCATTACTTTCTGCATCTTTTGCATAAGTAATCAGCAGATTTTGAATTGCCATTCTCCATCCCAAAGTCCTACGCCAACATAAGGTGCCTCTTGATAAAATGGCTCTAACTGATCAAACGTGTAAGATATATACTCAACTTCATCAACAAGAACACTTAAATTTCTCCAGATTTGACTAATTTCACATGATGTAATTATTGTCATTAATTGGAGAAGCCATAGGTGCCTCAGCAATAGTGTCACCCATAAATCGATAAAGCCTGATTGATCATTGCCACCAAATTGAAGTGAATAAGCCATACGAGGATCTTATTTTCTGATGCAAAGAAAATATTAACAAGGCCTCTTTCATATTTAACATCTAAGTCTAAGCTATAATCACTTTCAGCTACCGGTTGAGAAGTCATGTAGTAATCGTTGGCTCCTGTATTAGAGACAATTAAGATTCTCCATCTCTATACCAATCACCAGAAACAGCTACCAAATCATCTAGATTAGTCTTAAACTGATCTTCTAATATATTAACTGTGAATGTTTTGATAATGTTGGGTCTGATTGAGAAGTTACTATTACAGTAGCCGGACCAGATTTTAGTCCTCTGAGAACCACTCTATTTCCTTGCGCTTGTAATTGCACTAAGCTTGCATCATCTACTGTCCATATCACATCTTGTGCTACATCTCCTGGCATGATATAAGCTTTCAACTCAAGTTCATCCCCAATATTAAACGATTTGTGCTTTAGATAGAGAGATATATCTATCGATCCGTAACTACCTGTTTTTCGGACCAAATACTGCTTAAAGGATACAAAGCAATCTCTGCTTCGGCGCTGCTCCCTCTATCAACACACTCAATCCATTACTAGTTGGTGCTGGGAAAATTTGATTTGCTCCAGCTACTGTATTGCCTTGAGCAAATACTTCTACACTAGCTCTATCAACGAAAATGTGCAATTCAATACTGCCATCATCATGACGTTTACTGTTTGACTATTTATTTCGGCAAAGGCATTATTTAAAATAACACTGATTGACTGCGATCAAGAACCAATTTCTCTGTTTCTAAATCATAATAAACTTTGGTCTGTTCCCCGTCTCCAACACGTAAATTAAAACCTACTTTTTTAGTATCTGCCGATGGTCTAAAGGTAGAGACAATCTCGTAAACATCTCCTTTAAAGTCTGCGAACAATTGATTATCTTGTGCAACTAAAACATTTGTTGACAATAGACTCATCTAAAAGTCTCAAGCCTTCATATGCCTGAATTGGAGTTGCGTAAGAACATACTTAGAGCCATCTTTTGAGACCTAAATTTAGGTTTAGATTATATGTTCCATTAAATGCTTGTCCCAAAGCATCTCCAACTAAATTACAATAATCCCATGTGTTCATCCAGTTGATTTCTGTCAATTGTGGAATAGTAGGATTAGTTGCTGTTCCAAAATCTTGAAGATAGTAGGTCATTGCTGCATAAGAATCTTTCCCAAAATTCATCACACCATCTTCTTCAAGATAATCAGCATCGGGAATATATGTCCACTTATTATCAACTTGTTTAAAATCACCAACCTTATAGGAACGACCACCTCTAGATAATACCCATTTCAGTTCGCCAGATTCTGTTTCAATAGGATATAAATCAGGGCATTCTGTATATAAATCAGCATATGTTGACTCTACTTTCCAATCTAAAAGATTGTCTGACGAATAATTCTAAGTGGTCCGCCTGCGATCACCATAAACCATTGATTTCCATAGAAAAACTTTCGGATCTCGAAAATCTTTAGACTCTAAAGGATCTCACTCCAATCAGCGGCTATTTTATCAGATTTTGTCCACGTCTTGCCTTCGTCCTACTATAAGCTAATTTTATCCGTTGACCATTACCGTTAGCTGTAATTAGTGCTACTAGACCACCTTGTCCATCTGGGAATAGACCTGAGGTATTCTTCTCGTCAATAACCATCGCTCCTGAGAACATGGTCCCATTGGCATCAGGATAAAAAGCAATCGGCTGCTCTTCCCAGGATTAAGTCTTACTAGTTGCATGCCCCCAATGCATTGTCCCCATTTGTTATCATCATAAAATTGATAGAAGAAATGATAAGTACCATATAATAGACCAAACCATTCGGATCATTTCCCCACCCATCCTCGACAGAATAATGGAATTGATCTCTGAATAATTCATTGTAATAAATATCATCACTTGACGACGATGTACATTCAACCGATAGGAAACCTCTGCCACCGTGCCATCTGGTTGAACTACTTGACTATTCACTGTCAGATAGTTAGCGCCAATGTTCAAAGAATATCTGAAAATTGAATAGATTGTGCATTAGCATCCTTAATAGTAATTTGGGCGCAGTAGATTTTGGAGATACTTTAATAGAGATGTGGTCCGCATCATGTTTGACATACTGATATGCGCTGGCTCTTCTTCAAAAAATTGTCCTTTCGCTTCGACAGTCCCATCAGATGTCACAACGATTCTTCAATGAGGGCGACGAGTCATCCGTAAGAGGGTATACCTAACATTTTGGAAATCATTTCTCCATTCCAGTTAAGCAAGCTAAGTAGCCCTCCTGAATAAATGTTATCTGTCCCTTATCATCTTTTGAAGAAATAATCCCCTGTACTAGCAATCAGTTGATCGTGATATAATAAGACAGCCAAGTATCTAAAGCAACAACTTTAAATATATTTTTTATCTTCTGTCGGTACGATATCTTTTCATCAATTAATTGATATCTTGATTATCATCCCAAGCCACATTTTAGCTTTATGATTACTAGCATCTAGATTAACGCGTAGGCATTCTTTACGTCAGTATTTTGGTCTCCTCTAAAATAAGCGCACCAGCACCCTGATCCTTTAAGAATGTGATATCTGCACTATAAACAAAATCTTCCCCTGTTGTCTGCGAATATAAAAATGATCGCCTTTATCTAGCGTTACTATAAAGCCATCATTTACTTCTTGCCAACCTTCTTTTTCGGTGACATCTGAAAACTTAAGTTTGTCTCAAAGTTCGCCGAACCGAGAGGTAGAGAGTAGTAGTGCATTTGCTGCTATTGTTCGATTAGTGGTATCACTTACTAAACTGCTTGTTGTCATTACCTACTAGTAGACGCTGTTGACACAGGTTCTTCTTCATAAGCCTTTCAGTAGCAATAGCAGTTGTTGGTGGTACAGAAACCTTCTCTGCTTCATTTGCTGCTATTGTTTCGATTAGTGGTATCACTTACTAAACTGCTTGTTGTCATTACCGTACTAGTAGACCTGTTGACACAGATTCTTCTTCATAAGCGCTTTCAGTAGCAATAGCAGTTGTTGGTGGTACAGAAACCTTCTCTGCTTCATTTGCTGCTATTGTTCGATTAGTGTATCACTTACTAAACTGCTTGTTGTCATTACCGTACTAGTAGACGCTGTTGACACAGGTTCTTCTCATAAGCGCTTTCAGTAGCAATAGCAGTTGTTGGTGGTACAGAAACCTTCTCTGCTTCATTTGCTGCTATTGTTCGATTAGTGGTATCACTTACTAAACTGCTTGTTGTCATTACCGTACTAGTAGACGCTGTTGACACAGGTTCTTCTTCATAAGCGCTTTCAGTAGCAATAGCAGTTGTTGGTGGTACAGAACCGTCTCTGCTTCTGTCACCTGTTGATTACTCGGTATTGAAGTGTCCGTGACAACTTCACTAGTTGTGGCCGCAGCAAATTCCTCGGCTTGTACCACATGTGTGTTTAACATAACACCACCTAGAACTAAGCCACTAATAAATAAGTAATGGTAACTTTTTTTCATCATAATCCTCCTAATGATATATATTTAAAATAAGTATAATCAATTTGTAGGGAGCGTCAATAATTTTGTGTAAATAACTCGTCCTTCTGCAAAATAATGGGTTACTCAGTAAACATTGAAGCTAATGTATCCGTCACTTGTTGGAAGCCTTTATGGCTTCTATTTAAGAATTTTTGATTGTATATATCAAAGATGGATACTAGGAAACGCTCTAGTGATTCTTCATTTTGAAACTGCTCTTTTCTGCGGCTGTATTTCTTGATTTGTTTATTGAAAGATTCGATTAAATTAGTTGAGTAAATTCTTCGGCGGATACCAGGCGGAAACTCATAAAAAGTCAATAAATCTTGATTTTTTATCAGTGACTGCGTCACTTTAGGATAAGTTTTCTGCCACTTCTCAATCATACTCCCTAAAAAGGTATTTGCCTCTTCCTTTGAGCTAGCTTGATAAACAGCCTTAAAATCATCACAGATTTCTTTTCGATCTTTGACACGTACTTTATGAGCAATATTACGGGAAACGTGAACACAGCAATGTTGGTATTTAGCTTTAGGATAAATCTGGTGAATCGTATCTTTCATGCCTTTTAAGCCATCGGTAATAAACAGTAAGACATCATGAACCCCTCTGGAGTAAATGTCCTGTAACAACTCATTCCAAACGTAAGTCGATTCAGTCGGAGCAATCGCATAACTTAGTACTTCTTTAGTGCCGTCTTCTCGTATACCAATGGCAATATAGATTGCTTCTTTGGAGACGGTTTGCCGTTTTAAAGGAATATAAGTAGCATCCATGAAAATAGCGACATACTTATCATTTAGAGTTCTAACTTTAAATGCATTTACTTCTTCAGTCAGCACTTTAGTCATGTTGGACATGGTTTGTGGAGTATAGTGATGCCCATACATCTTTTCAATTAAATCAGCGATTTCAGACATCGTAACGCCTTTTTCGAACAAATGGATGATGGTGGTTTCCAATGTGTTATTTGTTCTTTTGTAGGCTGATAAAGTTTGTTGTTTAAACTCACCATTTCGATCTCTAGGTATCTCCAATGTTAATTCACCATATTCGGTTTTGATGGATCGAGAATAAGAACCGTTCCTCGAATTACCTGAATTAAAACCAGTGCGGTCATATTTTTCATACTCTAAGAAAGCCGTTAATTCAGTCCGTAGGAGGGTGTTTACCGCTCTTTCTAAGTGTGAACGGAATAATTCATTTAAATCTCCTTTAGTGACTAGAGTTTGCACAATTTCTGTAGTAAAATCATTCATAGGGAAGTCCTCTTTTCTGTGAATTGGTTGTCGTAAACTTAATTCTACAGAAGGGACTTCCTTTTTTGTATGGATTTTATTCATTTACACAAAATATTTTACGCTATCAGAGCAGAAACAAGACTATTTCTGCTGGTTACTTTATAAGAAGTTTATCTAATTTATTACATTGTATGATTTTACTATCCTAAAAATCCGAATGCTTTTCCTGCAATTCCGACAACGAAGATGATCAAAATTATTAATAGTGGACTAACATTTTTCTTTAACAACCAAGCTACAAAAAGTGTTAGAAGCAATGCTAGCATACCTGGCATGATACTATCTAATACATTCTGTACCGTTTGTGTCACCACTTTGCCATCATCATTTTTTATTCTTGTAGCCACAATTGGAATATTAATCGTAGTCCATTTACTAACTAGCGCTCCCATAACGAATAGCCCGACGATTGATGCTCCTTCAGTCAGTTTTTTAATTGCGCCACCAGCCATTCCACGAATGATTTCATTTCCTTTTTCATACCCCATTGTCAAACCAAAATATTTGGTTACCAATCGAATCGCATTAATTAATACAAAGAATAATAATGGTCCTCCGATACTGCCAGCCATAGCTAAAGAAGCTCCCAATGCTGCTAAGACTGGGCGAGCTGTTCCCCAAAAAATTGGATCTCCTACCCCAGCTAATGGTCCCATTAATCCAATTTTCATTGCAGCAATCGAAGTACCTGACATTTCACCTCCATTAGCTTTCTCTTCTTCCATCGCCCCAACTACGCCAAAGATTGGTGCTGTCAGCCAAGGATGCGTATTAAACCACTCTAAGTGACGTTGTAACGCTTCATTTCGTTCTTTTCCCGGTGAATATAGTCGTTTAATTGCTGGAATCATAACAAAACAAAAGCCCATATTTTGTACCCGTTCAAAGTTAAAAGAACCCAGCAAGAAGTTCGAACGAATAAACATGTTATTTAAATCTTTTTTTGTTAATTTTTTTTCATTTGTCTCCATTATCATGTCCTCCTTATGCATCCAAATCATCATCTAAATCATCGTCATAGTTGGCTGTTACATTTGTCGAAACTCCATCTACTTGTGGTGTTCCTCCACCTTTTCCACCGCCAATTACGTTGTATTTTAATTGAATAAATAGTAACGCAAGGCATAGACCCAAACCACCAAATCCTACTAGATTGAAATTAGTAAACGCTGCAAAAAGAAAACCCATATAAAAGAAAGGTTTCAAGTAAGGCACGTCCATCATGTTGATAACCATTGCATACCCAACAACAACAATGATTCCGCCACCAATTTGCAATCCTCCAGTAATAACATCTGGAATACCATTTAGAAAACTACTTACTGCATCCGCACTAATTAATGAAATGATAAATGTTGGAATCATAACGCGTAAAGCCTGTAGACACAAGGATAAAATATGCATAATTTCTATTCCTCTGAAATTTCCTTGTTCTGCATAACTATCCGCTTTATGGACAAAGAAAACGGTAATCGTACGCACAAAAATTGTTAATGCCTGACCAGCTGCTGCTAATGGGACAGCAATCGCTATTCCTTCACCAATTCCTTGGTGCGCAGTGATCACTAAAATCGTAGAAATAACTGATGCAATTGCTGTATCAGGCGCCATTGCTAAACCAACATTCATCCACCCCAACGCCATCATTTCCAATGTTCCCCCTAGAATAATTCCCGTGGTAACATCCCCCAAAACAAGTCCTACTAATGTACAAGCAACTAATGGCCGGTGTGTTTGGGCTTCATCTAGAACGCTCCCCATCCCAGTAATACCTGCAACAATCAATAACAAAATAACCTGAATCATCGACATGTTCATTCACTCCCTTTTTTAGTTTAATTTTGATAGTAATTCTTGATAAAAGTCGATACTTGTATCACCCGGCAATTGTCTTAACTCTAAATGAACCCCTAATTCATGCAATTTTTTGAACGCCTCAATATTAGTTGGAGAAACACTTACTGCTTTGGTGATTTGTTGACGATTCTTTTCAAAACGCATACCACCTACATTAATTTCCTTTAATGGAACTCCTTTTTCAACCAATTCAACAATATCTTCTGGTCGTTCAAATAAAAGCATCACACTATCATTTGTATAACGTGGCGATTGAAATGCGCGTACCATCTTGTCAACGGTCACTGCACTAGCTTTGACATTCGGTGGAGCCACAGATAGAACCAGTGTCTTACGCATTTCATCTTGAGCAACAGCATCTGAAACAATAATAATACGATTGATTGGTCGTAGCTTTACCCATTTTGTTAATACTTGTCCATGGATAAACCGATCATCTATTCTAACTAATTCAATTTTCATAATAAATCCTCCTCATTATCCATTATTTGCACATGGTTCATTTCTTCTGTAAAACATTTAATTCCTTCTCGAGCTACTCGTTGTAAATGATTAACCAGGTCAACTAATGACAATTGATTTTTATTAATTGCTGCTTCTAAAACCATTGGTAAATTTACACCTGTTAAAATATCAGCAAATGCTCTTCCATAAACTACTTGTGCTGCTGCATTGTATGGTGTGCCACCATAAACATCTACTAAAAATAGAATCTCTTCTCCATCTGATAATTGCTCTGTCTCTCTTGCAAATTTAGCTTGCACTTGCGGGAGCCCTTCACCTTTCTCAAATGGAATTGCTTTGACTTCATTGTCATGACCAAAAATCATTTCAAAGGCATCAACAATCCCCAGTGATAAATCACCATGCCCGCTAATAATAACTTTTACCATTCATTCAACACCCCTTTCATTTTTCTATAAGCAAGTCTCATGCCAAAAAAGTGTTTCAAGAAAAAGAGTGATTTCAAAGGCTTTTTTTGAAACAAAAAAAAAAGTGTTTCGCTTAACAAAACACTTTTTTGATGCATTTATAAAAAACGAAACACTCTATCCAAGAAATAAAACAGTTTCAATCTGCTGCAATGACTTCCGCAATATAAAATTTTTCATCATCCGTTAATTCCAACAGTAATTGTTTTTCTAATGGAGCCAATGTTTCTGTCACAATTTTAACTAATTGCTGCACCTCCGAACTGGCCACATCATGGTAGCCCAAAGGATTTTGTTTCACCACACGCTCAAATGCAAATGCCGTATGGACCACTAATTTCAACAACAACGTGTTGGAGAACTCCTTTTGCATTTTGACTTGTAGTTCTTTGGTCCAATCCAACAACATATTTGATAATAAATAGGGATTGAGATAGACCAAATACATATTTAATGTATCTTGACACAAATCTTTTACAACGACATTTTTTCGTTTGCTCCGTTTTTCTTTTAACATTGGACCACCCACGATTTTTCGAAGTATTTTTTCTCCGGTCCCTTCAATCAGCTCTTCCAAAGTTATATGTGGTGCATCAATCTTAGGATTCGTAGTGCCAACCGTTGCCAGAATATGGTACTTGTCCACAATTGCTGGAAGTTGCTCTTGTAGGCCAATGCTCGAAAGCGTAATTGTTCGAATGGTTTCGTCTGCCCCCTGCTCAATAATTTCTGCAACCATTTTTTCGATTTTGGCCGCCGTACCACTTCCCGTTGTACAGATTGATAAAATGGCTTTTTCTCGACCACCTTGCTGCATTTGCAATTGAACCGAAGAAAGAAAATCTTTCACAATGGAAGAGTAGATTCCTATTAATCCTAAATCCGTATAATTAATCTTACGAACTGCATCCAAGACCATCGATGTTGTAACATTAGGAATGGTTTTAATTTTTTTACCAGATTCTTTGATTAATACTTCTTCCATCATTGCTAAAGATCCCATATCTACCAACAGGAGAATTCCAGGCGCCCCATCCATTTCACCTAGCTGCAATAAAATTTTCTGTTTCATTTCATCAGGAGTGATAGTCAGAGGCATATTCAATGCATAGATAGGTGCTGATCCTAATAACTCTGTTGCCACTTGTACCATTGACGTAGCCGTTGCATTGCCGTGAGCAATAACCAAAATATTCACACGCTCTTTTTCCTCTAATGATTCAATGGATACAAGTAACATAGTCAGGTAAATCACTTCAATTTCTGGAAACTGAATAGAAAGAACTTCTTCAATTTTATACTTGAACAGCCTTGCCACATAATATTCTCTTTGATGTTCCGTTTTCATTTCCCGAATGTCCATTTGAGATAGACGTTTCTCTTCTTTTTCTCGTCGAAAATACGAATCAAGATGCATACCAATGTAATAGAGAAATTTCCGATCAAATCGATTTTGTAAGGCCTCTTCCGCAATTTTTTTTAATTCAATTGTTAAGGTTGAAATCTTCGGATCCATAAATTTCAACAAATTGTAATTAATTTGTTGATTATTAACAAAATTTCTTACATGAAGATGCAAATCAGTTAAAATATATTGGTGAATTTGATCTTCACCAATACCTTCACCCTCGAGAATTTTCACTTTTTCCTCTATAGTTTCATAAATATTAAAACCGTTTGTTTCGTCATCGTCCTGCTCTAAACGTTCAACTGGATCAATTCTAGTTGTAATATCAAGTAATTCTTCCAATTCTTTCGATCGTTGAAACGTTTGACTACTTGATCGCCACGTTCCCATTAATTCTTCTGGCATGTCATGAATGCCAATTGTTATTTCGTCGGCTTCATGCAAACCATGCAAAAATGCTTGCGCACAAATTAGTTGAATTTGAGATTGCATCTGACCTACATTGCCATAAGCAACCGTTTGAATTAATGCATCCATTACATCAATATTCACTAAAAAGGTTCTTTTCACCCGCTTAGCTTCTTTTTCGAACAAGAACTTGGCCAATTCTATTTTTTCTTTTACTGAACGTTCATTCAATGAAGGAATTTGGATGGTCATCGGAATACGTCTTAAGAATGTCTCAAGTAAGGAAGAATTTGGATCTTCCGTCGTGGCACAAATAATCAATACATTGGCTTTCCTTGAAAAACCCGTTTCCCCCAAACGATTAAACCGCCCATGATCAATAAAATAAAATAACATTTCCTGTCCTTCAGGTGTCAGACGATGAATTTCATCTAATAATAAAATGCCTCCATCTGCTTTTTCAACCAATCCAGCCTTGCCCACATTTGCCCCTGTATAAGCCCCTTCAATATAGCCAAACAGTTGAGCTAACAAAAGTTGTGGATTATGGTAATAATCCGCACAGTTAAAACTTTCAAAAGGTGCATCATTAGAAAGCAATTTTTCAAACATAGCATATTGATACACTTTATTGGCAAAAAACGTTTTTCCGGAACCAGTTGGACCAAGCAACAACATATGGAGTCCATTTGGAGGGTAGTGCACCGCTGCTTTTGCTTGAGAAACAGCTTTTTTTAAACTACCATTTTGACCAATCATTAATTCAAATGGATTGCGCACAACAAGGGGAGTGTGTGCCTTACTTATAAGTACTTCTTGGATTTTTGACACTTCATAGGTCGACAGTCGCAAGCGACAGTTTGCAAGCCCTTCCAAAACGCTTATAGGAAAATACCTAACAGGATAACTTTTGATTTTGATGGCTCGTTTTTGACGAACCAAATTATTCAACTCCAAACTAGCATTGGCTCGGGTAATGCCCAATGTTTCGGCCAATTCCGTTGCAGAGGAACCTTGTTCTTCTAAAATGATTTCCTCGTTTACATTTTCCCAATTATTGACTAACTGTTGATACACTTTTTCCAAACGTTTCATACTTTACCCAGCCTTTTAAAACACTTTTTTCTCTTTATTCGAAACAGTTCTTGTCTTCACTGTCTATTTATATAGCAAATGATACTATATATCAATCAAATTTGATTCTCATGTATATAAAACTATTGACTATATTTTGATAGTATATTTTTTAAATTATTCTTATGCCATTTAGTTCCTGTAAGCGTTGATACATTTAAAGTTAACATTAAGTTACTTCCATTTTCCAGTTTTTCTTTTGTATGAATCAGTATTTGCCCTCTACTTCCTTTTGCAATACATTCAGTTTTCAGTAATTGCTCTTTCTTGAAAATCAATTTATCTGTAAAAACTTTTAGATGACGCTGATATCTTGCGGCTGCTACTAAGTTATCACTAATATAAACACAACTCATAACAGGATTAAAATTAATTATATTTGTTGAAATAACGGAGTGTCCTATTTCAAAGTTATATCCTGGGTATTCGTTTTCAAGATATGCACAAAAAATTTCTTCTTTTAAAAATAAATTCATCATATTACTCCTCTTCAAATGTTCTAACTACCTACATAGATATTACTCTACTACCAGTATAAACTTCTTGAATTCTATTTGCTATATCGGTTACAATCTGTTAATTATTTAGATAATTTATAAGTAAGTTCATTATTTTATTTTAACTATTCTTTCAATTTCATATTTATTTAACAAGATAAATTAAAAACTTGTATTTTGCAAGAATAAAATCCATAAGAGGGGGTGCGGACATAATCTTGGACAGATAAGATAGGAGAATGTCCATGTACTCTTACGAAGAGAGAATGAAAGCAGTTCAGCTCTACATTAAATACGAACACTCTTTAGCATCAGTTATTCAGGAATTAGGGTATCCTTCTCCAAAAGCTCTATATAAGTGGTTTAAAGAATATGAGAAAGAAGGAGATCTTTATAAGACATCGAAAAGAAATCACCAATTTACTCATGAAGAAAAGCAATTTGCTGTAGATCATTATATCGAATTTGGTCGTAACTATTATAGGACCGTTCGTATGTTAGGCTATCCAGATCGAAATCTCCTTAGTGATTGGTGTAAAGAACTGGCTCCTGAAACTCGTAAAATACGACGCAGTAAGTTAAACTATTCTCAAGAGCAGAAAAAAGAGGCCGTGATTCATCTTGTGAGCCGAAAAACTTCTGTCCGAAAAATCGCTGAGCGTTTACAAGTTACTCGAAAGACGCTTTATGATTGGAAACAGGAGCTCATCGGTGAGGAACTTCCCCCAAACATGTCGAAAATACCGAATAACCAGAACACAGAAGAATTAAAAGATGAAGTTGATACTTTGAAGCGACAAGTCTATCAATTACGTATAGAAAAAGATATCTTAGAGAAATCTGCAGAACTAATAAAAAAGGATATAGGCATCAATCCAAAGGATCTATCGAACAAGAAAAAAGCAAGGGTGATTGATGCTTTATCTGAAACCTATCCTCTGAAAGCTTTGCTTAAGAGCTTAAACGTAGCCAAGAGTAGTTACTTTTATCATAGAAGCCAATTAAAACAATCAGACAAGTATTCAGGTTTACGGGTTCTGGTTAAAGAAATTTTTACAGAGAATCAAGCGATTTATGGCTATAGACGGATTCATAGTGAATTAAAAAATAGAAAGATAATTGTGTCTGAAAAAGTCGTCAGAAGATTAATGAAAGAAGAAAAACTAACCGTTAGGTTTGTTGCTAAAAAGAAATATAACTCTTATGCTGGTGAGATAGTGCCAGCTACACCTAACGTGATTGAGAGAGACTTCACGGCCGAAGCCCCCAATGAGAAGTGGTTGACTGATATCACGGAGTTTCGTATTCCGGCTGGCAAAGTGTATTTATCTCCTATTATTGATTGTTTTGATGGCATTGTTGTTAGTTGGTCTATTAGTACTCAGCCCAATGCAGAATTGGTAAACAGTATGTTAGACCAAGCACTCTCATCGCTAGCGCCAAATGAAAAACCGATCGTCCACTCTGATCGAGGCGCACACTATCGGTGGCCAGGGTGGTTGGAAAGAATTGAAACCAATGGTTTGATTCAGTCTATGTCTAAGAAAGGATGCTCCCCCGATAACGCGGCATGCGAAGGGCTTTTTTGGAAGATTAAAAAATGAGTTCTTTTACGGGATATCTTGGAAAAAGAGTACAATAGATGACTTTATCCATCTTCTAGATCGTTATATCCATTGGTACAATAATAAAAGAATCAAACAATCACTTGGCGGTATTAGTCCCCTTCAATATAGAAAGCAGTTAGGGTTGATCGCTTAATAAAAGTCCAAGAAAACATCCGCACCCCCCTATTCTACATATTTATTCTGCCATACACAAAACTTACATAATCCAATACCTTTTTATCCATTTAGCAGAGTAACTTTGAATACTTATAGTTATCCTTAACTGCTTTCTTTATTTTTCTACACATGAGATAGTGGATTCAATAGAATAAAAAGATATATAATTGAATCTCAAACTATATAAACATCTTCAAAAAACTTACATTTACTTACATATACTTGAAAATGCATACCTTTTTGTTATACTTTATATGAGGTGATTATAATGTTCCAAGAACAAAGATTAAACAAACTCTTACAGCTGTTAGAAAAAAATGAAGAACTTTCATCTAAAGATATGATTGACTATTTCAAAGTATCACGAGATACAATTCGAAGAGACTTTTTAATCCTCACCAAAGAAGGAAAGGTTAAACGAACACATGGCGGCATAATGAAAGTTAGTCAAAAACCCCAAATTTATTCTTTCGAAGAAAGGTTAAGTAAATTCTCAGACGCTAAAACCCACATTGCCAAAAATGCTGAAACATTTATTAAAGACAATGGAACTTATTTCTTAGATGTTTCGACTACTGTTCTTAAGCTGGCTCAGTTGATAGATAAAAAAGCAACCATCTATTCTCACTCTTTAGATAATGCTATTATGCTAAGTAATAAGCAAAATATTAAATTCAACTTATTAGGTGGACAATTCTTTAAAAAGAATCGTTTTTATTATTCTCTGAATGAAGCAGAAGTATTGAAGAATATTTCCTTTGATGTTGCTTTTATTGGTGCTGCTGGATTACGTAATGGAGAAATTAGTTTTGAAGATCAAGAAGATGCCTTTTTAAAACAACTAGTCTTGCAAAATGCTAAAACAAAAATTTTAGTAGCTGAGGAAACAAAATTTAATCAGTCTGCTACTTATACCATAGGAACAATTAACGACTTCGATTACTTCATAACTGATAAAGCTTTAAAAAGAGAAAAAGCAAAATTATTATCAAACGATGTTTCATTGATTTATTGAGAGAAGAAAGGTTGAAGAGGTATGAACTCCAGACAAATCCAATTAGTGATAAGTGATATCGATGGAACTATTTTAAACGATCATCACTTAGTTGATGATCAATTAAAAGATATTCTACCAGTATTGCACCAAAAAGCTATTCCTTTTATTTTAGCTTCTGCTCGTTCACCAAAAGGTATGATTCCTATTACAGAAGAACTTAATATAACTGATAATCCGATCATCTGCTATAATGGAGCACTAGTTTTAAAAAAACAAAAATCCGGGCATTATACTTCTCTATTTAGTCATGAATTAAATAGGACAGATGTCCAACAACTTATTAACCTCATTAATACTAAGTTTCCCCACGTCACAATTAATCTATATTCTGGAAGTGAATGGTACGTTGATAAAATTGATAAATGGACAAAGATAGAAGCTGATATTACGAAAGAGCATCCTATCGTAAAGAACATTCAGCAATTATTATTGAATGTTGCTTTACCTATTCATAAGCTTCTACTAATTGGTGCATCTGAAGAAATCAAACAGCTTCTTGGATATTGTACTAATTTACGTTTGCCAAATAGCTCATTTTATTTATCAAAAGATAATTATTTAGAAATCACTCATCGTGATGTATCTAAAGATAAAGCATTAATAGAGTTATCGAAATACTATGATGTCCCTTTAGAAAACACAATGGCTATAGGAGATAATTTTAATGATATTCCTATGCTTTCGTTAGCAGGTCTTGGTGTCGTAATGGACAATGCTCCTGAAGAGGTAAAGAAAAGTACAAATTTAAAAACAACTGACAATAATCATAATGGGGTTTCAAAAGCTATAAGAAAATTTATTCTAGATACTTAAAATAGTTGTCCAAAATTCAAGGTCCCTATAATTTTGGTGTTAGTATCAAATCTTAGACAGCTTTTCGTAGAGACAAGAATAAATTAAACTTATCTACGAGAGGATGAATTTTTATGACCCGATATGAAGAAAATTTTAAACAAATGATTGTTGAACTGAATCAAACTGGACGTTCTGTTCGAGGGTTAGCGAAAGAATATGGCTTATCTGAAGCAACGATTTACAAATGGAAGAATTTATATTTACCTGATCAGTCCACAGGACTGACTGGAAAAGAAGTAGCTGAACTGAGAAAAGAAAATGCTCGTTTAAATGAGGAACTTGAAATCTTAAAAAAAGCCGCAGCCATATTCTCTCGGAAAACCTAAATTCGCTTGTTCAATTTATTGAAAAATGGTGTAAGGATTACACTGTTTCTTTGTTGTGTCGGTTATTAGAAATCCCTAGAAGTGTCTATTATTTTTATAAGAATAAACCGTTGACAGCTACAGAAATCAGAAATAATAAGTTGAAAAAGAAGATTTCAACAATTTTTTTTACGAATAAACAACGCTATGGTGCCACAAAGATCCATCAAGTTTTATTAAAAGAAGGGATTTCAGTATCTCTTAAACATGTCCAAAAGCTAATGAAACAATTAAATTTAAGGTCGATTGTAGTTAAAAAATATAGACCTCAAAGGTCTAATAAACCGATCATTTCAACAGAGAATCTCTTAAATCAGGACTTTTCTACTGAAACGATCTGTGAGAAATGGGCAGCTGACATTACGTACATTCCTACTAAGAAAAATGGTTGGTGTTACTTATCTTCAATCATGGATTTACACACGAAAAAAATTATTAGTTATACATTTTCAAAACGAATGACTGTGGATTGTGTCATTCAAACATTGAATAAAGCAAAAATACATTATCACATTCCAGAAGGAATGATTCTACACACTGACTTGGGCAGCCAATACACAGCAAGAGAAGTGGAACAATGGCTTAAAACCAACAAAATAAGGCATTCTTATAGTAGAAAAGGAACACCTTATGATAATGCTGGAATCGAATCTTTCCATGCCTCATTGAAAAAAGAAGAAGTCTACACGACTAGCTACTCAGATTTTGAAGAAGCAAATCGAGCGCTATTTAGCTACATTGAAGGATTTTATAACCGAAATCGAATCCATAGCTCGATTCACTATCTAACCCCACAGGAATTTGAAGAATTAGCAAAAGAAAAAATGGCTTAACCGTCTCTACTAAAATGTGTCCAAGATATTGACTCAAATCCAAAAAAACTCCAGGAAGATTTCCTGAAGCTTTTTTGTGTGGCTCTGTTTGATATTTTTTTATTGCTTGGTTCAAGCGTTGGTATTCTATTTGTTCACTATGCGTCAGTACTTTCTTTTGTTCTAACGCATAGTGACGTGTCATATAAGAAAGATATTTGGTAAAATCTTGTTCTTCTAACTTGTCAAAATTGATTCCATGTTTCATCAACGATTGCGCTTCATTCGACGTTTCGCTGAATTCTTTACCCGTCTTACTCTCCGAAAAAGTTTCTCCTTCAGGAATATAAAAATCCTCTAAAGCATTCTTGATTAGACGCAGTTCCTGTTCTTCCTCGGGCGTACGTCGTTCCTTTTCTTCCAGCGCTTTTTCTCTTGTCATATAATCAATGTATGTTGAAAAAGATTTTTTATTGGGCAAGGTAAATTGACAAGTGAGAATGACTGCTGGTGATTTACTCATCACATTCTCCTTCTAATTTTTATCGTTTTAAGAACCTTGTTGGATCAAATACTTCACTTTTTGTAGTCACTGATTCGCTTATTGTTTTCTTTATCTTAGGAGAATATTTCTTCGTTTGATTTGCTTTTATCTTGCCTTCCACACGCTCTTTTTGCATGTATGCTAATAAAGTAGACAGTTTTTTTGCTATGCTATTAATTAATTAGACATTATTTGAGAAAGGAATTTTGATTATGGTAGACAAACGTAAATCTCCACGAAAATTTGACGAAGAGTTCAAAAAATCAATCGTAAAACTTTATGAAGGTGGCAAATCGCAAAACGCTTTAGCTAATGAATATGGAGTCGCCCTGTCCTCCGTAGCTCGCTGGGTGAAGCAATATTCTGAAGTCCAAATTGATGATGATACGATCCTCACGGCTCGACAGATCAAACAGTTACAGAAAAGAAACCTTCAGCTAGAAGAGGAAAATTTAATCTTAAAAAAAGCGATTGCCATATTCACGCCACACTCGACAAACGACTAAATGCGATTCGTATTTTACGTCATGAACACTCTGTTGTTACGCTTTGCAGGGTTCTTAAGGTTAATCGTTCAACTTACTACAAACGTTTTTCTGGAAAAATTGCTCCTAGAACAGCAGAAAACCAACAGTTGAGAAAGATGATCTTAGAAATCTATACAACCTCTAAAAAACGAGTAGGTCCTGCAAAAGTACGACGCATGCTTCTACGTGACTATGGCATTTCTATTAGTATTGGACGAGTTTATCGCCTAATGAGTACAATGAACTTACCTAAAATGTCTACAGTAAAACCTGTCTTTAAACCGACCGCAGGTCAGGTTTCTTTGAAACGCCCTAATCATTTGAAACAAGCGTTTAACCCTCCTGCACCAAATCAAGTATGGACGAGTGATTTTTCTTATATTCCTGTTGGAAAAAAATCATTTGTTTATCTTTGTGTGATTTTAGATTTATTTTCTAGAAAAATCATTGCTTGGACTGTCAGCAAAAATATTGATACTACTTTAGCTATTACAACACTAGAAAAAGCAATTCAAGTCAGAAAGCCTAAGGCTTCCGTTCTTTTTCACACAGATCAAGGTTCCCAGTATACTTCATTTGAATTCAGAAAGTTTTTAGAAAATCATTCTATTGTTCAGTCCCTATCGAAACCTGGGTATCCCTGGGACAACGCCGTTACAGAAGCTTTCTTCAAATATATGAAGAAAGAAGAACTCAACAGAAGAACCTTTTCTTCTCTTCAAGAAGTCCAACTTGCTTGCTTTGAGTATATCGAAGGATTCTACAACTCACAGCGTCCTCACGGAACCTTAGGTATGCTTACACCAAATGAAATGGAGGATAAATACTTTGATTCTCACTAAGTATCTGCTCTTTTTGTGTCTACTTTATTGACATTTATCCAGAAAAGGAGCCTATCCTTTCCGCTATCCTACCTCTATCCTTTTACTATCCTTTACTATCCTTCCGCTATCCTATTTTTAAATATTTTGTTCCCACAATTATTTTTGAAAAACGTAATAGGCACAGCCTATTGGAACACTTTTTTTAAAAGTGTTCCCACGTTTCCTTATGCTCTTTACAAATAAAGGCTTTTAGAGACGTTCTGGAATTTTAGATTCCTTGAATTGTTCCCATTCATCAATCAATTGGCTATAAGTAGCCATTAATTTTTCTTGCTCTTGTTGCTTTCGAATCAACAAAAAATCAGTTTGATTCGTTAATTCTAAATATTCTGTTCGGTATTCAATGTTCATCGTACCCGTTTTACTACATAGTAACTGATTATGACGTTCTTTCACTTTGAATAACTGCTCCTTCTTTAAGGTTTTTAACTCCATGCCAACTATAAGCACAATCCTGTATAGAGGAATCATTTTCAAACGATTCTCCATAATTATTTATCTTTCATTGGAAGTTCTAAATCACTACTGTTCCAAAAAATGTATGGTTTGTTTTGACGAATATTACTTCCATCTAACCACAATTTTCCGATGCCATATCGTAGGCTTGCTTCGACTTCATAAAAATTGTAGATCTCTTTTCTTCGATCTATTGCTTTCATTTCCTGGCCATTTTTTAAAATAGATCTGATGCCCTTAACAGTAGATTCATGGATACTCGTGTGAACGATATCCGTATTGATCAATTCGTCATATCTTCCAAAATCAACATTGTACTCATAACCAAGAAGTGTCGGAATCAGGTCAATTTCAATTTCTTTTTCAATTGAACGTTTAATAAGTTTCGTGGATACATACCCGACCAAAAAGAGAATAATACCCACTTCAAACAAATACATGTGTCCATTTACAAAGTGAATAAACGTCAATAAAAAATCCTTCACTCCTTTTGTTGTTCTTCCAGATTGTTCAATTTGTTTTATTAAAGTCGCTAGAATTGCATTTACAACAATTAAATCGAATAGGCTTTTGAAAAGTTTTCCTGCTGTTAATTTTTGCCTGGTAAATTGCATGACTAATTGAGTAAAAATAGACAATAGCATGACAAAAATCAACGTCATTAGCACTGTAAAAATGTCTGATGCTGCAATCCTATTGGGATCATTTATCAAGTAATAAGCCGTTCCAAATACTCCAATCGAGTAAACGGTTAAATCAAGAATAAGTCGTGCCCCGTAACTACAAAGTTTTCCTAATGGCCATAATTGCAATACCCAAAATTTCTTTCGTTTGCTATTTCTTTTCAGAGGAAGCCAGGTGTGTTCAATCCAGTCGTCCGATTTCATTTCGATTTCTTCCCTAAATTCTTTCCTTTAACGTTTTCCTTTGCTACTTTAGCAGCGATAGGTTGCTCAATGAACCAATTTTTTAAGTAAATAAAAACTACTACTGGATATACTTCTTCCTTTTTCTTAACTCGTTAGCTATTTTATACTCAATATACTCCTGCTCTAACACACACAAACAATCATATACCTGATCCATAGTCTCCCCAGAAGCTAAGGACAACCCATGAAGAAACTCAATCGGCAAAGAAGCAACTGTTTTTTCCCTGGTAACCCAAGAAGACAAAGTCCCCTGCTTAAAACCATAAAGCTCACAGAACACTTCCACAGATAATCCCAAACGACCAATGATAAACACATTAACAGGATGTGAATAGACATAATTTTTTAACGACATACAACTTCCTCCATGATACATAAGACTGCATACGCAGTTATAAGTATACCACCTACACGTAGCTAGGCAAAGGGAGCAACACCTACAGAAGTATCATAGATATATTGTATAAGGCAATTTGCACCTTTTATTTTTCAACCTGTATCTACTTCAAAAAGATTCACTTCTTTAAGAGGGTTCAAGGGGGTTGATAATTGTCTAAATGTCTCTTCTACTAAGCTCTCGTTGAGTCCAAATACCTCTGTGATCCTTGTTGAATAATCTAGTCTCTTTTCTTTACTTAGTTGAATAACCCTCGCGAACAACGTTTTGACTGAAGCAATGATCATTCCGCCATTTCTTCCTCGTGTTACCTTGTAGAAGACTTTATTCTCCTCTCGTAACTCATTTAAGATCTTATCAAGTGTTCGCTTGGGCATCGTTAGTTGTGAAGCCAATTCTTTTTTTGACAGGTTCAAATAAGGCTCACTAGCAAGACTTTTTTCGCTTAGATAAGCCAATAGATCTTCTTTCCATTCATTTTTATGACTATATTTTCTTTGATCTCGTGGCTTTTTAAATTTCCACCAGCCACGTCGTTGAATGAACAGATCATTATTTTTAAGGTTGGTGAAACCCATTGCTGGCACAATTCAATAATGAATTCTCTGCTTGCTGCTTGATAATTACCAGAATAAGCACTACGTACAATCTTTACTAATTCTGCTTCAGATAGCGGTTCCTGTAACCGTTCGTTGAATGTGAACATATTGTATTCGCAAGTATCCAATGCATAACCTGAAGAGTAATAAGCTAAAGAAAGCGTGAAAATCACATTATTTCGACCAAGACGTCCTTCTCCGCCGACGATGTTTGCTTTATGAAGTAACATATCGAACCACGGTTCATCTACTTGGCGAATTTCTTTTTTCTCAGGAAAGACAATTAGTTTTCGTTCTCGATCTTCTTTTGTTTTTTGATCTGATTCAAGCTTCATCGACCATTGAATCCAGTCAGCAAAAGAATACTGATAGTTCATTTCTTTAAAAACAATATTATTTTCTTGTGGGAATCGAGCAATTCCGAAGTGGTTACATCCTAGATCCACTCCGGACAATTTTTCAGCCAACTGTAGACGAATTGTTTTTGAAATTTTTTTTGCTACATCGATCACCTTGAAATTGCTTTTCTTTGTGACATAGCCTGGTGTCTTTAGTACAAAATAAACTTGATAACCATGATCTGATTCTAAAATTAGCGTTGGCATGTAGCCCACTTGATCTAAACAGGCTAAAATAATTTCGCCTTGATGGTTCTCTTTTGAATCGATATCAACTACAAATGTGTTGATTTGACTTAAGTTTTTCTCAGAATGACCTTTAACCACTGTTCGATAATCATCCGCATAAGTACCAAAGCGATAGGTATTAGGTGTCCAATGCGTTAGTTTCTTTTCGTTCTCTAAAATAGCTTCTTCCGAAGTAATGACCATACCACGCCCAACATTCATTAATTGCTTGCTACGGTACGCAAAGATAGCACCACTCCTACTGGAATCAATATGACCTGCAGGTTTCATGGTGCTGTTTCGATATTTGTATGTACGTAAGCCGTTTTTAAGAATAGCTGAATAAATTTCGCTCAACATCGATTGTAACGTCCTTTCTCAAACAAAAAGAGAACACAGTTTAGCTTTAATCTCAGCCATAGTATGTGTTCTCTCTTCAGTGTTTAAGAATATTTAATTTAAGTACACTAAATAAACGTTCTTCTGTTGAGTTGCTCGCCTTTTTTTGGTAGAATAAAGGCAATCGGAAAAGGTATCCGATCAACTTTTAATATAAGTAGTTGGTAGCTACTTACATATTCTTGAGACGAGCGTGAACACATGTCCTAACCATGTGATTCAGAAATAATTGATTCTGCTAAAATCAATTATTTCCGTCTCTTTTTTTTATGTAATTTTTCTGTTTAAAGAGTACCACTGCTTTTGCTACTTTGTAAATAGTGAATTATCTGTGGTTTCTATAGAATTAAGTTTACCTCTTTTCACTCTAAATTGTCAACGCAAAACGCACAAATATATTTTGACATTTTGAATATATCTGATATACTGAATATAGCAAATATATTTAGTATATCCACTATATTCCTTATAAAGTCTGAATTCTTATCAATTTGGAGTATATTAGATATATCGAATATATTAAGTATATGAAGTATACTAAATATATTTAGTATAGGAAATTGGAGGGAACTATGAAAAACTTACGGACTGCATTTAAAACATCAGATAAACTAGGAAAAGTTGTAATGCTTACAGGTAGAAAAGGCGGCATTGGTAAGACTACAGACAATGATTTATTAGCGATTGTTTCTAGTCAACTTTTTGAAAAAGACGTGTTGCTAATTGATTATGACCAACAAAGAAATACTACTTCCAACATTGGATCAACGTATCAAATTACTAGCTTTGATCGATCCATGTCTGCAGCAATCAAAAAAGGGGACTGGGTTTCAGGTATTACTCAAGTAAGTCCACATTTATATATTATGGCTGGCTCTCCTGGATCTGAAGAACTTAATGAATACTTGTCCGAAAAATATCCTGATCGTCGTAAGAGATCATTGGCCTTCATTAAACCTTTAGAAGAATTGAGAAAAAATTTCGATTATATCTTTATCGACTGCCCACCATCAACAGATAATGTGGTTCGTGCATTCTTAACTGCTGCAGATTATATTATTGCAATGCAAGAATTAAAACGGTACGCAATGGAAGGAACAGAAGATTTTATTAATAAAGTTTTAGTTCCGATTGTCACGAATTTTGAAGAGTCTCATCTTCAAATCATTGGAATTTTGCCTGTTCTTTTCTCAGTGCGACGTTCCTCTCAACACGCAAACTATCAAAAAACAATTGATAAGTATGGTGAATCAAACATTTTTAAAAGCATTGTTAAAGGCTCGGATCGGTTAGAAATGTATGGTGAGAATGGTATCCAATTAAATGATTATGTAGATCGAAGATGGTGGGCTATTTTTGCAGACATCTTTACAGAATTAGAAGAAAGAATTGAATACTATGAACAACATGGTGATATTGAAGGATTTGATTATACACCTAAATATGCTGACTCAATGGCCAATCATATCCTACCTCTTGGAAAGGAGATTAAACTAAATGGCATTATTACCAACGAACAAAGATAAGAAGAAAATTGGTGCTGAAGATATTTCAATTAAAGATGATATTAATGTCGAGTTAGGGGAACGAAAGTACACTGCGAAAGAAAGAAAACCAGTTCAAGTAGATCCTCCCGTACTAAAAACCATTCGGGATCTTAGTTATGCAAAAGATATTCCTATGTATGAAATAGTCAAACTTGCAATGGACGCCTATGTTGATACTTTAAACGACGAGGAACGGATTATATATAATAGACGATCAAAAGATTAAAATATAGTAAGTATACTAGATATAGTAAATATATTTAGTATACTTACTATATTTTTAGCTTTATTAATCCTAATCCTTCAAAATATGTGTATTGTTTGGGGGTATACAACATTCACAAATTTTATTGTTTCTAGTTTTTACTATACTAAATATATTTAATATAGTGAGTATAGTAAATATATTGGTTTTTATCTACAGGTAATGGTGGTTTTTGGATTTGAGTCAATATCTTGGACACATTTTAGTAGAGACGGTTAAGCCATTTTTTCTTTTGCTAATTCTTCAAATTCCTGTGGGGTTAGATAGTGAATCGAGCTATGGATTCGATTTCGGTTATAAAATCCTTCAATGTAGCTAAATAGCGCTCGATTTGCTTCTTCAAAATCTGAGTAGCTAGTCGTGTAGACTTCTTCTTTTTTCAATGAGGCATGGAAAGATTCGATTCCAGCATTATCATAAGGTGTTCCTTTTCTACTATAAGAATGCCTTATTTTGTTGGTTTTAAGCCATTGTTCCACTTCTCTTGCTGTGTATTGGCTGCCCAAGTCAGTGTGTAGAATCATTCCTTCTGGAATGTGATAATGTATTTTTGCTTTATTCAATGTTTGAATGACACAATCCACAGTCATTCGTTTTGAAAATGTATAACTAATAATTTTTTTCGTGTGTAAATCCATGATTGAAGATAAGTAACACCAACCATTTTTCTTAGTAGGAATGTACGTAATGTCAGCTGCCCATTTCTCACAGATCGTTTCAGTAGAAAAGTCCTGATTTAAGAGATTCTCTGTTGAAATGATCGGTTTATTAGACCTTTGAGGTCTATATTTTTTAACTACAATCGACCTTAAATTTAATTGTTTCATTAGCTTTTGGACATGTTTAAGAGATACTGAAATCCCTTCTTTTAATAAAACTTGATGGATCTTTGTGGCACCATAGCGTTGTTTATTCGTAAAAAAAATTGTTGAAATCTTCTTTTTCAACTTATTATTTCTGATTTCTGTAGCTGTCAACGGTTTATTCTTATAAAAATAATAGACACTTCTAGGGATTTCTAATAACCGACACAACAAAGAAACAGTGTAATCCTTACACCATTTTTCAATAAATTGAACAAGCGAATTTAGGTTTTCCGAGAGAATATGGCTGCGGCTTTTTTTAAGATTTCAAGTTCCTCATTTAAACGAGCATTTTCTTTTCTCAGTTCAGCTACTTCTTTTCCAGTCAGTCCTGTGGACTGATCAGGTAAATATAAATTCTTCCATTTGTAAATCGTTGCTTCAGATAAGCCATATTCTTTCGCTAACCCTCGAACAGAACGTCCAGTTTGATTCAGTTCAACAATCATTTGTTTAAAATTTTCTTCATATCGGGTCATAAAAATTCATCCTCTCGTAGATAAGTTTAATTTATTCTTGTCTCTACGAAAAGCTGTCTAAGATTTGATACTAACACCATTTAACAAACATATAGTTACAGTTACTGAAGAACAGTCCGTTAGTCAGCAGGAGTAAGTAATAAATCGTTTGTGAGACACTATTTTGATTGATACGACCTCTAACCATGTGTTTGTTTCATTTATGTTATAATAAGAATGTAAGCATATTAAACAGCAAACTATCACAGCAGCACTAGACTCAATCAAATGAAGGGGGATGGTGCTAATGAAAAAACTACTAGCAATTCCCTTATCCTAAAAAGGAGAATTAATAGTGTCAAAAGAACCTATGTCCGCATGGATGCAGCTCGCTCTTAGCATCATAAAGCTGATCTCTAATTTTGTGGCTTTAGACAATAGAGCAAAGGTTCTAACTACGCAATGTTTAGTAATACTTACTTGTAGCCTACTGGTTGTAATAGTATTTCTTTTACTTGCGTTATTCGTAGTACACCTTTTGTTTTTTTAAAACAAAAGAAGCTTATTCAACTATATTTAGCTGAATAAGCTGGTCTCAATGTTAAATCAAGTTTGTTGGACGGGTTTAACATTGCTTTCTAGTGCTATTTTAGTTAGCTCTAGTATGCTTCAAGCTAGTTACAACGTCCTAAGGTTGTAACTAGTTTTTTTATATTTTTTAATTACCTATAGGTAATTTTATCAGAATTGATACAAAATGTAAAACATAAAATAAATATAATTTTATTGCACTTTAATAGCCAATATAGTATTCGTATTTATGGTATCCTGCTGCAGCTTCTACATAGAAAGAGAAGCGTTCAACACCAACCTCATTTATCAAACGCTGGCCATAACCCCAAATCTCTTCTGATAGCTGATCAAAGGTTATATACTTTAGCTCATATTGCTGGATAATGTTCATTCTAATCGACCCCATTTATTATCCTGGTAAAATTCGATATGACGTATTTCGTCGTAGTGAACTTTGTTTTTTCCAACGTAGATCCCCAGCTCATCACTACCTAAGATCTTGCTAACAATATCTTCTGGATAGTATCCTTCAGCGTTTCGTTCTTCTTTTTGAATACATACTGATCTATTTTTTATGACTGCAGCGTTCAATACTTCCGCAACCTCTTCAGTCGTTATTTGTTCTTTTGCCAAATTTTGATTGGCTCGTTGTTCATTGTCGGCATCAATTTTTTCAGTATGATCAGATAAATAAAAACCTGCCCACTTTAAACGTCCACGATCATTATAATCAATCATTTTTAAGCCCTCCTGCGCCGCCTGCATGGCCACCAACCAATGTACTTCTAGTAATACTACGAGCGCCTTCTAACATAGAAGAAGCATGTACAATCGACGTAAAACCATATTTTTGCCGAATCTTGTCAATAATTTTATCTAAATTTTCTTCGTCAATTTGCTTTTGTGGATCACTAAATAAATCCAGCTGAAGCGAATCAGTATAAAATAGCTTGCTGTAAGTGATTCCGACGTGGCGGACTTCTTGTCCTTCATAATACTTATCAAACAAGAAAAGACAGTAATTCTGCAATTCCTTTGTATTGTCTGTTATAGGGATCTTCATCTGGTGTGAAAAACCTGGTCTCGTTTCTAAGATCGACGTGCCAATGTATAAATGGACACAACCTGTTTTACAGTTATGTTGCCTGATACGAATAGCTACTTGTTCCGCCATTTCTTTTACCACCAGTTCGATTTCATTTCTCCTGGTATAATCTCGTGGTAACACTTGTGAATTACCATATGATTTTTCCTTTGTCGGTTCTGGTGGGATCGCTATATCTGTTCGATCGATCCCGTTCGCATGAAAATACAGCTGTAAGCCAATCACACCTAAATGGCTCTTAATAGTGTATGGATTCCAATTAGCTAAGTCTTTAATACTCATGATACCCATTTGGTTGAGTCTTTTTTTCATTCGAGATCCAATACCCCAAAGGTCTGTCATTTCAGGAATATTCCATACTTTATCAGGAACATTTTGATACGTCCATTCAGCAAGGAATCCATCATTATGTTTTGCTTCATTGTCTAAAGCAAGTTTAGCTAATAAGGGATTATCTCCGACACCTACTGTAGCAAGCAATCCTAGCTCTTCTTTAATATTCTCCTGGATCATTTGAGCCAGCTTCTTTCTCCGTTGACTTCTTGTTCCTTCAGTCGTAAAAAGATTCATTGATCTGGTCACTTTTAAGATCGATTCATCGATCGAGTAAATCAATAAATCTTCGTCTGCTACATACCTTCTGAAAATATTGTTTACCTGCATATTTCGCTTAATATAGAGATTCATGCGTGGTGGAACGACATGTAACGTTTTAGGAAAAGGTTGCGGTAGATCTCGTGGTCGACTGACATTAGAAATACCGTACTTCTTCTTTGCAGCTGGTGAAGAAGCTAAAATCAACCCTGATCCTGTATTATCCGCTCGACTCATGACGACTAATTCAGTCGTTAATGGATCTAAATTCCTTTCTATACATTCGACACTTGCGTAAAAGCTTTTCATATCGATCAAAAAGTAATCATTTACTGGCTCTTTTGAATAATCCATCATAAATAACACTCCATTCTTCCACATTATACAAACATACGTTCGTTTTTGTAAAGAAGAATCGATTAAATGTACAAAAAAAGAAGCATAGGTAAGTTATTTCCCTACTTCTTCTGTTGATTTGTAAAATCAACACATTGTATCACTTTATTAAATGGATATTTACTATTAGTCTTGTGAAAATTTGAAAATAAGTGTCGTATTATCCAGTTTTGCTTAGTTATATTAGAAAAAAATAAGAAATTCAAAAAAGAAAAAACTTTCCTTAAAAACAAAAAATAGGAGTATTCAGTTTCTTAATAGTTTTGTAATAGTTGTATGTAGAAGTTTTCTTAATAGTTTTTGTAATAATTTATTAATCGTAGTTTATATAACTTATTTGTGAGTGACTAGAGAATTAAATAAAAAATAATTACTATCTAGTACGAAATTAATTACATAGGATAATATATTAAGGTGCTGTACTACAAGTAAAAAATACTGTATGATCATGACAGATTCAAGAAAGGAGCAATAAGATTGGTTAAGATAGCAGGACTTTCTAAAGGTGGAAAAACCGTTTCACAACTTTATAAACAAAACTACAGAGACTGGAGACAGTTCAGAAAAAACATTAAGGATTCTTACTTTATTCTACCAACAGAACTTGAAAAATATTTACCGAATAACAAAGCTATTAATTTATATCTGTATTACTGTTTTAAGGCAAAGAATGAAGGCGGGGATTCCTGGCATTCGGTCAATACCATAGCAGAGTCTCTAGGAGTGACAACTAAAACTATAAACACCTGGAATAAAACCTTAGTTGATTTAGGTATGATTGCACGTATAGACGATAACCATCTCAGTAAATCGACAATTTTACTTCCTCTCTCTAGTTACTATAAATTAGCCCTTGATAGTTCTTTAAAGGATGTTACCGAGAGCACTGTCCATGAAATTGATGGCAACTTGGTTGCAGTTTATCATTTGTTTGAATGGAGAAAAAATGAGGCTGATGAAAATTATAACGTTCCTTATAACACACTCTGTTGTGTTTTTAAAAGAAAAACACAAAAAGATACTATCTATAAATTTATCTTGGTCCAAGATGAGAAAATAAGTAATTTCGAATTAAGCACTCCTTCTAGTAAGATTTATGACGATGCATATAGATTTGAATGTCAAGATCTAGAAGCCCTCCTTTCCGCAAATAATCTAAACAATATAGAACATGAAAACTTTGTTGTAAACACTAGATTTAATTTAGTTTCTGAAAAGGACTCAGATTTGTTAGATTTGCTGATAGAGCTTACTAAAAATCTAGATAAGAAAGAAAACATTACTGTACTATAACTAGCATCGGTCCATCATTAAGTTTGGACTATTAGAACACTTGCTATTACAGAAAAAGGTATGCTAGCCACGCTTACTATTTATTGGTATCAAACAAGTATCTTAATTTGAAAGGAAGATGATTTATGGCTAATTTATATATAGAGAACAAAGGAGACTTGAATGCCATTATTACTTTAATCGTAGTTATGGTAAAATCAATAGGTAATATCACAATAGGAATGCTGTTTATTATATTAGCAGCAGTGCTGATTTTTATGATAGTTATTTGGTTCTTAAATGAAAGATCTAAAGACAATCAACACCGTAGGGATATGGAGATAAAATCAATAGAGTCAATAGATTATTTATCGATAATAACACTAAAAAAGCCACGTTCCTAAACGTGACTTACGCTGAACGATATGTGTTGTTTGGTAGACGAACAAATCGTTCATTATAAATATATGATGGTATCCTAATATAGTAAGCGTGGCTAGCATACCTTTAATTACTTTACCTTTTACAGTTACCATACACATTTTTTGAGCAGAAATCAAGTAAATAAAAAAATATTATATTTCACAACATGCTAATAGACTCATATCTAGAACGCATTAAGTATTTACCTGTCTGGTTCGCTGAGACTTCTTTTTTAACTTTCTTCAATTTTCTTCTTTATTCTAAAAAGCGTACTGCGACTGAAACCGGTTATAGCTTCAACTTCCTTATACGATTTACCTGAAGTAAGCAGTTCATATGCGTGCCTCTTCTTCGGTGTGATTGTTGCTTTCGGACGTCCTTCTCTGAAATTAGGATTATTCTTTCTTGCAAACATTTTTCCTTCTTGGGTACGTTCCACAATCATATCACGTTCCATTTCTGCTACACTCAACAACGTCCGTGTCACCATTCGCCCCATGGACGTATTTTCAATCGTTCCTAGATTCAAAACCTTGATCGTTACGTTATCATCGAGTAAAGGTTCAATGATCTCTAATGCTTCTCTCGTGTTACGAGCAAATCGATCAAGCTTCGTAACAACTATTTCATCTCCAGGCTTCAGACCAGCCAACAGCTGATTGAATTTTGGCCGATCCCGTTTTGTACCCGTAAATTTTTCTGAAAAAATATTCTTCTTCTCTACGCCGTTCTCAAGCAACTGTTGAATTTGTTCTTTTGTACTTTGAGAAGCGGTTGAGACACGTGCATATCCATATTTCGTCATTTGGTCCACCTACTTTTACAAATCATCTATCGTATACTCAGAATACCCTTCATAGAAATAGCTGACATCGATTCCTTTCATATATAACTCGCGATCGTCAATTTTATCAGTCAGAGCATTGGAAATTAGATAGCGTATTTCCAAATCGTTTATGGGACTTCGCTCCATTGCAGAAAGATAGTCTGCTTTATCGATTAAGTTCCAATCTACAACTTTTTGCAATTCTTCCTTTAAAATGAGATCCAGCCAAATTCTAGTACTTCGGCCATTTCCTTCTCGAAATGGGTGAGCGATATTCATCTCCACATATTTCTTGATAATCTCTTCAAAAGAAGTTTGTGGCATCTGATCAATATGCTGTAACGAATGTTCTAAATACATAACTGGTGCAAATCGAAAATTTCCTTTTGCAATATTGACCGATCGGATTTTTCCGGCAAAATCGTAAATATCCGAAAATAGAAATTCATGAATTTCAGATAAACCTTTAAATGTACCAACTTCGATTTCATTTATTTTTCCACAATCGTACAATTCTTTCGCTTTTTGTTTACTGAGTTTTTCTTCAACCTTAGCCAACTCAACTTGATTGGTTAATCCCAATTTATTCTCTAAAATCATGCGAAATCTCCTTAACTTTATGACATAAGTTTATGAAACACTCTCAACCCCATTATATCGCGATTTTGTTTATGTGTCAAAAACTATTAAGTTTCTGACCCCCGATAGATTTTTCAAGTGTCTCTATTTTGCACAGTCTAGTTGACCTTTGATACACCTCTATATTTATAGAGAATCTAAAACATCAACATGGCATACTCAAAATTCTAAATATTAGGGATAAAGAATTCTCCTATACAATCAAAAATTTCCTTTATTTCGAACTCCGGTCACCTAACTCTATTGATCTCTTACAAGCCAAAGAATATCTCTATACTACAAAGAAACAATAGGGTGCCTGGTTGGTCTCTTTGTGTTTTATTTTAGAATCTAGAACGTAAATATTCTTGTCATTCTGATTTTATCTAAGAATATCAATTAAATCTTTTTTTGCAGCCTCTGAAGCGGGCATTACAGAAAAGACCAGTCCAATAACCGAAGATACCCCAACCGCTAGTAAAATAGTAAATAGATCAAGTGACACGTTTACCTTTATCAAAGAACCAACACTATAAGCAAGAGCCATTCCTAATAAATAGCCAATTAACCCTCCTGAAAGAGTTAAAATCAAACCTTCTAAAAGGAACTGCAGCATAATCGATTTTCGAGTAGCTCCTAGGGCTCTTCTTATACCGATCTCTTTTGTTCGTTCAGATACAGATATATACATCATGTTCATTACACCTACCCCTGCGATAAATAAAGATATACCTGCTACAGCTGTTATAAAATAAGTGATCGTACTGAGGATTTGACCAATTCCTTTCGTTAACATAGCCGTATCTAACACTTCATATTCCCCCAAATGTTTCAAACTACCTTTTTCTTTCAATTGGTTTATCACTTTAGAGGTCACCTTGTCAGGTTCAACTCCTTCCTCTAAAGTTAACGTTAGAGACGATGTATCCTTTTCAGACTTAAAATAATAGTGGTACGTAGCTTTTGGAATTTCAATGTTTATATTTGATAAGGAAAACAAATTATCTTGTTCTTCTCCTGGAAAAACGCCCACAATCCTAAATAATTCTTGCTCGATTTCAATTCCTTTACCTAATGCTTGCTCAGATGTATCAAATAGCTCTTTGGCAGTAACTGAATCAATCGCTGCGACTTTATTTGACAATTCACTATCTTGACTTGTTAAATTTCGTCCTATAGAAACTTTTTCACCTTCAGAACCTATAAGTTTGATTTGTTTGTTTGTTTTTTTCCCTTAATTATCAAATCTTTGTAGATTTGCTCTTCGTCTATTTTAGAATAGTCAACTTTTTAACCCCTTCTACATTTCCTATTATAGATAAATCTGCGTCTTGAAAAAAATCTGTATTTGTATCATACAAAGAAGGGTTCTGTTGCAAAGTTTTAAATAAAGAATAAAATCCCTTACGGTATCTATGATTTAAGCTTGGATTCCCAATAATACCTTGATTTCAGTACAGACCGAAAACCCGAAGAGAGTGCCTTCTTTTCGGGTTTTCTTATATAATCCTCGAATGGCTTCCATGCCTTTAATCGTGGTAGAGGCAGTGCGTAAACTTCGATAGAATTTATTGCGTCTCTTTACTGGACGATGGTCTTGTTCAATCAAATTATTCAGGTATTTAATGGTACGATGTTCTGTCCCCTGATAAAAGCCGTATTCTTTTAGTTTCTTA
>NZ_CP042838.1:0-36294 GCF_008000875.1 Enterococcus sp. DA9
TATGATCAATTTAAATCTTTAATGAAACTCATAGAAGAAAACCTTTCTGCACAGTACTCTTCTCCTATGCTTGTGTTAGTTGCTGGTGCTACTGGAATGCGATTTGCTGAACTTCTAGGATTAACATGGGAAGATATCGATTTCGAACATCAAATCATCACTATTAATAAAACATGGAATTATAAATTAAATGAATGGGGAAAAACAAAAAACGAAACTTCAAATAGGAAAATTTCCATTGATAAACATACGATTGATCTCTTAAAAAAGTTTAAAATCAATCAAAAAGAATTATTCGAGAATTTTGAAGTTAAAAACCCTCATAATTTTGTTTTTTTCAACTTAAAAAATGGATTAGTTTCATCAAACGCCGTCAGCAAATATTTGCGCAAAAAATTAAAAGAATTAGGGATTGAAAAGCAATTTACTTTGCATGGACTAAGACATACACATGCATCTATTTTACTTTATCAAGGAGTAAATATACTTAGCGTATCAAAACGGTTAGGACATAGCAGTTTAGAAACTACAATGTCTACTTATCTTCATATTGTTCGAGAACTTGAAGATCAGGATAAAGAAAAAATCAACGCTGTATTCGATAGTTTATATAAAAATGATAACTAGTTTGGCACATTTTTGGCACAAACACAAAACAACCCCCTGTATCACAAAGGATACAGGGGTTGTTTGTACGTTCCTGACTAACTATTACACGTCTTCTGTTGTGTTTGTTATTATAAGAAATGTTATCATAATAGGATTCCTTTTTGTTTGTGTTTTATTAAATTCGATTTTTTTTGGCACTTAATTTGGCACAAGTACTTGTTCACCTATTTATTTAGTATAATAAATTCCACCTTTACAAAAAGAACATTTGTTCGTATACTCTTTTCGAGGTGATCTTTATGATGGAAGAATTTATTAGAAAAAATATCAGTGATGAATATGCAGATTTTTATGAACAAAGCAACGAAAAAGATAAATTCCAGATGGATGTTTCAATTTTAGCTATATTAGCTTTTTCCGAAAATAAACACCCTGTAACTGCAAAAAAAGAAACGGTATTCTCTGAAGGCAAAATAAAAACTCGATATATATTAGAGGTAGAAACTAAGTTTAAAAACTGATTGGAGTAATGGTTATGCTTTTTAATGAGACACAATTATGGTTTAAATTCGATCCTTCAAATAGATTTATCAAAGACTTTTATAAAGTATGGAATTCAGAAGTTTTCTTTTTAGCAATCGAAGATAGCTTATTAATCAATCTCTACTATTCTAATAAGAACTACTTTAAAATCCCTGCTGCGAAAACGAGAATGAAGAAAGACGTATATTTTTTGTTTGATGTCGTGACTGACGTGCCAGACGCACGAAGCGATCATCGGCGTTATGACTATATAAAGTATACTTTCGTTGATCCAGAAAGGTATAAAGATTAAAGTAGGCTACCTAAAAAGGTAGCCCGGAATGGATTTTATCACCATACTTATGAAAGGAGATATTTTTAAGTTAGTATTAAGATTGTGTAATATGATGATATCTATATTTTATAGTATCAGTGCTATAAAATCAAAAATAAGTCACTAATTAACTATCACTCCAATTATAAGCCTTTTTTCTCACTTTTTTTCAAAAATATGGTATGCTTTTTAATGGCTTCAAATATAAAAGAGTTTAAAGCGTAACACACTTATGGGGGAGTGGTTTTTGGGGAACGCTTTAAACTCTTCTTTATTATCTCACAATTTAACCCAAATGTCTTTCTATTTAAAATCAAAGTAAAACTTTTCAAATATACAGAAGTATAACTATGTGCAACATCCTTTCATTAATCCATAAAAGGATACATAAAAAAGCCACTCATTTGAGTGGCAATGAAGAAAAGCTTTAGCTTGTATAGTACTCTTCAAAAAATTCTAACACACAACGATTCAAATGGCTACATTAATGTACCCTGTAGGACTCGAACCTACGACCGGACGGTTATGAGCCGTCTGCTCTAACCAACTGAGCTAAGGGTACGGAAAGCCATAAACAGTCAACCAGTAGAATGTGTGGCAACAAACCTGTTATCGCATATCTTGGAGTGTGACTATTTATGAGTGATAGTGAAGATATGCGACAACATCACTATTTTATCGAATGATTTTTATAGTTTTCAATATAATTATGTACCGCCCCTCATCGAGGGGCTATTTTTTATCGTTGCGGAATATTCAAGTACCAGCGTTTATCATGAAAATCTTGTGCTCCGCCTTTAGTGTTCCCTTCTGGATCATTCGTTGCACGCATCATGCATATATTTTTCTAATAGGCTAATTACGAATTTATTTTGTTATGATAAAATAAAATTTGTGAATTGGAAGGTGAAAGAATGTCAGAGGAACAACATAAATTAATAAAAACAGTAAATAATTTTTTACATTGGTATTTAGGTAAAGAATACACACCCAAAGATATCTTAGAATTAATCTTAACTATTGTAGCTATCGTTTTTGTAATATTTGGTTTTTTAAAAAACAAAACATACTATGAAGATGTGTCTCTAGAATTCTACTCTATAGATACGCAAGGAAAATATTTCCCTCAGAATATTTATGATGAAATAGCATTAGATGAAAGTCCCACAAAAATTGTTCTAGTTTCCCCTGCAAACGTGCCCATGAAAGTTGACATCATGAAATTTAAAGATATGAAAAACGATAGTGAACTTATATATAAATCTATGGGTTACTCTAAAACTATTGAGCCTGGTGATGCACTAAAAATTGCCTATACAGAAAGTGAAGGGATTCCTAATTATCAACTTCATATTTCAACAGAATATGGCGAAACAGATGTACCATTGATCTATAACGGAAGATACAACAATATAAATAAAACAAAAATAAAAGCTACTAGAAAAGTTATACCATATTTTTTAGACAAAATATTGAATTAACTATGTACCGCCCCTCATCGAGGGGCTTTTTTTAATATGATAGTACTTGACCTGGATAAATCAAGTTAGGATTTGATAATCCATTGCGCTGTGCCAGCGCTTGATACGTTGTGCCTAACTTAGATGCGATTGATGATAAATTATCGCCTGATCGAACAGTGTATGTTCTAGTAACATTTGCTATTCCGCTCACTTTTAGAACTTGTCCAGCATAGATCATATTCGGATTGCTTAGTCCATTTAACGAAGCAAGTGCTTGATACGTTGTTCCGTATTTTGCAGCAATCGAAGATAGTGTTTCTCCATATTGGACGATATGGGTTTGGATAGCAGCTGATGGTTTGTCTGGAACAGTTGTAGAATCTGGCAAGATTTCTACATTTGATTTTTCAATCCAAGATAAAATATTTGCAAGTAAAACTTTGTTGCCATTTATCTGTTGAACCTTGTAGCTTTCTCCTTTTACCCATTGTGGGATTGCTTCTCCAGTTGCCCAGTTTTTCGCTGAAAAATTCACTTTCACAGTGTCGCCCACTTTAATTTCTGATTTTGGCGTATCATTAGCTTCTTCCCCTGCATCCGTTGCTGGAGTATCTGTTGCTGGTTTATCTGAACCTGTATAACCATTGTCTGTAATGCCAGTTAAATCGATATTACCATCTAATCCACCAGCAATATAAGTTGAGGTAAATTGATAGATACCGATACCGTCCAGCGATGGAAAAATATTCCAGTTAGGAGTTAGCGTTACATTATAATCAGGATAAGCAGAGATCCATAGCGAATCTGGAAACTCTTTGATTACTTGCTGATAATAAGCATTAGCTAATAAAAACGGCTTTCCTGAATAAAGCATTGGAGTATAGCCTGCTGCTTTAATTCGCCGCATACCATAAAGAATGGCATCCGTATTAGCTTGCTTATTAGAAGATGCCCCACCCTCGAAATCAATCGCTACAATTGAACCTTTAGGCGTTTGAATCTTTGGCAAGAAATAATCCATCGTTTGTTTAGCAATTGCTGGGGAACCCCACACATCCCACCAAATATAGGTATGCGCTCGTTTGCCTTGCGCAATTGCAGAAGCAACTTGCGTGGAGTAGGTCCATTGGTCATATAAACCAGCTCCGTTATAACCACCAATTTGTGCAATAGCAAATTTATCATGAGCGTACCCAAATCTTCCGTTCTCCCCTTGATAAATCGACCAATCCACACCCTGATCATTTTTTGCAGCAAACCCATTAATTGGCAATAAAAAAAGAGCCGTTAACAGGCTCATCGCAGTAATAGTAATTTTCTTCTTCATTTGTTTCCTCCTATTTTTTTAAATTATAAGCCGACACACCAGTGATAACGCCTAAAAATGTTGCTACTGCATTGATAGTGAGTACTGTCATATCTGTTCCATTCCATCCATAGGCTTTCCCTAACGTTGCTACTAACACAGAAGCAGCTGGTAATACTGTTAAAACTGCCCATTTAATGACTTGATAATACTTATCTGGTAAAACCATTTCTTCTCACCTCCTTTACAATTTAGTCAAGAAATAGCCAATGATTGTAATGCCTAAACCGATCATGTAACCCCACGACCATTTATTATTGGCTTTCATCTCTTTGATATCTTCTGCATTATTAAGCGCAATAGAATATGCCTGATCCGCTCTATCTTTTGCACTTTCCGCTTTTTCGCGTAATGATTCGTAGTTATCCAACTTCGTTTCAATACGCACTAAGCGTTCTACCACGTCTTGTATTGCTTCGTCTTTCAACCAACTAGCCTCCTTTCGTTGTAAAATAAAAAACACCCTCTATTGAGCGTGTTGGTAGCAAAGTTAATCTATTTTATAAATACATTGACCTGCGGCCCAGGTAGTTCTTGAAGACCAGCCTAAGCCAATAGTAATTGTACCTTCAGTTACACCCGTAGAATGTTTCCATCCCTGCGTATCAAAAGTGGCTAGTGATACACCGCTAGACGTCCGTATCATACACTGATTATATTGTTTTTCATGAGGGATAGCCCAATCAGGTAGTTTGGCAATTTCTGTTAATTGATTATTATTTGTTCCATCTTTTACATTGAAGCTTAGAAAAACATATCCTCCTTCTAACTCTGCTGCAAACTGTGGGACTTGACCATTATCATTAGTAGGTGTAAAACCGTTAAGCAAACTTAATTCGGCATATTTTAAATAACCAGATGGACTATTCGTAGTGATATAATCTATTCCTAAGTCTTTCATCTTTTCAAATGAATTATATCCAACAGTCCACGCGCCAATTTTCAAGCGATTAGCATGTAGCAAGTTTACATTATCTTTAGTTAGAGACGCATTATTTTCATTTATATCTAAACCGCAAGGTAAACCGAGCGTTTTTAATTTTGTAATAACATCTGTATTAATTGTACCTTGATATACCCACTGTAATTCGTTAAAAGGAAATATCTCTCGCATTAAAACTAACATATCGTAGTTAAAACTGATAAATATAGTTTTTTCAGTCATCCCAATTCCATCAGAAATAGTTTTAATTAATTGAAGTTGCTCTTTTGTATATCCACCAGTAGCTTTTATTTCAACAACTGGTATTCTATTATTTTTTTTACATATCAATAAAAACTCTTCTAAATTAGGTGGAATTTTTTCATCATCAGTTAGCTTATCAACATTAGCACCTGTATCAATTCTTAAGGCTCTAAATTGATCATAGGTCATATCTGATATTTTTCCAGTACCATTAGTTGTTCTATCTACTGTTTCGTCATGCATAACTACCCAACGATTATCGCTTGTTAACTGAATATCTGTTTCTATCGCTTGGTGTCTATAAACATTTTCGAAAGCTACAATACTATTTTCTGGTGCGGTTGAATTGTTTCCTCTATGTGCAATCCAAGTTAAGCCATGTGTACTTTTATTCTGCGTGAATAAATTTTTATTTTGTAGTGTAGATATAGCTGTAGTGTTAGTGGAGATATTCGTTGTATTAGTAGCAATATTATTTTTATTATTAGCTATTTGTTTATTTAAGTCTGCTGATATATCTGAAAGGTTTTTGTTAACAATAGCTACTTTCCCATCGGTATAATTGTTTGCTTTACCAGTAATTTCAGAAATTTTAACATCTGTAGCAAGATTGTCTTCGACATATTCTGGTGCTAGATCCCATACATAATCTTTTGGATTGTTTGAGTCTCGCATGCCGATTCCTCGGTATTTATATTGCTCAATATTCGGGGTTCGGGTGTCGCCTTCCTCTAGTTTTAACCACTTAATTGTACATTGACCTACACTTGTGTTTGGTACCTGATAAATCTGCACTTGTGGGCTAGTAGGGTGTGAATCAGTACTTGCGGTAAATGTTGCAGACCAAGTATCAGTTACCCCTTCTACTGGCTTCAAATCACCAAATCCCCATGGACTTCCTGTAGCTTGCGTAAAGAATGGTCTAAAAACCTGTGTTGCTGGCTTAGTTCCTTCCAGTGTGATGGTATACTTCTTGCCTTTTACCATTGGTTTGGTGTTATAGGTTTTAATAAGATAGTTACTATTAGTAACTGGTTGTTGTGATTCTGGTTTAATTAGATTTTCACCTAAAGCCACCTTACTCAAATAATACGGCGCATCGAGTAAATTTGACTGGTATGGGGTGGCTGTTGAACCCTCTTCAATCTTAACATCGCTAACAATCACACTACCGTTTATATCACCGTCTACCCCAATGGATAAATAAAACCTTGATAAATCGTTGATTGCATAATTTACTACACCTGTACCCTTAATTGTTATTTCTTTTCCTACCTCTACACCTGTAGTGATAGCAGATAATAAAATCGTACCACTGTTAACTTTACGATAAGATACTTTCAGCTGGTCAATGTTACCAGTTGTACCTTCCTCTATTTTAACTTTTGCGCTTATAGTATACGTTTTGCCACTAACTAAACTAGGTATGGTACTTTGAGAATACGCCCAAATATTGTTGACCTTTTGAGTAGTTAAACGTATACTATTGTATCCTACGTCTGATATTAAGACATCACTATTGCCATCTCTCCTAAAATCAGAAGCTTTAATTACACACATTAAATTCGGATTCCCACTATAATCATAGTCCCCGAAGTCGATGCTGTTGGAGTACATCACATGCAAGTTACCTAACTTAGAAATTTCTTCTTTCAGAGCATCTAACTTGTCTTGTAGCGTTTTAGCTTGACCAGTTAAATCAGTAATCTGTTTATTTAAGCTATCCACTCTACCTTTAATTTCAGCCATAAAAGCATCAAAAGTTTCGTTATACTTTCGAATCAACTCTTCCAATTGCGAAACGTATTCATCAGCTTGGCCTTGCGAAATGTCAGACACTCCTAGTGAGAAAAAAATAATATCTTGCGTTGTTAAAATTTGATTATCTTTTCTATATTCTACGTAGCAGTGTTTATAGTATCCTGCTTCACTCATAAATGTGCCATCAAGAGAAAATGTGACTTCTTCACTAGTTACGCTAGTTGCAACACTATCTACGTAACGGTTAGATGGTGTTGTTCCTTTTAAAGTAAATGTTCCGCCACTCGTATCCATCTGTAAGCCATTTAAAAATGGTTTAACAGTCACCGTAATTCCTTTGTCACCTTGACGAGCCATAATAGCTTTGGTGTAGTTTAATTCTTTGCTGAAATCTAGAGCCAAATTATATAAACTGCTAGCCATTTATATACCTCCTTGTCTTCGTTTTAAAAACGTTTTTGGTCAAGCACTGTGCTATCATATGCTGTATCCTCTTTTAATCTAACATCTTCATACCCTAGACGGTGTGCCACTAAATTCCATCTAACTAATACGTTTGGCTTACTAGTTTCAATGATGAAATGGTCAATATCTTCATGAGTAACAGCACACAAAACTAGTTCTGTAGGTGTCACATGTGTCATATACCGACTTAGATTTACTGTCTCAGCAAACATGGGATCAATATCAACACGAACTTTACCATCATCACCTGTAACGGCTTCCCCATAATCAGCGAAATAATATTCTGGCGTTTCATAAGCGTTCAATAGTCGTTGTCCATAATGTTCTGTTGGTACGGTTGAGTTTTTAGTACCTCTAACAGTAAAATCTTTATATACTTGTACCGTTGATTGTTCAAACCTAGCAAGTTTCCCATCTTCCCATGAACCAAAAAAACAACCTGGCAATGTTAGCATACCATCACTAGTAAATTTCATAGTCCTGCCAGCTACCTTAAATTCCCATGAGTTACCCGCACTACCATCTATACCCAAAGAATTACCGTCGCCAGAAGTTACATAACTAGCATTGCTATATCTGAAATTTGGCGCACCAAAAGATAAAAACGGTCTGTTATTTCCATTATCCCACGTACTAAAAACCAAATTCCCCTGTGGATTTCTAATCATGAAACCACCACCAGTTTTCATGGTGTATGATACAATACCGGCATCAGCACTTACATAATCACGTGCTTCTAGCTCCATAATATCTTTGTTAACTTTTTTTGAATACCAAGTCATTTTGCCATTGGCAATACTTGTTCTATAATCAGTGCCATCACTAATTAATGTAGTACCTCTAATAGTAATCCCTACTATCTCACCAGCTGTAATAAACGAGGCATTGAATCCGCCATCTAGCGTCCATGCGGTGTCATACGTTCCATTAATACCAGTTTTAGAGAAACCAATACCAGCATTGTTAATTTGTAAAACATTCCGTGCGGTATTCTTATCTGGCGTGTCCATAATCAAAATACGACTAGGTGCTTCTTTAGGATCTAATAAAACATAGCCGCCATCTTGACCAGTAATCATATCAGTTTGATGATCTACAATATCATTGATTAAATCACTGATTCCGCCACCATTTTTCAATTGATCAATGGCATCATTAATCAAATTGCTTACATTATTCTCTGTATTTTCTAAGAAGTTTGTTTTGACGTTTCCTACAACTAATTTATCGTATGAATTAGTTAAAACATTAAACGTATATTCCACGATTCTCGCTGACATATTCACTTTTAACTGTGGATGATACACATCTACTCCGTCACCCATCGAAACTTTTTCTAGATCAACAAATTTTTCATAGCCTCTTTGATGCCTCAATGGTACTAATTCAATCGAACCACTCACTTGTGGTTTTTGTTTATCTATGTTTGTTTTCAACCAGTCTTTAGCAGCTTCCCTTAATGTGGCTACATCAGTTGCTTTGTCTTTAAAATCAACAAAAGAAACATATCCAGCAGGATAATCATCCACGTAATCCGTGAAAATAACTTTTTCTGGTAGAGTGATCTCATCTTCTCCTTCTGAAGAACTGCTAATGAATGGATAAACTCCAACTAAAACGCTTTGAGCATCTATCTCTAAGTCAAGACCAGTTAAGTTTTTAGTATAAATCGCTTTGATTTTATGATCCGTGCCTAGCCTTGTTTCGTGATGTAATGTATTATTATCTTTTAGAAATTCCCCATGGAATCGATCTAGAATAGATCCCTCTTTTCCACCAAAGAATTCTAAAAAATTCGCCTTTTCTATCTTCACATTAGCAAGCGTATCTACTAATGACGAGAAAGAAAACTGCGAAGGGATAGCTGGTTTCGCTAAAGCTTTTGCGTTTTGCCATGCCTGAGTAGCAGTGATCTTTTCTGTTCCACTGTCATATTTATTCAACACCGATTTTCTTATATCATTGAAAATAGGTTCAGCTTTTACTTCTATCGTATTTCCTATTACAGAAGTCTTTGCATAATAAATCCGTAGACGCTGTTTTGCTCGATTTTCATCTACATAACACTGAATAATACGTCCTTCTACAATCAAATCTGCATTAGTTCCGCTTATTGGATAAGTACCCTGAAATATCTCGGCTCCGTTTAATTTATTGCTAACAGTAGCTGTTAACCAGTCTGACAAAGCGCCTAAACCTTGCGTATCATATAAATGTTCAGCTAAATTATTCGCGTCGTTTTTATCATAAATAGTTATTAAATTATCGATCATCTATTTCACCTACCTTAACCCATTACGATAAATTTGTATTTTGCTCAAACCAGTACAATTAAAATAATTAATATCCACTTGCAATGTCGGATATTGCATGGTCTTCATTTTGTTGGACCGATCTAAAATATCTCCGTCCGATTGCTCTTCGTAGCAAAGCATCAAATCACTATCAATGACTACGTCAGTTCCTACTACTAAGCCTTCAAAACTAAACACATAATCATTTAAGATGAACTGGCATGAAGTAGTTGAAGGAGTGATGATAATCTTTGGAAAACTTTCTTCTAAACTATTATTCAGCAAGTTAAATGACTGTGGTTTATCTACGGTTATTGGTACATCTTCTTGAACTCTTGCGAATGGTTTCGCAGTGATATTTACATCAAACTCTCCCCATTCAACGATATCGTTTTCTGCATCCCCAATATCGATAGTTTGGATAACGTAATAGACGTTGGGATCATCAGAGAATTCTAATTTCTTTGCATAATTTAACCAATGACGCATGATATAAAACGATTGCTTAAAAGCTTGATGGTCTTCCACATCCTCTAAGTAGTTATAGTGCAAAGTGAATGACATATCTTCAAACGAGTAATCTTGCACTAAGCCACCTAACCGTCCTAAAACAGAAGTTTCAACTCTCTGTCTTTTTGGAGAAGGTATGGTTGGTCTTTCAGCTAAAGCCAATTTATGCAAATAATCAGGAAATCCATCGATTATAGAATGTATACAATCAGTCATTTTTTCACATCCTTTTTAATACTAAAAAAACAGGAGAAATACTCTCCTGTTTAACGCCATGCCGAAGCATTATCATTTTGAACTTTTGTAATGCTATCAATGATTTGTTGAGTTGTTTGCTTCATAGTAACCTCATCTGCGTTACCATCAATTGTGAAATTGAATTCGTAGTTGTTCACAGGTTGAATCGTTTGTGCCCTAGATGAAACTGATGTGCTACTCAAGATACGATCACCAATTTCTTGCAGCACAGATCTTTTCAAAGGTAAAACTGCTTCAGGTCCTGCTTCACCGACACCGTTCATTCCACCAAGTAAAGTTGGTTTAGTAAAGATACCACCTTTAGCATGCCAGCTTACGTCTAAGTAAGGTATTTCGCCTTTTAATGGATTGAATTTTCCTCTAATGTGAAATTCTGGCATGGGTATGTGAGGAAGAGAAATATTTAAATTATCAAAGATACCACTGATTTTATCTCTAATCCAATCAATCGGAGTGCTAACAGTCTTTTTGATACCTTCCCAAATGTTAGCAATTGTACTTTTAACATTATTAAATATGTCTGAAACAATACCTGTTAGATTGGACCAACCACTTGAAATTGCATTTTTCCCATCGTTTACTTTAGAGCTAATAGTGCTTGTAATTCCATTCCAAAGATTCAAAGCAGTATTTTTGATACCGTTCCAAATTCCGCTAATCCATGAAGATATACTATTCCAAACGCTTTGAATTACACTATTTGCTGCATTTGTAGCATTGCTTATACTGCTTGTCACACTATTCCAGGTATTTGATGCACTATTCTTGATAGCATTCCATTTATCAGTTAACCAGCTTGTGATGGCAGTCCACACGCTGATTATACCGTCTTTTGTTGATTGGACTAGATTATAAACTATAAGCTTTATACTATTCCATACGGTACTAGCTGTACTTGCTATTGTATTCCACGTACCAGTCAACCAAGTAACAACACTATTCCAAATATTTATAATTCCATCCAAAATAGCATGGGATAAATTAATAATAAAATCTTGAATAGGTTGCCAGATTGCAATTGCCGTTTGAGAAATAGTATTCCAAGTGTTTGTTAATACAGTTAGAATATTATTCCACACCATTGTTAATGTATTTTGTATGTTTTCCCATATACTGGAAAACCATGTCACAATAGGATCAAATACATTATGCAATGTAGTAATGATATTATTCCATGTATTCGTTAGGAAATTTGTCATGCTATTCCATGTATTACTTAAGAACTCAGAAATAGGAGTCCAAACAGCTTGCCACGCTACATAAAATAGCTGTTTAGCTACATCAAAAATACCTACGATAACATTAATAGCCGCTTGAATAATTGATGTGATGAATGTCCATGGGATTTGCACAATACCCACAATATCATCCCATATGATTGACCAAACTTTTTTAACGCCATCCCAAACATTTGCTGCCCAATCAACAAAATTCTGCCAAGTTTCTTTTACTCCTTGCCAGATGTTTGATGCGCCTTCGGTTAAAGACTCCCATAAGTTATTAAACCATTCAGTTAATCCTTTCCATAAGTCTTTTACATCACTAACAAACTCGCTCCAAGTCTCTTGGACTCCTTGCCAGATATTGGAAGCCCCTTCGACTAATCCGTTCCATAACTCTCCAAACCAATCAGAAACACCTTGCCAAATATCTTGAACCCAATCTACAAATCCAGACCAGGTTTCTTTGACTCCATCCCAAACTGATGAGGCACCTTCTTTTATACTTTCCCAAGTACCACCCAACCAATCAGTGAATTTACTCCATATTCCCTTAAACCAGTCAGTAATTGCACCCCAGTTCTTAATTGCCACAATAACGCCTGCTATAACAGCTATAATTCCTCCAATTATAAGCATCATCGGACCAAATAAATATGACACGGCTAGTATTGCCGGTAACAGTATGCCAAATGCTGCTGTAAGACCACCTATAGCAACAATGAAATCCTGTACTGGTTGTGGAAGATTATTAAACGCATCAGCCATCTTTCCTAGAAAATCAATTACTGGTTCGAGTGCATCTATGATTGTGTTGCCTATAGGAGCTAATGAATCCTTTAATTCAGCTATTTTCCCGTTCAACTCTTGCAACGGAGTAGTAGAATCTTCATTCATTTTTTGTGCAGATCCACTAACATCATCAAATGTATGGTTAACATCAGTTAAAGATTGGACAACTTTCATCGCATTATCTTCGCCAAGCGCAGACCAAATTGTCGAAGCTTTATTTAATTGGTCGTATTGACCATCCATATTGCTAAAATCTTGAATCATGGAATTAATAACGTCTTTTTGTGTTCCTCCGCCATTTTTCCACTCTTCAAAAGCTTTTCTAGTACTTTCACTAAACATATCCATGTTTTGCTCAAATCGACCATCTGTTAACGATATTCCCATTTCCTTAACTAAGTCATTGACTTTATCAAGGTTATAAGCACCCGCATCTAAACCATTTTGAAGCATTCCGAACGTTTCATCAGCTGAATATCCCATTTGACTCCATAATTGGCTATATTCTGCCATATTGTCGCCTAATTCGTGCGTTTTATCTAAACCGTTTTGAGTACCCGAAACCATTAAATCCATTGCATCTTGAGCGTTCAAGCCGAAATTGACCATTAAACCATTTACACCACGTAACGTTTCATCCATATCAGCGCCCATGGTATTTTCTAGGACCATAGCTTGTTCCGTGATATTTTGTAAATCTTGATTATTTAAATCGCCTAAATTACGCTTTACCAAAATCAATGCATCTGTGGACTGATCTAACGATTCTCCAAAACCTTTATAATAAATGTCTCTGGCTACATTCGTTAATTCTTCAGCCTCTTGTTTAGTCAAACCAAAATTAGCTTGTATCTTACTCTGGGAACTACCTACACTGTTAGCTGAGTCCACTGCTTGTTTCCCTAATTCTGTAAGCTTATCGCCAATGTCGCTTAAAACGTCAGAAGCTTCCATTAAATTATTCATATCTATTTTGCTTCCGATATCGTCCAAGTTAGTTGTATCTACATTTTTAGCAGCTTGTCCTAACTCTTCAAATTCACGTTCAGCATCATTAAGCTTCGCTTCCATCTGCATTGCTTCTGTGGATGTAGCGCCAAATTCAGACTGTGTAGCTTCTAACTGTCGTCTTAGGATATCTATCGTTTTCTCCGCATTTTCAGATTGTTGAGAAACAAATTCTTGGGCTTTCGCTAATTTCTCGGATTCAGAAGCTGATTGACCAGCAGTTGCTTGCCATTTTTTATATTCTGATTCAATCAGAGAAGCACTAGCTTGAACATTTTTCTGTTCACTGTCCAACTGTTGCATTGTAGACTCGTACGTCTGTATTTCGCCTTTTGCTTGAGCTAGTGCATTACTCGTTTTATCAATTTCGTTTGACAAACGTTGTTGTGCTGTTTGTTGATTAATCAGTTCTCTTTCAAGTTTCTGAACTTCGGTGGAATTTTCTCCATAATATTTTTTGGCATTGGCTAAACGTTGACTAGTTACTTCAACTTTTTGACTTTGTAATTCATACTGCTTTTCTAAAGAAGATAATTTACTTCCTAACTTGTCTGATTCAGAACCAGTCTGTTGTAATTGAGCTTGTTCTAGTTTTAATTCTGCTCTATTTTTAGTTAATTCAGCACTGATTTCTTTTAACGTAGATTTCAATCCGTCATCGTTAGCTATGAAAGTTACTTCTGCTTCTGTTCTCTTTTTAGCCATTTTTTACCTCCTTTCTTTAGTTTTTCTGGGATTGGTTTATTGCATAGTTTTTCCATCCTTCATAAGCACTCTTGTTGTAAGCCATTTGCAAAATGTCATCTAAACAGATATCGCTTAAAACCAAATCTGAAGGCATAGAAAAAACGTCGGTCAACATCGAATAGACATCGACCCACGTTTCAACTAAGAGCTTTGGTATTTTTACTTTTGAAGCTTTTTTTCCTTATTTGCTTTTTCAAATTCTTTTTGATAAGCATCGCGTGCTTGTTTGAACATCATAGTACTGTATACAGCTACTGCAACCTCCATATCAAAGTCCCATTTATCGATAAATTCATCGAATGAAATGTAATCGACCATGTTCGCTTGACGATAAGCTACATACACGGCTTTTGCACCTTGAATAACTGTAATATCCATAGAGCCTTTTCCCATCGACATTTTTGCAAACTCGTCTGTGTTAAAATCTCTATTGATCATCAATAATTTCTTGATATTCAGTTTAGGTTCTAAATTCAAAATCGTTCCATCGTTTAGTTCAATTTTTGAGTAATCTTCGTTCATTTTGCTACCTCCGTTTTATGTTTAAGCTTGTGTCGTTGTAGTAGTGGTTGTTGAACTCTTTTTAATCACATCAGCAGATAGATTTGTCATCCATTGATCTGTTAAGTCTTCTTCAAGTTCTGCAACAATTGCTTCATGATAGAATTTACCAAATTCATCTTGCATAACTTTTGTTTCTAGTTCTAACGCAGCTACTTCATCCGCGCCATTTTCAATAGAGAATGTTAATCCTGTATTCGAAGTGCATGCTAACATACCAACTAACTTGCTATTTTCTTCGAAGTCATCCACGATCTCTGCAGCAAGTGAGAAATCTTCGCCTACGGAATCAGGACCGTACGAGTAAATGCCTGGTTTAATACGTTCATCTTGTTTCAATCCATTGAAACGTCGATAAACTTCCATCGGTACATGTGCAGTAATTGTTACCGTCATATTGATTGGTTTAGATTTTGATTTTACTTCTGTCGCTCCACATTTTTTAACCACCGTTTGCATTTCTGTTTCGCCATCTAATTGTCCGTTACAATCTGTTGCGATTGCATTTTCTGCGTTCTTAAAATTAAAAGCAATTCGTTTGATACTCACGTTATCGAACGTTGTTACTACAGTTGTTGTTTTAGCCATTGTTGTTCCCCCTATTTATTTAATTTATCGAATTGACGAATCAGAAGTTCTGTAATTGGATCAAGTGCAAGACCTAATCCTCTTCTCATAAATTCGTCTGGCTGATTTCTTTTAGAAGTACCTATCCCCAAATCAGGATATTTTAAATACTCAAATTTTCTTGTAGGTCTAATGATGAAACCCAAATTAATATACAGAGTCTTAAGTGGACGACTATTTTTTGCGTGTTGGTGCCCTCTTCTTAAATCTGCTTCAGAAACAGGAATTTTTTCCGTAATCCTATCCACTGCAATATTTGAACCTTTTGATTTCAATGCTTCGTTAATCAGTCGTTCGCTCTCGCTTGAATAGCGTTCCATCCGCACAAGAAGTTCATCATGTCCATTTATTTTTAGCTCCCAACTATTTTTAGCCATGACAATCACTCTTCAATAATCGTCTAAACGTAAATACCAATTGATCGATATAGCGATCTTGATTTTCTAGTTTTAAATGGTTGGGATCCATTCTCTGAAAATGAATCGAACGATTTTGAATCAATGAAATAATATCTAGTGAATCTCCTGTTAAATCTTCTCTATTTTCTGAATAGAAAGTTAGATATAGATTTTGACCCACGCTATATTTTGGTTCAGTGATCATTTCTATTTCTCCTGTTTCGAGAATGAAGTAATTAAAATCATCAGGTAGCTCATCCTCGCCAACAGAGTCTTGAAAGAGTTTGAGCTTAAAATGTTCTTCTAAGGAAGTTTTGATAGCAGAAATTTGCTTATTTAAACGTTCTTTTTCTTTAGAATTATCAATCACCATATTCACCCACACTTTCAAGATAAAAATAGATATAAAAATTATCGTAATCGGCATAGATAACGTTGTAACGCATACTATCGATTACGATAAAATATTGATCTTTATTAAATTTCTTGGCGATTGGATGAAATGGAGTCTTTACTTTCTTAGTTAATTTCGATCCCATCGCATCCATAGCTGTTATATCACTATCTCTCATGGAAAGATTTCTAAATTTTAAAGAAGTGATTTCTGTATCTTCTAAACCAATCTTTTTTCCTAGTTCATTTCTTTTGGTGGTTTGCGTTAAAATCTTTAACCAACCATCGTTGAACGTTTCTTCGAGTCTACGATTATTCGCCATTCCCATCACCTGCAATATATTCTTGTAGCGCATAATGTTGAATGAAACCTAATAACTCGCTAGCGAAATTTTGTTCAAACTCACCTAAAGCACGATTCCAGTCGTATCTACATCTTTCGATTAGCAATCCGTATTCTAAGCTATCAGACGAAAAAGAAAGAGTTGTACTCACTTTACTTTGAAGATAAACGGCATTTTTAGCTATCATCTTTTTAATTGACTCATCTTCTTCGTTCCAGGTAACGTAAATATTATCCTTCACAGCTATTAGCAATTCTTCAGTCACTTGTTCAGGCGTCATCTAACCACCGCCTTAATTGCTTTAACATATGCGTAAGAGCATTTTTTCTTGTTTACAAATGATAAATCTTCATCAAAAGGCGTGGAAGTAACGTATCTCCCTTTGAAAAATAAATCTTCATCATTTGTTGTTACTCCAGCATTATGCAAGATTTTTACTTCTTTAACTTTTTCTATTGGGTCAGTAGCAAAACAAAAGTCTAATTCCTCGTGAACTTTAGGACCGATATTGAAATACATCATGTTCCAAAGCTGTGCCCACATCTCGGCTGTCCAGATTTGTATATTTGTTTTTTGCCCTTTAAGGTAGCGATATAGCCGATTAGAATCTAGATAAACCTTTTTCCAATAATTCGCTTTAGGACGGTTAATAACCCACTGTGCGCCTCCTGAATTAGTGTTTATAGTTTCCAAAGATTCTACTGTAACATTTACAATGTTTGCCATATCTTTTAGAATATTTTCTCCGTTTTCACAGCTTCTAATATAATCAAGACTTAGATAACTACAGCAGTCGCTACAATACCAAACATCATCTTTAGAAGGCAATTTGCGCAAATTAATTCTTTTATTGAAAATGACATCCGAATCGATATAGAAATATCGGTCGTCCTCACGCGAATGATCTTCTTCTAAATATTTCCACCATAAATATGGTTTAATCGAAGGAATATACTCTTTGTCGTCCCGCAGATCATCGTACACATGAACTTCAACGCCATATTCCTTCTCAAAAAAAATAGGAATCTGATCATCGTGTCTGCTGAAAAGCAATACGATATCTTTGATTCCTAGTTTCTTCAGATTAGTTAAACAAACTTCAAGCTCCCATTTAAACCGATTGATTGCCGGCTGACAAAGAATATACTTCATTCTGATCACCTATGCTTGTGTTGTAGTTGTTGTGGTTGTTGGTTTTGTAGTTGTAGTAGTAGTTCCCAAAGCGCTAATATCTAACACAATGAAACTATCGTTACGTTTAGGTTGTCCATTTGCATATTGTTTAGCTAGATAAATGCGTTCGTCTTCAACAAAATGGTATTCATCTGAAGCTTCAATTTTTAGCGTAGATCCTACACCCATGAAGTAATCTGAAGCTACCCCAATAACTGCTTTTCCTTCTGGCACAGCTGTTGACTGCAAGTCTGAAACTGGTACTGGCAATACTTGTACATATTCTCCATTAGCAGTTAGTACGGTTTTAGCTGGGAATACTTTAGACCAGTAATCTGTTGGATTCACAATTAGGACCACATCAGAAGGATTTACATTACGATAAATCGGATCATCTACGCCTTCGATATTGAATTTTGATAGTCGCGCCATCAAACCGCCCATAGTTGCAGCATCTAAAGCTGTAATAGGTTCTGCTGTTTTTTCAGCATATTCTCCGCTAGTTTGTTTGCTCATGTCACGCATCATTCCGACTGGCATATCTTTACCAGTACCATCAACGATTGCTTGTTCTAATGCAATTCTCAATGATTCTACTAAAACAGTACGGACATAACGATCTAACCATACTGGACCTAAGTCAAGCATTGCCTTACATACAGGAATATAACCTGATAGCTTGAACTGCTTCATGTTAATTACGTCAAAGCCATTATCTAAAACTTTTTTAACAGCTTCGCACAGTTTACCCCACCATGCTGGATTGACTCCACGTGACACAATCCATTCTGTTACACCAGTTGTGTTAACAAAAGTAATTTTTTGCAATAGTGGATGAGATTGTTCTAGATCTTCAAATACGCGTTCAAATACAGTAGCTGGTACTAATTCTTCAACTCCTGCAAAACCTTCGTTATTCACTACTTCGTTATAGAATTTTGTTTCTTGTGTAGTTAGTACACGCTGACCACGGTTCATTAATACTAATTGATCTTGATTTTTTGCTGTTGCTTCTTCTAAAATTTTATCCTGAATTTCCTTAGATAAGCTTACCATAGCTGCGCTAAAAGATTCTTCGTTACCATCTTTAAAAGCTTTCATCAATTGGTCGCTTGCAGCTGTTACACCTTTTAAATTTTTAACTGTCATTATTTTGCATCTCCTTGTCCAAATGTTTTATTTAATGCTGCTGTAAATGCAGCAATTTTTTCTGCTCTTTTTTCTTCAACGTCATTCAAAATTTCTTCAACGCTTTGTTCTTTTTTAGCTTCAATACCTAAGCTATTTTCTGCATCGATAATTTCATCGACCAATCCATAACTCAAAGCTGTTTCTGCATCCATAAACGATTCTTTTTCAAGAAGTTCTTGCAATGCTTCATCTGTGCCATTGAATCGTGTTTTATATGAAGCCTTTACCGATTTATCAATTGATTCCAGTTGGTCAGCAATCGTGCGGAAGTCATCAACATTACCTTCTCCATATGTGGAAGCGCGGTGAATCATCAATTGCGCATTGTTGTAAATTTTTACAGTATTGCCAGCCATTGCGATAATTGAAGCAGCACTAGCGGCTAATCCGTTAATCACAACGTTGATTTTTGCTTTATTTGACTTAAGTAAGTTCCCAATAGCAATCCCTTGAAATACGTCTCCACCGTTTGAATTAATTACTACTTCAATTTCTTCTTGATCACCTAGACTATCCAAAATATTTTTGATTCCCTTGTCAGTATTCCCTTCAAAGAACCAACTAGAACCAATAAATCCCTGAATAAAAATTTGCGGTACTGTGCCTTCATTCTTTACTGCTAGAAATGTTTTCATTGTCGTCATTCGCCTCACCTCCTTTCGATACTTGTTGGTTGTTTTTAGTTATAAATATTTCATCTGCCATCGCCTTATCAGAGCGATCATTTCCAACGCGTTCTCTTCCTTCGTTGATTGTAAATACCCCATTTCTAATGCCTACATCAATAGCGTCAACCAAATCTTTGAAGCTAGTAATCTTGATCATAGTTGTATCCACACGTACAAAATTCCCTGACAAGTATTCTTCTGCTTCATAGAGACTAGCGTTAAACGCATCCTGAATAAGTTCAGCAATTGGAATGATTTCGAACATTAAAAAAGCGTCCACTTGATCCGATAACCCACTCATGTCTCCCTTTAGTAGGTTTTTCGGAACGTGAAACGCTGCTGCTGTCATCTCAAAGATGTCGTCTATTAAGTTTTTTATATCTCTTGAATTGCTTTGAAAGTTTCCGCTGAAATCTTCTAATGTGTACTCATTTTGTAATTGAAATACCGCACCTGCATTATCAGCTTCCATAAAAGCCTTAAATTGTGATGTCATCATTTTATTGATTTGATCTTGTGTTGTATTGTCTTGCGATCGGAATAAATTCCCTTTCAGCACGTATCTGCGAGCGTTAGAACGCTTGTAAACATTCATAGCACTAGAAATGAGTTTCCCATACGCTTGATAATACGCATCGACTAGTTGCCTAATTTGTTGATCTGCGTATTTTATATAGATAACATCACTTTCTAGAAATTCTCTATCAAGGACTATGTTGTTAATTTGCACTTGAGAAAACACATCATCTTTCAATGCATATTCTGTGACATCCCAACTATCCGCAATAAATATTTCGCTAGAATTATTAGACGGAGAAACGATCAATACTTCATTGTAGAATATTAATCTCCTGATCAGTTTTTTTCTAAATTCTGTTGCATTATTTTTCTTATTAGGAGCTACATTCAGCCTATAGTACAGATCATTCTTTTTATTTTTTCCATCTTCATATGACTTGAATTCTGCTTTACTCATCGCATTTGCAATCAAATCGATACAAGTTTCAATTGCAAATTTTCGATACACAAAATCAACTTGCAATTTACAAAAATATTCTTCTAAAGGAACTGTTGCTTTTTTTGTGAAGTATCCTACCGCCTTTTGAAAAATCCCCACTTTCTCACCTCCTTTCAAGTTAGAATACTAGAGGAGTAAATCCAGTTCCTGTATTTTCTACTGAGCTATTTGTGACTGTTACAGGAGCAGAATCATAAATATCATCTAAAAAATTCAAACCATGAAGGAATGAAAAAAAGCCATCCGTTTTTCTAGTTTCAGGTTCTATTTTTTCATAGCGTATATTTCCATTAGAAATATGCTCTTCATATACATTCATGCAATACCAACGCATAATCGCATCGTCACCAAAAAATAAACGTTGATTAATAAAAAGGTCATCAACCAGATCTTTTAACATACCATGTGTAACAGATCCGCTTCGAACAATTTCCACAGTAAAACCTGCTTCTTCTAAAGCGGGCTTCAATATTTTTGCACGGTACATATCCATAGCGATTTTTTTAATATAATATTTATTACTCATTTCAAGAAACCAACCTACAATATAATCAGCTTCTATATTTTTTCCATGAACGATCTGTGATTTTCCTTGATCTATAGAAATATCTATAACCTCTCGTTTGATGTTTTGTAATCGAAGGGCTGATTCGTGGATAAAAGTATGTTGTGTAAAATAAACATCTTTATCATATTTTCCTAGCAACCCAACGCTGGCAAAATCTCGTCTATCAGCAAAATCGACTGTTCCTATCACTTCATCCATTTTTTCAGGAAATTCTTTTTCTTTCGTATGCAGAACATCATCATATGAAGCAACAGCAAATCGTGTATCTTCCATAGGTCTGTTCATTCGTTTTGTCATGAACGTAAGTCTTAAACCAGCATTACGTTGCATTTGAGAGTATTCTTGAAACATTTTCCGTTTTAAATCTGCATTGTAATTAATAGTTGGACAAGCTTTTTCCCACATGTCAGGATCATCAACTTCATTATCATTATCTAAGCGACAAATAAATGGAAACAAACTAGAAAATTCTGCTCCATCCTTATCAATTCCAAGTTCTCCAGAAAGAATCATTTTTGATTCTTCTATAATGTCATCAAGTGGTCCACCTCGAACATGACCATTAGTTGTATCATAAAATTCTCTATAATCTCGAATTTTACCACCACCAGAAGTAGCTACATTCATCATTGAATAATCTTCATTTTCGTGAATTTCATCAAAGCGGTTTGCTCCTGGCCGTTTACCATCTTTTGTTCTAGCGTTCGCCGTGTTATAACGAAGTTTGCTATTTGTAGCAATATTTTTAATGACTTCCTTGGTTGCTTTGAATACTTTTTTATCTAAATCAGGATGAGCTTTAATCACTTGATAGACGTCTTCAAAGCTAGTCTTGGCTTGATCTTCATTATTCGCAAAAATGTCAATATTATAATTTTTAATACCGTGTTTCGCGGTTAGTAAAAAGAAGTTGTTCCATGATGCATAACCCGTTTTGCCATTTCCTCGACCCATCAGAGTTAAATACCTATTGAACACTAGCGTTTTATCTTTTTTCCATCGAACGCCATAAATAAAACATTGTAGAAATTTTTCCCACGGAATTAATTCGAATGGAAAGTATTGTGATGGTATATTGATTGAATCCTCTACCATCTGCTTATCGAAGTAAATATCTTCTCTAGTAAAGACTCTTTCTTCTAGATACTTCTTTAACAATAATTGTTCTTTGCATACCTTGACAGTGCCTTCTTCTATAGCTTTGAACCAATTTTCAATATGCTTATAACTCAGGAATTGATTCATTTGCTTCACCTACCAATTCAGGAGTAATGGCAAGTTTATCCAACATCAATCCCATTTGTTTGTTGACAGAAACAAGCAACGCTACTGATTCATTCTTTTTACCATTCTCCAATCTGATGCCGTTCTCGGATATATCTTCTTCCAGTGATATCGCCGTTTCCCATAAACTGATATAACGATCAACATTATCTAAAAATGGCTCAATATTTGTTTTCTGGCTTTCCAATTGGCTTATTAAAGAGCGGCGCAATTTTTCTCTGTACCGATTTTGAGACAATTCGTTTTTAAACATTTTAGCCCTCCTTTCATGATAAAGTTCGAAAAAATCTCTTTTCCTGATAGCCCCCTCCGTTTCATCACCCCCAAAAAATTTGCGATTTATTTTAAGGGGGGGTTATCTCACCATCGGAATGAAAGCTTCAGCGAAGTCAATGTAATAATTAATCTCTTCAATGCTATATCCAAAAATATTTTTATTCTTTCAACGTTATTATCTTTATTCAACGCTTCTCTTACTTGATTCACTTTGTATTTACTGCAACAGTTATCTGATAACAGATCCCTAATACCTACATAGCGAACGTATATCAAACGTTTAATTAATCCTTGTGTATAAGATGAATACTCTTCAATCTTTTCTGTATCATACTCTCTGCCATTGTCATTGATGATCATGCACTTACCACCTTTCACTTGCATCGAAGTTAGCAAAGCTTTCTATCTTCTTCTCTTGTTTATCTAACACTGTAAGATATCTGCCATGAACTTCATTATGATGTTCAACACATAAACAAATAAGATTATCTAAATCTAAAGCTAAGTCAGGTCTATCCTTGACTTCCTTTATATGATGAACGTTCTCTACTCTATGATACTTACCTAGTCTTCTACACTCTTGGCATTCATAGTGATCTCGTTTCATCGCTTTCTCTCTAAGCCTACGCCATTTAGGAGACTGATAGAACTTAACCATACGATCTTCTCTTATCAACTGTAATAGCCATCTATAGAATTCCTCGGTCATGTTCCGTCTCCTTTCGTAATCTTATTTAATGCTTAGCTATTCTTTTGCCATACAATGGAATAACTTCATTGCTTTCCTTTCGTTTATATGTATCGCTCTTTATTGGTCTTCTATACTTTCGTACTATCTCACCGTTACCATTTTGCACAGTGATTACTTCATACTTCTGTTCTAAGTATTGTGGTCTATACATTGTTGTTACCTCCTTTACGCAAAATAAAAAGACCACTCAAAGAGTGATCTAATATGTAATGCACAGGCAGGGACGTTTCCGATCCTGTGCTTGAGACATTTGACGATTCATTTGTACCGAATCCCAAATCTCAATCTAACCAACTATGTAATAGCAACCTACACCGATTCCATCGATTACTATCGACCTCGCCTTGCTCGTGTACTTTGAGCGCCCATTTCCAACCCTCGGTTGCTAACGAATACTGAAACAGAATACCGTCTCTGTTCATGACCAACGCGACAGTACAAAGCTTTGTCGCAAGCAGGTTATCGTATTCCTAATAACCCCAACTAATGTTTCTCTCCTAACCTACACCTGAGAGTGGCACACGTCTGCGCTAGTATTTTATGCCTATTAACTGCTAGCGGCATCCCGACTAGTCAGCCAATTCATCGGCATCCGATAAGATGAATTGTTTCCGTAGGTTCCTTAAGTCACTGGCAATGAATCGAACATTGCAGTTTGCACCTAAATTTTAGATGAGCGATACACCTTTCCGCCACAGTGACATAATAACAATAGACAGCAACGGATGATAGATAATAAGAACAATTTAGAAGGAGTTAAAATTCACATCCTTATTCTTAATATTTCCGCTGCTGTCTATCGAAGCTTAATTGTGAAACAATAATAAAACGATGTTCCTTTTATTATTATTTTGTCTCAGACCTATCACTAATCTTTCGACACTACCATAATATCACTGGTAAATAGCTAAAAACCGCCATCATTCCGCCAAAAAACCGCCAAATTATTTATAAGCAATTATTCTTCCATGTTTATACGCTTCTGCAAACTCTATTAGAGCTTCCGACTTCATCCGTTGTATACTTCTTTCTGAATAACCCACTTCACGGCTAATTCTGTAGTTTGAGAAGCTGTCTGGCACACAGAAGCTGTAGTAGAGTATCTGACGGCTAATCAGACTAAGCGCCATCAAAGCCGCTAGAATCGCATCTCTTTCCGCTTCTATATCCATCATCTGAATGATCGCGTCCTCTGCCTTATTGCCGTGCTTCGGTGCCTTCGGCATATCCGTAATAATCGGCGACTTAATATCTATCAAAGAGCGACCTGCCATCCGTTCCAAACGCCGAAAGTTCTTCAGCACATCTCTCGCATTACATCTTGTCTGTTTGAAATCTACCTCTCGTAACAATTGCATCAAGTCAAACCGCTCCTTTATGTGATATAATAAACTTGTCTGTTTTATTATGTTAGTCGGAGCGATCCGGCTTTTTTTATTTGCTCTTGATTACTTCCATGTCAACTAATCTCGCTACAGCTAAATTCTCTTTGCTTTTCGCTAACCGCTTGTCACATTCCATCGTGTTTTCAATGCGAATGATTGCTGAGTTTGACAGTATCTTTTTAACGTATCCTCGGAAGGGATAAACGAACTCCTCTGCTTCACAGCGAACCATGTCACCAACTTTTACTTTTGTTTTCTTACGTGTTTTAGGATTCTTTGTCGGCATATCTAGCATTAAACCGCCGATACCGTGACTGCTAGCGTAAAATCCGTCTTTTAGTTTCATTCTTTTTCCTCCAATCGAATTGACAATGTTTTCGCAGATGGTGATTCTGCTTTTTTTAACTGCACTATATCTTTATTTGCTGATCTTTCATCAAAATACTCCTGAGCTCTCCTCTTGTTTTTTGTAAAAACTGGCTTGCTATCATTCCAGTGATGGAAATAAACTTTCTTAAACGAACCATCTTTGTAATCGAACAGATAAAATGCTATTTTGAACATTTAGCATTCACACCCCGTTTTAAACCTCTCTTTCATACGAGAAATCTCTTGTTCCACTTCTTTAAGAACCGACTTTTCTTGTTTATTCATTTCTCTTTCTCCTCTTCCACTGTTCCATTCACCAACAATGCTGCAGCATCCGCTGTTGCTTTATCAGTGAAAAGCAATCGATAAGGTGGATTGCATTCAAAACTATAATTTACTCCATCTTTTCCCCATAAAGCACATTTAGTAAGATAGTTGCCATCGGCATTCTTTATTGCCCATAACGGCTCTTTCTCGACCTCGTAGCCGTCTTTCATGCGGATGAGGGTTTCGATTGGATTGTTTTCGGATTGTTGAATCCAATTCAACATCCCTTGCTCAGCAGAACCATAAGAATCTACACACAATTCCCAAATAAGAAATTCTAAATCATCTTTATTCTCTTCAAACCACTCCGCCACAAACTTAGGCACCACTGGCTTTTGCGGTTCGTCTAGTTGTTTTAAATCTTCGCAGTATATTTATCAATCAGTTTCTGTTTATTCATCTCTGTTCCTCCAATAACTCGCTATTCTCGTATATATTTCCGATGACTTCATACGTGTATTCTTCAAACAGCTCTGTGTTAAAAATTTGATACTCTAAGTCTTCATCAACAGTGGCACAAACTAATCCGGAATAATCTATTGAATTTTTGACAATACAAACTTTATTATCTAAGTAATCGAAGCCATTTCGCACGCTGACTGATACTACATCCCCTTCAAATATCCCCACACCGTTCTTGTCTTTCAGTCCTGTGGATTGCATAAGCACATATTTATCTGGAGCCATTTCAGCATGAGTGATCAACCTTCCTGCTTGCCCATATTTCATTTCTTGTCCAATTGTTTTATCTTTAAATGGTGTGTACCACGCTCTAAACTTCGGTATCATTTGCTGTCCTCCTCAAATACTCTTCTAATATCTCTTTATACTTTTCTACAAATTTGAAACGATCTTGATGAAGTTTCTTGCTCCAATTTGTTTGCCGATCTAGCTCACGCATCTGATCGAATCCTTTTTGAATTTCGTTGTAATAAAATTCAATGTTTGCTGCTGCTTTCCAATGCCTGCTACTTCGCACTCCTGCTCCTGTTTCAGCCATTTCTAACTTAACTAATTCAGCTCGTTCTTTTGATTTTTTATCTTTCTGAATCTTCATCATGATTTTCTTGAGGATGATGTCACTGTATTGTGTAATGAGATCCATTATTTCTCCTCCACATACCTAAATTGTCGTCCTTTTGAATCAATCCATAAGCTCCTAGCTCTATCCCAAATAATGTTTTTGCTCAGACCAGTAATTTCAGATAACTGTTCAGCAGTACCTGTTACTAGAATTCGATCACCATGCCAGATTGCAATTCTTCTCGGCGTTTTCCGTTTAGGCTTTTCAGTCCACATTGATTTACCGAACTTTTGGACTTCTGCAACTATTTCTTTGTCTTCTTGCCAATTCTCAGAATGCGTCAGTTCGATGATTCGTTTCATTGCTGCTTTCTTATCCACGCTCATTCCTCCAATCTACGAATTTCCCTTCTTAAGTTCTCTATGTGCAAATCGATTGCCTTCCTCGCCGTTTCATTGACCATCACTGCCTTTGTCCGCTCCAGATCATCAATCTCACGCTGAAGGCTTCGAATACGCATTTGAATCACTTCTTCTGTTGTCATGATGGACCACCTCGTTAAAAACGCTCTTCCTTGAACGTATTCCGATATTTTTTAGCTAATATCAACGGCACTTGATATTGATGACAAAACAGCTTTGCCTTGATCTTAAAGTCTTTTGTCTGCATTCCTTTGACATCTACGACTTTGACTAGTTTGCCGTTTTTATAAAATGTGAAGTCGGGAATATACTCGATCTTGCGATACTTCTTTCCGTCTAGTTCAAATTTCGGCATCAGCTCAAATCTTTCCTGAAGTTTTACTTTCCAGCCGTTCGCTTCAGCTTGCCACAAGGCTAGATCGTAATACTCTGCTTCTGCGATAGAATCAAACTTGATACTTCGATGAACAGTTTTTTTATTACGGTATTTATTCATGCGATACTACCTTTCACTGGTTTTATGCGCTTGTCTGCTGTTTGTTGGAATTTCAGCGCATAACCTTCTGAATTCTTAAATATCCTAGAAACAATTCTTTCACCGTAGGCTTCTCTTAGTTCGGGACCAGATAAGTTTGTTGTGATGATCGTTGCCTTGTTCTGTCTGGCTTCTAAGAGCGTGTTTAACGTGTTGTTTGTAAACTGCCTACTATTTGATACCCCGCTACCTAATTCAGCTCCAATATCGTCAAAAACCACCAAATCAGTTGTTTTAATATCGGCTATAAGCGATCCTTCAATTTCTTTTCTCAGTTCAGCATTGTTATAAGAAAACTTTATTTGCTCTAATAACTCTTGATAGCTTATAAAAAGTATTTTCTTGTCATAATTTGAGCGCTCAAGTATTTCCCAAGCTATCGCCATTGACAAGTGGCTTTTTCCGCTTCCTGATTTCCCTGATAGAATGAAATGTGCAGGATGATTCAGTAGGACATCATTTACATAGCTTTTAGCTCTTTCTAAAGCAATTTTCGTTTCTTGATCCACTACGTGATAATTCTCCATTTTGCATTTAAACAAAGTTTTATCTGTTAATACCGAACCATTTTGAAAAAAACTCAATGCTCGTGCTTTTAAGCTGTCGTTATATATCCGTTCGGTCTGTATATCCTCTTTCACACGTAACGCTTTATAACCACAACTCATGCATGTTGGTTTACAGCGTTCTGAACCATCCTTATTTTTAGCTCGCCAACTATACAAAGGTTCGCTACATTCTGGACATTTTCCGCTTTGCACTAATACTCTTCTTATTAGTTTCTCCATAGCATTTGCTAGGCTTTCCATGTGATGCATCTCCTTTTTAAATTGGCAAGTCGTCATATTCACTAGGATTGCTGTACTGTAGTTTTTGACTTTGCTTTTTATGATTATTCTTGTCTGCTTTGATTTCGAATTTGAGCTTCTCAAATTTTTCTCTCAATTTCTTAGCACTTCTAATATTTCCAAACCAAAATTCATTTGTAGGTAGCCAATTGATCACATACTCAATCGCTTCTATAGATGCTTTATCTCTTTCTTCCATCAACCTGATTGTGTCTGCCCATTTTTCGATATCTACTTTATTCATTTCTTTTGGAAAATCTTCAGTTAAATTACTTTGCAACTTTTTAGCAAGGCGTAAGTGTTCGTTAGAATACTTACCTTTCTTTTCTTCTTTATCTATATCTTTATCTTCTTCTATATCTTTATCTGTACCGTCACGTGACGTCACGCTAACGTCATTTTCCAATTTGAGACGTTCCTGTCTCTTCCTTTCTCTGTATTTACGGTTTCTTTCAGCATTTTTTAGCCTTACTTTATCCATCCCTCGATATTTTGATGTTTTTCCCAATTACTGATGGCAATTAGTCCATCACTGCCTAGATCAATCATGTTGAAATTTGCCAATGTGGTTAGTGCTAAGCGAACCGTATTTACGTTTTTGCCAAACAATGTAGCAAGCATTTCTTCGGTATAAGGCATGTTCCTCTGGATGTATATTAGACCATCGTCGTTAGTCTTTCCTGCTAAAACTAGTAATCGAATCCATATAACGATGATGGCATCCGACTCAGGAACAGCTTGAATTAATCGTATTTTTTCATCGTCAAACATAGTAGTTTTAAGTTTGATCCAACTTATCTCAGCCAAATTTATCCTCCTATCCTTAACTTTTTAATCGTTTCATGACTTAACTTGATTCCTTTGATTTGATACTTATTTTTGAAATTGGTCACACCTATTTTGTGTTTCTCTGTGTGATGGATTCTGCAGAGTGCTGCAAATGTGTACTCTGAATGATCAACTTCTTTGCGCTTTCGTCTTCCTAAAGCTTTGTCAAAGTGATCAATATCAGCTCCTGTTTTGCCACAGATGCAGCAGACTCTTTTTGTAATGCATTTGTAGAAGTAATACTCTTGATTCGCTGGTAAAATCTCATAGCCTTCTTTGAAAGGAATATGATGTTCAAAGATAAAATCTAGGATGATATTTGCTAAGACGTTAGCATCACTCACGGTTGTATTCGATTCGTCTTTGAGGCTTATTTTGCGCCCTGTGACACCTTCGAAACGGAAGTAGAAGAATTCCTTCCAGAAGTCCGTTGGCATGCCTGTATCGATGAAAATATCGCCTATGAGCGCATAGATGAAGTTTCGTTGCTGTACTGTGAACCGGCGTGGATCAATAAAGCGAATTTCAATGACTCGATCGCCATCGTAGCCGTCATACATCGTCTTTAGTCGATCAATGTTCACTTCTTCATTGATCGTTGCACCTATGTCTTTTCCTTTGAACTTTTCAGAACCGCTGAATATGAATCGATTAATGGTTTAAACACTCATATCACTTCTTATCTAATTCTTTTCTCTTAGCTGCTATTGCTCGCTCCATCAAGGCACATTGCTCATAGCTTAACTGTTCAATAGTTTCAACGTTATCAGCTAAGAGCCCTAATTTATCTGTCTGCTCATTAACATATTCGATTAAGGTTTTGGTCATATCTTTACCCATCTGCTCATTGAAAGCTTCTAGAATCGTCTCTAGCATGTTTAATTTCTTTGTATCGATTCTAGGTGGTGTTGGAATATCTTCCCCTTGAAATACATATAATCCCAGTCCGTGTAGAGCCAATGCTTTCACAAAGCATCGCTTCAATGAGTTATTGATTTGCATAGCATTTGGTTTAACAACTGGTTGGTTTCGATAATCTAAAACAGGAAATAACTCGGTTTCCGTGTGTCCTTTAACCGTTACTGAGACAGATACATAAGTCCTGTTTCGTCCATAAGAAAAGGTTTGTATTCCTCAACAAGAAAGTCTTGATGAGTTCCAGAAACAACCCTGTAGTGTTTATACTCATTAATAGTTACCGTTGCCTGTGGATCATTCTTTTTCATAATCTCCCACGCGTGAGCCCAAGATAAATAATCAAAATTTCCTTTTTTCTTGAGAATTTTATTTAACTTACGACTAAAAAGTTTTTCAAAGTTCGTTGTCCCTTTGCTTTCACTCATCAAATTCTGCCTCCATTTCAGCAATGTATTTCTTACCTGATCCGTAATAAGAGATATCAATCAAGTTATCTCTGTCGTACTCTTCTAGTGCATCAATCAAGCCATCTTCGATGACATAGATGTATTCAGGTTTTCTGGACCGCTTCGATAGATGAATAAGATAGACATGATCCCAAATACTCACAAATTCCCCAAATCATCTTGATCACATGCTAGTTCTTCGTTCGTCAAAAGATTTCGTCTGATTTTCGATTATTTGTTTCCTTGATATTCGACTTGCCCCATTCAGAATCAGTCAAATATTGATCTAAAGTGGAAAGTTCTTTATTCATATGCTAAAATTCTCCTTAGATATATTTTGTTTTGTGACTCTATGCTTGCCGGCTGAGTCACTTTTTTATTTGTTGCCAAGCTTTTTGCTTATTAATATGTTGTTGGCTTAGGATGCTTGGTTTATTGTGTCTCCACCAGCGATTAGCAATTACCGTCCCTATTCTTAGCGCTTCAGCTCTATTCATTTTCATCACCGAAAAGTCTTTGTTGTCTGTTCAGTTGATCGATTTCCATGCGGATCGCAGTTTCTGGTAACCACATTTCAATAAATGAAACAGCATCATCGAATCTCTTACGAGGTAACTCGCCATATCTTGGGATTGAAAAGGTACGTTTAAATTCAGACCAAAATTTTGAGAATACTTTTTTACTGATTTCTTCATAAGCTCGGCTTTCTTTACCTCCTAAAACTTCCATAACTTTCATATTTCTTTTTGCTTAATTTCAAACTCTTGTTGTCCGCTAATTCGCATAGTATCTTTAAGCATGGAGACATCTTTTTTAACATCTTTCATTTCTTCTAGTTGGTAGATCATCATATCTTCAATTGTTTGAGGAACAGTATTCTTGCGAATAACATCTTCCATTTCGTTGAATGCTTCAATGTATTTTTGTTTGAAGTAAATAGCTTTCTTTCCTGTAAAACCATAGCCAACAAGAAAAAACCATCTCTACTAATGAAGAAAACTCGTCGATTTCTGCCGTATGAATCTGGTTCATTACCTTCCACAAACATCTGCTCAAAATTGAGCACATCTTCTTTTAACTTTTCAATATCTCTCAAAACATTTTGTGTTCTTTTTCAAAACTATCTGCGACTTGCAAACTCGTAGTCACAGCTTCTTTATTTTTCAAAATTACTAATTCTTGCATTATTTCTTCTCTCCTTTTTGATATAATTTTTTTATCGGCAAGTGGTCTGTCGAAATATAAAAAGGTGGTGACAATATTTGGAAATTTTAGATTTGCTTACAAACGACGCAAAATATTTGTTAGCTTCAATGTATAAAGCTTACGTTGAGAAAAGAAAGGCTGGTTCTTTGAAAAAAGATGCTTCTCACTTCGGATCTGTAGATAATTTGCATCATGATCTCATGTCTGAATGGCCAGTCGAAGATGTACTATCGACATGTTACGAATTAAAAAAACATGGATTAATATCAGGAATCTTGCAAGTGGAACGTTTTTTAGAATATTTATTACAACTGAAGCAATCGCTATAATGGAATCTCGTTTCAAAGATAGGGTAGATTCAATACTGGATTATGCTAGTAAAATAAAAGGTTTAATTCCCTTCTTTTAACCAAAAGGATTTTAGTCAGATTGTCAATTTTACCTTCTAACTCTAAAATGTTTGTTGATTTTTTATCCGTAACTCACGATTAGCTTTAGTGTCTTCGAGCAAAGCACTAAGGCTATTTGCAATGTTTTCTAACGCCGTCGCAATCCGTTCTTCTGTAGTCATATTTTCTGCTCCTCCACTTAATATTCTTGTGATACTGTATTAGTCAGTCCCTCCCGACTGGCTTTTTTGTTTGTACTCAGCTTCATCAAGCCCCATAAAAATCCAGACCATATATACGATTGTGCCGATTAATGCTTGTCTGCTTCCCCAAAGTCCTAAAGCGTAGATAATTAGTGGCGCGCTGAATACTAATGCTCTGTTGAATTTACCCATCCGCTTACCTCCTTAAGATTTCCGAAAAATTTGTTTCTAAAATTCAAGTGTTTTACTTCTTAAAAATAGATATGTGTCTCTTCTTCAACTGGATAATAGACAAATCCATTTTTATTTTTTCGATATCGATAATATTTCTATATCTTGGGTTCTTTAAAACCTAGAAGTAAACCAATCATATTTCTGTTAATCCGTTCTAGCACTTCTGGCAACGTCATCCATCTACCAGTATCATCAGCTTTTTTTAACTCCTCATAATCCTTGGAGATAATTACATAGCCTTCTGGAATTGGGATTTTTGCTTCTAGATATTGCATTAGCTGTTCCTCCTATTGAATACTAATATTTTTTACAGTTTCTATGTGTTCTTTAGGCTTTTTTCCATCACGATTGCCGTTTAATATCTGATAAATAAGCTCCTGAAATACAACAAGCGCAGCTAGTTCTTTGAAAGTCATTCTTCTTTTTCTCATCTCCGCTCGAATTTTTAAGTCTAAATTCTCAGACATAAAAATAGTCCTTTCTAAAAAATAATCTGTAAGCTAAAAAATTAGCTAATATTCGTTGACAATAACTAATATTTTTATTAGTATATAGACATAGCTAAATAGACACAGAAATGCCTAGTAATTACATTTCGAGTTGCGACCGTGAAGTGGTTTATTAGTTATCAAGTCTTTTTAGCTAATATTTAGCTTACGAAAACAGTATACTAATACTTTTATTAGTTGTCAACACCTTTAACTAATTTTTTATTAGTTTTCGTAGCTGTGAGGTGCGAAAATGAATTTACTAGATAGAATAAAGGAATTAGCTCACAAAAGAGGCATAAGTATAAACTCAACTGGAAGAAGAATTAAATATACCTAAAACACGATTATCAATGGAAAATAGAACTCCTAGTACTAAAAGACTACAACTGTAGCAGATTATTTAATGTAACTACTGATTATTACTCGGTAGAAACCAAGTTCCTGACTGGGCAACAAAAGATGAAGTAGTTGAACTTGATAAATTACTAGATTCAAATGTCAATATGTCTTATGGCGGGAGAAACACTGACGCCTGAACAGGTCCAACGGGTAAAAGATATCCTTATAGCAACTTTCTGGGATATTGTGAAAGAAGACAAAGAAAAAGGCAAAAAGATGTGAGCTTATGGAGATGGATACGATTAATTTAGTCGAGGAGTTGAAGGCGGAATACCAGTCCGCTAATCCTTTTTATATTTGTGAAAAGATGGGCATTAAAATTCAATACGTTCCTTTATCGAAATCCCAAAGGGCAGTTTCAAGAAATTAGAGATCGTGCAATAATTTTCTTAAATGATGAACTGCGAGACTCTGAGGAAAGATTCTACATTTGCGCTCACGAATTAGGTCATGCTATTTTTCCATCGGGCTTATCTAGCTATTACGTATCAACAAGAACATCAGAAGCAAATCAGAAAGCGAAGCTAATTGCTTTGCTGCTAATCTCATTGTTTCTCTATACAAAGAAGACAATGATCAATATCCTAAACGAATTGAGGAATTAAAGAATCTTTACGGACTACCAGAAAGCGCTTATCGTTTTCTTATATAAAAAAGCCCGTGCTGCAACACGGACTCTTTCCTCAATATGAGCTTCTACAAAAAAATCATATCACAGAAATGAGGAAGAAAAAATGGAAAAAGAGATTTTAATAAAATCTCCAGGAAAAACCTTGATTAAAGTAACTGATGATTCATTTCATATTAGAAAAGGATTATAAATTTAGTTAATCAAGGTATTAAAGGAGAAAAAACTATCCCCTTTAAAAATATATCAGCCGTACAATTAAAAAAACCAGGTATGAGTAATGGTTATATACAATTTACCTTGCTAGGCGGAAACGAAAGTCGCGGAGGTATATTAGCGGCCACGAAAGATGAAAACACCGTTATGTTTACAAAAAAATATTGGACTGAAATGGAAAATTTAAAAAAATATATAGAGAAGCAACAATCTATATTAGATAATAATTCCAAAGAAACACAAATTTCAAGTGCAGATGAAATTAAAAAGTATAAAGAGTTGTTAGATGAAGGGATTATTAATCAAGAAGAATTCGATTTTAAGAAAAAAGAATTGCTTGGTTTATAATATTCAATATCAAAAGAGAAAGAGGATCTATTAATGGACGGTATATTTGGTTTTACTGGTATTGTTTTATTTATTATAGGTTTAATCATGTTAATTGTAAGATTTATCAAAAAAACAAATAAGAAAGCACCTATGATTCTCCTTATTATCGGGATTATTTTTACTACCGTAGGTTTCTCGCTTTCCTCATCAAATGGGGCAAATGACAATAACAAACAGGAAAGCTCATCATCTGAGACTCAAACTACTACATCTAACAGCAGCAATAAAAGCCTAACTCAATTTGAAGAATTTTTAGAGACAAATAATCATGACTGGGGTGCTTTCTTAGATAGTTATTATTCTATTACTCCAGCTACTGAGCAAAATACAGCTTTTACTAAATATATTAGTGGTAAAACATATACTTTTGAAGGAACTGTTATCGAATCAATGACTACTAGAATAGCCATTATAGCAGACAAAGAGTACGATGATAAAAGTTGGAATGATATTTCTGCAACACCTAAAGTTTCATATGTAATTTTTGCGAAGGACTTAAACAATGCGGATACCTTTACAAAGGGCGATAAAGTAACTTTTACAGGAGAAATTAGTTCAAGAGGATCGAACATAGAAAAATCCTATGCTCAATGGGATATGATTAATAGTAAAGTAAGTAAAAAATAATAAAAACACGCCCACCGTCCAAAGCAAGCGTGTTCTATGAAAAAACAAACCTATACGATAGGCTTCTTTATAGTTCCTATTGTATCAGAGAAAGAGAGCTGATTCAATTATGGCAAGATTAGTCAAACGTGGAAATAGTTGGCAATACGAAATTTCATACAAAAAAGATGACGGAAAATACACGAAGATAAGAAAATCAGGATTTAAGACAAAAGGCGAAGCAAAAGATGCCGCCAACGAATTAGAATATAACTTGAACAAAGGCCTTAAAGGGGATCGCAAAAATCTATTATTATCAGATTACTTTGAGGATTGGATGCAACTTTATAAAGAAGGAACAGTATCTCCTATCACTTATAGAAAATACGAAGATACGTTAATGAACATAAAGAAATATATGCCAGCGGTATTGATTTCTGATTTAGATAGAGTTGGATATCAACGCTTTTTAAACAAGTATGCGAAAGACCATGTAAAATCCACCGTTATTAAGTTTAATAATCATATTAGAGCATCGTTGAAAGATGCCGTAGAAGAAGGATTAATTCCGTTTGATCCAACTAGAAAAGCAGTAATTAAAGGAAAAGATTCATTGAAGCCAAAAGAAGATAAATATTTAGAT
>NZ_CP042840.1:0-159791 GCF_008000875.1 Enterococcus sp. DA9
TAAATCACCTTATTCATTTTCGTTGTCCTCCTTTTTCATGGTGTAATAGGCGCCATACTTATTGATATTTTCAAAATAATCTAACCATTCACTTGAAACAGTCTTGGCTTTTTTCGTTTCGACAAATTTCCCATACGTTAGTTCTAAAGCTTGATATTCAGAAGGTTTAATAGTGCTTGGTTTGACACCTACTTCCAAGCATAGTAAGGCTTGGAAAAACCATTTTGCATTCTGCTTTTTCAGTTCTTCCAGTGTTCGATAGTACGTCGCAATGAGATTCATTTCGACACCTGATTCAATCATTTCTTCCACAGCTACCGACAATTTTTCTTTATAATGTTTTTTTGGAACACGTGTTTCGTTGTATAGGAACGTCATATCCTCCATTTTTTGTGCCATGTTATCCAAAGGTAATTTGACAAATTCGTCATAGTAATTTTGAGCCATATTTTTTCTCCTTTTTAGTTCTCTAATTTGGTTAACCAATATTCGTTTTCATAAGTTTCCAAGTTTTCTTGATAATGCAGTTCATATCCTGCAATCTTCACTAGGTCTTCAAATAGCATAGTCGGTGCATCCTCTACTAAAGGGGTTTCTATCGTCCAGTACCGCGGAATAAGTAAAGCTTCTGCTACTTTTTCAGAAATGACTTCTTTGTCCACCAAAATTTGAATGACTTCTTTTACAGTCAATAATTTGTGTTGTGTTTTCATCAGCGTTTCTTTCCTTTCTCCTCAATCAAAATATAATCGCCATAAGACAAGGTATATTTTTTCCCGCATGTTGGACATTGATACAAACGATAGCTTTTGATACATTTCGCTCTTTCTTCACAATCGCATTCGACAGTATGTGGTGCATGATAGTTTGGGAATAATTCGCTGAAGGGAACACCCCAATAATCAAATTTCTTTCGCATGATTGATTCTGCCTCCTCTTAGGAAAGGTTTTACTTCCTTTCGTTAGTTCTTTCTTTATTGATTTGTTGGCCAGAATGAATCAACGAAAAGCGACAAGGACAAGGGCGCGCAGCGTGCCATTTACCCTTGTCCTTGTCGCTTTTTGGTGATAAAAGGCAACTTGTTGCCGGTCTGGCAAATCAATAAAGAGATAGCGAACAGGAACGAACCTTTTGGTGAGAGGAAGCTTTTCCTATTTTGTCTTACAAAGCAAGACCCCTTATCTTAGTGAACGTGCAACGTTCACTTCCTTTCTTCTCGAACGGCGGTGGCGGTTGGAGTGAGAGAAAGGTTTTTCAATTGAGAAGGCGCTTGTACCTTCCTAAACAGGCCTTTCCCTTTCTTCCTGTTTCTATGTAAAACAAAAAGAGCTGCAGTCCTACATTAGGATTGCAACTCTTCTTTTTTTATATGCCCATCGATCGCGTAAAATGATCGGGATTTCTAATATACATGCTAGCAATAACTAGCTGATTTCGTTTATTGAAGTGACCTGTGACGGCAATATTGTATTTTCCATCATCCATAATTAGCAATTTATCGATAATTTCAATATCTGCAACTACACAATTAATCGATTCATGAATCGTTTGTAAAGTAAAGCGAACCAATAACGGTTGCGTTTTTATTACTCGGATTTTATCAAGCAAACCAACATATTTGTTCATCACAATCACCTCGCTAAAATTATAGCAAAAATCCAATCATTTGGATATTTCAATTATGCTATAATAGTCTTGCTGTCTGCTACCCCGGCCTAATCTGGCAAGGGGAGGAGGTTATAGGTTTGAAAATTCTTTTTGATTTTGTTTTTGCAATCATGGCAGAAGTAGCCGCGCACTATATCTGCAAATGGCTTGATTGTAAATTTGCCAAGAAAGACAGTAAGCCTACCCGTTAATTCTTATAATAGAAACGTAAAAGAAAACCACTAGCCCGCCAGCTAGTGGTTTTTGGTTATAGATTGAAAATTCTTTTTGTTGACTAAATTATAACATAAACCGTAGCAAATGCAACCAATAGAAAATGCTACTTAAAACGGTAGATCATCATCGCTAATATCGATTGATTGTCCACCAAATGGATTCTGTGAAGCGTTCAATCCATTGTTGTTAGGCGTCGCTGTATCCCGTTGTTCAAAAGTGGTGGTGCTTGGACTCGTGGACGATTGATCAGCGTGCGCACGGCTCTCTGTCGCTGCTTTGCTTTCTAATAGTTGGAAGTTATCAGCTACAACTTCTGTCACATACACACTTTGTCCTTGCTGGTTGTCATAAGTCCGTGTTTGAATCCGTCCGACAACGCCGATCAAGCTGCCTTTTTTAGCTAATGTCGCCATCGTTTCTGCTGGTTTGCGCCAAATCACGCAATTGATAAAATCAGCTTCTCGATTGCCGTTTTGATTCGTGAAATTACGATTAACGGCTAAGGTAAAAGTAGCCACTGCTGTGCCACTTGCGGTATAACGTAAATCGGGATCTTTGGTTAACCGTCCTACTAAAGTTACATTATTGATCATTTTTATCTCTCCATTTCTCTGTTCATCTGTTGGTGTCTTTGATAAGCTATTTTTCGCTCTTTTTCTTCGACGTGAATCACTTTTTCCATCAAATTACTAATCGAATCCATTGTCTCTTCGTACGTGATCGACGCAGCATAAGGATTGCTTTTTTGATATTTCTTCCAGGTATTTTTTAGCTCATGACTATTTTTCAGTACATCCATATCCTTTTCGTAATAAATCTTTAACGGATCAGTTTTTCCTCGACGTGTAAATGTATTTCTCACACTATCTTTCAAGGTCTTCTCATCGATCTTTTCCATTTTAGGAATAGTATAGAGATCATAAAAATCTTTTCCTCTCGAATTATCTGTTAAAAAATCAAAGGTTGCACTTAATTTTTCGGCAATAATTTGTTCTGTAGGATAAGATTCCAAAGGAATCGTTCGATCTTCAAACATCAATTTATGACTGTGAGTGATCGTTGCAGGATAGATCGAGTCACCTGTAGTCACATCTACCTTAAAATCTGGCCGCATATTTTCCAAATGTGCCAGCACACGTAAGCTAAATCCTGGATAGTAATCGGCTTCTCTCGTTTCTTTCATTCCTTGAATCTCAAATTGAATGCCTTCTTTCGTCGGCGTTGAAAAAATATCGTTTAGAACCGTTGTTAATGTTTCTTTGGTTACTTTCATTTCCCGTAAAGTCGTATCAATGTCTTTGGTTGTACGATTTTCAATGCCATACTTTGAGCCAATTAAGAAGCCGCCTTTTAACACAAAATTTTCACGATAAGGAGACTCTGAGATTTTTTCCAAGAATTTTTCCATCATAAAATGTCTTAAAACAAGCTGCGGATCAACTTCTTTTTCTCTAGAAATATTCTTCACTTTTGCTTTTAATTGCGTAGGTGTCATGTGTCTTCTCCTTTAATTTAAAGCCATAATATAAGAGCGCATCGTTTTATCTGTAGGCAAAATTCGTCGATACTCATTCAATTTTCTAAGATTTTTTCTGTCCGACTCCATGTAGTTTTTGATTGCTTTTACTTTGATTTCATCCTCAACGTTATACCAGGGATTCCAAATGTCACACAAGGTTCTTTCTGGATCATAAGCTATAACAGGATTCCCATAGCGACTCTTTATTTCGATCTTGCCTAATTCATACCATTCCGCTTTTGAATAGTGTAACTCAACCGCGAATTCCTTCAACCCCTTTTCAGAAACGTGATAACCGTAAGGTACGGTTAGATCGATCTGTCTAGGGATCATATCCGTTAAATCATATAAATCCAACGCGGTGATATGCGAAATAATGCCGCGTTCATATTTTTTTTGCGCCATAAACAATTCATCAGGAAATTGACCAGGTAAGGTGAAAAAGCCTGGATACTCTCGATCCAGCTCCCCTCGATCTACCATACGTTTGATCGTAACAGGAGAAATGCCCGCTTTTTTAGCATCCTTCAAAGCCAAAGTTCCATTAAATTCTTCTAGTAGCTTATATACCATTGCTTTTGTCATTTTCTCCCTCCTTTGTATACGTATAAACTTATAAATATAGTATAACATAAGTTTATACGTATACAACAATCAGGAAGATTTTATCGATCTAATTCGATTTCTTTTTGAATCCGTTGCTGGTTCTTTAATTGCTGCAGTCTTCGTTTGCTGGCACGCATTTTTTCCTGTTCTGAACGAATTTTGGTTTTTTGATTTTCGATTTCTTGTTGTTTGTGTGTTGTATTACGCATAAGATTAACCCTCCATTATTTTGTAGTGCGTCGTGTTTTTTTCTTGAAGTTCGTTTTTTTCTTTTCAGAAAATTCAAAGCCTGTAGTGAAGTCTTCTTTTAAAACAATCGTTGCTTCAAACGAACCCTTCTGACCTTTTAACCCTTTCACTGGTTGGCTTGTTCGGCTATTTTGAATAATCTCCTTCAGCTGTGTCGCTGTGAGTTTCTTTTTGGCAATCGTTGTCCATAATTTAAAATCACAGACTTCAGACGTACATGCTGCCACCTTTTGATAAAGTATGACTTCTTGTTCCTGGCATTTTGGACAAATTCCTAAATGACGCGCGGCTTCTTGCTTTTCACTGGCTGCTTTCACTTCTTGTAACGTCGATCCAAAATCAGTGGATTGGATTTGCCCTGGTACGACTTCCAATAAGTGAGAGACAAATTTTTGGATATTAGCTAGAAAAGTGGTTTGTGTTCCTTTTCGTTCTCCAATCTTTAATAAGTAGCTTTCCCATTTGGCGGTCATTTCGGCGCTCGTAAGCAGCGGCTCTTTTTCCACGGCTTGGCAAAGCAAAATCCCTTTATTCGTCACCACGAGCTTATTTTTCTCTACCTTGATATATTCCTTTTGTTTCAAGATTTCAATAATATTTGCCCGTGTCGCTTCTGTACCGATTCCTTCTACTTCTTTCAATATGGATTGCGCTTCTTCACTATCCACGGTTTTCCCAGCTGTTTTCATCGCAGTGATCAACGTACCTTCGGTATAAGGTTGTGGTGGCTTGGTTTCTTTTTCAAGGACTTGTAGATCTACCGTCACCATTTCTCCTTTTGTCACTTTAGGAAGTAGTGTCTCTTCTTCCTTCTCTTTTCCGTCGCTCTCTTTTCCAAATAACTTCTTCCAACCTAGATCTACCGGCACTTTTCCGATTGCTTTTAACTGAAGCTGCTGAACTTGCGTCAAGATCGTTGTTTCTTCATAGGTATATTTTTCCGCAAACATGGCCACCGTTGTTTTTAACACTTGTTCATAAATGGCCTGCTGCAGTGGACTTAATTGTTCAAAAGCCGCTGCCGTCATGACCGTTTTTGTAGGAATGATCGCGTAATGTTCCTGGACTTTCTTATTATTCACATATCGACTATTCGGTGTATGAATAGGAGTAGGAATGGCTTCGGCCTTTAAAAAGTGTTTGTATTCGTCTAAGTGATCCAACAGATACGCATACTCCCCTTCTGTAATATAAGGGGTATCTGTTCGTGGGTAGCTTAGATATTTCCCTTCATACAACCCTTGCATGGATTCCAAAGTATCTTTGGCACTAGCTTTCATGAGCTGATTCATTTTAGACTGAAGGCTGGATAGAGAAAAAAGACGTGGACTTGCCGCACTTTTTTTCTCGGTTTCAACTTGGTGGATCGTACCTGGCTGTTTTCCCAATTGAACCCCCTTTTCTTTTAAATAATCTTCAAATGCTTCTTGCGTCGCTTGGGTTTCATTCGGATCAAGCTTCGCATCAAATGCGCCATTTTGAGCGATTACTTGGGCTTTTCCTTCAAAATAAGGCTCTTTTTGGAAGTTTCTAATCTTTTCCTGCAGCTGATAAATCATGTAAAGCGTTGGGGTTTGGACTCTGCCTAAGGAAAAACTTCCTGGTATGCCTTTTTGCTGCAAGAGTAAACTATACAGTGGGCTGCCGTTCATGCCGATCAACCAATCAGCGATCTGGCGTGCTTGTGCTTCTTCAAATTTGGGATAGGTCTCTTCTGCGTCTCGTAATTGCTGGAATCCCTGATAAATGGCTTCTTTTTCTAAGGAGTTGATCCAAAGTCTTTTAAATATCTTTCCATGATCGGCGCCTGCTTGTTGAATGATCGTCCAAGCTATCAGTTCCCCTTCACGATCGCTATCTGTCGCAATAATAATGGTGTCGGCCGATTGAAGTTGCTGTTTCACCACCTTGAATTGCTTTTTCTTATCTTTAGGAACATGATAGTGATAATGTGTAGGGAAAATAGGCAAATGCTCTAATGACCATTGTTTCCAATTTTCATCGTACATATCGGGCGAATCTAACTCGACTAAATGACCAAAACCATACGTGATCACAGTTTCACCAGGAAACAATCTATCTTGGATTTCAAAATACCCGTCTTTTCGGGTGGCTTTAGAGAAGCTATCGGCATAAGCTTTCGCTTGTGACGGCTTTTCTGCTAAAATAACGGTTTTCATCATGACGATTTCACTCCCTTTCTTGTTGTTTGCCTTGTTGAAACAACATCGCACGTTTTTGCTTTCTGATCTCTTGTTGGTGGATTTCATGCTTCAATTGATCATTCCAATCCTTTTTTACTTCAGGTACAAATTCATGTTCATGATTTTTATAGCCTTTGTAGTATTGTTCTGCTTTATAAGAGAAAAGAATCTGAGCATTAATATCCCCTTTTTCTTGATAAAAACGATCAAAATCGTACGTACCATCCACGCGTTCACAACCTTTTAATTCTTTTGCGACTTCTCTACAAATATCTTTCAAATTAATAGCTTCTATTGAATCGTTAACAGAAAGCTGCTGACCAAAAGACGCATTTACTTTGTGAGCGGAAACCAGTTGGTTCGTTAATTGCAGATTGTTTTCTGTCTTGTGTATGGCCATAATTGCTTCAGGTTCAACTTTCATTTCTTTTGCAACTTCTTCATAAATGACTTTGTATTCTTTTGGCACTTGCCAATCATTAGCGATTCCTCGTTCACAACGTACTTTCTGATTCGTAAATGGATCAACTGCGCCCATTAATTGTTCTTTTTCGTAGAAAATATGTCCTGCACGGTCATTATCCACACAAATCTCAATGGATTGAGGAAAGGCTTGTTTCTTTCTCAATTCAGATACTGCCTCACCAAAATAATGACTGATCACATGGTGTTTTAACCCTTCCATAGAGACTAACCACGTATCGTTTAACTGATCACGATTCAGTGCAGCATAGCTAAGTAAATCAATACTACTCTCAAAAAATTTTAACTGTTTAGGGTCACCGATCTTTAGGTTAAATCCATGATTCGCTGTCGAATTTTTATCTATATGCTTATATGTGCCTCTCTCACCAAAACGTTCATAATCAATGAATGTTCCTTGATAACTCGCCCCTACTGTCTCTTTTGTCTGTGGATCTTTCCATAAAAAGGCGACCGCATGATCCAAACGATCGTCTCGAACTAAGAAATTTTGCCGTTCATGTTTTGGCTTTAGTTCGGCGATCAATCCTTCTTTTTCTGCATAATCAATCAACCAATCGGGCAGTTTTCGTTCTTCCTTCAAATAATTCCTTCCTTTTTCTGTGAGTGGTTGATAATCAACGGGGTGATCTTTGTACTTTTCTGTCTCAAAATGAAGATTTTCTACTCGTTCTGTTTTGTCTTCATTCTTTAGAATAAAATCTGTGGCTGCTTTAAATTGTTGCTTAGAGTCTTGAATCTCTTTATCTATGAAAAAAAGTTTAGCTAATTCAATAATGTCGCCACTAATATTTTGACTGTTCCAATAAAAACGTTGTTTTCTTCGATCAAAAACAAATGAATCATGGTCTTCTAAGCGATAGTCTCGTCCTTTATTGACTACAGCCATTCCATTGTTTCGAGCAAAATCCACTATATCGATCTGTTTACATCGATCAATAAGACTCATTTTTTTCTCGGTCATTTTCAAACCTCCCAAAATAAAAAAGACTATCCGTTTTTCAGATAGTCTTTTTTACTTGTTTTATACGCGTTCTTTTTGTGACAATTGTTGTTCATAATAGATTTCATTTTTTCGTTTGGCCACTTCTGACACTGTTTCAAGTGAAAATCGGAATGGATTTCCTAGCGCAAATTCTTCTGAAGGTAACGCCGTTTGAATCTCTTTTCCATAACTTTTTCCTTTTAAAATCACTTGATTATGCTGCGGATCTTCAATAAACGCCGCATCCTTCAAATGTAACGTTCGGCCCGTGTCTTCTTCCAGGACTTTCCCGTCTTTCTTGTCGATCCAAAGTGAGCCAACGGGCACAATATTCTTTTGTTCTGCTGTTTCTACAACATTTTTCTCATCCTGCTTCACTTCTGCTGGCTGGATCTCTGGTTCTCTTTCTCTGTATTGATTGATTTCATTAGAAATGATTTGAATGAATTCATTTGCGACACGACTGACATCATTCATGATTTTCCCACGTTCCGCAGCTTCCTTATCATCCAACGTCTGACCATTCTTCGTCCATGTCGCAATATAAGGAATAGCTTTCTCCGAGGTGTCCATCCCAAAATGCTTGCACACAATATAGGAGGTCATTTCTGCCTGTAGTTCTTTTGTTGCAGTATCTAATTCTGAAAATTTGTGCATTCTAGCATGGGCTAATTCGTGAATACTTGTGGCTAAATGCTGCGTAGGAGTATTTCGAGTATTCATGACGATTTCTTCTTCGCCAGTAAATTCGTTACGAACGTACGCCCCACGTGCTTGTCCTAATTCTCTTTGATAGACTTCACTTTCTGTCATATCTCGAATTTGAATTCCAATATTTTTGGCTACCGCTTGAATCCCAACTTGAAGTTCTGTATGCCCTGTTTGATCTAATTGAAAATCAAAGACGCGGTTCGGGAAGATTTTCGGATAGTCTTCAGGCTTCAATTGTGTTTGTGTGATATCAAACACTTTTTCAATCGTGTAGTAAGGTTTTTTGATCACTTCGATTTGACCACTTTCGATTCGTTTTTTATCTTCTGGTGTAGCCTCTGTTTCTCGAACAAAGCCACGTCCTTTCTCATAAAATCCTTTGACCGTTTTTCTGACAAAGATCTTGTTCCCTTGTTCCCCTTTTTTGATATAGATTCCTTCTTTTTTCAACGCGGCACGACCTAAACAAGCCGTTGCGCCTGGAAATTGTTCCTCGATCAATAATTGATTTCTAAAGGATCGTTCTGGAAAACGAGACATAAAATTCAAAAGTTCTTTGACGTCTTCAGGTGAATGAGTATGCTTTTTCACCGCATCAATCGCCTGTTGGGAAAGTGATTTGACTTCTTGCTTAATCTCTTCTGCCGTTCGTTTTTGATAACCCTTTTGTTTTGTTTTTGTCTCTTTAATCTCATTTTGTACTCTTGAAATAGGTTCATTTTTGACTGTTTGTTTTTGTTCCTTCTCAGGTACTTGTTCGCACAATCTAGCTAACTCTAAATAGATGGGGTGATTACTATTGACGCCATCCCCTAGATCCATTCGTATCTGATCTACTACTTCTCCATTCTTCACTTCTTCAAAATAGAATTTATAATAGCCTGCTTCTGCGGCGTATTGGTTATCCAGTGTTTTGAGTTGATCGATCAATTCTAGTGTTACGATCTCCCCACCATAACTTTTCAACCCTTTTGCTGGATCATTTTCGTTGAATTCTACTCGATAGAAATGATCGGTTTCTTTCTCCTTCACAGAATCAGTAGGTGTAGCTTCTTCAAGTAATTCACGAACAGCTGCCTTTTCTTCTTCCGACGTGGCTTGGTATTTTTTAGATTCCTCAAATCCCCCGTTTTCATTGAGTTCTAAAGCGACTTTTCGATAGCCTTTCAGAAAATAGATAATTGGATTCTTTTTCCATTGCGTCACTCGTCCGCTGTCAATGATCGCTTGTACTTCAGGAAGAATATTTTCTTTTCCTTTCTCTGATTTTTCTTTCAGCTGTTCTAATGTTTCCAATTTTCGTTGGTATTTTCGGATCGTGGCAGCTGAAAAAGTCGATTCACCTTTTTCAAAGCGTTCGATTTCTTCTTTGATTCTTGGAATATTTTCGATCGTCATATCCAGGCCACCGTACTTGTTATAACCCATTTCCTTTAGCTCTTCTTGTCTTTCAAGTTTTTCTACCTGTTTTTCTTGTTGCTTGATCTCTTCTCTCAGACTTTGGACTTTATTTTCGATTCGTTCTTGTTGCCTAAACCAAGAATGCCCGTTTCTCTTATCTTTCATTGGTTGACCGTTGGTCTTTCTTTGGTGTTCAAACATCTTTTCGATTTGATCATTTAATTCATTTTGCAATCGTGCTAATTTTCTTTTGGATTTTCCCAAACGACTATTGTCTAGTGGTTCTTTTTCTTCTGCCATGTCCGTTTCCTCCTAAACAAATGGATAATTTTCTACTGCATCAACGAACGTTTTTGTAATCAGATTTAACGCTAAAATATCGCCACTTCGATAAGCTTTTGCCGCTTTGTCTGTGACGACAAAAGATCTACCTGTTTGAATTTCTGTCACAAAAACGAGATTGTCTCTGCTTTTTTCAACAACAACTCCAATAGTTGAATAAGCCATTTCTTCTTCCTCCCTTCTCTTTCTTTTGATATAATGTAGTCGGAAATCGCACCACTCATTGAATTGGCGGAAAACAATTCATTGAAAAAAAGAGTCCTGGACAATTACGTTCAGGACTCTTTTACTTCTTTTATTCACTTAACAACTAACATTCTGTGAGTGAAATAGACTCTTCAATGCTTTTACACGGGAAGTTATTGATCCCCTCTTCATTCATTTCCCAAGTAGTATAATAAGGCGCTAACTTGCCCTCATATTCTTGAATGATAAAATATTTTTCACCCTTCACATGATTACAACAGTACACACCAGTAGCTGGGTACTCAACGACTAAAAATTGATTTGGATCAAACTGTTCGTTTCTCAACATTTCTCTTATCTGAAACAAATGCTCTTTTTCTAAACAATCGGGAAGTTGTTCGATTAGTTCTTCTCTTAATGATCCTTCTATAACTTTCCATTGATCTAAATATTGTTTCATTGCTATTCCTCCTACTGTCTTTCTTGTTCCATTTGAATTCTTCGTTGTTGCTCTTCGTATGCTTTACTTGCGTGGTATTTTTCTTCATGGGCATTAATCGTTCGATTTAATTGACGCAAACTCCGTTGCGTGACAACTCTTTGTTGGAATTGTTTCCTTCGCTTCATGAATTCTTCGTAACTATACTTGTATTCATTTGTTGGCAGCTGTTTAAGTGTTCGGAAGGATCGTTCATTGTAAATAGATTGCATCTGATCGACACCTTCTATTAATGGTTTTATTTGACTATCTTGTCTCTTCAGTTCTGTTAGGATGGCATTTCCTGTGCGCTTTTTTAAATCAAAGAGGGCGTTTTTTTCTGCATCCTTTGATTCTCTTTTGCTTTCCCCATAAAGACTTTTTGCTTCTTCTTTCAATGCTTTTGAAATCTGTATATATTCTTGATATTCAGGTTCTTTTGTTAAAACATATTTGGTTAACTCATCGAGTTTCTCTCTTGTGTATGGTGAAAGTTTGGTTCGTTTTTCATCCCCGTAATTCCATTCCGAACGTTTGTCAGGTAGGGTTTTATATACTTCATTTAATAAGTTCATTGCGTGTCGATCGTTACGCGCTGGCTCTTTTACCACTTTTGTTAAGGTGTTACGCAAATCACTTTTCCGCGTCAATAAATTTCGTTTCTCCATATCAATCATTCGATCCTTTTCATAAGAAAAACGTTCTAACTCATGTACATAATTGGTCTTCATTGCGTCTAATGTTGCTTGTCTTCTCTTACCTTTCGGTACAATATAACTCACACCATTTTCAACCTCCGTGTAAGGTTTACGCGTATTTTCTTTTTCAACAACTGCAAAATGAATATGGATATGTTTGGTATTACGGTGAATCGTTGCCATCCAGTAGCCTGTTTCGTTCAGTTGCTCTTTCTCGAACAATGTCTCCATCATTTTTCTTCCAGCTGCTTTTAACCCTTCTTCATCTAAAGTATCTGTTTTGGGATCGTACAATCCTATTTTTTCAAGATACAAATTATCGTGAGAGACAACATCTTGATAAATGATTGATCCTTTTTGTTGTCCTCTCTGAAAGATCTTCTTGATCTCTTTCAGATCACTTCCTTTTACTTCGTCTGAAGCCATAGAAAAAACTCCAGGAAGATTTCCTGAAGCTTTTTTGTGTGGCTCTGCTTGATATTTTTTCATTGCTTGGTTCAAGCGTTGATATTCTTTTTGTTCACTTTTCGTCAGTTCTTTCTTTTGTTCTAACGCATAGTGACGAGTCATATAAGAAAGATATTTGGTAAAATCTTGTTCCTCTAACTTGTCAAAATTGATTCCATATTCCATCAACGATTGAGCTTCATTCGACGTTTCACTGAATTCTTTATCCGTCTTACTCTCCGAAAAAGTTTCTCCTTCAGGAATATAAAAATCCTCTAAAGCATTCTTGATTAGACGCAGTTCCTTTTCTTCCTCGGGCGTACGTCGTTCCTTTTCTTCCAGCGCTTTTTCTCTTGTCATATAATCAATGTATGTTGAAAAAGATTTTTTATTGGGCAAAGTAAATTGACAAGTGAGAATAACTGCAGGCGATTTATTCATCATGTTCCCCTTCTACTTTTATCTTTTTAGAATCTTCGTTGGATCAAATGTATCTACTCTGGCATGAACAGATTCATTCACAGGTTTCTTCAACTGAGGGGAATATTTTTTGGTTTGATTGGATTTAATTTTTCCTTCCACACGTTCTTTTGCTTCTTGGTAAACCGTTGAATTTGTACCAATTAGTATTCCTGTATCTTTCAAATGAAGATCTGCAAACTCTGAAACCATTTCGGTTAAAATAGAAATTTCTTTACTCATTCCATTCAACTTTGCTTGATTGGAATTTACTTTTTTCTCCACTTCTGGATCATAGTTCATACATAAAAAGCGAACAGCTTCACTATAGTTTTTAACCTCTGCATGAGTAGAAATAATTTCATCCAACACATCGATATGTGTTTGGTGAAAGTAAATGTGTTTGTCTATAACCTTTGTCATATCAAAGTTCACTTCCTCTATTTTGGTCGATCAAGATTTCTAAAATACGATTATTTTGGCTAACATATTCTTCTAATATCTTTGTGTTATAGCTTTGAATTTCTGAAAACTTTTCTAATAACTGATCAAACTTTTCTTTTTTATATTCCATCAAAGGACGATCAAAATCATTTTCTATTAGTAATTTTAAATAATCATTACGACTCCATTTATTTCCTGTACGGTTACTTAGTTCGTCACATCTTCGATCAATTTCTCTTACGATTTTCTCATCTACATTTCTTATTCTTACTTCCATATTAATTCCTCCAATTTAAAAAGGATAGCGAAAAGGAGCCTATCCTTTTCGCTATCCTACTTCTATCCTTTTACTATCCTTCGCTATCCTTTCACTATCCTATTTTTAAATATTTTGTTCTCACAATTATTTTTGAGAAACGTAATAGGCACAGCCTATTGAAACACTTTTTTTAAAAAGTGTTCCCACGTTTCCTTATGCTCTTTAAAAGTTTACTTCAAATTATAAAACCTTGAACATTATTAGTTATACCTTCAAATAAATTATTTAAATTATCAAATTCATTAAACCTCATCATCTACATAGTAAGCTTTTTTAGATCATTTTAATGCAACACTTTTTCATAAATTTTATTCGTTAGCAATTGTAACGGCAGGTTATTGTGAGGTGCTATACTAAAATAAATAATCATTTTATAAGCTATTCTCAATGAATAAAAAAAGCCGCTGTCGATAAAGACAAGCGAGCTTTTTCCAAAGGAAATTCTATTTCATGAAACTTGCTTTAAAATTTCTAATTGAAAAGAAGTTTGGGAATGGCTAAATGAACGCAATACCACCTTGAATGTTTCTGCTAGTTATGGGCCACTATTCACGACCTTCACTGAAAGACCATCATAGAAGAATACATTTCTTTAGTACTTTATTAAACCTCCTACAACTAAAGACACGGGTAAGTGCTTTATCCAATTAAAAGCCTTGATGAAACCTAAATACGACCAGAGTTCTCATTACGGGCGTGTGTTTCTTTTGTCAATTGTGTAATTAATAACCCCTATCATACAAAGATAAAATAAGCTACCTACAACTAGTCTGTGCACTGAAAAATCGAAATCATTTATGAAGAAAAAACCACAATAGTATTGCGTAAAGCCCCCTTGAATTGCGGTTACCCAGTACCATTTCATTAATTGAAACATCCTCCTGCTATGGTGCCACCGATACCACCAATAATAATACCTCCAATACCTCCTGGAGAGCCAGCTAGCATCCCACCAACTTGTCCATTGATACATGTTTTTGTTTTATTGGACAAATGAGTATTAAAAATATTTTTCCCTCCGATAATTTGTTTCATCTCTTGTACATTTGACTCTTTTACATTTGACATATCTAACACTTCCTTCTTAATTATGATACAAATTTACTGTATCATACAATAATCTTAAGAATTAAATCTATTCCTGAACCATAGGTAAACTATTCCTCAAAGAAGATAAAAATTGGAATCCATACTTTTTCTCTATAAAAAAAAGCTCCACTTTGTATGTCGGAAACAATTAGGTAAGCAATTCTTATGAACTAATTGATCATTTGTCCTGTACTTCTGATATAGGTAACCCTAACCAGAAAGTGTCAGAATTAGGCCAATCTCTATTTCTATACCAATTGAACGTTTAATTAGTTTCGTAAATACATACCCGATCAATACGAGAATAAAGCCAGATACAAATAAATACATATGTGCAGAAAGAATATTGTCAAGAAGTCCTTCAATCCCACTACTGTTCTTTCTGACAATTCTATTCATTTTATTAGCGATGTGAGAATTACACTTATGGCAAGTAAATCAAATACTTTTAAAAAGGTTTTTCCATCTTAAATTCTTTCTTCTTTTCTTGCCAATGAGGGGACATAATTTCGTTGATCTGTATGCATAGGTAAAGTAACATAACACACGATAACGTACTCATTAACCCCTTAAGTAACAGATCTTCGTCAGAGAACAAAAGAAAAAGCGTTCCGACGATCACGGACACACTGACGAGAAACCCAACGATAAATAGGGCGATATAGCTGATCCATAAAAACTTTTGATACGTTTTTTTCACATAGAACCCACCTTAATTTTTTATTTATTATCAGCTGTAAAATATTTTTTAGCAGCTATATATAGAGATTCAAAAGATCTCAATTTTAATGTATCTAAATTCTTTCTACCATTTTTCAGTTCAGATATTGTCGTGTTAGATAAATTCACTTCTTGACATACATCTTTGACTTTTACAACTTTGAGATAGGCTTTAAACAATACTTTCTGCTCAGCGAAAATATCTTTGCCGACCAAGTTCGCTCGCTTCATTTCTTTCACTCCACCTGTTCTACTAAATATTTTCTTTTGTAATACGATCAATTTTTTCTTGAAGTTTCTGAATGATCTCTTCTTGATCTTTCATTTGCGTTTTCGATGTTTCAATTTCTTGCTGGTAACCATTAATCTTATTTTCAGTATTTTCCTGATCATCTGCGACTTGATAAGGCAACTGATCTTTTAGTTTCTTCACTAATTCTTCATTCAAATCTATGGTTGCTTGGAAAGATTCAATTTGTTTTTGTGCTGCTTTTTGTTCTTTCTTGTATCCTTTCACTTTGTAATTGATCGCATGTTGTTCATAATCTTCGTCTTTCACGTGATCTTTGACCTTATCTTCGTGAATGTAAAAAATCAGATCTTGCGGTTCTTGCATATCCACCTTTGGATCAATTTTTTCAGGAATAATGGTTAATCGCATAGCAATATATTCTTCTGGTACATGCGATAGCTTCACTGCAAAATAATCATCAGACACCTTAATCACTTTGGCTTTTATTGCTTGATAATCCCCTTTAGCTGTCTTTACTTCTACGCGATAATTAAGATTAGCCAGTTCTTTTAATAAGCTTTGATCTTCATCGTCGATCGCAAATTCAAAAACTAATTGCTGGTTCGCTCCTTTTTCTTTTGAAACCATCGTCAGTTCCTTCGTGTTTAAAAATGCGTTCGTGCTTACCTCATCTGGTATGTCTACCTTCTTATGCGTATAAATCGGACTAGCAAGAATTAAAAAGCCGAGAATCATAAAGATTCCCAGCCATCTAAGATAACTTTTTCGTTTTTTGAAACGTTCTCTTGCTCCTTTTTTCTTACTCATTTTCTTCCTCCTAACGAGTAAAATAACTAAAGTCTGTGACTTTCCATTGACCATCTACTTGTTTTTCAGTGACAGTTAATCCACCTTTTATTTTTTGCGGTTTGACATCTTTGAATTGAGGATTGCCGATTGTATAATCAACAAATACAACAAAATTTTGTTCCTCTTTTACACTGCTTGTTTGAGCGTAAGTTTGCACGTCACCTAATGTAAAAGAGTAACTTCCGTAATCATCATGTTGGTGATTATCGTCTGCAGGACTTAATTTGTCGATCACTTCTTGGGTTGCGACATCTTTTAGTTTTTCCGTTAATTCATTTCTGCTTAATGATTTATCAATGGCCAATTGACCGAACTCTTCTGCCGTCTTTCTTTGTGCTTCATTTACTTCCTCTTTTGCTTTTGTGCCATCTTGTTGCTTCAGCTGATGGATTTCTTGGTTTTTCTCATTGATGGTTTGATTTAACTTGTCGATCTTCGCCTGTGCCTCAGAGGAATTTTTTTTGAGCTTCTCAGACGCGTTTTTAGCCACTTCTTCAATTTTATAGGTATTTGTCGCTTGTTCCTCTTTCAGCTGCCAAAATAACGCGATATTGCCGATTAAACTAACGCTAATTGCAGCTGTTAAGACGATTTTTAAAGTTTTATTTTCCATATTTTTTCTCCTGATCTATTTTTTGCTGCTATTCAAAAATGGTAATGGATCGATCCATGTACCATCACCTGTGAATGCGTGTCCTTGTGCTTGACGCCAATCCATGCGAGTGAAGCCTAAATGCAAGTGTGCTGTATCTCGTATCCCGATTACTTGACCAACTTTCACTTGATCGCCTACTTTCACACAAGAATTTCCTGTACTATTCGCAAATTCTTGATACACCATATTCAAGCCATCGTAATTAATCACGATCACACACGCGCCCAAACCTGAAATACCAGGATTGCCAACGTACACGACTTTTCCGACATGAACCGCATGAATCTCACTTCCTGGATGATCAACTGAACCAAAATCTAATCCGTCATGGAAACCATTTGGTCGGAACTCTCCCCCTGGATTCGTTCCAAATAATTGCCCACCGCTAAAGGAACTTTTATCTAAACTGCTGCCAGGGAATGGATTCGTCCATTCACCAGTAATCGTGCCGTTGTTATTGCCACCTTCACCCCAATGTTTGATGGCGAATTCATCATATTCGGTTAATTTATTAGAAGTGATAATTGACATACAACCTGTATAATACGGACTATCTTCCGTAATTCCTGCAGCGGCATAACCGCCTCGTCCTAAGATCAATAAGCTTGCGCCAGGGCTTTTATTTCCGACACAAGCATTAAAATTGGATTGTGTGGCTACCATAAAGCCGTAATAGGAGAAGGCTGCTTTTGAGTTGGGAAACTTCATGTACCAGCCACCTTCAATACCACCGATTCCTCGCGCAGTTCCTTTAGGAAACAGACACCCATCAAACCACGTAATTCCAAAATAGTTGAGATCATTTCTTGCGGACGCCGACGTACCAAACGCTGATTCGTAACCGTATTGAGAAAGGATTACACTTGGTAATAATTTATATTTCACTGCTGCACCTACGGCATATTGCGCAATCTCATCAGAAAAAGGGCCTCTTCCTTTGATTTCTTTATAAATGGGCAATCCTTCCGAATACTCTCCTGTAAAAGTTTCGCCACCACTGCTTGAATCTGAATCCGAATTATCAATCGAACCAGCCGCAAGTATTAAAAATAGGGTCACGAATACAGTGATCAAAATGGTAATCAAACCTGCAGAAGTACCAAACAACCACAAAAATAAGCGTCGCTTTGCACGACGCTTAACATACTGCTTGATTAAACTTTCATTTTGGTTTTCCATTATTTTCCTCCATCAAACAATTTTAATTGACGTTTGTTCGGACTAAAATGAACACGAATGGTTTCTTTTGAGCCAAAATTGATCACAGCGTCTCCTTGATTTTGTTGAGGAATGGATTCTAATTCTGAGTTCGTCATTGATTTACCAACTAATCCTTCTATATGACGTAAAATAGATTCATCCATACGCATAAAGATCTTCGTAGAAGAAAATTCAAAAACTTTCTTCAGTTTCGAGAAGTTATCAGAAGACATATTTTCTGGCACCATTTCTTGTGGGGATTGTGTCGCTAAAACAGTCATTGCTTCTACTTTACGCATTTCTCGTTGGAAGTTTGTGACATAATTTACCGTTTCAATGAAATCTGGATTAATCGCATTATGGCACTCATCAATCATCGCCAAGAAGCGTTTGAAATCTTGTTCTACCATTTGTTTTTCTTTAATTAAACGTCGTTGTCTTCTTCCTTGAATCAATGCCTGATTCCAAATCAACGTCATCGCCATGTACATTTGACATTGTTGCACCCCACGATCCAATCCAGTGATTGAATCAATATCAAAAAAGACCAACTGTTGTTGGTCAAGGTGTCGAATTGTACTATGCCCATCAAAAATCATGCCATACGTCTCACATAAGGATTCTACGATGGATTCCATTTCTTCTTTTCGATTCTTTTTCTCTTGGGAAGCAACTGGTAATTCCAGTTGTCCTAAGAAGTCTAAAAATTCTTTGAATGTCGGATAAGCTTCTGGATCTTTCCCTGTGACTTGCGTATCAGTATTTGAACGCGAGTTTGAGGAAGTAAAGCCGCGTGGTACTGTTCCATACTCTTCATAAAAACGATTTAAATAGGTCTTAAATTCTGCTTTCATCGTTCCTTTTAGCTGAGGACTCACTAACTGTACCTGATAGACCACTTTGTCTAAGTGTGTTTGATAGGACGCTGCTTCATTGATCTTCAAATCTTTGACTGATCCATCGTCATATAAACTGGATGCTTCATCATACGTCCGTGTGGCAAATATTTCTAAAGGATTGATCATCCCGTCAGATCCGTCTAAGCGCACCATAATACCGTTATATTCCTTTAAGAAAGGAATAAAGTCTTTTCCCTTTTCAAAGCCCCAAATAAAGTCTCCTGCAACTAAATGGGCTTCCGCGATCATTTTAAGAACGGTCGATTTACCAGCTCCCATCATTCCTAGAAGCAAGGTATTAGTAGACAACCGTACACTATTTTTATACGTCGCATTCCAGACAAATGGGCCGCCTGTCATGGTTTCCCCATATTGTGTCCCTCCTGGATCTTTTAGCGTTTGGTGGTGGAACGGGAAACCTCCGCCAATGTTTAACGATGGTAGTGATTGCCCTTTGATATTTCCGAACCATTCAGCTTGTTCATCGAACATGGTAAACATCGATTGCCAATCTCGTTTGGTTTTATGCAGATAGGTCACCGCACGATAATCCATCCCTTTGAGATTTTCAATCAGTTCCTGCGCTCGTTCATCTACTTCTTGAATCGTGTTTCCGTAAACATGTACTCTCACTTTGACTTGTTTAGAAATTTCACCATTAGAAGTCAATTTTCGGGCATATTCCGCTAGTTCCAGGTATTCTTCTGCGCTTTTATTTCGGTCAGTCGCTTTTCGTTCGTTATCTGATCGATCATTTAATTCATCTAAGGCACGATTGATTTGATCAATCACTTTTTGCTTTTCATCTGTGCTAACATCGAGTGTGGCCACTGTATGAGGATTGTTCATGAGATTGGCCAACCAAAAAAGCGTTGGATTTTTTGTGTAGTGATAAACTGTCACACACCGTGAATAACCATTTCCATAGGTCACATACTCTTCATCGAAATTTAATCCACCTTGTGGCATCACTTGTTTTAAAAAATCTAAATCATACCCTTTGGATTTTAAAATTTCGATTTCCCGATTTCCTAGTTGCTTTAATGGATCAAGTACTTTTTGATCATTTTGTGGTGAAAAAGCTGTTTTAATCGCTTCTAACATGTACAGTCACCTCTTCTTGTTTGATTCTTTACTTGGTTAAAAGATTGCCCTTTTCCCAACTTACCCAGGCTTAAAGTGTGAGGAAATTTTCTAGTGGTCTCTTCCTTCGGAACATCTTTTTCTAACCATATCAACAGATATTTCATTCTCTCTTCTCCATTCCTACTCATCATTCATATTATTCATTCGATAAAGAATCTTGATCAATTCTTTTTTGTAGAGTGGTTTTAACCCTAAAATGCCACTAGATCGCATTAACTGACGGTTTCTGGTTTGTAAATCCTTGATTGTCTTTCCTTCAATGATGAAAAAGAAGCTTAAGTCAGGACGTTCTTGTTCTGCTCGTTTCAATTCTTGGATTTCCTCTACTAATTTCTTTTCATATTTTCTTAATCGCTGTAGATTTCTTCCTAAGGATTGTTCCATACGATTCTTATCTAATAACTGCCGCTTTTGTACGATTTGCTCCGTTAGATCCGTTTCTGTGGTCAAACTAACTAACTTAATTGTTGGCACATACGTACGCATGACGGTGGTCAACTGATTCATTCGTTCCAGTTTCTCTTGTTCATTTAATCCCTCCACGTCAGTGGAAACTACACGATAATAACGTTGAAAATGATCTTCTTTAGTAACTAAGACCCCCTCTTCTGTACAGGATTTATAAGGAAATAAATCCAAGATCGATCGTTCTTCTGGTTTTCCAAACTGAAAAATGGATTTCTTATCAACAGAGTTTTGTCCTTTGACTCGCATTTATTCATCCTCCTTATACGTACCATGATAATTTCGGTTAGGATCTAGGGCATGGTAATGGTTCTTGTCCGTAAAAAAAATAGATTCGATAATCGCAAAAATCTGGCGTTGACCTGGGTTATTATAGGGTCGCCAAACAATCACTAGAGCTATCGCAATCCATAAGCCATAATTCAAGAGTGCAAAAAAGAGTGGTAAGTGGACAAGATTATTGACTATTTTCGCCCAAAAAAAGCAACCACCAAGCGTTAATAGATCTAAAAAGAAAAAGGCGAAAAACTTCCATTCCCCACTAAATCTTGGAGGATTTTTCATGTTAATATATTTATCCATAAATGATTTCTCCTTTTCATACATAGAAAAAAGGCCTAACTTGTAGGCCTTTTATGGTTTGATATCCTGTTTGATATCCCGCAATAGTTGTTCTTTCAATTCATTGTTCCTGTTTTTAGTTTCTCTTGTTACATTTATTTTTGTTGGTGCAGTAAATGCCACATTTGCTGGCTTGTAACCTGTATGAACGTTTTGAATAGGTTTTGGTGCAGCTTCTCTTGTCACAATATTTTGAACGGACGCATTCTCTGTCTCACCACTTTCAGATAAATTGTAAGAAATAGTTGTCAAATTCCCATTTTCAGGCAAACGACTTGATTTCATTTGAACAGTACCTGCAGTTGATTGGTGAACAAAGCTTTGATCATTCTCCTTGAATTGATTCAAACGACTATCTTTCATTGGTAAATTTTGTGCCTTAGGTAAACCAATTTTCGTTGATTTTTCAGTTCCAACTTCGACTCCATTATCATTTGGCAGATCGATGGAATCCTCATCCGTTTGTACTTCTTGATTTCGTTTTGGTAAATCTGAAATGTGCTTTTCATTTTCAGAATTAATGTTAGATTTATAACGATATTGTTCTGGATCTGTTTTTGGTAATTGACCATTTTGTCCTTCTTCTGAATTTTCGTTAGAATGCAACTCATCTTGGTGATCTTTGGCTGAAGGAATCGCTGCACCTTCTTGATTTTCTTTTTCACTTGTTGTATTTGCCTTCACTGCTGCATTGACTTGTCCTTCACCATACGCATCTTTTAGTCCTTCTTTGACTTCTGAAGCTTTTTCTTTTTGTTTTTCTAGTGCTTCGGATGGATTCTTCACAGCTTCAGCCAATTCTTTGGCTCTCGTGCTGTCTAATTTCTCTTCTAAGGTGTCTTTGGCTTTTTCTGTAAGATCTTCAGCTGTTCCTTTTAACCCACGTTCATTGACGTAACCAAGACCTTCTGCGGCTTTAGAAACACCATTTTTCGCTTTCCCGAACATTTCGGAAACTGTTTTCTTACTATTAGGTACAGTTGTAGCTTTATCGTCTGATTGTTCTTCCCCGTTATCAGGGGTAACATCTTTTCGATTGCCAAATCCATTTTTACGAATATCATTTAAATTGCTTAAACCACTCTTACCAGCACTTGCAAGGTTTTTAGCTCCACTACCCACATTTTTCGCAATATTTCCTAAGGCAAACATGCTAAGAAGAGAATTGCTGCCGTTTTTCAGACTCGTATCAACGCCGAAAATTTTCGTAACTGATTGAGAGCCTTTGAATAGCGCAATGGTTAGTACAATCAAAGCGACAACATACAAGAATCCATTGATCTTTCCTGCCGCATGCAAATCACCAATACCTGAAAGCATTAATGTATAGATTCGTAATTCTAAAATTGTAAATGCCAATAACAAGAAGGATTGAGAAATATCTTCTATAGCACTTTTCATCCGTTGTCCTGTCTCAAAGTCCGTTGACGCGGCAATCACTAAATAGAATTTTTTAAATACCAGCTCAATAATACAAGTAACAATCGTAAACAAGATAAATAAATAGGCCACCGCCAAAGAAGATTCACCAGCTAAAATAATCCCTGGACTACTAATGTATCGACGATACCCTGAAGTATAAACATATTTGGCTAAGCCTTCATCACTGATTTGCACAGGAATTTCTTTCCCATTATCGTCTAACTCTAGTCGATACTGTAATGCCTTTAACCGATCTTTTTGTACTGTACTAATATCACTTGATTCAGACATTTTCTTAGCTTGATCAGGTGTAATAATCCCATTGATATTCGCTGTTTTAAAATTTTTCGCCGTGAGAGCATTTCTTTTGTCTGTTGGTATGTGTTCTACTTTGTTCGGATCATTTTCTAGTAACGTACTCACATCAATCACATTATTTTGAATAATTTGAAAAGCAGGTGAACCAGTTTTATCTGCTTTATTTGCTGCAGTCACGTCTCCGTAAAAGTTTTTACTAATATTTAGCCCTTCATCGATTAAAGAACTACCACCAAAAATCAAAATCATGGCCATAAATAGATTAACCAAGATATTTTTGATTTTTGGTGGATGTTTACTCATAAAAAATTTTAAGCCTAAATAAATTAATGTGACGACACAAAAAAGAGCCAATACCTTACTAATCAAACTTTGAAACAGTTCATTAACACCAGCGGCGTTCAATAAGTCTTTTAAATCAAAGCTTTGATAAATTGTTTTTTCTAGTAAAGTATTGAGATTATATAACCCTTTAATCAAACCCCATAAAAAAGTATTACAAATCCAACTGAATACATCTTGATACTGCAGATAATTACCATAATCTTGTAAGACTTTCGTTACGGTTTTGGGATCTGCATCCCCATCTCCAAATAAGCCTGACCACCAGTCGGCAATGCCGGAAAATATTCCTCCAATGATCATTCTTTCACCGCCTTTTCAGCTTCTAGCAAAAGTCGTTTCCTTATAACCTCTGTAATTTCTTCATTTTGACGCAATTTTTCAAGGTATTCTTGCAAACGATCTATTTGCTTCTCTTCATAAAATTGAATAAGTAACTTTTGTGCCGTTGAGTTGTCTAAAGATTGAACGATTTTAATAAAAATGTTTTCTTTAGCTTCCTCTTCTATTTGATCGTGCATATTGTGATAAAGTCGACGTGCATAGATATCAGGTAGAAAATAATCGTAATCAATTTGTAAAGCCTTAAGATCCAAGTCCGCATGTGTACAATGTATGTCTATATCATTGATATCCCACGATGGATTGAAATCTTCAATATATTGATAAGCATAAGGAAGATTCGTTTCCCCATGATTAAAAATAGGATACGGCCGTATTTTATGACCTTTCAAATCTTGTCGTTTTAAAGGAGCGAGTACAATCGTTTCACCTTCTAAAAAAGTAGAAATTCTTTCAGGAGTTAAGATACGATCTGAATCAACATTGCGATTGATATGAGTATTCATACCTAATGAATTGATGGTACTGTTCTCTTGTTCAACCGTCTTATTCCCCACTTTTTTAGAAAATTCTTCGATGGTATTATCATCTGTCGACATAATATAAATATGTGTCTGACAATTTTCTTTGATAATCGCTGCGTTTTGTTCCCCATACTTCGCATAAAGTTGCTGATAGGATTGGATAAACAAATCCCACAACATGTTTCTACCAGCTGTGACTGTCATGATTCCTTCCATATTATCCATTGGTGGCATATTCCCAAATTCATCTAAAATAAAATGAATCCTACGGTGACATTTATCTCCTTTAGTCTTAACACATTGCGTAGATAATTCTTTATACAACTGACTAAGAAAAATACTAACAATGATATGGTTAGATGGATCATAATCAGGTGTGAGCATAAAAATAGCCATTGGTTTATCGGTATAGTGCATCCGAATAGACTCTACTAATAAGTTACTTTTATCCTCATCTAATGTTAGAACGGCTTCTTTTTCTAATTCTGGCAAATGGGTTTCTCCTCGTTTTTTTCGATAAACGATATTTCCCTCTTCGTCTTTCAATACTCTTTGAGAAAACTCATACCAAGCAACATATTCTTTTCCTCGATGATCATATTTTAAGCAAACATGATCTCCCTGTTCTAAATGACAATCAAAGTTAATTTCACAAAAACCTCTATAGCCTACTTTGACACGTTCCTCATGAAATTTTTTTCCTTGGTGATAAAACTCTACAACAATTCGCTGGTTTAACAGACTCTCGTGTAGTTTGAGATCCAAATACTTCGGAAAACCAATGGACTTATAATCAATGGTTGATTGAGAAGTCATTTTCGCAATTTTCGTCAGTGTAAATGGATTTAGTCCTGTGATCGCTGTCGATAGAATGTTGCCTTTCGCTTTATCAGAACCAATTTTTGTTGCCCCATATTGTTTTTTTGCTATGTTTCCAGGTGGTAACTGATTCATAAATTCATCTAAAGCATTGAGCTGCTTGAATTCATTATCAGGATCTTGGTAATTAAAACCACCAATCTCAGAAAGAAGTTCGACGAGATTATTCGGTGTTAATTTGGAGTAATCCCCTGTCTGATCCGCTTGTTCCAATAACGCAAAAATAAGCGCATTGACAGCTTTTTGCGCATTTTCGTTAAAGTATTTATTGTCTGAAGCGTTGGCATCATAATAAATCGTATTCGTGAAAGTATTGGTTAACTGTGTCGCTGTGTCTATGTCTCCTCGCTTCCAGTATTTCACGATGAGTGCCAATGGATTATCACTCATTGATTGCAGTGGATCGGTGATATTAAATGCATACACATCATACCCTCTAGCTTCTAGTTCATCTTTACTAGCAACATATAATTCTGTTTTTGGATCATTAACAACCATTGAACTTTGTCTTTCTGCACGAGACAAATTGTCAATGGTTGCTAAAACTTCTATCTGTCCTTTCCCTGAACGGGAAGTACCAACAATACAAGTATTTACTGTATCCGTCTGAATATACCAGTACTTTTTATAATGAGTAATTGGTATTCCGCCATAACCAGGAAAACCTCCCTTTGATTCTGGTATTTGCGGATAAATTTGTTGGATTTCCTTTAACGTTTTTAATCGGTTATCTCCTTTTTGCCCATCTGCTAGAGGACGAAACCACATGTCCATTTTCAATCCCATAAGTACAGCTGGAACAACACAAATCGTAGAAACAACTAAACGTGTGCCTAAACTTGTTGTTGGGGTCAAAGGATTCCAAAAACCAGTTGAATCAAAATGGAATAACTGCGGCATTTCTTGTAACTGAAAAATATTCACTCCTTGTAAACTTCCTGGAATAATCTCAAATCGATGAAATGCTTCTGGTATTCTTGTAACAACATAGTTTAAAGGAAGATAAGCTAAGCCACTATAAAAAATCTTTTGAGAAATACGTTTGTCATGTTTTTCTGGTAGCTCTTCTCCTGAAGGAGTATAGCGATAGAAATGAGAAAGATACCTATTCTTTTCTAAATTGAATCGTTTGTCTTTTCGTCTCGTTGTTTCTCTAACACGCATTATTTCACCTCATTTGATTCTGAACTTTCGGAAGTGTTTGATTGTACAGTTGAATCGCTTGATCCTTCTTTAGCCTTACTAGGATCACTCTCTTTGCTATTTTCCATACTTGACTCTGTTGTTGACTGATTGGTACGATTCAATAATTCTTCTAATTGTTGTTCATACTCTTTTCTTGCTTGTTCTTGGGCTTCTTCCTTGATTGACGTCGTTGTGGCCACAGAATCAGCCTGTGAAGATTGATTGATATGATTAAAAGCAAATACTGTTCCTCCACCTAGAAGCAAGCTTAAACTTGCAATACATCCCACCATCCATCCGTTAAAGGAACGCTGTGGTGAAGGAGTTAAATTTGCTTGGTTGTTCACTGGCGTTTGAACAGCAGCTACTGGTTGAGGTTGTGCTAGATAATTTAACTGTGCTTGTCGCAATGTATCCATTTGTTCTTGACGTTCCTTACGAGCAGCTGCTTCTTTTTCCTTTTCTTGCTCTAACCGTTGTTTTTCTATCGCCATTTTTTGTTCCGCAAGATCCTGTTCACGTTTTTTTAATTCTAATTGTTCGCGCTCTTTTTCTTTTTGCCGTTGTTTTTCTTCTTGTTCTTTCAATTCTCGTTGTTGAATTTCATACTCTTTTTTCCATTTTGAAATTTGTACTTGTAATTCTTGCTGGATCTGCTCGTGTTTTTCCATAAGAACTTCAGTCGTTGTTTGATATAGCTTATTCAGTTGCTCATTTAATTCTTTGCTAATCTTTAGCTTATCTGTACGCAAACCTTGATAAAATTCTTCTTTTCGTTCTCTTATACGTTCTTTTAACAAGTTTTCTTTTTCTTTCGATAACGCTTCTTGATTCGTCTGAGTAAAATTATTGATCTTTTCTACACACAAGGAATACGCATTGTCGCGTTTCTTTTCGTATCGCTCTTTAATTTTTTGTACTTCTTCTTCAATCACTCGCTGTTCTTCTTTATTTAGTTCCTCTTTTGCTTTCTCCCAATTAGACGACTGTTCCGTCGCATACTCATTAATTTCTTGATCTGTTTCTTGTTGACGTTCTTCAAAGGTGGCTAATAAATCTTCTTGTGCAAGCTCATGCCAATTTGTTGATTGGACAGACTCTAACTGTTCTAAAAGTGTGCCTTTACCCTGTGAGATTAATTCTTCTTTACTCTCTAAAAATGCTTGATAGGTTTGGGGTAATTGATATTTCGAATAAAGCCCATTTAAAAATAATTTGTTTTTTTCTTTCATCCATTCATGCTCTGGCGGATATTGATCCAAAATATAATCAAATACAGTTGCCTTTTGTATCTCTGTTTCGTTTTTCTCTACTTCTTCACTGATAAGTGGTTCAATATATTCCTGAGAATCCCCTTCAGTCCATATTGACTCTTCATTAGCTTCAACTGGATCAACTTCTACTTCGGCCGTCTCTTCATCCTCCATTGTTTCTTCAAAGGGATCTACCTCCAATTGACCCATCACATCGTTCTCTTCCTCAAATATCGATTTCTGAGTCGGAATATCAGCTTGTTCGTCAACATAGACTGTCTCTTTTTCTTTTGACTCCTTCTTTGGAAATATTGGTCGTTCCCATGGTACTTCTTCATTTACTTCGACTTCACTCCCTTGATTCACTTTTCTTTGGTCGCTCTCTAACTCTTCTTCTAAAACTTGTAAAAGTTTTTCGTTTCGATAAGACTCTTCCACACTCATAGTTTCATCCGTTTCTTTAAACACATCAAGGCGGATTAAATCCATCAATGTAGGATAGAAACCTTCTGAAATTTGATAATCCAGTGGGCCAAAAACGTATTCTGTACCAGCTTTCTCTATTTTTCCTTCTGTGTCATGTAACGTGAGAGTCAACTTAACAGAAGATCGACTTTCGTGTTCCAGTACTTTCCCTAACACATGTAGCTGTTCTTCCGTTTCAATGACAGAATATTTAATTGTTTTCGGTAAAAAAGAAGTACGCTTTCCTACTTCCTTCGTTGCTTTTTTTATTAACTCTTTATCTGTTTTGGTATTGCCTGCAATCGTAAAGTACATGAGTATTCTCCTTTCATAAAAAAGGAGTAAAAAGTATCGACTACTTCTTACTCCTACTTTTTTACTTTCTTATAATCCTTGAGGTGTTTGTCCAAACAATCCAAATAACGAAACCACAATAGAAGCTGCTGCTAAAATAACTCCTACCCCCATCAATACATAGCCTACGTGCATCTTCCCATTTTCAGCTCCTCTTCGTCCAAATAGGAAGAAAAGACCCCCAATAACAATGGAAGCAACGGCCGCAGCAGCAGCAAAAATCATCAGATTGTTTTTTAAACTAGTTGCGGCAGTTTGTAATGCTCTAAAAATATCAACCGCAGCTACTACTTTCGGTTGTGTTAAAAAATTCATTGTAATTGATTCAAACATAAAATTGTTCGCTCCTTTTAGTGTTTAATAATTTCATCGAAAACAAGCTTTTCACGTTCACGTTGATAGATATATCCTTCTAAGTCCTTGTCTTTTCCCCGTAATAGGTCAAATTGTGCTTTTTCAAGGACTTCTTGTTTCCACTGTGTTTCAGATACACCGCGGCGTTCTAAGATTTTAGACGCGGCTTTTTCAAATGGCGTTTTAGCTTTTGCCACTGTGATTCCTCCTTCAGGACAAATAAAAAGACTAGCAATCACTCGCTAGTCTTTTGTAACTTATATTTATTGGATTGTGATCCATCGTGAATCAATTTCTCTTTCGTTCGCTTTTCATCCTTGCTAGATCCAAGAAAAATTATTTTTTTTACGCCATTCTTCTCATAGGGAACAACAATAAATAAAGAATCAGATTTGTTTATAAATTCCCTAACACCAGCTGAATCTACTATTTTGTATCTTTCTAAACCTTTATAGTCTTTTTGCCTCTTGACTGTTATTTGTACAGGATCTGGATGCCATACACTCTCAGAGTATTCCCAGGTAGTCTCGTCTATAATTTTCAAATTATAAACAAGACCACCTACTTCTTCTTTCCACATAGTTCCTGATTTCAATACGCCATTATCTTGATTAGTTTGTCTATTTTTTTCATTACTACATCCGACTAAAATAACAATCATGGCAATCAAGGAAGTAACTACTATTATTAACTTTTTCATTTTATTCATTCTTTCGTTTTTTTATTTTAAATGTATCTCAGAACCGCATAACTAAAAGTTGCTAACACAAGTAATAGTAAGCTGACCGCTGAAATCGTTACTAAATGTGTAGAACCTGTTTTAGGAACAATGACCTGTGGCAAGTTAGGATCAACCCCAATTGTCACAACATTTGTTTTATTAGAAACATTATCTACTGCTACTACGGCTTGGTTATCAATATTTTTTTCTGATTGTAATGGAGTTTTAGCTGTAAATATCAGCTGAATTTCTCGTCCATCTAAAAGATTGTTACTTAAGAAGTCAGCGGAAGCTTCCCACTTCAGCGTTCTTAAATTGCTATCATAGGTTAGTGTGCCTTCAGAAGTAATATCTTTTCCTTTACTCTTATCTATTACTTGCGCAGAAACTTCTTTATATGTCAAACGAGCTTCAATTGGATCTTGAATACTAAATTGTTTGTAGTGATCTGACGCAGCGTCTACGCCTTTTGTGTGCCATTTTTGTGTGACTAGATATTGTACTTCAGATCCTGCGTTTAAAGGAGCTGTCGGCGTACCCTTCTTACCGTCATTTCGTCCGTTTACATCTTTTCCATTTTGTTGTACTTCTTTCACTGGAATTTTAGGGAAATAAACGGTAATGATATTTGTATCCTTTTCTACTTTATTAATGATCGACGTTCCCTGATTTTTGGCTACACTATTTTGATTGGCCAATTCATTGACTTTTACATTGATCACTAATTCGTAAGTTTCGCCGTTATACTTCATTCGATTTTTTAATGTATCAGCTTTCGCTGCATATTTTACCTGGTGTTTTGTTTTGTCATAGGTCACTTCACCAGATACATCGAATTTTTTATTTGTACCACTTTCAACGTGTGCATCGACGTAATCTACTTCTTTTGGTAAATTATCGATTAACTCAAATCGATCGTAAACCGCTAGTAAATCCACTCCCAATCGATTCACCTTCTGTTTGATTCGATATTGAATCGTGTCTCCTACTTGCAACATGTTATCGTTCACGTTATTTCCATTTTTATCAACCCCTGTTTTTTCAGGTTGATCAGGAACAACACTAAAGATTGTCGCAGAAGATAAAGTAAACCAGGTTTGAACATTAGAAGAACCAATCACAAACGTCGGATTTGCTTCAGATATTTTAAAGGACACAGTACCTTGACCAAACTTCGGATCTCCTAATTTATCATGCAAATTATTGAAATCATTATCCGCTTGTGTCAGCTTAGAGCTTCCTCCTGGGTGGCCACCTACCACGTTCAGATTGTTGTAGAAAGATTTAAATTCTGAAAGAACCGTATCTTTTCTGACATACCAATCTGTTGTATTCATTTTGTCATAGTGGGTATATTCTCCTTTAAGATCCGTGCTTTTTCCTCCTGCAGGGTTCAAAGAGTTAAAACTGATAAATGTATCTCCTGAAAATTGAACGGGGCTACCGTCCTCATATGTGGCTACTAGCTGCACATTCATTTGTGTTGAATGGTAAACAATTCCTGAGAAAAGATTGTCTGAGATCCAAAGTACTGTTCTTTTTTTAGATTTACTCATTGCACCATTCGTATTTTTATAGCCATCGTCTCGAAAATGAGTTTTTGTATAGTTATTATCTAGTAGATTCCACGGCAACGTATCCGAGTATAAGTGAATATTAGATAAAACTAGCTTGATATTGACTTTTTTCCCGTTATACGTACCGATTTTTCCATAGTCAATATTGACTTTGGTGTTTGTTGTTACGCCTTCTAAAACAAGGTTTGTTTCACCGTATTCCTTTTGGAAAGAAGGATAGCGTATATTTTTGTTTCCCTCCACTAATCCTACGTAGTCGTCTGTAAAACCACCTTTGTTGGCATCAACATGATATTTGTAAACTTTTGACGCTCCGTTTACAGTAATATTTGTTTTTGCATTAGGAACATCTTTTGGAATAATAAAATTATTCTTTACGTTCTGGATTGGATTTGACGGATCGACAATAACTTTTTCAGCAAAGACATTGGCTGTTTTTAACCCAAACAATGTACCTAACATCATCATTATGGGAAAAACATATTTTAACCGTCTTGTCCACGAGTGTTTAAAATTCATCCCTTCATCCCCTCTTTTTTATAAATGACTAGTGAAATTCCGACAATAACGATCAAATTGATCGTAGTAAATAATGGATTCCTAATGAGCTTTTCCATAATATCTAGCGGCATGGAAGCAGCTGGTATGTTTAAAATCCTCATTAGGTATAGTTGGTAGCTTGGCAAAATAGATAGTTGAGAAAATAATAAACCGCAGTACAAAAAGACTGCGGTTAAACAAGAAAGATTGAATAATAATAATTTGATCAGTTTCATCTTATTTCTTCCTTAATCTCTAGAAAACAAGTGAGTAACAAAATCCCAACAATTCTCAAAGAAGTTTTTCTTTACGCCAGTAGATACGATTTTTTTTACTTCTTCTTTAGGTTGCGAAGCTTCTGATTTAGGATAAATCCACACATCCTTTAAGAATTCACCATTTTTATCAGAAACAGGTGTTAATAGCAAAATATCCTCGCTATTAGAAATGTTTTCAGGACTTGATTCATTGACAATATAATAAGCTTGTTTCTGATTTGCCTGTACTTCTACCGAGAATTCAAAGACACCTGTTTGTTGATCAATTGTCTTTGTTTCTCCATTAGAAATTAGCTTCAGTTGATCACTGGATAGTTTTTTCACTCGATCTTTTAATTGGGATTCAATTTGGTCAGTAGTGAGATCCTTAACATCCATCTTTTGTAAAATGTCCGATACATCATAAACAGAAAACTTCGCGCCATTTACTCCTTCTTGTTTTTCAAGCTTTTGCCCCTGGTTGTCTAATTGTTCGGAAGAAATAATTTTTTGAACGTGAATGGTCTGTTTGACTATTTGATCGTCTTCAGCAATTTTAGGTTCTTCTGAAGAATCAACTGTTGACGAATCGACGGTTTCATCGCTGCTTTGAATCGCGCTGCTATCTGACGTTTGGATTGTTTGTTCTGTGCTATCCGTGCTTTCTTGACTGTCTGCAACCGTCAACTGTGTGTAGGCAGTGAAAGTAAAAAGAGCGGCTGCACAAACAAATAGCCATTTTCTATTTCTCATGTTGGTTACCCTCCTTTATTTTTTCTTTTTATAAACAAATAGCGAACCAATGATCATGACTGAAAGAAAAACAGTACTTCCTAAAAGCCATTTCCATGATAATTTTTGTTTCTTATTTTCTTCATCTTTTAATTCTGATTTTGTAAAGGTTACTCGCTTCCCATACACTAGAAAACGGTGTGTGTTGATCCCCTTAGGCGTACATGTCATTAGCGTTACTCGATCTTCATTGGGATTTGGTTCTAAGTAAGTGACAAAGTTTCTTTGTAGTTCGTCTTTTTGCACTTCCTCAATCCGATCGATTTGATAAGCGTGCTGCTCACCATCAACTTTGATATAAAACTTTTCTCCCTTTTTTACTGAAGGTAAATCATCAAAAAGATTATCTTTATAAAGTCCACTATGACCTGCGATTAAAGGATTTTTACCGTTTCCTCCTGTAATATCACCAGTTCCTTCCGTAATACCTACACCATTTTCTAAAATTTTGTCGGACGTTCCGTCATAAATTGGTAGTTTTAAAGAAATACTTGGAATTGTAAGAATACCAACAGGATCGCCTAACTCAATCTTAGCAACATCCAAAGAAGAATCCGTTTCTGCTGCCGTTCCTGTTCGATCGATTGCGGCAATCTGCTGATTTTGTTGGTATTTCGCCACGCTCGCTTCAGCAGGCATCAAAAGTAAGACACCTACAGCTGAAAGTAACCAGAAAGCAATGATCCATTTACCCATGATTCGCTTTTTCTTAGGCTTCCTGATAATCATTGGTTTTGATCCTTCTAGGCTTTCTTCTTAAAGTAAACAACTGCAGAAAGTGCCCCTGCTCCTAGCAACAAGCAAGAGATTAATACATACGTTTGAAAACCGTTGCTACCAGTCATTGGTACGGAAACTTTTTGATTGTTTTTGATCGTGATTCGGTTTTCTTCTTTGTATGAATCTTTGTCTACTTTGAAAGAGATCTCTTTCGTTAATTTTTGATAGTTTTCAGGCGCTTTTGTTTCTTCCAATGAATATTCACCTTCAGTTAAACGAGTGATTTCAAAGTGACCTTCTTTATCTGATTTTAGGATCGCTGCATTTGCTACATCGTCTACCCATACTGCTTCTTTGACACCGTCTTTATCCGTATCAACTAATCCACCATAATATTTTCCTTCTGCGTTTTTAGCAGCAAATTCTGCGCCTTCAAGCGGTGTTGCTTTGATTCCTGTTCCAAATAGTCCGCTATCGACTTTTAAGAATTTTGCACCATAAGTCACAACGTCAGCTTTCGTTTTTTCGTGGTGTTCTTCCTGATTAAATGGATTGTTGTTATAAACGAAATCCACGCTATTTGTTAATGGATTGGCAACAGCTGCGCTATCATTTACATACATGTTATAAGTCATTTGAAGATCTTGTCCGTGTAAACTTGCTACAGTATCACTTACTTGGCCATTATTCACGATAAAATCGATCACAAAGCCATTTTCTGAATTTTGGATTTTATAATCTGTATTTTCTTTTAATACCACAGATCCATCTTTATTTGTTACTTTGATATTTGCTTTAGCAGCGACATAAGAAAGTCCTTGTCCTGCTGTATCCCCCATTTAAATACACTGTAAGGAGAAGTTTCGCTTTTCACTCCGTTTACTGTGATACCGTCTGCTCCTCCTGCAATGTCTGTTGGGATATGAATCGTTCCTTGATAATTTACTGCGTCACCAATTTGGAAAGAATGTTCTTGTCCTGTTCCATTTGTTACTGTTTTATCGATCACTGGTGCTTTATAGTTTACGTATGAAGCTTTTAAGTCACTTGTCACGCCATCATTCGTAATTTCAAAGGTTAATTTATTGTGCGCATCGTTGCGAGCGTCTGCGCCTAATAAATATTGATCTGCTGTTGGTTCTTTATCTGATCCCACTACAACTTCTGAAGGAACTTCCACAAAATAGTATTTTCCTAACGTCAAATCAGTAGCAGTCAGCTTTCCTTGATCATCCGATACAAGATCTCCTAATTTTGTTCCTTTTCCAGGTTCGCCCTTGTATAACTCAAATTTTGCCCCTTTTAAAGGTGTTTGTTTGCTTTGAGCTGTGCCATCGTCACCAAATTTCGTTAATTCAAAACTCAACTTAGAAACAATATTTTTAGGATATAAGTGAATGTCTTTTAAAAAACCTGAACCTGTATTATCAGTCATTGGCGCAATCACAACCATTGGTTTTGCTTTTTGTGTGACTAATCCAGCAGCGGATTTACTTTCATAAACCACATATACATTCCCTTTGGAATTGACATAGGCTGGTTGATCAGCAAAAGTGATCTCACCATTTTCATCTACAGCTGAAGTAATTTTATTGGTTGCATTCTTGACGTACTCACTGTTAGATCCCTTGTCTTCTACATCTTTAACGATTTCGTCCACTTTCGCGTTGGTTAGATCAGAATCTTCAGTCGGTAATACTTGATCCGTAATATTTCCTAACGTAAACTCAACATCACCATAATCTGCCTTGTTGTATTTCGTTACACCTGTAGGATATTGATCGTGCGTATAACCATCGTTTTTGATCCCGTCAATATCAACATTCAATTGCGTTCCTTGATCGTACATTAATTTATGAACCGTGATATTGACCTTCTCTGGTGGCGTTTTTTGCGTGATATCTTCTGCATATGCTCGATATCCCTGAAAGCAGCCTGCAATGATTCCTAACATTCCAATAAGCATTCCAGCTTTTTTTACATACCGATTTATTGCCATTTTTTACTCTCCTCATTTCATATTTCAACGACTCGCGTTGATTAAAACCTTGTTATTGTAGCTCTCCCTGTACCACGTATCTTTCTTTTCCTTGTGACGTATAGACACAAGTAAACAACGTTAATAAGGGTTTCTCTCCTTTCTTTGGCAAAGACAAGAAAGAGTTCTCTTCAGGAACGCCATCGATTAATTTAAAGTACTCAGGTACGATAAATTTACGCGTTACCTTGTAACGATAGACGCCATCGTTACTAACTAAGTCCATCACCTCCCCTAATGACAACTTCTGAATATCAGAAAATAAAACACCTGGCATTTCCATGTTATGACCTGCTAGGACATAGTTTCCTTTGCCCATTTCGGCATCTTCATAAAAATAAGTAGCCGCTCCAAGACTCAAAGTGTATTGATTTGCCCCTTTAAAAATTGGCAATGCTAAACCAAGTGCAGGAATCTGAATTTGTGCAAATACTTGTTTATTGACGCCCATTTCGATTGCTTCTTTTTGTATGGACAACATTTGCCCCAAAGACATATCATTATTGACGTTCGTTGCATCCTCCTTATAACTCTTTGCATGTGCATTGATTTGATCTACGGGCATCTTTTTTTCTATATTTTGCTTAAATACCTCTCCTTCATGTTTTTGGTAGCTAACATAGCCAAACACACTGCAAAAGACGATTAAAGCGACTCCTAAAAAACCAAATAACCATTTTTTCATCCATCTGCCTCCTTTCAGACAAAACAAAAAAACTTTTTCTCATTTCCATAGAAAAAGTTTTAAAAATGAATTCTATTAATGAATGTCATGAGACTTCTAACAATAGTTGACAATTAGAACTTTTTTTCACATAAGTTCGTCTCAACTGTTCAAAGTTTTTCATTGAACCTAACAAACAAGCTTTCTCTTTTCCTGTTAACTGCATATCATTGATATATTGCGCGACAGATAATCTTTTAAGGTGTTTTTGTTTCATTGTTTTTGTTTCATTGTTTTTAGTAACTTTTCTTCCATTTCTTTCGACACTTTTTTTCTATTTTCGATTTCTTTACAATTCATGAGTTTTCCTTCCTTTCATTATTTTTATCAAAATAAAAAAGCCTATGTACGCCATACGCTTTGGTCTTACTTCTTCAATTTTTTTCGTCTAATAACTGGACGTGCTGGTTTTAAATCTTTTATTCCGTTATGCTCTCTCCAATAGTCGAATTCTTTTCGTAATCTTTCTTTTTCCATATCTGTTCCTTTAGATAGGGCTTTGAATACATCTTTAGGTGAATAACCACGAGCTAACAGCTGTACATACCTTCCTTTTGTCAAAGTATCCATATCCATCGCATCTAAAACTGGTCGCGCCATCTAATTTTCCTCCTAAATAAATTCCTTACTCAATGCCTAAGGTAATACTACCTTTTTATTAATCGCCGTGATTCCTTCTAATCCTTTATCTGTAAAATCTAATTTGTATGGTTATTTTCCTAAGTAATTGGTCTGAGAATCATTACCTAATTTCTTTTTACTTTGAAAAAAATTATAGAATCTTGGATCTATTAAACCAATGTAGAATCAATGCTTAATACACAAGATTTTTGTTCATCAATAATTGTAAAAATGTCTTTTGTAGCTTCCTCCATACCGATTGGTTGTAACGTTTCTTCACTAATTTTTTTCGCATCCTCTTGAATTGCTTCATTTCGATTTAACTCATGCAAACATCGAATAAATTCTTCACGATTTTCGATATCTGTTACTACTTGTTCATACAATTCTGCACATTCTTCTTCATTCTTTGCTGCGATTAACGCATAATAGTATGGTGATTTTACTTCGAAAAATTTCATAATTTATTCCTCCAGTTTTTATTCTTCTTTATCCGCTACAAATTCAATGATTTCAACGCTGACAATATAATCACTCAAATATGACCAAGTATCTTCAACAGATAATTCGTCTCCATTATCATTCATAAGCGTCATTTTAAACCATTCATTACCTTCATCATCTTCAGGTAGCAAGCCGAATCCAATTGGATTATCAGTCAATGTTTGATCGTATAAATCATCCTCGTTTAATGCTAAAACATCTAATCCTTTACAATTTCCGCCTCTTCTAAACGTCACAAAACCTTTGTAATCCCAACGTTGGAAAGAAACCTTAATAGTATGTGTGCCCAATCGTATATTCGGATCATAATTTTTCATTTGTCATTCCTCCATTACGTAAATTTCATTTTCTCTATGTTTTATATCAATTTTTTCACTTTATTCAGGACTCGTTCATATTTTATCGTTTTTCGTTTACTTAAAAATACATAAAAAATATCGACTCGTTTATGGCGTCCGAAACGAGAAACCCTAGTAGACAGCGGTAAATGCTCGATTGATCCAATGACCAACGTCCTCGCAAGTATCTACATGTACTGCAGCACACGACACAATTTCTTGTGCGTCCTCCCCATTACGAGAAGACCTACTCCTTATTCCATGAGTTTGCGTCAAAGCCTAGATCCCTTAGTAGCTGCTCATGATTAATCTAGGCGCTATTCTAACTTGTCTAACCTCTAAATTCCCTCTTGTTTACTCTGTGTATATTATTTACACAAATTCATTTCACCACTATCCAAACAAGCGCATTTACTCGATTGACCAATTTTTTACGTTACCAATCGTAAAAATCTACCCCGTCACTCCCCGAAGGAAATTGTTGATAGATCAAGTCTACTCCTTATTTTTCTAATGATTCTAAGTTCTTTTAGAAGTCTCGACAATATTTTCAAGCAAGCGAAAAACGATAAAATACAAGTTATGAGAATGATCAATTCAGCTGATTAAACGCCCCATCCCTTTTGCGGTACAACGCAAGACTCCATTTTTTCTTCGACCAATCAGTACACCGTTTTGGTCATAAACATGTTTGATTGTTGGATATAGCTCTTTTAAGGGGATAGGATCTTTTAAAATTATTTGCTTTTGTTTCCCAATGTAATAAATCATTTCCTCTGAGACTTTGTCTTTCTGGATTATATATTTCTTACACTGCACAACGGTTTTACTTTGGCCAGTTGATAGTTTCTTCGTGATTTTCTCTGTAGCGGTACACCGTTTACCGTAGTGACAAATATCTTTGAGACTCAAAATTCCTGTATATGACATAAAATAAACCACCCAATTTCTTTAAATATTTTTAACAAGTTTTTCTTGTTATTTTTCAAAAATAGAGAATTGATTTTCGTTCATGACAAACAAAAAAGAGGGAACGCATCCAAACATGCGTTCCCTCTAATTTCAGCGTTCGTCATACGGCAAAGAGCCACACGGACATTTTTATAACATTATGCTTAGGCATAGATTCATCGTAATATCACGTATTTTTAACCTTAACACAGCCAAAAAAAGTGGTATCACTTTTGAATATCTGTTATACTAAATCCATTGCGGGTAATACCGTAACACTGAAAGGTTAACGCATTAAGGGCCAAATCTTAATGCCGTGTATGAACGCTGACGAAGGTTACCAGCCTTCCGAGTTCATACCGCCTTTCTTTTTTTTGTATTTTCAATTGTCCAAATTTATCATCCAAAAGTGCAGAACGAAAATCAATTCATCACAAGCATAGCAGACAATTAAATTTATACAAAAAATGTAAGCGAATAATATTCGTATTGCCTGAAAAGAAGTAATATCAAGATTTTTAGCTTGTTTAAATAATGAAATTATCTCTCTTCGCGTATTATTATAACTCAAAAAAAAGGAGTATGCAAACATACGTTCCCTTTTCTATATTTGAAATTAATTATTTCTTTTAACACTTATGACGTAAAAGGCTACGTTTGTGATTTTTATCATAATATTTTAACTTATAAATTCTATTAAAATAGCTATTATTTTGTAATATTCGTAATATAATTAGAATAATAAAAAATTTTTAATTTTAATGTTACTTCATGAAGCAACAATCACTTTGTCAGTAAAGTTTCACTCTAACCAGTCTTTCGTAATAGTGCTTGGGGAGCTTTCATAATTCAAACGTTTTTCACTTGATACTTTAGCAGCTATTGGTTTTTCGATAAACCAATTTTTTACATAGACAAAAATCAGGTTCTGGATATTTTCGACTTTTTCGGTTTTTAATTTTTGATAGGCTTTTAACAGTGTCGTGTATAATTCTTGTTCTGCATTGACATAATAACTATCGAGTTCTTCAAAAACTATCGAAATACCACTTTCTATTTCAGCTTTTTTCTTTGCATTATGAATAGTCTGGACGGTTTTTTGAGCTTCACTGTAACTTGAAGAAAATGTTTTTATCAAATTTAATACTCGTTCAGGGACAAACGTAGCAATGCTGTCGTTTGTCATAATTGTCTCAAAATTGTCTAACAACAATTGATCTTGTAGGCGGTCTTTTTCAGTGTCTATATTGTGTCTATTAGTGTCTAATATATTATTATTAAGTTCTGGTATGATTTTCATACCCTCTGATTTATCAACGTTTTGGCACGGTATGATTTTCATACCCTCTTGAGCCCCAAGGGATTCAGCGTCTGATTTTTCGTCGAGGGTGGGTATGATTTTCATACCCTCTGATTTATCAACGTTTTCCCTATTCTCTCTATCAAATTTTTCGAGTAAGTAGATATCATTTTCTGAGACTTTTAATTCTGCTAGATATAGTCTATTAGGATTATTTTTCCCTAACTGTTTGTTAAATCCCATCTGCTTTTGTAATAATAAACCAAAGGATTCCAACTCTTTTTTGATTGCTATCGCTTTTTGTTTTTGGCAGTTTAATACGCTACATAGTTCATTTGTCGTATAAGTAAAATAAACATTACCTTCTTCATCGATTTGCCGTTTGCTGATTGCGATCTCTAATCTTGCTTTTAAAAGCATATAGGCAATCTTAGTTGAATCTTTCATTTTTTTGTATTCGTCAGAAACAATAAAGACTTTTGGAAATTGATAAAATAATTCGTTGTAAACTCTATCCGCCTTAAAAAATTTAAAATCAGTCATTGTAGATCCTCTACTTTCACGTTGTTTTATTTATGTAAAATTACCTACTCTTTTCGAAAATAGCAAAGATAAATAAAAAATGCAAACGCATTAAAACTGTTTTTTAATTAAATACTACCTAAAATCAGAAATAAAATGAATTATGTACTACCTTTAAAGTCATTAAGAACTACTTTAAATAAATATTATTTATAATTAAATACTACCAGAAGAACGTATGAATAAAATTTAGTTTTAAAATTAAAGATAATTAAGTACTACCAGTGTCAAAACAAAAAATAAATTAAGAACTACCTTATGCATATAAAACATACTACCATTACTAGCAATATATACTACCTTATTTCAGTAGTATATATTATATTATTCTTATAAGACAAGGCTTTAGGCTAGAAAACAATAGATTATATACTACTAAAAAATACAATAAGTACTACCAATGTCAGATATATATAATAATTATGTACTACCATTAAAATTAACTTATTTAATAAGATACTACTGTGTTAATCTGAAAAAAATTACTTTAAAGTAGTTACATACTACCTGTTAATTTAGATACTACCATTAATACTTAAATTAGATACTACCTATATTTATATTAAGTACTACCGTTCTAAGAATAAGATAATAAAAAAATACTACCAAATTGCAATTAAATACTACTTAAAATGTAAAAAATAAGAACTACCCAAATTAGGTAGTTCTTAATAAGAGAATATCAGATAAATTTGTACAAGTCATAAAAAAATTAATCTTAAATTTTTAAATATATATACTTGTTAATTATAAACTACTTTATTTAGGTAGTACATAATTAACAGATAAAACTACATGCTTGTAGTTTGTCTAGCTAATGAGTTGCATATGATTTATATAAAGGTGTGCAGCATAACTTAGTTGAAGTTAAGAGAATAGAATAAATATTTTTTGTTTTGCTAATAATTAAACACTACCTAAATATGGTAGTGTTTAATTATATAATATTCATTTTGTTACAAATAATCGTATTATAAAAGCATAACAATTGGGATAACTATTTTTTAGATTGTTTAAGTACTACTTAAATTAGGTAGTACTTAAATTTTGGTTTAAGGTAGTAGGTAATTAAGAAATGATATATATCTTCTTTTATAATAGAAGGGGAGAGGCCTAGTTAAAAGCAGCGACAATTAATAACAATGTATTTAATGCTTCACAAAATCCATTTGGTGGACAATGCATTGTTATTAGCGATGATCTACCGTTCTAAGTAGTTTTTTCTATTGGTTGCATTCGTGACTAATTATGGTATAATTATGAGTAACAAAGAGGTATTTCATTATATCACCAAACCCCATCAGCGTGCAGGCTGATGGGGTTTTTTTTACGTTTCTATATTATAGAATTAACGGGTAGGCTTACTGTCTTTTTTGGCAATTTTGCAATCAAGCCATTTGCAGAGGTAACTGCACACTACATCTGCAAGTGGCTTGATTGCAAAAACAAAATCAAAAAGGTATTTCATTATATCTCCTCCTCCCCTTGCCAGATTAGGCCGGGGTAGCAGACAGCAAAACTATTATAACATAACTGAAATACCAAAATGACATATACAGATATGATAATTTATGTATTGATTTTTCTAACAAAAGCACATATTTTAATATATACTACCTATTTTAGGTAGTATATATTTTTAGATACAATATCGATCAGTTTTGAGGAAATGAAATTCTAGATATTTTTTGCTACATAGAGTTACTTTCAATATTTTTTAACGTAATTAGGCAGAAGTCACTCATCCTCTATAGGTTTGTGATGAAATTGCTATTGATCCATTTAAGTAAGAGCAAAAAACTGGAGGTTTATCAGGTAATTGGTCTAATGGATTTAAGTATGCGGTCACCGTGTATAGAGTTGCTTATGAGATTCAAGAAAATAAAGTTATTCCAGTATTGCTATATGGAACACATAACAATTATTATGAATTAGCCGAGAACACTCGCAACTTTATTCGTGTAGATGAATCGGCTTCGGTTGAGTTATAACTTTAGCTATATCAATCAACCGACCGACATATGTTAAATCTATATACAATAAAAATACCTACTTAAATGGATGTTAACGGAAGTGTATGGTGAGTAGTTCACTCGTATTTTGATATCGTTTGTATATGTTTTCAGCGTTCTAAGTGGCTTATTTTGTCCAATAATAATATGGAGTGGAATCCCTTAAGAAACACCGTTGGCGATTGTTGTTATAACATGTTATAATTTATTCATCAAAAACTAAAAGGAGTGTGATAACATGGGAAAAGAACTAAAGGTTAGAAAGATCGGCAATAGTGTGGGAGTGATCCTTCCAAGCTCTCTTGGATTAAAAAGCGGAGACACTGTCCAAGCCAAACAAGAAGGCAACTTATTCATATTAGATACTACTCAAATAGCAAAAGAACACGATCGCAAATTGATTGAAGAAAGTTTCCAAGACTTTGAGAAAGGTTTAACAGTTTCAGAAATTGAAATGGTAAAAGCTTTCGGAAAATACGGCTGGAGTGAATAGATGAAAGAGTACACGCTAGTTTATTCTAAAAGTTTCCAGACCAGCCTTGAAACGATAATAGAAGAATGGGAAAATGAGCTTGCTCTTTCTCCAGCCAGCATAAAAAGATTTGTAGGTGCGATCCAGAAGGCTTTAGAACTAACCAAAAATTTTCCAACTATACATGAGGAAGTTTCCGAAATCTATGGAATGGATATCCCAACATATCGGATCGTGATCGGCAAAAGCTATGCCTTATTTTATCGGATCGACCATGAAAAAAAAGAGATACTTGTAGGACGTATTTTCCAATCTAAACAAATGAAACTAGGCTTTTAACAATAATTAGGCAAAAGTCGCTCATCCTCTACAGGTGGGTGATTAATGCCGCTCGATATGGTTGTTAACCGTCGGTTACTCGAAGATTGATATATAAGACTTAGTACCTTTTTATTTTGCTCCATGTTATGGCCGAAGGTCTAAAGATACAATCATTGGTCTAGAGAAAAATTAAGAACCGTAGGAACTACGGGGATCGCTTGGTGAATAAGAGACACTGCTATTAGTGAAAAAATAAGATATCAAGTACGCTCTATTCCCAAAAATTTCGTGACTTTACTCATGAGAGGTTCAAGTAGTATATTTTTAATCAAAATTGACGTAACTTTTAATAAATACTACCTAAATAAGGTAGTATTTATTTTTGTGTTTTAAAAGAGGAAGTCCAATATATCGGTTCTGTTGCAAAGTTTTAAATCTACTATCAAATAAGGTAGAATAATAGAAAAAGATAGCAGGAGGAATGACGATGAATCATTTTAAAGGAAAGCAATTTCAGCAGGATGTGATTATTGTAGCCGTGGGCTACTATCTTCGTTATAACCTTAGCTATCGTGAAGTTCAAGAAATCTTATATGATCGTGGCATTAACGTTTCTCATACGACGATTTATCGTTGGGTGCAAGAATATGGCAAACTACTCTATCAAATTTGGAAAAAGAAAAATAAAAAATCCTTTTATTCATGGAAAATGGATGAAACGTACATCAAAATTAAAGGAAAATGGCATTATTTGTATCGAGCCATCGATGCAGATGGTTTAACCTTGGATATTTGGTTACGTAAAAAACGGGACACACAAGCAGCCTATGCTTTTCTTAAGCGGTTAGTGAAGCAGTTTGATGAACCGAAGGTTGTAGTCACAGATAAAGCCCCCTCTATTACAAGTGCCTTTAAGAAACTAAAAGAATACGGCTTTTATCAAGGGACAGAACATCGTACCATTAAATACCTGAATAATTTGATTGAACAAGACCATCGTCCAGTAAAGAGACGCAATAAATTCTATCGAAGTTTACGCACTGCCTCTACCACGATTAAAGGCATGAAAGCCATTCGAGGATTATATAAGAAAACCCGAAAAGAAGGCACTCTCTTCGGGTTTTCGATCTGTACTGAAATCAAGGTATTATTGGGAATCCCAGCTTAAATCATAGATACCGTAAGGGATTTTATTCTTTATTTAAAACTTTGCAACAGAACCGTTTCACCTTCGGTGAAATATTGCATAGCAACCTAGTGATAATTAATGACAAAAAATATAAAGTAGAATTTGTGATAGTATTTCTAAAACACCATCAATTGTTTTTTTTACTGTTGTAGATAGCTTCATTTTATTTATCTCCTAACGATTATTTTTAGATACTAAATAGTAGTAGGACCATAATATATTTTATAATTGCTAGCATTTCCACTAAAAATAATATAATACTTAATACAACGATTAAATATATAGCTAATATTACTTTTTGGGAGTTTTCTTTCATCATTTTTATTATAAAAATAAATACTATCAAAAAGACTATTAAAAATATACTGCCAATGATTAGCATCTAGGAATTTCCCATGGATAGTATCCATGTTTATTTTTGAACCATGCTATTTCATTAAATCATATTATATTGCTTCATTGAATTTTTCAACTATTCAATTGAATAGGGAAATATAATTATCTAATAGGTACTTTTTCAGAATAACTATAGAATTGAGATTTATCTGTAAAATTAGCTTTATATTTACTGTTAATTCCAGCCTTTTTAGATATATCTCCCAATTCTATTAATAACTTTTCATCATTTCCTAAAAAATGAATTTTATTGTCAAATCCAACAATATAGATATAATTCACCAATTTGTTTATTAATATTTCTGGATATTTTTCGCTATCTATTTTTTTATAGACTTGCAACAAAACATCTGTAATATCTAATATAGCTTTGGTCTTATCACGCTTCATTAAACTATTATACAATTCATGAATTATTTTTTTTATTTCCCTAATATCAATCATTTAAATCCTTCCTCCACTAAAACTACCAAACAAATTATCTCCCCAACGTTTAACCCCTTTTGACCAAGCTTGTCCCCAATTTACCCAACATTTTTGCTTATTACAATACACACCATTTCCGTAATACGTGGCAGCTTCTACATTTGTTCCTATTACTATAAAACCAATCCCAATCATGCTACAAATAACTGAGCCTTTAACTAATTTCTTTTTCATTAATATTCACCTTGAAAATAAAAATTAGAAAACGTCTTCTATGTAGAAATTATATAGCTATTGGTATAGCTTTGTAAACGTTAAAAAAAAAGAATTTCTCTAACACTTTTGTAAGTTGGTATCCATCAATTCCAATTATTTTTAACCTGATTATTGTACCATTTCATTCAAAACAAATATTGCCATCAATACCTTCTTTTTATAAAATAGCCTTGATGTATATATAAAAATTTTCAAATCAACAAGGAGAAATGAAACGGATGCTTATCAAGCCGGTGTGGATTTTATTGGTAAAACCTTAAGTGGCTATACAAAGTTAAAATTTAAATTTTCTAGAGCTTTTTTAAGTCGCCGATTGTAAAATTAAGCTAGACAACTAAAAAAGTCATTTGTGCTACACTCAAAATAGTTCCGTCCAAAGAATTATAAGGAGTGAGTACAAATGACCTATACCCATCTTACAACGGATGAACTTGTAATGATAGAGTCTTATTTCAAAATAAATCAATCTGTTGCGAAAACTGCGCATTGCTTGAATCGTTCAAGACAAACGATCCATAAAGTATACCTGTTCTTCAAGCAAGGAAAATCAGCCTTAGAGTACTATCAACAGTATAAGAAAAACAAATCAAACTGTGGTAGACGCCCGCTTGTTTTACCTGAGGAACAATCAGAATATATTCAAAGAAAGGTTGTTCAAGGATGGACACCCGATGTGATTGTTGGTCGTGCAGCGTTTCCTATTCGTTGTTCTGCTCGTACCATTTATCGTATGTTCAAAAAGGGGCTATTTAATCCTTCTGACTTACCGATGAAAGGCAAGCGTAAACCAAATGGACATCAAGAAAGACGTGGAAAACAAGCTTTCCGTCGCTCTATTCATGAACGTGAAAAAGATTATAGCCAATTCTCAAATGAGTTTGGTCACCTTGAAGGTGACACTATCGTAGGTTTGAAACATAAAAGTGCTGTAATTACCTTAGTTGAACGATTATCAAAAGTTATCATCACATTGAAACCGTGTGGTAGACAAGCGATTGATATTGAAAACAAATTAAATCATTGGTTTGAATCTGTACCGAAAAATCTATTCAAATCCATCACTTTTGATTGTGGAAAGGAATTTTCAAATTGGAAACAGATCAGTAATGCCAATGATATTGCCATTTATTTCGCTGATCCAGGAACGCCGTCTCAAAGAGGCCTAAACGAGAATTCTAACGGATTGTTACGTAGAGATGGTTTATTGAAATCTATGGATTTCAATTCAGTAGATGAATCTTTTATTCAATCTGTCGCATCGAAACGAAATAATATTCCTAGAAAATCACTGAATTATCGAACACCTTTGGAAGTATTTTTGAGTTACGTAAGTATTGATGATTTGTCTAACTTAATTTGACAATTAAGAAGTCCAAAAACTGAAGTACCGTCTAAATCAGTACCTGATAATTCTCTTAACTTATGTAAGGGAATTTCTGTCTTGTAGTGCTTTAATATCATTGCAAGACAAGCAACTCCACAATCTTTTTCATCTTGTTGTAAAATAATATTTTTCATAAATTCTCCTTTAATATATAATTATTGAAAAAGCAGAAGGGGAAATAATATGAAAAAAAATAACATTTGGTTAAAACTAGGAAAATCTATTTTAGTAGTAATTTTTTTTATTGTAGGATTTTTTGTTGCTAAAGTGATATTTTCTTTATTTTTACAGCATAGATAAGAAAATAGCCAAAAGATATATATACTCTTTTGGCTATTTTTTCTTGTTTATTTACGTTTCCAATAACAAGATTGGACTGTATAACCTGCCATGAAACTACCTACTAGCCAAACACCGAGTGGGATAACTCCCCCAGTTACTTTTCTAGAATCCGTAGTGGATAATTCTTTGTATTTATTTGATAAATTCATTAGAGCTACCTCCTATTATCTTTTCTTAAAACCCATGGCTCCAAATACTCTATCAGCACACCATTTACCAAAATCATAAGTTGTTTTGATAGCAGAAAAGTTATTTAAAAAAGTTCCACCACCCGTAATTTTTTGTGTGTCACTAACAGATAGTTCGTTATATGTTTTTTTCATAATAGCTCTCCTCCTTGAGCAAAGAAATACAAATAGATTAGATAATAATAAAGAAAGCGTATTCTTTATAAAAAAACAAAAGGTATAGGCTTGTCAATATTTTATTTAGTAAAGATAATTTATATTTTTGATAATGTGGTATAGTTAGAATTAATTAGGAAAATATGTTATATTAAATTCTTGTTGACATAATGTACAGGGTTCTGTTGCAAAGTTTTAAATCTACTATCAAATAAGGTAGAATAATAGAAAAAGATAGCAGAAGGAATGACGATGAATCATTTTAAAGGAAAGCAATTTCAGCAGGATGTGATTATTGTAGCCGTGGGCTACTATCTTCGTTATAACCTTAGCTATCGTGAAGTTCAAGAAATCTTATATGATCGTGGCATTAACGTTTCTCATACGACGATTTATCGTTGGGTGCAAGAATATGGCAAACTACTCTATCAAATTTGGAAAAAGAAAAATAAAAAATCCTTTTATTCATGGAAAATGGATGAAACGTACATCAAAATTAAAGGAAAATGGCATTATTTGTATCGAGCCATCGATGCAGATGGTTTAACCTTGGATATTTGGTTACGTAAAAAACGGGACACACAAGCAGCCTATGCTTTTCTTAAGCGGTTAGTGAAGCAGTTTGATGAACCGAAGGTTGTAGTCACAGATAAAGCCCCCTCTATTACAAGTGCCTTTAAGAAACTAAAAGAATACGGCTTTTATCAAGGGACAGAACATCGTACCATTAAATACCTGAATAATTTGATTGAACAAGACCATCGTCCAGTAAAGAGACGCAATAAATTCTATCGAAGTTTACGCACTGCCTCTACCACGATTAAAGGTATGGAAGCCATTCGAGGATTATATAAGAAAACCCGAAAAGAAGGCACTCTCTTCGGGTTTTCGGTCTGTACTGAAATCAAGGTATTATTGGGAATCCCAGCTTAAATCATAGATACCGTAAGGGATTTTATTCTTTATTTAAAACTTTGCAACAGAACCGGATTTATCATAGGCAATGATGCACAGGTTTTTTTTACAGGAACGAATTTACTATTTGTTACATTTTTATCTCTTTTATTTTATCCATACGTTTTGGGGTTATGTAGTCGAATAGCATCTTTTTTTCACTTATTGTGTATCACTAGTTTATCTCTAATTGGTCAATCTTTTAGCGAATACAGAGAGTCAAATGAAAAAGAGATTTTCTCTTATACAAGAAATCAAAAGCAAGTGTTAAAAAGGTATCAAGAAACAAAATCTATAAGAAAAAATGTGAGAATCGGGGATACGTACCATGATATACAATTCGATATTCCGGTTGAAAATCATCGAGTCGCAAATGAAACGTACTATGAAAAAGACAATTACCAAAGTTTAATTAAGCTTGCTAAATTCTCTGGTTTAACTGTGATTTTGTTCCCAGTCCGCTTGGTTATATTTTATTTTTCGCCAGTGCTTTTCAGTATATTCTTTATCATCTCAATGATTGCAAATAGAAGCTTCGTAAAAAAAAGTACCCAGTGAGAGGAGGTTTGACAAGATGGGTGAATATCTAGTCTCGATTCCTTCGAAAGAAGTTAGTGATATGAATCGAAAAGAGCTGTTAGCTTTTTTGTCAGTCTATTTAAACATTGAATTCAATTACAAAAAAATATTCTCAACAAAAGATGCTAAACAAAAACAAATTCAAGATGATGCTAATCAAAGGATTAACATTGTAAACGAAGAATACAAGAGGTTCGAGTATATAGAAGCCAATCAGGATCAACTTAAAATCCAGCCTGAACTGGAATCTTTGCGAGAAGAAAAGAAAAACATCAAACCGATTTCATCAAAAAAAATAGTACTTATCTCAAGTCTTGTTACAGGAATTATTTTCATAGGAATCAATCATCTTATGCAGATTTGGGAGCGGTATGAATCAAAGCAATTCGCAGCAAAAGTGCCATTATTTGATCGAAGTTCCGAAACAGCAGGCGCTCGATTTAGAATGGATGTCGTGTATACCGTTGTAGGCATGTGGAGAGACTACAATGTATTTCTCTTTTTCTTATTGGTGATTGGCGTTTATTTGTTTATCAAATTGAGAGAAGAAGCCAAAAAAAATAAACTGAATCAAACCATTGAGACACTAGAAAAAGAAGCGCTGACTGCTGATCAAGAAAAAAATGCTATTAGAGATTTCTCCAAGGAATTTCATAAAGAAGAGAAGCATCAAGTGATATGCAATCAAAGAGACACATTATTAACTGATTTAGAAGTTATAACAAATCAACCAATCGAGCAGTCTATCGATTGGTACAATCAACTAAGTCCGATACTTCCGCCGTCTATGCAGAACGATGATTATGACACGCTAAAAAGATTAACTTATATCTATCAAATTCTTGAGGATCAACGAGCAAGTAATTGGGAAAAAGCTTTCCAAATTTTAAGAGAAGAGGAACGGCATCAAGAAAATTTAAACATGATGACTAATTGTTATTTGTCTCTTAGTCAACAATTAACAGAACTTGAGCAAAACATTGGCTATTTAGACGAAGCTGTTCTCAAAAATAATCAACGTACTGGTGAAGTGTTGCGAAATTTGAAAAACTTTCGGGTTGTGTATCAATAATTCAATATAAGTAAAAAAGCTTTTATCCTTCAAAAAAGAATGGTATAAGCTTTTTTAGCAGTATTTTTAGTTCATTTTGTTCCAAAGATTTATATGCTTGTATAAATATGATACTATAAGTGAAAACGCTCACTAAGGAGGTTGTATTATGCTTTATTTAACTGTTCCATTTGAACAAAAAGAGTTGGCTAAACAATTAGGTGCGAAGTGGGATCCAAAAGAAAAAAAGTGGTATGTTGAAAATCAAAATGACTATGTAAAGTTCAAAGAGTGGGTTGATGGATGTATTATAGTCAAAGACAACTTTTTAATTGTTGAAGGTCAGCAGTCGTGTTGGAAGTGTCATAAAAATACGAAGGTTTATGCTGTAGGAGCTTTATCACATAATATTATTGATTTAGACAGACCAACAGTCTCAGTTCAAAAAGATACTGGTTATGATCTCCAGTTATGGGCATTAAATGATGAAATTCCTAAAAAAATAAAAGAAGAACTTTCGACAAAGTTTGGATGTAAATTTAAATACTCCTACATAGAAAAGAGAAGCTATTTTGCTAATGTTTGTTCTCATTGTGACAGCTTACAGGGAAATTTCTTTTTGTATAATGAACCAGATAGTCCGTTTGGATATATGAATGACAGCGAATTGACATTATATAAGTATGACTTGAAGGAAGATGTGGGCTCTTGGTTGGTGCTGGACAGGAGCATTTCACCAGATTATTTTTATTTAAGACGGTGTAAATCTGCTAATGTGACATGATTTTTCGGTTAATGTCAAATTATTTTTTGAGTTTGCTTTGTAAATGAGTATAAAAAAGCTGTTCTTTTCAAAACTAGAATAACTTAATGGCATTAAAAAAATGTCAGATGTTGAAGTGCTCCGAGAAGATGATTGAACAATCCACCAATGCTTCTGTTTGGACCTTTAATCCTAGATTTTGTTCGATAGTGGATGTGCGAGCATAGCCTATCTTAACGCTATCTAATCTCTCCAATTTCTTAAACTTACTATTCATACTACTTTGTTCCATTTGAATGCCTCCATATATTTATTAGTTTGGTACTTATATATGGTAATAGAGATAGTAGAAAATCCAATGTTTCTTAGATAGACTTATTAAAATCACTAGGAGATAATCTTCTTCGTGATATAATTACAAGTATGAATTCAGCTTATATTTACGATGTGATTTTATATCAAGGAAGTTGATGAAATAAGTATCGTTTATATAGAAGATACAGTTATTAAAAGACAACTTTAAGGAGATGTTTTATGAAATTATATTCTGAAAGGCACGGTATAAGAGCACCGCAGGAGAAGACATATTTAATTAACAGAGATATGTATTCATTACTTTTAAATTGTTGTAAAAGATATCAAAAGAATTTAACATATATTTTTATATTAAATTGTCATCACGATTTTACAGATAGTGATTATATAGCATTTGATGAAAATGGATTTACGACGAGAATTAAGATAAAAATACCGTCTCTCTTTCGGGATGAGCATGACAGAATTAGCACGCCACAATCTGAAGACGAATATAATCAATATTCGCTTTTAGACCTTATTGAATTCTTTGCGCAAAATATTAGAGATATCTCAGAGCGGTGGAACAATAACAAATACCGAAACTACCAAACAATAGACTGTTTTAACTCTTCAAATGTATTTGCAAATTTCCAAGAGGAAATAAATGAAATATTCTCTGAGTCTGGGCTGTTATATGAACTTACGGACAAAAAGATTATTGAAAGAATTGTTGAGAATAGTCCAATTACAGCGGAAATAGAAAACTCTTTTTTATCAGTACAGGAGCAAGGTACAAGAGAGTTGTTGAAAGATGCAGTTGCATTGTATAAAACACCAAACCCGGCAGCACGGCAAGATTCAGTCGAAAAGATATGGGATGCATTAGAACGCTTAAAAACATATTATACAGCACTGGACAAGAAACATTCATCAGGAAAAATTATAAATGATATGTCAAATGGGAATAAAAAATTTGGAGATTTATTTGATGATGAATTTAAAGCATTAACAAATATCGGTAATGAATATCGCATACGTCATCATGAAACTGATAAAATTGATATCACGGATACACGTTATTATGATTACCTTTTTAATCGATGTTTATCGCTGATTGCTTTAGCAATACAGTATCTAGAATAAAAATAACGTATTAGATTGAGATTGGTGGCGATGACTATCCAAAGATAATTTATAGATTTCCTTAAAAGAATTGGAGTAACAGTATGGATTTAAAAGATTTTTATTTTCAGAATATACAAAAAAATGAATATCATTATCGATTTTTTAATTCGATTAAAAATGTTAATAAAGTATACAATATATTTGACGGTTATGAGGAAACGGAAGATTATGAATTCGAAGTGTATGATGTAGAAGAAGCAATAACAAAATTTAGAGAATTATGCCAACCAGAGGGAAATTTTTCTGGTAATGAGAATAAATGTTGGTTTTATCTTATATCGTATTACTTGTTTAAAGTAGGATATGAGATAAAAGAATTTCCTAGATTGTTGGTACGACCACCTGTTGAACCTAGTGATTTTACTTATGGGGAAATCAGGAACAAAATTATTGCAGAGGGAAATGACGATAACGGTACTGTTAGATATGCCGTTAGAAGAACATTTGTCGCAGGGTTGACATTTGAGCAGAAATCAACCTATGTTGATGTAGATGCCTCAATCAATCAAAAGTTTGTCGAAATATCAAATCGACAAGCATCGTTCAATAATATGAGTATAGATGAAAAACTTGCAGAGATAGCAAACTTAATAGAAAGTCTATTAAAAAAGAATGGTAGATTTCTTATTCCTGATTATTCTACGATTTGTTTCAATTATATTTCTAATGATGTAGTAACAAGCTATAGAAAGAAAATGCATTGTTTTAGACATGCGACTGATGAAGCGATTGCGGAAAGAAAAAACTATTCGGAAGAACAAAAAAGTTTTTTTGTTGATTTTGGATTGACTATTATTAAGGTGATACATTCTCTGTTGCAATAAAAACAGTACAGTTGAATATTTCTGTATAAAACAGAATCAAAAATTATCAAAAGTATTTATGTGAACTCAAAAAAGAACTGATGTATTCCTATAACCAAGAATATATTTTGGTATCCTAGTTAGGTAGTTGTCTCTAAATACAATACGACATTGAGTTGATTAAATTGGTAAAAAGTTTACATGGTTTGAAGCTTGACTGCAATACGAGATGTATATAAATACTAAAGAATACCTGAGTATGGCCTATCCATAAAACCGTTGAAAGCAGCGGTTTTATGGTATAATAGCACTAATAGTCATTTTACTATTTAACAGTATTCAGTAATTTAAAGTAAAAGACAAAATATGTATTAAGAGGAAGTGTCAAGATGTTACGAGATAATCAACAGTTTAATGAATCAATCAAATCAAATTCTGCGTTTTTGGACGAACTACGTCAAAAGATGCCAGAATTTTTTACTGCTACCAAATATGATGAAGAAGGCAATGTTGTTGAAACCTCAACCTTTGATAATGAAAAATTTCAACAAGCTTTAAAAGAGCATAATATCGATGAACTTTCTAGTGGCTACCGTTTAGATTTTATTGGCAAAAACTATGCCAAGAAGCAAGCCGGTGAACGGCCAACGACCGTTATTGTGCCAGATAATGATCACAACCAAAAAGAGGAAAACAAAAATAGTAAAAATCTGTTCTTTACTGGGGATAACTTAGAAGTATTACGCCACCTGCAACAAAATTATGCGAACAGTGTAGATTTTATCTATATTGACCCACCTTATAATACCGGTTCGGATGGCTTTGTCTACCCAGATAACTTTGAGTATTCAGATGATCAACTCAAAGATATGTTTGCTTTAAATGAGGATGAACTCAAACGTTTAAAGTCGATTCAAGGCAAAGCCACGCATAGTGCATGGCTAACGTTTATGTATCCAAGGCTATACTTGGCTAAGAAAGTCCTGAAAGATTCCGGCGTGATTTTTGTATCCATTGATGATAATGAGCAGGCGAACTTGAAGTTGTTGATGGATGAAGTGTTTGGACAAAGTAGCTTTATTGCTGATTTTATTTGGCAGCATAGGAAGTCCAGCCAAAATGATACGGATGTATCTTTATCTCATAATTATACGCTGGCTTTTGCTAAAAATAGATTGAACTATAAATTAAATACTTTACCAATCGATGTATCTAAATTTACTAATCCAGATAATGATTTGAGGGGGCCTTGGGTGGCAGATCCGTTTGATGCCCCGAATGTTCGTCCAAATTTGACATATGTTATTACTAACCCAACTACAGGGGAGCAGCACCTCCCTCCTAGGGGGAGGCACTGGCGAACTACTCAAGAAAAGTTCGCCAGTGCCTTGGAAGACAATCGGATTGTTTTTGGAAAGAATGGAAAAGGTCGACCACAAATGAAACGTTTTTTATCTGAAGCAAATAGTAAAGGAGTAAACCCATTTACTATTTGGACTCATCTAGGCACAGCGACAAATGCTACTAGGGAAGTTATGGCATTATTTTCAGGTCTTAAAATTTTCTCAACTCCTAAACCCACTGAATTGATTCGGGAACTGCTTCTTATTGGGGCAAATAAAAGCTCGGTTATATTGGATTTCTTTGCCGGATCCTCAACAACTGCTGATGCAGTCATGCAATTAAACGCTGAAGATGGAGGTAATCGCCAATATATTATGTGTACCTTACCTGAGCCAACCTTTACGGTGAACTCTGATGGTAAAGAGGTTCCTACTAAAGGTGGTGAGACAGCCTATAAAGCCGGCTATAAGTCCATTGATGAAATCTCTCGTGAGCGTATCATCCGAGCAGCCAATAAAATCAAAGAAGAAAATCCGTTATTGACAGAAGCACAAGATTTTGGCTTTAAGCATTATCGTGTGATACCACCAACCCAAGATACATTGGAGAAAATCGATTATGATAACCAACTACAACTCGACCTACTTGATGATATGATTGATGCCTTCTCTAGTGAAAAATTAGGTGTGGCAGGGAACGCGGCTGGAATGGATACAATTTTACAGACTTACCTTGCTAAAGATAATTATCCGTTTGATGTTTCCATCGAACGAATCGATGTTGCGGGTATTTCACTCCCTTATGTAAACAATCAACGCATTTATATCATCACGAAGGATTGGAAAGCAGAAAATACCAAGGCCTTAGTGAATGCAATTGGTAAAAATGAACGGGTCGTACAGACGATTGTGGTGTATGGCTATACCATAGAGATGGAAAGCTTACGGGAACTTGAAATTGCACTGAATCAACTTGAAAATAAAGTCAATCTACAAGTGAGATATTAGGAGGCAGAAAGCATGAAGATTCTATTAGAAGAATTACCCCATCAGCTGGAAGCTCTCCAAGCATTAGATGAAGCATTTTATGGTCTAGATGAACGCACGAAAGACCCAGATAAAGATTATGTATACGCCAATCCGATTGTTAAAGGCCGTGGCAATGAGAATACCAATATCGATATCAAGATGGAGACAGGAACAGGCAAGACCTATGTCGGCGTGCGTGCCATGTATGAGTTGCATCAAAAATACGGCTTATTCAAATTTATTGTCGTGGTGCCAAGTCCGGCGATTAAAGAAGGTTGGAAAAACTTTATTGTTGCGGATTATGCCAAGCAGCACTTTTCGCAATATTATGAAAATACACAAATCAACCTCAACGTGATCAATGCCGGCGACTTTAATAGTAAAAAAGGCTTGTTGCCAGCACACTTGGTAGAGTTTATTGAAGGCGATCGGTTGAATTCTTCAACTATTCAGGTCTTATTGATTAATGCCGGGATGCTTAATTCTGCATCAATGAAGAAAGATTACGCTCAAACGCTCTTATCTGGTTGGACATCACCCTTAGAAGGGCTTAAAGCCACTCGACCGATTGTGATGATTGATGAGCCTCATCGTTTTCCAAGAGATAAGGCGAACTATAAATCGATTACGGCAGTCGAACCGCAAATGATTATCCGTTTGGGGGCCACCTTTCCTGACGTAAAGGCTGGGAAAGGACGTCAAGCAACCATCGTGAAAGACTATTACCGCAAACAACCTCAGTTCAACCTGAATGCGGTCTCTTCATTTAATAATGGTCTAGTTAAAGGGATTGATGTTTATTATCCCAATGTAACTGAAACGGAGTCTAAAGAGCGGTATGTGGTCGAATCAGTAACTAACCAACAACTCGTTCTTAGGCACAATTCAACTCTCTATACTTATGGTAAAGGTGATGACATTGGTTTTGATGGGGATATTTATTATGAGGGTGCCAAGAGACTATCAAATGGACTTGAATTGGAGAAGGGGATGGCTTTCTTACCTGCTACGATGACAAGCTCCTACCAAGAACTCATTATTCGTGATGCGATTGAGAAGCATTTTGAGGCAGAAATACCAAATTTTATGCGTGAAAATGAGTATCAACCGAAGGTCAAAACTTTGTCACTCTTCTTTATTGATTCGATCAAGTCATATCGTGATGAAAAAGGATGGTTGAAAGAACTATTTGAGAAGCATCTTAGACGCAAACTAGAAGCACTGATTCGTGAGTTCCGCTTGAAAAAGTTACCTCGAGAGCAAGAATACTTATCTTTCTTACAAGTGACCTTGGCTGATTTAACTGAGAATGTTCACGCAGGCTACTTTGGCGAAGACCGTGGTTCAGGGGACGAAGCTATTCAAGCAGAGGTGGATGACATCTTAAAAAACAAAGAAAAACTACTGTCGTTTAAGGATGGTAAGGGGAATTGGCAAACTCGTCGTTTCTTATTTTCTAAATGGACTCTCCGCGAAGGTTGGGATAATCCCAATGTTTTTATGATTGCGAAACTACGGACATCAGGGAGTGAGAATTCTAAGATTCAAGAAGTCGGTCGTGGTTTACGATTACCAGTTGATGAGAATGGCCATCGGCTTTTACAAGATGAGCTTCCGAGCAGATTACGTTTCCTCATTGGTTATGATGAGAAAGACTTTGCCAATAAATTAGTTGCAGAAGTCAATGATGATGCTGTAGTTAAGTTAAATGAAAGTAAACTAACCTCCGCTATGATGCAACTAATTATCGAAAAAACAGATAATTTAGATGAAGAAACTTTATTAGAACAACTCGATGCTGCCAATATTATTAAGCGCAATAATGATTTTAAAGAGAATGGTTTTGAGAAACTAATTGAATTGTATCCTGTTTTAACGGAAGCGACACAAGTTAAAAAAGGAAAAATTACCACAGGTGGCCCTAAAAATAAGCAGCGCATCAAGCTCAATAAAGAAAATTGGAATAAAATGCGCCATCTATGGGAGCAATTCTCAAACCGTTATATGTTAGAATTTGACCGTGTCAATGACGAGGCTTTGCAGCTGCTCATTGATGAAATGATTCAAGATAAGGATAACTTTACACTTCAGTATCCAGAATTCACTCGCAACGAATTGTATTATAATGACGAGAACGGTGAAATGCGTGTACGTGAACAAACAGCCAATTACGATAGCCGTAAACCAATTGCAGGTATGAAATATGGTGAATTTTTATTAAAATTGACCCAACGCACTAAATTGAAACCAGCGCTATTGCATAAGAGTTTATTTAGTGCTTTAAAAGAAACCTATGGTGGCAATAAAGATTATTTAAATGAATTAACGCTTAGTAATTTAGTCCGTGACTTCAAAGATCGATTTGAAAAGCGCTATGCTCAAAGTTATCACTACCACCCTCTTGAATTTCAGGCCAGTACGTCTGTTTTTGATGTGATGAAGAATGATTTTAAAGAGGATATTCTAGCAACTATTATTGGTATCAATGAAGACAACGATGTAGTAGATGACGGTCGACAACTCTATGAAATTCCGCCACATCGGTACGATTCAGCGAAACCTGAAAGAGAACTATTGAAGTACGGATATGCTCCAAATATCCTTTCCTTCGGTAAATTGCCTAAAAAAGCGATTCAGGTTCCAAAGTATATGGGAGGAACGACAACTCCTGACTTTGTTTATATTGTTGAGCGAGAAGATGAGTCGCATGTCTATTTATTGGTCGAAACCAAAGCGGAGGGTTCTGGGAAGCGTCTTAGCGATGAGCAGATTGTGGTAATACAAGAGCGTTTCTTTGGGGCATTAAAACAATATGGTGTCGAATACCAGGAGGCAACGGCAGCACAAGATGTATACGATAAATTAAGAAAGGTGGCGAAGTTAAATGACAAATAATTTGATGGATTTAGGGAGAACTGGCGAAATTGCTAAAACGGGTGCCAAACCTAAATTGCCTACAACGATTCCGAATTTAACAGATACGATGCTCGATGTGTATCGTATACCACTAAAATATTTGTACTATAACGATGAAAATGGGCGTATTTCCACACAGATTAAAAGAGAATTTGGTACTTTAACAGCTCAAACAGATGAAACAGACTCTGACTACAACAACAAGATTGCAATGTTTATCGAAGAAGATAATGCTACTGCTTTAAAAAAGACTAAAAAATCAATCAAAGAAAAAGGACAACAAGTTTATGGTTATGTACTGCAAGATGGGCGTATTATTGACGGTAACCGACGCTTTACGGCCTTGCGACAGTTACAAGCTGAAACTGGAACGAGTCAATACTTTGAAGCAGTGATTTTGCCGTTCACTTATGATGCCAAAGCAGATCGTGCTCAGATTAAGCGACTTGAATTAGCCATACAGATGGGAACCGAAGAAAAACTTCAGTATGATCCTGTTGATTTAGCTGTAGATATTTATAAGACGGTCATTACAGATGAACTGATGAGTGCTAAAGATTACGCAATCGAGTCGAATATCAATGTGAAGGATGTCGAAAGTCGCATTGCGACGGTTGGCTTAATACACGATTTTTTACTTTTTATCAATAGCGATTCAGAGAATTATCATATTATAAAAGACTTAAAGCTTTATACGCATTTATATGAGTTGGCTAAAAAATTAACGTCTTTATTCCCGAATAAAGGTCCAAACTATGAGCAGACAAAGATAACTACGTTTACCTTTTTGGGCAAAGCATTCTTGACTGGCGGAGATACTTTAAGAGAGTCTCGCGACTACATTAAGGAAATAGTTGGTTCTGCGGTTAATAAGCATTTTAATGATGAAGTTGAAGAAACTGTTGAAGATTTTCGTGACAAGCTAGAAAGTGACCCTATCCAATCTGCTGCAGACTATCGCAACCGACTGGAAGAAGCCACGCCAGAATTACGCCAAATCAGTGAAGCATATAATAAGACCGTCAACCGTCAAAATCGTGGTAAGAATGTCGATAGTTTTATCGCAGATGTAAGGGAAACGCTGAATACCTTAAATGATATGAAACGCGGAGATGGTTTAACGGGTAACCTACAGTTCTCAAACTTTTCTAAGGATCAAGTAGCTGAAATTCGGGAGATGTTGGTTAAAATCAATCTCATCAGCGGTGACCTAATAGAGGTATACGAAGATGAGCTCTAATGTTCGGTTGGTAAGTTTAGATGGAACATTTAAGTTCATCGATAATGATATGGAAATTCTAAAAACACGCAAAGTTAAACGACTAATAGAGCGATACCAATCTTTCTTTCAAAATGTTGACCAATTAGTGCTTTCCAGTGAGTTAAATTACGTTCAGCTCACTGAATTGATTGAAAAACTCAACGACAGACTCAAGGGCGATCTTGATGTAGCTCAAGAAATACGAGCTTTCATTGAACAAAATCGCTATGCAATAGACGAACAGAGAATTGCCGGGATAACTATTAAAGAATACGATAATCGTTGGAACTTAGAATTACAGCAATTTGAAGAGATTGTCGATCGAGAGATCAGTCGTCCCTTGAAACCACAACAAATTCAAGCGAGTTTCTATTTAGCAACTATGAAGCGTGCTGCAAATTTTAGTGTGCCTGGGGCTGGCAAGACCGCGATGACCTATGGGGCTTTTGCTTATCTCTCTTCGTCAGCTATGAATGAAGTCAATAAAGTGTTAGTGATTTCTCCCCTTAATGCCTTTGAAGCTTGGCGAGCAGAGTTTATTGAGGTGTTTGGCGATAAGCGTTCGCTCCATTTTATGAATTTGAAAGACTTTGATAATCCAGGTGATATTCGAACAGATTGGGGAATTGCTAATGTAATTGTGATTAATTATGAATCACTTTTTGGTTGGAAACTATCGGTCTTGAATGCCTTAATTGATGAAAAGACGATGATAGTGTTCGATGAGGTTCATCGTATAAAAAATCCAGCAGGGAAAAGAGCTCAAAGTGCCTTAAAGCTAGGAAAGCAAGCACGTTATCATTACGTACTCACAGGAACTCCTATCCCAAATTCTTACAAAGATATCTACAATTTTCTGCATTTGCTCTATGACAATGAGTATGAGTCTTTCTTTAGCTGGGATATCCACGATTTAGAAGCATCGAATACTAACGAAATTAATGAGAAGCTACAGCCATTTTTTTGGCGTACCACTAAAAAAGATTTGAATGTCCCTGAAGCGGACCCAGACCAACTCCTCGTTGTCCAACCCAGTGAGCGACAAATTGACTTAGCTAAAACGATTCATGAAGTTGAAACGAATGTTTTGGGCCGATATATTCGTTTATTGCAAGCGTCAACTAATCCGGCACTCTTGACTGAAAAAATTAATTTGAATGATTTAGGTTTTTTATTTGATGAAATAGACTATTCGATTGAATCTGCACTAGATCATGTTGAGCAAAATAAAGCGAAACAACGTATGTATTTTGATGCTGGCGTAGAATCAATGGTGACACCTAAGTTTACCACAGGAATGCAACTGATTGAACAACTGGTTGCTGAAGGGAAAAAAGTTATTGTATGGGGAATGTTTGTTGGGACTATGCACAAAATACACAATGAGTTAAGTGAAAGAGAAATACTTTCACATTTGATTTACGGGCAAACGCCTAAAGAAGATCGTGTTGAATTGATTAATGAGTTTCGTAATGGCCCCGTTCAAGTCCTTATTTCAAACCCTGCGACTTTAGGAGAATCTATCTCATTGCATCAATCAGTTCATGATGCTGTTTATTTTGAATACAATTTCAATCTGACTTTTATGTTACAATCTCGAGATCGTATTCACCGATTAGGTTTAGATGATAATCAATATACTCGCTATTATTACTTGATGACAGATGGAAATAATGCACATAACGGCTTCATTGACCAATTAGTCTATGATCGGCTGAAAGAAAAAGAGTTAGTGATGATAAATGCCATAGAAGGTAATTTGTTACTTCCAGAGGTAGGAGATGATTATTTGGAGGATGTGAAGAAAATAATCACAAAGATTAGAGTATAGAATATTAATTACAAAATGATTGAACAGTGGACCGGATAAATTATTTGCTAATCGCTGCTTTTTGGACTTGTTGATTTTTTAATGTTAATTGACTTATCTTTAATATAACTTGTCATTTTGATACTTATTGGTCTATATCAGAAATAAAAACAGTAGCGAATTTAATAGTCGCTACTGTTTTTATTTACTGGGTTATAGGCTTTTTATCGGACTGCTGACTGACAGAACACCTAAGTATTCTTTCTATTTTCTGCGATATTTGTATTCGCAAAATATTGTTTTAAAATTTCAAAATGAGACAACTAGTCAAGTCCATAATCCTGTGTAAAATACTATACAATGTTTTACCGGTCTCTCATTGATCAAACTTAATATATTTTCTTGTAGAACTGAGCCATTCGTCATGAAGGTCCATAAGGACAGCTCCAATTAATCGATTGGCAGACGTTCGGTTGGGAAAAATCCGAATAATCTTTTCTCTTCTGCGGACTTCCTGGTTCAGTCGTTCAAGAAGGTTGGTGCTTTTTAGCCGATTATGACTATTTCCGATAACCGTGTATTGAAAGGCATCTTCGAAGCCATTATCCAATATTTCGCAGGCTTTTGTATATTTAGGCTGGTCGATATATTCACCGACTAAGGCATTCTTAGCTGTTCGAGCGAGTTCAATATCCGTAAACTTAAAGATCGCTTTTACTGCTTCTCTAAACGGTTTTGAATTCTTTTTTGGAATGGAACTGAAGATGTTTCTTAAAAAATGGACCTGGCATCTCTGCCAACTTGCGTTGGTAAATGACTTACGAATCGCAGACACTAGGCCTTTATGGGCATCAGAAATGATGAGTTCTGTCCCCTTTAGGCCGCGTTCTTTTAAGTATTCAAAGAAGATGGACCATGTGTCATCACTTTCTTCATTTTGAATCATGAAGCCAATGATTTCACGGTCGCCACCTTCTGTTATCCCGATCGCAATATGGCAGCTTTTAGAAAGCACTCGATGGTCCTCACGGACTTTTATGTAGAGAACATCAGTCATCAGATAAGGATAATTCGTACCTGAGAGTGAACGGTTCTGCCATTCGTTGACCATCGGGTCTAACTGCTCAGTCAGGCTAGAAACAAAAGATTTCGATACAGATTTTCCACATAGCTCTTCAACAATCTTTGAAACTTTACGTGTCGAAACGCCCGAAACATACATCTCAAGCATTGAAGCGAGCAGTGCCTTTTCATTTCGCTGATAACGCTCAAACACCGTCGGTGAAAATTCACCATCACGTGTTCTAGGCACTTTTAATTCGAGTGTACCCACACGAGTCGTAAAGTCTCGCTCATAATAGCCATTTCTTTGACTCTGACGACTTTCTGAACGTTCATAGTCATCGGCTTGAATATATTCTGTTCGTTGATTTTCCATCAATTGGTTGAAAACAGTGGTTAAAATATTTTTAGAAACATCATCTTTTACCGAATGTTCAATAATACTTTGAACCTCTTCGTTGTTCAGTGTAAAATGTACTTGGGTCATGTAACGTCCTCCTGGGTATGTTTTTGTGGTTAAAAACATTGTACCGTAAAAGGGCTGTTACATGGCCTTTTATCTTTTACACAATTATATGGACTTTATCTTTGTTTGTATGCATAAATCCAGTGATCTTTTTTTAGGGGATGTAAGTTATATTTAGATAATAAATTAAAATAGATACCATGTTGCCTCTTAACTCGATCATAGTAGTTCATATTAAAAATCCTTTATCATATATCTGCTTGCCATCGTTCAATGCTAGTACATAAAGGGAATGAGCGTATATATTTATTAATAAATTTGCTTCAATACCTTCCGCTAATAATATTTCTGACAACGTAGAAATACTGTAACGATTTTTTCTTTTATTATGGTAGGATAGAATTATAAAATCATAAAATAAATAGGAGGTTTGGGGTGTGAGACTTCGATTATCCTTATAGGAATCAATAAATTTTTTTAAAACATTCTGAATTTTCTGATCGATGGTTCGTTCAGCCATATTAGAATCCCTCTCTTTTAAGTAAGATTTAATTAATTATACCTTAGAAAAGGAGTTTAGTAATGAAAAAAAATGTATTAGATATAAAAGATTTAAGTCTTAAATATGGAAAAAAATTTGCGATAAAAGACATTAATCTTTCCATATTTACCGGTGAAATAGTAGCATTAGTTGGGCATAATGGAGCAGGTAAATCAAGCTTATTCAATATTATTGCTGGGATTCAAACTCCGACGACGGGTTCAGTAGAGTTTGATCAGGATTTTATAGAAAAACGATTATTTGCAACTATAGGTTTTTCACCGCAGACTCAGGTGATGGATTGGTACACAAATGTGTGGGATAACGTTTACTTAGGCAGTCAATTAGCAGGAATAGATGCAAAAACAGGAAAATTATTGACCGAAAAAGCCTTAGATTTATTAAGTATATCGGATTTAAAAAATAAACCTGTAGATGCACTATCTGGGGGACAGCAACAACGTGTTCAAATTGCGCGCTCCATTGTTCACCAGCCTGACTTCTATTTGTTAGATGAGCCAACAACAGGACTAGATGCAGAAACATCTAATCGGTTGTTGTCATTTTTAAAAAAAGAAGCAGCTAAAGGGAAATCAGTTTTTGTGTCGTCACATGACTTACATTTATTAGAAGAATTTTGTGATAATTTAGTTTTGATAGATAAAGGAAGGGTTTTATACGCGGGGGATCTAAAAAATTTCTTGATCGAAAACGCGCCTAAAAAAAGTTACCAGATTACTACTGATAGATCAATCCATGAAGAAATTATTCATAAGTTAAATGAAAAAGGTATTGCTGTGACAGGATTAGACAACTTTCAGTATAGATTTATATTAAATCAAGAAAGTGATTTAACACAATTGTTTATGGATACAAAAGAATTCTTTAGAATAGATGAAATTGTTAAGGAAACTATGTCATTAAGAGACTTATACATTCATTATAGAGAAGGGGGTCTTTAAAATGATGCCAAGTCAATTTAGGGTGCAACATTATTTAGGAATAAAGGGATTAAAAATCATTGTAAAAAATGAGCTAAATGCGTTTCTTAGAAACAAAGGATTGATCATATCACAATTGGTTCAACCAATCTTGTACTATATTTTTATTGTCTTAGGTATCAATAGTTTTGTCACAAATATTGCCTATGAGGGGAAAACAATTTCTTATGCCGATTATGCTTTAACTGGGATTTTGGGAATATTGATTATTTCACAAATGACTCAAACAATTTATCGAATTACTATAGATAAAAGATATGGTCTATTAGCTTTGAAACGTCAAAGTGGAGTTTCACCATTTTATTACATTATAGGAATGAGTATGTATCCTACTATAGGCATATGTATTCAGTCTAGTGTACTTTATATTATAGCTACTTTGTTTGGAAGCTCAATTGGTTTAATCAATTATTTGGCAGGGATAATAGTTGTGATAATTGTCTTGTATTTTTGGACATCCATAGCTGCATTGATTACGATGAAAATTAATGATTATCAGCGAAGAGATTCAATTATTTCGTTTATTATTACTCCATTAGGGTTTACAGCTCCTGCATTTTATTTAATTACAAATGTCCCTACATTTATTAAAGTTATTGGTTACTTTAATCCGTTAACTTATCAACTATATGCAATAAGGTCTATAGTATTTGCTACACCAGCAAATAGTTTATTAATCATCGTTTTAGTATTTTTAGCCACATTGATTATGATAAGTATTTCGTCATTTGCTGTTTCCAAGATGAGTTTAGTGCTGACAGAACGATAGAAGGTGACTGAGTGAGAATCCTAAGCATTTTTTTTACTAATGATCGAAAATGTATAATTGCAAGTATGCTAAGTAAAACAGGTAATTATAGACTTTATTATTCGCTGTATCCATTTGAAAAAAAAGATATGATATGCGAAAGATCTTTTATGATAGTGCCAATAGGTATAAAAAAAGGAAAGCTTATCTATAAAGAAAAAAATCAAGTGAATCATTTTTATGTGCCTAATTGTAAAGCCTCTGGTTTCTTAAATAACGTCAGATCAATTGATTATAATACTCTGTTGCATGATACTTATAAAAATTTGAGTTTAACTGTTACGAATGATAAAGGAGGCAATATTGTATTTGTAAACCAAGAAAAATTAAATATTCCAGTACATTTTACTGTAAAAAATTGTTATTTTCTTGATAACAAAACATTGATTCTTTTATGTAGTTCAACTTTGAATAGCTCAATGCTATTTTATTACAGTATTCCTGAAAGAGAATTAAATTATTTAAAGATGACTAGTCAACTTACTTTCCCTCTTTCTTTTTTTGAACATCAAATAATTGGTGAAAAAAAATTCCTTGTTTAACTCACATTAATAGAAGTGATGATACAGTTCTGATATGTTTGCATGGAGGACCTAAATATCACTATAATCATGAATACTTAGATTTAATCTTTGATTTCTATCATAATTTCAATAATATTTGTTTGGTGAATTTTCCTGGAAGTACAGGATATTCCCAAAAATATGAAAATGAGTTAATAGGTAACGGAGGTGTTGTTGATGTTGAAGCTGTAAAATCTGTCGTTAGCTATTATGATTCTCAAGGATTTAAAATAAAAATATATGGTGAGAGTTATGGAGCGTATATCGCAATCTGTCTCTCTCAATTTATTAATTTTAGTATAGCAAGAATAGTCTCTGTTAGTGGATTTACAAATTTATTTTATATGTATCTTTGTTCAGATTCGAGAAACCTTATTGAAAAGTATTTTTCTGATTATAGGAAATTTTCTCCAGAAAAAAATCTGGCAATGAAAGAATTATTACCTATAAGATTTCTTCATGGAAGTGAAGATAAAACTTGTCCGATTGCACAAATTAACTATTTTGTAAAAAAATACGAAGGAATGCATTTGACAGTACTAGATGGTTTTTCTCATTATGAAGTAGATATAAAAAAAGAAAAAATCAGAAATAAAAGAATAGTCAGATTATTGAAGTAATGAGAGTATAAAATATTTTGTGTAAATGAAAAAATCCATACAAAAAAGGAAGTCCCTTCTGTAGAATAAAGTTAACGACAACCAATTCACAGAAAAGAGGACTTCCCTATGAATGATTTTACTACAGAAATTGCGCAAACTCTAGTCACTAAAGGCGATTTAAATGAATTATTCCGTTCGCACTTAGAAAAAGCGATAAACACACTCCTACGGACTGAATTAACGGCTTTTTTAGATTACGAAAAATATGATCGCACTGGTTTTAATTCAGGTAATTCGAGAAACGGTTCTTACTTTCGATCAATCAAAACCGAATATGGTGAATTAACATTGGAAATACCTAGAGATCGTAATGGTGAGTTTAAACAACAAACTTTACCAGCCTACAAAAGAACAAACGATACATTGGAAACCACTATTATCCATTTATTCGAAAAAGGTGTTACGATGTCTGAAATTGCTGATTTGATCGAAAAAATGTACGGTCATCACTATACTCCACAAACCATGTCCAACATGACTAAAGTTCTGACTGAAGAAGTAAATGCCTTTAAATCCAGAGCCTTAAATGATAAGTATGTCGCTATTTTTATGGACGCTACTTACATTCCACTAAAACGTCAAACCGTATCCAAAGAAGCGATTTATATTGCCATTGGTATACGAGAAGACGGCACTAAAGAAGTACTGAGTTATGCGATTGCTCCAACTGAATCAACATACGTTTGGAATGAGCTGCTACAGGATATTAACTCCAGAGGAGTTCAAGAAGTCTTGCTTTTTATTACGGACGGCTTAAAAGGCATGAAAGATACTATCCATCAAATTTATCCTAAAGCAAAATATCAGCATTGTTGTATCCATGTATCTCGTAATATCGCTCATAAAGTACGTGTCAAAGACCGAAAAGAAATCTGTGATGACTTTAAGGCTGTTTATCAAGCTAACTCAAAAGAAGAAGCGAATACCTTCTTATCCGGCATGATTGAGAAATGGAAGAAAAACTATCCTAAAGTGACGCAGTCACTCATAGAAAACCAAGACTTATTAACTTTTTATGATTTTCCACCTAGCATTCGTAGAACCATTTACTCAACCAATCTAATCGAGTCTTTCAATAAGCAAATTAAAAGATACAGCCGTAGAAAAGAGCAGTTTCAAAATGAAGAATCACTAGAACGCTTTCTAGTCAGCATTTTTGATACATACAATCAAAAATTTCTAAACAGAAGCCATAAAGGTTTTCAACAGGTAACCGATACATTAGTTTCAATGTTTACTGAGTAACTAATTATTTTGCAGGAGGACAATTTATTTACACAAAATTATTGACGCTCCCAATCCTTTAATAAGCAAATCAAGAAATACAGCCACCGCAAGGAATAGTTCCAAAATGAAGAGTCGATGGAACGTTTCTTAGTCTCGTCTTTTGATACTTACAACCAAAAATTCCTAGGTCGCAGTCATAAAGGTTTCCAACAGGCCGAAGGCGAGCTCGAACAAATGCTGAGTCAACCGATGGAGAATTAGAAACAATCTACAGTAGGGAAGAACCATTTACACAAAATTATTGACGCTCCCAAGCTAAAACTCCTATTAATCGATCTACTAAAAATAAATAAAAAAATTCTTTTCAATTTTTATTTATGGTATGACATAAATAAAGTAAAGTTATTCTTCTAGGTTAATCTTATTAATACTCTTTCTCACTAGTGTTGCATGCAACACTAGTGAGAAAGAGTATTAAATATACTGCAAGGCAAGACATTTGGTAATTGAAGAATAACAAGCAAAAAAATAGCAGTCAGGTCTCTTGACAAAGTATAGTTGCTATTCTTTTTTTAGGCCCTACTTTAATGAAATTTTTGTTTGGAGGGAACGACTTCATTCCTTTGATTATTTTAGTTGAATTTAATAGAGAAGCCTGGCGTCTATTAAGAAATACTTTTCTTGATGAGCGTCAATTTTTTTAACGGAAATCTATCCTATACTAAATTCAGTAAAGAAAAAGGAGGAATCAAAGAAAGCTATTTTAAACAAACCAAAATTATAGGAGGAATAAATCATGACTGAAAATAAAGCTACTCAAGAAAGAACACCCCAAGAAAGATTGCAAGAAGAACAAGAACACAAGGAACATGTTCATCATACGAAAATTAATGCAGCGGCCATTGCGGATCATCTTTTAGGCAACATGCATACATTACATGTGAAACTGCACCAATATCACTGGTATGTAAAAGGAGCCAATTTCTTTACGTTGCATGAAAAATTTGAAGAGTTGTATAACGAAAATGAAAAATGGTTCGACAAACTTGCGGAGCGTCTAATTACTTCTGGGCATAAACCTGCTTCGACAACGGTTGAATTTGAAAAATATTCGATGCTTTCGGAAGATGCAGTTAATAAATACGCTAAAGCAGAAGACATGGTTGAAAATATTATCGAGGACTTCAGAAGCACTCGTGACCTAACTATTCGCGCGATTCGTTTAGCTCAAGACGAGGGTGACGATGCTTTAGAAGATACATTGATTGCTTTTAAAAATGACTTAGACAAGAACATTTGGATGCTGCAAGCGTTCATTGGTAAAGAAGCATTAGAAGATGATGACGCTCTTGATGAGGATGAAGATTAAGGTAAAAGTAGAAGCTGATTTAGGGATTGGAATTCTTTCCAGTCCTTTTTCTATTTTCTTGATGTGCATCAATTTTTTTGTAGTAAGAGACTTATATAATAAAAGCAGCGAATATAAACAAAATAAATAAAGGGGGAGAATGAATTGACTAAACATACCCATCATGAAATTGGCGACCACGCAGCCTGTATCCGCTTGGTTCCAATATTCAATCACTTAGAGGATAGCGCGATGAATTACATTGCTGAAAAAGCCCACACGAAACAGTATCAAAAAGGAGAGTTTCTGTTTCGTTCACAAGAAAAAGAGGATACTTTATATATTATCAATCGTGGGAAAATCCGTATTTATCGATTGGCAGACTCTGGCAAAGAGCAGCTAGTGCGGATCTTGAACCCTGGTGATTTCACCGGAGAATGGACCTTGTTCAACCCGGATGCAGTACACGAGGAATATGCCGAAGCAACCCGAGATACCGTTGTCTGTATGATTCAGCAAAAAGATGTCCAAGATTTTCTGGAACAATACCCAGCTATTTCTTTAAAACTATTGGCGGAAATGTCTAAACGGTTAGAAAGTTCAGAACGTCAAACGACACAAGTAGCCGTGGAGAGTGTCATTACCCGTTTAGTTTTGTTTTTGGCAGAAAATGTGGAACCTGAAATGGGCAACTCTCCCACCATCACCCTGCCGATGGCAAAAAAGGACATTGCTTCCTATTTAGGAACGACACCTGAGACCATCAGTCGCAAATTTGGAGAATTGGAGGACGAGGGATTGATTCAACAGCTGTCTGGGAAAAGGATCAAGATTCAGGATTTAGATGATTTATTGCTTTACAGCGAATAATCGGACACACTTTTTTCTACACGTTGGTGTTCTGTCGCTCTTTATTAACAACGGGACAGAACTCAGTGCTTTTGCGTCAAGGAGAAGTCGCTTTGAGTTACGTTTTGTGGTACTCAGTGGGTCGGTTCTTCATTGAAGGTATGCGAACGGACAGTTTATGGATTGGCGAGTGGATCCGCGTTTCGCAAGCCTTGTCTCTGGCCCTGTTTATTGGCGCGATTGTAGTATGGTTTATACGCAGACAAGATTATCCACCAATTTCTTATTATTCTGATGGCAATAAGGGGCAGAAAAAGACTATTAAGATGGTGAATTGAGCAAAAAGATAAAAAGAAGTGCAAAACTTGATATGCGTCAATTTTCGTTTGCTAAAAGGGAGCTATACTACAGTTGTAAAGAGGAAAAGGCAGTGTTCATTAATCTGCTGCCGATAAAATAAAAACACATAAAGGAGATAGGAATTATGGAAAAAGCTATATTGCAATTAGAAACGTTGTCTTGTCCAAGTTGTATGCAAAAAATTGAAGGTGCCGTAAAATCAGTTAACGGTGTTGATAAAGACAGCATTAAAGTATTATTCAACTCCAGCAAAGTCAAAGCCAATTTTGATTCAGCTGTCACTTCGATTGAAGAGATTCAAAAAGCTATCGAAAACGTAGGCTATCCGGTCCTTAAAGCAAAAGTCAAGGCCGCTTAACAGATTAAATGAACTAGGCAATTCTGGAAGAAAAGCTATTTTTCCAGGATTGCTTTTTTTGTTGCAATCCGATTCGAGGTGCCTAGAAACGATAAAAGAGAACTTTCTAAACTTGATGTCAGTCAATTAATTACTTAGGCAATTATCTTATACTGTGTTTATCAATAAAAGAGAAATTAAATTTGGAGGGAAAAAGCATGCAACAATATATATTAAGCAAGAAAAATGTTATCACCGTCATCAGTGGATTGTTAATCGTACTCGGTTTCTTCAGTCACTTTGTTTTAGAAAACGTAGGACTTTCAGAGTGGTCTTTGATCATCGCCTCTGTCTTTGGGATTACGCCAATTGCCATTCAAGCGTTTCAAGCAATGAAAGTCAAAGTCATCAGTATTGATGTCTTAGTCAGTATTGCAGCGATTGGTGCGCTTTTTATTCAAAACTATGAAGAATCGGCTATTGTCACGTTCTTATTCTTATTCGGACACTACTTGGAACAACGAACATTGAACCAAACGCGATCTGCTATCAAAGAATTGACTGAAATGGCACCCGAAAGCGCCTTGAAACAAATGGATAATGGCGAATTTGAAGAAGTAGAAGTGGATGATATAGATGAAGGGGATATCTTGCTCGTTAAAACGGGTGCGAAAGTTCCAGTAGATGGCATAGTCCTTACGGGTGAAGGGCATATCAATGAAGCTAGCATTACAGGTGAAGCTGTTCCAGTCAACAAGCTAGCTGATGCAGAAGTTTTTGCAGGAACCATTTTAGAAAACGGAACGATTCAAATCAGAGCTGACCGAGTTGGTGAGGACACCACATTTGGAAAAATTATTGAACTCGTGGAAGAAGCACAAGATTCTAAATCCGAAGCGGAACGGTTCATTGATCGCTTTTCTAAATACTACACACCAGCTGTCTTGGTTCTGGCAATTGTTGTATGGGCGTTCAGTCAAAATATTGAGTTAGCAATCACCATCTTGGTTCTAGGTTGCCCAGGCGCATTAGTTATCGGAGTGCCTGTCTCAAACGTTGCCGGTATTGGGAATGGTGCTCGTAACGGTGTTCTTTTAAAAGGGAGTGAAGTCATTCAAGACTTCAGCAATGTGGATACAATGGTATTTGATAAGACAGGTACTTTAACTGTCGGAAACCCAACCGTTGCAGCGACTGAACTGTATGAAAAAGATCCTGCTGAAACGCTTGGCTATCTGGCCAGTGTGGAACGGGAATCAGATCATCCATTAGCAAAAGCGGTCTTAAATCAAATTGGAGAAACAAACTTTTATCCTGTTGAAGGAACTGAAGTCGTGAAAGGCGGCGGAATCGTTTCAAGTGTAGCTGGACATAGAGTGGCTGTTGGGAATGTGGCCTTGATGGAAAAAGAAAATGTCACTCTCAGCAAAAAGGTGCAAAAAGATATCAAACGGTTTGAACAACATGGGAACTCTCTCGTTTTGACAGCGGTCGACGGTGAATTAAAAGTACTGATGGGCATTCGCGATCAAGTCCGTCCGGGTGTGAAAGCTAATTTGCAGGAATTAAAAGACTTGGGCGTGAAAAATCTAGTCGTTCTTTCAGGAGATAACCAAGGAACCGTTGATGTGGTCGCCGGCGAACTTGGTTTGACCGAAGCTCACGGCCACATGTTGCCGGAAGACAAATCGGCTTATATCGGAAAACTTCAACAACGTGGTCAAATTGTAGCCTTTGTTGGAGATGGCGTTAACGATAGTCCGTCCTTAGCTTTAGCAGACATTGGAATCGCAATGGGAAGCGGAACGGACGTAGCGATTGAAACATCCGATGTCGTTTTAATGAACTCGAACTTCAGCAACTTGCCTCACGCATTAGGATTAGTAAAAGCCACCGCAAATAATATGAAACAAAATATCGTGATTTCAATTGGAGTAGTGTTGGTCTTGTTGACCAGCGTCTTCTTCAGCGAATGGATGAATATGTCTATCGGAATGTTGGTTCATGAAGGTAGTATCTTGGTGGTAATTTTCAATGGCATGAGATTAATGAAGTATAAGTTGAAAGGTCGAAAAGAACAAAAAGAAGTATCAGCACCTGCAGAGAAAGTAAAAATATCTTAAGAATAAATTAGAAGAGGCTGAGACAATAGTCCATCCTTGAAATGACAAAAGCGGAAACTCAGATTTTTAAATCTGGGATTTTCCGCTTTTTTGAGTTCTTGAAAAAAAATAAGAGTATAGAGTATGTTCTTTATAAAATTAATTTTCGTGTAAATGATTAAAAAATTTAATAATAAAATTTAAATTCCTATTAAGTTGTAACACATGAAATTGCTTATAATAGTGTATTGAAATTAAGGTAGATTGACAAACGAGTGATCAAATAGATATACTACCTTCAAACGACCGTTTGAATGTGAGGTGAGATGAATGGAAAAAGTTTGCCAAGTGACTATCGTACATAAAGAAAAAGTAAATGTAATAAAAAAAAATTGGATCAAAAAGATTTTTCAAACTTACTTGTGTTAGGGAAATGTTTCAGCGATTCTTCTAGAATTAAAATTTTTTATGCTTTAGAAACCTATAAGGAAATGTGTGTCTGTGATTTAGCAGAAATACTTAATGCTAGTGTCGCTACAACGTCACACCATTTACGTTTTTTAAAAAAACATGGAATGGCAAAATCACGTCAAGATGGAAAAGTAGTTTATTACTCTTTAGCGAATGAAGACATCCTTTCCGCTATTCATGTTTTTTTAAAGTTATCAGAAAATCTATCTATGAAATCTTAGTTTGGAGGAAGTTATTTTGTTACAAAGTATTTTTTCAGCTATCGCTGTTTATATTTCTACCAGCATTGATTATTTGTTTATCTTGCTGATTATTTTTTCTCAAAGTCATACAAAAAAAGGGCTCCGTCAGATTTTTTGGGGTCAATATCTAGGAACAGGTATCTTAGTAGCCGTAAGTTTATTTGCAGCATATGTGCTGAATTTCATTCCGCAAGATTGGATCATTGGGCTTCTCGGTCTAATTCCGATTTTCTTAGGAATCAGAGTGGCATTGGTTGGCGAAGAGGAGGAAGAAGAAGAGGAAGTCGTTGAAAAGCTTGAATCAAGAGGAACAAACCGCTTCTTTTGGACCGTTGCCTTAATAACAATTGCTTCTGGTGGCGATAACTTAGGGATTTATATTCCTTACTTTGCCTCGTTATCTTTTTCAGAGATTGTCACCGCTCTAATCGTATTTGCTATTTCTGTTGCGGTTCTTTGCTATATCAGTTACAAATTAGCCAAGATTTCTTTTGTTTCCGAAACCTTAGAAAAATATGAACGAATCCTTGTTCCTATAGTGTTTATTGGCTTAGGAATTTATATATTGATCGAAAATGGTACGATTCAAACTGTATTGAGTTTATTTAATTAATAAATAGTTTGATTGTTAGTACAAAAAAAGACAGCGATTAAAACTCGTTGTCTTTTTTTGTACTAACAGATTGGCGCATTATCTAAGTAATATAATTCGATACATGAAATTACATAAAATCATGTATCAAGAATCCTATCCTTATAGGGTTCTTTTTTTTACTCCCCCTAAACACACGATTTCGTGTTGTAATAACTATAATCATGTATTCGAACAGACTAAAAAGGAGGGATTGTCATGGGCTATAATGTTCAGCCACTACGGTCGCAACAGGAGATTAATGATTTTTTATTTTGCCTGCGACGGAATAAAAATGCGGAACGTGACGTTTTCTTGTTTCTAATTGGAATTAACAGCGGTCTGCGCATGTCCGACATCGTTAAACTCAAGAAAAAAGACGTGATTACCTCAAAAAACCCGCGCATCGTGGAGCAAAAGACAGGGAAAACACGCATTTTATACTTAAGCAGCTTACAGGACTTGATTCACGGCTATACCGCACCCTTAGATCCGGAGGCTTACTTGTTTCCCAGTACTAAGGGCGGCCATTTAGAAGTCAATACGGTCTACCAGATGTTTCAAAAGGTCGCGAAGCTGTTAGGAAGGGACGATATCGGCACCCACACCCTACGAAAAACCTTTGGTTACCACTATTACAAGAAAACCAAAGACGTGGCCACCTTAATGGAAATCTTTGGTCACAGCAGCGAGAAGATTACCAAACGCTACATCGGAATTAATGAAGATGAAATCAGTGAAACGTTATTAAATTTTCGGTTAGGTTTTTGATTGTATTATATAATAGATAAGCACAGTAAGACGGTTATAATCACCCACAGGGTTCTGTTGCAAAGTTTTAAATCTACTATCAAATAAGGTAGAATAATAGAAAAAGATAGCAGGAGGAATGACGATGAATCATTTTAAAGGAAAGCAATTTCAGCAGGATGTGATTATTGTAGCCGTGGGATACTATCTTCGTTATAACCTTAGCTATCGTGAAGTTCAAGAAATCTTATATGATCGTGGCATTAACGTTTCTCATACGACGATTTATCGTTGGGTGCAAGAATATGGCAAACTACTCTATCAAATTTGGAAAAAGAAAAATAAAAAATCCTTTTATTCATGGAAAATGGATGAAACGTACATCAAAATTAAAGGAAAATGGTATTATTTGTATCGAGCCATCGGTGCAGATGGTTTAACCTTGGATATTTGGTTACGTAAAAAACGGGACACACAAGCAGCCTATGCTTTTCTTAAGCGGTTAGTGAAGCAGTTTGATGAACCGAAGGTTGTAGTCACAGATAAAGCCCCCTCTATTACAAGTGCCTTTAAGAAACTAAAAGAATACGGCTTTTATCAAGGGACAGAACATCGTACCATTAAATACCTGAATAATTTGATTGAACAAGACCATCGTCCAGTAAAGAGACGCAATAAATTCTATCGAAGTTTACGCACTGCCTCTACCACGATTAAAGGCATGGAAGCCATTCGAGGATTATATAAGAAAACCCGAAAAGAAGGCACTCTCTTCGGGTTTTCGGTCTGTACTGAAATCAAGGTATTATTGGGAATCCCAGCTTAAATCATAGATACCGTAAGGGATTTTATTCTTTATTTAAAACTTTGCAACAGAACCGGGTTGTTTATAAGGTAGATGAAGATGAACACGTGGTTGAAATTTATTCAGCAAGGACGCATTACGAGTCACAGTAATTACTTGTAAATACATTATCTCGTGGTATAATGTATTTACTAAGTAATTACATACTGTTAGAAATGAGGGATTTAAATGATTACAAAAACAAGAAAACAAGGCAATTCAATCATGTTGACAGTACCTAAAGATTTTAATGTTCCTAATGGAGTCGAAGTTGAAGCAAAGTTGGTAGAGAATGGTATTCTTTATGAATTTGTTGAACCACAAAAAGAATTTTATGATTTTAGCGAAGATATTTTGTCTGATATAATTGCAGAAGGCTACGATAAAGATGAGATTCTTGTAGAATTTAAGAATAGAAAAAACAAAATGCATTCTTCCTTTAGAGATATTGCTGAAGATACACTTACTAATTCTAAAGTAATGACTAAAGAGGAGTTGGCAACAGAAATTGGCTTATGAAATCGTTCCTTCAAAACATGTCATTAAGTATTTAAAAAAGCTAAAAGAGAAGCCATTGAAAGAAAAATTTTTGAATTTAATTTATGATGAAATTGCGATTGATCCATATAAGGGTGAACAAAAAACTGGGGATTTATCAGGTATTTGGTCTAGTGGGTTCAAATATGCGGGCACAACATATAGAGTAGCTTACGAGATTATAGAAAACAAGGTTATTCCAGTATTGTTATGTGGAACGCATGAAAACTTTTATGAACAGTTGAAAAAATTAATCTAGTGATTTGTTGTCGTTCTTAAGAAGGACGGCTTCTTTTTTATCGAAAATCTGATTCGTCTACATGACTAAAGTCGCGAGTATTCTCTGCTTCTCGATAAATTAAATAACGTCATTACTTTGAGGAAAGCTATAAATCAATATATTTCAGCTTTTCCTTATTTATGTACTACCTTTTACTTATTAATTATAAGGTAGTACATATATATCTTTTTTTTGGTAGTAACTAAAAATAAATATGTTATAATAGTATCAAATGAATATTGCTAAAAGAAAAGAGGTAGGAACGTGGTAGCGAAGAAATATGTAATCGGTAATTTTAAAGGTGGCGTAGGTAAAAGTACGTGCGCGCAAATGTTAGGGTTTGAATCAGCAGTTAATGAAGGAAAAAGAACCTTGATAATTGACTTGGATATGCAAGGAAATACTTCTGATGTGATGAACTTAACGCATATGAACTTCACTAACGAAGAAGGAGGCGGAGAAGGTGAACCGATTGTTTACGAAAATACTGTGACTGACGTGTTGATAAACAATCTTCCACCTAAAGAGGCTGTCTATAAAGTAATCAATAACCTCTATATACTTCCAGCAGACATGTCCTTTGAAATGTATGATGATTGGATCAAAGACCAATATAATGATTCATTATCCCAATTCAAATATATGAAAGAAAAGCTAGAACCATTATTTGATGAGTTTGACGTCATCTATTTAGATGTCCCACCTTCTATTTCTGTATATAGTAAATCCGCGATGTACATTGCGGACTGGGCAATCGTCGTCTTACAGACCCAAGTAAAATCGATGAGAAATGCGATGCAATATCTTGAGTATATGGACTTTTTTGTGAAAGAATTTGATACAAATTTATATGTTGCTGGTGTTATTCCTTTCATGTTGGAAAGCGGTGACGCAGTAGATCAGGAAATGTATAAACAAGCCCAAGAGATTTATGGGGAACATTTGATTAAAAATGTTGTACTCAAAAATGCGCGCTTAAAACGATACGACGGATCAGGTATTACGATGGAGAAGACAAAGAAAGGTCTCTTAAAACAATGGGATCGCAAAAGCCACGAATTATTTATCAGTATTTTGAAAGAATTGGAAGAACACGAGAATTGGTATGCGGAGGTGGAGTAATTGGCTGACATCAAAGGACTTGATATTTTTGGGAACAACAAAGGACTCGCCAAAATAAAAAAAGAAGCAGAAGCAAAGAAAAAGCAGCAAGCAATTACACCATCTGAAAATAAGCAATTAGAAGTGCACCAAGTTCAAGAAATAAAAACTTCCTCCAATGTTGAAAGACAGAGTAGAGGAAGAACAAAAAAAGTTGGCGCACCAATCAGAAAGTTTGATAAGGTTTATTCCACCAAGCATCCTTTAAAACTGTCGACTTTGTTAAATGCGACTTCCAGAGTTTTAGTAGAAAAGTATGAGACTAATATGACAAGAGATGAATTGCTTAGAAAAGCTTTAGATGAGTATATTAAACAGAATCTTACGCAAGAAGATAAGCAAGATTTGTTTAATGACGTGGTGAAAGAACTAGACTTGTTCAGAGAAAAATATCCAATTGTTCCAGAATTAGATGATCGTGGAGAAATAATAAGAACTACCAGTCAGATAAAACAAGATACCGAAGACTCACTGCGCAAAGGGTGGGGAATGAATAATAAAGTTAGATAATAATCAAAGAAGAACTAAGTAACTACCTTTAAACGGTAGTTACTTAGTTCTTCTTTGATTTGCGTGAAATAGAGAGGATTTATTTTTCTGGTTACGTGATTAAAAAATCCAAAAAATGAGCATAGGAACGGTTATGATTTTAGGGTGTGTTTTAATGAGATATTGTAATTTCATTAACAAGTGTATGATAATCTGTTGTTGAGTTAGTAAATAAGTAATAGAGCTAACTCTAAAATAAAACTATTAGGAGGAGATGTAGATGAAAAAGTTTAAAAAGAAAATATATTTAGGATTGGTTGTTGGGGTGAGTATGTTTGGGTTCATGGCTCACACTAAACAAGTAACTGCAGATACTAACCAAAAAGAAAGGATTATGAGCCAATTAGATGACTCTCAAATAGAGTATGTACCCAATGAGCTAATTGTCAGTTTAAAGGCTACACAAAGAATTTCAACAGAGAAAAATAAACCGCAAAATTTATTGGGTGTAAAAGTTATGGTGGAAAAAGATTTGACTCTTAGGACAAATGAAAGCGATTATAATAAGCGAGATCAAGTATTATTAGTGAAATTGAACGAAGAAATTAGTGTGGAAGAGGCAGTAAAAACATTTAATGCTTCTGATATGGTCAATTATGCAGAGCCAAACTATGTGGCTGAACTAGAGCCGTTGAATGATGTTGAGGAGCCAAATACAACTGATTCTTTAGGAAATCGATCAATTATTCTTAACGATCCTAATTGGAGTAAACAAGCTAATTTAAGAGAGATTAGCATGCCATCCGCTTGGGAAGAAACCAAGGGTTCTAAGGATGTGAAGGTAGCGGTCATTGATTCAGGAATTGATTATCAACATGAAGATCTTTCTGGAAATGTAGATGAAAGTTTGAGATACGATTTTTTTAACGATGATACAGATCCTATGGATACTATGGGACATGGACACATATTGCCGGGATTATTGGTGCTCAAACAAACAACGAATTAGGTGTTGCTGGAATAAATTGGGATGTTACGATGGTACCTATACGTGTATTTGGTAGTAGTGGAGGTACCAGTTTGGCAATCTTAACTGAAGCTATTAATTATGCGGTTCTGTTGCAAAGTTTTCCAAAAAATCTATTTTAGTGTAAAATTGAGAAAAAAGACAGAGAGGACAGAGTAATGAATTATTTTAAAGGCAAACAATTCAAAAAAGACGTCATTATTGTCGCTGTTGGTTACTACCTGCGTTACAATCTAAGCTATCGTGAAGTTCAGGAATTGTTATATGATCGTGGAATAAATGTTTGTCATACTACGATTTATCGTTGGGTACAAGAGTACAGCAAAGTCCTCTATTATCTTTGGAAGAAGAAAAATAGACAATCCTTCTATTCATGGAAAATGGACGAAACCTATATCAAAATTAAGGGACGTTGGCATTATCTTTATCGTGCAATTGATGCGGACGGCTTAACCTTAGATATCTGGTTACGAAAGAAACGGGATACGCAAGCAGCCTATGCTTTCTTAAAAACGACTCCATAAACAGTTTGGTGAGCCGAAAGCAATTGTGACCGATAAAGCACCTTCTCTTGGCTCCGCCTTTAGAAAGTTACAGAGTGTGGGTTTATATACTAAGACAGAGCACCGAACTGTGAAGTATCTTAACAATTTAATAGAACAAGACCATCGACCTATTAAACGACGAAATAAATTTTATCAAAGTCTCCGTACAGCCTCTTCCACGATTAAGGGCATGGAGACTATTCGAGGAATATATAAAAAGAACCGAAGAAATGGAACGCTCTTCGGCTTTTCGGTGTCTACTGAAATCAAGGTATTAATGGGAATAACAGCCTAAGATATTTGGAGTTCAGAGAGGGCGCGTTTGATTTTCAAACTTCGCAACAGAACCATTTTAGGAATTTGAGTAGTGTCATTTGATAAAAATTTCTCAAGCAGCATTCTTAAATGGATTAGTGTCAAATTATTGTTTTCGTTTCTAAAACATCCTTGTATAGCAAGATAGCTTGTTGAACATCATGATGTTCAACAAGGTTGTAACGTTTTTTTGAGTGTTGTTGTCTTCGGATATCGAATTCAAACAATCACTACTTATCACTAACAAGTCAATTATCAGATTGAACAGAAAAGTGGATTGACAGCTGAAGCAGTTGCAGAGCTCAAAGATTACTCAAATAAACAATTTCAAGGCTAGTATATGATACAAAATTCATCATTAGGGTAAAAAGAAGTGTTTGGAGATACGGTACCTTATACGATAAAAGCGACCTATCCATTTTTATTTCTGCTAGACAATATCTCTGTGAAAATCGGAATTGAAGGGTAAGTGCCTTCTCAAGTGAGTTGAAGATATTGGAAAAGATTTTTCCTTAGTGTTACGGCTCGTTTTCAGTTTAGTCGTGGGTGCGCTTCTTCTTAGAGTAGTCATTTATTATCAAGACATCATAAAAGTTGCATGGAAACAGTGGCGGATACAGCAAAGCATAGGAATGTGAAAGAGATAGTAATAGTATTATCTCTATAAATTGTTTATAATTTAGATGGCAGTATCAAATCTTAGGTAGTGCTATTTAAATTTTGTTTAAGAATAGATATCATGTTTTTTAGAGGAGGGAAGAAATGAAGAAGAAGAAATCGGTCTGGTTTATGATGGTTGCTATTTTGATGGGCTTTATCCCGCAAATCTTGACTGCTTATTCGAGTATCGCACAGGCTATAGAAACTCAGCCGGATAAAATCGTAGATCAATCAGGTTTAAAAGTTAGTTCCTCTGTTTCATCAGATGGAAATTCTTTAAATTGGAAATTACAGTATGAAAAAGATGTCGCAAGTGATGGCAATGATCAAGCACTGAAATTCAAAGTGACGGCTGATGGAGAAGCAATAGCTTTTAATGAAGATGCCAGTTTTGCTACTAATGATGACCAATGGTTTGCGGAAAAAGATTTTTCGAAACAATCGCAGGGTTCTCTTTCATTTACAACGGTGCTAAATGTCTCCAAGGTAGCTCTTGAAATTCAAGCCGATGCAACAAAAACGGATGAAACACAAGCTGTCACTATTAACAAGAATATTTTGACTAGTGCGGTAGAAGGTCCGCATGCGTTGAAATTACCAGCAGTGGCTACACAAAAAACGACAGAAGTAAGTGCTACTTCTCAGACAACGGCTGAAGAAACCACTAGTAGCCAAGCAACCGAAACGACGACACAAACGGAAGAAGCCAGTGAAGCAACTGAAGGAACAATACAAACTTCTGATGATTCGACTATGGTAGGGCCTCAACAAAACTATTATCGTTCTTCAGCAGCTTCTACTTATGATGTGAGTGCTTATAATGATCCTTTTAAGTATACACCTGATGGAGGACAATACCCGTCTCATGACACGAATCAGTATACGAAATCAGATTCAAGTGACATGATTAAAAACTATAATTATGGTTCTGCAGGAGATTCAGATAGTAATGTAGAAATTCAAAATATCCTCGAAGGTAATCTTAATTTTGATAATGGCTATCATGCTTACGATGTAGGGAATAACCAAAATATTAATTTGAAGAAAATCGTTATTCCTACTGATAATCCCACTCAATTTCAAATTCAACTAGATATCATTGGGGGGTCTTTGAAGACACGTAAAAATGTCGACGTTGCTTTTGTCGTTGATAAGTCAGGGAGTATGGCTAATAATAGATGGACGAATTTAAAGTTGGCCTTAGGTACATTTGCTCATGGTCTATTAGATGATAATCCAGGTGGAAGTGTCCAACTTGGAATAGCAGGCTTTGGTTCAGTTCAAGAAAGAACAACCCATGTTCCTTATGGAAAAGTAGGAAATTTTGGTGGCACTCAAGGAAACTACACTGGATTTACTACAAGCGCCGATGCCTTTTTGACTCATGCGTTATTAAATGAAAGCCCAAGTGGGGGAACACCAACTTTCTTAGGATTAGATGCTGGCTTAGAACTTTTAACTAATAGCCAATATAACGGAAGAGAAGACGCCCAAAAAGTATTGATTATTTTAACAGATGGATTACCAACTTGGGGACCAACTACTACTTATACTAGTAGCAGTAGTGGAATTCGTCAGAGTGGGATGACACGTTCTTCTGACAATAATGGTAGAGTAGAGACTTTTAAAGCAACTAATACTACTCTTTATATTGGAAATGGATCAGAGACTGGACCAGATATTAGTACAGTCCGAAGTAATACCATTTCTCACGGACAAAAAAGAACCGAACAAAATCCTGAAATTGATCGCTATGCCATTGGCTTTGGAGTAACAAATGTTAATGATATCTTAGATGCTTTAGGACCTCAAGGAAAATATTCAGCAACAAGTCAAACTGACTTAAATAATGTATTGAATCAAATCAAGAAAAAAATTCAAGATGTGAGTGCTCTGATTAGTAATGCCAATGTTTTTGATCCGATGAGCAAGTATGTAGCGTTAGATACTAGTTCAGTTAAAACGCAAGCTTTAACATTAAAAACAAGCTCACCTAAGTCGTTGAATGTAACGACAGGGACTCAACCAGATTATGTAAATGATGTTACCGTGGATACACGCAACAATTCGGTAAATTTATCCAATCTTACTTTATCTGGAAATGATACACAGCGAGATGGCTTGCGTGTGACTTATACTGTTTCTCTCAAAGAAGAGTATCAAGATGGCAAGTTCTATCCGGCAAATGGACCGACTTATTTAGCGGACAACCAATATAAAGATCAATTTGGCTTTGCGGTTCCATCAGTTAAAGTGCCACCACAAAAATTTGACATTGAAGCAGAAAAAATCTGGGACGATGAGGATAATCAGTGGGGAACGCGTAAAGAAGTGACCCTACAACTACAACAAAAGAGTGGCAATGAAAATTGGGCCAATGTTTCTGGGAAAACAATAACTATTAAAGCAAATGCAACCGGAGATAGCCTGAAAGGGAAGTTTTCTGATGTACCCGCTTATGACAGCTCTAAAAATGTGCTTGAGTATCGAGTAGTCGAAGAACGAGTTAATGGGTATGAAGAAGCTAGCTATTCTCCAACATCTATCAATGTAAATTCGGATAAGAAACTTTTACAAGTCACCAATAAGTTGCTAAAAACTTCTGTTACATTTACGAAAGTAGGGAATGATGGTAAAACGCCGTTAGCAGGTGCTGGCTTTACTTTGTACAAAGCAGACGGAACAACGGCTATCGGTAAAGAAGTGACATCGGATGACAATGGTCAAGTTACTTTTGACATAGAGTTACCGATTGGTAAATATGTTATCAAAGAAACCACGACACCCTTGGGTTATGAGACACAAGATCCGATTGAAATTATGATTGCTGATGCAGATGGTAAATTAACTGTTTCTGGTATCAAAGATAATCAAGTAGTCAATCTTTTGAAAGACTTTGAATTAATCGTGACTAAGAAAGACAACCTCGGGAAAGATTTGAAAGGTGCCAAGTTTAAATTAGTAGGTAAAGATTACTCTAAGGAACTCGATTCTGATACGAATGTCTTTAAATTTACTGGCTTAAAACCCGGTGAATATGAACTGATTGAAACAGTCACACCGGATGGCTATGTTGGATTGAAAGATTCAATTAAGATCGTCATTGATCAAGACGGCAAAGTCACCATTGATGGGAAAGAACAAAAAGATGTTATTACCACTGATGGCAATGTGATTAAATATAATGTTGCTAACCAACAAAAAGGACTTTTGCCATCTACTGGTGGACAAGGCATTCGACATTTAATGGAATTTGCACTACTAGTGATTGGTTTATCGGCTCTTGTCGGTGGCATTTATGTCTACCGTAATCGAAAGGAGTTGAACTAAGATGAAGAATAAATCATTGTTCATCAAAATCACCTTACTTCTTTCAACTTTGCTGGTAGGGATCTTTACGGGGCAACAAGCCTTTGCGGATGACGGGACGATCGATATTGTGATCCACAAACAATTGTGGGACCAAGCACCTGATGCAGCTATTCAAAATACGGGAGCGGCCGATCAAGATATCAAAGATCCAATCGAAGGGGTCGGCTTTACGATTTATGACATTACAGAGGATTATTATAAATTGGTCAAAGGCTCTGACGAAACAACAACTATTCAAATGATTCAAGAAAATGTTGCTGATTATCAAAAAATTATCAGAGAACAAGGCCTGACTGATGAAAAAGGCACAATCAAATTTACCCAACTACCTAAAAGCAGTGGCGGTAAAAATGCGGTTTACCTGATTGTTGAAACGGCATTGCCTGATCCTGAAAAGGTAAAAGTCGAAAAAGCGGCCGAACCCTTAGTAGTGGCTTTACCAGTATATGAAATGAGCACAGACGGTAAAACCTATACGGACAAAGAATTAGCTACCGTTCACCTTTATCCTAAAAATGTGGGAACAATCGTTGAAAAGCCAGTGACACCAACTAAACCTAAAAAACCAAGTAAACCGAAGAAACGCTTGCCACAAACAGGTGAAGCAAAATCCTTCCTAGGTATATTGGGGATTCTTTTGATCGGTACGGCGATCATTTTATGGCGGAAATACTCTGTACGAAACAATTAATCAAAGGTACAAAAGACTAAGGTCTATTGGAATATTGTACAAAAAATCAAGGAGGGATTAGGAAATGAAGAAATTATGGAAAACACTTTTTGCAGCACTACTTGTAGTACCTTTATTCACCGGCGTGTTTGGTGCGAAAACAGTAAGTGCTGCTGAAGCAACAACGACAAATGTAACGATCAACAAACGAATCTGGAAAGATGGCGAAGCTCCAGCACAAGGTTCCATGCAAAATACTGGGGAAGAAATGGACTTTGGTGGAGATCCACTTGAAGGAGCCGGCTTTACAGCCTATGATGTAACAGATGCTTATCTTGCTCTGATTGCAGATGGTAAGTCACAAGCAGAAGCAACAAAAGAAATTGCTGATAATGCGTCAGATTACACAACTGTAGCAAAAGCAGAACAAAAAACGGATGCCAATGGTCAAACAACTTTTGAAGGACTTGCTTTAAAAGACGGCGACAAAGATAAAGTCTATATGTTTGTTGAAACAAGCACGCCAGGCAATGTTTCCGTAACGACAAAGGCCGCTCCAATCGTTTTAGCAATGCCAATCTATACGTTTAAAGATGGCAAATATTCAGATACAATCAATACCAACGTTCAAGTCTATCCAAAGAACGAAACTAAGACTGATAAAAAAGAAGTTGCCAATTTAGATAAGTTCACTGAAGTTAAGGGTGCTGATGGAAATGTTTTATATCATAACCTTACAACTGGCGATGAAATCGAATATAAATTAACTTTAAATATTCCTGCGGACATTCTGGAAGATGGCGTCACTTACTCTGTAACTGATACGCCAACTGCTGGACTTGCTTATGTAAAAGATTCTTTTGCAGCAACTGGTTTAGTAGCTGAAACTGACTATAAATTAGCTGAAGATTCTGCAACTGGCGGATTTACTGTTACTTTGAAACAAAGTGAAAATGTAGGAAAATTAGCTGGTAGTCAATTGATTGCTACTTACAAAATGAAATTAACTGCTGAAGTAAATCCTGACAATTTAGTAAACAATAGTGCCCAAGTAACAATTGGTAACAAACCTCAAGATAAAATTACACCTCCAACACAATTTGGTACAGGTGGTTATAAATTCGTCAAAAAAGATTCACAATCTGGTGCAACCTTATCTGGTGCGGAATTTGTCGTAAAACAAGACTCTAACTTTGCAATATTTGAAGATGCTAAAAACACTAAAGGTGAATATATCTTTAAAGAATGGACGACTGATGAAGCAAAAGCAACGAAAATCGTTTCTGACGACAAAGGTGAGTTGAAAGTAATTGGTTTGAAAAATGGTGACTATCAATTAGAAGAAAAAGCGACTTCAAGTGATAAATATGTGTTACTTGATGAAGATGTCGATTTCACTGTTGAACACGGTCAATATGGCAGTCAAGAACTAAAGTCTGTTCTTAACACGCCTAAAGGTCTGCTTCCATCAACAGGTGGTAACGGGATCTATGCCTTCTTACTTATCGGTGCTGCTCTTATGATCGGTGCTTACGCTTGGTTCAAGAAATCTAAAACACAAGCTGAAGTCTAAGATATAGTTTTAAAATAGGGAGAAGGCAGCTTCATTTCTTGAAGTTGCCTTTTCTTTCTTTTAAATAGGGAGAAGGAGGTGCAAGCATGGATCAGCGCCAAAAAAACGAACGGATCAATTTGATTTTAAAACTGCTAATGGCGATTTTATTTACGACCGGTGCCATTATTTTCAGCTATCCCTTTTTGGCCAATGCGGTGAATTCCTATTATGACCAAAAGATGATGGAAAAAAACTTGGCTGAGATGGCCGCAACAAATACCAAAGAACAAGCAAAAAGGCACCAAGAAATGGCCGAAAAAAATAAAGAGCTAGCTGAAAGTAAGAACATGACCAATATTCCTGGCATGGGACTGGTAGAAGACCCGTTTGAAAATGAGGTCGATGATGCCAAAGATCCGGGTAAAGCCTATTATGAAGAGCATACCGTGGGTGCTATCTATATTCCAAAAATTTCGGTCAGCTTACCTTTATTTGATGAAACCAATGCTGCTCTTTTAGAAAAAGGCGCGACGATTTTACAAGGAACGTCTTATCCGATCGGTGGCAATAGTACCCATTCGGTGATCTCAGGCCACAGTGGCTTGACGGAACGTAAACTTTTTACAGATTTAGAAAAGTTGGTGATTGGCGATGATTTTTATTTGACCATTGCTGGGGAAAAATTGGCTTATGCGGTCGATGACATCCAGATCGTTTTACCGTCGGATATCGACAAAGTGGTCATCCAACCGGGGCGGGACTTGGTGACCTTATTGACTTGTACACCTTATGGCATCAATACCCATCGTTTATTAGTCACTGGACACCGTGTACCTTATGTGGAGGAAATGGCGGAGGAAGTGACCAGTACCAAAAAAGCGGTCGAACGGCGTTTTCGCTTGTATTTACTACTGATCCCGCTTTTCTTTGCCATGATTTTCTATTGGATGTATCGCAAGTTCGTCTATTATCAAAGCGGCAAACACAGTTATGACTTTTGTTTTTACTTATTGGAAAATGGTCAACCCAAAGCAGGCGTGACTTTTACCTTAGTCCGTAAAAAACGCTGGGCAACAGATGTCACTAGCCAACCAGTTGCTGTAAGCCAGGTGGATGGATGGGTGTCTTTCCCTGAGATCAGAGGGGGTCGTTATTATGCCAAGGCGATCGATGGGTCGACAAAACCAGTTAAGGGCAAGGTCCGCCGTTTAAAAGATCGGCAGTTTGTTTTAAGCCACGTCACGAAGAAAAAGCACGGTAAGAAAGTTACTTATTATCTGGAGAATGGAGCGAAAAAATGAAGAAAAATCGGCAAGTGATCTCGCAAATTGCGATCATCCTCATTTTTATGGTCGGCATCTTGACCATGCTCTATCCTTTTTATGTCGATGCGTTGAATAATGTGATTGATCAAGTGCGCGTCGATCGCTATTTGAAGGAAAGCCAGAAAGAATTTGAAGCCGAACGCAAGCGACTGGCGGAAGAAAATAATAAATTGAGCGACAGCGGGTTAGCTCCGGGTGCCGATCCGTTTGCGAATCCGAATGGTGGTACGGTTTCATCTGCTTATTACAAAAAGCATTTGATTGGGACCATCAATCTTCCTGATTTGGCCATTGAGTTACCGCTATTTGATACGACCAATGATGATTTATTGGAACAAGGTGCGACGGTCCTAGATGGCACGTCCTTTCCTGTTGGTGGCGCAAGTACCCATGCGGTGATCTCGGCTCATCGTGGCTTGCCAGAACGGGAACTCTTCACCAATCTGCCGGAGCTTAAAAACGGTGATATTTTTCTGCTAAATGTCTTAGGGGAAACCTTGGCTTATGAAGTGTTTGACAGCCAAGTCGTGACGCCAGATCAGACTTCGGTTTTAAAGATCGAACCAGGCCAAGACTTGGTGACGCTCATGACCTGTACCCCTTATATGATCAATAGTCACCGTTTGTTAGTCACAGGAAAACGCGTGCCATATACACCGGCTGCCGAGAAAAAACAAGTCAAAGGCGATCGTTTTCGTAAGTTGAAACAAATCGCTATCTTGGGGGGAACGGCCCTGTTGATCTTAGCCGCTATTTATCAATTGTATCATGTGATCGCCCGTTACCGATTGCGGAAAGTGCGTTTTGATTTCACTGTTTGCTTAGAAGGCGTGGCAGAACATACGCCAATCGCACTCTATGATAAAAAAGGGAAAAAAGCCCTGCGGCGTAATGGAAAAGCCTATCAAGAACTAACAGATCAAACCGGACAAGTCACTTTTACCGATCTACCAGGGGATTGCTATCGTTTGAAATTGGGCAAGAGTTGGTTGGTGCAGTTTGGTTTGAAGAAAAAAAAGAGGCCATCCAAGATTTGGAAGATAAATAAGAAAAAAGTTATGTTAAAAGAAGAAAGAATGCTAGAAGTCAAATAAAAAATGCTCATGTTATCAAATGATTTAAATCCATAAGATACACGTTTCATTGTTTGGTTCTGTTGCAAAGTTTTAAATCTACTATCAAATAAGGTAGAATAATAGAAAAAGATAGCAGGAGGAATGACGATGAATCATTTTAAAGGAAAGCAATTTCAGCAGGATGTGATTATTGTAGCCGTGGGCTACTATCTTCGTTATAACCTTAGCTATCGTGAAGTTCAAGAAATCTTATATGATCGTGGCATTAACGTTTCTCATACGACGATTTATCGTTGGGTGCAAGAATATGGCAAACTACTCTATCAAATTTGGAAAAAGAAAAATAAAAATCCTTTTATTCATGGAAAATGGATGAAACGTACATCAAAATTAAAGGAAAATGGCATTATTTGTATCGAGCCATCGATGCAGATGGTTTAACCTTGGATATTTGGTTACGTAAAAAACGGGACACACAAGCAGCTTATGCTTTTCTTAAGCGGTTAGTGAAGCAGTTTGATGAACCGAAGGTTGTAGTCACAGATAAAGCCCCCTCTATTACAAGTGCCTTTAAGAAACTAAAAGAATACGGCGGCTTTTATCAAGGGACAGAACATCGTACCATTAAATACCTGAATAATTTGATTGAACAAGACCATCGTCCAGTAAAGAGACGCAATAAATTCTATCGAAGTTTACGCACTGCCTCTACCACGATTAAAGGCATGGAAGCCATTCGAGGATTATATAAGAAAACCCGAAAAGAAGGCACTCTCTTCGGGTTTTCGGTCTGTACTGAAATCAAGGTATTATTGGGAATCCCAGCTTAAATCATAGATACCGTAAGGGAATTTATTCTTTATTTAAAACTTTGCAACAGAACCCTGTAAAGCATACTTTTTCCTTCTCTTCTTGATTTCACTAAGCGTGCGTCTTTCAACGTTTTTAATTGATGAGAAATAGCGGACTGTTCCATGTCCAGAGAAATGGCGATATTTCCAACACTACACTCTTTTTGCTGTAAAAGAAAGAGAATCGACAATCGTGTAGGATCACTAATCACCTTAAATAGTTTGCTTATTGACTGAATAGATTCTTTATCGATTGGAGAAGTTGTTTTTATATCCATAGTGTTTTTATTCCTCTCATATGACTCGGTGCTCATATATATAATACCATATGTGCGAAACAAAGCTAGTATTTTGTTTATAAGGGCGTTTGTTAGTTTATGAGAAAGGAGTTGAGACTGCTTTTTCTTGACAAAACTTATAGAGCACTATAAAATGAACTCATAGACATATGATTTGTTATTCATATGTGAAACGTAAAGATTCCGATTTACATATGGGACAACTGAAAGGAGTCAGAGACAATGGAAATTACATGAATACTTCTCTTCTTTTAGTGGTAGTGGGAATTTGTGTGATTTAATAAGTAAATGAATGGAAATCAAAGGAATTATATAGGAAGGTGATAAAAATGGAAACTATCGAAGAACAACAATCTCAAGAAAAACATAATCACAACCACGACCATGAACACGGAAAAATGCCAATCGTTTTATACTTTATTGGTTTAGCCTTAGCGGTGATCGCTTTATTTTTGAATGAAGATTATCAGTTGCTACAAAACATTTTATTTTCAATCGCTACAATCAGTGCGGGGTATCATGTCATTATTCTTGAAGGCCTTGGGGAAACAATTGAGAACACAAAAGCAAATAATAAGTTCACGCCTAATTCTCATATTTTAATGGGATTAGCGGCTATAGGAGCTTCAGCAATAGGGAATTTTTGGGAAGGAACGTTGTTGATTCTCATTTTTTCAGGCGCACATTTCCTGGAAGATTACGCTGAAGGAAGAAGTAAACGAGAAATCACGAAATTACTCGAAATGAATCCAACGACTGCTCGGTTAATTTTGCCTGATGGGAATACAAAGATTGTTGATGTCAGTGAATTAAAAGTGGGAGATCAACTTCAAGTATTGAATGGCGATCAAGTCCCCATTGATGGCGTCATTTTGTCAGGCTCTACGTCCATTGATGAGTCGTCTATTAATGGAGAAAGTATCCCAAAAGAGAAGTCCAAAGGAGACTACGTTTTCGGAAGTACAATCAATGGAACAGGTACTTTCACAATGGAAGTCACTAAAGAAAATAAAGATACAGTATTTTCAAAAATTTTACAGTTAGTAAACCAGAACCAAGACAACCAAACAAAAGCTGCGAGTATAATCCAAAAATTTGAACCGAAATACGTTACAGTTGTTTTAATTGCCATTCCGTTATTCATGTTATTGGCTCCTTTTCTCCTAGACTGGACATGGTCACAAAGTATCTATAGAGGATTGGTCCTTTTAGTGGCAGCTTCACCCTGTGCTTTAGCAGCAGCTACTGTATCGGTAACTTTATCGACGACTTCTAACTTGGCCAAAAAAGGCGTCCTTTCAAAAGGTAGTTCTTACCTGTCTCAATTAGCCGATACTCAAGCCATTGCATTTGATAAGACCGGAACTTTGACCAAAGGAAAACCTGAAGTAACCAATTATTATTTTGCTGATTCCGTGAACGAAGAAAATATGATTGATATCGTGGTAGCTCTTGAAAAAGAATCCAATCACCCCTTAGCAGATGCCATTCTAAGAAAGTTTGAACAAAAAAATCAACTGACTATTGAAGTAGAAAATCAGATTGGTAAAGGGTTGACAGGAGATTACAACGGCAAAAATTATCGGATCGGAAAACCAACTTCATTTGACGAGGTTGCAAATGAATATATTCGTTTAAATAATGAGTGGGCATCAGAAGGTAAGACAGTCGTATATGTAGCAGAAGATGAGAATGTCATTGGACTTATAGCTCTCATGGACGTTCCAAGTGAACATGCAAAAGAAACTATTAAATACTTTAAAGAACAAGGCATACACACCACTCTAATCACTGGCGACTCAGAAATGACAGGAAAAGCAGTTGCTGAACAATTAGGAATAGATGAAGTAATCGCGAATGTCATGCCAGAAGATAAATCTCGAATTATAGACGAGCAAAAAGAGAAATACGGCGTAACAGCAATGGTGGGTGATGGTGTAAATGATGCCCCAGCCCTTGTGAATGCAAATGTAGGGATTGCCATGGGAGACGGAACCGATGTAGCAGTAGAGGTGTCTGATTTAGTTTTAATGCAGAATGACTTATCTAAATTGGTTAAAGCTCATGGAATTTCTTCTAAAATGAATCGTGTCATATGGCAAAACATCCTTTTTTCAATGGCAGTCGTAGCCTTTTTAGTTGTAGTGAGTTTATTAGGTCTAACAGATATAGCAATCAGTGTCATTATTCATGAAGGAAGTACGTTGGTCGTTATTCTGAATGGACTTCGTTTATTAAAATCTAATTAATTCTATCAAAACCCATAAATCTAGGGTATAGTAATAACTGTCTGAAGTTAATATGCCTTTAACGTTCTAAAAACGTTAGAGGCATATTTTTTATAAATTACTTTGTCTCAAAAACAATCGATTATGAGACTATTTTGAGAAGCGACTCTTTCTTCTCTAAAAGCGCTCTTTTTTAGTCTCAAAAGTTGTATCAATATCTATGTATCCTTAACCACCCTTTGTGATACAATGAGGGTAAGAAAGGGTGGTTAGAACTATGAGTGGATATATCTACGGATACGCGCGTGTCAGCACGCAACACCAGGATTTGAACCGGCAACTAGACTTGCTAGCGGAACAAAATTGCAACGAAATCTTGACGGAGAAAATGACAGGGACTAAGAGCAATCGTCCTGAGTTGAACCGTCTAAAGGATAAATTGCGACCTGGGGACACGGTGGTGGTGGAGAGCTTCTCCCGCTTGGGACGAAGCACCAAGGATCTGATTGACCTGGTCACCTACTTCGAGGAGCAGGACGTGAAGCTGGTCAGTCTGAAGGAGAACTTCGATACAACCACCCCGCAGGGGAGGCTCATGATGACCGTCTTCCAGGCCTTCAGCCAGTTCGAGCGTGATTTGATTGTGGAGCGGACGAAAGAGGGGCTCAAGAGTGCCCGTGCCCGAGGTCGGATAGGCGGAAGACCACGTGTGAACAAACGTGATATTGAACGAGCCGTGAAACTGTATGAGAGCGAAGCGTATAGTGGCAAAGAGATTACAGAAATGACTGGTATCAGTAAAGCTACTCTCTATCGCTACTTAAAAGGCGATACAAAGTAACGCATTTTAAACCCTCTTCGTGTATAAGGATAAAGCGCCTAATTTGAAAGAGGCTTAAAATACGTTTTAATTTTTTCTATTTTTCATAAATATACAGGTTAGTGGTTTAAAAATATAGGGTATTCCAACTCTCAGCTATTAAAAATTATCTTTTGAAGTGTAGTCTATCCTCTCAAGTTAATACCATTGGGTGCTTACCTAATCTTTTTTAATTGTTCATAAAAATTTTCATGCGTTCCACAGAGTAAGATAGGTATAATTGTATTATCATTAATTTCATACGCAACCCGATATGTTGTACCTGCATACTTAAATCCCATAGCCCAAATTCCTGACAAATCACCCGTTTTTTGTTCTCCAGAATGAGGACGAACAGCTATCTCATCATAAATTATCGTTAAAAATCGTTCTTTTAATGTTTTCTCTTTTAATTTTTTTAGATACTTTACTACGTGTTTAGAAGGTAGAATCTCATAAGCCAATTTCTGCTGCCAACTCCTCTTTTGTCATCGTTTTAGAATTTGCAACAGTATCTTCAGCAATAGATCTAAATGCAGAAGTTAACGCATGTTTTCTATTTCTAAATTCTTTTAATATCTCATGTTTGTTGTAACCTTCTGAAAGAATATCAGCCAAAACATCTTCACTAAAATCAAAAAACTCTTTTTTAGGCTCTACAAACTCATAAAGTATACCATTCTCTACAAGCTTAGCTTCTACTTCAACACCATTGGGAACGTCGAATTCTTTAGGGACAGTTAACATAATAGAATTTCCTTGTTTTCTTGTTTTTGTAATCATATGATTTCCTCCATCATTTAACGTTTCGTAATTACTTAGTAATTACATTGTACGCTATTTTTAGCACAAATACAAAATAATAAAACTCCTTAGAATAATTTCCAAAGGAGTTTTAATTGATTTAATGGGGTTTATGTTCATTAGAGATAGCGTAAAATATTTTGTGTAAATAGAAAAAAGGAAGTCCCTTCTGTAGAATAGAGTTACCATAACACATTCACAGAATTCCGCGCGACCGCAACGGCGAGTTCAAGCAACAGACTGTTCCTGCTTATAGACGGACGAATGATACCTTAGAGGAGACCGTCATTCACCTCTTCCGAAAAGGTATTACCATGTCGGAAATCGCAGACTTGATTGAGAAAATGTATGGGCATCACTATACTCCACAAACCATGTCCAACATGACTAAAGTGCTGACTGAAGAAGTAAATGCATTTAAAGTTAGAACTCTAAATGATAAGTATGTCGCTATTTTCATGGATGCTACTTATATTCCTTTAAAACGGCAAACCGTCTCCAAAGAAGCAATCTATATTGCCATTGGTATACGAGAAGACGGCACTAAAGAAGTACTAAGTTATGCGATTGCTCCGACTGAATCGACCTACGTTTGGAATGAGTTGTTACAGGACATTTACTCCAGAGGGGTTCATGATGTCTTACTGTTTATTACCGATGGCTTAAAAGGCATGAAAGATACGATTCACCAGATTTATCCTAAAGCTAAATACCAACATTGCTGTGTTCACATTTCCCGTAATATTGCTCATAAAGTACGTGTCAAAGATCGAAAAGAAATCTGTGATGATTTTAAGGCTGTTTATCAAGCTAGCTCAAAGGAAGAGGCAAATACCTTTTTAGGGAGTATGATTGAGAAGTGGCAGAAAACTTATCCTAAAGTGACGCAGTCACTGATAAAAAATCAAGATTTATTGACTTTTTATGAGTTTCCGCCTGGTATCCGCCGAAGCATTTACTCAACTAATTTAATCGAATCTTTCAATAAACAAATCAAGAAATACAGCCGCAGAAAAGAGCAGTTTCAAAATGAAGAATCACTAGAGCGTTTCCTAGTATCCATCTTTGATACATACAATCAAAAATTCTTAAATAGAAGCCATAAAGGCTTCCAACAAGTGACGGATACATTAGCTTCAATGTTTACTGAGTAACCCATTATTTTGCAGAAGGACGAGTTATTTACACAAAATTATTGACGCTCCCGGTTGGTACAACAAGAATTGCAGTAGCATAGTCACCATTGATGAAACTACTTAATGATTAAATTGAGCAATTTCTCAAATAGCACAAACTGCTCTTCATAAAACGAAAAGCAGTTCATAATGTATTTAGATATTTCATTGTGCTATTGACCAGAAACACACTATTTAAGGTACCTTTCTCTTTTCGCTGAGATTCACCAACTTCAATTGCACAAAAAAGCGTGAGCACAAGGCTCACACTTTTTCTAGTTGACTATCCTAAAAATTCGAAAACATCTTTACGATCATACAATTTCAAGATTTTTTCAAATAAGATTTGACCTACGAAAGCAGCTACGATTGGTACAACAAACCAGCTGATTAATAGTGGAATAATACTCAAACCGGCGTCCAATGAAGCCAACGGACCTACCAACCCTACCAAACCGAAACCAGCAGAAGCAGGAGTCCCTGAGACTGAGAATAACGCTACTGGAATTGCTGAGATGATAGCGGTGAATAGACATGGCACCAAGATAATTGGTTTCCTAAACAAGTTTGGCATCATCATTTTCATAGCACCCAATGCGATGGCCAAAGTAACCCCTGGTTTGTTGACTTTCCAAGAGTTAACTACCAAGACAACTGTTGTTGCGGCAACACCCATAGCGGCTGCACCAGCAGAAACACCGTTCAATTGAATTGCCATACCAATGGCAACTGTAGAGATCGGCGAGATAATCAAGAAAGCAAAGGAACATGCAATCAAGATTGACATCAAAATTGGTTGCAAAGTAGTAAAGGTATTAATTAAGTCACCGATAGCGGCAGTAATCTTGGTTACGTAAGGATATAAATAATAGCCGATTAGACCAGCGCCGATACCAACAACGATTGGTGTTGCAACAATTGCCACGGACCCAAATTTTTCGCCGATCAACAAGATCATGCCGACAGCGATTGATGCAGTAATCATGGTATTGATGATGTCTCCGGTACCAGCACCGATATAAGTAGCTGTGTCAGGATTGAATTTCACAACACCGGAGCCAACGAAAGCTGCACCGGCAACTACTAACATTTGCATTGGTTTGAAGCCAAACTGCACCGCAATCAAAGCGCCAATCAATAGTGGAGTAGCTAGTTGGAAAATAACTGCCATTTGTGTGATCGTTACTGCTAAGGTATTTTCACCAAATAATTTCAAAATTGCTGCCAATACCGCGTTAGGAATCAACCCTACGATGATCCCCGTTGCGGTACCCGCTAATACTTTATTTAAAAATATTTTTGGAGTTAATTTTTCTTCCATTTTCTCGTCCTCTTTCTAATGATTACTATTTCGCTCCTAGAATTTCTTCTTTACTATGAACCAGTTGCGTTAAGAAATCACAGTAAGGAGTTACTACGCCATATTTTTTACCTTTACGAGAAATGGCTCCGTTGATGTAGTCAATCTCGGTCAAACGGTTATTTTTTATCAAGTCTTGGTGCATCGATGGGAAATGCATACCAATCGTAGTCGGGTCAAAACAAGTTTCTACATGTTCGATTACTTCGGGAATGTCTAAGTTGACGTTTTCTTTGGCAGCAACAGCTGCAAATTCGTTAACAATAGTCACTACCATGTCATGAGCAGGTTTGGTTGCACCAAGCCCCGCCATATTGACGTCTAAAATCGTGCATAAGCCATTCATCGTACCATTGACACAAGCTTTACGATAAATTGAATAATGAATGTTGTCGGAATATTTGGCATTTAAACCAGACGCGGACAAAGTTTCCGCCAATTTTTTCGCTGATTCTTCTTGGCCAATACCTAGATTTTGCAATTCAACAGACCCGCTGCCAAATAATTTAGCCTTGCCGGGACCTTCTAGACCAGCAGTCCACATGGTGTTGCCGATAAAGATTTTTTCCATCGGTACGAATTTTTCGATTACGTCTTCATGACCGATACCGTTTAAAAGACACAAAACTTCTGTGTGATCAGCAATTAATGGTTTAACATCCTGCAGCATTTTTTCCAACTGCATTGCCTTCGTGAATAAGATAATCAAATCAAATTGCTCACCAGTGGGCACCTCATTCTGATTAACAATTGGGACTTTAACAGTAATTTCTTCGCCATTATAATTAGCCTTCAATCCGTTTTCTTTGATGGCATTGATATGCTCCTGCCAGCCGTCGATTAGCAAAACATCGTTACCACCTTGTTTCAACATCAGTCCGAACCGGGAACCCATCGCGCCGGCCCCTGCAATTGCAATTTTCATAAATAAAAGCCTCCAAACTTAATTTATAATAAGTGAAAATTTTCACATTTCTCATTATAGAGTTTTCATTCGGAAACTTCAAGTAGGAGAGTGTAAAATATTTTGTGTAAATAGAAAAAAGGAAGTCCCTTCTGTAGAATAGAGTTACCACAACACATTCACAGAAAAGAGGACTTCCATATGAACGATTTTACTACAGAAATTCTAAAGACTCTAGCGAACAAAGGCGATTTGAATGAATTATTCCGTGTCCATTTGGAAAAAGCTGTCAATACGCTTCTCAAAACGGAGTTAACGGCTTTCCTCGATTACGAAAAGTACGATCGCATTGGTTTTAACACGGGTAATTCTCGTAACGGCTCCTATGACCGTACGGTCAAGACCGAGTACGGGGAACTTCATCTCCAGATTCCGCGCGACCGCAACGGCGAGTTCAAGCAACAGACTGTTCCTGCTTATAGACGGACGAATGATACCTTAGAGGAGACCGTCATTCACCTCTTCCGAAAAGGTATTACCATGTCGGAAATCGCAGACTTGATTGAGAAAATGTATGGGCATCACTACACGCCCCAAACCATGTCCAATATGACTAAATCATTTACGGAAGAAGTCACTTCATTTAAGGAACGTGAGCTTCATGACCGTTATGCCGCTATTTATATGGACGCAACCTATATCCCTTTAAAGCGGAAAACCGTCGCCAAGGAAGCCATTCATATCGCAGTTGGCATTCGCCCGGACGGATCAAAGGAAGTATTGAGCTATGCGATTGCACCAACTGAATCGATCACGATTTGGGAAGAGATTTTAATAGACCTCCAGGAACGTGGCGTGAAAAACGTCCTCCTTTTCATCACGGATGGCTTAAAGGGGATGGCAGGGGCCGTGCAGCGGTTCTACCCCAAAGCCCGTTTTCAACGTTGCTGTGTGCACGTTTCCCGTAATATCAGTCACAAAGTGCGTGTCGATGATCGTAAGGAAATCTGTGATGATTTTAAAATGGTGTATCAAGCGTCATCTAAAAAGGCGGCATTGGAAGCACGTGGTGCTTTTGCGGAAAAATGGAAAACCAGTTATCCAAAAATGGTGGAATCGATCCTTTCTAACGATTACCTGCTCACTTTCTATGATTTCCCATTAGCCATACGCAAGAGTATTTACTCTACGAACTTGATTGAATCCTTTAATAAGCAAATCAAGAAATACAGCCACCGCAAGGAACAGTTCCAAAATGAAGAGTCGATGGAACGTTTCTTAGTCTCGTCTTTTGATACTTACAACCAAAAATTCCTAGGTCGCAGTCATAAAGGTTTCCAACAGGCCGAAGGCGAGCTCGAACAAATGCTGAGTCAACCGATGGAGAATTAGAAACAATCTACAGTAGGGAAGAACCATTTACACAAAATTATTGACGCTCCCAAGCTAAAACTCCTATTAATCGATCTACTAAAAATAAACAAAAAAATTCTTTTCAATTTTTATTTATGGTGTGACATAAATAAAGTAAAGTTATTCTTCTAGGTTAATCTTATTAATGCTCTTTCTCACTAGTGTTGCATGCAACACTAGTGAGAAAGAGTATTAAATATACTGCAAGGTAAGACATTTGGTAATTGAAGAATAACAAGCAAAAAATAGCAGTCAGGTCTCTTGACAAAGTATAGTTGCTATTTTTTTTAGGCCCTACTTTAATGAAATTTTTGTTTGGAGGGAACGACTTCATTCCTTTGATTATTTCAGTTGAATTTAATAGAGAAGCCTGGCGTCTATTAAGAAATACTTTTCTTGATGAGCATCAATTTTTTTAACTGAAATCTATCCTATACTAAATTCAGTAAAGAAAAAGGAGGAATCAAAGAAAGCTATTTTAAACAAACCAAAATTATAGGAGGAATAAATCATGACTGAAAATAAAGCTACTCAAGAAAGAACACCCCAAGAAAGATTGCAAGAAGAACAAGAACACAAGGAACATGTTCATCATACGAAAATTAATGCAGCGGCCATTGCGGATCATCTTTTAGGCAACATGCATACATTACATGTGAAACTGCACCAATATCACTGGTATGTAAAAGGAGCCAATTTCTTTACGTTGCATGAAAAATTTGAAGAGTTGTATAACGAAAATGAAAAATGGTTCGACAAACTTGCGGAGCGTCTAATTACTTCTGGGCATAAACCTGCTTCGACAACGGTTGAATTTGAAAAATATTCGATGCTTTCGGAAGATGCAGTTAATAAATACGCTAAAGCAGAAGACATGGTTGAAAATATTATCGAGGACTTCAGAAGCACTCGTGACCTAACTATTCGCGCGATTCGTTTAGCTCAAGACGAGGGTGACGATGCTTTAGAAGATACATTGATTGCTTTCAAAAATGACTTAGACAAGAACATTTGGATGCTGCAAGCGTTCATTGGTAAAGAAGCATTAGAAGATGATGACGCTCTTGATGAGGATGAAGATTAAGGTAAAAGTAGAAGCTGATTTAGGGATTGGAATTCTTTCCAGTCCTTTTTCCATTTTCTTGATGTGCATCAATTTTTTTGTAGTAAGAGACTTATATAATAAAAGCAGCGAATATAAACAAAATAAATAAAGGGGGAGAATGAATTGACTAAACATACCCATCATGAAATTGGCGACCACGCAGCCTGTATCCGCTTGGTTCCAATATTCAATCACTTAGAGGATAGCGCGATGAATTACATTGCTGAAAAAGCCCACACGAAACAGTATCAAAAAGGAGAGTTTCTGTTTCGTTCACAAGAAAAAGAGGATACTTTATATATTATCAATCGTGGGAAAATCCGTATTTATCGATTGGCAGACTCTGGCAAAGAGCAGCTAGTGCGGATCTTGAGCCCTGGTGATTTCACCGGAGAATGGACCTTGTTCAACCTGGATGCAGTACACGAGGAATATGCCGAAGCAACCCGAGATACCGTTGTCTGTATGATTCAGCAAAAAGATGTCCAAGATTTTCTGGAACAATACCCAGCTATTTCTTTAAAACTATTGGCGGAAATGTCTAAACGGTTAGAAAGTTCAGAACGTCAAACGACACAAGTAGCCGTGGAGAGTGTCATTACCCGTTTAGTTTTGTTTTTGGCAGAAAATGTGGAACCTGAAATGGGCAACTCTCCCACCATCACCCTGCCGATGGCAAAAAAAGACATTGCTTCCTATTTAGGAACGACACCTGAGACCATCAGTCGCAAATTTGGAGAATTGGAGGACGAGGGATTGATTCAACAGCTGTCTGGGAAAAGGATCAAGATTCAGGATTTAGATGATTTATTGCTTTACAGCGAATAATCGGACACACTTTTTTCTACACGTTGGTGTTCTGTCGCTCTTCATTAACAACGGGACAGAACTCAGTGCTTTTGCTTCCATCTGTCCGTTTTTGGCTTTTTTAAGACAGAACGACCTTCATTCATTGGAAAAATAAAAGCACAAACATGATAACCCTCAAGTTTTTTTGTTTTATTTTTCTTTAAGATAGGGTTGTCGAACAAAACGTAAAAATAAGTAGGGTGAATGTGCATTGTTTTTGGGTGATAGTTGCCATCACGTTGTCAGCAGCGGGTGCATTCTTTGTCGTCCCTTTCACCAAGAACACGATTGGCGGCGAAGCAAAAACGTCTAACGTTGTTGAGGCAGATAGGTTAGCTATGGAAAAAGAAGAGGAAGTTGTAAAAGGAGCCGGCGTAATCGGACACGGAAAAGTGGCGTATTACGAAGCGAGTGACCAGGGAGATAAAAGTGTATTCACTGTTTGGTTTCCATGGAGCTTAGCCGGAATCTTGTTCAACATCACCATGACTAGAATGACGCGAAAAATTGAAGAAATGGAGCAAATAGAATGGGATTCGTATTAGGCGTTTTGAATCCCCATGTGGTGGAGATTGGTTCTGTTGTGATTCATTGGTATGGAGTCATTATTGCAGCGGGCATATTAGCGGCTCTCCAGTTGAGCACCAAGGAAGCAAAGAAAAAAGGACTGGAAGAGGATACCATTATCGATATGGCCTTATGGGCAATTCCGATTGGACTCCTCGGCGCTCGGCTTTATTATGTGTTATTTGAACTTGGTTATTATCTGCAAAATCCAGGACAAATCCTTGCGATTTGGAATGGCGGTATTGCGATTTATGGGGGATTGATTGCAGGAGGGGGTACGCTATATTGGTATGCAAAGAAAAAAGGTACTTCTTTGGCACTCGTTCTTGATATTTTAGCGCCCAATGTATTGTTAGCCCAGTCCATTGGTCGTTGGGTCAATTTTATGAATCAGGAAGCTCATGGTGGGCCGGTTACTCGTCAATTCTTGGAAAATCTTTATTTACCTGAATTTATCATTTGAACAAATGAATATCAATGGTACCTACTACCATCCGACTTTTTTATACGAGTCATTGTGGAGTTTGTTGGGCTTTGTCCTCATCGTCACTATACGGAACCGAAAACAGCTTTTGCGTCAAGGAGAAGTCGCTTTGAGTTACGTTTTGTGGTACTCAGTGGGTCGGTTCTTCATTGAAGGTATGCGAACGGACAGTTTATGGATTGGCGAGTGGATCCGCGTTTCGCAAGCCTTGTCTCTGGCCCTGTTTATTGGCGCGATTGTAGTATAGTTTATACGCAGACAAGATTATCCACCAATTTCTTATTATTCTGATGGCAATAAGGGGCAGAAAAAGACTATTAAGATGGTGAATTGAGCAAAAAGATAAAAAGAAGTGCAAAACTTGATATGCGTCTATTTTCGTTTGCTAAAAGTGAGCTATACTACAGTTGTAAAGAGGAAAAGGCAGTGTTCATTAATCTGCTGCCGATAAAATAAAAACACATAAAGGAGATAGGAATTATGGAAAAAGCTATATTGCAATTAGAAACGTTGTCTTGTCCAAGTTGTATGCAAAAAATTGAAGGTGCCGTAAAATCAGTTAACGGTGTTGATAAAGACAGCATTAAAGTATTATTCAACTCCAGCAAAGTCAAAGCCAATTTTGATTCAGCTGTCACTTCGATTGAAGAGATTCAAAAAGCTATCGAAAACGTAGGCTATCCGGTCCTTAAAGCAAAAGTCAAGGCCGCTTAACAGATTAAATGAACTAGGCAATTCTGGAAGAAAAGCTATTTTTCCAGGATTGCTTTTTTTGTTGCAATCCGATTCGAGGTGCCTAGAAACGATAAAAGAGAACTTTCTAAACTTGATGTCAGTCAATTAATTACTTAGGCAATTATCTTATACTGTGTTTATCAATAAAAGAGAAATTAAATTTGGAGGGAAAAAGCATGCAACAATATATATTAAGCAAGAAAAATGTTATCACCGTCATCAGTGGATTGTTAATCGTACTCGGTTTCTTCAGTCACTTTGTTTTAGAAAACGTAGGACTTTCAGAGTGGTCTTTGATCATCGCCTCTGTCTTTGGGATTACGCCAATTGCCATTCAAGCGTTTCAAGCAATGAAAGTCAAAGTCATCAGTATTGATGTCTTAGTCAGTATTGCAGCGATTGGTGCGCTTTTTATTCAAAACTATGAAGAATCGGCTATTGTCACGTTCTTATTCTTATTCGGACACTACTTGGAACAACGAACATTGAACCAAACGCGATCTGCTATCAAAGAATTGACTGAAATGGCACCCGAAAGCGCCTTGAAACAAATGGATAATGGCGAATTTGAAGAAGTAGACGTGGATGATATAGATGAAGGGGATATCTTACTCGTTAAAACGGGTGCGAAAGTTCCAGTAGATGGCATAGTCCTTACGGGTGAAGGGCATATCAATGAAGCTAGCATTACAGGGGAAGCTGTTCCGGTCAATAAGCAAGCTGATGCAGAAGTTTTTGCAGGAACCATTTTAGAAAACGGAACGATTCAAATCAGAGCTGACCGAGTTGGTGAGGACACCACATTTGGTAAAATTATTGAACTCGTGGAAGAAGCACAAGATTCTAAATCCGAAGCGGAACGGTTCATTGATCGCTTTTCTAAATACTACACACCAGCTGTCTTGGTTCTGGCAATTGTTGTATGGGCGTTCAGTCAAAATATTGAGTTAGCAATCACCATCTTGGTTCTAGGTTGCCCAGGCGCATTAGTTATCGGAGTGCCTGTCTCAAACGTTGCCGGTATTGGGAATGGTGCTCGTAACGGTGTTCTTTTAAAAGGGAGTGAAGTCATTCAAGACTTCAGCAAAGTTGATACGATTGTGTTCGACAAAACAGGAACGCTGACTGTCGGTAATCCTGAAGTCGCGGAAACAGAAGTGTACGGAGACAATGTAGAAAAAGCCTACAGTTATTTAGCCAGCGTGGAGACTGAATCAGACCATCCACTAGCCAAGGCCGTCCTCCAGCATACCGGCAAGGTAGAACTGTTCCCGGTAGAAGACACAGACGTCGTCAAAGGCGGCGGCATTGTCGCTCAAGTGGACGGACACCGCATCGCGGTTGGAAATGTGGCGTTGATGGAAAAAGAAAATGTGCAGTTGAGTAAAAAAGCGCAGAAAGACGTCAAACAATTCGAGAAAAATGGGAACTCCTTAGTATTGACAGCAGTCGACGGGGAATTGAAGATTCTGATGGGAATCCGCGACCAAATCCGTCCAGGAGTGAAACAAGACTTGCAGGAATTGAAGAATTTAGGCGTGAAAGATTTAGTGGTTCTTTCCGGCGACAACCAAGGCACAGTGGACCGGATTGCGCGTGAACTGAACCTCACCGAAGCGCACGGGCATATGCTGCCGGAAGACAAAGCGGCTTATATTGAAAAACTCCAGCAAAAAGGGCACACGGTCGCCTTTGTCGGGGACGGTGTCAATGACAGCCCGTCCTTGGCGCTAGCAGATATCGGGATTGCAATGGGAAGCGGAACGGACGTAGCGATTGAAACATCCGATGTCGTTTTAATGAACTCGAACTTCAGCAACTTGCCTCACGCATTAGGATTAGTAAAAGCCACCGCAAATAATATGAAACAAAATATCGTGATTTCAATTGGAGTAGTGTTGGTCTTGTTGACCAGCGTCTTCTTCAGCGAATGGATGAATATGTCTATCGGAATGTTGGTTCATGAAGGTAGTATCTTGGTGGTAATTTTCAATGGCATGAGATTAATGAAGTATAAGTTGAAAGGTCGAAAAGAACAAAAAGAAGTATCAGCACCTGCAGAGAAAGTAAAAATATCTTAAGAATAAATTAGAAGAGGCTGAGACAATAGTCCATCCTTGAAATGACAAAAGCGGAAACTCAGATTTTTAAATCTGGGATTTTCCGCTTTTTTGAGTTCTTGAAAAAAAATAAGAGTATAGAGTATGTTCTTTATAAAATTAATTTTCGTGTAAATGATTAAAAAATCTAATAATAAAATTTAAATTCCTATTAAGTTGTAACACATGAAATTACATAGAATCGTGTATCTAGAAATTTGTATTAACAAGGTTCTTTAATTTTTTTATATTTAATCAAAGTAGAACAACTCTTCAAATTTTTTATCTAAAGCGATACATAATATCAATGCTAATTTTGCTGTAGGAACAAACACACATCTCTCTATTGAACCAATCGTATTTCTAGAAACACCGATCATATCTGCGAGTTGTTGTTGAGAAAGCCCTAATTCTCTACGGGTGTCCTTTAAATGATTTTTCAGTACTAAATCTGTCTCTTCTGAATAATTTTTATCTTGTTTACTCATATTGTTTCGATCACATACCAAACTAAGAACGCAATTCCAATAAAACCAGTAACAATACCATATACCAAGGTATCTTTTTCTTTCGTTTGCTTATAACGATTAAAGCTATGAAAAGATAAAAAAGATAATGGGATTGCACCAGTATCTCCAAACGGCAAATTCATATATATTTTATAGATAGTTATAAGCATGATTAACATAGCCATAGCAAAGAAACCTTTCTCATCACTCATATTATTGATATGGTCGTTGCCTTCATCTTTTTTTCATTTCGGTAACTGTTTAATATCTTTTCTTTTTTCATAATTATCCTCCTTTTATAATGACAAGTTTATTTGTCTGAATAAAGAATAACTCAGACAAGTACGCTTGTCAATGCTGCTCTTTATTTGAACAATCTTTTGATACATGAAATTGCTTATAATAGTGTATTGGAATTAAGGTAGATTGACAAACGAGTGATCAAATAGATATACTTCATTCAAACAATCGTTTGAATGTGAGGTGAGATGAATGGAAAAAGTTTGCCAAGTGACTATCGTACATAAAGAAAAAGTAAATGTAATAAAAAATAAATTGGATCAAAAAGATTTTTCAAACTTACTTGTGTTAGGAAAATGTTTCAGCGATTCTTCTAGAATTAAAATTTTCTATGCTTTAGAAACCTATAAGGAAATGTGTGTATGTGATTTAGCAGAAATACTTACTGCTAGTGTCGCTACAACGTCACACCATTTACGTTTTTTAAAAAAACATGGAATGGCAAAATCACGTCAAGATGGAAAAGTAGTTTATTACTCTTTAGCGAATGAAGACATCCTTTCCGCTATTCGTGTTTTTTTTAAGTTATCAGAAAATCTATCTATGAAATCTTAGTTTGGAGGAAGTTATTTTGTTACAAAGTATTTTTTCAGCTATCGCTGTTTATATTTCTACCAGTATTGATTATTTGTTTATCTTGCTCATTATCTTTTCTCAAAGCCACACACAAAAAGGTATTCGTCACATTTTTTGGGGTCAATATCTTGGAACAGGTATTTTGGTAGCCGTAAGTTTGTTTGCTGCTTATGTGCTAAATTTTATTCCGCAAGATTGGATCATTGGACTTCTTGGATTAATTCCAATTTATTTAGGTATTCGTGTCGCTGTGATAGGTGAAGAGGAGGAAGAAGAAGAGGAAGTCGTTGAAAAGTTAGAATCTAGAGGAACCAGTTGGTTATTTTGGACTGTCGCCTTAATAACCATTGCGTCAGGTGGCGATAATTTAGGCATTTATATTCCTTACTTTACTTCGTTAGCCTTTTCAGAAATTGTTATTACTTTAATCGTATTTGCTTTCTCTGTTGCAATTCTTTGCTATGTCAGTTATAAATTAGCAAAAATTTCCTTTGTTTCCGAAACATTAGAAAAATATGAACGAATCATTGTTCCTATAGTGTTTATTGGTTTAGGAATTTATATATTGATCGAAAATGGTACGATTCAAACTTTATTAAGTTTATTTAATTAATAAGTAGTTTGACTGTTAGCACAAAAAAGACAACGAGATTTAATCGATGTCTTTTTTTGTGCTAACAGATTGGCGCATTAGGTTCTGTTGCAAAGTTTTAAATAAAGAATAAAATCCCTTACGGTATCTATGATTTAAGCTGGGATTCCCAATAATACCTTGATTTCAGTACAGACCGAAAACCCGAAGAGAGTGCCTTCTTTTCGGGTTTTCTTATATAATCCTCGAATGGCTTCCATGCCTTTAATCGTGGTAGAGGCAGTGCGTAAACTTCGATAGAATTTATTGCGTCTCTTTACTGGACGATGGTCTTGTTCAATCAAATTATTCAGGTATTTAATGGTACGATGTTCTGTCCCTTGATAAAAGCCGTATTCTTTTAGTTTCTTAAAGGCACTTGTAATAGAGGGGGCTTTATCTGTGACTACAACCTTCGGTTCATCAAACTGCTTCACTAACCGCTTAAGAAAAGCATAGGCTGCTTGTGTGTCCCGTTTTTTACGTAACCAAATATCCAAGGTTAAACCATCTGCATCGATGGCTCGATACAAATAATGCCATTTTCCTTTAATTTTGATGTACGTTTCATCCATTTTCCATGAATAAAAGGATTTTTTATTTTTCTTTTTCCAAATTTGATAGAGTAGTTTGCCATATTCTTGCACCCAACGATAAATCGTCGTATGAGAAACGTTAATGCCACGATCATATAAGATTTCTTGAACTTCACGATAGCTAAGGTTATAACGAAGATAGTAGCCCACGGCTACAATAATCACATCCTGCTGAAATTGCTTTCCTTTAAAATGATTCATCGTCATTCCTCCTGCTATCTTTTTCTATTATTCTACCTTATTTGATAGTAGATTTAAAACTTTGCAACAGAACCCTTTACTTTAATTCTAGCACCCCTCATTATTCAAAACAGGAAAATTCCCCCTCAGTACCGGAAAACCACTCTTATTCCCACCTTTTTTGCTCACTACCACCATCTGTTTAAGCAATCTCCTATCTGTTTAAACACATCAACATCCAGCATAAACACCGCCACATCAACATTCTCCCATAACGAAAAACTTGGCACACCTCTTGCGTATAGTAAAGTGTAAAAACAAATCGAAACCACAGACAAAAGCGAGGTGAAACCCATGCGGAAATATTTGATCGCCACTCACGGCGAATTAGCCAAAGGCTTCCAAAGCTCCTTGAACATTCTGGCGGACAAAGGCAATGACTTCCAAGTCATCAACGCCTACATCATCGACGAAGATTACACCCCCGCCATCGATGAATTCATCGCTTCCGTCCAACCGGAGGAACAAGGCTTTATCTTCACCGATCTCTTCGGCGGCAGCGTCAACCAAAAGGCCTTCACTGAACTAATGAATGCCAAAAAGACAACATCGTCATCATCACCAATGCCAACCTGGCAGTGATCTTATCCGTCCTATTCTTAGGCGGTGACGAAGCCCTCAGCCTGGAACAGATCCAACAAGCCGTCAGTGAAAGTCAGGTACAAGTGGTACCGACTCAGATCGCCGACGAAGACGATGATTCGATCTTCGATTAAACCAACCCACACCCAAAACTGGAGGAATGAAAAATGATCACCCAAATTCGTGTAGACGACCGCTTGATCCACGGACAAGTAGCCGTAGTATGGACCAAAGAATTGAACGCACCCCTGTTAGTAGTTGCTAATGACGAAGCAGCCAACAACGAAGTCATGCAAATGACCTTGAAGATGGCCGTGCCCAACGGCATGAAATTATTGATCCGAAAAGTCGATGACGCCATCAACGTCTTCAACGATCCTCGGGGAAAAGATAAACGGATGTTCGTGATCGTGAACTCCGTTAGCGATGCCAATAAGATCGCCCAAAACGTGGAAGACCTAGAAACCGTCAATGTTGCCAACGCTGGCCGCTTCGACAAATCCGATCCGAAATCAAAAACGATGATCTTTCCAAGTGTGCAATTAAACCCTGAGGAATTAGCGGCGGCGAAAGAATTAGCCCAACTGACTCGGGTCAACAGCTACAACCAAGTATTGCCATCAAATCCGCAGCTGAGTCTCAAAGACGCAGTAGCGAAAGTCTAGGATAAGGGAGGGAAAAAATTATGTTGATGCACGCAACCATGGCCGCGTTAGCCGTCTTTATCTGTTTCGCAGGTAATTACCTAACAGGCCAAAGTATGATGGAACGCCCGCTAGTCGTCGGTCTAGTGACCGGGATCTTGATGGGCGATATGAAAACCGGGATCCTGATGGGGGCCTCCCTAGAAGCGATCTTCTTAGGAAACGTCAATATCGGCGGTGTTATCGCTGCCGAACCAGTAACTGCTACGACGATGGCAACGACCTTTGCAATTATTTCCAATGTTGAAACCAAAGCTGCCATGACCTTGGCCGTGCCGATCGGTATGTTAGCTGCCGTTGTTGTTATGTTCTTGAAAAACGTCTTTATGAATATCTTCGCACCTTCTTTGGATAAAGCTGCCCGTGAAGGCAATGAAAAAATGGTGGTTGCCCTCCATTATGGGACTTGGGTGATCTATTACGTGATCATCGCTTCCATCTCCTTCATCGGCATCCTGGCCGGTAGTGGCCCAGTCAACACCTTCGTTGAGAATATTCCCCAAAATCTGATGAACGGATTAAGTGCTGCTGGGGGCCTACTACCTGCTGTCGGGTTCGCAATGTTGATGAAGTTACTTTGGGATAACAAACTAGCTGTCTTCTATATCTTAGGTTTTGTTTTGACAGCTTACCTAGGCTTGCCAGCTGTGGCTGTCGCTGTCTTAGGTGTCGTGATCTGTGTCGTAAGTGCCCAACGGGACTTGCAGATCCGGGATATCGAAAGCGGTGCAGTTGCTCATTCCGGCAATAATGGTGCCCCTATGACGAAAGAAGATGAAGAGGAGGATTTCTTCGCATGAGTAAGATGACTAAAGATATGAGCCCTGAAGATAAAAAAATGATGCGGTCCGTCTTCTGGCGGTCTTGGACCATGAATGCCAGCCGGACTGGGGCCACTCAATACCACGCAGTCGGTGTCATGTACACCTTGTTACCAGTGATCAATCGTTTCTACAAAACCAAAGAAGAACGGGCCGATGCCTTGGTCCGCCATACCACTTGGTTCAATGCCACCATGCATATCAACAACTTCATCATGGGGCTGGTAGCCTCCATGGAAAAACAAAACAGTGAAGACCCAACCTTCGATGACAGCTCCATCACCGCCGTTAAGGCTTCCTTGATGGGCCCTATCTCTGGGATCGGTGATTCCTTCTTCTGGGGGATCCTGCGGGTCATCGCAGCTGGGATCGGGATCTCAATCGCTTCCACTGGTTCTCCCTTAGGAGCCATCGTGTTCTTAGCTTTGTATAACATCCCAGCCTTCTTGATCCATTACTATGCTTTGTACAGCGGCTACTCCGTTGGTGCCAGCTTCATCAAAAAAATGTACGAATCTGGCGGAATGAAGATCCTCACCAAAGCTTCCAGTATGTTAGGTTTGATGATGATGGGCTCCATGACGGCTTCCAACGTGAAATTCAAAACGATCCTGGAAGTTTCTGCTAAAGGTGCCGAAGAAGCGATGAAGATCCAAGACTATTTGGACCAACTTTTCATCGGTATCGTGCCACTGTGTGTGACTTTGCTGGCCTTCTACCTGCTACGTAAGAAAGTCAACGTCAACATCGTGATGTTCGCTATCATGTTCCTAGGGATCATCTTAGGTTTACTAGGGATCTGCTAAAGGTTTGTAAGAATGGGAATAGAAAAAGAAGTATCCCTGTCGCTCAAAGGTGGCAGGGATACTTCGTCATTTCTTTCATTTTTTCCAATATTGACCGGAATCACCTTGAAACATGACGAATACCCGCTTTTACGGTATGTTTAGAGTAGGGAGAAAACCATAAGGGAGTGAGCAATATGAAAATAGAAACTCGCCAGCAATTATTAGCTGTTTTATCCAATAACGAAACCGGACTGACCACCGCTGAAGTCGCCCAACAGATCGACTTAAGCCGCTCCGCCACCAGTCTCTACTTAAACGAGCTCTTACAAGAGGGCACTGTCAAACAGACCGGCACGAAGCCCGTCTATTGGTTGCCCGCCAGCGCTGCCTCCGAGACTACTGATGACGTCTTCAAAGCCTTTATCGGCAGTCAAGGCAGCGCCCGGGAAGCCATCAAAAAATGTATCGCCGCTGTGATGTATCCGCCGTTAGGTCTGCCTTTACTGATCCATGGCCCCAGCGGCGTGGGCAAGAGCTTCTTAGCCAAGCTGATCTATGACTACTTGAAACAAAACAACGCCAAAGGAGCAGAGAAATTTTTCGTCTTCAACTGTGCCGATTATGCCAACAACCCGGAGCTGCTGTCGTCGATTCTTTTTGGTCACACCAAAGGGGCCTTTACCGGCGCTGAAGGCGAGCGGAAAGGTCTGCTGGCGCAAGCGGATCAAGGCGTCCTCTTCTTAGATGAAGTCCACCGCCTATCAAAGGAAAACCAAGAAAAACTTTTCCAATTTATGGATAGCGGCAATTTCCGTCCTATCGGTGAAGACGAGAAACTCCAACATTCCCAAGTCCGCCTTTTATTCGCCACCACCGAAACACCGGAGGAAGTTCTGCTGCCCACCTTTTATCGCCGAATCTCTGTGATCATAGATCTGCCTTCTTTCCATGAACGACCGATCTATGAGCGCTTTGAGCTGATCAAGTATCTTTTCCTGCAAGAAGCCAAACGGATCAAGCGGGACTTGGCCATCAGTCAGGAATTATTGGACTACCTTAGCGAGCGGGCCTATCCCGGCAATGTCGGCAGTCTGGCTAACGAGATCCGCATGTATTGTGCCGGCGCTTTACAAAAGAATCCGACAGCGGAGACCATTGCGCTCATTTTAGGCAACGAACGCCCCTCCTTGGAGCTGCATTTCGACCAGATCAACGAGGCCTTTGCTCCTGATGACCTGCAAACCCAACAAGTCCAGCTTCAACAACTGTTAGCTAGCGACCAAACGCTGCTCCAGATTCAAGAGGAGCTGGCGAGCCTTCATCATCACTTACGCCATGAAGCAGGCAGTGTCTGCACCACGGCCTTGGGGGAACGAGTGACCGCTAGCATCCAAGAGCAAAATCGACGCGTACTAGGGGATCTGCCCTTGACGGAGGAAGCCACCGCCACCGTCAGCTGTTTCTTGGACTTTACCAAGAATCAACTGCCGATGACCCTCTGGGAAAACCTTCAGTATCGCTTATTGAAGGAACAGCCCCGAACCTATCACTTGGCTCAATTATTGACCAAAGAACTGCCTTTGGAGCTGATTCCGGCAGCCAAATGCTTGTTGGCGATCCTACTCATAGGTTCTGTCAATGAAGAGATCCGCTATCACGCCCTCTTGGTGGCTCACGGGGAGCGCACCGCCTCCAGTATCCAAGGGGTCGCCAACAAAATGTGCGGCGAGTACCTTTTCGACGCCATCAATATGCCCCTCACCTCCTCGGTCCATGATATCGTGGCTCAGGTGAAGAACTGGCTCTCGGAACGGGAGACCGGTGACGGCGTGATCATGCTGGTGGATATGGGCTCTCTGACCCAGCTTTACAAGAGCTTGAAGCCCCAGATTATGGGAGAACTTTTGGTAATCAACAACCTCACCACCTCCTTCGCTTTGGAGATCGGCCAACAGCTGTTGAACGGCAGCCGTTTCCACACCATCGCCAAGGCAGCGGAAGAAAACTTCGTCACCAACGTCCAATATTTTGAAGGCTTCTCCGTGGAGAAAAACATCATCATCTCCAGCATTTCCGGCCGGGACGTTTCCAAGAAACTGCGGGGCATCTGCCAACAATACGTGAAGCCGGATATCAAGCTGATCATTCTGAATTACAACGAACTCAGCGCCGCCATCGACCGCGCCGCCGACGAAACGGAATACTTGAAGGAGACTTCCTTGATCCTGACCACTTCCTACTTGGATACCGACGTCGCTGTACCAACATTGAATCTGTTGGACGTGCTGGATGACAATGCTGAACAACAATTGGAGCAGTCCTTCCATCACTTGATCCATCCCAACAACGTCAAACCGATGCTGAATGAATTCATCCACTTCTTCTCCAAAGAAGGCCTTTCGGAGAAACTGGAATTTCTCAACCCTGACGTGATCATTCGTCAGGTGGAAGACACCACCGACAAGTGTGAACGCCGCTTCGGTCTGCAGCTGAATGCCAAGATGAAATTCAACTTGACGATGCACCTGGCCTTGATGGTGGAACGTACTATTCTCGGCGGTGCCGATTACCCGCTACCGGAAGAACTCAGCAGCCTTAAGCTCAACGACAAACCTTTCGAAGCGAATATCAAAACGATTTTGTATAATCTGGAGCAGTTTTACCGGATCACGATTTCTGATTGGGAGCTGTATGTGTTGTATGAGATTTTGGGTGGGTAGTTGACCTAAGCAACTCCTTTTGAACGCTATAAAAGACCGCCACGACTCCTGTCTTCATCGACAGTTGACCGTGGCGGTCTCTTTCTACTAGTTACTTTGTGAGCTTTTTCTTCTCGTCTTCGGATGCAGGTAGTAGAGTACGCCGCAACCCATCACCATGATCCCTAAGATGATACTGGCGATCATGCCTTTGCCACCGGCAGCCGGCAGCGTATACTGGTTAAAGTTCGGTAGATGCAGGGCACTTCTGCTATCTCTGTAAAAGGCCGGTGGGGCGTGGGTGCCATACCCTTGGATAGCGATTTTATCCACCGGCAGTTCCTCTGAATTATTGACAGAAATGATCCAATACCCCGACGGCAGCTGATACCCTGGTAATGCTTTCGTTTCCATCAACAGGTAGTCGCCATCTTCTAATCCTTCAAACGCAATCTCGCCGCCATCTTCATTACTGATATGGTTCTGTTGCAAAGTTTTAAATAAAGAATAAAATCCCTTACGGTATCTATGATTTAAGCTGGGATTCCCAATAATACCTTGATTTCAGTACAGACCGAAAACCCGAAGAGAGTGCCTTCTTTTCGGGTTTTCTTATATAATCCTCGGATGGCTTCCATGCCTTTAATCGTGGTAGAGGCAGTGCGTAAACTTAGATAGAATTTATTGCGTCTCTTTACTGGACGATGGTCTTGTTCAATCAAATTATTCAGGTATTTAATGGTACGATGTTCTGTCCCTTGATAAAAGCCGTATTCTTTTAGTTTCTTAAAGGCACTTGTAATAGAGGGGGCTTTATCTGTGACTACAACCTTCGGTTCATCAAACTGCTTCACTAACCGCTTAAGAAAAGCATAGGCTGCTTGTGTGTCCCGTTTTTTACGTAACCAAATATCCAAGGTTAAACCATCTGCATCGATGGCTCGATACAAATAATGCCATTTTCCTTTAATTTTGATGTACGTTTCATCCATTTTCCATGAATAAAAGGATTTTTTATTTTTCTTTTTCCAAATTTGATAGAGTAGTTTGCCATATTCTTGCACCCAACGATAAATCGTCGTATGAGAAACGTTAATGCCACGATCATATAAGATTTCTTGAACTTCACGATAGCTAAGGTTATAACGAAGATAGTAGCCCACGGCTACAATAATCACATCCTGCTGAAATTGCTTTCCTTTAAAATGATTCATCGTCATTCCTCCTGCTATCTTTTTCTATTATTCTACCTTATTTGATAGTAGATTTAAAACTTTGCAACAGAACCGTTATGAAGAAGACACTTGTTTTCTTTAAAATACATTTATAATACTAGTATCTAATCCAGCAAATTTGACAGTGGATAAATTAATATCTAGCGATTATGAACTATCTCAATTTATAATAGATTCGTTAGAGAAGAAGAATCTATGTGTTGTCAGTGATTGAAATCAGGATATATATTTGGTTTTAAAAAATGGTCTTGTTAACCAAGATCGAGATTTATTAATACAATAGGTGAGGCGGTAAATAGAAGTAAAGAAGAGAATAAACTTCACTATACTAATAATTTAGACTATCTAGAATATCATATGAAAAACAATATGGACTAGGGAATAAATAAGATAAGTCCTATTGATCATTTAGATAAAGCTCGTAAAATGTGGATTTGAGTCAATATCTTGGACATATTTTAGTAGAGACTGTTACGTCATTTTTGCTTTTGCCAACTCTTCAAACTCCTGTGGGGTTAGATAGTGAATCGAGCTATGGATTCGATTTCGGTTATAAAACCCTTCAATGTAGCTAAATAGTGCTCGATTTGATTCTTCAAAATCTGAGTAGCTAGTCGTGTAGACTTCTTCCTTTTTCAATGAAGCATGGAAAGATTCGATTCCAGCATTATCATAAGGTATTCCCTTTCTACTATAAGAATGCCTTATTTTGTTGGTTTCAAGCCATTGTTCCACTTCTCTGGCTGTGTATTGGCTACCCAAGTCAGTGTGTAGAATCATTCCTTCTGGAATGTCATAATGCATTTTTGCTTTGTTCAGCGTTTGAATGACACAATCCACAGTCATTCGTTTTGAAAATGTATAGCTAATAATCTTTTTCGTGTGTAAATCCATGATTGAAGATAAGTAACACCAACCATTTTTCTTAGTAGGAATGTAAGTAATGTCAGCTGCCCATTTCTCACAGATAGTCTTAGTAGAAAAGTCCTGATTTAAGAGGTTCTCTTTTGAAATAATCGGTCTATTAGATCTTTGAGGTCTATATTTTTTAACTACAATCGACCTTAAATTTAATTGTTTCATTAGCTTTTGGACATGTTTAAGAGACACTGAAATACCTTCTTTTAATAAAACTTGATGGATCTTTGTGGCGCCATAGCGTTGTTTATTCGTAAAAAAAATAGTTGAAATCTTCTTTTTCAACGTATTATTTCTGATTTCTGTAACTGTCAATGGTTTGTTCTTATAAAAATAATAGACACTTCTAGGGATTTCTAATAACCGACACAACAAAGAAACAGTGTAATCCTTACACCACTTTTCAATAAATTGAACAAGCGAATTTAGGTTTTTCGAGAGAATATGGCTACGGCTTTTTTTAAGATTTCAAGTTCCTCTTTCAAACGAGCATTTTCTTTTCTCAGTTCAGCCACTTCTTTTCCAGTCAGTCCTGTGGACTGATTAGGTAAATATAAATTCTTCCATTTGTAAATCGTTGCTTCAGATAAGCCATATTCTTTCGCCAACCCTCGAACAGAACGTCCAGTTTGATTCAGTTCAACAATCATCTGTTTAAAATTTTCTTTATATCGGGTCATAAAAATTCATCCTCTCGTAGATAAGTTTAATTTATTCTTGTCTCTACGAAAAGCTGTCTAAGATTTGATACTAACACCAGTAGTGTTTAAAGGTTGATTTCAACACATCCATGATAAGGTCTCAGTTAACCTCTGAGACCTTATTAAGTTATCAACGAAAGAAAACGTTCTTATGTTATAATATATCTGACAACTTTGAAAGGGGAGTTACGCTGATGATAAGAAATGATATCCAACCCGACTTACAAACGATTGAGCAATATTTTAATCGTAAAGAATTTTATATTCCAAGTTACCAGCGTCCATATGCTTGGCAAGTTGCCCAATGTGAGCAGCTCATAGAAGATATCGAGACCCATCAAGAAAATTTCGACCAAGAGAGCCAAGATAATTATTTTTTTGGTGCTATCTTGATTGCTCAAGAATCTGGAGAGGATCACGAAGTAACCCTTATTGATGGTCAACAACGCACATCCACCTTCATGCTTTTACTTAAAGCTCTCTTACTCAAGATAAATAAGGAGTCAGCTAAACTATCGGATGAAACGTTGGAAAACGCTAAATTGATCGAAAAGCTGAACAGACTCAAGAGTAGCATTATTTCGATGCTGTATAACTTAAATGAGGACAACTCTTTTTATTATCGAAAAGGCGATTATAAATTGCAGCCTACTGATATTAAGTACCTGAATGAATCTATTTCTGAGTTGTATGCAGCCGATATGGAGAAGATTCTAATTGGTGAGAGCTTTGAAGATATCGCTGGTTCAGTTACGCAAATATACAGACGTCAAAAAGACAATCGTTTTACTAACTTCTATAAGAATTTTCGATACTTCTGGAAATATTGTGATGAGCTAACGAATTTTCAAGTTGCTGAGTTTGCAGAGCATTTTATCAAATATTGTCAGGTTATCACCATCACGAGCTTCAATACCGATCAAGCAATAAACATCTTTAACTCATTGAATGGCACTGGTGTTCCACTAACACCAATTGAGGTAATCGTTTCCAAAGCAACTGCCAACGCAGCTGAGAGAAAAACTTTTGAATCCAATTGGCAAGCGATAGTAAATAAAACGGATCACTCCTCACTGAATTTGAATTTATTGATGACGCATTATATTTTCGTCCAATTATCGCAACAACATGGGGCTATCACAAGGAATCCTGGGATTCGTGCATTCTTTGCTAAGAATAAAGAATTATTGAAGCATGATGTGGAATTTACAAATTCGTTGAATACAATTTTGGATAACTTAGGTGATTTTGAAAGAACTGAGTTAGGAAAGATTCTGAATCAGTTTAACAGTAACCTCAAACCATTTGTTTCAAGCTATTTATATTTTAGACCGATGAATCAAGAGTACCTGACTTACTTATTACGACTTGGAGCAATTCTTGAGTTAACCGATTTTGCCTACGCAAACCGTAATTTCAAAGGATTTTTGGAACGCATCAACTTGAAGTACAGTCAGGTTGATATAGTTAGTGATGAAGAACTAATTGAAGAAATAAAGAAACACATTTCTACGGCCTTTAATAAGGAAGACATCCTTCAGACTCTTATGGAAAGTGGCGTACCAAATTCTATTATTTTCTTGAATGAATATGTATATTGTAAGCAACATGATCAAGAGTTTAATATTTACGGTAACGTTGATATTGAACACGTGATGCCACAAAGTGGTCTGAATAGAGAAAATATCATGGCAGATGCAGGTTTCACTGAACCAGAAGAATTCCATGAATATGCTGAGAAACTTGGAAATAAGATACTACTTGAATCAGAAATCAATCGTGGTATTGGTGATGCTTGGTTTAGAACTAAAAAGGAAAATACTATCACAAGCCACCACGGTTTCATTGGTAGCCAATACAAAATAGCGCAAGCTTTAGTTGGTTACCATAAAGATACGTGGGTGAAAGACGATATCAAGATTGCCACTGAGAAAGCTGCACATAGAATTTCTGACTTCTTGTTCGAGTGATATCAAAGTATTTTATAAGGAGACAGGCATTTGGCAGATAACGAGTTTGAATACAAAGCAGTAGGTGTCAGATATACTAGATCTGAGAGTATCACATTTCAGGGGAAGCAGAATTGGATTGCCTACAAGAAAAAAGGCTATCAAATTAAAGATTGGGGTGGAGGCAGTGGGAACTGGATTGCCTACAAAAAAACCAAGATTGAATTAGAAGTTGATGATGGTAATTGGGTTGATGTTACAAGTCTGGTAAGGGACTATTATCAAAGGCAGAAGATAACAAAATCACTCATAGATAAATTTGTACAGGATTTGGCTTCCAATAATGTGAACTATGAAATACTACTGAAGGCTCAGGGAAATCTTGAAAAGAAAAAACAAGATGATGAGAGAAATAAAATTGCGGCTGAAAAAGCTAAAAAGGATGCTCTGAATTACGAGTCCACTAAGAAAGCTTTGGAAAAGTTAGTGCTGAACATTGAAAATGTTCTTTCGCAAGTTAGTGCCGGTACGAAGGAGGAGCTGGGTCAGCTTATTGTTGAAATCAAAGGTAGTGAGGTTACAGCAGACAATTATTCGAACTATCATCGACTAGCCGTATCGCTTATCGTGAAGGAAAGAGAGTCACGAAGATAGAGTGGTGTGCGATTTTCGAACCAAACTTCGTTATTCACAAGTAAGCGTGAATAAAAGGAATCAACCTAGCAAGCCCAAACCTTGCAGGTATGATTCCTTTTGGCTCATTGTCAAATGGTGTTGTTTTAATTAAATCACCTTGAGGAAACGTTTCGGCGTTTCCTCTTTTTTTTGTTATTAAATAATCTCACAGAGATTTTGTTGGATCAAGACTCGCATACGCAGATGTCGAAACGTCCGAAAGCCAAACGCGATGCGTTTAATGACCTTGATTAAATTGTTTTTCCCTTCCAATTTGCCATTAGAATAGGGATATTTCAAAGCATTGATGATGCCTTTTTTATATTTGTTTAACGAAAGAATCGCTTTTTTAAATCCTTTATCCAATGATACTGGTAATGTGTCGATCAACTCGAAGAAGGCAGTAAAATCTTTTGTTTCCAAAGCAGCCAACAATTCCTGATAGACTTCATAACTTTCACGTAAGTGCTTATCGATTGAGAGCAGATAGTCTAGGACGTCTGATTCGGTCACGTATTTCCGTTGGAAAAGCGGAAATTGTCGAAGAGAAGTATAGTTGATTTTTGTTTCTTTCTTCAAGATCGTTCGCCAGTATTTTTTTAATTTACGATAATCTTTCATTGCTTTAGGATTGTTTTTCTTTCCCTCGCAGCATTTTCTGGTAGCTTTGCATTACTTGTAGTAATGAAGAGTAGGTTACTTCGGTTTCAAAAAGTAGATGATATTGTAAATGGGTGAACGTCCACGCTTCAGTGACGATGCAATAGGGGCAATTTTTGTATATTGGTAATCCACAGCCTCTATCATCACTCGTTCATCCGTGTTAAGATGGGTGTAGGTCATTCGTGATCACTCCTATGTATTCTTTGGCGGAATTACATTTTGAGTGTACCACGAATGGCTTATTTATTTGTCTAGCTTAATTTTACAATCGACGATGGAAAAAATCATATGTAATTGTTTCATATGTATCTAAATGGTTCTAAAGATAACTATGTAGAAATATAAATAAATTAACGATCTAGTTTAAGTTATGTCAAGCAACGTTAGTTTCCTCTCACGTGGTTTATTAGCAAGAATAAGTTTTTTTCTTTTTCTAAAAGGGAGTATGCTAAAATAAGAGGGTATATAGCAATTTAAATAAGAGATAGGAGTGTATCTTTTTGGGTGCAGAATTAAATCAAAAATTATTTAGTGCGGCAGATAATCTCCGTAGCAAAATGGATGCGTCAGAATATAAAAATTATTTGTTGGGGTTGATTTTCTATAAATATTTATCCGATCGTTTGTTGGAACAAGTGGTTCTTTTAGCAGATGAATCCTTAGAGGAATATGATACGGTAAGCAAACAAACAATGTTGTATCGTGAATTACTTTCAGATGAAGAATCAAAAGAAGATCTGATTGCCACAATCGTTGATATTTTGGGATATGCAATTGCACCAGAGTATCTTTTCAACGTCTTAGCGGATCAAGCAAAACAAGCAACGTTTCAATTGAATGATTTAAATAAAGCCTTTGTGCAATTGGCATCTACCTACAATCAATTTAATGGGTTATTTGATGATGTGGATCTCCAATCAAAAAAACTAGGAACAGATGAGCAACAACGAAACGTGACGATTACCGAAGTCATTAAGAAATTGAATGACGTGGAAGTTTTAGGTCACGATGGGGACGTGATCGGGGATGCGTATGAATTTTTGATCAGTCAATTTGCTTCAGAAGCAGGGAAGAAAGCCGGAGAATTTTATACGCCTCATATGGTTTCTGATATGATGGCACAAATCGTGACACTGGATCAAAAAGAACGACGATTCTTTAGTGTTTTTGATCCAACGATGGGTTCAGGTTCATTGATGTTAAACGTACGTAACTACTTAACTCACCCAGATAACGTTAAATATCATGGGCAAGAATTAAATACAACGACATACAATCTAGCAAAAATGAACTTGATTTTACATGGTGTCGACGCCGAAGAAATGAATCTCCGCAATGGGGATACGTTGAATAAGGACTGGCCAACAGATGAGCCTTACACATTTGATGCAGTAGTGATGAACCCACCTTATTCGGCTAATTGGTCAGCAGATACGACCTTCTTAGATGATTCTCGGTTTAATCGCTACGGGAAATTAGCGCCAAAATCCAAAGCAGATTTTGCGTTTCTTCTTCATGGTTTCTATCATTTGAAGGAAACAGGGACTATGGCTATCGTCTTGCCACATGGAGTTTTATTCCGTGGTGCTGCAGAAGGGGGCATTCGTCAAAAATTACTAGAAGACGGCAGTATTTATGCTGTGATCGGTATGCCTGCGAACTTGTTCTTTGGTACATCGATTCCAACGACGGTGATTGTATTGAAGAAGAATCGTCAAACTCGAGATGTATTATTCATTGATGCTAGTCGTGAATTTGTCAAAGGGAAAAATCAGAATAAATTATCGGAAGAAAACATTCAAAAAATCCTCGAAACCTACGCTGAAAGAAAAGATGTTGAGAAATACGCTCATTTGGCAACCTTTGATGAAATCAAAGAAAATGACTATAACTTAAATATCCCACGCTATGTAGATACGTTTGAAGAAGAAGAACCAATTGATATGGTTCATGTCGGAAATGACATCAAGAAGATACGACAAGAACAGCATGTGCTAGAAAAAGAACTTTTAGAAGCTATCTCTTCCCTGCAAACAACACCTGAAAATGAAGCGTGGTTACAAGGCGCGTTGGAGGTGTTCAAACATGAGCAATAATACACAACCAGAAATTCGGTTTCCTGGATTTATGGAAGATTGGGAACAGCGTAAGTTGGGGGAATTAGCTGAAAGTTTTGAGTATGGACTAAATGCATCTGCTAAAAAATTTGATGGAAGTAATAAGTATATTCGTATTACTGATATTGATGATATCAGTCACAAGTTTAATCAAAGTGGAGTAACTTCCCCAGATATTGATTTTGCAAGTGCTGATAATTACAAACTTAAAAAAGGTGATATCCTTTTTGCGAGAACTGGAGCAAGTGTTGGGAAAACATATATGTATAGAGAAAGTGATGGACTAGTTTACTATGCAGGATTCCTCATTAGAGCCAGAATAAAATCTAAAATTAGCTCAGAATTCGTATTTCAAACAACTTTTACTGATAGCTATAACCGGTTTATTAAGATTACTTCGCAACGTTCCGGTCAACCAGGAGTTAATGCTGAAGAGTATTCCAATTTTAAAATTATGATTCCAAACTATGAGGAACAAAACGCAATTGGATGTTTTTTTAAAAAAATTGATGACACTATCACTCTTCATCAACGTAAGTTAGATTTGCTGAAGGAAACGAAAAAAGGATTCTTACAAAAAATGTTCCCTAAAAACGGAGCAAAAGTGCCAGAAGTTCGTTTTCCAGGATTTACGGGAGATTGGGAAGAGCGGAAGTTGGGGGAAGTGGTAGTTTTTTTGAATGGTAGAGCTTTTAAACAACAAGAATTACTTGATTCTGGAAAATATAGGGTTTTAAGAGTAGGTAATTTTAATACTAATGATAGATGGTATTATTCAAACTTAGAATTAGAGGAAGACAAGTATGCTAATAAAGGAGATCTCTTATATTTATGGGCAACAAGCTTCGGTCCTGAAATGTGGAATGAAGAACGTGTAATCTACCATTATCATATTTGGAAACTTAAATTTTTATCTAAGGAATTGGACAAACAGTATCTATATACTTGGCTATTGACTGATAAAGAGAAAATTAAAGAATCAACTAACGGAACGACAATGGTACATGTGACTAAAGGTGGTATAGAACAAAGGACATTTCAGTTTCCACCGGATATAAATGAACAACAAAAAATTGGTGCCTTCTTCAAGCAGCTAGATGATACGATCGCTCTTCATCAACGTAAGTTAGATTTGCTGAAGGAAACGAAAAAAGGCTTCTTGCAAAAGATGTTTGTTTAGGGAGGGAAGAAGAATGAAAATTAGTCACCGTGAGGAAGCGGAAGTCGAAGAACAGTTGATTCGTGTCCTCGGGGAAGGACATAATCAGTGGACGTATCGTCCGGATCTAAAATCAGAAGAAGATCTTTGGGTCAATTTACGTCAAAAAATCATCTCAAATAATCAAGCAGAACTGAATGATTCTCCTTTGACCGATAAAGAGTTTGAAACGATCAAAACCGAATTATTGCTACGGACGAAAACCCCATTTGATGCTGCGAAATGGTTAAAAGGTGAAAATGGGATGGCTCGGATCACGATTGAACGGGAAAATCCGCAATTGGGTTCTGTCTCACTTATCCTTTATTCCAATCAAGACATTGGTGGAGGAATCTCTACTTATGAAGTGGTCCATCAAATTGCAAAACGTGGAAGTAACATAGAAGCGCGGGATCGACGTTTTGACGTCACCTTATTGATCAATGGCTTACCGATTATCCAAATCGAGTTGAAACAAGTAACCGCAAAAGATGGTTTTTATCAGGCGTTTAATCAAATCAAAAAATATGCTGAAGAAGGCATGTTTCGGAACAATATCTTTTCGACCTTACAGTTGTTTGTGGTTTCCAATGAACAAACGACTCGGTATTTTGCAAATGCCTTACCGAAGGATTTGCATCCTAAGTTTTTATTTAGTTGGCGAACGAAAGATAATAAAAAGGTAGAAAACTTATATGAGTTTTGCAAACAAGTGCTAAATATCCCAGATGCCCATCGCTTGATTGCGGATTATACGATTGTCAGTGAAGATCAAGACAATAAAACCCTCATGGTGTTACATCCTTATCAAGTGCATGCGATTCAAGCCTTGTTTATTGCCGCAAATAAACATCAATCAGGGTATGTGTGGCATGCGACTGGTTCAGGAAAGACGTTGACTAGTTTTGTATCTACTAAGCTTTTAGCACGAAAATCGGGGATCGATCGAACGATCATGTTAGTGGACCGCAAAGATTTAGATAATCAGACCACCACAGAGTTTACGAAATTTGCTTCGGAGTTTAATACTGGGGTTTCTTCTGGTAATGCCAAAGCGAATAGCTTGATCGTGGGAACAGGAAGTGCCAAAGAGTTAAGTGAAACTCTGTTGGCAGATGCCAATGCGAATGTTGTGATCATTACAACCCGTCAAAAACTAGATGCGGCGTTGAAATATGCAAAGAAACAGGAAGAGAAAAAAGGAACCAATCGCTTCCAAAAATTAATGGGGCAACATATCGTGTTTGTAGTTGATGAGTGTCATCGAGCGTTAAGTGCTGAAAATATGGAAGAAATCAAAAAAATGTTTCCGAAATCCACTTGGTTTGGCTTTACAGGTACACCGATTTTCCCTGAGAATCGGAAACAAGCCAAAGGGCAATTGGCACGTACGACCCATGATCAGTATGGAGAGGTCTTGCACACCTATACCATCAAGAATGCATTAGAAGATGGCTCGGTTTTAGGATTTCAAGTAGAGCATGAAAACACCGTGGAGCCGACTTCATTAGAGAATAAAATCTATCGGAAATTAAAAGAAGTAGAAACATATGCAGAGTATTCACCGGAACAGATCAATCGTATGATCGATCAAATGGAGTCTGTCAAAAAAGAAAGTTATTTGGACCCTACTGTTTTTGAAGCAGAGGAACATATCCAAAAAGTCATTCATAAAATGTTCCGTCCAGACAATGCCTATACAAAATTTGATTTTCGAAATGGCCGTCCAACGAAATCTGCAATCTTAACCACGAGTTCCATTGATATGGCCAAAAAGTATTATCGGGCCATCAAAGAGATGACGAAAGAATCTGATTGGTTAATAAAAGAGTTTCCCAATCAGCCTATCCGTGAAGGACGAACGATGGAGGATCCTGATTTCCCACGAATCGCTATTACCTATTCATTAGAAGAAAATAGCCGAGATTCAAGTGCCCAACAAGAAGAAATGCAAAAAATTATTGAGGAATATAATCAGTATTATGATACTGCCTGGTCACTAGCAGACATTGAGCGTTATAACGGAGACATCAATAATCGTTTGGCACGAAAAAGAGCGGAATTCAAACAATTTGGGAAACAAATCGATTTAGTAATCGTAGTGGATCGTCTATTGACAGGTTTTGACGCCCCTACGATTCAAACCCTATTTGTGGATCGTAATCTAGAGTATGCAGGATTGATCCAAGCCTTTTCACGTACGAACCGTACGTATCCTGAAAAAACAAAAGGACTAATTGTTACTTTCCGAAAGCCAGCGACAATGGAGAAGAATGTCGAGGATGCGACAAAACTGTATTCAGAAGCTAAAGAAGAATCGGGTTTGATTTATCCAAGTTACCAAGAATCCAAAAAAAGATTCAAGCAAGCATATGGTAAGTTAAAAGAGGTTTCATCCATGGAATCCATTGATGAACATACGCCACTTGAAATCCGTATCGAGTACGTCAAAGCATTTCAAGAATTGAATCGTGCGTATGAATCGTTAGTGACTTATGATGATTACAATGATGACATGGTGCAATCTTCAACTTTGAACAATCAAATTCAACTTTTGGAAGAACAAATTGGCGTGTACGAGACCGTGAAGGGTTCATTGATGGAGGAAGAACCAGAAAAAGAGGGAGAAGATTTTTCAACGATCGAATTTTATAGTGAAAATACCACTAAGTTGTATGATATTGATTCTACTTATATTGATCAATTACTAGGAACTTATGCTGCGAATAGTTCAGATGCACGAGAAGAAATTGAAAAAGCTTTGGCTAAATTGAATAAAACAGAAGGAGTCAAAGAAGTTTACCGACAAATCTTAAATGCATTTGATATGGGGACTTTAGATAGTAATGAAGATATCTTTGTCATTAAACGTCGCTATTTTACACAAGCAAGTGATGATTTGATTCATGCCTTTTCCAATGAGTGGTTTGTTTCTGAGAAAGAATTACATGCTTCTAATCTGCAATATATGCCAGGTGAAGATCCAATTCCTAATATGAAAGCAATTATCAACAGTAAGGATTACGAAGGATATAAAGCCAAACATCCAGAAGCCAAGCCATTTAAATACCCACAAGAAATGAAGCGAGCCTGGCGTAAAATGTTAGATGATGAGTTGATTCCACTTGAGAATGAATTGAGGTAAACGAGAAAATTGAAGAAATTGTATGATAAACATGTTGGTTCTGTTGCAAAGTTTTAAATAAAGAATAAAATCCCTTACGGTATCTATGATTTAAGCTGGGATTCCCAATAATACCTTGATTTCAGTATAGACCGAAAACCCGAAGAGAGTGCCTTCTTTTCGGGTTTTCTTATATAATCCTCGGATGGCTTCCATGCCTTTAATCGTGGTAGAGGCAGTGCGTAAACTTCGATAGAATTTATTGCGTCTCTTTACTGGACGATGGTCTTGTTCAATCAAATTATTCAGGTATTTAATGGTACGATGTTCTGTCCCTTGATAAAAGCCGTATTCTTTTAGTTTCTTAAAGGCACTTGTAATAGAGGGGGCTTTATCTGTGACTACAACCTTCGGTTCATCAAACTGCTTCACTAACCGCTTAAGAAAAGCATAGGCTGCTTGTGTGTCCCGTTTTTTACGTAACCAAATATCCAAGGTTAAACCATCTGCATTGATGGCTCGATACAAATAATGCCATTTTCCTTTAATTTTGATGTACGTTTCATCCATTTTCCATGAATAAAAGGATTTTTTATTTTTCTTTTTCCAAATTTGATAGAGTAGTTTGCCATATTCTTGCACCCAACGATAAATCGTCGTATGAGAAACGTTAATGCCACGATCATATAAGATTTCTCGAACTTCACGATAGCTAAGGTTATAACGAAGATAGTAGCCCACGGCTACAATAATCACATCCTGCTGAAATTGCTTTCCTTTAAAATGATTCATCGTCATTCCTCCTGCTATCTTTTTCTATTATTCTACCTTATTTGATAGTAGATTTAAAACTTTGCAACAGAACCATAATTCGAATTTTTATGTTATATACTATAATATAAAATCAATATATGATATAATTGGGTATGGAAAAAATATCTTTTGAAACATTTAAAAGACCTAATGGTCATGATGAATTTTTAGAATGGTTGGAAACATTACCAAAAAAAGATAGTGCGAAGCTTTTACGTACAATAGAAGAAACAGAAAAGAATGGGATGCTAGTAGCTCAACGGTTGAAATGGGTGAAAAAATTAGACACTAATTTGTACGAATTAAGAAGTAAGGTAGGATCAAACATCCAAAGAGCTATCTATTTCCATGTGGTCAATGGAAGGTATGTCATTACCCATGGATTTACTAAAAAAACGGAGAAAACACCAATAAGTGAACTTAAACATGCAAAAGAACTTAGAGAGGAGTGGTTCACAAATGATGATTAAAAAATTGATTGAAGAAAAGCAAAAAGACAAAGATTTTGCAGAAGCATATGACCGTGAAGGAAGAAAACTCGAAACTGCGGTTGCTCTTTATCATGCACGGGAGGAAGCAGGCCTAACTCAAGCGGAGCTTGCACAAAAAGCACATACAACTCAATCTACTATTGCTCGAATTGAGAGAGGGGATAACGTATCTTTCGATAAACTTGATGATATCGCTAGGGCATTAGGCAAAAAGCTGGTAGTAGAATTTGCTTAAAAGCGAGTTGAAAATATACCTGTAATAGGCTCCTAACTAATCAATTAGTTTAGTGGGCCTTTTTGTACTAAATAGATAAAAGTTGTCCTATAGTGTAAAAGTCAATAAATTTTATACAAAAATTACTTTAAAGAGACATAAAGAGAAAGGTACAATAAATGAAAACCATAAATCTAATAAAAGTATTTATAGCATCACCAGGTGATATAGCAGCAAAGAGGAATGAAGTAGAAGAAACCATATATAGATGGAATATAGAAAATACAGATAATACAAAAGTAATTTTGATGCCAATTCGATGGGAAACGAATGCGATTCCTACTTATATAAATAATAGCTCTGGGCAAAGTGTTATTAATAAACAAATTGTAGAAAATAGTGATATATTATTAGCGATTTTTGGCCATAAGTTGGGTTCTCCAGTTGATAATTATAGATCGGGAACTATAGCAGAAATTGATTACTTTTATAAAAATAGCAAAGGCGAGGTAGGGGTTTTTTTCTTAGATGAACCAGTTCCACAAGTTTTGGCTGAAGAGTATATAGAAGTTAAGAAGTACAGGGACTCTTTAGAAGATAAGGGTTTTTATGGAACATATAGCAAAGACAATATCAGAAGGTTTCTCACAAAAAAAGTGAATTATTTAATTGAGAAAGCACAAAATAATTTAGAATCAAAACGCTTTGATTTAGATTCTATTTCTTACAAGACACCTTCAGTAATTAACAAAAAAGTTACCGGAACTGATAAAGATTTTGATGACAACTTAGATATTTTTGATCCAATAGAATTTGACAATGATGAAAGATTGCTGCTAATATATGCGTTTATGGATGAAAATTCTATCTTTTCAACTGATAATTCAACTTATAGAAAAGTAGTTCAATGGGAAAGTGATAACAATTTAAGGAGTTACTTGAGTGATAGAGTATTTGATGTACTAGAAAAATTAAGTAAATCGGGAATTTTAAAGGAAGAATACGATTCTTCTTTTGATGAGTATCCATCACGCTATATTTTGATTTCAGAGGACTATAAGAAATTTAAAAGGTATTTTTTAAAAAATGAAAAAAAGATATCTGTTATTATGGAGAAATACAAAGCTCCAATACAGGCTGATCCATTTTCCAATTTGGATGAATCAGATTTACCGTTTTAAATTTTAAATAGATAATTTCATTTTTTAGTAGCAGAGGTATAAACTTTTTTAATGTTTGAATTGAAAAGAAATGCTAATAGGTCGACTTTATGTTTCTCTTGTGCAATCGTAAATGCGGGGGACCATAAAATTGATCTATTATCGAGTGTGTATAAAATAAAATTCAAATCTTATTAGTTTACATAAGATACATTATACTAAGTTGTCAATGTTAAATGCCTTTAAATAAGGACGATTTATGCATCAATTATATTTATGTTAACTAAATTCTTTTTAACATAAATGTAATCAACTTAGCTAGATGAATCTAAAATGATTGTCTGTATTGATGACAAAGCTAATTAATAATTACGTGATTCAAAAAAGAAATCATACAATTAGTTGGTCGATTTCTTTTTTTATTCGGTAAATTGTTTGCCTAGTCACATTGTAGTCTGTTGCAATCTTTGAGATAGCAACCCCATTCTCAAGATCCTGAACGATACTCCTATAGACAAGGCGACGTTGAGGATCTTTGGTGTCTGCACTGTATAACTTAGGACGACCTTTATAGACGCCGTTTGCTTTAGCGATTTTAATTCCTTGTGCCTGGCGTCGTTTCGATTCAGTACGTTCTTGTTCAGCAATCATGGCTGAGATTTAAATGATTAAGTCTTTGATGAATTTATCTAGGAGAGGATTTCCAATTGCTTCAGCCATGATCGGTAAACTGGTGATAATAAGTCGCACATTCTTCTTCTTTAGATAATTCACTGAATCGATAATCTCGTCATAATTGCGTCCAAGTCGATCAATGGCTTCTACAATAAAAATATCTTGCTCTCTGACAAAATCTAAAGCTTCCTGGAAAATCGGCCGATGACTAATCGTCGCTCCAGATTGTTTTTCGATAAAAATTTTTTCAGCGCCAAACTTTTTCATTTCTTCAATTTGACGTTGTTCATTTTGATCGATGGATGAAACTCTAATATAAGCAATTTTCAAATTTATTCCCTACTTTTCTATAACGTTTATAATACACCCTAATCATACGTTAGAACTCTAAATTTTTCAATGTTATATTTTTGTCTATTTAGGGTAAACTCTAAATAGACAAACGGTTTTTGAATTCTAAAAGTTAAATAGTTTATAATAGAAGAAAAAGAATGGGGTGACGATTTCTTAGATTGAAAAGGAAAGATAAATATTATAGATTATTACTTTTGACAGCTGAAGCAGGATGGATGGATTTTCCAGAAGTTGTAAAAGAAGTTCAAGAGATAGGTGCAACTATTTCTGATAGCCGCTCCTCTCCTATGAACTATCAGGATGCCCATGGAATTAAAATAATTGATCAAGAGAGAAATGTCAGAAAATACACAACAATAAATGAGTGTGTAATTAATGAAAATCTTTGTAGGGCACCGATAACGAAACACATTAAGAATAGAAGCAAAGCAAAAGACGGAAGAACTTTTACTACCTTCTAAGTTTTTTTCATATTTGTTTGCTATACTTAGATCTAAGGAATTAGACTTTCGCTGCCCATTATTTAAGTTTGAGGTAGCGTCTTGCGAGGGATCAATAATGGAAGAAGAAAAAATATTTGAAAAACGCTGGGAATTGGCTTCAGTTGAACAAAGAGCAAGGTACCATAATCTAATGTCCTCTTACCGTAATATTGATTGGACTTACAAAGAAAAGAAGTACTTGCTTTGGTTATGTCAGTTAGATGTAAATACCTTTGAAACATTTGAAGTGATTCTAGATAAGATTAAAAACAGCAATGAAAAAAGAGCTGATCTATAATGGTTCGCTCTTTTTATTTTATTAACTCTTTGGTTACTATATGTAAAATACAGCTTCATATTACAATAAATTTCAGGATACAAATTTATTTAAGCATATATAAATATAATTGAAATGGGACATAAATATATGAGTATGAGAATGGTGATTCCATGTTTAATAAATGGGCAAACCACCCAATGAACTCGAGAGGTAGAGATAATTTGAAGGAGACGGACAAGTTCTGGGAAGAAGTATATAGTAAAAACGGTTCTGTTGCAAAGTTTTCCAAAAAATCTATTTTAGTGTAAAATTGAGAAAAAAGACAGAGAGGACAGAGTAATGAATCATTTTAAAGGCAAACAATTCAAAAAAGACGTCATTATTGTCGCTGTTGGTTACTACCTGCGTTACAATCTAAGCTATCGTGAAGTTCAGGAATTGTTATATGATCGTGGAATAAATGTTTGTCATACTACGATTTATCGTTGGGTACAAGAGTACAGCAAAGTCCTCTATTATCTTTGGAAGAAGAAAAATAGACAATCCTTCTATTCATGGAAAATGGACGAAACCTATATCAAAATTAAGGGACGTTGGCATTATCTTTATCGTGCAATTGATGCGGACGGCTTAACCTTAGATATCTGGTTACGAAAGAAACGGGATACGCAAGCAGCCTATGCTTTCTTAAAACGACTCCATAAACAGTTTGGTGAGCCGAAAGCAATTGTGACCGATAAAGCACCTTCTCTTGGCTCCGCCTTTAGAAAGTTACAGAGTGTGGGTTTATATACTAAGACAGAGCACCGAACTGTGAAGTATCTTAACAATTTAATAGAACAAGACCATCGACCTATTAAACGACGAAATAAATTTTATCAAAGTCTCCGTACAGCCTCTTCCACGATTAAGGGCATGGAGACCATTCGAGGAATATATAAAAAGAACCGAAGAAATGGAACGCTCTTCGGCTTTTCGGTGTCTACTGAAATCAAGGTATTAATGGGAATAACAGCCTAAGATATTTGGAGTTCAGAGAGGGCGCGTTTGATTTTCAAACTTCGCAACAGAACCGAGAACCTTGGGTTTTCAAGTGCTTTTTGGTTCATTAATCTTAACCATAGTGTTTTTAAAGTGGAAAACAAGCAACAAAAAAAGTATGTGGAGCCTTGTAGGAATAGTTCTTATTATTTTTACTGTGACTGCAGCAACAGAAGCAAATTATTCGCATAAAATTCAGTCGTATAAAGGTCGTTTAGTTATGACCAAAAAAGATGTTACACGTTATACATCCTCAAGAACTGGAGGCCTATATGACTATGCACCATTAGATGCATTGAAATATAAAGATCATTTAAAGAAACATGAAGTAAAAGTTGGTGATCGGTGGGAGAATGCATCTCATAAAGCATATAATTCCAAAATAGTCTATACAGTAGAAGATGCCGATGAGCAAAATATCACATTACCTGTATTCAATTATTGGGGAACAGTTGTGAAAGTAAATGGGAAAAAGAGCACTATAGAAAATGACAATGGTTTAGTGTCTATTAAAGGTACGGGGAAAAGAACTATAGTTGAGGTTTCATCTACGTATCAAATACGATGATTCTATCTTTATTAATTAGTTCAATAACTTTTATATTCTTATTTACACGTTATTTAATAAGATGCTGCGGTGAAATGAAAATAGATTAGATAGATATTATAAATATGTTGATTCTATTTTCATAGCAATGGAGAAAATACATTAGCAATATATAAAAGAAGGTATCAAGAGTCACAGTGAATTTATTCCGAAAAGTGAAAAGAGCAAATATAAAATTTAATGAAAATATAGAACTAAATAGGAAAACGTAGACGTAATTTTCTACGTTTTCCTTTTCATATATATTAAATATTACGGAAAATTATATAAACTAATTTAGTGTTTTGTTTGTAATTCCTAATTTTGCTCCACTTTTAGATAATTTTTAGGTCTATTTAACTCATCAGACATTCTATGCTCATTTTTCTCCAAATTTGTTTCAACTCTTTCGTACTTAATTTTGCGTATTTGAAAATTCTTCTTTTAGAGTACTTTTATTACGATACTAGTATGATATATATCTATAGCAAACAGTTAAAATCTTCCTAAAATAAGCGAATAGCATTCCTAAAACCTATAAAATTTTTAGATGAAGCGACAAGTAGACAATTAATAAACTACTTGAACATGAAATTATGGATCACCTTTCAAATTTAGAAAATGGAATTCTTATACTTATTGCGCAACATTTATTGATTGCAAAATTATGTGACAAAAAGAACTAGTAGAAGAAGGAATAATGGCTTGATAATAAAGTACTACCTATTAAAGGTAGTACTTTATTTAATTTAGTATAAATTAACATACTACTATATTTTAGGTTTCATATTATATAAATTAATAATATACTACCATTTGTTGGTAGTATAATTTAAAGGTAATAAGTTACTCTTTTATTACTATGTTTGGGTTTTATAGCAAAGAAAGTTTAATAAGAGTTTGGACCTAGCAAACAATATTAATGAGGTCATTAAATCTTATTATCTTTAGTGATATAACGAAATATCTACACAGACAAAATTATGATCTTGCGTAAAGTTATAAAATATTAATAAAAATATTTTATTAATGAAAAGCTTGGTAGCACGGTTATTCATATGCTAATTTATTTCACTTTATAGTAAGGGGAGTTCTTAGTATATTGTTCAAACTTAAATTTCATATAATTTAATTATGTAAATTAGCTATTCTAAGAACTTCTACGGATAACTGCCCGTCTAAAATTTAAATAAGAGCTTAGAATCTTCATATAAGTAAGGTTAATTTTTTTGTACAAAAAAGTCGGAATATTCTGAGTTACTGAAATGATATAAAATCATAAACTAAATCCCTTGATTTTCTTGACTTTGAACAGAGTATGTATATAAGTTTATGATTATGGTAAAGTATATATATAATCATGAACTCAGAATATTTTTAAGAAGGGAAACAATAGTGAGCTATAATGTACAACCGTTAAGGACAAATGAAGAGATACAAGATTTTCAGTTTTGGCTAAGAAGAACAAGTAATCCGGAAAGAGATAGTTTTTTATTTTTGTTTGGAATCAATAATGGTTTACGTATGTCAGATATTATAGGATTAAAAGTTGGAGATATACGAGGTAAAAGTAAGCCTATTATTGTTGAACGTAAAACAGGTAAGCGAAAACCGATTTTCATAGATAATTTGAGAGAAGAGATTTTATTATATACTGAAGGCAAAGAAGAAAATGATTGGTTGTTTCCAAGTCGGCAACAAGGTCGACATATAACAAGGGATCGTGTCTATCAGATATATGCGGATATAGCGGAAAAATTAGGAAGAGATGATATAGGAACACATACATTAAGAAAAACTTTTGGGTATCACTACTACAAAAAAACTAGAGACATTGCTACCTTAATGTTTATTTTTAATCATAGTTCTCAATCGATTACTAAAAGATATATTGGAATTACAGAAGATGAAATCGGTGCTTCCTTAAAAGGATTTAAATTAGGTATTTAATCTTTGCATGATTAGAGATAAAAAAAACCAACTACGAAATCTATTTGTAGTTGGACTTTTTTTTATAATGAATTCAATGCATCAATTGTAGCCGCATTGTCTATATGGGTATATAAAGTCGTTGTATTGGTACTTGAATGTCCCAATTGTTGGGCAGTCAATACCAAAGAATTTGTCTGTTGGTAGAGTCTAGTAGCCAATGTATGACGCAGTTTATGCGGACTGACTTGGACTCTGAATCCTTTCGAATATTTTGCTACCATCCGTTCGATTGCAATACCGGATATACGTTTGGCTTCTCCTTGGTAAATTGCTAGAAATAATGCTTTTTCGTTTTCTGTCACTTTATATCTTTCTTTCCGAATAGCTAGATAATTAGCTAAATATTCCATTGCGAACGCTGCTATATTGACCGCATCTCTCTTATTTCCTTTTCTAGTTACTACCACATTATTCTTATCCAAAGATAGATCATCTAAGTTAATATTTACAACCTCGGAGAGTCTCAATCCAGATCCTAAAATCAGTGCATTGATCGCCAGGTCTCTTTCTACATCTCGATGGTAATAGATCAGAGCTCGTTTGCTCAAAGTATTTTTATATTCATTGGCAATATAATCTAGATAATTTTGTGTATCTTCGTCTAGAAATAATTTTTTCTCAATGGCATTTGCACGAGCTGCTAAAGTTGTTTTATCTGTGATAGTTGCTACCTGGTCCATAGGATTATCGTCTAAGTATGGTTTTCCTAGAGGATTATTGGAACTTTTCGAAAGATATTTAAATAGAACTTTCAATGCTGTTATATTTCTATTGATAGTAGAAGTGGATAGGCCTAAGTTATTATTATCTTCGAGCTTAGCTTTTGTTGTATCTTTTTTTACATTTTCTTTTGCGCGACGTTTCAAATGAGATTTGTACAAGTTTAGGTCATAGGCAGTTAAATGTCTTATCGAGGTGATTGAAGTATCAGGAACGATAGACTCACTCAGAAGCCATTCATAAAAGAGCTTATAATTTTTTAGATATTCTAAAGTGGTTCGAGGTGATTGATCTTTATCTTCACGATCTTGAACAAAATCTTTTATATAATCGGGCATATGAAGTATGATTGTATCTATTTTTTGATATATTTCTGTATTTTTCATGTCATTCATCCTTTCAATAAGTAGGAGAGAGGAGTACCCCTACAATTGGACTATACCAATTATAGGGACGTTTGTCAATTGGTATGCTATATTTTTTTTGGAAAACACAAATTATATAAGGTTCTATATAATCATATAAAATAAATGGTATATATAAATAGGCGAGGGGATAGCAGTTTGTATTCTAAAAATTTTTTTGGTTTTTCTTAATTCTATAGAAAGAACAATCTTTCTATAGAGTTAGACATGAGAGGGACTACGATTGATTTAAAATCAATAAGCGTATATACTGTATATACAAACAAAAAAGGGGAGAAGACTATGGCAATCAAAGAAAGAAAATTCAGAGAAGTAGGGAATTCAGTAGTATTAACTATTTCAAAGGAGTTTCTTAAAGAAAATGGGTTAAATCCTGGAGATACGGTTTTTTTAGATGAAGAAAAACTTCGAGCAGCAATTACAAAAAAACAAACCTTATCTGATGAGATCGATGTAGCAATATCTCAAGCATTAACTGAATATGATACTACTTTTAGAGAGCTTGTCGATAAATGAGTGTTCATTACCTAGAAGCCAAAGATGTTATAAAAATGAATGTGATCCAAATAAAAAAATACTCTCCTAATGAACCCATTGGTGTAAAGGACGCGAATGCTTTAGAAATGTGTGTAGGACAACTTCGAGCCTCAGCTTTTGGTGAAGAGGTTTATCCTTCGATTTATGAAAAAGCAGCTATCCTACTTATACAATTGATAAAGAAACATCCTTTTCATAATGCAAATAAACGTACTGCTTTCTTAGCTACTTTTGTCTTTTTGAAAATCAATGGACAGCTTTTAGCTATTGATCAAAAAGATGCTGTAAATTTAGTGGTATATATTGCTACATATGATAAGGATTTTGACCAACTAAAATATGAAGTGATCAACACTATAAAGACACATACGAAACCCATTTAAGGAGTTGCTGTATGTGTCTTTATAGTGTTATTAGCTGCTATAGCGAAATAATTGAAGTAAATTACAAATAGCTATAATTCAAATCCAAGTATATAGAAAACGTAAATTTTCTATATACTTGGATATGCTGGAATGTTTAAGAGAATAATTACATTTCTAGAAAATACAATAAAAATTACAGGATAATTAGCCATATCCTACCTCCTCTAGCAGTTGCTCAAAAGTTAGCACTAAGTAACTTCTTTTTTGTTGCTGGTAACAATTTATCAATACTAAAATAGCTTTTAAGTATCTAATAAATACTAATTTTAAAGCTCTTAATTATTATGAAACACGATATAACAATATTGCTATATCGTGCTATTGTAATATTATACATTTGAAGACAGCGTATTCTTGTTCTAATATCAGGAATTTTTTATAAATATCAGTCATACTAAGACTCAAAATTTATTGGTATGTTCCTCTGTATAGAGTTTGACCGTCTACCATTATATAGCAATTATTATCATTGTTGTCTTGCACCAATATACCCGTTAAGGGTAGCACTAGGAGTAGTAACAATCACTGGAAACTCATGAGAAAGCTCGGTCATTTTTCCTGTTCTGCTAGAATCGTGTTCTATTGTCAAGCCATTTACTATAAACGTGAATACTTTACTTCCTATTGTTATAGTAGCTTTTTGAGAAACAGTTTCTGTAGCTGGAGCTGTGCTTCTTTCCGAATTTGTTAGGGTTTCACTGGATTCATTGCTATAAACAATTGTAGAGGATTCTACGGCTTCTTGAGTGTCCAAGTTGGTGCTGCTAGCTTCATCTAGCTTCCTTTTGTATTGTTCGTTACTGATTGCTAAGCTTTCCCGTTGGTCATCAAGCTTATTCATTTCTGTAATGGTATAAAATAATCCTCCTGCTAGTGCTATATTAACAACTAAACTAACCGCAAATAATACCTTTTTTATTCTTCCTTCTCTTCTTTCTCTTTTTGTAATTCCTTACTTTTGGCTCAAAAAGTCACTTATTAAGTTTATACCAACCGAAGCTAAATATTTGTATATAACTATACATGTTATATACTTTAGCTCATATTGCTGGATAATGTTCATTCTAGTCGACTCCACTTATTATCCTGGTAAAATTCAATGTGCCGTATTTCGTCGTAGTGAATTTTGTCTTTTCCAACGTAGATTCCCAGCTCATCACTACCTAAGATATTTCCAACAATATCGTATGGATAGTATCCTTCAGCGTTTCGTTCTTCTTTTTGGATACATACTGATCTATTTTTTATGACTGCAGCGTTCAATACTTTCACAATATCTTCAGTCGTCATTTGTTCTTTTGCCAAATTATGATTGGTACGTTGCTCATTGTCCGCATCGATCTCTTCAGTATGATCAGATAAATAAAATCCTGCCCACTTTAAACGACCACGATCATTGTAATCAATCATTTTTAATTCCCCCATTTCCGCCCGCATGACCACCAACAAGTGTGCTTCTAGTAATGCTTCTAGCGCCTTCTAACATTGAAGAAGCATGTACAATCGACGTAAAACCATATTTTTGCCGAATCTTATCAATAATTTTATCTAAATTTTCTTCGTCAATTTGCTTTTGTGGATCACTAAATAAATCCAGCTGAAGCGAATCAGTATAAAATAGCTTGCTGTAAGTGATTCCGACGTGGCGGACTTCTTGTCCTTCATAATACTTATCAAACAAGAAAAGACAATAATTCTGCAATTCCTTTGTATTGTCTGTGATAGGGATTTTCATCTGGTGTGAGAACCCTGGTCTCGTTTCTAAGATCGATGTACCAATGTTTAAATGGACACATCCTGTTTTACAATTATGCTGTCTGATACGAATGGCTACTTGTTCCGCCATTTCTTTTACAACCAGCTCGATTTCATTTCTTCTAGTATAATCACGTGGCAACACTTGTGAATTACCATAGGACTTTTCTTTTGTCGGTTCTGGTGGGATTGCTATATCTGTTCGATCGATCCCATTAGCATGGAAGTACAGCTGTAAGCCAATCACACCTAGTCTATTCTTAATCGTATAAGGATTCCAGTTAGCAAGATCTCTAATGCTCATAATCCCCATCTGATTGAGTCTTTTCTTCATTCGAGAGCCAATACCCCAAAAATCCGTCATTTCAGGAATATTCCATACTTTTTCAGGAACGTTTTCGTACGTCCATTCCGCAACAAATCCTTCATTATGCTTTGCTTCATTGTCTAAGGCTAGTTTAGCCAAAAGGGGATTATCGCCGACGCCTACCGTAGCAATCAATCCTAGCTCTTCTTTAATATTCTCCTGGATCATTTGAGCCAGCTTCTTTCTCCGTTGACTTCGTGTTCCTTCAGTCGTAAAAAGGTTCAGTGATCTGGTCACTTTTAAGATCGATTCATCGATCGAATAGATCAATAAATCTTCGTCTGCTACATATTTTCTAAATATATTGTTTACCTGCATGTTTCGCTTAATATAGAGATTCATGCGTGGTGAGACGACATGTAACGTTTTAGGAAATGGCTGAGGTAGATCTCTTGGCCTACTGACATTAGAGATCCCATATTTTTTCTTTGCAGCTGGTGAAGAAGCTAAAATCAACCCTGATCCTGTATTATCCGCTCGACTCATGACGACTAATTCAGTCGTTAATGGATCTAAATTCCTTTCTATACATTCGACACTTGCGTAAAAGCTTTTCATATCGATCAAAAAGTAATCATTTACTGGCTCTTTTGAATAATCCATCATAAATAACACTCCATTCGTTACAATTATACAAACATATGTTCTCGTTTGTAAAGAAGGAATGTTTAAATGAACAAAAAAAGATTCAAATTGTTATTACAAGCAGTTTAAACGGATAACTAACCACTTATCAGATTTTAAATGCGTTAGAGTCTTCATATATCAATAAATACAGACCAAAGCTACTTGATTCACTATAAAAAAACCCGAACTTCCTTTTTAAAAGTTGTTCGGGTTTTATAACTTTCATGACGAACTACTAACAAGTAGACTTTTTAATTTTTGCCTGTCTTCAGGATACAATCCATGCATTTCATACTTATTCGCCAATTCCGTTATTTCTGCAGAAGACCTCGTATAAAGCTTTTTTAGTCCTCGATATTCATAATATTTTTCTTTTGGATAGAAGGCTTGAAATGTGCCATCAAAACAATAGTCCTGATCCTTAAATTCTATCCAAGCATGAAAAAATTCACTTTTTTGAAATTGGCCAATGCAATAAATAGCTTCTTTGGCATCTCGTGCAAATTTTATACTTTCTACGAAGCATTTATTTGGTTGTAGTCTTTTTTTTATTTTGTCCTGATAACCTACAGGAACGGCAATCTCGATTTTTTTCAACCGAATTTTCTCTTGCTTCAATGCCTGGTACCTTGTGGAATATGGTAGTTTTAAAACGTCTTTTTCTTTCTGTTCGTACGCTACTTTATTCATAATATTCACCTGTCAAAATTAATATCCATACTCTACTGTGTTGATTTTCCAAATTGAATCTTCTTTATTTAAAGTTACAACCAAAGCAGGTTTTCCACTCATATTAGATAACTGTAACGAATTAATTGCAGGATTGCTGAAAATGACAGACATATTTTGGTACTTGTGATCATTTAATTGTAATGATTCAGCTATTGGATCACTTTCTTTGTTTTTTATTTGACTCTCTAAGATAGAAGAGTCAAATGTATACGAATTGTTTGTTGGACGAATATTATCGTTTGTAACTTCTATTTTAGCAACGTTCTCTCCTTCAGAAACTATGCGATTTATCTTCCAACTTTGACCATCAAAAACTATAGTATTTCTATCAATATAAGCATTCACGTAACCATTGTCTTCAGTCTTTACTTCTCCCCAATAATGTCCAGTGTATTGAGCTAAGAAAAAGAAGTCTATCGGATATTGAAAAGGTGTGTGTTGATTCATTCTTTCAAATTCTTCCTTGATATGTTTCAATGCTGTTTTTGTATAATAATTTTCCAACCCTATTTCTTTATCTAAGTTTTTGAAAATAAGTTCTTTATTCTTATTAATTTGATCACTTAGTTTATAAGGTTCATTCAAATTCTCTTCAATAGCAAATTGATAGCCAAATTTTTCCGAAGTATTTGCTATTATCGTGTCTTTATTAACTGCATTAAATAGTTCATTCATCCTCTCAGTAACATTCATTTCTTTTTCTTGTTCAGTTATTTCTATATTTTTTGATACAACAAATTTTCCTTCTGCAGCACTCTTGGTATTTTCACTTTTGCCGCTTGTTGAATTTGCACAGGCCCCCAACATTAAAATCACCGATACTCCAAACAACCCACTTAACAATTTATTCATCTATTCTTCTCCTTTTTGTCTATGTATATACCCGTGGTGCTAGTTAATTTTAATATCCTAAAGAATATCTCAAAGTTCCTTCAAAACGTCGTTGTGCTCGACTTAATAGAACACTGTAAGCCAGTAATATGCTTTCAAATCTACTCTCTAGCCCTTTAACAGAACGTGAGTTGAAATTTTGACAACCTAATTTTTCTAAGGAATAAAAAACAGTCTCAACTGTTTTTCTTTGTTTTCCAAGTAAGCTGTGGTCTAGTTTTTCTGATTTATCCATGTTTTTACGTGGCGGAACGGATATAGTAATGCCCTTAAGGGCAAGCTTTTCATGGATTTTATGGCTAATATATCCTTTGTCCCCTAGGATATTGGGAAGATTCGCTTCTTCCGATAAAGTCTCTAACACTTTCACGTCATGGACACCTGGATTCGTGATTGAGTAAGTAATCGGAAAGCCAGTCTTAGTAACGATCATATGAATTTTAAGACCATAAAAATAAGATTTTTTTGTTGAGTTATAGCCAACTTTGGCTATTTGATTCAATAGTTTTGCTTGTCTATTTCTAACTGGTTTACATAATGGACTAGGAAAACTATCTATAATTCCGACTAGTTCACCTTTGGTGAGCTTCTTGATGAAAAAGTATCGAATAATCTTGATAGTGTAAGCTAAGTTTGAACTTAAGCGAGTGAATCGACTCCTACTAGGAAAGTCACCATTAGGAAATAAGACGGAAAAAACCGCTCTATACGTGGCTCTTTGGCTAGTATAGCCATTAATTATGCCCCATATAACACAAGCAATAATCACTGTATCGCGTTGCTTCAGTTGATCAGTATTTCTTCGGTTTTTAATCTTATCTGGTACACAATTGTGGTATATGTTAGAAACAGTTCTCATAATTTCCTTGAATGTTATAAAAGTATCTGTATAATGTTCAGTATATTTTGATGAACGCATATGTAGTCCTCATTTCTTGGGAGTTTTGAGACTACTCTATGCGTTTTTTTGTTGATTTACCAACATGTTTAGACATTTTCCTCTAGGAAAAAATTAACTAGCACCACGGGTAATTTATACTTTTTGAAATACAGCTCGTATTTTTGTTAATAATTCTTCTATTAATTTTTCAGAAGCTTTTTCTAGAAATTTGCAGTTCCTGGCTTCATAATCAATTGTTGTGATTTGATCTAACATAACTTTTCCGCGTGTTTTCATTTTATGATTTTCTGTTATTTCAATGTATAGTGGGTAATTTCTACTAGTTGTAGTTATCGGTGCAACAATAACCACATTACTAGTATCTGCAATAATATCGTGACTAAGAACAATATAAGGTCTTCTTCCAGTCTGTTCATGGCCAGATCTGGGAGCTGTGTTCAATAAAAGAATATCACCTTGTCTTGGAACATCTACCATAGTTCTCTCCCTACTGGGCTTCCTAAATCCTGAATTTTAATATTTACTTTGCCCTCTGTGTAATCTTTGAAAAGCTCTTCAATAGTTACTTCTTCTTTTGAAATTGCTGGTTCGATAATTAATCGTCTTTTTCCATTAACATCTTCGCTTTTGATTGATACTCGATCATCAGTCTTTAATTCCAGAAATTCCATTAAATTTTTTGGCAATCTAAGTCCGTTGCTATTTCCCCATTTTTTGATTGGTATCATTTCCATGTTATTCACCTCTTTAATTGTATATACAAAGTATAACATATATCTCGATTTTCGTATATACATAATTATCCATTAATATCTTTTTTATAACGCGAATTGTAAAATTAAGTTAGAAAAATAAAAAGGCATTTATGGTACACTCAAATTGTATTTCCGACGAAAGAAAACAAAGGAGTGTAACCATAAATGACCTACAAACATCTTACCATAGACGAACTGACAATGATAGAATCATATTATCTTCAACATAATAAGCCGGGTGAAATCGCTAACCGAATGGGACGTGCTATACAAACTATTTATAATGTAGTCAATAAGTTCAAGCAAGGTAAGACTGCTCTTGATTATTGGCACCAGTATAAAGAAAATAAGAAAAAATGTGGTAGAAAAGTCATTCAATTACCTGCTCATGAGGTAGATTACATTAAAGAGAAAATCACTCTTGGTTGGACGCCTGACGTCATTATCGGGCGAAAAGAAAGGCCTGTTTCATGCGGTATGAGAACACTTTATCGTTTATTTTCTAAAGGAATATTTGAGATTGACACACTACCGATGAAAGGTAAAAGAAAACCCAATGGCCATCAGGAAAAACGGGGAAAACAACAGTATCAGCGCTCAATCCATGATCGACCTGATAATTATCCTGATTTCAATTCTGAGTTTGGTCACCTTGAAGGTGATACGATCGTTGGCATTCATCATAAAAGTGCCGTCATTACTTTAGATTTAGGAATAGATGTATAATTTATCTGTAAGATATCGCACAAGTGTTAGAAATTACGAACCAATAATTGTTTATATATAATTATATCGATAAATAAGAATTAGAAGTAAAAGTATAAAGAGAATAAACGAAGGTGATGTAATGACTTTGCAAAAGTTAAAATAACGAAAAAACACTTTTCATAGCAGTTTAATAACTACCATGAAAAGTGTTCAAATTTTTTAATTAAATAAGGGACTAAAATTGTCCACCCAAGTTAACATAGAACCGATATTTCTATCTGATTTTCTCTAAGTTTACTTTTATAACTGTTAAGTATCTATGCAATTTTTCATTGTCATCAATATTAGATTCTAGTATTGCCTCGAAATATCCTCTTATAATGGAAAGAGGGGTTTTTCTAAATCATGAGCTAATGATTCAACCATTTCCACTTGTTCTTGTTCCATCTTCCACTGGGCGAATATTTTTTTCAGCTTTCAATTCTCTACGCTGCTCATAGACTAGAGTAATGATGAAAGCAATGATGAATGTTAGAATATAAGATATAGGTTTCGTCCATTTTCCATGAATAGAAGGATTGTCTATTTTTCTTCTTCCAAAGATAATAGAGGACTTTGCTGTACTCTTGTACCCAACGATAAATCGTAGTATGACAAACATTTATTCCACGATCATATCACAATTCCTGAACTTCACGATAGCTTAGATTGTAACTCAGCTAGTAACCAACAGCGACAATAATGACGTCTTTTTTGAATTGTTTGCCTTTAAAATGATTCATTACTCTGTCCTCTCTGTCTTTTTTCTCAATTTTACACTAAAATAGATTTTTTGGAAAACTTTGCAACAGAACCTTTTTTCAATATCAATCGCTTGTCTACCACACGGTTTCAATGTAATGATAACTTTTGATAATCGTTCAACTAAGGTAATTACAGCACTTTTATGTTTCAGACCTACGATAGTATCACCTTCAAGGTGACCAAACTCATTTGAGAATTGGCTATAATCTTTTTCACGTTCATGAATAGAGCGGCGGAAAGCTTGTTTTCCACGCCTTTCTTGATGTCCATTCGGTTTACGCTTGCCTTTCATCGGTAAGTCAGAAGGATTAAATAGCCCCTTTTTGAACATACGATAAATGGTACGAGCAAAACAACGAATAGGAAACGCTGCACGACCAACAATCACATCGGGTGTCCATCCTTGAACAACCTTTCTTTGAATATATTCTGATTGTTCCTCGGGTAAAACAAGCGGGCGTCTACCACAGTTTGATTTGTTTTTCTTATACTGTTGATAGTATTCTAAGGCTGATTTTCCTTGCTTGAAGAATAGGTATACTTTATGGATCGTTTGTCTTGAACGATTCAAGCAATGCGCAGTTTTCGCAACAGATTGATTTATTTTGAAATAAGACTCTATCATTACAAGTTCATCCGTTGTAAGATGGGTATAGGTCATTTGTACTCACTCCTTATAATTCTTTGGTCAGAACTATTTTGAGTGTAGCACAAATGGCTTTTTTAGTTGTCTAGCTTAATTTTACAATCGGCGATATGTTTCTCTCCATTCTAATCTCTTAAATTCTTAGAATTCATAGTCATCTTCGGACATTTCCTCTGCTCCACCCATTAAATAACCTGCTCCTACTTGAGAAAAGAAATCATGATTAGCCGTTTCAATGGAAATTCCATTCATAACAATTGGATTCACATCATTTACTAGAGCATCTTCAAAGTAAATACCAAATCCCATATTTTGAAGAGATTTATTCGCATTATATTTGACAAATGTCTTAATATCTTCTACTAAGCCAATTTCAGAATATACTTCTTCAGTATAAGCAAATTCATTTTTAAGGAGCTCATTTAGAAATGTATACATCCAATTTGTAAACTCATCTTTTTCTTCTAATGTTAATTCTTCAAAATCTTGTCGAAATTTATATCCAAGATAAGTTCCGTGAACTGATTCATCTCGGATAACTAGCTTGATAAGCTCGGCTAGATTTGCTAATTTATTTTGACCACGATACCATAATGGAATAAAGAAATTACTGTAATATAGAATTCCTTCTAAAAAAACACTGGCTACCTTGACCTGCATAGGGGTTCCGTTTTGATAGACTTCATTAATTTTTTCAGCCTTAAATTGCATTTTCGGATCATTATTCATCCAATCATAAATCTCTTCAATGTCCTTAAAGGTGTTAAGAGAAATCAAAATCGTCCCATAAGTTTTAGCATGAATGGATTCCATAAAAGTGAAGTCGCTCAGTACAGCTTTTTCTTTTTGAGTTCTAGCATTTTTCTTTAGTGCATATAAACCTTCTTCTGATTGTAATGTATCTAGTAAAGCGAGTCCTCCTACCGCTTTTTTTACCACCTTTTTTTCCACATCAGAAAGGTTCTTCCAATCCAATAAGTCATTAGAAACAGGCACTCTTGTGTCTAACCAAAACTGAGCAGTTGCTTTATCCCAAACATATTCATCGAGTTCATCTTCAACAAGTTGCCAATTCATTGTTTTGTGTAACATAGTCGTTCCTTTCATTGCTTTATTATTTATTGTTACATGTCAATTAAAAATCACCAGTTAAAATCAAAAATATATCTATCTAAAAATCATAATCAGACTCATTCATTGATTCTTCTGCATTCACAGTATTCTTATCGCTACGGTTAGACAAATCATGTTTGCGTAACTCATTCAAATACCTATTTATGGTTACTAATTTTTTCTCGTCAATTTGATAAGCTTTATTAAGCCCTATCCCAGTAAGAATATGATTTGCTTCTTGCTTTACTAAATTAATAGCCACCGTTTTACTATTCTCTAAGTTATAAAAATCATTAATTAAACGAATCGCCAATTCTACAAAATAATCAACGATATAAACTCCCCAGTTTTTAAATTCCTTAACCTGTTCAAGTTTAGTTTCCCTTAACAGAAGTCTAATTTTGTGGTTGAGATAGTAACAATGTAACGATTCGTTTCTAACAATCATTCCCAACATGCTGCCAAGGTTAACAAAGCCTTTTTCAATCCATAGTTCGAAAAGGTATGATAGATAAGCATAATTTAAAAGTCCTTCTACACATACTACCATAAAACGCTTTTTCATTGGGTTAGTTCCTTGGTAGATCGTATCGATTTTTTCTAGATATTCTCTCACAAGGGGCTCAGTATCAATCCAATCAAACTCTTCCTGAAGATCAATTTCCTTATTAAAGACACGTAGAATTCGATTATAAGCTTTTGTATTAACCATTTCTGTGAATTGAAGATTATTCAAAATAGCAATTTCTTGTTGTGACCGTTCACTGTTCCGAATAACCTCCACTGATTCAATAGATTGATAGGTGGAAAGATTCGCTAAAAAAAGCAATAAGCGATTAAGCTGCTTCCGCTCTTGCAAGCTTAATTTCTCCCATTTTTCTCGATCCTCTTCAATTGGAATACGTGTATCTAACCAAAAAAGAGAAGTTGCTCTTTCCCATACAACGTTATCCAATTCATCTTCAATGACGTTCCAATTAATTGCTTTATAATATAAATAATTATTTGACATACTATCTCCTCAAATCATACAAGATTCACAATTATTGACACTGCTAAACTCATCGTCCTCAGTGTAAGTTCGTACATAGTAAAGTGATTTAATCCCTTTTGTCCAAGCATAATTACGAAGCCGGTTTAAATCACGAGTCGTTAATTGGGAGTTCCCAGGACTTTTCCATTCATAAACTCCTTCCGGTAAAACTGACCGCATAAAGAGCGTTAAACTCATTCCCTGATCAATGTGCTGTTGCGCTTTTGCGTAAATATCAATAATTTTTCGTTGATCCATGTTATAGGCCGTTTTGTAATAACGAAGTGTTTTATTTGAGAGATATGGAGCAGGATAGAAAATTGATCCCACTTTCTTTTCCTGACGATTTTCTATCAATTGAGTAATCGGGTGAAGTGACGCACTTGTTTCATTAATATATGAAATGGATCCGTTTGGGGCAATAGCCAATCTGTTACGATGATAAAGGCCATCATGCATAATATCTTCTTTTAATTGTTGCCAATCACTAACAGTAGGTAATGATATTTGCTTGAAAATTTCATTTACTTTATCAAACTGAAATTCGAAATCTTTCTCCAAATATTTATCAAAGTAAGTCCCATCAGCATAATGAGAAGATTCGAAATCATGAAAGGCTTCTGATTTCTCCACAGCAATTTGATGACTTGCTTTTAAAGTGTAATAATTCATAGCTAAAAAGAACGCATCCACAAACTCTAGCGCTTCTTCAGACTCGTAGTCAAGACCATTCAAGGCTAAAGCAGTATGTAGACCCATTGCACCTAACCCAATCGTATGATATAAGGCATTTCCCTTTGAAACTGTGGGTACTTCTTCGATATGAACTTGATCTGTAACGGTAGTAAGGGCCCGTACTGCGTACTCAATTGACTTCCCAAAATCACTTGATTTCATAAGATTTACCATATTCATAGAACCAAGATTACAAGAAATATCCGTACCCACTTGTTTATAATTTAAATCCGCATTTAACTTAGACGGTTCTTGAGGCTGAAGAATCTCTGAGCAGAGATTACTCATAATTATTTTTCCTTTTACTGGATTCGTACGATTAGCGGTATCAATATTTATAATATACGGGTAACCCGATTCTTGTTGTAATCGTGAGATTTCCTGCTCCAACTCACGAGCATTAATTACAGTTTTTTCAATGGTATCATTTACCACCATGTTGTCGTATTCCTTAGTTAAATCAACATAAGAGAAGGGAATACCATACACGCGTTCGACATGATAAGGATTAAAGAGATACATAGGCTGATTCGTTTTAAGTAACTCATAGTATTTATCCGGTACTATCAGACCTAGCGATAAGGTTTTTACACGAATTTTTTCATCAGCATTCTCCTTCTTTGTTGACAGGAAATTAAGAATATCTTGATGAAAAACATTAAGATAGACAACACCAGCCCCATTACGCTGACCAAGTTGGTTACTATAAGAAAAAGAATCCTCAAGCAACTTCATAACTGGTAGAACTCCTGAAGAAGCATTCGCAATCTCTTTAATAGGGGCTCCCATTGCACGTAGATTTGAGAGATTAACTCCTACACCTCCTCCAATTCTAGAAAGTTGTAATGCAGAATTAAGATTTCGTCCAATAGATAGCATGGAATCATCAATATCGATAAGAAAACACGAAACCATTTCTCCCCGCCTCTTTTTTCCTGCATTTAAAAAGGTTGGTGTTGCTGGTTGATAGCGCTGTGAAATCAACTCTTCCAGTAGTTTAAAAGCTAAATCTTTATCACCATTTCCAAGGTAAAGCGCATTAAAAACAACACGATCTTCAAAGTTTTCCAGATAAAATTCTAAATCATTTGTTTTCATTGCATATTGATTATAAAATTTATAGGCGGCCATAAAACTCTTAAATTTAAAACCATAGTTATAGGCAAAGTCAAAGAGTTCTTTTACAAACACTCTACTATCATCACCATACAAATCTAGTAAGCTTTCTTCAATATAGTTATGTGTAACGAGAAACTCGAGTTTTTCTTCTAAGCTATTAAAAGTCATCAGCTTTTCTTTGATTTCAGTATTTAAATACTCTTCTAAAGCTTCTTTGTCGTAATGAAGTGGAATCTGCCCATCCACTGGGATATTTAGCATGTTATTAAGAACAAAATAATCTTGTGTCATTTTCTATTTTCCTTATATTAACGGGTGGCTCCCACTAATATGATTCCTTTCTTTAGATACTTTTGGAAATTTTTTTATTTTTAATACTTATAGCGAAAAGAATGTAGGTTATCTTTTCTATCATGCTGGAGTTGTTATAAATAATCGAATCAAACTTGGACTTCTACTAGCCGCCTATCTATTTTTTCTGCAATCCGTTTTACATCTGTTTCTGTTCCTTTTAATTCAAATTCATCTAAGACTGGAAACCCAAAATCTCTTGCATACTGATAAGCTGTTAAGCAGAATTGCTTATTAAAATTTCGATTACCACTACCAACAATTCCTAGACAATATTCACGATTCTTACTATAAGCAATTAGTTGACGTAAAGGGGTTGTTAGAATTTCAGTATCCCCAGTATCAATACCATTTCCTCCCTCTAAATAGCTTGGTAGAAACGCGAAATAAGGTTCTTTAATGTCAAATGCTAGAGATTTCCCATCTTTAACAAGGTCTTTTACATTAATGTACTTCAACCTTTTTTGATACTCTTGTTGGAAGTAGTGATCTAACCCCTTGAGGAAACTAGTTGTATTTCCACTGAGACTAATATAGTACACCTGGATGGCTTGCATTCAATTCACCTCTCTTATATAATTTCTATATATAGTGTGCAATACAACGCAAAACACTATATATAGTATTACGATATATATATTATATAAAATATCTATTAAAAAAAATGACGATGGTCAAGTTTTCTAATTTTTTTGAATTTTTAAAATTTTAAAGGAAAGAAAAATATGAATAAATTAGGTTGTCTCTGTAAAGTTCCACTATTTAACCCCCTTACAATGAATGAAAAAAATAATATACAGTGTCTATTGCATCATAAAACATTTCAGAAAGGGGAACTTATTTTTTCACCAGGTGATCAGGAACAATTATCCATTGTTGCTTCAGGAGCGATGAGGATCTATAGAATTAGTAAAACTGGTAAAGAACAATTTATACGTATCGTGAAAGAAGGGGAATATGATGGAGAGAATTATCTGTTTGGGTTAATAAATGACTCACTATATGGGGAAGCTATTAAGGAAACGAAGGTTTGCATTCTTTATAAAACAGAGTTTAACAAGCTTATTGAGCTCTACCCCCAACTTAGCTGCAGATTGCTTCAATTAAATGCCCGTAAAACAGTAGAACTGGAAAGACAGTTAGAATTATTGGCACTTGATCGAATTGAGGATCGCTTAGCTTTATACATTAGTCGACTGTCCCCCTTACCTACAATCATTGAAGATGAGATTGTTACTCTTCCTCTATCTATGAAAGAGCTGGCCAATTACCTAGCCACTAGCCCTGAAACTATTTCTCGTAAACTTAAAAACTTTCAAGAAAGAAAACTTATTATTCGGAAAGGAAAAAAAGTAACACTTCTAAAAACTTTCTGGAATGAATTTAATTTTTTATAAGTTACTAAAATAAAAAATCCAAAGAACTATATGTTAGTTTTCTTGATCGTTGTCAATTATATTTTATACTATATATTTTATAATTAAGTTAGACTATGAATGAAAGGGAAGAATACTATGACAGAATATTTTGCTAATATAGAAGCCATTAATGCAACGGAAATTGGTTGTACCCCTCATGGAACAGCTAAGTTTAACGAGAATGAATCTACTCTTCATATTGAAATTGAAATGTATGATACACCGCCAAAGATTGAACACTGGGCACATTTTCACGGCTTCCCAGATGGAAAAAATGCTACAACTCCAACTAAGGATCAAGATACTAATCGTGACGGCTTTATCGATCTCATAGAAACAGAACCTGTTTCTGGAACAACTATGGTTCCTTTTGACGATTTTCCCGAAAATATGATCATTCCACATGACGGCTATCCCGTTGCTGATGATAAAGGCTATTATAAATATGAAGTTGATGTTCCACTAGCTCAATTACAAGCTAAATTTAAAGAAGCTTTTGGAACAACGGATCTTCAATTAGATAAACGGGTTGTTTATATCCATGGCGTTCCTGATAGTTTAGAATTACCAGTTACCGTGCGTGGCCAAGTTATGGGTTATGATGCCCATACGACATTACCAATTGCTGCTGGTAAAATTAGACAGCTTAAATGATCTATCTAAAAACAAAAGTATTTAATTGTAAATAATCAAAATAAAAAATTATTCTATTAGAAGTCCCATATCCATCTATTGAAATGAAGTTCATTTTTTTGTAACTTCGTAATATGGTAACAAATTAATGAACGCTTCCGTGAGTTCGTCCAATAACTGCTCAACTGGTTGTTGACCAGTTATTGGAATATCCTGTTTGACTAACACTTTCCGAACTCGACCAATCTTTACTTGTTCTACTAACAACTGTCGATTTTCTTCTGTGCCATTCATTCTATAGTTATTACCATTTTCTTGTACAATATAATATAGTGGAGCAGAAATCGGTTGATTTAAGACCTTATTCTGTTTGCTTAGACTATGTTCTGATCTTTTTCTTTCAACAATACTGACTTCGACAGAAATCCCAAATTGTTCAGGGATTCCATAAAGACGAATAGCTATTGCAACATCATCTTGATGATCGGAAGGTAGACGATAGTAGCACCAAAAGTGAGGACGACAAATCTGAGCCTGATTCATCCATTGACTCACTCGTTCCGCTTGAAAAGGAACTATCTTTTTGGCTAATTCCTGGCTAATAATTATAAACTCATTTCTAGCCGCCTGAGCTATATTTCGCAAATCATTCATAAATAAAGCATATTCACCGTTGACAATAGGTAAACTAAATTCTACCTGATCCACATCTATCTAGGGATGGCCTGCTATATATAAGTCCACCCTTAGCCAACATAACATTGTGGTCAATCATGATAGGATTGACGTCTAAAAATACAATGATCAATTAGTGGAGACAGGTAAGTAGAACGCCCAAAGCAATCAATACAATACCAACTACGATCAAAATTTTATACCACATATTTTGATTTCTGTATAGAATCCCCCACGCAAGTAATCAGCAACCGAAAATCAGCGAACAAAACATGACATAAAAGCTAATTTTAATCTTTCAAACTTACTGCTCTAATTAAATTACGATTATCAAAAAAACCTAGTTGTCAATCCAATGGACAACTAGGTTTCGTTCTAATTTATGTCAATCAACCGATTAACTTCTTTTTTAAGTTACTAAATAAACATTCCTATCACTTCTACCACTTCAACCCACGTCAATAGATCGCATTGTTCAATTTTTTCGATATTTCTTGTGGTGTAATCAACCACTCGTAATTGGTGTGTAACCACTTCCCCTTCTATTTCTTGTGGATCTTTTATTTCAATATACGTTGCAAAGTTTCTCTTTGTAGAAGTAATGGGGCAAACTAAGCAAAAACCTGTACGTACATTAAATTCATCTTTACTAACAACTAATGCAGGTCTTCGCTTTCTTATCTCTTTACCTTTAGAAGGATCAAAATCAAGCCAGACAATATCTTTCTGTTTTGGATAATTCATCTAGTATTCCTTTCCTTCACGCTTCATGCTGTCCCATTCGGAATCTTCGGCTGTAATAGATTCTCTAAATCCTTCCCACGCCTTTTCATTTTTAAAAATATCTTCTTTCTTAGGTTTCAATATATATGCTTCTCCTACTTTCAAAATAGTAAATGATTCTCCCACTTTCGGTGATATATCCTTTGGAAATATCGCTCCTACAGAATTTCCTATTTTTCTTGCTACTGTTTCCATACCTCTCATCTCCAATCTTTTGTCAAATTAAGTTTAACTCAGTTTAATAAAGCTGTCAATTACATTGTTATTTTGCATACAAAATCGTAATGGCGAGTTGTATATTCTCAAAGAGATCTAGTTGAAAAAAGCCTAGCTGCCCCTTAGTAAACAGCTACGCTTCCTTCAAATATTTAGCAATGAATTAATTAACTTTTTTTGACAGTCTCTTATTCTTTCTTGTTAGCTGTGAACTGTTCATCACAGCAGTAATTTCTTCCATGAAATAATATTTAATCCTCTAATAAATACTTTCAGAGTTATTACTCAAATATTAAATACTCTTACAATATCTTTTATAAAAGATGTCCCAACACAACTATTTTTTCTAGTTTGCGTTGTAATATATCGTTGAATAGAAAATATCGCCAAAAAAACTGTTATAACTATTGCTATTGTAATATTTAAAGGTAATATTTTCCTATTATTAGACTCAACATTTTTATACTATAATCTATATATAATCTATGTATTCTGCCCTTCTAAACTCTTTAGAGGGTCTTGGTACCGGGATTTTCTTTTTTTCAGTTGCTTTATCTAAACTATAAAAAGCAATTGTAATAAACAAAACGATTAACCCGTAAAAAGCTTGAGAAAAATAGGTGTCAGGAAAATTTGATGCAAAACTTGTTGCATAGGTAAGTAGTGAGAAAAGGAAAAGAAGAAAAATTGTCCACCAGATCATCTCAAATGATGTACTCTTAATATTTTCCCACTGATTTACCCACATTACTGAAAGCAAAAAAACTACTACTGTATGTAATAAACTGATTAAAGTTCGCTAAAAAAGCGGTGATTGTTGCTTCTTCTGGTAGTTTTAATTCAAGTACTAAAATTGTTATGATAATCGCTAAAACAGCATTACTAAATGCTACTAGACGCTCGAGAGTATAAAATATTTTGTGTAAATGAAAAAATCCATACAAAAAAGGAAGTCCCTTCTGTAGAATAAAGTTAACGACAACCAATTCACAGAAAAGAGGACTTCCCTATGAATGATTTTACTACAGAAATTGTGCAAACTCTAGTCACTAAAGGCGATTTAAATGAATTATTCCGTTCGCACTTAGAAAAAGCGATAAACACACTCCTACGGACTGAATTAACGGCTTTTTTAGATTACGAAAAATATGATCGCACTGGTTTTAATTCAGGTAATTCGAGAAACGGTTCTTACTTTCGATCAATCAAAACCGAATATGGTGAATTAACATTGGAAATACCTAGAGATCGTAATGGTGAGTTTAAACAACAAACTTTACCAGCCTACAAAAGAACAAACGATACATTGGAAACCACTATTATCCATTTATTCGAAAAAGGTGTTACGATGTCTGAAATTGCTGATTTGATCGAAAAAATGTACGGTCATCACTATACTCCACAAACCATGTCCAACATGACTAAAGTTCTGACTGAAGAAGTAAATGCCTTTAAATCCAGAGCCTTAAATGATAAGTATGTCGCTATTTTTATGGACGCTACTTACATTCCACTAAAACGTCAAACTGTATCCAAAGAAGCGATTTATATTGCCATTGGTATACGAGAAGACGGCACTAAAGAAGTACTGAGTTATGCGATTGCTCCAACTGAATCAACATACGTTTGGAATGAGCTGCTACAGGATATTAACTCCAGAGGAGTTCAAGAAGTCTTGCTTTTTATTACGGACGGCTTAAAAGGCATGAAAGATACTATCCATCAAATTTATCCTAAAGCAAAATATCAGCATTGTTGTATCCATGTATCTCGTAATATCGCTCATAAAGTACGTGTCAAAGACCGAAAAGAAATCTGTGATGACTTTAAGGCTGTTTATCAAGCTAACTCAAAAGAAGAAGCGAATACCTTCTTATCCGGCATGATTGAGAAATGGAAGAAAAACTATCCTAAAGTGACGCAGTCACTCATAGAAAACCAAGACTTATTAACTTTTTATGATTTTCCACCTAGCATTCGTAGAACCATTTACTCAACCAATCTAATCGAGTCTTTCAATAAGCAAATTAAAAGATACAGCCGTAGAAAAGAGCAGTTTCAAAATGAAGAATCACTAGAACGCTTTCTAGTCAGCATTTTTGATACATACAATCAAAAATTTCTAAACAGAAGCCATAAAGGTTTTCAACAGGTAACCGATACATTAGTTTCAATGTTTACTGAGTAACTAATTATTTTGCAGGAGGACAATTTATTTACACAAAATTATTGACGCTCCCAATCGGATCGATTAAATCAAAATTAGAAGCATACCACTATGAAAATAAAGATACAATAAAACTGATTGAATGATAGTTGAACTTCCTTTTGAAAATTGAAAACCTAATAGGTTCTAAATATAATATCTAGATAGAATTCTTCACTTACTGTCACAATTAGGTACTTAACACAAACAAGAACTATAATCTCATCTGTTTTATAACTAAAACATGTATTTATATCAAAGAAGGTAATTGCAGAAACAGTCATTAAGCTTTTAAAATTATTTGAATTATGACTCTAGCTCTGCATTCCAAGAAGCATAGAAGATTTTTATATAGAAGGAGGTTAAAACACCGATACATATAAAATTGATATGAAATATCTAATTTCATATTTATAAAATATTATAAGTATATGAAGGTAAAAAAATTTAAGTAATCAAATTACTCCAAATAGAAAAATTCTTATAGCCACAAAGTTTCTTATACATACAACATATTCAATACTTCATAAAAAATTTATTACTTTGGATTACAAAGATATTTTATAGTATTTTTTATTTACTTTTCTAAATATGTCACAAACAATTATTTCTTTGTAAAAATATACATTAAAAATATACATTAAAAATATTTTTTAAGAGAAACAGACATATTACCTAGCTAAAGGGCATAATTAGGTTTGTTTTGTTGATCACGTATATTATTACTCCTTGTCTTAACGTATATCTTTTCTCATATTAAGCATAAAAATTTGATAGATAAGAAAAAATGTAGGAAAAACGATAAGTTAAATTGCCGTTCTCCTACATTTTACAAATACCGTTAACTGTATTTATATAAAAAATTCAAATTATTTATTTATATTAACAAATACTTTATACAATAAAACTGTCATAATTATACCTATGCCCGAAATTAACACAACAAATAAATTACGACTATTGAAAATGAACCCAAAGAGGAGCGATCCGACTGGCATGAATAAAATTGCAATGGTAAAAATAACTGAGTAAACTCGACCTACATATTCACTATCAACACTCTTTTGTACAATCGTAAAAAATTGGATATTAAACATTGTCAGAAAACCACCAATTAAAGCAAGTGGTACTAAAGATAGATACGCATTTTTCACCAACGCATCTTGGATAGGTAATAACACGATCGCTAGACCAGATAAAATTAAGAATAATAACATTTTATTTTGTGAAACATCTTTTTTCTTACCTTTTGAATACCTGTTGTTAATGGCAGAGAACGAAATTGCCCCGATGGATTCCGAGATTAAGGATGCTCCGAAAAAGTTACTCATTTCTTTAGAAAAATAGTTATTTAAATAAGGCATACTTAAGTTATATCCACTTAAAAAGAAATTCACCATTGCCGAAATAATCAAGAGATACATAATCGTTTTGTGCTTGAACATGTATTGTAATCCTTCTGCGATTTGCTTGAAGACAAATTTTTTATCCTTTTTCTCTTTAGGCGGCAGCTGAATCACAATTTTACTAGAGATATAAGCGGAAAATAGAAATGTCGCTGCGTTGAACATGTACGAAACTTTAAGACCAAATAGCTGCCAAACTAATACCCCTATACTTGGCGAAGCAATCGAAAAAGTCTCCTTAACCATTGTAAAGCGTGAAAAGTGCATCTCGATATATTCTTCGGAGATACTCTCTTTAATCATCGCATTATAACTCGGACTGTTATAGGTGGACAAGATAGCCAAGAGGATATTCCCTAGTAACATTGCCAAATATAAATAAGGTGTGTCTAAAAATAAGAATCCAATCAAACAAGTAATCCCACTTAGAAGGTCGGTCGTGATCAAGATTTTTTTTCGGTTAACTTTATCCGCAAACGCCCCCGCAAACAAATTAAAAAATGCTAATCATCGTTTCCGATGACTGATACAAAGACATCAACAACGGCTTACTCGCAAAAATCGAAACCAAAATCATCTTGTTTGCATAATCAAATACCGCATTACCAACTCTTGAAGTAACACTCGACAGCATGATTCGATTTGAATTTTGAATATCTACATTTTTCTCTTTCATTTATTCACTCTATTCTATCTTTTTTGTTATTCATTTGAGTAGCTTTTAATTTAAAATATTTCTATAATATAAGCAGTTAGAATTAACTATTTGGGATATTCATAACATATTAATCTAAAGTAACGGGTATACTCAGCATCTAATATCTAATTATAACGTAATAAGGTTTATATAAAAATATCAATCGAATTTCTTAATTATACTAACTCTGATTAAGTTTCATGATCAAAACCACAAGAAACACAATATACCTAAATATTCAGTTTAAAACAAGTTATCCTTACTTCATTTTCCTGAAGATTAGATATTTCATCTTTCATGATATGCAATTACATAATAATTGCCCAGCGTCTTTCTCTAAAATAACCTATATAATTAATGCTATAAGAAACGTTTCGAAAAATATTCTCCTTTTTATTTTTCTTAATTGTCAAATTATCATTCAAATTAAATTGTTGCTGAATGTCACTTTTAGTATCTGATGTCGTATCTTGAGAAATCGCTGGTTTAATTTCTTAAGCGAGTGCGGTAATTGGCATCATCGCACTCCCAATTGTGATAAAAGTAGTAGCTAATGTTCCGTAAAACAAAGAATTCTTTTTCATTTAGGCTTCCTTCCTTCATTGTTTTAAATTACAATTTTACTATGCCCAATTATTTTGAAAATGTCTGTTAAAATCCTTTTACATATGCTTTACATCAATAAAACAGGAGTTATTATAATATGAAAGATAAACTAAAAAGGTTAAGAAAAGAACATGGAATAACACATGAAAACTTAGCTGAAAAGCTTCATGTTTCCCGACAAACTATTTCAAATTGGGAAAACGGGAACACGTTACCTGATATAGAAAATCTTAAATTACTTAGTCAGTTCTATCATATTCCTTTATCTTATTTATTTGCTGAAAAAGAAGAAGAGGCTTTTTCACCTCTAGAAAGTTCGAATAAGGATTTAAAAAAATTACTAATCTTTTTGTCCATTACTTTATTAATAACTCCTTTAGCTAGTTTTGTTCTATTATATTCTTTGATTGAAGAAAAGACAAAGCTTTCAATGATATTTTATAAGACGCTTTTTTACTTTGCCATATCTATTTCTTTGTTAAATGTATTGTTTATTTTATTTTTCTCTGTAGATAATTTATTTCTAGCTAAGTAATATAATGAATAAAAAATAGAGGTCAAAAATTTAAAAATTTTTGACCCAATAAATTTTCCAAGCGACTCTATCTTGCACAGTCTAGTTGACCTTTAATACACTATATATTTGTAGAGAATCAAAAAGCCCAACAAGGCATACCCTGTTGATCGCACTTCTTATTCTAGTAATTCTGTTTTTTTAAATGCTAACGATAGTCTGGTTTGTTTTTTCTTCATTTTTATCTCCACCTTTTCCATTGTTTTAAAAGTGACGGCACTTTCTGAATACCAGTATGTCAAATCCTACTTTTTCATCCTTTCAATAAATACCGCCACCGTCTTCTTTCTTTAAGTTCTTTTTGATAACTATTCACCAAAATATTTACCCGTATTTCTACATTTTTTGATAAAACAAATAGCTTATATATTTCATGCATGATAAACAAGGATAGATACATAGGTATAGCCAAAACTAAGACTTGCAGTATAGTTACTCCATAATCTATAGACAAAATACTGATTGCTAGAAGTCCATAGCCTACCAGAGAAGTAATGATCGTTATGTTGGTAGCCTTATCCTTATATTCCATCATTCTTAATAAAATAATTTTAGTTAACTTATGTTTTCTTCTTTTTATTTTTTTAGCTTGTTTAAGTCACTTTCTAACTTCATATTTTCCTTGAACACTTCGTTATAACGGCTAGATTTGGTGTTTAGCTTATCTAAGTGATATGAAGATATTGCTATTAAATTTAGCAATTCAAACAATGAAAAAATAAGCCAAAGAAGAATATACGAAGAACATTTTAATGAATAATGGACATATTCAACGTATCGATTCCCAGCTAATCCTAAATAGTGAACCTTGTACTCAATAAACTGCGTATATGCCACTCTATACAAATGACCACTAATTATCATGCCTACAAGACAAATAATAGATAGTATACTAAGCTTTAATTTGTACGAATTCTTTTTAGTTTTTAACATTTATTTCCCTCCTTGCTAAAAGTGATATCACTTATCCGGATCAAGTTAAAAAGTGACGTCACTTTTTTAGTGCTGGTACATCAAATCCTGCTTTTTCTTGCGCGATCAATAGATCTAACGCAATACACATAATCCTAGATTCACTTTTTCCGTACTTCTGTTTGAGTTCCTGCAATTCTTTTTGTCTCTTTTCATCTAATGTCACGGGTAACCGTTTATTTCCTATTGCAATTGGCATTAGTACTCTCTCCTTTCATCGAAATAACCCTGTGAAAAATATGGCTGCAATCATCTTGAATTGTAGACTCACGAGGACTAATACAAAGCGCCAAAAGATCAAACAAAATATCAGTATTCCTAAGAATACTACGAAGTTTAAATGTACAGCTGCACTATGACGCATAAGTATCTCGCCAATACACAGTACGAACAACAGAGGAATGATTTTATTCATATGGATCTCCTTCTTTCTCTTAGGTTATCGGGCTTTGCCCGCTTATTTCGCACCACCTAAGCGGCGGGGGCGGTTGGAGCGATTGGTGCGAAATAAGAACCATTCCCTTAATTTCAAGGTTTTTTGTTCTTATTTCACACATTCTCACTTTTCGGTATAAATGGTTATTGACCTTTTTTCCTTTCAAATCGTTGATATGGCATTCGTTTACGGTCAAGTTCATTTTGGATTTCTTCTGTATCGTCGTAAGTGTAGGTGTCTAAAAAATCAGTTAAAGTCGTGTACCAGTCGTCGCCTGGATTATCTACTTCTTCTACATATTCCCTCAAAAATGCTTCGGGTACAGCGAGTTCATAATCCATTCCCATTAACACGATAGATTCCGTCCCACACGTCAAAAATCTAGTAAATACAAGATAATAATCGTCTACCGTCGCATCTTTGCTGTTTAGCTCTTCCATTTCTTCTTCCATTAATTCCATGCTCTCAAAAATTGAATAATATTCTGATTCTGAGTAATAGTGTTTCCTACAAATCGTGTAGCTGACAAAGTTTTCGACCAGCTCACTCCTTTCTAGGTACACATTCATGATGTATTTTTCTGTTTCTAGTCGTAGAAGCTCTGTTCCTTTTTTTACCGTTTCAGGACGACGTTTATACACGTCTAAATGATTATGGCTGACTGTGACCTTCGTTTGACTCGTTTCGCTTTCCATATACAACTGTTCTTCCACTCTTTGAATAAAGTACTTCATTTCTTCCATACAACTAAAGTCTTTTTGAATCCGTCTGACTACTTCATTCAAATGTTCTTTGTTTGTTAAAAAGTGGGATACATCTTCCGTTGTTAGTTGA